>NZ_JACVZV010000039.1 GCF_014654725.1 Vulcanococcus sp. Clear-D1 | reverse complement strand
ATCGAGGACGTCGAACCATCCCCGCTGCGGCGCGCGCCCTACAGCGATCGTCATGAGAGCGGCTTCATGAAGCGTTACACGCGCACTGTACGGGGAACCGGGCGTCTGTGGCGGGTTTCCCCGGAGCAGGTGCGCCGGATAGGTAAAAGCTCCTAGCGAGCCATCGGAGCGGTGTTGATTCGCCAAAGTGGAGCCTGGCCGAAATCCCCGTTGTGTTCGTTGTTGAGCTCTCTCTCAAGCTGAGCCCCATGCCCGTTGCCGTGCAACGCAAGGAGCAATCGGCCGCCGATGCGCTCTACCAACAGGTGAAGCAGGCGATGGAGAGCGGTCAGCCGCGCCTGCTCGAGCTCACCTGCGAAAAAGACGAGAGCAAGCGGGTCACGCTGCTCACAAGCGAGGTGGTGGCCGTTCAGACCTACGAGAAGTCCGCCATGGGCGGCGGCAGCAAGCGACCGGGCTTCAGCTTCGATGGCTGAGCAGGCACCCAGCCTGGTGGTGGATCAGCTGGGCTTTGCCTGGCCCAATGGCCACAGCGCCCTCAACCACTGCAGCTTCTCCATTCCCAGGCCCGGGCTGTGGATGCTGGTGGGCGGCAATGGCAGCGGTAAGAGCACCCTGCTGCGGCTGATCGCCGGGTTACTCACCCCCAATCGCGGCCGCCTGCAGCGACCGCTTAAACCCGCACTGGTGTTTCAGAACCCTGATCACCAGTTGTTGCTGCCGAGCTGCGGCAGCGAGATCGAACTCGCCCTCCCCGAAACCGTGCAGGGCCCAGAGCGGCTGGCCCGCGTGGAGCGGGCGCTGCAGCAGGTGGGATTGGCCGGTTTTCGGCAGCGGCCGATTCACAGCCTGAGCGGCGGGCAGAAGCAACGCCTGGCCATCGCCGCCTCCCTGGCCAGCGAAGCCCAACTGCTGCTGCTGGATGAACCCACAGCTCTGCTCGATGAAACGAGCCAGGTGGAGGTGCTCCAACTGATCCGCTCCCTCTGCGACCGCCCCGAGCAGCCGATCACTGCCCTATGGATCACCCATCGCCTCGAAGAGCTGCGCTGGTGCGATGGAGCCGCCCTGATGCAACGGGGCAGCGTTGGGCCGTGGCGCAGCGGCGAAACGCTGCAGCGACAGCTCGCCCCCCTTGCGGGCGGGAAGGGCTGAGGGGTAAGTTCTTCGAGCGCTCGTCAGGGCCGCATTCCTCGGTAGCTCAGCGGTAGAGCGATCGACTGTTAATCGATTGGTCGCAGGTTCGAATCCCGCCCGGGGAGCTTGAAAACCCCAGCCCCACGGCTGGGGTTTTTTCATGGCAACCGCCGCTGCAGCCCGTTGCCTCAGGCGCGCCGCTGCATCGCATCGTTGACCGACAAATTGCAACAGGGCAAACGGAAGAAAACCTGTAAATCCTGATGTGTTGTTCAACTCCGCCTGATGGCAGAGCGCAGTGAGGGCAAGGGATCCCAGCTTCTTGCACGCCATCATGGCGCGCAAGAACTTCTGCAGATCCTCAACTCTCTGGAGAGAATGTGAGCAACGAACAGCGGCCACACCCCGCAGCGCCTGCACGCCACGAGCGGAGATCCACCATGAAGCCCTGCATCCTGCTGATCGAAGACGACAGCGATATGCGTGAGCTGGTGGCCGGCCACCTGGAGCACAGTGGTTTCGACGTGCAGCGCGCTGAAGACGGCATCAAGGGACAGGCCCTTGCCCTGCAATACACCCCTGACCTGATCCTCCTGGATCTGATGCTGCCCAAGGTGGATGGCCTCACCCTCTGCCAGCGGCTGCGGCGCGACGAGCGCACCACGGGCATCCCGATCCTGATGCTCACCGCCCTGGGCAGCACCAAAGACAAGGTGAGCGGCTTCAACTCAGGAGCCGACGACTATCTGGCCAAGCCCTTTGACCTCGAGGAGCTGCTGGTACGGATCAAGGCGCTGCTGCGCCGCAGCGACCGCGCCCCGCTCTCGACCAAACACAACGAAATCCTCAGCTATGGCGCCCTCACCCTGGTGCCGGAGCGCTTCGAGGCGATCTGGTTCGACGAACCAGTGCGACTCACCCACCTCGAATTCGAACTGCTGCACTGCCTGCTGCAGCGGCACGGTCAGACCGTGGCGCCCTCGCTGATCCTCAAGGAGGTGTGGGGCTACGAGCCCGACGACGACATCGAGACCATCCGGGTTCACGTGCGCCATCTGCGCACCAAGCTCGAGCCCGATCCGCGCAAACCCCGGTTCATCAAAACCGTGTATGGCGCGGGTTACTGCCTGGAACTACCCAGCGGCAGCCACGAAGAGGAACTCGCCCAGCTCGTGCACAACGCCCGCGCCAGTCGCCGCAGCGCTGCCTAAGCGGCCGCCACACCGCTCAGCTCCAACAGCGCCACCTCCCAGGCCAGCCGGGGCTGCACAAACGAGCGGAGCTGGCGCCGGAGCTGCTCCAGACGCTGCTGCTGGGCTGGGTTGTGGCTCAACCGCCACAAGCGCAGCTGCCACCAATCGAGCAGCCACAGCTGCTGTTCCACCTCCAGCGCTTCACAGAGATCACGGGCCAGGCTGAGGGCCTCCACCGGGCTGACCGGCTGGGATGGCAGTGCTCCACCGCTGAATCCGGCGCCGACCAGCTCTGCGCAGCGCTGGGCCAAACCTTCGGGCAGGGCCTGCCATTGCTGCCGCTGCAGAAGCAAGGCACCTGGGGAGCCGGCCGCCAGCTCCACCAATTCCGGCGGATCGGGGCTGCTGGCCTGGACGCCTTGCTCAGCCAGCACCTGCTGCAACTGCCCAGGCGCAAGACGGGCAAAGGGAATCGCCTGGCAGCGCGAGCGAATCGTGCTGAGCAGGCGATCAGGCGCAGCGCTGAGCAAGATCAGCACGCCATCGCCAGGCTCCTCGAGGGTTTTGAGCAAGGCGTTGGCAGCGCCCTCCGCCATGGCCTCCACCGCCTCGATCACCACGAGGCAGCGCTCAGCCTCCACGGGCCGGCGCGCCAGAAACTGCGACACTTCCCGCACCTGCTCCAGGCGGAGCTGCGGCGGCGCCTTCCGGCTCACGCCAGCCTCCACGGCCTTGGAGGCCGGCACCAGCTGGCCTTTATCGCTGTAGGTGGGCTCAACCCAGAGCAGATCGGGATGATTGCCCTCCTGCAGCCGGCGCCGAACGGAGGCTGAGCCACCAGGCCCTGCGATCACACCCTCCAGAAACCGCCGGGCCGCTATGGAGCGGCCAACGCCATCCGGGCCGCAAAACAGATAAGCCGGAGCCAACCGCTGACGCTCGAGTGCCGCCAGAAGTAGGGCGGTGGCCTGCTCCTGGCCGACCAATCCGGCGAACAGCGATTCAGGCATCGGCACCGGGGCGTTCGGCCCTGCAGCACTGGGTGATGGCGGCCTGCAGAGCCGCGCTCACCTGCTCGGCTGGCTGCGTTCCATCGAGCCGTTGCCAGCCGGGCTGAGCCGCCAGAGCCACAAACCCCGCGCAGACGCGGGCCAAGAAGGCTTCACCGCTGGCCTCGATGCGATCGGCGAGGCGATGGCCGCGCCGCCGCAGCGACTCTGCCAGCGGCACATCGAGCAACAGGGTGAGATCCGGCTGCAAGCCACGGCAGGCGATCAGGCTGAGTTGCTCGATCAACGCCAAAGGCAGGCCGCGGCCATAGCCCTGATAAGCAGCAGTGGAGCCGCTGAAGCGATCGCTCAACACCCAATGGCCCGCCTCCAGCGCAGGCCGGATGTGCTCTTGCACATGCTGGGCGCGATCGGCGGCATAGAGAAGCAACTCCGCGGTGCTGCAGGGGGCCGCGGCGCCAGGGGGATGCAGCAGCAGTTCGCGCAGGGCGCGGCCCAGCTCGGTGCCACCGGGCTCGCGGGTCACCACCAGCTCGGCGCCCGCGGGCATCAGGCCGCTGCTGGGCAGCCACTGGCGCAGGTGCTGGATCTGAGTGGTCTTGCCGCAACCATCGATCCCCTCGAGCACCAGAAAGCGGCCGCGCTCAGTCATCACCACCAAGCAGCAGGGCGTTCACCACCACGGTGATCGAACTGAGGGCCATCAACAAGGCTGCCAAAGGAGGAGAAAGCACCACACCGAACCCCGGCAACAGTGCACCGGCGGCAATGGGCAACACCAGGAGGTTGTAGCCGAAGGCCCAGGCGAGGTTCTGGCGCACCTTGGCCATGGTGAGGCGTGCCAGGCGCAACGCCTGAGGGATGGCGGTGAGGTGATCACCGAGCACCACCAGATCCGCCGTGTCCATCGCGATCTGGGTGCCGGTACCCACCGCGATGCCGAGATCCGCGGCCGCCAGGGCAGGGGCATCGTTGATGCCATCGCCAACCATCGCCACCGGGCCCTTGGCACCGCCGTGCTGCAGCCGCTCGAGCTTCTGCTGGGGCAGCAGTTCCCAGGCCAATTGCTCAGGGCGCAGCCCCAGGGCCGCACCGAGGCGCGCCACAGGGCCCTGTCGATCACCACTGAGAACGCCCAGCCGCAGGCCCATGGCCTGCAGGTCCGCCAAGGCCTCAGGGGCATCCGGCCGCATCGGATCTTCGATGGCCAGCAGAGCGAGCAACTGCTGCTCGGCGCTGAGGGCCACCACCGTGGCACCACAGGCCTCCTGCTCCTCAAGCCAGCGCTGCTGCTGAGGGGCGAAGGCCACACCCGAGGCGGCGATCCAACCCGGACGGCCCAAGCGGCAGCGGCCGTAGCCCTCGATCTCTCCCTCCAGTCCGTCACCAGCGATGGTGCGCGGCTGCTGCACCGGGAGCAGGGGGAGCTCGAGCTCCTGGGCCCGCTGCAGGAGGGCGTGAGCCAAAGGATGGCGCGTGTCAGCCTCGAGGCTGGCGGCCAGCTGCACCAGAGCATCGCTGCCAGTGCCGCTGTTGGCTGCCAACAGGCCGCTGAGGCTGGGCCGGCCGATGCTCAAGGTGCCGGTCTTATCGAAGAACACGGTTTTGAGCGCGGCGGCGGTTTCGATCACGTTGCCACCGCGAAACAGGATGCCGGCCTTGGCGGCGCGGCCGGTGCCCACGGTGATGGCTGCCGGCGTAGCCAGCCCCAACGCACAGGGGCAAGCCACCACCAGCACCGCAATGCTCAGCTGCAAGCCGAGCACGAAGGGGGTTTCTGCCGCCAGCCCCAAGCTCCTGTGAGCGCCATGGGCATGGGCCGCCGGTGCGGCTGCCAGCACTTGAGGCCAGAGCTGGGCACCCCAGAACCACCAGAACAGCCAGGTGGCGAGTGCCAGCAGCATCACCGCCACGCTGAAACGGCCAGCCACCCGATCGGTGAGCCCCTGAATCGGTCCCTTGCGCGACTGGGCCTGCTCCACCAGCGCAATGATCCGCGCCACCGCGCTGTCGCGCCCGGGGCGCACCACCTCCAGCAGCAGTGGAGCCTGCAGGTTCAGGCTGCCGGCTGCCAGCTCGCAGCCCACGCTCACCTGCTGGGGCAACGGTTCACCGGTAAGGCTCGAGACATCCAGATTGGAGAGACCCTCCAGCACGCGGCTATCCACGGGCACTCGATCTCCGGGCAACAGCCTCAAGCGATCACCAGGGCGCAGGGCACCCACCCGCACCGGGCGGGTGATCGCCTCAGGCCCCGCGCCCACCACCAATAAGGCCTCATCGGGCTGGAGCCGCGCCAGTTCCTGCAGGGCGCGGCCGGTGCGAAAGCGGGCACGCTCCTCCAGAAACCGGCCCAGCAGCACGAACCCCAACAGAGTCACCGGCTCGTTGAAGAAGCACTGCCAACCCACCGCCGGCCAGATCAGCGCCACCAGGCTGGCGATGTAGGCACTGGCCATGCCCAGGCCCACCAACGTGTCCATCCCGGGGGCACCGGCCAGGGCCGAACGCAGCCCCCGCACCAGAATTGGGCGGCCTGGCAAGGCCAGGGCCAGGGTGGCCACCAGAGCGTGCACCCGGATCTCGGCCAGCCAGGGCAAGGGCAGCTGGCCCATCTCGGCCAGATGCCCCGCCGCCGACAACAGCAGCAACACCAGGGCCACCACCAACTGCTGCCAGCGCTGCCACCAGGACTGCTGCTGAGCGCGCTCAGCAGGGGTGCTCGCCTGCTCCTCGCGGCGATGGGCCTGGTAGCCCATGGTGAGCAGAGCCTCGATCAGGCCTTCGGCCGGATCACGGTCGTCTTCAGCCAACAGGGCTGGATCAAGCCCCACCCAGACGGTGCGATTCAGCAGGCTCACGCTGGCCTGGCGCACACCCGGCTGAGCCAACAGGCGCTGCTCCACAGCGCGCACGCAACCGCCGCATTTCATGCCCTCCACCTCGAGCAGCAGGGCAGCCACCGGCTGCGGGGCGGATTCGGGGCCGCTGCTCACGGTGCTGGCAGTTGATGGCTCTCAGGCTAGGGAGTACGAACAGCCCAGGCAGCCAGCGCAGTAGGCAGGTGAGGATGGGCCCACGAAGCTCCGCAGATCACCGTGCCCCGCTCCCAGCGCAACGACAACTTCATCGACAAGAGCTTCACGGTGATGGCCGACCTGATCCTCAAGGTGCTGCCCACCAACCAGCGCGCCAAGGAGGCCTTCGCCTACTACCGCGATGGCATGAGCGCCCAGGCTGACGGGGAATACGCCGAGGCTCTGGATAACTACGCCGAAGCCCTGAAGCTGGAGGAAGACCCGAACGACCGTGCCTTCATCCTTTACAACATGGCGCTGGTGTACGCCAGCAACGGTGAGCACGAGAAAGCCCTTGACCAGTACGGCCAGGCGCTCGATCTCAACAGCAAGATGCCGCAGGCCCTCAACAACATGGCGGTGATTCATCACCACCTGGGCTCCCTGGCCGAGGAAAAGGGCGACGCCGACCTGGCCGATCGCCACTTTGATCAGGCTGCCGATCTGTGGACGAAGGCCATTCGTTTGGCCCCCAACAACTACATCGAGGCCCAGAACTGGCTCAAGACCAGCGGGCGCGGCAGCGTCGACGTGTACTTCTGAATCAGGCTCGGTCATCGGCCGGATTCACCCCCAGCGCCGCCACGAGCGCTTCAGCCACGCCACCGGCCTCCAGCAGTTGCAGATCAAGCCCGGCGGCGAGGCGGCCGAGGCCACTGCCCTTGGGCACCACGGCCCGGCGGAACCCCAGCCGGGCAGATTCCTGCAGGCGCTGCTCCAGCTGCGCCACGGGGCGGAGCTGGCCGCCGAGGCCCAGCTCACCGATCAACACCGTGCCCGGCGGCAGGGTGAGATCGCGATAGCTGGCCACCACCGCGGCGGCGACCCCAAGATCTGCCGCCGGCTCTTCCACTTCAAGTCCACCGGCAACGGCCAAGTAGCAGTCGAAGCGGGAGAGGGGCAGGCCCAGATGCTTTTCCAGCACCGCCAGGATCTGGTGGAGCCGGTTGGTGCCGATGCCCGTGGCGGTGCGGCGAGGGCTCGAATAGCTGGTGGTGCTCACCAGGGCCTGCAGTTCCACCACCAGCGGCCGCGTGCCTTCGCAGGCCACGATCGTGGCGGTGCCGGCGCTGGGTTCATCGCTGCCTAGGAACAGCTCACTGGGATTGAGCACCTGAGTCAGGCCCTGGCCGCGCATCTCAAACACCCCCAGCTCATGGGTGGCGCCGAAGCGGTTCTTCACCGCCCGCAGGAGCCGGTGACTGGCGAAGCGATCACCTTCAAAGGTGAGCACCGCATCCACGAGGTGCTCCAACACCTTCGGACCGGCGAGCATGCCCTCCTTGGTCACGTGACCCACCAGCAGCAGCGCGGTGTCTTGCCGTTTGGCGATGCGGGCCAGGGCCGCCGCGCACTCACGCACCTGGGCCACCGAACCCGGCGCGCTGCCCAGCTCACCGTCGTGGAGGGCCTGGATGCTGTCGATCACCGCCACGGCGGGGCGAAGGGCCTCCAGCTCCTGCAGCACAAGCTCCAGATCGGTTTCCGCCAGCAGCTGCAGGCCAGCCCCACCTGCCTCCTGTGCCGTCACAGGCGATAACTCCCCCTGCTCCTCTGCCAGCCGACGCCAGCGCAACTTCACCTGCTGTGCCGATTCCTCAGCGCTCACATACAGCACCGAATGGCGAGCGGCCATGGCCTGGGCGCTTTGAAGCAGGAGCGTGCTTTTGCCGATACCGGGATCACCACCCAGCAGCACCAGAGAACCCGGCACCAACCCACCACCGAGCACGCGATCCAGCTCGCCGTAGCCGCTGCCCAGACGCTGCAGGGGCCGATCGCCCACAGCCGCGATCGGCTCAGAGCGTCGCGGTGCCGCCGGCATGGCGGCCTCCGGTGCCGCGGCCACGGGACGGCGGCGGCGGTTGTCGGTGGGGGTGGCCGTCTGCTCCACCAGGGTGTTCCAGCTGCCGCAGCTGCTGCAACGGCCAAAGAACTGCCGGCTCTGGGCTCCGCAGCTCTGGCAGACGTAAAGGCTGGTGGCGCGGGCCAAAACGGTGTATGAAGAAAGGTGGCTGCCGCAGAACCCGGAGGCCTGCCGACCTTTTCAGTAGGTCGAACTACTTAACCCCGTCCACAACGAGTGGCGCAATGACGGCCTCAACCGGCACAACTGCCTCCGCCGCCAAGGAAACGATCCTGGTGGTGGACGACGAAGCCAGCATCCGCCGGATCCTGGAAACGCGGCTATCGATGATCGGATATCAGGTGGTCACCGCCTGCGACGGCCAGGAAGCGCTCGAGGCGTTCCGCCGCACCGACCCTGATCTGGTGGTGCTCGACGTGATGATGCCGAAGCTCGATGGCTACGGCGTTTGCCAGGAGCTGCGCAAGGAATCGGATGTGCCGATCGTGATGCTCACCGCCCTGGGCGATGTGGCCGACCGCATCACCGGCCTCGAGCTCGGCGCCGACGACTATGTGGTGAAACCGTTCAGCCCCAAGGAGCTGGAGGCCCGCATCCGTTGCGTGCTGCGCCGGGTGGAAAAAGACAGCGTGGCTGGCATACCCAACTCCGGGGTGATCCAGGTGGGCGAGCTTCGGATCGACACCAACAAGCGGCAGGTGTACCGCGGTGAGGAGCGCGTCCGCCTCACTGGGATGGAGTTCAGCCTGCTGGAGCTGCTGGTGGGCCGCAGCGGCGAACCCTTCAGCCGCGGCGAAATCCTCAAGGAGGTGTGGGGCTACACGCCGGAGCGTCACGTGGACACCCGGGTGGTGGATGTCCATATCTCCCGGCTGCGCTCCAAACTGGAAGACGATCCGGCCAACCCCGAGCTGATCCTCACGGCGCGCGGCACCGGTTATCTGTTCCAACGCATCGTTGACGCCGTTGCCCCCGAAGCCCTCTGACGCCCCAGGCCACGGCTCCAACCGCCGCGGCCAGCCCCGCGCCATCCGTCGGCTGGTGATCTGGTATCGCCGCAATGCAGCGGTGACGAGCCTCGTCGGCACCGCCACAGCCACGGCCAATGCCGCCGGTTCGATGGCAGGCTCTGTGGCTGGCAGCGCTGCCGGCGCAGCCGCTGGTGCGGCCAACACAGTGCTGCAACCGCTGGTGTTCGATCCCCTGCGGCGGCTGCAGCGGGGCGTGGGCGGCAGCGAAGGCACCCCGATCAACGACGCCGACCGCCTCTGGGTCGCCGTGGACGGCATGGGCGGTGACTACGCCCCCGGGCCGATCCTGGAAGGCTGCCTGCGGGCGGTGCGGCTGCTGCCGCTGCGGGTGAAATTCGTGGCCGAAGCTGAAGCGGTGGCTGCCGCCGTGGCCGAACTCGATCTGGCCGACGAGCTGCAAAGCGCCCAGCAGGAAGGCCTGCTGGAGCTGGTACCCAGTGGTGTGTCGGTGGGCATGGATGAAGAAGCCACCGTGGTGCGCAAGAAGCGCGACGCCAGCATCAATCTGGCGATGGACCTGGTGAAGGAGGGCAAGGCCACAGCCGTGTACTCGGCGGGCAACTCCGGTGCCGTGATGGCCTCAGCGATCTTCCGGCTCGGGCGCCTCAAGGGGATCGATCGCCCCGCCATCGGCGCCCTCTTCCCCACCAAAGACCCCGAGCAGCAGGTGCTGGTGCTGGATGTGGGCGCCAACATGGACGCCAAGCCCGCCTACCTGCACCAGTGGGCCCTGCTGGGCAACATCTACAGCCGCGATGTGCTGCAGGTGAGCAAGCCCCGCATCGGCCTGCTCAACATCGGCGAGGAGGAGTGCAAGGGCAACGACCTGGCCCTGCGCACCTACCCGTTGATGGCGGAGGAGACCCGTTTCCACTTCGCCGGTAACTGCGAAGGCCGCGACGTGCTCTCGGGTGAATTCGATGTGGTGGTGTGCGACGGCTTCACCGGCAACGTGCTGCTGAAGTTCCTGGAGAGCGTGGGCAGCGTGCTGCTGGATGTGCTCAAGGCTGAGCTGCCCCGCGGCCGCCGCGGCAAGGTGGGCTCCGCCTTCCTGATGAGCAATCTGCGCCGCATCAAGAAGCGCCTCGACCACGCCGAGCACGGCGGCGCCCTGCTGCTGGGCGTGAACGGCGTGTGCGTGATCGGCCATGGCAGCAGCAAGGCCCTCTCGGTGGTGAGCGCCCTGCGCATCGCCCACTCCGCCGCCAACCACGGTGTGATGGAGGATCTGCAACGGCTGAGCGAGGGATCAGAAGCGGCCGTTGCCTGTGGTTGACTGACCCCACCGTTGGGTTGAACCGGTGGGGCTGGGCCAGATCAATCGCTGCGGCATGGCCCTGGTGGGATGCGGCAGCGCCGTTCCCGCCGTCAGCGTCAGCAATCAGCAGCTGAGCGAACGGGTCGACACCAGCGACGAATGGATTCGCACCCGCACCGGCATCGGCGCCCGCCACATCTGCGCCGCCGATGAACCGCTCACGGTGCTGGCCAGCCGCGCGGCCCAAGCGGCCTTGGAGCACGCGGGCTGGGCCCCTGAGGATCTGGATCTGATCCTGATGGCCACTTCCAGTCCCGATGACTTGTTCGGCACCGCACCGCGGGTGCAGGGTGCGCTCGGCGCTCGCAACGCCGTGGCCTTTGATCTCACCGCCGCCTGCAGCGGCTTCCTGTTCGCCCTGATCACGGCTGGGCAATACCTGCGCAGCGGGGCGATGCGCCGGGCCCTGGTGATCGGGGCCGATCAACTGAGCCGCTGGGTGGACTGGGACGACCGCACCACCTGCGTGCTGTTCGGCGATGGTGCTGCCGCGGTGGCGGTGGAAGCCTGCGCCGATGAAGTCAACGGCCTGCTGGGCTTCCGCATGCACTCCGATGGAAGCCGGAATGGCTGCCTCACCCTGGCCCAGACCGACACCCACACCGATGTACTCGGAGGCGTGAGCGCCCAGGTGGGCGGCTTTGCGCCGCTGCGCATGAACGGCCAGGAGGTGTACAAATTCGCGGTGCGGGAAGTGCCGGCCGTGCTCAAGGAGCTGCTCGAGAGCACTGGCACCGCCGCCGCCGATCTCAACTGGCTGCTGCTGCACCAAGCCAACCAACGCATCCTCGATGCCGTGGCCGATCGCTTTGCGATTCCCCATGAGCGGGTGCTCAGCAACCTGGCCAGCTACGGCAACACCTCCGCCGCCACAATTCCGCTGATGCTGGATGAGGCCGTGAAGGATGGCCGCGTGAAGCCGGGTGATCTGATTGCCAGCAGCGGCTTTGGCGCTGGCCTGAGCTGGGGCGGAGCGCTGCTGCGCTGGGCTGGCCCACACAGCTGAGCCAGCTTCGATCTCAGCCCCGCCGCGTAATGTCCCACCCGACAGTGCAACGCGAGCGGCCATGGGTATCGCCTGGGTGTTTCCCGGACAGGGCTCACAGAAGGTGGGCATGGCTGCCGGGGTGCTCGAACTGCCTGGAGCCACTGAGCGCTTCGCCGCCGCCTCCGAGCTGCTCGGTCGCGACCTCCTGGCCATCTGCGCCGGTGAAGCTGAAGGCGAGCTGAGCGATCTCAACGACACGCGCAACACCCAGCCCGCTCTCTTCGTGATCGAAAGCCTGCTGGTGGATGGCCTCAAGGGCCAGGGCCGCCAGGCTGATCTGGTGGCAGGCCACAGCCTGGGTGAACTGGTGGCCCTGTATGCCGCGGGCGTGTTCGATGTGAACACGGGGCTGCAGCTGATGAAAACCCGCAGCGAGCTGATGGCTGCAGCCGGTGGCGGCTCCATGACGGCGGTGATGGGCTTCGATCGCGCCGAACTCGAGCAGCTGGTGGCCGCCACCGAAGGGGTGGTGATCGCCAACGACAACAGCAGCGCCCAGGTGGTGCTCTCCGGCAGCCCCGAAGCGGTGGCGGCAGTGAGTGGCCAACTCAAGTGCAAACGGGCCATCCCCCTGGCGGTGAGTGGCGCCTTCCATTCGCCCTTCATGCAGGCGGCCGCCGATGCCTTCGCCACCACTCTCGATGGGGTGAGCTTCAACGACGCCAGCATCCCGGTGCTGAGCAACACCGATCCCAGCCCCGAAACCAGCGGCGCAGCACTCAAGGCCCGGCTGCGCAGCCAGATGATCACCGGTGTGCGCTGGCGCGAAACGATGGATCGATTCAGCGCCGATGGCATCAACACGGCGGTAGAAATCGGTCCGGGCAACGTGCTGAGCGGCCTGATCAAACGCAGCTGCGAGGGGATCACCACGGCTCAGATCAGCGGCGCCGCTGATCTGGGGCTGTGAACAAGCCCGTCCAGGCCGTGAAGCGGGTGCTGCGTCGGCGCCGCAAACCGGCTGAACCGCCGGCGCTGCTGCGCACGCCCCGGCCCAGCCTCACCTACCGCCTGGTGAGCTATTTGCTGGTGTTCCCCATCTACAGGCTGCTGTTCCGGGGCCGCACCGCCGGCAACGGCAACGTGCCCCTGGAGGGTGCGCTGGTGGTGGTGGCCAACCACGGATCCCACCTCGACCCGCCGCTGTTGGGGCATGCCCTCGGCAGGCCTGTGGCCTTCATGGCCAAGGCCGAGCTGTTCCGGATCCCCGTGCTGGGGCCGATCATCCGCGCCTGCGGCGCCTACCCAGTTGCCCGCGGCGCCAGCGACCGCGAGGCGATCCGCACCGCCACCGATCGGCTGGAGCAGGGCTGGGCCACCGGGGTGTTCATCGATGGCACCCGCCAGGCAGATGGCCGGGTGAACAATCCCCAACCCGGCGCCGCCCTGCTGGCAGCCCGGGCCGGGGTGCCCCTGTTGCCCGTGGCGATCATCAACAGCCACCGAGCCCTGGGCACCGGCTCCAAGAAGGCGCGGTTAGTGCCCGTGCATATCCGCATCGGCACGCCGATCCCACCGCCTGCTTCGCGCAAACGGGCCGATCTCGATGCCGCCACTGCCGCCTGCCAGGCCCAGATCAATGCCCTGCTGGATCAGGGCCTGATCAGCGGCCCCGCGCTCCCTCCAGCAGCGGCCCAAAACGCGCTGCCGCCCAGCTCCTGAGATCACGGCCCGTGATCACCCACAGGGCGGCACGGGCGCCATCACCCCACACCTTGCGCCAGCCCTCCGGCGAGCACCGGGCGCCGCAGGGCACCTCCACCGGTGTGAGCCCAATGCCGCGGCTGCCCGCCACCAGACGGCCCACGAGCATGGCCCGTGGCATGTGATCGCTGCTGGTCACCAGCAACACGTGGCGCACCTTGGCGCGCCGCAGCTCATCCACGATCGAGGTGAAGTTGGTCAGGGTGTCTGTGGCCCGGTAATCAAGCTGGACCCGCCCTTGATCCAAGCCGCGGCGTCCGAACAGCCAGTGGGCGTATTCCGGATTGCTCCCCCCGCTCACAAGCACAGGCAGTCCATCGCGCTCGGCCAGCTCAGCGGCGACCCGCTCCCGCTCCACATCACCGCCGAGCACCAGGATCATCTGAGGGGGTGGCAAAGGGGGCTGCCACAGCCCGCGGGAGAACACCAACAATCCAGCGCCCGCCAAAGCCAACAGCAGCCAGCGGCCACTGCGGCGCTGTCTGCGTCGTGGCTGGCGCCGCGGCTGAGTAGCGCGCCTTGGACGCGCCGCCCCCTGAGGCACACGGGACTGGGGGGCGCCCGGGCGCGGGCCTGAGCGGGGGCGCGTCACAACCCCTCCACCGGGCTCGTTGGATACAGCGGCAGCACCGGAGCCCAGGGGCCTGCCAAATCAACGGCTTGGGCCAACTGCGCCAGCTCGAGCAGTTGCAGCGCATCCGCCTCAGGATCCACAACGGCCGCCGCACAAGGCCCGTCACCGCCCCAGCTCTCCCCTGGTCGCACCAGCCGCGGCAGCTCCAGCTCCGCCACCCCACCCAGGGCTGCCGGATCGAAGCCGTAGCAACCCACCACGCTGCCGCGGCGGGGCAGCACCTGCTCCAGCCACAGCCGTTGGCCCACCTCATGCGGAGATTGAGAGGCCAGCAGGCGCCGGGCGATCAGCAGAAAGCTGCTGAAACCATGCAAGGGAATCGCCAACTGCTGAGCCAAGGTGCGGGCGAGCACAACCGTGAGCCGAGTACCCGTGAAGCCACCAGGCCCGGTGGCCACAGCCAGTCGCCCCAGTTGTGGCCACTGAACAGCCGGCAGCAACTGCTCCACGCAGGGGAGCAGTTCATTCGAGAGGCGCCGCCCTAGGGGGAAGCTCTCCACCCGCGCCGTCGCAACCGGTTCACCCAAAGGCTGCACCGCCACCCCAAGGCTCTCACTGGAGCTGTGCAGCGCCAGCAGCAACGGCTGAACAGTGGATGCAGCACCACTCATGTGGGCACCACCTGATCGGGCCGGAGGCGCTGCCAGCGGCCTGGCTCGAGCTCAAAGCTGCCGCAGCTGCGCACATCCCACTCCACGCCCACCTGGCCATCCTCCAGGTCGAGCACCTGCACGTGAATCCTGGGTTCTTGCGGGGCAAAGAGAGGTGTGGCCGTGAGGTGTGCCACTCCGTGCTGGCGCTCAACCGCGTGGTAGGCCTGACACTGATCCACCCAGCGGCAATCCACGCAGATGCACATGCCCGGCGCCGCAGCGGATGGGGCCATTGTGAACCCTGCAGGGGCGGCGGAGCTGGCCTGGCAGCGGCTGCAACCCAAGCGCTGGCCGCTGCCTCCGGAAGCCTTTCCCAGCGAGGCGGCTCTGGTGGGGGGCGCCGTGCGCGATGCCCTCCTGGATCGACTGGGCACCGCGCCGGATCTGGATCTGGTGGTGGAGGGGGATGCCATAGCTCTATGCCGGCAGCTGGGCCGGCGCCATGGCGGCAGCAGCGTGGTGCTCGATGCCGAGCGATCGATGGCGCGGCTGGTGATCGGCGGCTGGAGCATCGATCTGGCCCGTCGCGACGGGGACAGCCTGGAGGCGGATCTGCATCGGCGCGACTACACGATCAATGCCATGGCACTGCCCCTGGCCGATCGCCAACAGCTGGTGGATCCCCTCCACGGGCTGAGCCACCTGAACACGCGGCAACTGGTGGCCGTGGCTGAAGCCAACCTGCTCGACGACCCCCTGCGCCTGCTGCGGGGGCTGCGGCTGGCCGCGCAACTGGGCTTTGGGCTGGAGCCCTGCACACAGCGCTGGATTCAGCAACACCACGCGGCGATCGTGAGGGTGGCCGGTGAACGGGTGCTGGCAGAACTGGAGAAGCTCGCAGCCGCGCCCTGCGGTGAGCACTGGCTGGCGGTCTGCCTGGAGCTGGGCCTGCTGACCCCATGGCGCAGCAGCGCCTGGAGCCATGAGGAGGAGGCACGGCTCGCCTGTTGCGGCGGAGTCCACGCCCAGCAGCTCGGGCTGAGCCCAACCGAGCTCAACTCCATGCTGCCGCTGGCGCGCCTAGCGAACGTGCTGGATGGCCCGGCCCTGCAACAGCTGCGCAGCAGCAGGAAGTTGCAGAAACAGGTGGTCACGCTGCGCCAGTGGCAGCAACGCCTGGGCAGCGCCGATCCCGCGGGGCAAGCGGACGCGCTCAACGACAACGAACGCCTGCAACTGCATCGCGATCTGGAGGAAAGCCTTCCGGCACTGGTGCTGAGCTGGCCGGCAGAACCGGCTCAGCGCTGGCTCAAACGTTGGCGCGACAGCAGCGATCGGCTCTTTCACCCAAGACCCGCCATCGATGGGCTCAGCCTGCAAAAAGCCTTGCACATCCAGCCATCACCGGCCTTGGGGGAGCTGCTGCTGCATCTGATGCGGGAGCAGGCCTTCGGGCGTCTACACAGCCATGAGGAGGCGTTGCAGCAGGCCCGGCAGTGGCTCGCATCCGCTGAACATGCTGGCGGAAGGGCACCTCGGCGTGATTAACTTCCTACGCAAAGGCGTTTAAGACGACCTGATTCGCGCCAGTTCGGACGCTGAGATCACGCCAGTTCGGTTAACAGCCTTGAAACGTCACTTCAAGCAGCTGCACTGTCAGTCGCACCTTCAGTTGCACTGCCAGCACTGCACGAATTGATGGGCACTTTCCAAACGCGTGGTGTCAGCCCGCAGGCCAGAACACGTTTTCCTTCCTCTCTTCTCCCTTCCTTCCCATGAGCGTTCGTCTGTACGTCGGCAACCTGCCCCAGAGCTTTGATGCCAAGGAGCTCGACGCTCTGTTCGCCAGCGTGGGTGAAGGGATTCGCTTCAAGGCCGTTCAAGACCGCGAAACCGGCGCCGGCCGTGGCTTCGGCTTCGCCAACGTTGACGACGAGAAGGTGGCCGATGCCGTGATCGAGCAACTGAACGGCCGTGAGTTCGCAGGCAATGCCCTGCGGATCGAGCGCTCCGAGCGTCGCGACGAGCGCCGCGGCAACGATCGTCGCCCCGGTGGCGCTCCTGGAACCCCCGCCGTGGCTCGCAAGGCTGTCAACAAGGTGGTGCACCGCGATTCCGTGGAGGAAGGCGCCCCTGATCCCCGCTGGGCTGGTGAGCTGGCCAAGCTCAAGAACCTGCTCGACAACCAGAAAGCAGCGGTCTGAGCTGAACCATGGAGGAGCAGTGCTGGAGTTGGCGCGGCTTCTCCATCAGCTACACCTGCGTTAAAACCCAAGCGAACGGCTCTTCCTCCGGGAGAGCCGTTCTTTGTGTCCACGGCTTCGGTGCCTCCAAAGGGCATTGGCGCCACAACCTGGCTCCTTTGAGCAGCGAGGCGACGGTTTACGCCATCGATCTCCTCGGCTTTGGCAACAGCAGCAAGCCGATCTCCTGCCTCGAGGGAGAACCCCTGGTTCCCACAGGAGTGCGCTATGGCTTCGATCTCTGGGCGGAGCAGGTGCGCGATTTCTGCCTCGAGGTGATCGGCATCGGCGATGAGATCGACCTACAACTGATCGGCAACTCGATCGGTGGTGTGGTGGCGCTGAATGCCACACGGCTGCTGCAAGAGATTCACCAAGAACCGCAGCAGGTAATCCTGATCGACTGTGCCCAGCGTGAACTCGATCTCAAGCGACTGGACACTCAACCCTGGCCGGCCCGCCTCACGAGGCCGCTCGTAATGGCGGTGGTGCGGCAGCGCTGGTTGATCAACAGCCTGTTTCAGGTGCTGGCGCGGCCTGCCTTCGTGCGCGGCGTGCTGCAGCAGGCCTATCCCAGCGGCCACAACGTGGATCAGGAGCTGGTGGATCTATTGCTCCGCCCCAGCCGGCAGCCGGGCGCTACCGAAAGCTTCCGCGGGTTCGTGAATCTGTTCAACGACTGGTTGGCTCCCCAGTTGCTGGAACAGCTGCGGGTGCCCGTGCGCCTGCTCTGGGGCGCTCAGGATCCATGGGAACCCCTGGAGGAAGCACAGCGATGGAGGGAGGCCCATGCCTGCATTCAGGAGCTCACCGTGCTGGAAGGGCTCGGCCACTGCCCCCACGACGAATCACCCGAGCAGGTGAATCCCATCCTGTTGCATTGGCTCCAACTGGGCTGGCGTTAACGCGCTTGAGCGATCACAAACGAGCGGGGTAAATCGAGGAACTTTCCGGAGGTGGGCACATAGGCGCGGTGATTGAAGACGTCGTAATCCAGCTCTTCAATCACATCGAGAATGCCGCGATACAGGCGAAGTGAAGCCCACACCGGCCAGCGCGCATCCGGGGCCAGCCAGCGCACACCCGCCTCCGATCGAGCGAACCAATCCCGCGCCCGCTTCAACTGAAAGCGCATCAATTCGCGCCAACTGTCGTTCAGAGTGCCGGCCATCAGCTCGTCTTCGCTGTAACCGAAACGCTCGAGATCTTCCTGCGGCAGATAAATGCGTCCGCGGCCACGATCTTCACCCACATCGCGCAGGATGTTGGTGAGTTGATTGGCAATGCCAAGCGCCACCGCAGCTTCACTGGTGTCAGGGGGATGGCTCCAGGGGGCGGAGGTGTAGGCCGGATCGATGCCCATCACCTCCTGGGTCATCAGCCCCACCGTGCCTGCCACCCGGTAGCAGTAGAGCTTCAGCTGCTCAAACGTGGCATAGCGATGGGTGGTGAGATCCATGCGCATGCCCTCGATCATGTCGAGATAGGGCTCGATCGGCTGGGGGTAACGCTCGATCGTGTCAGCCATCACCCGATCCAGGCCATCGCGCACGGTGCCTTCAAACAGATCGCGGGTGCGCTGCTCCCAGACATCGAGGCGCTCGGCCAGTTCAGCCTCGGGGCGGGTCATCGCCTCGGGGCTATCCATCAACTCATCGGTGCGGCGACACCACACATAAATGGCCCAGATCGCCCGGCGCTTGGCCGGGGGCATCAACAGGGTGCCGAGGTAGAAGGTTTTGGCCCACTCGGCGGTTTCCTGCCGGCAGGCCTCGTAGGCCTCCTCTAAGGAAGGAATCTCCGTCGGGGCAGCAGCCAACGACACCAGCTCAGGCCGCCACAGGCACCGGAGCAGCCGCCACGGCTTGAGCGCAGAGCTTGCCGCTCAGCACCGCGCCTTCCATCGAGGCCAGGTAGCGCTGCATGGTGTAGTCACCGGCGAGGAAGAAGTTGGGGATCGGGGAGGTTTGATCCGGGCGCAGCTGCTGGCAGCCGGGCACAGTTTTGTAGACCGACAGCGGTGTTTTCACCACGATCGACTTACGGAGCTGAGCCTGATTGTCGCCGGTGAAGTGCATCGGGAAGAGGCGCTTCAGCTCCTCCATCGTGGCGGCCACAATGTCTTCATCGCTGCGGCCGATCCAATCCTTGGCGGGAGCAAAGACCAGCTCGAGCATAGAGCGCTCGGGATCTTCGTATTCCTTGCAGGTGTTGCTCATGTCGGCATACACGCTGAGCAGGGGGCTACGGCTGAACAGCAGGTGATCGATCTCGGTGAGCTTGCGATCAAACCAAAGGTGAATGTTGATCACCGGCACGCCGTTGAGGCCATCGAGCTTCTTGAAGTAGGGCATCTCCTTCCAGGGCTCCGGCAGCAGCAGCTTGAACGGATCCACCGGCAGGGCGCTCACATAAGCATCGGCATGCAGGGTGTAGCCCTCCTTGCCCTTGATGCCACCGATGCGGAAGCCGCTGACACTGCCATCGGGATTGAGCTCGATCTCCCGAAGCGGCGAATCGAGATGCACTTCGCCGCCACGCTCGGTGACGTAATCCACGATTGGCTGGCACAGCCGCTGAGGTGGGTTGCCATCGAGGAAGGCCATCTTCGAACCATCACCCTCCTGCAGGAAGCGGTTCAGGGCGGTGAGCACCACGGTGCTGGAGATCTCATCGGGATCGATAAAGTTCAACGCCTTGGCCATGGCGATGAACACCTCATCGTTCACGCGCTCGGGGATGTTGTGCAGCTTCAGCCACTCCGTCCAGGAGTATTGATCGCACTCCTCCACGTATTGCTGACCGCGCAGCATCGCCGGCACCAGGCCCAGGCCGAAGGAAATCTTCTCCGGCCAGGTGAGCATGTCGTTATTGCCCAGAATCGCCGCCACGCCGTTGAACGGTGCCGGGATATCGGGGAAATCAAAGCGGCTGTAGGTGCCCGGCGTTTCCTTCTGGTTGAAGATCATCGAATGGCTCTTCCACTGGAGCCGGTCTTCGATGTTCAACTCCTTGAAGAGCTGCCGCATGTTGCGGTAGGCGCCGAAGAAAATGTGCAAACCGGTTTCGTACCAGTCGCCGTCTTCGTCTTGCCAGGCCGCCACCTTGCCGCCGAGCACGTCGCGGGCTTCGACCACCACCGGGGTGTGACCGGCGTCGCAGAGGTACTTGGCACAGGCCAGACCGGCCAGACCAGCACCAGCGATGGCGACGCGCATGGAAACCCCTGAATCAGCAGACAACCTTAAGGGGGCTGATGCATGGGTGCTGAGCCAACCTGCCTGAGCCAAACCCCAGCCAGCCGGCTCGCGGCCGGTGCTTGACCGGACGGCGCGAAGGCTTTCTAAAGTCAACCAAGCCGGTCCTTGGGTCTGCCGGCCTGCGCTGCCCCGCCCGCCCCATGGCCGAAACACTGCTCAAAGCCACCACCCGCCACGTGCGGATCTTCACGGCCCGCGTGGAGAACGCGCAGCTGGTGTTCGACCCGAACCAGCTCACGCTGGATCTCGACCCCGACAACGAATTCATCTGGGACCCGTCCAGCCAAGAGGCCGTGCAACAACGTTTCCGTGAGCTCGTGGAAGCCCATGCCGGCCAGGATCTCAACGACTACAACCTGCGCCGCATCGGCTCTGAACTGGAGGGCAAGATCCGCGAGCTGCTCCAGGCAGGAGCCCTTCGCTACAACCCCGATTGCCGGGTGCTGAACTACTCCATGGGCCTGCCGCAGGCCCCCCAGAGCGCATGACCCGATCCCGCAGCAGCCGCGGCTACGACGACGACCGTTACGGCTATCCGGAGGAGCGTCGCGGCCGGCCCAGCCGCGGGCGCGACCCCTACGACATGCCGCGGCGAGGGGGCGGCTCCGCCGGGGGATCCAGCGGCGGTTCTGGCGGTGGCCCAGGTGGCGGCGGCTTTCAGTTCAACGTGGCCAGCGGCGCGATCCTGGCCGGCGTGTTGGTGGTGGGGATCGGCATCGGCACGGGTATTTCCAGCACCACCCAGGGCGATCAGGGCAACATCGCCAGCTCCCAGCAGCTCGACATGGCGGTGCCGGATCCCGAGTTCTGCCGCCAGTGGGGCGCCAGTGCCTTCGTGATGGACATCGAGCTGTACACCACGATGAACCCCAGCAGCAGCTTCGTGACGCAACCCGCTCTGAAGCCGGGCTGCGTGATTCGCCGAGAGAACTGGAGTGTTCTCCAGAAGGAAGGCGCTGTCACCGCCGAACAGATGCGTCAGTGCAAGCAGCGGATGAACACCTTTGCCTACATCGGTTCGGTGAAAGACAAACCGATCGTTCGCTGCGTTTATCAGACCGACACCAGCGAGAACAAATTCCTCACCAAGGGCGTCGCTGACGACACCGTGGGCATCACCCCGGAAGCCGATCAGTTCTGATCGTCGCCTCCGGGCTCGGAGCTCGGAGGCTGGTTCTGCAGCAAGGGTCGGCGCAGGGGGCTATCGGGGCTGGCGAACACGGGCAGCACTTCCTTGCGGAAGGCGTCGGCGGCGCGTGAGCAATAGCGCGAGGGATGGCTGATCAACTTCAGCTGCCGCCGCACCGACAGATCCGCCAAGGCCGGGCGATGCAGGCTGCCAGCAGCCAGTTCCCGCTCAATCGACACCACCGGCAGGAAGGCCGCACCCAACCCGCTCTGCACCGCGTTCTTGATGGCCTCAAACGAGTTGAGTTCCATCTCGATCTTCAGGCGTGCCACATCGAGGCCGGAGCGGGCCAGCAGCTGATCCACCATCTTGCGGGTGGTCGACTGGGCATCGAGGCAGACGAAGCCCAGGCGGTAGAGATCGTCTTTGCTGAGCTCCGGCAAGCGAGCCAGAGGATGTTTGGTAGGGAGCACCAGAGCCAGCTCATCGCTGGCATAGGGCACCACCTGAAGCAGCTCATTGAGCTCACTGGGGAGCTCGCCGCCAATGATGGCCAGATCGATCTGACCATTGGCCACGCTCCAGCCGGTGCGCCGGGTGCTGTGCACCTGGAGCTGCACCGCCACCTCCGGGTATTTCTGGCGGAACAGACCAATCATCCGCGGCATCAGATAGGTGCCGGTGGTCTGGCTAGCGCCCACGATCAGCGAGCCGCCCTTGAGGTTGTGGAGATCGTCGAGGGCGCGGCAGGCCTCCTGGCACTGGCTGAGGATCCGATCGCAGTAGCTGAGCAGCAAGTGGCCGGCTTCGGTGAGCTGGGCCTTGCGTCCGCCCCGATCGAACAGCGACACATTGAGCTGCTTCTCCAGGTTCTGGATCTGCAGGCTCACCGCCGGCTGCGTCACATAGAGGCTGTCGGCCGCCTTCTTGAAGCTGCCCTCGCTGGCGATCGCACGCAGGATGCGCAGCTGATCAAGGGTGAAGGGCAGATCAGCCATGCAGGGGGCGCAGGGATGCTGCGGGAAGCAGAACTCTAGGTGCCCTCTCGGGGATCTCCGGCGACTGGGGAGAATCAGCCCACTCCTTGCGCCGCCCGGCCTGTGACTCCCACCAGCGATCTCCACCACAGCAGCTGGGTGATGCTGGCGCTGCTGCTGGGCTTTGCCGTGATCCACAGCGGCGGAGCCTCCCTGCGCTACTGGGGGGTGGATCGCATCGGCGAACGGGCCTGGCGCCTGCTGTTTGCGGCGGTGAGCATCCCTTCTGCCGTGGTGGTGATCGGCTACTTCCTCGCCCACCGCTATGACGGCATCCGGCTCTGGAACCTGCAGGACCAGCCCTGGATCATTCCGCTGGTGTGGATCGGCACCGCCATCAGCTTCCTGTTCCTCTATCCAGCTACCTACAACCTGCTGGAGATTCCAGCGGTGCTGAAACCGCAGGTGCGGATGTATGCCACCGGGATCATCCGCGTCAGCCGCCATCCCCAGGCGATTGGCCAGATCCTCTGGTGCTGCACCCACCTGCTCTGGATCGGCAGCAGCTTCATGGTGGCCACCTGCGCCGGCCTGATCGCCCATCACCTGTTTGCGATCTGGAACGGCGATCGACGCCTGGCCAATCGCTTCGGAACGGCCTTCGAGGACCTGCGGGCGAGCACCTCGGTGATTCCGTTCAAAGCCGTGCTCGATGGACGGCAGCAGCTGCAGCTGGGCGAGTTCCTGCGTCCAGCCCAGTTGGGCATCGCCATTGCGGTGGGCGTGTTCTGGTGGGCTCATCGCTTCATTGGTAGCGGTGCCACAGCCTTCAGCCGCACCGGGCTGGCCCACTGGCTGGGATAAAGCGCCCGTTGCGCTGCC
Organism: Vulcanococcus sp. Clear-D1; assembly: GCF_014654725.1. Lineage (GTDB taxonomy): Bacteria > Cyanobacteriota > Cyanobacteriia > PCC-6307 > Cyanobiaceae > Vulcanococcus. The sequence continues at coordinate 95,718 of NZ_JACVZV010000039.1, read as the reverse complement.
TACACTCGCCCTGATTGCACCAGCACCGGATGCCCTCGCCTGCCGAACTCGCCTGGCTCATTCCGGTCTTGCCCTTGATCGGGGCAGCGGTGGTGGGCCTTAGCCTGATCAGTTTCAACCGCACGGTGAACCGGTTGCGAAAACCGGTGGCGGTGCTGCTGATCACCAGTGTGGGCGCTGCCGCAGTGCTCAGCTATGCGGTGCTCGCCCAGCAACTGGCGGGGGCAGGCCCCACCGAAGTGCTGTTCAACTGGGCCAGCGCCGGCGCCTTCACCCTGGAGATGGGGTTCCGGGTGGATGCCCTCGGGGCCGTGATGCTGGCTCTGGTCACCACCATCGCCGTGCTGGTGATGGTCTATTCCGATGGCTACATGGCCCACGACAAGGGCTATGTGCGCTTTTTCACCTACCTGGCCCTGTTCAGCAGCTCGATGCTGGGCCTGGTGATCAGCCCCAACCTCCTGCAGATCTACGTGTTCTGGGAGCTGGTGGGCATGTGCTCCTACCTGCTGGTGGGCTTCTGGTACGACCGCGATGGCGCCGCCAATGCCGCCCAGAAGGCCTTTGTGGTGAACCGCGTGGGCGACTTCGGCCTGCTGCTGGGCATTCTTGGCTTGTTCTGGGCCACGGGCAGCTTCGGCTTTGAGCAGGTGGGCACAGGCCTGCAGGCAGCAATCGCCAACGGCAGCGTGTCGAACGGCATCGCCGTACTGCTCTGCCTGCTGGTGTTCATGGGCCCGATGGCCAAATCGGCCCAGTTCCCGCTGCACGTGTGGCTGCCCGATGCCATGGAGGGCCCCACGCCGATCTCGGCGCTGATCCACGCCGCCACCATGGTGGCCGCCGGCGTGTTCCTGGTGGCACGGCTCCAACCTGTGTATGTGCCTTTCCCGGAGGTGCAGGTGGTGATTGCCGTGATCGGCACGATCACGCTGTTCCTGGGGGCCTCGATCGCCCTCACCCAGATGGATCTGAAGAAGGGCCTGGCCTACAGCACCGTGAGCCAGCTCGGTTACATGATGCTGGCGATGGGCTGCGGCGCCCCGGTGGCCGGCATGTTCCACCTGGTGACCCACGCCTTCTTCAAGGCAATGCTCTTCCTGGGCTCCGGCTCGGTGATCCACGCCATGGAAGAGGTGGTGGGCCATGAGGCGGTGCTCGCCCAGGACATGCGCCTGATGGGCGGCCTGCGCAAGCACATGCCGATCACCAGCAGCACCTTCTTCATTGGCTGCCTGGCCATCAGCGGCATCCCGCCACTGGCCGGCTTCTGGAGCAAAGATGAGATCCTCGGCCAGGCCTTCGGCAGCTTCCCGGTTCTCTGGGCAGCCGGCTTCATCACCGCCGGCATGACCGCCTTCTACATGTTCCGGCTCTACTTCCTCACGTTTGAGGGCAGCTTCCGCGGCAACGACAAGGCCATGCAGGCGCAGCTGATGGCCGCCGCCGGCAAGGGCTCTGATGAGCACGGCGATGACCACGGCCACGCCCATGCCGAGCATCCCCATGAATCCGGCTGGCAGATGGCCATGCCACTGGCCGTGCTGGCGGTGCCTTCCGTGCTGGTGGGCCTGCTGGGTGTGCCCTGGAACAGCCGCTTCGGCTACCTCTTGGATCCCCATGAGGCCGCCAAGGTGGCCGAGCACTTCAGCTGGGGTGAATTCCTACCGCTAGCCGGCGCCTCCGTGGCGATCTCGGTGGTGGGCATCAGCGTGGCCGTGCTCGCCTACGCCCTGCGCAAGATCGATCTGGGCACCGCCGTCGCGGCGCGCTTCCCCACGATCAACGCCTTCCTGGCCAACAAGTGGTATCTCGATGCCATCAACGACAAGCTGTTCGTGCAGGGCAGCCGCAAGCTGGCCCGCTCCGTGCTGGAAGTGGATTCCAAGGTGGTCGACGGCGTGGTGAACCTCACCGGCCTGGTCACCCTGGGCAGCGGCGAAGGCCTCAAATACTTCGAAACCGGCCGCGCCCAGTTCTATGCGCTGATCGTGTTCGGCGGCGTCATCGCACTGGTGGTGCTGTTCGGCGCCCTTGGGTGAGGTCTGAGGCGTTGGCCTTCCGCTGGCTGCCGCTCGCGCTTCGCGCGGCGGATGCCAGCGGAAGGCCAACGCCTCAGACACCCATGGGAGGAGGCACACCAAGAGCTACGCCGGCCGCGGCAAGGGTGCAGCCGCCAGCTCCTGCGCCCACTCTCGGGGGGCCAGGGGTGTGTTCCCGGGGCGCTGTCCGCCCCCAGCGGTGAGCGCCCCGGGAACACACCCCTGGCCACAACGCTCTGTGTGACATCCGCCACGCCACCGATGCAGCAGCGGAAGTGATTTCTACACTCCGCCCAGAGCTGTTGCCCCGTCTGTGCATCTGGATGTCGCCACGCTCCTGGCTGCCGCTGCAGACCAGGGCAGCAGCACAGCTTTTCCCTGGTTGAGTGCGTCGATCCTGTTCCCGATCGGCGCGGCGCTCTGCATCCCGTTTGTGCCCGACAACGGCGATGGCAAACAGGTGCGCTGGTTTGCCCTGGGCATCGCCCTGATCACCTTCCTGCTCACGGTGGGCGGGTACCTCAACGGCTACGACCCCAGCAACCCTGATCTGCAGCTGGTGGAGAAGGTGAGCTGGCTGCCCGATCTCGGCCTGGAGTGGTCGGTGGGGGCTGACGGCATCTCGATGCCGTTGATCTTGCTCACCTCCTTCATCACCGCACTGGCGGTGCTGGCCGCCTGGCCGGTGAGCTTCAAACCGAAGCTGTTCTATTTCCTGCTGTTAGCCATGGATGGCGGCCAGATCGCCGTGTTCGCTGTGCAGGACATGCTCCTGTTCTTCCTTGCCTGGGAGCTGGAACTGATCCCGGTGTATCTGCTGCTGGCGATCTGGGGCGGCAAGAAGCGGCAATACGCCGCCACCAAATTCATCCTCTACACGGCCGGTAGCTCGCTGTTCATCCTGCTTGCGGGCCTGGCGATGGCCTTCTACGGCGGCGACATCAGCTTCAACTACACGGATCTGATGGCCAAGGGCTTCTCGGTGAAGTTCCAGCTGCTCGCCTACGCCGGCCTGCTAATCGCTTTCGGGGTGAAGCTGCCGATCGTGCCGCTGCACACCTGGCTGCCGGATGCCCACGGTGAAGCCACCGCGCCGGTGCACATGCTGCTGGCGGGGATCTTGCTGAAGATGGGCGGCTACGCCCTGCTGCGCTTCAACTGCCAGATCCTGCCCGATGGCCACGCGGTGTTTGCCCCACTGCTGGTGGTGCTCGGCGTGGTGAACATCATTTACGCGGCGCTCACCTCCTTCGCCCAGCGCAACCTCAAACGCAAGATCGCCTACAGCTCGATCAGCCACATGGGTTTTGTGCTGATCGGCATCGGCAGCTTCAGTGCTCTTGGCTCCAGCGGCGCCATGCTGCAAATGATCAGCCACGGCCTGATCGGCGCCTCGCTGTTCTTCCTGGTGGGCGCCACCTACGACCGCACCCACACCCTGCAGCTCGATGAGATGGGCGGCGTGGGCCAGAAGATGCGCAAGATGTTCGCCCTCTGGACCGTGTGCTCCCTGGCGTCTCTGGCGCTGCCGGGCATGAGCGGCTTCGTGAGCGAACTGATGGTGTTTGTGGGCTTCGCCACCGACGACGCCTACACCCTTCCCTTCCGAGTGGCGATCGACGGCCTGGCCGCCATTGGCGTGATCCTCACGCCGATCTACCTGCTCTCGATGCTGCGCGAAATCTTCTACGGGAAGGAGAAAGCTGAGCTCGTGGGCCACACAAACCTGGTGGATGCCGAGCCGCGCGAGATCTACATCATTGGCTGCCTGCTGGTGCCGATCATCGGGATCGGGCTCTATCCCCGCCTGATGACCGACAGCTACAAGGCCACCATGGAAGTGCTTGTGGCCAAGGACGAACGGGCCATGAAAGCGATGAATGCCCCCGCCGGGTCCGGTCTGATCCGTCAGGCGCCGCTGAGAGCTCCAGCGCTGGCTGGGTAACAAAGCCTTCAGGCTGCCGAATGGGCTGGTGCGGATCTCAAGGATCTACGTAATCTTCGAGCTCAAGCTCTTGGTGCATCCCGACCGATGAAGCAGCTGAACTTCCTGCTGATCTTCAGCTTCGGCCTGGCCATGGTGATGTTCACCCTTGAGAACACCTCCCCCACCACGGTGCAGTTCTTACCGGGCCTGAGCGCCACCCTGCCCCTGGCAGCGCTGTTGCTGCTGGTGGGTGGCATCGGTGCCACTGCCGCCTGGGTGTTCGCGGTGTGGACCGGCGTGGTGAAGCGGGTGGAGAGCCAGGTCAACCCCGGCGAGGTGGAAGCGCAACAGGTGCGCATCCGCGAGCTGGAAGAAGACGTACAGCGCTACCGCGCCGCCGTGGATGCCCAACTGGGGCTGCTGCCGGCCGCCGGGGAGAGCTCAGCACAAAGCGAAGCAGCCTGAAGGCAGCTCTGGCCTGGCTTTTCAGGCTTCGAGCCGATAGGGTCGGGTGAGTGCAAGCGGACCCGTGGCCACAGATGGCGCCAGGCTGGCCATCCGCCTGTTGCAAGACGCCGCTGAACGGGGCGACCTCGATCCCTGGGATGTGGATGTGATTGCCGTCGTCGACGGCTTTCTCGATCAGCTGCGTCAGCGCATTGAAGTGCCGCGACTGATGGCGGCCGTGGGGCGCGGCGGCAGCTACGAACAGGATCTGGCTGAAACCAGCGAGGCCTTTCTGGCTGCTTCGATGCTGGTGAGCCTCAAAGCGGAAGTGCTGGAAGCGCAGACCTTCCCGCCCGAACCCCTCGCCGACGACGACTTCAGCTACGACTTTGACGCCGAGGGCCAGGGCTGGCTTCTCAGCCCTGGCGTGGAACTGCCCAGGCGGCCGGAGCGCCACCTGCTGCGCCGGCCCGTCGCGCCACCGCCCTTGCAGCGGCCGGTGACCCTCGGTGAGCTGATCCGCCAACTCGAAGACATCGCCGAACGGCTGGAGCAGGAGGAGGGCCAGCGCAGCAAACGCCAGCGCAGCAAGCGCTACAGCGATCGAGCCGTGATCGAGCAGGTGGCGGCCCTGGCCCACCGCGAGAAGCTGCCGGAAACCACCGCCGCCCTCAGCCAATTCCTGCTGCAGTGGCCGCAATCGCTGGAGTGGACGGGCTTTGAAGCCCTGGTGCAGGCCTGGGCGGCGGTGGCCCCGGAGGATCTCGACAGCGACCGGGTGGGGGTGTTCTGGGCGCTGCTCTTTCTCTGCTCCCAGGGCAAGGTGGAGCTGGAGCAGCAGGGCGGCCTGTTCGGCCCGCTGCAGCTCAAGCGGCTGCTCGATGAGCGAGAGAGTGTGCAATTGCCCCTGCCCGCGGAGCTGGGGTCAGCTCGGGGGCCGGCTCGAGAGCCGCTGGCCGCCTAGACCCTGTGCGTAGGGTGGGCGGACTCACCGAAAGCAGACAGCGCCGATGAAGGCGATGATCCTGGCGGCCGGTAAGGGGACCCGGGTGCGACCGATCACCCACATCGTCCCCAAACCGATGATTCCGATCCTGCAGAAACCCGTGATGGAGTTTCTGCTCGAGTTGCTGCGGGAACACGGCTTCACCGAAATCATGGTGAATGTCTCCCATCTGGCCCAGGAGATCGAGAACTATTTCCGCGATGGCCAGCGCTTCGGCGTGGAGATCGCCTACAGCTTCGAAGGCCGCATTGAAGACGGCCAGCTGATCGGTGATGCCCTCGGCTCGGCAGGTGGGCTCAAGAAGATCCAGACGTTCCAGCGCTTCTTCGACGACACCTTCGTGGTGCTCTGCGGGGATGCCCTGATCGATCTCGACCTGAGCGAAGCCGTGCGCCGCCACAAGGCCAAAGGGGCGATGGCCAGCCTGATCACTAAGCGCGTGCCGCGCGATCAGGTGAGCAGCTATGGCGTGGTGGTGACCGACAACGACGGCCGGGTGCTCTCCTTCCAGGAGAAGCCGGCGGTGGATGAGGCCGCCAGCGACATGATCAATACCGGCATTTACATCTTCGAGCCAGAAGTGCTCGATTACGTACCGGATGGCGTGCCGTTCGACATCGGCTCGGATCTGTTCCCCCGCCTAGTGGCTGACGATGCCGCCTTCTACGCCCTGCCGATGGAATTCGAGTGGGTGGACATCGGCAAGGTGCCCGATTACTGGCAGGCGATCCGCAGCGTGCTGCAGGGACAAGTGCGGCAGGTTCAGATCCCCGGCAAGGAAGTGCGCCCAGGGATCTACGCAGGCCTGAATGTGGCCGCCAACTGGGACAAGATCAACGTGGAAGGCCCCATCTACGTCGGCGGCATGAGCCGGATTGAAGACGGCGCCACCATCATTGGCCCAGCGATGATCGGCCCCAGCTGTCACATCTGCGAGGGAGCGACGATCGATAACTCGATCATCTTCGATTACTCGCGCATCGGTCCAGGTGTGCGTTTAGTGGAGAAGCTGGTCTTCGGCCGCTACTGCGTCGACCGCAACGGCGATCACTTCGATCTGCAAGAAGCAGCGCTCGATTGGCTGATCACCGATGTACGCCGCCAGGATCATGTGAAGCCTTCACCCCAGCAGAAGGCCATGGCCGAACTCCTAGGCACCGATCTGGCGATCAGCAGCGCGAGCTGATCCCAGCTCGCTCCAGGATCAGGGGAATGCGCTCTTCGGCCTTCACGGCCATTAGATGCACCCCCTGGGCAATGCCGGCATACGTCGCCACCTGCTCAGCGGCAATGCTGATGCCCTCATCAGCGGGGTTCGTGGCGGCGGCGAGGCGATCAATGATCGACTGGGGAATGTTGGCGCCGGGCACCACCCGGTTGATGAAGGCGGCGTTCTTCGCCGACTTGAGCAAGAACACCCCTGCCAGCACCGGCAAGCCGATCGGCCCGGTGATCTCCCCCACAAAACGCTTCAGGCACTCCGCATCCATCACCATCTGGGTTTGCAGGAAGCGGGCACCGGCTTGATGCTTGCGAGCAATGCGGCTCTTCAGCCCACTCCAGCTGGGGCTCTGGGGATCGGCGGCGGCTCCAGCAAAGAGCGCCGTGGCCCCATCAGCCAGGGTGCCCCCGATGGGATCCTCGCCACGATTGAACGCCTGCAGCTGCTGGAGCAAACGCACCGATTCGAGCTCATTCACCGGCCGCGCCCCGGGCTGATCACCGGCGCGCACAGGATCGCCGGTGAGGCAGAGCACGTTGCGGATGCCCAGGGCATGGGCACCCAGCAGATCCGCCTGCAGGCCGATGCGGTTGCGGTCGCGGCAGGCGAGTTGCCACACCGGCTCAATGCCCTGATCAAGCAGCAGCCGGCACACCGCCAGGCTGCTCATCCGCATCACGGCGCGGCTGCCATCGGTCACGTTCACCGCGTGAACCCGGCCTTTGAGGGCTCGCGCGTGGGCCATGGTGCTGCTGGCATCACCACCACGGGGTGGCATCACCTCCGCTGTGATGGCGAGGGAGCCCACCTCCAGTGCCTGCTGCAGCCCCAAAACGCCCGTGATCAGATCGGGCCATCATCAACCACCGCCCCGAAGCCACTGGCCTGTCCAGCCGTGCCCTATCAGCCCAGGAGCACCCTCCCTAGAGTGAGCACTCAGCCTTCAGGCGTGGATGGATCTCTCGGAGCGCGAACTGGAGATCATCGACCTGGTGGCCCAGGGGCTCACCAACCAGGAAATCGGCGAGCGGCTGATGATCAGCAAGCGCACCGTGGACAACCACGTGAGCAACGTGTTCACCAAAACCGGTGCAAAGAACCGCGTGGCGTTGCTGAATTGGGCCATGGATCACGGCAAGATCTGCCGTGATGGCTTCAACTGCTGCAATCTGCCTCAGGACGGCAGCGCCGGCTGAACCAGCGCAACGTCCGCGCTGCGTTCATGCACAAGGGATTCCAGGCTGAAGCTGCCCTCCGCTAGGGCGAACAACTCGGCATAGGCCAGGCAATCCGCCAGATCCCGGCCGCTGAAGCGCAACAACCCCTGCTGGTCGTAAAGCCCGAGCACCGGTCTCTGTTCAATTCTTAAGAGAATCCTAAGCCTGCTGCGTCTCCAGGTTCAAGATCCAGGGCTGTTGCTCCTCCGGCTGCCAGAGCTGGAAGGGCCGCTGGGCGAGCGCCGCATTGCTGAAGGCGCCGATGCCGGTGATCTCACAGCTGCACCACGGCGGGATCGCCACCGCCGCCTGCTCACTCTCCAGCTCCACCTCAGCGATCACCAACGGTGCATTCTCCCCAGCAAACACATCCAGAACCCAGTCGCCACCGGGGAGATCGAGCCCATAGCGCTGCTTCAGCACCCGCGCTGCACTACGTTCCAGCAGCGCATCGGCATCCTGCTGCGGGATGGCGTATTCGAATTCGTGGCGCGCAATGCCGCTGGCCGGATATTTGAGCGTGAGCCAGGCCGCACCAAGGCCATCGCTGCGCACGCGCAGGGTGAGGCCATCGGCGGAGCCGGCCAGGTAGCCCTGCTGCAGGTTGCGGCTCCAGCGCACATGCGGGCGCCAGGCTTCGCTGGCCACCAGGAAACGTCGTTCAATCTCTAGGGCCATGGAACTTCGGCGTAACGGGGGCAATGCCGCTCAATTGGGAGAGGGTTCGGAAGCGGTGAGGCTGCCGGCCCAGTGCAGTTTGCGGCTGAGGGTGCGGTAGTAGGAGGGGTTTTGCTCGAGCAGCACCATCAAGGCGTGGTGCGGGGATCGGCGCACGTCGCAGCGATCACCCGGCTCCAGCACGGTGGCGTGGGCGCCGTCGTTCCAAAGGCGCACGCGCCGGCTGGTCTCCCCCAGGGGCCACACGGCCAGCTGGGCCCGGGGCGGCACCACCACGGGCCGGCTGGAGAGGCTCATCGGACAGATCGGATTCACCACGATCGCTTCCACACCTGGATGCAGGATCGGCCCGCCGGCGGCCATCGAGTAGCCCGTGGAGCCCGTGGCGGTGGAAATGATCAAGCCATCGCCGCGGTATTGATCCACCACCTCGCCATCGATCTCCAGCTCCAGCACACAGGTGGGCGACACCTCATCGAGGCCAGGCCTGAAGTAGAAGTCGTTGAGAGCGGCATACACCGCATCGCTGCGGTCGGTGCGGGCCTCGAGCATCATGCGCCGCTCCAGGGCGAAGCGATCGTCGCGCAGGCGCTGCCAGAGATCCTGTTCGCCATCGGGACCGGGGCCCTGGCTGAGCAGCTTGCGCTCGTGGGTGAGGAAGCCGAAGTGCCCCCCCACGTTGAAACACAGGATCGGAACCCCGAGGGGGGCGAGGTGGCGAGCGCCCCCCAGCACCGTGCCATCGCCGCCCAGCACCACGGCCAGATCAGGCGGCCCCCCCTCATCGGCCAATAAGCCTGGGAAGGGATTGGCGCTGGCACCGCTCATCGCCACCGCCACTTTCACACCCTGCGTTCGCAAGGTTTCGGCACTGCGGCGCGCCTGGCGCAGAGCCGCCTGGCTGGCGGCGCGATGGATCAACCAGACGGTGTCAATGCGCATGGCAGGCGAGCAGTGCCCCCAGGCTGGCTACCAACGCAGCAGGTTGAAGCGCTCCATGTCGACCGTCTCACGGTTGCGGTAGAGCGACAGCAGGATCGCCAGGCCCACAGCAGCTTCTGCGGCCGCCACAGTGATCACAAAGATGGTGAACACCTGGCCGCGAATCAGCTGACCATCGAGGTAGCTCGAGAACGCCATCAGGTTGATGTTCACAGCGTTGAGCATCAGCTCAATGCTCATGAGCACGCGCACGGCATTGCGGCTGTTGATCAGACCCCACACGCCGGTGCAGAACAAGATCGCAGCCAGGGCCAGATAGGCCTGGAGGGGAACAGTGGTGGGCAGCTCGAGGTTCATCAGTTGCTCTTCTCCAGCAGCAGGGGGGTGCGGGATTTTTCGATCAGGCCCTGGTCGGCGGGTTCACCGGTGGCGATGTCTGCGGTCATCACATCGCGGCGGGCCAGCACGATGGCACCGATCATCGCCATGAGCAGCAGCACGGAGGCCAGCTCGAAGGGCAGCAGGTAATCGCTGAATAGGTGTTCACCGATCCGGATCGTGGCTTCTTCGCCCACCGGCTCGGGCCCTGGGGTGGCCCAGGGGGTGGTGAAGGCCACGCGCAGCAGCAGCGCGAACAACCCGGCGCAGACAGCACCGGAGAGCAAGCGACGCAGGGCGAGCCCGGGGATGGCGGCCAGATCTTCCTTCTTGTTCACGAGCATGATCGCGAACAGAATCAGCACGTTCACCGCGCCCACATACACAAGCACTTGGGCGGCGGCCACAAAGCTGGCGTTGAGCAGCAGATAGAGGCCTGCCACCGACAGGAACACACCGCCCAGCAGGAAGGCGGAGTACACGATGTTGGGCAGCAGCACCACGCCCAGGGCGCCGATCGCCACCACGGCCGAGAGCACCGTGAAACAGATCAGCTGAGTGGAGGAGGCGATGGTCATCAGGCGTTCTCCTCGCTGGCGGCAGGGGCAGTCTGGTCCTTGGCCGGCTCAGCCTTGGGCAGCGACTCCAGCACCTGAGCGGGCAGCTGACCAGCGCGCGGGCGCTTGGGATCCACACCATGAGGATCCAGCTCGCCCTTGGGCAGATAAGCCAGCTCCCGCAGAGGGACCACCGCCGGATCGCTGGTGACGCTCGTAGGCAGACGGCCCAGGGCCACGTTGTCGTAGTTGAGGCTATGGCGATCGAAGGCGGCCAGCTCGTACTCCTCGGTCATCGAGAGGCAGTTGGTGGGGCAGTACTCCACGCAGTTGCCGCAGAAGATGCACACCCCGAAATCGATCGAGTAGTTGCGCAGCTCCTTCTTCTTGGTGGCTTTGTTCATCACCCAATCCACCACCGGCAGGTTGATCGGGCAGACACGCACACACACCTCACAGGCGATGCACTTATCGAATTCGTAGTGGATCCGGCCCCTGTAGCGCTCCGAGGGAATCAGCTTCTCGTAGGGGTACTGCACCGTGATCGGTCGCCGGCGCAGGTGATCGAACGTGACCGATAGGCCCTGGGTCAGGTAGTTCGCTGCACCCACCGCATCGCGGGTGTAGTCACCGACTTTCTTGAGGAACCCGAACATGAACAGGCGAGCAGGGGCGAAAACGCCGGCACCATGATGGCCCGGCCAAACGGAGGTAGGGGCTCAGCCGCCGAAGAAGGCGGGGAAGGCGAGCTTGAGGCCGGCAGTGACGAGCAGGTTCACCAGGGCGATGGGCAACAGGAACTTCCAGCCCAGATCCAGCAGTTGGTCGATGCGCACCCGGGGCACGGTCCAGCGCAGCAGGATCGCGAAGAACACCAGCAGGTAGGCCTTCAGCACGGTCATCACAATGCCGGTGGTGGCCGTGATCACCTGCACCAGCGGCGCATCAATCGGCTGACCGGTGAGGTTCACGATCCACTCCACCGGCAGGGGGAAGCCCCAGCCACCCAGGTAGAGCACCGACACCAGCAGCGCCGAGAGCACCAGGTTGATGTAGCTGCCCAGGTAGAAGAGGGCGAACTTCATACCGGAGTACTCGGTCTGGTAACCGGCCACCAGTTCCTCTTCAGCCTCGGGAAGGTCGAACGGCAGGCGTTCGCACTCCGCCAGAGCGCAGATCCAGAAGATCGCAAAGCCAACGGGCTGGCGCCAGATGTTCCAGCTGAGGATGCCGGCACCGGTCTGCTGGTCAACGATGTCGACCGTGCTGAGCGAGTTGCTCATCATCACCACCGCCAGCACCGCAAGTGCCAGGGGAATCTCGTAAGAGATCGACTGAGCCGCCGCTCGCAGGCCGCCCAGCAGGGAATATTTGTTGTTGGAGGCGTAACCAGCCATCAGCAGGCCGATCGGCTGGATGCTGCTCAGGGAGATCCAGAGAAAGATCCCAACGCCCACATTGCTGATCAGCAGGTTCTGGCCAAAAGGCACCACCAGCCAGCTGAGGATCACCGGCACCAGCACCAGCACCGGTCCAAGGGTGAACAGCAATCCATCGGCGCGAGCCGGGATGATGTCTTCCTTGAACAGCAGCTTCAGGCCATCGGCGAGGGGCTGAAGGATGCCCAGGGCGCCGGCATATTCGGGGCCGATGCGCTGCTGCACGGCGGCAGAAATTTTGCGCTCCAGCCACACGTTCACGAGCACGCCCACCACGGCGGCCACCAGCACCAGGAGCATGGGCAGCGGCAGCCACAGCAGGTGTGCCGCCCCGGGCGACAAACCCAGACCCTGCAACAGGTCGGTGAAGCTGGCCTCCAGGTCGAGGCCGGCGCTCACGACGGCGGGATTGGCAAACACCATGGGTGGCCTGTGGATGGGGGCAACTTAAGCGGCCGCAGCCGCAGTCGGGTCAGCGGGCTTCCAGCGGTGCCCAGTCACGACCGGTGGAGCCGGTGTAGATCTGTGTGGGGCGGTAGATGCGGTTGGCACCGAGCTGCTCCTTCCAGTGGGCGAGCCAGCCAGCGGTGCGGGCGATGGCAAAGATCGGGGTGAACAGATCCACCGGGATGCCGAGCTTGCGGTACACCAGCCCGGAATAGAAATCCACGTTGGGGTAGATGCCCTTGGGGCCGAGCCGCACGGCGGCAACCTCCTCGAGCTTGCGGGCCAGGTCGTAGAGGGGATCGTGGCCGAACTGATCGAACAGCTGCTCCGCCAGCTTCTGGAGGATCACCGCCCGTGGATCCTTCACCTTGTATTCACGGTGGCCGAAGCCCATGATCTTGCGCTTCTCGGCGATGGCCCGATCCAGCCAGGGCTCCACCTGATCGGCGCTGCCGATGCTGTCGAGCATCTCGAGCACGTCTTCGTTGGCACCGCCATGGAGCGGGCCGGCCAAGGTGCCCACGGCTGAGGCCACCACCGCATAGGGGTCCGTGAGGGTACTGGCAGTCACGCGCGCACTGAAGGTGCTGGCATTGAGGCTGTGCTCGGCGTGCAGGATCAGGCAGGCATCAAAGATGCGGGCGGCCAGCGGGTCGGGCTCCCGCTCGGTGAGCATGTAGAGGAAGTTGGCCGCGTAGGGCAGATCGTCGCGGGGCTGAATCGGATCCTGGCCTTTGCGGATCAGCTGGAACGCCGCCACCATCGTGGGGATCTTGGCGATCAGGCGCACCACCGCCGACACGATGTACTCGGGGTTATCGAGGGCGCGGCGGGAGTAAAAGAGCCCAAGAGACGCCGCACTGCTCTGCAGCGCATCCATCGGGTGCCCCTGGGAGGGGAAGCACTTCATCATGTCGCGGATGCGGAAGCTCACCCGCCGGTGCATCTGCACCTCGTGCTCAAACTCCCGCAGCTGTGACGCGGTGGGCAGTTCCCCCCAGATCAGCAGGTAGGTGGTTTCCAGGAAGGTGCTGTGCTGCGCCAGCTCCTCGACGCTGTAGCCGCGGTAGGTGAGCCGCCCCCGCTGGCCATCGATGTCACACACCGACGATTGGGTGGCGGGTACACCCTCCAGGCCGGGGCGGTACTCCGGGGTGGCTGGCTTCAACCCTGCCTCTGCAGGTGCGGCACTCACCATGGCGGCTTCAACCCAATCCATTTCGGCAACCTAAGGCCGCTGGGCGACACGCTTCGGTGCCATCAGCCACCAGATGGGGCCGCTTGGCGCCTGCCCAGCAACACCCGCGGCGGCAGGAGCAGCTCCAAGCGAGCGCTGCCCAGCAGACCTGCCTGGGGTGATTTGGGCCACTGCAGCAGCACCACACCAGCCTTCTTGAGCTGCAAGGCCTCAGGCGCCTGAGCCATGGGCACGCCAATCAGCAAAGCCGCCAGAGTGCTGAGATCCGGCTCATGGCCCACCAACGCCAGGCGCCGCCAGGCCGGCCGGGGAGACACGGGCCCAAGCCAGCGATCCAGAAGCGGCAGAGGGTCGGCCAGGGGCGCCAGGGCCGCCGCCAGCTCCAGCTCAGGGGCCAAGCCGGCCTGAACAGCCAGCTCCGCGGTTTGGCGGGCGCGCACCAAGGGGCTGCTCAGCACCAGATCACAGCCCAGTTCCAACTCAACCAGTTGGCGCAACTGGGCGATGGTGCGTTCACGGCCCTCCGGGGTGAGGGCGCGCTGGGCGTCGTCGGTGCCCTCGGCTCGCTCCTCAGCAATGCCGTGGCGCAGTAGCAGCAGCTCCCTTTTGCGCGGCGCCATCGCTCAACCCTTGAACTGCAGAAGGGCCCGGAGCTTCAAAGCGCGAGCGGATGGCCCATCGCTTTGAAGGCTGAGGGCCGCTCCATCAACCAGGGGGGTGAGCCCACTGCTGCAGAGGGCACTCACCAGCCGCCAGGGCTGCCAGGCGGCCAGCAACTGTTGGGCCGTCGGACCATCCATCGCCCACTGCACCGGTGCTTTCGGTGTGCCCAGGTTCTCCAGCTGCTCAAGCCGTTCCACAGGCGCATGGCGGCCCTCATCCTGCTGATTGAGAACACTGAGGCCCTGGCCCCACCAGGCCCAACTGGCTTGCAGGGAGCGAGCGCCGGCCAGCTGGGCCTGGAGCTGATCAGGGTTGCCCTTCACTGGCTTCGATTGGAGCTTGGTCCAGGCCTGCAGGGTGAGGCCCCGGCTCTGCAGCGGAGAGCTGCTGTAGCCCTCGGCCGCCAGGGCTGCATCCAGGGCATCGAACGGGGGTTGCTGGGCTGTGGTTCCCAGCAGCCAGCCATCGCCAGACTGAGCCCAGAGCAAGGGGCCTTGATCCGCGGCCGCCACGAGAGCCGGCAAGGATGCTGGCAGGCGCTCGAGGGCTGAGCGCAGCATCGGGCCCAGCACCTGCCCCCAGGGGTCCGGCTCGCGATCCGTGAGGAGGCGAGCCGGATCGCTGAGAAGCGCAAGGCTGGTGGCTGACACCTGCAGCTGCTGCGGCAACGCAGCCGGTGGCGCCGGCAATGCCGGCAAGGGCTCGCGCAGTTGGGTGAGGGCATCGAGCTGTAGGCCTCGGCCTGAGGGACTCAGGGCGGCAACCATCTCCAGTGCTGCGCCTTGCCCATCGCCTGCCTGGCTGGGAAGGCCGAGCCACTGCTCCATCGCCTGGGGACGGGCGGTGAGCAAGGCGACGCCGTTCCCCAAGCGCGCGACAGCTTGTTGCAACGGCGCGCTGGCCGCCTGATTCAGCTCATCGATCTGCGACACATCGAGGGCCTGCTCCAGCACGCCGCGACCGGAGGCAATCAAGACCAACTCGTCGTTGATCAAGGCCGTGGCCAGGGGCTGAGGGTCCTGGCCCAGCAAGGCGCCACGACCGCTGATCAGGCCCATGCCGCGGTAGCTGCTGATCTGAAGGTCGGTGCCAGCCAGGCTGCGGCTCTGCCAGAAACGCTGCAGAAAACGGCGCGCACCCTCGCTGTCGCGGCTGCGCAGGGCCAACACCCAACCGGGCTGCTCCGCTGAACCGGGTGGAGTCAGCAAGGCAAAACTGCTCTCGCGGCCCAACCACGGTGCCAGCTCCGAGGCGTAATCGAGACCAGCAGCGGCGAAAGCGCCATCGCGCAGACGATCCGCCGCCGCCGCCGCCTGGCGCCGCTGCCTCGGTGCCGCCACCGCCCTGGCATAGGCAGCCGGTTGGTCGGGCGCCAGCAACCAGTGCAGGCTCAGAGGTGCGGTACGCGGAACAAACCGTGCCGCCAGAGGGAGCTCGAGCCGTTGGGTTTGCAAGCCCAGCGGACTGCGCTGCAAGAGCAACCACCAACCCGTTGCCCCCAGGCTCAGCAACGCAATGGCCGCTGCCAACACTGCCGCCAGGAAGGGGCGGGCCTTCATCGGTTGCCTGCAGCACTGGCCTCATCTTTATGCATAGCGGCTGCGTTTGGCACCCCAACAAGCCCTAGCTTCTGGCGATGAGCACCCCAAGTTCCATTCGCGCCCAGGATCTGCATCAGCGCCTGGAAGCCGGCGAAGCCTTGCAGCTGGTGGATGTCAGGGAACCCATGGAACTGGAGCTGGCGAAGCTGAACCAGCCCGTGGTGCACCTACCCCTCAGCGCCTCGGAGCAATGGATCGATTCCCTGCGCGAGGTGCTCGACCCCGAGCGTGATGTGGTGGTGCTCTGCCATGCCGGCATTCGCAGCTGGCAATTTGGCTGCTGGCTGATGGAAGCCCAAGGATTCCCAAGGGTTTGGAACCTGCACGGGGGCATTGATGCCTGGAGCGTGGAGGTGGATCCGACAGTGCCGCGCTACTGAGCCCCTGCAGCGCCCACATCGCCCCTACGATCCCCGCACCTCCGACACAGGCGCCGATCCCGTGCAGCCATTGCCCCGCCGGCAAGAGCAGGTGCTGCAGGCCACCGTGAGTCACTACGTGGACACCACCGAACCGGTGGGCAGCAAAACGCTGGTGCAACGCTTTGGCCTGGAGGCCAGCCCCGCCACGATCCGCTCTGCCATGGGTGCCCTTGAGCAGCGTGGCCTGCTCACCCAGCCCCACACCTCCGCCGGTCGTGTGCCGAGCCCCCAGGGCTATCGCCATTACGTGGATTGCCTCCTTCCGGCCCCTGGGGCTGCGGTGGGCCAACTGCAGAGCGAGCTCATGGCTTTGAGCCTGCAATGGGCCGCCCTCGATGATCTTCTGCTTCACCTGGCCAGACGCCTAGCCGACCTCACAGGTTTATTCAGCCTGATCACAAAGCCGCAGCGGCCAAGCCCTGCGTTGCAAGCACTGCGT
Source organism: Vulcanococcus sp. Clear-D1 (assembly GCF_014654725.1). Classification (GTDB taxonomy): domain Bacteria; phylum Cyanobacteriota; class Cyanobacteriia; order PCC-6307; family Cyanobiaceae; genus Vulcanococcus. The sequence goes on along the minus strand of NZ_JACVZV010000039.1, from coordinate 79,093 downwards.
CTTGTCCCCAGCGGGGATCGCCTGTTGGTGTTTCTGGTGGAGGGTGGTGCTTCCGCCACCAGCCTGAACCTGCGCCTTCCCCACGGCCGGGGAGACGACCTTCCGGCACTGGAGCGCTGGGTGAGCGCTCAACTGGCAGGGGGGACCATCGACTGGCGAACGCTGCCACCGCAGCTCCAATCCTGCGGCGACCAACTGCGCCAAGGGCTGCTCAGCCACCAGCAAGTTTGGAGCAATCAACCCAGCAGCGCCGTCACCCTTGGGCTCGGAGGCTTGCTGCGTCAGCCGGAGTTTGAGCGCAGCGAGAGCCTTCGCCCCCTCCTAGAGCTGGTGGAAAGCGAACCCCAGCGCGTGCTGCATCCAGACAAGGTGCAGGCGCTGGGTGGCGTGTGGATTGGCATGGAGCACCCCGATCCAGCCTTGCACCAATGCGCTGTGGTGCAGGCCGATTACCGCAGTGGCGACGGGGGCCTGGGCCAGGTGGCCTTGGTCGGCCCCATGCGGATGGCCTACGCCACAGCTCGGGCAGCCGTGCGCTCGGTGGCCGACGTCCTGGAGCGTCTGCTCTGCTGAGAACTCGGCGACCGCTGATCAGCCCTCGATCCTGCGGGTCACGGAGGGCCCAGGGCGGTTGAACAGCTGCTTAAGGCGCAAACAGGGTGCGGATCTCTGGTGCCAAACGGTCCAGAGCAGACGCCGCAGCAGCCAAACCAGGCCGCGTCGGGCCAGCCAGGGCATTGATCTGGGCGCAGACCTTGGTCGACGCAGGGGGGAGCGACGCCAACGTCCGGGGGAATCGGCGGAAGTAGGTCAAGTCGACCCCGAGGCGACTGGCGAGGGCAGCGGTTTGGGCAGGATCTGGGCTGGCATGAGCCTGCAAGAGCAGCTCTCGGGCGTATTGGCCCATCGCCCAGCAATCGAGCGGGGTGAAGGTGCCCGCTGGATGATCGAGCCGTTCGTCGGTGCTGAAGACCATCAGCCGCTGGCCGGAGGTGAACCCCAGCGCTCCTTGCCCCATCAACGAGCGCAGGCTGTCGAGCACCACCATCTCGCCACCGGTATGGGCGCCGCCGGCCGTCGCAAAAGCGGTGGCACGAACCCCCTGCAGCGAAATCCCTCCACCCAGTTCAAACAGGCGGCGCAAGGGAGCAGCAGAGCCCTGGCTCCAGGTGGATCCCCCAACCACCAGCACGCGCGGCTGCGGCTCGAGCAAAGCCTGCACCTCAGCGCGGTCTGCTTCTAACGGGAGGGCCCGCAGTCCGATCCGCACAGGCAAGGCCTGCTCCCGAGCCAGCCGCTGCAGCTCAAGGGCGATTCCCAAACCCGCCCGGGTGGCATCAAAACGCCCGGTGTAAGGGGAGGGCGCCGCGAACACGAAGCGGACCTCAGGAGCGGGTTCGGAGGCCTGGATCGCTAGGGGAAGCGCCATGGAAGGACCTGATCGATGGCGGACAGCCAGCCCAAAAGGATGGTCGAGGTCATGGCCCGTGCGCACCCACCTTGATCTGCAGTAAGAAAGCGCGCCCGACCTTGAGCCTCAGCCCCCCATCAGGTCGCCCAGCTTCTCGGCGACGGTGTTCACATCCTTATCGCCGCGGCCGGAGAGGTTGATCACCACCTCGGTGCCTGGGGCCAGGGTGGGGCAAAGCTTGTCGAGCCAGGCAAAGGCATGCGCCGTTTCGAGGGCGGGGATGATCCCCTCCAGGCGGCAGAGCAGTTTGAGTGCATCGAGGGCTTCGGCATCGGTTACAGCGCCGTATTCAGCCCGGCCAATCGTTTTCAGATAGCTGTGTTCAGGGCCCACGCCGGGATAATCCAGGCCAGCACTAATCGAGTGGGCTTCCTGCACCTGGCCTTCAGCGTCCTGCAGGAGCAGGCTCATGGCGCCGTGCAGCACGCCGACGCGGCCCTCGGTGATCGTGGCGGCATGGCGCCCCGTGGCGACACCATCACCGGCCGCTTCCACACCCACCAGGCGCACGTTGGTGTCCTGCACAAACGGATGGAACAGGCCCATGGCATTGGAGCCGCCGCCCACACAAGCGACCAGCACATCGGGATGACGGCCAAAGGCCTCAAGGCACTGCCGCTTGGTTTCTTCGCCGATCACGGCATGGAAATCGCGCACCAGCATCGGGAACGGGTGCGGCCCTGCCACCGAACCCAGGATGTAGTGGGTGGTTTCCACGTTGGTCACCCAGTCGCGGATCGCTTCGCTGGTGGCGTCCTTGAGGGTGGCGGTGCCGGCGGTCACCGGCTGCACCGTGGCACCCAGCAAGCGCATGCGGAACACATTGAGCGCCTGACGGCGCATGTCCTCTGCGCCCATATAAACGACGCACTCGAGCCCGAAACGGGCACACACGGTGGCGGTGGCCACGCCGTGCTGCCCCGCCCCGGTTTCCGCAATGATCCGCTTCTTGCCCATGCGCAGGGCCAGCAGGGCCTGACCCAGAGCGTTGTTGATCTTGTGGGCGCCCGTGTGATTGAGGTCCTCGCGCTTCAGCCAGATGCGGGGGCCACCTTCAGCGCGGCGGTAATGCTCAGTGAGTCGTTCGGCCTCGTACAGAGGATTGGGACGGCCGACGTAGTTGCGGAGCAGATGGTTGAGCCGGTCGGTGAAAGCCGGATCCTTCCAGGCTTCAGCAGCGGCCTGCTCCAGCTCCGCCAGGGCTGGAATCAGGGTTTCGGGAACGTATTGACCACCGAACTGGCCATAGCGCCCCAGGCTGTTGGGCCTGGCAGCAAGCTCCAGGGCTGCGGGATCAACCTGGGGGATGCTGGTGGTCACCGACGCCGACGCGTAATCACTGCAGCGTAGGAACTGGGGGCGGAGGTAGCGCCGGCCAACCCGCCGGTTCATCAATACGGATCCGAGCAGCTTCGCGGCGACAGGGCTCCGCTGGGCTACCCCACACGCCCGACAGACTGGCCTTAACCCGCGTGTCAGAGGGCCTGCACTCCGCAGCCGCCGGCTGACCGTGCAGCCCGAAGCGCACCATTTCCAGCTGCACGGGCGGCAGGTCCATGGGTTGGGCGGTTGGGAACCGAGCGGTGAGCTGAACTGGGTGTAGCGAACGACGGCACAATGGCCAAGGGCGGCTGGCAGGAATTCAGCAGGCCGGAAAGCCTGCAGCGCGGCGCGCCGGCTTCCGAACCCAGCCCCAAAAGCCAACAGCGGGTGCGCGTGCAGCGCACCAAGGCGGGCAAGGGCGGGAAGATGGTCACCGCCATCACCGGGCTCGAAGCGGCGGAAAACGAGCTCAAGGCTTTGCTGAAGCAGCTCAAGGCCGCCGCCGGCACCGGCGGCACGGTGAAAGATGGCGTGATCGAGCTGCAGGGCGACCAAGTCGCACCAGCCTTGGCGGCGCTGGAGAAAGCGGGCTATCGCCCGAAGCAGGCGGGAGGCTGAGATGCGGATCGGTGTGGTGCTGCTGAGCTGGCTGGTCAGCGGCCTGGCAGCCGAGGCGATCCCAGCAGCGCCGAACTGCCAAAGCGCCCTGGCAGCGGCCGAACAACAGCGCCGCGACCTGCACCACCAAGCCGCTGGGTTGCAGTTGGTCCTGCTCGGTGAGATCCACACCAGTGTGGACGACCACGCCTGGCAGCTGGGCACCCTGGAACGCCTAAGCAGCCAGCGCCCGGTCACCCTCGCCCTCGAGATGGTTCCTGCGGCCCGCCAGGCGGTGCTCGATCGCTTCAACAGCGGGCAGCTCGATGCAGCCGAGCTGCTGCGGGAGGTGGATTGGCCAGGGGTGTGGGGGCACGACCCCGATCTCTACCTGCCCCTCCTGCGCTGGGCCAGGCTGCGGCAGGTGCCGCTGCTGGCCATCAATGCCGAACCAGCCCTGGTGAAGCGCGTGCGCCAACAGGGCCTGACAGCCACCCCCGCCGCGGAACTCGGGGGCATGGGGCAACCCCGCCCGCCCAGCCCGAGCTATCGCCAACGCCTGGAAGCCAGCTGGCGCGGCCACCACGCCATGGGTCAAGCCTCCAGCAACCGAACGGATCTGCAGCGCTTCATCGACAGCCAGCTGCTCCGCGATCGGGTCATGGCGGAACAACTGGTGGCAGCCCAGCAGCGCGACCCCAAACGCCTGCTGGTGGCGCTGATCGGCTGGGGTCACCTCGAAGGTGGCGATGGCGTTCCCCACCAGCTAAACGACCTTGGTGTGACGCGTCAGTTGAGCCTGCGGCGCCAAGCGCTTCCCGAAGGCTGCACACCCGCGCCCACAGGGGCGCGACTGGGTGCCTATCTCGAGAGCGACAGCAGCGGCGTTTGGGTGCGACAGGTGGAACCGGGCTCAGCGGCCGCCGCCGCGGGCCTACGGCCAGGCGATCGGATCGTGGCGCTGAATGGCCGCACGGTGCAGCGGGCTGGTGAGGTGATCCGTGGCGTACGCCTGCATCCCGATGCCGAACCCCTGGTGCTCACGATTGAACGGAACGGCCAGCAACTGCAGCTCACCCTGCGGCTCCCCCCCGCCAGCGATCCGCGCCTCGCCGCCAGGGACAATGGCGCCAACGCTTGACGCACGATGACCGCAACCCCCACCTACGGCGAGCTCACCAACCAAGGGGCTTCCACCAACATCGCCTGGCACCACGCCTCGGTGGATCGCGCGGCACGGGCGGAACAACGGGGCCACCGCAGCGCCATCCTCTGGTTCACCGGCCTGAGCGGTTCCGGCAAAAGCACCCTGGCCAACGCCGTGAACCAGGCCCTGTTTGAGCGCGGACTGGCCTGCTACGTGCTGGATGGCGACAACATCCGCCATGGCCTCTGCAAAGACCTGGGCTTCTCCGACGCGGACCGCGAAGAAAACATCCGCCGCATCGGTGAGGTGAGCAAGCTCTTCCTCGATGCCGGGGTGGTGGTTCTCACCGCCTTTGTGTCGCCCTTCAAGGCCGACCGCGATCGTGCCCGCGCCCTCGTGGAAGCCGGCGACTTCGTGGAGATCCACTGCGCCGCAGATCTGAGCGTGTGCGAAGAGCGCGACACCAAAGGCCTCTACGCCAAGGCCCGCGCTGGTGAAATCAAGGAATTCACCGGGATCTCCAGCCCTTACGAAGCACCGGAAGCCCCCGAATTGAAGGTGGACACCGGCAGCCAGAGCCTTGAGCAGAGCGTGGAGCAAGTGCTCGCCTACCTCAGTGCTCAGGGCGTGATTCCACAGAAGGGTTGAGCGGCTGCGGCGGCTGGGGCCGCCAGGCATCGAAGAAGGTTTTGATGCAACTAGCGACTGGCACCGCCAGCAACAGCCCCAGCAAATCCCCAAACCCCATCAGGCTGCCGATGCGCGCACCCACCGGCAGCGACACCAGCAGCCAAGCCGGCTGAAGACCCACGATGCTGCCCATCAGGCGTGGCTGGATCACCTGATCCACCACCTGGCCCACGCTGATCGCTGCGGCCAACACTTCTAAGCCCGTTCGGGGGTTGTCGAGCGCCAACAGCACACTCACCAACACGATCGTGAGGGCGCTGGCGTAGGGCACCAGGGTGGTGAAGCCAATCGCCACAGCGAACAACACGCCATAGGGAATCCCGAGCAGCGTGAACACCACGATCTGCAGCACGCTGAGGATCAGCGCCAGCAGCACCTGGCCAGCGAAATAACCCCGAAAAGTGCGGTTGAGGGTGCTGGTCACCAACTCGCGCACGCTCTCGGGTAGCCAGCGGGCCAGGCCGGCCACGATCCGCTCGCCGCCCAGCAGCAAGAACACCGCCAGAACCACCACGATCACGGTGTTCACCGTGATGCCCACCGTGGCCCCGAGGATGCCAAGCACCCGCTGACTGAGCTGACTCGCCAACTGACTGGCTCGGGCAAAGAGGGTGCTGCTCAAGTCGGTGAAATCGGTTGGGAGCCCACGCTCTGAGGCCCATCGCTCCAACCGATCAAGCCAGATTTCGCCTTCCGCCAACCAAGACGGGAGGGCATTGATCAGCTCACCGAGCTGCTCAACCAGGCGGGGCACCAGCCAAATCGCCGACAACACCAGCAAGCCAAGGCCGAGACCCACCACCAGCAACACCGCAAGCCAGCGCGGCAGGCCGCGATCCGCCAGCCAGCGGGTGGGCAAATCAAGCAAAAAAGCAATCAGAGCCGCTGCCACAAACAGCGCCGGGAAGGGCGCCAAGGGCAACAACAACTGGCGCAACACCCAGAGATTCAGGGTGAGCAGGGGCAGAGCCAGGCTGAGTCGCAGCCAGAGCGGCAGCACCAGGCGCTCAAGCATGACGGGGGAAGCTCAGGCCTTCAGCTTGCCTGGCCCAGCAGGGTCATGCCATCTGATTGAGATAGGCGGCACTCCCGAGCTCAAGCAAACGGGCATCTTTGGCCACCACTTGGTCGTGAAGCTCCTGGCGGTAGGCCATCACCTGCTGCGCCAAAACGGGATCAGACGTGGCCAAGATCTGAGCGGCCAGCAAGCCGGCATTGGCGCCATTGCCGATGGCCACGGTCGCCACGGGGATGCCGGCTGGCATCTGCACGATCGAGTGAAGGGAATCCACACCGGAGAGCGCGCGCGTCTGCACAGGAACCCCGATGACAGGCAGGGTGGTGAGCGAGGCCACCATGCCGGGCAAGTGGGCGGCGCCGCCGGCACCAGCAATGATCACCTTGAAGCCACGGCCAGCAGCCTGCTGGGCGAAGGCCACCATCTCAAGAGGTGTTCTGTGGGCCGACAGCACCCGCACTTCGGCTGCCACCCCGAAGCGCTCGAGCATGGCCACCGCCGGTTGCATGGTGGGCAAATCCGAATCGCTGCCCATCACCACGGCCACCAAGGGGGCTGACTGTTCAGGCATTGGGGGGACCTCCAGCGAGGATGGCATTGTCCCGCCCCGCTTCCCGATGCGCTGGCTGAGCTGCGTGCGCTTGCCGAACGAGCCGGGCCAGTGGCGGATCGGCGTGGATCAAGACCATCGGATTCAGGTGGCGCATCCCATGCCCGCGGGCAGCGTCGCCCGTGGCGAGAGCTGGGGCGGGGACTGGCTCAGCCCCATGGGCATCGATCTTCAGATCAACGGAGGGCTGGGGCTGGCCTTCCCGGAACTCACTCCCACCGATCTACCGCAGTTAATCGAGCTGCTGCAGTTGCTCTGGCGGGATGGCGTGGAAGCCATTGCGCCCACGCTGGTTACCTGCGGCATCGCCGAACTGCGCCAAGCCCTGGCCGTGCTGAGGGACGCCAGAGTCGCCCATCAACCAGGGCGCTGCCGCTTGCTGGGCGCCCATCTCGAGGGCCCCTTCCTCGCCGAAGCGCGGCGAGGCGCCCACCCCCGCCAACACCTGGCCCAACCGAGCCGTGAAGCGCTCAACGCCCGCATCGCCGGCTACGAACAGGACATCGCCCTGGTGACGCTGGCTCCAGAGCTAGAGGGGGCGAGCGAGGTGATCGCGGCCCTGCAGGAGCTGGGCATCCTCGTGAGCCTGGGCCACAGCGAAGCCAGTGAAAGCCAAGCTGCCGAAGCCTTCGGCCAGGGGGTCGGAATGATCACCCACGCCTTCAACGCCATGCCCGGCCTGCACCACCGCGCCCCCGGCCCGATCGCCGCGGCAGCGCTGCGGGGCGATGTGGCCCTGGGGCTGATCGCCGATGGGGTGCACGTGGCGCCCTCGATGGCGGTGTTGCTGCAGCGGCTGCTGCCGGAGCAGGTGCTGCTGGTGAGTGATGCCCTGGCCCCCTATGGCCTCGCCGATGGCCTACACCGCTGGGATGAACGGGCCCTGATTGTGGAGAACGGCAGCTGCCGGCTGGAAGACGGCACCTTGGCGGGGGTGACCCTGCCGCTGCTGGAGGCGGTGCGGCGCCTGGCGAGCTGGAGCGGCGAAACCGAGCAAGCGATTGCGGCTGCCACCGTGCTGCCGCGGCGGCGGCTTGGCGCCGCGGGGCGACTGCCCGAGCAGCTGATCGGACGCCCACTGGCAGAGCTGCTGCGCTGGAGCGGCGAGGGCAGCAACCTGCGCTGGTGCCAAGCGGCCTGAATAGGATCCGCGCCATTACTCGTTCGCCGCAGGCCCGCTCCGATGCCCACCGAGCAGCTTCTCAACTCCACCGAGGCCCAGAAGGCCGCTGAGAAGCAGGAGGTGAAGGGCTATTTCGAAACCACGGGTTTCGATCGCTGGAATCGCATCTACAGCGAGTCGGATGACGTGAACAAGGTGCAGCGCAACATCCGCATCGGCCACCAGAAAACGGTGGACAACGTGCTGGCCTGGCTGCAAGAGCAAGGCAATCTCACAAGCCGCAGCTTCTGCGATGCCGGCTGCGGCGTCGGCAGCCTCACCCTGCCGCTCGCGCAGCTGGGGGCAGGGTCGATCGCCGCTTCCGATCTGTCGGAGGCCATGGTGAAGGAAGCCGAGCGGCGGGCCCATGAGGCAGGAGCCCAACACGGACAGATCAGCTTCCTGGCCTCTGATCTCGAGAGCCTGAGCGGACGCTACAATACCGTGGTGTGCCTCGATGTGTTCATCCACTATCCCCAGCAACCCGCTGAGGAGATGGTGCGCCACTTGGCCTCAATGGCGGAACAACACCTGATCGTGAGCTTCGCTCCTTACACCCCGCTGCTGGCTCTGCTCAAAGGCATCGGTCAGCTGTTCCCGGGCCCCAGCAAAACAACGCGTGCCTACACCCTGAAGGAAGCCGGCATCGTGAAGGCTGCGGAGGAAGCCGGCTTTGTGCTGAAGCGCCGGAGCCTCAACAAGGCCCCCTTCTATTTCTCCCGCCTGCTGGCCTTCGAGAAGGCCTGAAGCGATGGAGCCCACCCAGCTACTACTTCCAGCGTTGCTGGGGAGCGGAGCGATCGGCACCGCACTGGCCCGACGCCATCAGGCCCGCAAGCTGAGCCATCTGCTCGAGGCCCGCAGCAGCAGCGTGGCTGAACTGCTGGATCTTCAGCGCAGCGTGGCCGAACAGATGGGTGGAGGCTCATTTGTGGAACGCGTGAAGCTCAGCGGGGAGATCATCTGCGAAGAACCGCTCGTGGCCCCCTGGAGCGGCGAGCCCTGCGTGGCGTTCACAGACATCACCACAGCGATGCTGGAAGTGCGCGAAGAAACCACCAGCACCGACGCCGACGGCAACAAACGCACCGAGGTGCGCTGGCAGCGCCGTGATCAGACCCTCAACCGCCTGGAACGCCGCTGCAGCTTCAGCCTCCGTCAGGGCAATCAGCAGCTGCCGATCCAGCCCGAAGCAGCGGAGCTGGAGCTGGAGAACGTGTTCGACCAGGTGGACCCACCCACCACGGAGAACACCTTCAACACACGCCAGCTGGGCATCCGCCGCGAGGAAGCGATCCTGCGAGCTAGCGGCATGGCGTTTGTCGTGGCCGAATGCAGCGACACATCAGGCCAGCTGCAATTACAAGCCCCGCAGGACGGCGGACTTTTTGTCGTGAAGCGTGGCAGCGAAGCCGAATTCAGCGCCTCGATTCGACGTTGGCGAAGGATCTGGATGGCGAGCACATTGGGGCTGACCGTCGCAACAATTGTGAGTTTAGTATCAATCATGTCCTGATGAGACGAGGCCAGCGAAGATAATCGAACTGCCGAAGGATTACCAATGCTTAGGAAACTGCTCACAATTGGCGGCTGTCTAACCCTTGTCGTGTCACCACTGGCGTCCAAAGCGTGGGAACCCGGTGATGACTTTGAAGACAACCAGTGCCGCACAACCCGCGACAGATCAGGCGCACTTGTTGAAGTCTGCCAAGCCATCTATGACGGAAATAAAGTATACCTGGGCGCCTATTGGGATGACGGCGCAGAGGTTGTCGGACCTTGCTCCACAGCCGACCCGACCCCAATTGAATACCAAGGCATGACCAAAGCCGAGGCTCGCACCTGGGTGAAGACTTACTGCCCCTGAAGATTGAGCACCAAAGGCAGAGATGCTTCTAGATCAATCGGCTCTCCATTGCAAGACCGAAAATGCAGATGATAAGCATGCAACCAATAACCACCATCACCGGGCAAGACGTTCACATCTAGATCACCCCCTGAAAGATAGAGAGCATCTCCAACAAGCGGTGCCCCAATAATTGCTGTATGAATTCTGATCTGATGGGGCCTTCCAGTAGCAATAGCAACATCCACTAGGCAAGCCTTTTGGCGACGTTCCAGAAGTTTGATCTCACTACGCGATTGCAAAGCGAACCGATCACCTGGCCCAGCAGCACACCAAATCAGGCCCAATAGGGGATGAGATCGCTTGCCTATACCGGCGTAGACCACCCGCCGCTCCCCTATTGCCCAATCTGGTGGCAATTCCTGGCAGAGCGCCCGGTAGAGCTTGCGGCAGGGAGGTGGTGAAACGACGTCAACCGCAGCGCTGGTGCTCTCCCGCAACTGGGCGCTGAGCCAGGCACGACTCTCGGCACGACGCGCACACACCAACAGCCCAGACGTGAAGCGCCCCAACCGATGCACGGGCCGCGGCAGACCACCAGCTGAGCTGATCACCCCCATCGATGCCCACCCCTCCAGCTGCGTGAGCAGGGTGTGTTTGAGGAAGCCCCCGGCGGGCAACACCGGCAGCCCACTGGGCTTGTTCAGCACCAGCAGATCGCCGTCGTCGAACACGATCGAGCCTTCATGGAGCACCGGAACAGCAGGCTCCTGCCAGGGAGGCCGATGCCACACCAACCGATCGCCGGCCGAAAGAGGTCCATCAGCTAGGAGCTGCTGGCCATTCCGCCAGATCTCACCGGCGGCCAGCCGCTCCCGCCACACCTGCCGATCCGAATGGGTGTAGCGCTCGGCGTAGAAACCCACAACACTGGGAGCCGCCGCATTGGCGCGATCGGCATAGGCATGACCGCCGTTCCATGAAGCCGGAAGCCAGCCCTCCTTGAGGATCTCGGCGTTACTCAACCAGGCCGTGTTCGAGGGCGTAGCGCACCAGCTCCGTGCGGCTTGCGGTGCCGGTTTTGGTGAACAACCGGCTCACGTACTTCTCGACGTTGCGGATGGAGGTTTCCAGGCGGCGGGCAATCTCCTTGTTCATCATCCCTTCAGCCACCAGTTGCAGCACCGAAGCCTCCCGCGGCGTGAACTCATGCATCACGGCAGGGCCCTGCTTCTTGCCATTGCCCGTGGCCAGCAAGGAGCGGATCTCGGTGATCTGCTTGGCCATCTGCCCGATGTCGGCATCGGCGAACCGGGCGGCCTCCTGGAGCAACCGCTCTTGGCGGCGCACCACATTGCGCACCCGGGCCACGAGCTCATCGGGATCAAAGGGCTTGGGGATGTAGTCGTCGCAGCCGGCCTGGAAGCCTTCGATGCGATCAGCCGTCATGCCCTTGGCGGTGAGGAAAATCACCGGTGTGCCACCGAGACGCTCGTCGTCGCGCAGTTTGCGCAGCAGCCCATAACCATCGAGGCGGGGCATCATCACGTCGCTGATCACCAGATCCGGCAGCAGCTCCTGGGCCTTGGCCCAGCCCTCCTCGCCATCCACGGCGGTGGTCACCTGGAAGCCCTCATCCTCCAGATAGGCCTGCACGGCGGTACGCAGCCCAGGTTCATCGTCCACCAGCAGCAGGCGTGCCGGGGCCTGGGGGGCGGCGGCTTCGGCCTGCTCGGGGGCCAGGGATTCGGGTTCGAGGCTCATCCCCGCAATCTATCGAGGGTTGCCAGGGAGCACCTGTTGCTGCTCGCGCAGCAGGCCGCTGTAGCCGAGCTGGCGGGCGGTGGCCTTGAGGGTGACGGGATCCTTGCCCGCCTGCTCAGGGAAGCAGGCCGCCCACCAGATCTGGTGGTCGAGCCGATTGGCCTCGGTGATCGTGCCGCCGGGATTGAGCTCTTTGATCAACAGATCACGGCCCCTACGGGTGAGCCGCATGGGCGCTTCCGGGCTGCAGCGCAACGTATCCACCGCCAACTTCACATCACCAGGGGCTTCCACCCACACCACGATCGTGCGCGCCGAGGCATCCCGCGGATCGGGCTTGACGTTGTGCACACCAATGGCGAAGGCACCTTCCATCGTGGTCCACTCCCGGAGCATCACCAGATCGGCTGGCCGCTGATCCGTGGCGCTACGGTGCGGATTGCTGGGGTCGGGAGCGCCGAGGGAGGTCTGCGCAGCGGTAGGGCCGGCGGCAAGACCGAGCAGCAGCCCCCAGCCCAGAGCAAGGCGGTGCCAGATCCGCGGGAACGCATGAGCCATCAGGGCCACCACAGCACGCTGCTTGCCAGCATGGGGGGCCATGGCCGATCCCGTCATCTACTTGGATCACCAGGCCACCACCCCGTGTGAGCCGGCGGTGGTGCAGGCGATGGCGCCGTGGTGGAGCGAGCAGTTCGCCAATCCGGCCAGCCGCAGTCACCGGCCCGGCCTGCTGGCGGCAGCGGCGGTGGAGCAGGCCCGCGGACAAATCGCCACTGCGCTTGGGGTGGAACCGGCAGCGGTGGTGTTCACCAGCGGTGCCACCGAGGCGAACAACCTTGCCCTGAAGGGGCTGGCAGAAGCTGAGCTGCAAGCCGGGGGGTCGAGGCGGCACCTGCTGTGCCTCAGCACCGAGCACCGAGCCGTGCTCGATCCACTGCGCTACCTGAGCCGCCACGGCTTTGAGCTCACAGAGCTGGCGGTGCCCGCCTCGGGGCTGGTGGATCTCGAGCAGTTGGGCCAACAGCTTCGCCCCAGCACGCTGCTGGTGAGCGTGATGGCCGCCAACAACGAGATCGGCGTGCTGCAACCGCTTGGCGCCATCGCCGAGCTCTGCCGAGCCCGGGGCATCCGCTTCCATTGCGACGGGGCCCAGGCTGTAGGCCACATCCCGCTGCAGCCCGCGGAGCTCGGGATTGATCTGCTCAGCCTGAGCGCTCACAAGCTCTATGGCCCGAAAGGCATCGGGGTCCTGGTGGTGGCACCGGGGGTCACGCTGGCGCCGCAACTTCATGGCGGCAGCCAGGAGCAGGGGCTGCGGGCTGGCAGTTTGCCGGTTCCGCTGATCGTGGGGCTGGCCAAAGCGCTCGAACTGGCCCTGGCGGATCAACCAGCGCGGGCCCAGCGGCTGGAGGCACTGCGTGAACAGCTCTGGCACGGGATAGAGGGGCTGGGAGGCGTTCACCGCAATGGCGCAGCCGCCCCGCGACTCGCCCACAACCTGAATGTGTGGATCGAGGGCGTGGAGGGCAGCGCCCTGCAGCGCCAGCTGCGGCCCCATCTGGCAATCAGCAGTGGCTCGGCCTGCAGTCAGGGCGAACCCTCCCACGTGCTGCAGGCCCTCGGGCTCAGCCGCCAGCAGGCTTCAGCCGCGCTTCGCTTCGGCCTGGGCCGCCACACCACTGCCGCCGAGATCGACAGGGCTGCTGAACGGGTGCAGGAGGCTGTCAGCGCGCTGCGCCGCGCCTAACGAGAGGGTTCACCGCTAACTCGGTGTGCAACAAAAACTGGGCGAGCACTGCAGCGATCGCTACCTTCCGGGCACTTGCCTCGTGCTGATGAGCCTGCCGACCCCCGGCACCAACAAGCTGCAGGTGCTGCGCGCTGTCGAAGACGGCTGGCAGGCCTTTTGCCGTGCCCCCTGGCCTTTTTTGCTGTTTCAGGTGCTGGTCACCCTGATCCTGCTGCCCTTCGGTGCCCTGCTCCTGGGGGGTCTTCTGCGTCTCAACAGCGGTGAGCTGCCCTTCCTCCACCCGGTGGCCGCTGGCATTGCCGTGGTGGTGGGCGCGATCGGCTACGTGATCGTGGGCCTCTGGGGTGTGGTGGGCATCACCCGCTGCGCCTGGATGAGCCTCGATGGTCAGCGCCCCTCGTTCCGCAACTTCACCCGCTGGGATGGCGCCGCCAGTGGCCGCCTGCTCGGTTCAGCCATCCTGCTGGGGATTGTGCTCGCTGTCGTCGGCGCGCTCGCCGCACTGATCGGCACAGGTCTGAATGCACTCAATGCCGCCCTCACCGTGATTCCGGTGATCGTGTTCGGCATCTTCTATGTGTGGTTCCTGATCAGCCAGAAGTTCCTGCTGCAGCTGTCGCTGTTCGGCGTGAAGCGCCCCGTGGAAACACTGCAAGCCGGCGTAAGCGGCGTGAACCCCAGCTGGTGGGTAGTGCTGTGGCTGGCCATCGTGGAAAGCGTGATCCACGCCGTAGCTGCGCTGTTCAGCTATGGCGGACTCTTCGTGATCGTTCCAGTGGTGATCTGCATCAGCACGGCCGCCTATCGCCAGCTGTTCGGCAGCCAGGACCACACCGGCATCCTCAGCAACGGCTGATCCAGCTCAGCTGATTGCTGTCAACGGCGGCGTGCGAGCCGCCACTTCGCCGAACGGCTGCGGGGGTTGGAGTTTTGCTCCTCCTCCGCAGCCGTTACCGGTTTGCGGGTGATCCGCTGCAGCCGCTCATCGCCCACGAAGGCGGTTTTGACCCGGCGGTCTTCCAGGGAGTGAAAGCTGATCACGCCGAAAAGCCCGCCTGACACCAACCAATCGGGAGCGCTGATCAGCAGGCGATCGAGCACGCCGAGTTCATCATTCACGGCGATCCGCAGTGCCTGAAAGGTGCGGGTGGCGGGGTGAATGCGACCACGCCGCGCCTTGGGGGGATAGCAACCAGCCACCGCATAGGCGAGCGCAGCGGTCCCGCTGTAGGGGCCCTGCTCCGCCAGGTCGTGCTTGATGCGGCGGGCGATGCGGCGCGACAAGCGCTCTTCGCCATAGGCGTAGATCAGGTCGGCGAGCTCAGCCTCCTCGAGCCGCTCGATCAGTTCGGCCACGCTCTCCCCCGCAGCTGGATTCATCCGCATGTCGAGCGGGCCATCGAGGCGGAAGCTGAAGCCCCGCTCCGCCACATCGAGCTGCGGGCTGCTCACCCCCAGATCCGCCAACACGGCCAACACGGGCTTAGCGGGCGTGTAGGCCGCGAAGTTGGTGGCCACGATCTCCACCCGATCTCCGAAGCGCTCCAGGCGCTGGGCAGCAGCAGCCCGGGCTGTGGGGTCTTGATCCAAGCCGATCAACCGCAGGCGGGGATGGGCCTCCAGCAGCAGGGCGCTATGGCCGCCACCCCCCAGGGTGCAGTCGATCAGGGCCCCTTCGCCGCATTGATCCAGCAGGCCCTCAAGCTCGGCAAAACCAGCCAGCACCGGCCCTGCCAGCACCGGAACGTGATCAAACGTGGCGGAATCCGGCGGATCGCCCAAGCGCGGCAACAGAAGGAGCTGCCCTTCCTTCCTAAGATCCCGCCAGCGAGCCCATCCCCCTCGGCCCCATGACGCAGCTGGAAACGCGCACGGAGCCGATGGTGGTGAACTTCGGGCCGCACCACCCCTCGATGCACGGGGTGCTGCGGCTCGTGGTGACCCTCGACGGTGAGGACGTGGTGGATTGCGAGCCGGTGATCGGCTACCTCCACCGCGGCATGGAGAAGATTGCCGAGAACCGCACGAACGTGATGTTCGTGCCCTACGTGAGCCGCATGGACTATGCGGCCGGCATGTTTTACGAGGCGATCGTGGTGAACGCGCCTGAGCGCCTGGCCGATGTGCCGGTGCCCAAGCGCGCCAGCTACATCCGCGTGTTGATGCTGGAGCTCAACCGCATCGCCAACCACCTGCTCTGGCTTGGCCCCTTCCTGGCGGACGTGGGCGCCCAGACGCCGTTCTTCTACATCTTCCGCGAACGGGAGATGATCTACGACCTCTGGGAGGCAGCCACCGGTCAGCGCCTGATCAACAACAACTACTTCCGCATCGGCGGCGTGGCAGCAGATCTGCCCTACGGCTGGCTGGAGAAGTGCCTCGACTTCTGCGACTGGTTCGGCCCCAAGATCGACGAATACGAAAAGCTGATCACCAACAACCCGATCTTCCGCAAGCGGATCGAAGGGCTTGGCGTGATCACCCGTGAGCAGGCGATCAACTGGAGCCTCTCCGGCCCAATGTTGCGCGCCTCAGGTGTGCCCTGGGATCTGCGCAAGGTGGATCACTACGAGTGCTACGACGACTTCGACTGGGATGTGGCCTGGGAGAAGGAAGGGGATTGCTATGCCCGCTACCGGGTGCGCGTTCAGGAGATGCGCGAATCGTTGAAGATCCTCCGCCAGGCCTGCCAAATGATCCCGGGCGGCCCCACCGAACAGTTGGAAGCCCGTCGCATGGCTGAGGGCAAGACCAGCGAATTCGCCGGCTTTGACTACCAGATCGTGGCCAAGAAAGTGGCCCCCACCTTCAAAATCCCCGGCGGCGAGCTCTACACCCGCCTCGAGTCGGGCAAGGGTGAGATCGGCGTGTTCATTCAGGGCAATGACGATGTCACGCCCTGGCGCTTCAAGATCCGCGCCGCCGATTTCAATAACCTGCAGATCCTGCCCCACATCCTGAAAGGGGCCAAGGTGGCCGACATCATGGCGATCCTCGGCTCGATCGACGTGATCATGGGCTCGGTGGACCGCTGATCTGCCTCGGTTTCTGCGCCGTCTCCAACACGCGGGCTGGCTGTTACCGGCCAGCTTCACGGGATACCTGTGGCTCAAAGGTCTCCATCCGGGCCTGCCTGGTTGGACCTGCCCGCTGCGTGCGCTGAGCGGCATCCCCTGTCCCACCTGTTTCCTGACGCGTGCCACCAGCGCTGCGCTCACCGGCCAGCTGCGCGATTCAATCCGCTGGCATGCCTTTGGCCCAGCTGTGGCTGCGGGCTTGCTGATCTGGTCGCTGCTGTCCATCCAACGGCGTGAGCTCCTGCCATTCCGCCTGCGGCCGGAATCACTGGCTTGGACAGCTGCAGCCTTGCTCACCTATTGGGCGTTGCGCCTCGGCCTCAGCTTCACTGGCCTGCAAACCTTCCCCAGCCTGGCTGGTTCATGAATCCTGAAAGCTGGCTGCTGCTCTGCCGCACCGTTCGCTTTGGCGATACCGATGCCGCCGGGGTGATGCACTTCCCGCAGCTGCTGCACTGGTGCCACGAGGCCTACGAAGAAAGCCTTGAGCGCTTCGGCATCCCAGCGGCGGAGGTCTTCCCCCGCCCGGGTTCCAAGCCAGCGATTGCCCTGCCGATCGTGCATTGCAGCGCTGATTTCTACAAACCGCTGGCGTGCGGCGATCCCCTGGCCATCGCGCTGGAACCACGGCGCCTCGATCCGAGCTGCTTCGAGATCACCTATCGCTTCAGCAGCGATGGCACGGCCGTGGCCCAGGGGTTCACCCGCCACCTGGCCATCAGCACGGGGGAGAGGGAGCGGCGGGAGCTACCAGGCGCGATCAACCGTTGGCTGGAGGCTTCAGCCCTGAAGGGGGGCGTGCAACCGCTGTAGACGATGCCTGCACACACCACAACAGCGCCGCCAACTGCACGGGTAACAGTGCAGCCAGTAGGGCGAAGGGATGCAGCCCATCGTGCGGCGCCGCACCCCAGACCCCCACACTCACAGCTCCTGCAACAACCAGTAGGCCAGTCGTGAATGCATTCGAGGAGCGGCTTAGAAGCATCGGCTTAAAACCATTCCTTGCGACCTTCGAGATAGGTGGCCTTGAACTCCTGGGGCGTTTGGGTGAGGTAGATGATCCCCTCAATCACTCCGATGAGCCCCATCACAAAGCCCGCCACTCCACAGGTGAGCACGGTGACCAACAGCATGATCAGGCCGGCTTTCGTGTAGCCCAACACGAATTTGTGAATGCCGAAAGATCCAAGAAAGATCCCCAGCAGGCCAGCCGCCAGCTTTTTGTTGCTCACCTCGGTGAGATCCAAGGCACCCCAGTCGCTGTTGCTCATGGCTCAACAGAGCGCTACCACCCGCTTGTAGCCATTGGTGCAGGGGTTGTCAGGAATCATGTGCAGGCTGTGATTCCAGCCATCGCCCCCAGCGCTGACGCTCCCATTTGCCGAGCGCACTGCGCTCCAGCTCAGGGCAAGGCTGCCAACGCCGTGGGCGCTGACACGGAGGCAGGCTGAGCGACAAAGCCTGCAGGCGTTCCAGCAGCAAGCTTTCGGCCAAACCACTGCCAGAGCTTGGTTTCACCAACGCCACAAGCCGTGCACCCCAAAGCGCATCCGCCTCCGGCAACACGAGCAGCTCCAGCACCGGTAGCTCCTGGGACTTAGCCAGATCGAGCAAGCGCTGTTCCAGCTGCTCTGGGAAGACCGTTTCACCGCCACTGTGGATGGCCCCATCCAGGCGGCCCAGGAGCTGCCAACTCTCCTCCCCCTGCTCGGCCCGATCCCCGCTGCTCCACCAGCCGCCATCAAGGGGGAGGGGATCCAGCACACCCTGCTGGAACAACCCCAAAGCCAGGCTGGCGGCCTGAACCTGAAGCGCACCATGGCCGGGATCAACGCGCAGCCGCACGTGGGGCAAGGCAATGCCGCATCCCTCCACACCCGCCAGAAAGCGCTGGGGCGAAAGAGCCATCACCATCGCGCCGGTTTCGGTGGTGCCATAGCAGGGCGCCAGACGAATCCCTAGATCTCGGCAGCGCTGGGCCATGGCTGGGGGCAAGGCAGCACCACCCACCCAGATCAGCGCAAACTGCTCGAGCCAACGCATCCCGGCCGGAACCTCCAGCAGGCGCTGCAGCTGGGTGGGCACCAGCGAGAGCACCGCACGATCCGGAGCGATCGGACGAGCACTCGCCAGCAGCTGCTCAGGCTCACGCATGTGCTCAGGGGCGAGCCAGCGCAACTCAGCCCCCCAAGCGCTGGCCCGCAGCAGCGGCATCAGGCCGCTCACATGCTGCAGCGGCAGGGGGTTGAACAGCTCCAGCTGACCTGGCGCCATTCCCAAACCCTCCAGCCACTGGGCTGTGCCAGCCACCGCCACCTGCAGGTGGGCGAGTGGCTGCAGGCACCAGCGCCGGCCGCCGCTACTCCCCCCCGTACCCAGCACCACCGCCGGCCCCCAGTTGGGGTCGCTGCGTTCAGGCAACGCGCCTTGCAGCAGCGCCGCTTCTTCGGGGGCCGCGATCGCCACCGTGCGCCCCCGCTGCCAGGCCTGCTGCAGCGTTGCGGCCAAGCCCGCTCGATCGCCACTGGCCTGGAGCAGCAAGGGCGCGCTCATGCTGCGGCCTCCCAGACCAGCTCAGGATCAGCCGCGAACAACTCCCCTTCAGGCCGCCACCCCGGTGCCAAGCCTGGAGCCGCAGGCGTCGGACCTTGGGCCTGCAGGGCCGCCAGATGCTCCACGAAGCGCCGACCAATGCCGGTTTCGAAGGCGGTGCTGATCATCTGGCGCGGCAAACCGCTATGCAACTGCTGCTGCAGCGGCCGGGGATCTCCTTCCTGCAGCGGCCGGCGCACCAGCCAACCCGGCCACGTGGCCTGCTGCTGGGGATCCAGAGAGGGGAGGGATTCATCCAGCGCCACGGGGACACGGGCCCCCAACGCTTGCAACTCCGGCCAGGCCGCGGGCGGCAGCGGTTGCTCCAACCACTCCAGCCGCGGTTCACCCATGAAGCGATCAGCCCAGCGGTGGGCCGTCGCCACATCCCAGCCGCCATTGGCATCGAGGCGCAACCGGGCTGATCCAGGCAGGCGCTGCAACAACTGCTCGAGCACACCCAGCTCCAAGGAATCTGCGGCCGCCGCCACCTTCCACTTCAGCGTGAGGGGCTCGGACGAGCGCAACCTGGACGCATCCAGCACCCGATCGAGCGCATCGAGGGCGCGTTCTCCCGCCGGCAGCAGCCAGGCCGAAGCCGGAGCTGGGTACCAACCCCCGGCTCCACAACCATCCAGCTCAGCCAGAGCCATCCCCAGTGCACAAGCCAAGCCAGCCGGGAGCTGGGGGATCCGTTGCTCCAACGCATCCCGCGGCAGCGCTGGCGGCAGAGTGCCTAACGCCGCGGCCAACGCAGGATCAGCCTGCGCCAACAACGGCGCCGCCGCCTCACCCCAGCCCAGGGCACCACCGGAGGCTTCCACACGCAGCAGCCAACCGGCGCGGGCCACCAGCGCACCCCGACTGGTGATCAAGCTGCGCGGCAACACAAAGCGATAGGGCCGCCAGCGCAGCTGCAGCAGGCCCTCAGCGCTCATCCCAACCAGCGCCCCAGAGCGAGGCCCACAGCCAACCCAAGGCCGTTGAAGGCCTGAAAGCGCAGGGCCAGAAACTTGCTGCCGATGATCCGCCCCGGCTCGCGGTGATGCTGGCGCAGCAGCCGGATCAAGGCCTGGGCTGGCGGCAAGCCAATCGCGCCCAGCAGGGCGGTGAGCGGCCACTGGCGCACCAGCACCGGCGCCCACTCCAGGGCCAGCGCAGCCGCCACAAACCAGGGAATCAACCCCGCTGCTGCCCCGGTACCCAGCCGCACCACCGGCGAGCGCTTGCCGTGGGCGGCGTCTTCCTCAACCTGGTGGAAGTGCGAGCAGAACAGCACCAACGTGGTCGCCAGGGCCGGACCACTGCCCAGCTCCAAGGCCGTTCGCCAGGGCACCGCCATCGCAGCGGAGGGCGCCAGAGCCAGCAGGGCAGCCGCGGTAGCCAGGGGACCGAAGGCGATCCAACAGAGGGGTTCCCCCAGACCGCGATAACCGAGGCGCAAAGGAGGACCTTGATAGGCATAGCCAATGCCGCAGCAGGCCAACACCAAAGCCAGAACAGCGGAGCTGCTGCGCAAGGCCACCACGGCCATGAGCAGCAGCCCCAACAGCAGCGCACCGTTAGCCAGCAGCGACACCCGATCGCGCCGGCCGGTGAGGTTCACCACCGAATGGGGCTTGCCGTGGGTATCAACGCCGGTGTCAGCGTCAAAAACATCATTGGCGAGGTTTTCCCAGGCCAGAAGCAGCACCGCTGCCAGCAGAAACAGCAGCAGCTGATCGAGGCGCACCACCAGCCCCTGCCCGACCCGCCAACCAGCAGCCAACAGCACCGGCATCACCGCCACCGAATACATCGGCCACTTGATCGCCGCTTTCCACAGACGCCGCCTCTGGGCCGGATCGGCGTGAAGGCTTGCGACGACCTGAGGCTCGGACGCGGGCAGGGGCAACTGACGACGCAGGAAGGCCCATACATTTGAGCAGCCGCTTCTGCCCGCTACGGGTGCAGGCTCCATCCAGCGTCACAACCAGCTTCAGCGATCTGCTGGCGGCAGCCGCCGAAGGCGCCCGCCTGCTTGAGGGAGAGGGCGTGCTCAGCCTGGCGCTGCCCCTCACGGGCCGCGACCCGATGGCGCTGCTGAGCCAGCTCGATCAAGGCGAGCGCTTTCGCTTCCTCTGGGACAGCGCCCCGGGGCTGTGCCTGGCCGCCAGCGGCCGCTGCAACAGCCTGGAGCTGAGCGGCCCGCGCCGTTTTGAGCTTGCCCAGCGCTTCAGCGCCGTGAGCCTGGGGCGCCTGGCGGCACCGCAAGCCTGCCCGCCGCTGGCGCGGCCACGGGTGCTGCTGGCCTTCTCCTTCTTCGATAGCCCCCTGCAGGAGGGGGATGGCGTTCCCGGAGTGCAGGCGGTGCTGCCCCGCTGGCAACTGAGCCGCCAGGGCCGCCATTGCTGGCTGCGCCTGCAGCGCACCCTGGGGGGCGAGGTGAGCGCCCGCTCCCTGGCCGAGGAGCTGTGGGAGCAGGCCGAGCGACTGGCGCAACTTCCCGCCGACCCCTGCGCCAATGCAGGCGACAAGCCGGGGCCAGCCATTGTGAGCAGCTCCGCCTGGCAGGAGGGCTACCGCTCGGTGGTGGAGCGTGGCCTTGAGCTGGTGGAAGCTGGCGATCTGCGCAAGCTGGTGCTGGCGGTGCGCCAACAGCTCCATCTGGCTCAACCACTAGACCCGCTGCAGCTGCTGGCCCAGCTGCGTCAACGCCAGCCCGGCAGCTGCCGCTTCCTCTGGCAGCAGGCTGATGGCCCTGCCCTGCTGGGCGCCTCTCCCGAGCGACTGCTCACCGTGCGGCAGGGCCAGCTGCGCAGCGATGCCCTAGCCGGCACGGCACCGGTGGGGCCCAACGCCGAGCAGTTGCTGCAGTCCGACAAAGACCGCCGCGAACACGCGCTGGTGGTGGAGGCGATCACCGAAGTGCTCCAGCAGAGCGAACTCACCCCCCATTGCCCCCGCCATCCGCGCCTCGCCCGCCACGGGCAACTGGTGCACCTGCACACGCCGATCACAGCAGCCTTGGGTGATCAACAGCCGCTGGCCCTGGCCGCAGCGCTGCATCCCACCCCAGCTGTGGCCGGCCTGCCGCGGCGCGCAGCGATGACGGCCTTGCGCAGCCTGGAGCCATTTGAACGGGGCTACTACGCCGCTCCCATCGGTTGGATCGACAGCGAAGGCGATACGGAACTGCGGGTTGCCATCCGCAGCGGCACCCTGCAGGGCCAGCGGCTGGAGCTCACCGCCGGCGCAGGCCTGGTCAGCGGCTCCGCGGTGGAGCGCGAGTTGGCGGAAGTCGCCCTGAAGCTGGGGGTGCTGCAGCAGCAGCTCGATCTGCCCCATCTCAACTCCCGCACCACGCACTTGTGAGCTCGTTCAGCTCCGGTGTTGGGCTCCTGGGCGCGCTCCTGCTGCTGGCCCTCGCCATCCGCCGCGGGGTGGGCCGCCACAAGCTCGAGCGCATCATTTTTGAAGCCGACACGCTGGCAGGGAAGCGCTTTGATCTGGCGCTGCTGATCAGCATCGTGCTCAGCGTGTTGCTGGTGGCGTTGGAGAGCGATCCACAGCTGCGGGGCCAATACAAAGCTGTGTTCCAGCCGCTGGAAGTGTTGTTTTCCAGCCTGTTCAGCCTGGAATACCTGCTGCGGCTGCTCTGCAGCCGGCAGCCCTGGCCCTATGCCCGTAGCTTCTTCGGCCTGGTGGATCTGGTGTCGAGCCTGCCGCCCCTGCTCACCCTGGGCATCCCAGCTGGGCAATCGCTGCTGGTCGCGCGGGTGCTGCGGCTCCTGCGGGTGTTCCGGATCCTCAAACTGGGCTCTTATCTCGATGAAGCGCAGCTGCTGCGCCAGGCCCTGGTGGCCAGTCGCCGCAAGATCAGCGTGTTCCTGCTCACGATCGTGGCCTTGGTGGTGCTGATCGGCACCTTGATGTACGTGATCGAAGGCGAACGCAGCGGCTTCACCAGCATCCCGGTGGGCATCTACTGGGCTGTGGTCACCATCACCACGGTGGGCTACGGCGATGTGGCCCCCGTCACCACCCTGGGCCGGTTTGTGGCCTCACTGGTGATGCTGCTGGGTTACAGCATCATCGCGGTGCCTACCGGGATCGTTACCGCCAGCATCAACGAGGCGCAGCGTGAGCAGCGGCGGGCACCTGAAACGCGGCATCAGGCAGAGCCCTGCCCCCACTGCGGCAGGCCTTTGCCTCACGGCTAAGCGCGATCAGCGGCTCAGCAGCCGTTCGATCGTCTGATCCGCCAGGGCGATCCCGCCGAGACGCTCCACCTCGCGCACCCCCGTGGGGCTCGTCACATTGATCTCGCTGAGGCGGCCATCGATCACATCGATGCCGACGAAGAACAAACCTTCCGCCTGCAGCGCCGGCGCCAGCTCGGCGCAAATCCGCCGCTCCTGATCGGTGAGTTCAGTGGCTTCTGGAGCCCCACCCACCGCCAGATTGCTGCGGAATTCCCCCGGGGCGGGCTTGCGATTCACGGCACCCAGCGGCTCCCCATCCACCAGGAGGATCCGTTTATCGCCAGCCGTCACGGCCGGAAGAAAGGCCTGAACCATCACCGGCATGGACTGCTGATTGGTCACCAGCTCCAGCAACGCCTTGAGACCGGGCGCATCGGCATGGCTGCGCACCACCCCCTGACCAGCGCGCCCGCCTAACGGCTTCAGCACCACATCGCCATGTTGAGCGGCAAAGGACGCCAACTGCTCGGCATTGCTGCTCACCAGGCTGGGGGCCATCAGATGGCTCCAGCGCAGGGAGCCGAGTTTTTCGTTCCAGGCCCGCAGCGAAGCAGGGCGATTCAGAACCCGCACCCCCTGGCGCTCCGCCAGCTCCAACAAGTGAGTGGCATAGAGGTAGGCCTCATCCACCGGCGGGTCTTTGCGCATCCACACGCGCGGGAATGCGCTGAGCGGCAGCCAACGGGCTTCTTCAGCCTCAAACCAGGGGTCTGGCAGATCCCAGCCGGTGGCTGTTGGGCGAATCTCGCTGAGCCAGATCGGCTGGGCCAGCACCATCGGCTCATGGGCGGGATCGCTGCTGCGTACCGCCAGCTGGGCGGGCGTGCACACCCACACCTGCTGTCCAGCCCGCTGGGCCGCCTGCATCAGGGCAACGCTGGAGTCTTTGGTGGGCCGTAGCTGCGCGATCGGATCGATCACGAACAGCTGGGCTTCACGCCTCTGATCAATGCGGCTCAAGCGTTGGCTCCGAGCAGCGCATCCAGCTGACCGCTGCGCTCGAGGGCATGCAAGTCGTCGCAGCCACCCACGTGCTGCCCGTTGATAAAGGTCTGCGGCACGCTGCGCCGGCCGCCACTCTTGGCGGCCATGGCGGTCCGGGCCGCCTCATCGCCATCAATGGCGAACTCGGTGTACGCCACTCCCTTGCGGTCGAGCAGCGCCTTGGCCCGAATGCAAAACGGACAGGCCCGCCAGGTGTAGATCTCAACGTTCGCCATCGGGACGCGCACCGGTGGGCCGGATCCTAGAAGCGGCCTGACGCTGCAAGGCGCGCCATTCAGTACGGTCGACCCAACGTTCAATCCATGCCGGTGCTCGACCTCACCGACTTCAAGCGCGACCTCTCCGAGCTCACTGACCGCCTGGGCAATGCCCAGGACTGTCTTTGACGTTCCTGCACTGAAAGCACGCCAGCAAGACCTCGAACAACTGGCCTCCCAGCCCGATTTCTGGGATGACCAGAAGCAGGCCCAGGCCAAGATGCGCCAGCTCGATGAGGTCAAAGCCCAGCTCGAGCAACTCAGCCAGTGGCAAGCGGCCGTGGCCGATGCCGAAGCCACCGTGGAGATCTACGGCCTCGAACCCGATGAGGAGCTGCTGAGCGAATCCAACGAAGCGCTGCAAAAGCTGCGGGCCGATCTGGATCGCTGGGAGCTGGAGCGCCTGCTGAGCGGCCCCTACGACAAGGAGGGCGCCGTGATCAGCATCAACGCCGGTGCCGGCGGCACCGACGCCCAGGACTGGGCGCTGATGCTGATGCGCATGTACACGCGCTGGGCCGAAGACCACGGCATGAAGGTGACCGTGGACGAACTCAGCGAAGGGGAAGAAGCGGGCATCAAGAGCTGCACGATCGAGATCGAAGGCCGCTACGCCTACGGCTATCTGCGCAACGAGAAGGGCACCCACCGCCTGGTGCGCATCTCACCGTTCAACGCCAACGACAAGCGCCAGACCAGCTTCGCCGGCGTGGAGGTGATGCCCAAGATCGAGGAGGAGGTGAAGCTCGACATCCCCGACAAAGACCTTGAGATCACCACCTCACGCTCCGGCGGTGCCGGCGGCCAGAACGTGAACAAGGTGGAAACGGCCGTGCGCATCCTGCACATCCCCACCGGCCTGTTCGTGCGCTGCACCCAGGAGCGCTCGCAGCTCCAGAACAAGGAAAAGGCCATGGCCCTGCTGATGGCCAAGCTGCTGGTGATCGCCCAGGAACAGCGGGCCGCCGAAATCGCCGACATCCGCGGCGACATCGTGGAAGCGGCCTGGGGCAACCAGATCCGCAACTACGTCTTCCACCCGTACCAGATGGTGAAAGACCTGCGCACCCAGCACGAAACCACCGACGTGCAGGGCGTGATGGACGGCGACCTCGATCCCTTCATCCAAAGCCTGCTGCACGCGGGCGTTGAAGTGGCGGGAGGCGGCAGCGATGACTGATCCCACCAACGAAACGGCCGCACCACAACCCGCCGCCGGTGCCACCGCCGAAAACCCCAGTTTCACCAAGCTGGCGATGCGCAACATGGTGCGCAAAGGCAAGCTCAGCCTCACCCACTTCGGCCTCACAGCCCTTGGCTTCCTAGGCTTCATCGTGTTGGTGGCCTACCTGGGCCGTCCGCAGCTCCCCGGCAGCTGAGCGATGCCGTCCTCTGCCGCCAGCAACGCGTTGCCCGATCTCGATCTGGCCTTCGAAGCCGATGACAGCCTGGCAGGCGAGCTGCTGGCCAGCGCAGGTGATCTGGCCGACCCGATCGCCGGGGCCGAGCTCTGGCACGAACGCATCAGCGATTGGCTGAGCGCGATGGCGCCGGAACTGCAGCCGGAGCTGCAGGCATCGGCCTACAGCCTGGGGCTGAGCCTGGTGGGCGACACCGAAATCGCTGAACTGAACAGCGATTGGCGAGGCAAGGCCGGCCCGACAGATGTCTTGGCTTTTGCAGCCCAGGACGACGGTCTGGACGACGCCCCGCCGATCCCCATGCCCGACGGGGAGGTGGAAGCGCTCGAGCTCGGCGACATCGTGATCTCCCTGGAGACCGCCGCCCGTCAGGCGCCGGATCACGGCCACTCTCTGCCCGAAGAACTGCTATTCCTCGCGACCCACGGTCTGCTGCACCTGCTGGGTTGGGATCACCCCGACGACGCCACCCTGGCGGCCATGTTGCGCAAGCAGGAACAGCTTCTCGCCGGCCCCAACCAGCGGTAGGGTGCGGCCGGATACAGCCAGCAGGGGCCTTGGCGCATGCTTGTTCCCCAGGAACCCAGCCGGGAAGCGAGGCCAATGCTCCGCGATCTCAACCGCGATGGCCCACGCGCCAACCTGGATCTGAACAACAGCGTTGAAACACCCGCAAAGGTGCGTCGCCTCGGCGCCTGGACCGTGGCCGGTGATTTGCCCTCCAGCTTTCGCTACGCCGCCCAGGGGCTGATTTACAGCTTCCGCAGCCAGCGCAACTTCCGCATCCACGTGGTGACCGGCGCTGTGGTGTTCGCCCTGAGCCTCTGGCTGCAGCTGCCCCTGGCGCAGTTGGCTGTGCTGGTGCTCACCGTGGCCGCGGTGCTGGTGCTCGAACTGATCAACACCGCCACCGAAGCGGTGGTGGATCTGGCCATCGGCCGCCGCTTTCACCCCCTGGCCCGCATCGCCAAAGACTGCGCTGCCGCCGCCGTGCTCGTGGCGGCCATCAGTTCGCTGGTGATCGCGGTGCTGCTGCTGCTGCCTCCCCTGCTGGTGCGCCTGGGCGTTTGAATGGGGCCTGGCCAGGCGCGGCGATGCTTCTCGTTCTCGACAATTACGACAGCTTCACCTTCAACCTGGTGCAGTATCTGGGTGAGCTGGCCGCCGACCACCCGATCACCGAGGACCTGCGGGTGGAGCGCAACGATGCCCTCACCCTCGAGCAGATTCGCGCTCTGGCACCCGACGCCATCCTGATCTCCCCTGGCCCCGGCGATCCCGATCAATCCGGCGTGTGCCTGGAGGTGCTGCGAGAGCTCAGCCCCACGATCCCCACCCTGGGGGTGTGCCTGGGGCATCAATCGATTGCCCAGGTGTATGGCGGCAAGGTGGTGCGCGCCAAGGAACTGATGCACGGCAAAACCTCGCCGGTGCTGCATGAGGGTCAGGGTGTCTTCGCCGGGCTACCCAATCCGCTTACTGCCACCCGTTATCACAGCCTGATCGCCGAGCGCGAATCGCTGCCCGACTGCCTCGAGATCACCGCCTGGCTCGAAGACGGCACGATCATGGGCCTACGCCACCGCGAGCATCAGCACCTGCAGGGAGTGCAATTCCATCCCGAAAGCGTGCTCACCCAGAGCGGCCATCAGCTGCTCAGCAATTTCCTCGCCCAGGCAGCAGCGGGCTAGGGTTCGGCCCACCCGTTGCGGGCAACCCGCTTCACCATGGCCCTGCGCAGCACCGTGGCTCTGCCGCTCCGCATCCTGGCTGCCACAGCCGTAGCTCTGCCGCTCGCCGCCAGCGCCAACACCGGCGTCACGATCACCAGCTACGGCCACAGTGCCCTGTTGATCCAGGGCGGGGGAGCCTCCGTGCTGCTCAATCCGTTCAAGGCCGTGGGCTGCGCCGCCGGCTTGGCGGAGCCACGGGTGAGCGCCAATGTGATCCTGGCCAGCAGCCGCCTGCTGGATGAGGGAGCGCCCGTGGCCGGCGGCCGCCTTCTCAGCAGCCCTGGCTCCTACCGCGTCGCGGGCCTGAAGATCGAGGGCATCTCCGCTCCCCACGATCGCTTTGGCGGTCGCCGCTTTGGCCAATCCACCCTGTGGCGCTGGAAGCAGGGTGGGCTGGAGTTTGCCCATCTGGGGGGCACCGCCGCTGCACTCAGCCCTGAAGATCGCGTGCTACTGGGCAAACCCGATGTGTTGATCATCGGCGTGGGCGGCGGCGCCAAGGTGTACACCGGCCCTGAAGCCGCAGCTGTGGTGCGGGAGCTCAATCCCCGTCGGGTGATCCCGGTGCAATACGTGAGCGGCACCGCCCCGAAAGACTGCGATCAAGGCAGCGTGGATCCCTTCCTCCAGGCCATGAGTGGCACACCGGTGAAGCGCGTGGGCCGCGTGCTGAGCTTGCCCGCCAAGCTCAGCGAGGGCACCCAGATCGAGGTGATGCGCTGAGCTTCAGGCCGGAATCGCCTCAATGCGCCGGTAAGCAGCCCAGAAGCGCTGCATCTGCTCCAGCGTGCCGATGCTCACCCGCAGAGAGCCATCGATGAGGGGTTTACCGGTCATGGCCCGCACCAAAATGCCGGCCTCACGCAGCGCCTGATCCACCGCGGCCGGATCGCCCTGGGGCCAGATCAGCAGGTAGTTACCCCCCTCCAAGTGGTGCCGCACCCCGGCGGCACGCAGCTGCTCAGCCATCCAGGCCCGGGCTTGGATCACCTCAGCCACGTAGTCGTCCACGTAGGCCTGATCGTTGAGGGCCGCGAAGGCTGCGGTCACCGCGAAGCTGTTGATGTCGTAAGGGCCGGTGACACGGCTGATGCGATCCACCACTGCGGCGTGACCGATGGTGAAGCCGATACGCAGGCCCGCCAGGCCAGCTGTTTTGGCCAGGGAGCGCAGCACCAGCAGGTTGGGTAAAGCGCTGAAATCCGCCAAGGGAAGCAGGCTGTCGCCGGTGAAGGCCTCATAGAGCTCATCCACCACCACCAGGGTCTGAGGTGCGGCAGCCGCCAACTCCAGGATCCGCTCTGGCGCCAGGCGGGTGCCGGTGGGGTTGTTGGGATTGCAGATCAACAGCAGCCTGGGGGCACCCTGCAGGGCGTTGCGGATCCGCTCCAGCGGGAACGCGAACCCCTCGCCCTCGTAGGGAATGGCTTCGATCGCCATGCCCTGCATCTGGGCACAGGGGGTGTAGTAGCCGAAGGTCGGAGTGGTGGTGAGCAACGTCTCACCCCGGTCGCCATAGGCATGAAAGATGGCGTGGATGGCCGCATCCACGCCGTTGAACAACCCCACCTGATCGGGCTGCAGCGGCAGGCCGAGATTGGCGACAACCGCCTCCTTTAAACCGTCGTATTCGGGATAGATGGCGATGTGATCCGCGGGAATCGCCCGCAACGCCTCCACCACCTTCGGGCTCGGACCGATGGTGTTCTCGTTGAAGTCGAGCCGCAGCATCTGGCGCCGGCCCTCCAGCGGCGCGCTGTAGGCATGGAGGCTCTCCACCTCAGGTCGGGGGCTGGGGAACAGGAGTTCCGGAGACAGCCGGTCGTGGGCGTTGCGGTCTGCCGTCATCGGATCACATGCGCTCCAGGGTGGGGATGCCCAGCAGGCCCAGCCCCAGTTTGAGCGTGTCGGCCGTGAGGCGGCAGAGGGCCAGGCGCGAGGAGCGGGCAGGTTCCTCAGCTTTGAGAACAGACACCTGGTCGTAGAAGCGGTTGAACACCTGGCTGAGCTCGAACAGGTAGGTGCACAAACGGTTGGGCAGGAGCTCCTCCTCCACCTCAGCGATCACGGCGTCGAACTTGAGCAGCTCCCGCACCAAAGCCCACTCCTGAGGCTCAGCGAAGCGCAGCGGCTCGCTGCCGGCGCTGGCAACGGCCTCCAGATCACCACCCTTGCGGGCGATGCCGGCGATGCGCACCACCGCGTAGAGGAGGTAGGGCGCGGTGTTGCCCTGCAGGGCCAGCATCCGATCAAAGCTGAACTGGTAGTTGGTAATCCGGTTCTGGCTGAGGTCGGCGTACTTCACCGCCGCCAGGCCCACGGTGGTGGCCACCTGCTGGATGAAGGCTTCGTCTTCGCTGCGGCCCTCCTCCTCCAGGCGGCGGCGCAGATCGGCTTCGGCGCGCTCCACCGCTTCATCGAGCAGATCGCGCAGGCGCACAGTGTCGCCAGCGCGGGTCTTGAGCTTCTTGCCGTCTTCGCCCTGCACCAGACCGAAGGGCACATGCTCCAGCCGGCCGTCCTCCGGCACCCAGCCGGCGCGGCGCGCCACCTGGAACACACCGGCAAAGTGGTTGGCCTGGCCGGCATCGGTCACGTAGATCACGCGGCGGGCGGCATCACCCTCAGGGTCAGCGCCGAAGCGGTAGCGGATCGCCGCGAGGTCGGTGGTGGCGTAGTTAAACCCCCCATCGCTCTTCTGCACGATCACGGGCAAGGGCTTGCCGTCCTTACCACTCACACCTTCGAGAAAGACGCAACGGGCGCCGTCGTCCACCACCAGCAGACCAGCGGCGTCGAGGTCGGCAACGACGCGCTCCAGGTAGGGGTTGTAGAAAGATTCGCCGCGCTCGCTGAGGCGAATGTCGAGCCGGTCGTAGATCTTCTGGAACTCACGCCGGCTCTGATCGCAGAGCAGTCCCCAGGCCTTGAGCGACACCGGATCGCCCCCCTGCAGCTTCACCACCTCCTCACGGGAGGTGGTCTGAAAGGTTTCGTCCTCGTCGAAGCGCTGTTTGGCCTGGCGATAGAAGGCCACCAGATCGCCGAGATCCACCGCATCAGCGGTGTTGAGCGCCTCGGGGGCTACCTGCTTGAGGTGGGTGATCAGCATCCCGAACTGGGTACCCCAATCGCCCACGTGGTTGAGCCGGAGCACCGGATGGCCGCGGAACTCCAGCACCCGCGCCAGGGAGTCGCCAATGATCGTGGAGCGCAGGTGCCCCACGTGCATCTCCTTCGCGATGTTGGGGCTTGAGAAATCCACCACCACCGGGGCTCCCTGCTCCACAGCCGGCACCCCCAGGCGCTGATCACCCAGCCGCACCTGCACCTCGGCCGCCAGCCGCTCAGGCTTCAACGTGAGATTGATGAACCCCGGGCCGGCGATCTGGGGGTCTTGGCAGAGCGCGTTAAAGGCTGGATCAGCTTTCAGCTGCTCCACCACCGCCTCGGCGATCTTGCGCGGCGGCTGCCCCAGCGGTTTAGCGAGCGGCAAGGCCCCATTGGCCTGAAAATCGCCGAATTCCGGTTTGCTGGCCGGGGCCAGCTGGGGATCGAGGCCGGGGCCGGCCTGTCGAGCCGCGGCGGCGGCATCGGGGAAAGCCCGCTCCATCGCGGCGCGCAGCTGGCTTTCCAGGGTTTCAGCGATGCGCAGCATGGGATCACCCACCACCCCCAGGGGCGGTCCTCAAGGTGATGTGATCATCCCCCTTGAAGCTGCCGGCGCAGGTCGGCCAGGGTGAGCGCATCCAGGCCATAGCCACGCAGGGTGGTTTCCAGAGCTGACAGGCGCTGCGCCCTTGGCAGATGGGCCACCTCCTGCCACACCGTGCTGCCGATCGGACCGATCAGCCGCAGCAGCAACTGTTCGCCATCCACACCATCCGGCTCGGGTTCGGTTGAAGTTTCTGGGGCAGCAACTGGCTCCATCGGAACACCAGGTCCACCCTCTACCTGGGCCACCTGCTCGAGAAGCGACTGCACGGCAGACTCCGGCACAGCGGCCTGGCGCAACAGCTCGCTCAGCCGCTGGGGCTGAGTGGGCGCAGCCTGCTCCATCTCCGCGGTCCAGATCAGATCGGCAATCGGGCCGATGGCAAGGCGCAAGACCGGCAGATAGTCCCCCTGCCCGGCTGATCCGGCCACCGCAGGCTGAATCGGCGCTGGCGGTTCAGCCACCACCGCAGCCCTTTCAGGCTGCAGCTGAGCCGCCCGGCAGGCCTCCTCCACGTCATTGCGCGCCAAACCCGCGGACACCAGACGCTCCTGCAGACCCGGCAACTGCAGAGCAGGTATCAGGCTGGGCTGACTATCGAGCAGCAGTTCCACCATCGGGCCATAGGTGCTGACCAACTGTTGATGCAGCACCTGCTTGCTCACTGCCCCGGCAACGGACGCCTGACCTGCAGCCAAAGGCACCGGACTGCTTGAGGGAGACATCGGCGACTGATCGAGCAGCCGCAGGGCATCGGCCGCCTGCTGCACGCGCCGGGCCGGAAGGTCCTCCAGCAGAGGGGCAAGCCAGCCAGCCACCTCCGGCTCCAACCCCTGCAATACCCAACAGCCCTGGGCCTCGTCGTAGAGGCTGGCGGGATCCTGCCCGGTGTACAGGGTCAGGGCAGACACTCCCAGGGCGTACAGATCGGATGCTGGTGTCAGCCGCCCGAAGCGCGCCCGCTCAGGCGCTGAGAAAAACGGACGCCCAGCCTCAGACACACCGCTGAAGGGAGCTGAATGCTGCCCAGAACTCGCCTCCAGGCGTGCCTTCAACAACGAGAAATCCACCAGAAACAGCGGCCCCGCTTCCTGGGCCGGGATCAGATTGGCGGGGTGTAGATCGCCATGCACGAGTCCAGCGGCATGGACCTGCTCCAGCACCTGGAGCACCTGCCGCAGCAGCTCAGCCAACCGCTGCTTGCGCCGCAACAGATCCAACGATCCATGCAGGGACGGGCCAGGAATGTATTCCTGAATGAAGCAGAACAGGCCCGAACGGGCATAGCCATCGAGAACCCGCGGTAGCCGCGGATGGCGCAGCCGATCCAGACACGCTGCCTCCACCTGCAGCGCTTCCACCAGAGCAGGCCCGGCAGGGATCAACTTCATCACCGCCTGGCGTTCCCGCTGACGCTCCTGAAGCAGCAAGGTCTGCTGGGCCGGGGAGCGCCCGATGGGCCGCACCAGCTCAAATGGGGTGTCGGCCAGCAACATCTCCAATTGCACCGGCTCTTGTGCACGACTCTGGGCGAAGTCGAGCAGCTGGTCCGGGCCCAGGCAGAAAGCCTGCATCGGCTCAGGCAGGCCCTTCAATTCCACCTCACCCATGGGCTGCGCCAGGCGCCGAAAACGCGGGTCAATCAGGTCGTAGGTGGAGCGCACAAAGGCCACACCATTGGCCGGGCTCACGGTCTGCAGGCGGGAGGCCAGATGCACACCTTGCCCCAGGATGTCGTCGCCATCGGCGTAGATCTCGCCGGTATGCAAGCCAAAGCGATGGCCCAACGATTGACGCCCGCGCGCGGAGAGCTTCTGCACACAAGACTGCACGAACTCGAGAGCCTGGGTGGGGCCATCGAAGGTGGCCAGCAGCCCATCACCCAGCGATTTCACCAGTGAGCCGCCATAACGCTGCAGCTCATCGCGAATCAGAGAAAGATCTTCCTTGATGCGCTGAATAGCAATCAACTCATCCGCGAAGATCTTCACGGAAGAATCCACCACATCGCTGAACACGATGGCCTTGAGCTGGCGCTCACGGCTGCTCATGAAGCCACCCCCTGAGCTTTGAGCTGCTGCTTGCGGCCATACACGGCGTAGGGCTGTCCCTCCAGCGGCAGATTCCAGCTCTCCACATTGGTGACCACCGTGCGCAGACGTTGCAAGGCCTGGGTTTCCGGCAGCACACCAGCCACATAACCAAGGCTGGGAGGCAACTGAGGCGCGCTCTCATCGAGCACCTTGAGAAAGGACTGATGGTCGGCAGCCACCAGGGGTTGACTGAGCACGAGGGCACCCACAGGAATCAGGTTCGGGTCGTTCACGATCACCCGCACATCACCACCGGGATCGGGCAATGAAGCATCCCAGGCGATCACATCGAGCTTGCCTCCACGTAGCCGCTCGAGCAGCTCGCTGTAGCTCAGGGAATAGTGAACCGACTGCAAGCTCAAACCATGCAGGTTGTAGAGAGGCAGATAGAACCCGGTGAGCGAACCGCGCGGCAGCAGACCAAGCCGCGCGCCGTTGAGTTGTTGCAGGGTGCGCAGATCGCTAGTCGCCCGTACCAGCAACTGAGAGCGCGACTGGCTGCGCTGCCCGAGGGGGCGCAGCAGGCTGTAGCCGCGGTCGGCTGAACCCTCCAGGGCAAAGGCGGCCAGCCCTGGCGGCAGGAAACCCACGTCCCACTCACCTGAACCGAGGCGTTGGCGGGCCTGCTCCGGACTGGCCACCGGTTCAAGCATCACCTCGCATTGGCTCGCAACGGTGAGCAGATCACGAACGCGGCTGATGTCTTGATCGCTCAACGCCGCCTGAGCGGCGGATGCGCGCCCTTCCTCCGCACCGACGAGACCAACACGCAGCTGACCCGTGGGACCGCAAAGACTCACCTTGGAAGTGGGCTGCTGTCCACAGGCCAGCAGGCTCATCGCGAGCCCGGCGATGGCCACCAGCGGCAGGCGTGAACTCAATCCTGGAGAGCTCATGGACGCCCTTGCCGGTCCTTGAGCATTTGCATGGAGATGGCCAGGCTCTGCTTCATCCGTTCAAAGCTGCGCGCCAACAGGCCGATCTCATCGCTACGGCTGCGCTCATCGAAGGACACAGTGGCAGGGGTGACACTGGCCTCCTCCGCCTTGCGGCTGATCTCCCGCATCGGACGCAGGATCAACTAATTCAGCACACTGTTGGTAATCAGACCAACCGCCACAAAGGCGATCACGAACAACAGCGCCGTGGTGAACAGCGAACGGTCCTTGGCCTCAAAAACAGCCTTCTGGGGCACCGTCACGATCTGAGCACCCACGATCTCGTTGAGCTTCCAGCCAAAACCGGTGCTGTCCCCGTAGGTGAGCAACTGACTGGCCGGGGCCCGATCGGGGGTGGAGTGGCAAACCAGGCAGCTCTCTTTGGTGATCTTGATCGGCCGGGCCACGAAATGCATCGACCCCAGTGGTGTGCTCTTCTCGCCCGCCAACGTGGCGAGAGAGGGGTCACTGCGAAAACGCTCAATCACACCGGTTTCAAAGCTGTCGGCCTTGTCGCGCAGGTTGGTGGGATTGAGCGCTGCTTCTCGGTAGGAATAATCGCGATAATCGGGTTTAGCTTTCAGATAGGCAAACACCGTTTGGGCTGAATAACTGGGCACCGATTCGGGCCGGAAGCCACCTGGCCCCTCATTCAGGGGAGCAACGATGGGGTTGACATCTTTACTGGTGTATTCGCGCACAGCCAACATGGCATCCATGAAGAAACTGGAGCGCTGATCAATCAGGTTGCGCGCCTGAAGGCCAAACAACTGATTAAGCAGCAGCACCGCCACCAGAATCGAGAGCGCAAAAATGGCAGACAGCGTGATCGCGAGCTGTTTGCGAAGCGGCCGCTGCCCTGAGCCCACCATCCAGCCCTTGAGCACCGGGAACTTCATGTCGCAGTCAGAGTTCGCCCCCTCAAGGTAAAGGGCATGGTGCGAAAGCAACAGATCTGGATGCGACTGCACACACGTGCAATCCAATTAACCAGCGAAGCGCATGCTCAGATCCAGCCAGCGGCTACGGGTCACCGGCGCACTGGTCGAGATCAGATCGATCCCAGTGGCGGCATAGGCCGCCAGCTGCTCCGGTTCCGGTTGCACCCCGGATGCCTCCAGCACAACCGGCGCGGCGCCCACGCGGGAGGCGGCGCGCTGGCGCAGCTGCGGCACCAACGCCAGCAACGCTTCAGGGCTGAACTCATCCAACAGCACACCATCGGCACCGGCATCCACGGCCTCACACGCCTGCTGCTCGGTTTCCGCTTCCACGATCACCCGAGCCGGCCAGGGGGCTGAAGCCTGCACCGCAGCCACCGCCGCACGCACCCCACCAGCCCAGGCCAGATGGTTTTCCTTGAGCATGGCGGCATCGTCGAGGCCCATGCGGTGGTTCACCCCACCACCGCAGCGCACCGCATATTTCTCCAACACCCGCAGGCCTGGCGTGGTCTTACGGGTGTCGGCCAACTGCACCCCCGTGCCAGCGAGCTCAGCCACGAGCACAGCCGTTGCGGTTGCAATCCCCGAGAGCCGCATGGCCAGGTTGAGAGCCGTGCGCTCCACCGCCACCAACGCCGCGGCTGAACCCTCCAGCTCCAGCAAGCGCTGCCCCGGCATCACCGGCGCTCCTTCGGCCACCAGCAACCGCACCTGGGCCCTGGGATCGAGCTGATGCAACAACGGTTCAAGCAGCACACCCCCGCAGAAGCGCCCCTCGGCCTTGGCGATCCAGTGCGCGCGGCCCGCACAACCCTGCAGGGCTGGTGCACTGAGATCGCCGCGGCCCAGATCCTCCGCGAGCCAGCCCTGAAGCTGGGCGCGGAGCTGAGGTGTGAGATCAAGAGACACACCCATCAGAGCAACCGCCTTGGCGCCTGCTGCATGGGACTGCGCCCAGCCAGTGGATCAGCCATGGAAGCCCCCGTGTCGTGGTCTCATTGTCTGACGGCAGGGCCTACGGCTTCATTTGCCAATGCAGAAGCGGGAGAACACCCGATCGAGCACGGCTTCACTCACCTCCTCCCCCGTGATCTCGCCGAGGGCGCGAACGGCGGCGCGCAGATCAATGGTCCAGAAATCCCAAGGCAGCTGCTGCCGGGCCGCCTCCAAGCTGGCGCCAAGACTGGCCGCCGCAGCCGCGGCCAGATCCTGCTGCCTGCGGTTCAGGGCCAACTGCACGCCCTGGGGGTCGCTGTGGCCGCAGCGGGCCAGCAGCTGCGCCACCAGATCACTCTCGCCCGCACCCGTGAGGGC
The DNA here is from genome assembly GCF_014654725.1 of Vulcanococcus sp. Clear-D1. GTDB lineage: Bacteria > Cyanobacteriota > Cyanobacteriia > PCC-6307 > Cyanobiaceae > Vulcanococcus. Next base: position 42,379 of record NZ_JACVZV010000039.1, on the reverse strand, counting down.
GCTGATACAGACGTCCGCCTCTGTTGACGGGGGGCTGGTGCCTGCCGCGAACTGATCGGCCTTGTTGCCTACCACCAAGAGGGGCACCCCCTCCGGCACCAGATCGCGCAGCGCTGCGTCGTCGGCGCACCAACCAACGCTGAGATCAAACAGCAGCAACACCGCATCGGCGGCCTGCAGAGCGGAGTGACTGCGCTCAATGCCGATCTGCTCCACCCGATCGCTTGTGGATCGGATGCCTGCCGTATCGAGCAGGGTGAGAGGCACGCCTTGGAGCACCAGCTCACTCTCCACCAGATCACGGGTGGTGCCGGGCAGGTCGGTCACGATGGCCCGCTCACTGCAGCTCAGCCGGTTCAGCAGGCTGGACTTGCCCACGTTGGGGCGTCCCACGATCGCCACGCGCAGGCCATCGCGCAGCAGCTGGCCGCGCTCGCCATCAGCCACCAACTGCTCCAGTTCGGCCTGCACCGCTCCCAGCTCAGCGGCCACGGCATCGCTATCCAGGGGCGGCAGATCATCTTCGAAGTCCACCCGCGCTTCTAGCTCCGCAAGCTGATCCAGCAACCGCTCCCGCAGGCCAGCGATCTGGGCCTGCAACCCTCCATCGAGGCCCGCCATCGCCAGCTGGGCGGCCCGGCGGCTGCGGGCCGTGACGAGCTCGCTGATCGCCTCGGCGCGGGTGAGATCCAGCCGGCCATTGAGAAACGCCCGCTGGCTGAACTCACCGGGCAGGGCACGGCGGGCACCGCTGGCCAGCACCAGCTCGAGCACCCGCTGCACGCTGATCAAGCCGCCATGGCAGTGGAACTCCACCACCGTTTCGCGGGTGAAGCTGCGCGGGGCCCGCATCAACAGCAGCAGCGCCTCATCCACGCGCTCGCCACTAGCGGGATCGCATACATGGCCGTAGAGCACCCGATGGCTCTCCCAGGTCTGATGACCAGGGGCCACAAACAGGCGTTGGCCAATGGTCTCAGCCTCAGGACCTGACACCCGCACGATGGCCACACTGCCCTCACCGGGGGCAATAGCCGTAGCCACAGCAGCGATGGTGTCGTCCGGCAAAGCGGGAGGCAGGCGATGCCTCCAGTGTCCCCCGGGGCGAAAAACCTCAGCTCGGCGGGAATCCCGGGCAGACCATCAGATCGATATGCCCACCGCTGGGATGGCGCCATTCGCGGAACTCCTCGCTGAGGGCCTGATGCGCCTGGATCTGCTGCTCGTGCTCCAGCGAGATCAAGCGCTGATGCACCAGATCCAGGGTGTCGTCGATCAGTTGAGCGGCCTGTTCGGAGGTCATGGCATCGGCTGCAGCATCACCCCGTCGTAGGAGCTGCCATCGCTTGCAGCTGTAGTGCAGGCCACCAGCATCCGGTTGTGTTGGCGGATCAGGACGATGCCGCCAGCTGCGCTTCATTCCAGGTGCTGCCGCGCCACGGCTCAGCCAGTTCTGCACTAACAGCGCTGGCGAGCAACAACGGCACCAGCAGCTGTGGATCGCCCTGCAGCGTGAACACAAACAGGGCGCAGAACAGGGGCGTGCGGTTGGCGGCGGCGAACAAGGCGGCGGCACCGATGGCTGCCAGCTGCGCACGGGCCACGGCGGGCAGTCCGGTGAGCGGGCTGGCCAGCAGGGCACCGAGCGTCATCGTGTCGTGCATCAGACCGCCCGGGGCACCGGCGGCAATGCTGATCAGCGACGCCAAAAAGCGACACAGCAAGGTGCCCAGCGAGCCGCCGCCATCACCCTGGAGTGCCGCGGCCAGCGAAAGAGACCCATCGTTGAGGCTCAGGCCACCGCTGATCCAGGCCAGGAGCGTGAGGAGTGCCGCCACAAGCGCAGCGGCCCTGATCCGCTGCGCGCGCAGGCGAACCGCCAGCCCATGGGCCAAGGGAATCAACAACCGCACGAACAGCGCTCCCAAGCCCGCCCCCAGCACCGTGAGCAGCAGAGCCCAGGGCCAAACAGCGCTGTCCAGCAGCCCAAGGGTCAGCCCCCCAAGCCGTGCCGGCTGCCCGAGTGTTGTTGCCACCACCGCACCACTTCCGGCCAGCAGCAACGTGGGCAGCACCATCGACAACCCCTTCTCGCGGCTGAGCTCTTCGATCGCATAGGCCACGCCCAGCAGCGGTGAGCGGAAGGCCGCCCCCAAGCCGGCGCCACCCCCGATGGCAGCCAGCAGGGGAATCGGCAAAGCAGCCCAGGCCTGGATGTGAGGCCAGCGGCGCCGCACAGCCAACAGCAACGAGGCACCGAGCGCAGCCGAGGGAGATTCCACGCCCACGGTGAGCCCAGCCAGATGGGTCAACACGATCAACGGCAACCGCCGCAGCTGAACCCCCAGCTCAAGCCGTTCCAAGGCGGGGTTCTGCGTGGAGGCCTCCGTAGAGCTGCGCTGCAGCACCAGCACCGGTGTGAGGCCACCACCACCGCCCCGGGCCAGCGGTCCCCAAGCCAGCCACAGCATCGCCAACGTGCCTGCGAACACCAGCGCAGCCGCCGACCCATGAGGAGCCTGGGCCTGCAGCCACAGGCGCCGTTGCACCAGAAAACCCAGTTCGGAGAGCAGTTGATAGGGCCACTCCGCCAGCCCAAGCAACAATCCCAGCCCGAGCCAAATCAGCAACGCTCCAAGAGCGTTGTGGCGGGCGTTCACGAACCGATGCCGGTGCGGGCGATATCGAGCACATCCGCCATCGAGCGGATCTGATCCAGGGTGTCGCGCAGCTGGTGCGCGCTCTGCAACTCCACCCGCAGATCGATGCGAGCCGGCTTGCCGGGATTGGTGCGTACGCGCGCATCGCTCACGTTGATGCGGTAATCGGAGAGGCGGGTGAGGATGTCCTTGAGCACGCCAACGCGATCGAGGACCTCGATGCGCAGCTGCACCGGGTAGCGGCGGCGCAACGCCTCGGCAGCCTGCGGATTCCACTGCACCGGCAGACGGCGCTCCACCGGCACAGCGCTGAGATTGGCGCAGTCTTGGCGGTGAATCGTGATGCCGTGGTTGCCGAGAGCCACCGTGCCCACGATGGTTTCGCCGGGCAGGGGGCTGCAGCAGCCGCCCAGGCGGTATTCCAAGCCTTCCAACCCCAGGATCGGGCTGGCTTCTCCGTGGGTACTGACCGGAGCCACCGGGGCGGCAGCCGCCTGCGCTTCCACCTTGCGGGCCAGCTCTTCATTGCTGAGCACCGGTTGAGCCTCGGCGGAGGCCAGGCGCAGCTCCTCCCGCAGGCGATTGAGCACCTGATGCAGGGTGACGCCGCCAAAACCGATGGCAGCGAGGAGATCTTCGGTGGCCACCAGATTGCAGCGGCGCGCCACCTTGGCCATCGCCTCGCCATGCAGCAGGGCGTCGAAGCCATCGCGACCCAATTCGCGCTCGAGCATTGCAGTGCCGCGTTGAATGTTCTCTTCGCGGTGGCTTTTCTTGTACCACTGGCGGATGCGATTGCGGGCGGTGGGGGTCGCCACAAAATTCAGCCAATCGAGGCTGGGGTGGGCGGATTTCGAGGTCACCACCTGCACAAAGTCGCCGTTCTGCAGCGGCGTGGCCAGGGGGGAGAGGCGGTCATTGATACGAACGCCCTGGCAGTGGTTCCCCACTTCCGAGTGAATGCGATAGGCGAAATCCACGGCCGTGGAACCCTTGCGCAGGCCCACCACATCACCCTTGGGGGTAAACACAAAGACCTCCTCATCGAAGAGGTCTTCCTTGATCGAACGCAGGAAGTCGTTGCTGTCGTCGCCGACGCCATCCTTCTGCCAATCCACCAGCTGCCGAAGCCAGTTGAAGCGCTCCGCATCAGCACCGGTGGCCGCGGGCGAGCCGCCCTCCTTGTATTTCCAATGGGCGGCGATGCCGAACTCCGCCACGCGGTGCATTTCAGCGGTGCGGATCTGCACTTCGATCGGACGATGGCGACCGATCACCGCCGTATGCAGGGATTGATAGCCGTTGGGTTTGGGCAGGCCGATGTAGTCCTTGAAGCGGCCAGGAATCGGGCGGAAGGTGTCGTGCACCACTGCCAACGCCCGATAACAACTCTCGAGATTGGGGCAGATGATCCGCAGAGCGGCCACGTCGTAGATCTCGTGGAACGCCTTCTGCTGGCGCTCCATTTTGCTCCAGATGCCATAGAGATGCTTGGGCCGGCCGCTCACCTCGCAGTCGGCCAAACCCACCGCCGCAAGGCGATCGCGCAGCAGCTGCACGGTGACACCGAGGCGCTCCTCCCGATCGCTGCGCTTGCTCGCCACCTGCTGCTGCACATCGCGGTAAGCCTCGGGTTCGAGGATCTTGAAGGCCAGATCCTCCAGCTCCCACTTGAAGCGGCCGATGCCGAGACGGTTGGCCAGCGGGCCGTAGATCTCGCGGGTTTCGCGGGCGATGCGCTGCTGCTTCTCCGGCTTGAGCGCCCCGAGGGTGCGCATGTTGTGGAGCCGATCCGCCAGCTTCACCAGCACCACGCGGATGTCGCTGGCCATGGCTAGGAACATGCGCCGCAGGTTCTCCGCCTGGGCCTCGGTTTTGTTGGTGAAGTGAATCCCGCCGAGCTTGGTCACGCCCTCCACCAGCCCGCGCACCTCGGCGCCGAAGTGCTGCTCGATCTCTTCAGGGGTGACGTCGGTGTCTTCAACAACGTCGTGCAGAAAACCGGCGGCAATCACGCCCGCGCTGGCACCGATGTCGCGCAGCAAATCCGCAACGGCGACGGGATGACAGATGTAAGGCTCACCGCTGGCCCGCACCTGGCCGTCGTGCAATTGAAAGGCGAAGTGGAAGGCGGCGGCGAGCAGGCCCTCCGCATCGGTGGGACAGCTATCACCAACGCCGGGAGGCACGTGCTCGATGCAGCGGCAGAGCCACTCGGGCAGCTGGATGCCGTAATCGGCGGGGCCGTGGATTGGGCGCAGGCCCAGGGGCGCAGGCGGAGTCAAGGGGGCGTCCAGGGCTGCCGCTGACGCTGTGCCGGTCACCGCCTGGAGCATGACGCCCTGCCGTTCAGTCCATCGTATGCAGCAGCTGAAACAAACCGGCCCCATGTGCGGGACTGCCAGCGAAGCGGCTGCCAACCTGACGTCCACCAGCACCGCCGCGCCCGCCATGGCCGCCCGCCAAACCTCCGGCCCGGTGCTGCAGCTCGATCAGCTGGTGGTGCGCTACCCAGCTGCCGCCAACGACACCCTGGCTGGGCTGACCCTCAGCCTCAACCCCGGGGAACGCCTCGCCCTGGTGGGCCCCTCCGGCTGCGGCAAGAGCACGGTGGCCCGGGCGGTGCTGCAACTCCTACCCCAGGGCAGCCTCTGCAGTGGCGGGCTGCAGCTCTGCGGCGAGGATCCCCGCCGCCTGCGGCGGGGCGCACTGCGGCGCCTTCGGGGCGAAGCCGTGGGCTTGGTGTTCCAGGACCCGATGACGCGGCTCAACCCTCTTCTGAGCATCGGCGAACACCTGGCTGACACCCTGGCTGAGCACCGACCGAGCTGGAAGCGCCACCAGTTGCGCGTTCGGGCCGAGATGCTGCTGGAGCGGGTTGGCATCAGCTGCGATCGCTACGGCAGCTACCCCCATGAATTCAGCGGCGGCATGCGCCAGCGCCTGGCGATCGCCCTGGCGATGGCGCTGGAGCCAGCGCTAGTGATCGCCGATGAACCCACCACCAGCCTCGATGTGGCGGTGGCCGCTCAGGTGATGGAGGAGCTCTGCCGCCTGTGCGCGGAATCGGGCAGCGCCCTGCTCTTGATCAGCCACGACCTAGCGATGGCCGGGCGCTGGTGCGATCAGATCGCCGTGCTGGATCAGGGACGGCTCGTGGAGCAGGCACCGGCCCAACAACTACTCACAGCGCCCCATTCCCTCCTGGCTCAGCGGCTGGTAGGAGCCGCGCGCGCCCGGGAGGGCAGCCGAACCCCCAGAGCACCCGAGGCAGCCCCGCTGCTGATGGAGCTGGAGGACCTTCGCTGCTGGCACCCGCTGCCCGGCCTGCCGTGGCAGAAGCGTTGGTATCGAGCCGTGGATGGGGTGAGCCTGCAGCTGCGCCAGGGCGAAACCGTGGGGGTAGTGGGCGCCTCCGGCTGCGGCAAAAGCACCCTCTGCCGAGCCTTGATGGGACTTGTGCCGGTGCGCGGCGGCAGCGTGCGCCTGCAGGGCCAGGATCTGCGCAGGCTGCGGGGTGAAGCGTTACGGCGGGCCAGGCGGCGCATCCAGATGGTGTTTCAAGACCCCCTGGCCTGCCTCAATCCCGTGATGAGCGTGGCCGATGCCATCGCCGATCCCTTACTGATCCATGGGCTGGCCACCCCGGCTGCCGCCCGCGAGCGAGCCCGCGACCTACTGGCCGCGGTGGGGCTCAACCCGCCGGAAGCGTTCGCCAACCGTCTACCCCGGCAGCTGTCCGGCGGCCAGCAGCAGCGCGTGGCCATCGCCCGCGCCCTGGTGCTCGAGCCTCAGGTGCTGCTCTGCGACGAGAGCGTGAGCATGCTCGATGCCGAGATCCAGGCGGAGGTGCTGCAGCTGCTGAGGGAGCTGCAACAACGGCTGGGGCTGGGGCTGATCTTTGTGACCCACGACCTCTCCGTGGCCAGCGGCTTCTGCCAGCGGGTGATCGTGCTGGATGGTGGCCGGATCGTGGAACAGGGGCCTGGGGATCAACTCCTAGAGCATCCCGAAGCCCCAATCACCCGCACCTTGGTGGAGGCGTGCCCGCGGCTGCCTCAGCCGGCCAGCTCCCACCACTGAGGCTTCATGAAGTAGTCCTCGTCCTCGTAGTCCACGAGGAGGCCATCGCGGTGGTTCACCAGGTCGGCGGGGCGCACCTCGAAACCAGCCTGGCGAGCGATCGCCGCCACCTCATCAGCATCAGCTGCAGATGTGGCAGAGAGCTGCTGCTGCAGGGCGGGGTCCTGGCGCACCGCCGTGATGAAGGCCAGCAGGCTGTGCTCGGCCATGGACAAGGCCTCAGGGGGAAACGACATCCCAGTCTGCGTGCGGCGCCGCAGGACGGCGAGCAACTTGTCAAACACCTCAGGAAGGGGCGCTTCAAAGAGCATCCGCTCGCGGCTGATGGGGTGATCCAGGCCCAACTGAAAGGCATGCAGAGCCTGACCCGGCAGGGCCATCGGCAGCTTGCGGCAACGGGAATAGACCGGGTCTCCCACGATCGGGTGGCCGATGTGGGCGCAATGCACGCGGATCTGATGGGTGCGGCCGGTGTCGAGCTTGAAGCGCATCAGCGAGTAGTCGCCGAGGCGCTCCACCAGGGTCCAGTGGGTGCAGGCGTGGCGGCCGCTGTCGTCATGCACCACGGCGTATTTCTTGCGGTCGGCGGGATGACGGCCGATCGCCCCCACGATCGTGCCGTGTTCAGCCGCGGGCACGCCATGCACCACCGCCAGGTATTCGCGTGAAGCGATGCGCTTCTGGATCTGCACCTGCAGCTTCACCAACGCTTCCTGGCTCTTGGCCACCACGATGCAGCCGGTGGTGTCTTTATCGAGGCGGTGCACGATGCCGGGGCGCAGCTTGCCACTGATGCCCGGGAGATCGGGGCAGTGGTGCAGCAGGCCATTCACCAGGGTGCCGTCTTTATTGCCGGGGGCCGGGTGCACCGTGAGGCCGGCAGGCTTGTTGAGCACGATCAAGTGCTCGTCTTCAAACAGCACATCCAGGGGAATCTCCTGGGGCATCAGGTAGGGGAGCGGCTCAGGCGGCGGCATCCACAGCTCCACCGTGTCGCTCTGGCGCAAGGGGGTCTTGGCGCGACCGGTGACGCCGTTCACCCGCACATAGCCCGATTCGATGAACTTCTGAATGCGGGCACGGCTTTGCTCGGGGCGCTGGGCCACCAGCCAGCGATCCAGCCGCATCGGCAGGGGCTTGGGATAGGTGAGGGTGAGCAGCTCCCCTTCGCCTTCACCGAATCCGCTCACGGCAGTTCCAGAGCCAGGGGGCCCAGCATGCCCCGGCGGAAATCGTCGAGGAAGCGCTGCGCCATGCGGGCGGTGTCGCCGCTGGTGTGCCGGGCTGCCGCGGCCTCCAGCCAGCCATGGGCGTTGGGGCGCAGGGGGTGAACAGGCTCAACAGGGGCACCATCCTGATTCCGTACAGCATGTACAGGGCGATCAGCCAACGAAGTTGCGCTCTCCAGCGGCTGCACAGGAACCCCGTAACGGCTCTCGAGCAGCCCGGGCTTCACGCCTGAGGCCACCGTGCCCTCCAAGCCCGAGAGCATCTGCACGAAGGCCATCGCCACCGCTTCACCGTCGTAGGCGGCCTGGCCGATGTCGTCGCAAAGGGCGAGCCGCAGGGCAGCCAGCTGGTCGTCGAGGCGGGGCGGCAGCACGCCCGGGGCATCCAGCAGATCTAGGTCTTGCCCCAAGCGCACCCAGCGCAGGCTGCGGGTCACACCGGCGCGGCGGGCGCTGTCCACCACCTTCTGGCGCACGAGGCGGTTGATCAGGGCTGACTTGCCCACATTCGGGAAGCCGAGCATCAGGGCCCGCACCGGACGGGGCCGCATGCCCCGGGAGCGGCGGCGTTCGTTGAGGGCGTCGCCGGCGCGGATCGCCGCCTGCTGCAGCTGCTTCACGCCGGTGCCGGCCTTGGCATCGCTCCACCAAGGCGTCTGGCCCTGGCTGCGAAACCAGGCATCCCAGGCGTCTTGGGCCGCTTTCGGAATCATGTCGCGCCGGTTCAGCACCAGCAGGTGCTGCTTGCCGGAGATCCAGCGCTGCAGGCGCGGGTGGCCGGTGGCGGTAGGGATGCGGGCATCGCGCACCTCAATCACCAGATCCACCTTGGCCAGGTTGTCGGTGAGTGAGCGCTCCGCCTTGGCGATATGCCCCGGGTACCACTGAATGGCCGGTGCGGCGGAACTCAGCAACTCACTCACGGAACCACCAACACAGGGCAGGGCGCCAGCTGGATCACGCGCGAGGCGGTGCTGGGCGCTTCATCAGCCTCCAGCGTGAGGCCTCGCGTGCCCATCACGATCACATCGGCATCGATCTCATCGGCCACATCGCAGATCACGAAAGAAGGCTTGCCCTCCCGCTCGATCACGTCACAGCTCACCCCCTGCTCCTGAAAGCGGCTGCGCGCCTGCTCCAGCAACTCAGCGACGGCCGCGGGGTCGTCCTGGTCGGGCTCCACCACCGAGAGCACCACCAACTTGCTCTGGTGCTGCTGGGCGAGCTTGAGGGCCGTGGCGGCGGTTTCAGCCGCCTGACGGCTGCGATCGATCGGGAAGAGAACGGTCTCGAACATGGCCGACTGGCCGGTGCTTTCTCTGTTTAGCGCCAGAAACGCTGATCACTGGAGAACCCACCAGTGAGGTTCCCCTCTTGACCGGCCCGCTAAATTCGCCCGACCTTTCCCTTAGCCCCCACCCATGGCGAAGCGCTCCCTGGCCAGCCTCTCCGCTGATGAACTGCGCGGTAAGCGCGTGCTGGTTCGGGTCGACTTCAACGTTCCCCTGAACGACGCCGGCGCCATCACCGATGACACCCGCATCCGCGCTGCCCTGCCCACCATCAACGACCTCACCGGCAAGGGCGCCAAGGTGATCCTCTCGGCCCACTTCGGCCGTCCCAAGGGTCAGGTGAACGAGGGCATGCGCCTCACCCCCGTGGCTGCCCGCCTGAGCGAGCTGCTGGGCAAGAGCGTGGTGAAGACCGACAGCTGCATCGGCCCCGATGCCGAATCCAAGGTGGCGGCCATGGCCGAGGGCGATGTGGTGCTGCTCGAGAACGTGCGCTTCTTCGCTGAAGAAGAGAAGAACGAGGGCGACTTCGCCAAGCAGCTGGCAGCCCTGGCTGATGTGTACGTGAACGACGCCTTCGGCGCCGCCCACCGCGCCCACGCCTCCACCGAAGGGGTGACCCAGTACCTGAGCCCCAGCGTGGCCGGCTACCTGATGGAGAAGGAACTGCAGTACCTGCAGGGCGCCATCGATGAGCCCAAGCGTCCCCTGGCCGCGATCGTGGGCGGCTCCAAGGTGAGCTCGAAGATCGGCGTGCTCGAGGCCCTACTCGACAAGTGCGACAAGATCCTTGTCGGCGGCGGCATGATCTTCACCTTCTACAAGGCCCGCGGCCTGGCCGTCGGCAAGAGCCTGGTGGAAGAGGACAAGCTGGAGCTAGCCAAGGAGCTCGAGGCCAAGGCTGCGGCCAAGGGTGTTCAGTTCCTGCTGCCCACCGACGTGGTGCTGGCCGACAACTTCGCCCCCGACGCCAACAGCCAGATCGCCAAGGTGGAGGCCATCCCCGACGGCTGGATGGGCCTGGATATCGGTCCTGATTCTGTGAAGGTGTTTCAGGACGCCCTGGCCGACTGCAAGACCGTGATCTGGAACGGCCCCATGGGCGTGTTCGAGTTCGACGCCTTCGCCGCCGGCACCAACGCCATCGCCACCACCCTGGCCGACCTGAGCGGCAAGGGCTGCTGCACCATCATCGGCGGCGGCGACTCCGTGGCGGCTGTGGAGAAGGCTGGCCTTGCCGACAAGATGTCGCACATCTCCACCGGTGGCGGCGCCAGCCTCGAACTGCTGGAAGGCAAGGTACTGCCCGGCGTGGCCGCCCTCGACGAAGCCTGATCGCCACGAGCACTCAAGTCATCTCTGGTGAGGCCCCCGCATGGGGGCCTTTTTTTGGTTCAGCGACCGCTATCCAGAGGGGATAAAGATGGCCGCTGGTGCAGGGCAGCATGCCACTGCCCCACAATCAAGCCTCAGAGATCGGCACTGTCGTCGGCCATGCCTTTTGAAGCAGGGCCAGCCTGACGCAGCGGCAATTTATAACGCGACCTCAAAGCATTTAACTCTCGAACAAACTGCTCTCGCTCTTGGCGACGAGCTTTTCTTGCATCTTTAAGGCATTCATCCGCACCCTCACGCTGACGGGTACGTTCCAAGCAACCCTCCAACGATTTCAATCTGGCGAGGCGTTGGGAACTGCCGCGCTGCTCAAGCTCACGCAAGCCAGAAAAATAGGAACGCAACTGAGGAGAACTCAGTCGAGCGAGAGCCCTAGCCTCCTGATCTCTTTGATTAGGCGAACCTGACTGAGACGTCTGAGCCATGGCAGGAAGATTTCCAGCCACCGCGAAACCGGTCAGCAAGCCAAGCGACAGCAGCCGTGAGAAGGCAATCTTCGGATGTGAAAGCTGGATCAACATTGTCAAACCGTTGAGTAACGGCCTTGGGGACACATGGATTCTGAGCCAGGCAGGCACAAAAACAATGACTGGCTTGCTTCAAGATGCGACAAGAGTTGACTGACCCGTCACAAGCCACTCTTAATCGCAGGACCTCGTCAGCCCCTTGAACACCACAGCGAAACCCTTCTCGTCATCTAAACGCTCCAATCCACCACCGTGGAACGCCGCAACACGGGAAGCGATCGCCAGGCCCAAGCCACAGTGTCCCGTCCCGCCCCGCGCGTGGTCCAGCCGTTGAAACGGTCTCAAGGCTTGAGGCCAAGCTTCAGCGCTAATGCCCTCGCCGTGGTCCCACACCTCGATACGGAATCCGTCCTGGCCATCGCGCCTCAGCACGAGTCGCAGCGGCGGCCGGCCATGGCTCAAAGCGTTGTCGATCAGGTTGCCAACGGCGCGGCCCAGGGCTGTGGGCTGCACGTTGGCCTGCAGGGGCTCGAGATCGAGGCTGAGCTGATCCGGCTCAATCGGGGCACTGAGCTCTGCCAGCCACGCATCCAGCGGTAACTCCACGGCAGGCTCCGCATCACCGCCACCGGCAAACAACAAAAACTGCGCTGTGATCCGCTCCAGCGCATCGAGATCGGCCTCGGCCCGCTGCTGCTCGGCATGGCCAGCCAGCCGCAACCGCAGCCGGGTGAGCGGGCTTTTCAGGTCATGGGCAATGCCGGCCAGCATGGTGGAGCGCTCCCGCTCATTCGCCGCCAGGCGCTGCACCATCGCCTTGAAGCGGGCCGTGAGCCGCCGCACCGCACCGCTGCCTGATGCCGGAAGAGGTGCAGCCGGCGACTCGCTGTTGCCCACCTGCGCCAGGGCCTGTTCGAGCTGTTGCAGCGGCCGCTGCACCTCCCACCAGAGGTAAAGCAGCGAGCTGGAAATGCTGCCCGCCAGCAAGGCCAGGCCCAACAGCAGCGGATCGGGGGCACCGCGACGCGAAGCATCCAGGGGTGTGAACAGCCACACCGGCTCGAGCGGAGAGAGCAACTCCACCCACACCCCAGGGCGTTCACCCGCAGCCGGCAACACCGGCGGGCAAGGGGTGATCTGCCGGCACAGCTCCTGCTGCAGCTGGCGAGCCTGGCGCTGCAAGCGGCCATCGCGGCTCAGGGGCGGATTCGCCCCCACCCGCAACGGCAAACCGCTCAAGCGCGAGAGCGCTGCCGGGGGCAGGCGATCGAGGGCCAGCTCCCCCAAGCGCAAGTTGAACGCCACCTCAGGGCCGAGCTGGATGATCTGGGCCCGCTCCAACCGCTGGGCCAACAGCGCCTGCAGTAGCGCCAGGCTGAGGGCCGACACCCCGGCCCCCACCAGCGCGTATTTAGCGGCTGCGGGGCTGGCCATCGGGCACAAACACGTAGCCATAGCCCCACACCGTTTGCAGGTAGCGGGGTCGGGTGGGATCGGGCTCCACCAATTTGCGCACCCGGGACACCTGCACATCCATGCTGCGGCTGTCGGTGTCGGAACCGGGGCCGCGGGCCAGCTCGATCAACCGCTCCCGCGACAGCGGCCGATGGGGGTGCTGCACAAAGGCTGAGAGCAAGCTGAATTCACCGCTTGTGATCACCACCGGCACACCGCCGCGCTCGAGGCTGCGCGCCGCCAGATCGAGGCGGTTCTCGCCGAACTCCACCAGCTGCCCCTCCGCCAGGGGCGTGCCTGCGGGCAGGGCCACGCGGCGGCGCAGCACTGCTTCGATGCGGGCGGTGAGTTCGCGCGGCAGAAAAGGTTTGCCGAGGTAGTCGTCGGCGCCCTGTTCGAGGCCGATGATCCGATCCACCCCGTCGCCGCGGGCGGTGAGCATCACCACGGGCAGATCGTCACCGCCATCGCGCAAGCGGCGCAGCAGGGTGAGGCCGTCGTCGCCGGGGAGCATCACATCGAGCACCACCAGATCGGGCCGCTGGCCCACCAGACGAGCCATCAGCTGCTCGCCGCTGCTCAGGCAACGCACGTCATAACCCTGATCGGTGAGGTAGGTGCCGAGCAGCCGGCGCTGCTCGGGGTCGTCATCCACCACCCAGATCCGCGCTGAAGCCGAACGCGACGCCACTGCCATCGAGGGTTTCCAGGGCCTGAGCCGACTGTATGGAGATCCGGGCGCCAAGGCCGCCGCAGACAGATCTGGTCACAGCTTCATGGGGCCCACGCGCGCTGGATCGAGCCATCACTCCATAGCCTTGAACCATGCGCCGAACGCTGCATGGATGGGGGGCCCTGAGCCTGGCGATCTGCCTGGCCGCGGGCGCTGGCGCCCAGGCGCAGACCCCCGCCGAACAGCAGAGCTACCAGCAGCGCATGCGGCTGCTGTTTGAACGACTTGACCGCAACAACGACCAGCGCCTGCAGCGCCAGGAAGTGCAGGGCCAGCCCTATCTCGAGCGCCACTTCGAGCGCCTCGACCGCCGTCAGCGTGGCTATCTGGGCCCTGAAGACCTGTCGCCCAGCAGCGCCTCACGCGGTGAACGGGCTGTGCGCTTCTTTCAACAGGCCGACCGCAACGCCGATGGCGTGATCGATCGGCGCGAAGCGGAGGCGTTCACATGGCTGAAGCGCCATTTCGGCCAAGCGGATCGCAACGGCGATGGCCGCGTGGATCCGGCAGAACTGCAGGGCCTGGCCGAACGGCGGCGCGCCTCCTCCCCAACCCCATCCCCATGAACCTGGCCTGGATCGGCTTAGGCGCCATCGGCACCCCGATGGCGCTCAACCTGCTGAAGGCGGGCTACGGCCTCACCGTGCACAACCGCACCCCCAGCCGCTGCGCTGCTCTGGAGGCCGCCGGAGCCGAGGTGGCCCCCAGCCCCGCCGCCGCCGCCCGCCAGGCCGATGCGCTGTTGCTCTGCGTGAGCGATGACGCCGCCGCCGAAGCGGTGCTGCTGGGCGGGCCCGATCCCGCAGTCCGCACACAAGCTGCTGTGGCTGGTCTGCGCCCCGGCTCCCTGGTGATCGACTGCTCCACCATCAGCCCCGCCACCAGCCGCCGCTTGGCGATCACCCTGGACGAGCGGCAGATCCGCTACATCGACGCGCCGGTGACCGGCGGCACCGAAGGCGCCAAAGCCGGCACGCTTTCGCTGCTGGTCGGCGGCGATTCCCATGATTTGGAGCGGGCCCGGCCCCTGCTGGAGGTGATCGGCGGCCGCATCACCCATTTTGGCCCGGTGGGATCCGGCCAGGAGGCCAAGGCGGTGAACCAGGTGCTGGTCGCAGGCAGCTACGCCGCCGTAGCCGAAGCCCTGCAGCTGGCGGAGCGGCTCGGGCTCGATCGCCACCAGGTGGTGGAGGCCCTCAAGGGCGGCGCCGCCGGCTCCTGGGCCCTGGAGCACCGCAGCGCCCAGATGATCAACGACCACTACCCGCTGGGGTTCAAGTTGGCGCTGCACCGCAAGGATCTGGGCATTGCCCTGGAGGCCGCCGCGGCCCAGCAGCTGGAGTTACCCGTGACCGAACAGGTGGCGGCCATGGAAGACGCCCTGCTCACCAGCGGCCACGGCGATCTCGACGTGTCAGCCCTGGCCCGCTGGTTCAGAAGCTGAGCGCGGCCCGATCCGCCACCACACGCACCTGTTTGCTGGCGGCCACGATGCCCTTGGGGTGCACCAGCAGCACCGCCCAGGTCTGGGTGCCGGGCTGATAGGGCGCCTGAGCGCTCTTAAAAATGCCGCCACCGCCGAGGGCTTCAAGCTGGAGGTCGGGGGTGCGCATGCGTAATAGCTCACCGGCCGTGACCGGCTTCAGCGACCCCGCCACCACCGCGCCATCAAGGGGTTCATCGAACACCACGTCCACGTCGTAGCGCTGGCCGGTGAGCACCGCATCGGGGATCAGCAGGCTCACCTTGAGATCGTTCTCGCCGCTCCGCAGCAACGAGCTCTCGCGCATCACCTCCTGGCTGCTGAAGCGACTGCCGCCATCGCCAAGCACCAGCTGCTGCTGCGCTTCGAAGCGGAAGCGATAGGGCCCCTCCTCACGGCTACCCGTCACATTGATCTGGGTGGTGGAGCGGCCGTCTTTGAGCGGGGCGCCGGGTTGCACGCTCCAGCTGGCATCAGGGAACTGCTCACGCAGCAGCAATCGGCGGCGCGCTACCTCGTCGGGATCGAGGCCGTTGCCGGGCTCAAGCACGGCGGAGAGGGCCTCAGGAGAGGTGCTGTTGAGCGCGTCCTGCAGGGCTTGCAGGCTGGGGGCGGCCCGCAGCGGGGCTGCCACCCCGATCACCAATCCGGCCAGAGCAACGGCAGCCGGCAGGAGAGGGCGCAACAGCACTGGAGCTCAACCAACACACGGCCCTTAAGTTAGGCGCGCCTTCCCGCCGCGCCCATGTCCCGCCTGTTGATCGCGGCCAGCGGCACCGGCGGACACCTCTTCCCAGCCCTAGCTGTGGCTCGCGCCCTGCCGGCCGATTGGCAGATCCAGTGGCTGGGGGTGCCCAACCGGCTCGAAACCGAACTGGTGCCTGCCGACATCCCGCTCCACACCGTGAACGCCGGCGGCTTACAGGGGCGCGGCCTGGAGAAACTGCTCAACCTGTTGCGCCTGCTTGGCGCCAGCTGGAGCGTGCGCCAGCTGATCCGCCGTGAGGGGATCCGCGTGGTGTTCAGCACCGGCGGCTACATCGCGGCCCCGGCGATCCTGGCGGCGCGCTGGTGTGGCGTGCCCGTGGTGCTGCACGAATCCAACGGCGTGCCCGGCCGGGTGACGCGCTTGCTCGGCAAGCTCTGCAGCCGCGTGGCCGTGGGATTGCCCCAGGCCGCCGAACGCCTGCCCGGCTGCCAGCCAAGGGTGACGGGCACCCCTGTGCGACGGGAGTTTCTGGAGCCAGCGCCACTGCCCGCCTGGGTACCCGCCGGATCCGGGCCGTTACTGGTGGTGATGGGCGGCAGCCAGGGGGCCGTGGGACTGAACCGGATGGTGCGGCCGCTACTGCCCCAGCTGCTCGCCACGGGTTGCCGGGTGGTCCACCTCAGCGGCAGCAACGACCCCGACAGCGGCCAGCTGCAGCACCCCGCCTACGCCGAGCGCCCCTTCAGCGATGAGGTGCCCGGCCTGCTCCAACACGCCGACCTGGTGATCAGCCGCGCCGGCGCCGGCAGCCTCAGCGAACTGGCCGTGTGCGGCAGCCCCACGATCCTGGTGCCCTTTCCTCAAGCCGCGGATAAACATCAAGACGCCAACGCCGGTGCAGCCGCAGCTCTCGGAGCTGCTGTGATCGTGTGGCAACACCCGCCGGAGCACCCGGCGCTGGGGCAGGCGATCTGGCGGCTTCTGGGGCCTCGGCTGCGGGGCTGCGATCCGGCGGTGGATCCGCTGCTGCAGCTACGGGCCGGGATGGAGCGGCTGGCGGTGCGGGATGCGGATCAGTTGCTGGCGGGGGTGTTGCTGGAGTTGAGCGCCTGATGCCCTCCTCGCCCCAACCCGCCTAGCCTTTGGACAGGAAGGCTGGACAAGATGACCATCGAAACGACCTACACCCAGGCCCGCGAGGGACTCAAGGGCCTGATGGATCGCGCTGTCCAGGACCGCGAGGTGGTGATGGTGCGCCGCCGCAAGGGCGGCGATGTCGCCCTAGTGGCCGCCGACGAACTGGAGGGGCTTCTGGAAACAGCCCACCTGCTGAGATCTCCCGCCAATGCCGAGCGCCTGCTCCGCGCGCTGAACCGCGTGAGTGAACAGACACTGCCTCCGACGGATCTGGATGCCCTGGAGAGACAACTGCAGGTGCCGTGAGCAGTGCGTGGGAAGCAGTGATCCAGCCTGAATTTCTTGAAGACTTAACGCACTGGGCGCAACACGCCCCCCGCAGCGCCCGAAGGCTGCTGGAGCTGATGCGAGCCATCCGGCGCGACCCCTTTTCGGGAATCGGGAAGCCGGAACCCCTCAAGCACCTCGGGGCGGGCGTGTGGTCGCGCCGCATCACCCAGGAGCACCGCTGCGTGTATCAAGTGAGCGATGGGCGGGTGCATTTCATCCAGGGGCGTTATCACTACTGACCTGAAGAAGAAGATTCCGAAGCCATAGCCATCTCGAGGCCCTTGAGGCGCCGCTCAAGCTCCGCGAGCAACTCATCTCTGGAGGTCGGCAACGCGAACGGACCATCCTCATAGCGGGCTTCCACCGCAAACACCTGAAGCTGCAGCAGCTCTTCCGGTAGCTGCTCGTTTAGTAGAAGTGCAAGATCAAGCAGCTCATGGGTGCGCGGAGCCGGCTGATCGCGCAACACCAGCTGAGCTTTGAGCAGCTTCTCCAAAGCCTGCTGGGCCTGAAAGCCCCACTCCTCATCGGGATACAAGGGATTGAGGTTGAGGCGCATCGCCTGCAGATGGCGGCGCACGATGCGCAGAAGCAGTGCCGCGTCTTCAGCCGGCGACATACAGCACCTTCCCTTCGCGCGCCACATCGCCCATCACGTGCCAGCGAGAGCCAGCCAGGCGCTGCGCGTCGGCAGCACCCACCACGACCAGGTCCACCCCGCAGCCCAGGGAACCGATCAACTGGCGGTAGGCCCAGCTGCGTTGGGTTTTCTCGGCCGGCGTGAGGCTCGGCTCTCGGCAGATCACGGCCAGATCGAGATCCGAATCAGCACGTGCCACGCCTCGGGCGCGAGAGCCAAAAGCAACCAACGCCTGGACAGCCGGCTGTGCGACCAACGCAGCGAGAGCCTGCCGGAGCCGGGCGCCGTCCAGTCCGTCATCGAGCTGCTGCAGGCCCGCCAGCTCCTGGGGCTCAAGCCAGGGAATGGCCGGCGGCGAGAAACGGGTGGAGGCAGAGCAGGCCATCCCCTGACGCTAGCGAGGGTGGCCAAGGAGCTCCTGCCGCAACGCCCGGATGATGCGGCGATTGCCACGGCGGCTCTGATAGCCGATCCGCAGCCACGTTTCATCGAGCCCTTCAAAAGAGCGGCAATCGCGCAGCAGGATGCGATGACGGATTTCCAGGGCTTCGCGCAGGGGCTGGAGCGAAAGCGGCCGTCCATCCTGTTCACCGCGTATTAGCAAGTAATTGGCCGCTGAAGGCATCGGCGTGATGCGAGGCAAGGCCTCAAGCTCGCGCTTCAGCCAGGCCCCCTCACGAGCAACCCAACGCTGCACCCGCGCACACCAATCCTCAAAACGCTGCGGAGAGCACAACAGCTCCTGAGCGATAGCCGACGCCACTGCATTCACCGGCCAGGGGTCGCGCCAGTGGGCCCAGCGCTGCAGCCGCTCGGGCTGGGCCACGGCGTACCCCAAGCGCAGGCCGGCAATGCCGTAAAGCTTGGTGAGGCTGCGGATCACCACCAGGTTTGGATGGTTCTCCACCAGAGGGATCAGCGACTGAGCCTCGCCTTGGGGCACCAAGGGCAGAAAGGCTTCGTCGCAGATCACCAGAGCAAAGCGATTAAGCAAGGGTTCAAGGGAGGCGCGGCTCCAGAGCTGGCCCGTGGGGTTGTGAGGGTTCGTGATCCAGGCGACCGCTGCCTGGCCAAACGCGTCAGGGAAGGGGGCAGGGCATGGGCTGGTCGACTCCAACGGCAACTCCAGCGGAACTGTGGAGCCGCTCCAGCAAGCCAACGCTCGTTGGTAATCGGCAAAGCCGGGCTGAGGCAAAAGGGACTCTCCCGCTGCTGCGGCATCACGAGCCGCCCAAGTGAACAGCTCAGCAGCACCGTTGCCAGGCAACACCGACTCCGGTTGCAATCGATGCACAGCGCTGATGCACCCTCTGAGATCAGCCAAGCGTCGATCTGGATAGGCAGTGAACGAGGCCCTTACACGCCTCGCACGAGCACTCCAAGGCAGGGGGAATGGAGCCAGGGATGCACTGGCATCCAGCAATTGATCAGGCCGACAACCCAAGCGCCGAGCCGCGTCGTCGACATTGCCACCATGGGCTTCGGGCACACCACACCAGAACACGCGCCCACCAGCCTGATCGACGCAACGCCAAGCAACCGTTAAAACAGCTAGGCCACATCCCTACGCGAATGCCCAAGCCCGGCTTGCTAGCCCGTGCATTGGTGCTCGCAACGAGCTTGAACGTGATCGCAGTCAGCGCCGCGGAGCCGGCAGCCGTGATCCGCACGCTGGAGCAGAGAAGCTGTGAAGGCTGCAACCTGCAAGATGCCGATCTCATTCATGCCGACCTCAGAGATTCCAGGCTGCAAGGAGCACAACTTCAACGGGCCAATCTCAGCGGTGCAAGGCTTGACGGCGCCAATCTTCGCCAGGCCAATCTCAGCTTCACCAGTCTTTCTGGAGCCTCATTACGAGGAGCCGATCTGCGCGGCGCGGTGCTCATCGGCACCGATCTACGTCACGCCGATCTCTCCGATGCCCTACTCGATCATGGAGGGTTAAGCCGTAGCCACTGGCAGCAAACAAAGGGAATCTCCCTAGCCGCCCACAGCTACGCAGAACTCCACAATGCGGGGATCAAAGCCGCTCAAGAGGGACGTCATCCGGATGCCGAATACTGGTTTGGAAGCGCCATCCAACGCATGCCCAATGCGGCGATTAGCTGGGTAGCGCGAGGCCTGAGCAGAGCCGAACAAGGCAATCTTCAACTGGCCGCTCGCGACCTTCAATACGCAGCAATCCTCTACACCTCGATGGGCGACACCCAACAGGCTGAATCACTCAATAAGGCAGCCAACATGCTGATCGAGCCACCCACCCGCCCAAAAGGCGGCAATGGAGCCGGTTCAAAACTTGTCAGCGCTGCCATCGCAGCGACGCAACTCCTCGCGCCGCTGGCTGCTAAAACGATGCTTCCGATCCCCTTCTAAAACGCTGGAGCAGGCGCACCAATGAACTGACGCGCCTCTTGGGTAGTCGCCTGATAGCCATAACCAAAGGCTCCACCCTGGGAATCATCCACGATTCTTGGCGTCACCAAGATCACCAGTTCGTTCTTTGAACGGTTATTCGAGGACGACCTGAAGAATTGACCCACAAAGGGCAAATCACCAAGAATGGGCCACTTGGTGACAGCCTGCCGATCTTCATCCGAAATGACACCAGTGAGGATTAGCGTTTGCCCGTCGCGAACGCGCACCGATCCGGTATCTAGGCGACGCACACGCAAAATACTGATATTTCCACAACCCTCAATCTGCTGAGGCGTATCAGCGATAGCCGAAACTGCTGGCGACAACGAAAATGTCACAAAGCCATTATCATCAATCTTGGAAACCTTGGCACCAAACGTGAGGCCAGCCGTGCCGAACTCAGGCTGGCAGGTATTTGGCGCCCCATTCTGACCAGCCTGAACGGTGTAATCAGTAATCACTTGCGTACCGACAGTCACGAACGACTCATTGGCGAACGGACGTCCGATCGACGCCGTATTAAGCACAGCATTCCCGCCATCTCCCGCCGCCGCCGCAACCGCTGCACCACCCTGAATGGGCTCCGCATTTTCACTTAGGATGAGCGTGGGACTAGCCAAAACCTTGGTATTTTCAGATTGAATCTGAGCACGGACTAGATCATAAAAGTTATTTGGCGCGTAGATCTGCCCTGGATTCTCGGGGCCAGGCAGGAGCGGATCCGCAGAAACGGGCGGGAGCCGGTTATTAAAGGCCCCAACCATTTGCCCTTCGCGACTGACAATAAAGTTATTACCGTACCTGAAAGCAAAACTATTTTTAATATCGGCATCATTCTTTAGAGTGACATCCAGAATCCTTACCGTTAGCGCTACTTGCCTCTGGCGGAGATCAATTTGGCGCAAATAGTTTTCGGCAATGCTCACCAGCTGCCCGTCGCCCACCAAGGTCACCGTCTGCAGACGTGAGTCCATGGTGCCAATCAAGCCAAGCAATGGACCCGATCCAGAACCATAGGTTTCTGTCGAGGTGATGGTTTCGCGCCTGGTCTGCTGGGTTTGTTCAGCGCCTGCAACCTGATTAGCCACCGACTGACCCGAGCTCACAACATTGGTGATCGATGTGACCTTGGTGATCCGTGCTCCAAGACTGGCCAAGTAGTTAGCAGCCGAGTCAGCGGAGACCTGATTCAAGCGATAGACCTTCGAGAGCTGCGCACCAAACGTCTTACCTAAAACAGAAGGGCCAACCATCAACATGCGACCCTCAAGCCTGCCCTGCAAACCTGCAGCCAGCAGAACTGAATTAATCGCGCGGGCATAGGATTCACCGCGAAAGGCTAAAGACACCAATGCGTCCTGATTCGATGCAGTTGATGACTGAGTAGCTCCACGGTCTGGTAGAGACGAGGCATCGTCTGCCACATACACGAACCCATATCCACCAAGTTGGGCCAAAGCCATCAAGGCATCTTTAGGCGGTGCATTGCGAAGGGTCATGGTCACTGGCGGACCATTCAGCTTCAAAAAACTGCGGTTCGAAAGCACCATCGTTCCCACTGCCATATCCCCAAGCGGTGGTGCCACTGCCCTGGGCTGGAGCGGTGGTGCATAGGAGGGCTGAGGGACAGCGCCAGGTTGGCGGAGGTTGAAGCGTGCCGACAGATCAGTGGGCTGGGTTGACGTTGAAAAACTGATGATCAGGTTCCGACCATCGGCACTCACCAGCGGTCGACCCAGCGGAGCACCTGGCATCGGCACGACCTGGAGCTGATAATCCCGGCCTGATCCATCCAGACTCACGCTCTGCAATCCGGCTTCAGGAAGCGTGATGCGCTGAGGCCCAAGTCGCAGCGATCCAGGGGTACCAATTTGCAGATCTCCACGCCAACTTTGTCCGTCTCGGCTTTGCTGCAACACCGGGGCTGCACCTGTACCTTCGATCACCAACTCGACGCCTTCCGTGGAACGCCTGAGAGTGAGCGCCATCGATCCACCTGAACTCGACGACGGTGCAGATGACGATGCCGCACCGCTCGGTCGAGCGATGGCGGTCATGGGGGGCAGCGTTGCCGCGGTGGCCAACAAGGCCACAACCAAGCCACAACGCAGCTTCACGCTCTTGATCCCACCGTTTTGGACGGATGGTATCGGCAAACACCAGGCCAGACCAGGATTCAGGGCTGTTTGGTGGCTAGCTCTGCCGCGCTGTACAGGCTCAAATTGAGACGGAGCTGGGTGGTGTTGGCAGCCGCTTCACCAGGCTTGGCGGCTTCCTCGGTTTCATGTTTGAGACTCAGATCGCTCTGCACCACCAGCAGGCTGAGCTGTTCGAGGCTCCGCAGGAACGCCAGGAGCTGCGGGCCTGTGCCCCTGGCAGTGAGCAACAGCGAGGTTTTCTGCAGGCCAGGAGCCAACAGCGGATCGGCCGGAGGGGGTGGAGTCTTGTCTTTTGCCGACTTGGTTTTGGCCGCTTTTGGATCAGCCGGCGGAGCCTGGGTGACGACCGGTTCATAGCCATCGAGCGCCACACCCGTGCGCTGCGCTTCAGAGCTCAGCTGCGCCAAAAACGTTGAGATCTCGCCGCTACCAGCGATCAACCCCACGATGGCGGCATTGCGCTGCTCGGCCTGTTGCACCGAGTCCTGCAGTTTGAGCAGCTGGGCCCGCAACAGCGGCAGCCGTTGGCGCTGCTCTTCCAGTTGCTCCAGCTCCTGTTGATCGATCAGCAACCGCTGCCAACTCGGCCACACCCCTAAAGCCGCGACACCAGCGCTCAGCAGCAACCCAGCCACCACAGGCCCCCCCAGCAACAACCACTCGCGTTTGAAACGCGGCGTGACCGACGTGGGTTGCAAGTTGGTCATGGCAGCACCCCTGCCCGCTCCAAGATCTGCAGCCGTTTGGCCAGACCTTCGGATCCCAGCGACTGGAGCAGCCGCAACTGCTGGGGCGCCGGCAGCGTGGCGAAGGCCGCCGTGAGATCCCAATCCACCGGGGCCGCCGGCTTGCTCGCCTCACGGCTGAGCTTCACCACCTTCACGCTCTTGGGCTGAAACAAAGGAGATTCAGCCAACAAAAGGCTCAGGCCATTCACCCGGCGAAACGCCTGCGGATCGGCCGCCACTCCCTTGAGTTTCAAGCTGCCTGCCTGCACCTGCACATCGGTGAGTTGCACCCCCTGCGGTGTGATCTGCGTGAGCTGAGCCAGGAGAGCCGAGCCCGACGACACCGCCACCAGCCCCTTTGCCAGCCCCTCGTTGCTGCGCTGGATCGCGCTCAGCCGGCGCCGCTGGCCGAGCGCCTTCCCCTCCAGCGCCTGCACCTGAACGGGGATTCCGCGTAATCCCTCCAACTGCTGATTGAGCTGCGCTTGCCGCCAGAGCAGCACACCCCCAATCCCCAAAACCGCCGCCAAGACGCCACCACCCAAGGCCACGCCGCGGACCAGCAAGCTGCGAGCCGGCTGAAGCGGCTCGGCCGCCGGCGGCAATCCCCGCTCCAATCGGCACTGCCGCAACAGATCCCAGTCGCGCTCCAACCAAGCAGGCCTGTTCATCAGCGCCGCTCTCCCTCAACCAAACCCCACAGAGCCATCGGCGCATCACCTGGCTCCACCCCCTGCAGCGGACAGGGCATCCAGGTCTTCCATTCCTCCACCGAGGCCGGATCGCTGCTTGCGGCACCGCACAACAAACCCCTCGTGGGCTGATAGCGATGCAACCAAGCCTGGATGACCGCTTCCAGCTGGGCTGGCTCCGCCAGCGGCGGCCAACACCACTCCCCCAGGGGCAGGCCTTGATCAAACGCCAGCACCCAGGTGTGTTGATCCTCCAGCTGGAGCACCACCTCCAGCCCTCCCTGCAAACACGGCTGCACCGCCCGCCAAAGACAGATCGGTAATGGCTCCAGGGCATCAAGCACCAGGCCGGCCTGGTTGAACACCTCAATCCAACCCTCCAGCACCCCCCGCTGAGCCGCCACTAACAGGGATCGCGGAGTCCCGGCGGTCAACGGCTCCAGCACCAGATCAGCGTCATGCAAATCCCAGGGGAGCTGGAGCTCATCCTGTTGCTGGCGCACCAGCAGTTCAGGCTGCTCTAGCCACTGCCCATCGGGCCACTCCACCACCCGCCAGGCGGTGGCTGCCCGCGGCAACACGGCCTTCACATGCGCACCGGGATAGCCGCGCTCAATCAACCAATCCCCCAGCAGATCACCCAAGGCCTCCACCGCCGCGGGTGCACCGTTCTCACACGCGCCCTCTGGCAGCGGCACCCGCTCCTGCCACACCAGGCGATCACCCTCCAACACCATCGCCGCGAGCGCCTGGTCTTCCAGCTGGAGGTAGACCCTGCGGGGAAACAGCCAGCTCTGCAGCGGCGCTAGACGATCTTGGACGCCCGCAAGCACCACCGCAGCTCAGCTGCCCACTGCCCGCAAGCTATCGCCAGGGCACGCCACTGCCCACTGCCTCGCTGATGCTGCGGAAGCCATGGCGATCCAGCTGTTGCACCACCCCCTCCAGGATCGAAGGCACCAGTTGCGGACCCTCATAGATCCACCCGGTGTAGAGCTGCACCAGCGACGCGCCAGCGCTGATCCGCTCCCAGGCCGCTTCGGGGGAATCAATCCCGCCCACGCCGATCAGGGGCAAGCCCGGACCCGCCACCGCCCGCAGGCGGCGCAGCACCTCCAGGGCACGGGCGCGCAGCGGGGCCCCACTGAGTCCGCCGGCTTCTTCAGCCAGGGTGCGGCCGGTCTGAGCAATGCGGCGCTGCTCGAAGCCGAGGCGGTTGAGGCTGGTGTTCACCGCAATCACCCCAGCGAGGCCCTCTTCGTAGGCCAGGCGGGCGATGGCATCGATCGCCTCATCCTCGAGATCTGGGGCGATCTTCACCAGCAGTGGCGGGCAGGCAGGCAGGCGACGCAGGCGCTCCACCAGGCGTCGCAGCTGGGCATCGTCCTGCAGCTCCCGCAGCCCAGGGGTGTTGGGGGAGCTCACGTTGATCACGGCGTAATCCGCCAGGGGCGCCAGCAGCTCCAGGGAGGAGGCGTAATCGTCGGGCGCCTGCTCGAGCGGGGTGACCTTCGATTTGCCCAGGTTGATCCCCAGCACCGCTGGGCGTTGCCCCACCGGCGGCAGGCTTTGACGCTCCAAGGTGCGGCGGGCCGCGAGAGCACCGCTGTTGTTGAAGCCCATGCGATTGAGCGCCGCCCGTTCCGCCGCCAAGCGGAACAAGCGCGGCTTGGGATTTCCCGGCTGGGCATGCCAGGTGATCGTGCCCACCTCGGCAAAGCCGAAACCAAACAGGTGCCAGATGCCTGCCGCCACGGCGTTCTTATCGAAGCCGGCGGCCAAGCCCACCGGATTGCGGAACCGGCAGCCGAACAGGGTTTGTTCAAGGCGCAGATCGCGCACCTCCAGCTCGGCGCCGAGCCCAGCCAGGCTGCCGCTCACCAGCGGCCAGTTGCGCCGCAGCGAAGCCTGGCCAAGGGCCTGCAGCGTCAGCTGGCTGAGCTGCTCCGCATCCGCCCCTTCATCGCGGCTGAGCAGCGGCCCCACAAAGAGTTGATACAGAGCCCCGGTGCCGAGTTCAGCCATCCCGTTGTTGCTCCGATACACCCGATCCTGACGCGTCCCGGGCCAGACGCCAGCGTCCGTCGTCGCTGGGCTGCACGATCCAGTCGCGCCAGCGCCACGGTTCACTGCGGTTTTCCAGCTTTTTGAGCGGTTGTTCCACCAGCTGAGCCAGCTCCAGCAGGCTCAGGCCATAGCCGCCTTCGGCAAGGCGATCGGCGAGCTCGAAGCGGGTGAGCAGCTGCTGCAACGCGGGTGGGGCCAGGTCAAGCTCCGGCTCGGGCTCGCTCACCATCAGGCCGCCGTAATCGCCATCGGCCAGCTGGGGGTGCTGCCCTTTGGAAAACGCCACGGCAATCGCATCGCAGCGGTCGTTGTCGGGATCACCGCTGTGCCCTTTCACATAGGTGAACGGCAAACCGCTCACCCGGGCCGCATCGAGGGCCTCCCACAGATCGCGGTTGAGCACCGGGCTGCCGGAGGCGGTACGCCAGCCCTTGCGCTTCCAACCGTTGATCCACTTGCTGAAGCCGTCGATCAGATATTTCGAATCGGTGCGGATCGTGAGGTTGGGATCACGCGGCAGCACCGTCAGCTTCTCGAGCAGCGTCAGCGCCGCCGTTAGCTCCATGCGGTTGTTGGTGGTGTTGGGTTCAAAGCCGCCGAACTCCTGCACCGAGCCATCGCTGAAGCGCAGCAAACAGCCCCAACCGCCAGGGCCCGGGTTGCCGCTGCAGGCTCCATCACAGGCGGCCGCTACCACCACTGGCTGATCGGGCACTGGGCTCTTCCCTCCGGGTCCGGTACAACACTCTCCTGACGACGTGCGCCGAAGAGAAACCCCATGCAGCGAACCTACCTGCCCCTGCTGGCCCTCTCCGCGGCGATCGCCGCGCCGGCCTGGGCCGCCAGCGTGTTCACCAGCCAACCGCTCGACCAATCGCGCTTCGCCGTGCTGGCCCAGCCCGTGGGCAAAAGCGACTGGAAGCTCCTGGTGCTCGAGCAGATCAAGCCGGAGCCGCTCTGCTGGGAGAAACGCAGCGACGGGCTGATCGATCCGGCACTCAATCGTTTTGATTTCAGCGGCATCTGTAGCCGCTACATCGACAGCAACGGCTACTCGCTGCGGGTGGGCGATGAAGACCTGGCCAGCCGCTACCGGCTGCGGCTCGAGCAGCAGGGCAACGCGGTGACCCTGCTGGCCATGACCCCGACCCAGCCCACCGAGCTGCTGGTGGGGCGTGGAACGCTGAGCCAGCGCGACCGCGAGGCCTTTGTGGCCATTGAGCTGGAGCCGGGCTGGAGCCTGGAGCGGCGCGCCTACGGCAGCCAAACCCTCAGCCATGTGTACTTCGCCAATGGCACCTCCCTCAGCCAGCTGATTGCCAAAGCCAGCCGCGGCAGCTCTGGGGCCTCCACCCCGGCCGCAGCCGCGAACGTGAGCAAGCTCAAGCCACTGCCGCCGCAGCCCGGGAGTGGCCCGATCGCCCTGCAGGTGATCCCGTTCAAGCCATAGGCCAGCTCACGCAGCGGCCTACATCCCCTCCACCTCGCTTTCCTCCTGCCGTATGTTTCTCTTGTGTGAGGAGTGCGGGACACCACTTCCGGGGTCGAAACGAGGACAGACTCCCAGAAGCGTTCCGAACTCAAAGCCCTGCCTTCGGCGGGGCTTTTTTATTGGCTGACGCCCACGGCTGATCCACAACCCAGAGCACCACAAAAAAAGCCGGCCCCCGTAGGAGCCGGCTGGGCCAGAAGCGTGATGGCGGGCGCCGAAGCAGCCCGCCCCAGCGATCACTTGATGGTGACCTTGCCGCCGGCCTCTTCCACGGCCTTCTTGAGGGCCTCGGCATCAGCCTTGGAAACGCCTTCCTTGATGGCACAAGGAGCGCCTTCAACGAGAGCCTTGGCTTCGCCCAGGCCCAGGCCGGTGGCTTCGCGCACGGCCTTCAGCACTTTGATCTTGGCAGCGGCGTCGAAGCTGTCGAGCATGACGTCGAATTCGGTCTTCTCTTCAGCGGCTTCAGCAGCAGCTGCAGGAGCAGCGGCCATCACAACGCCAGCCGAAGCGGCGGCGGACACACCAAAAGCCTCTTCGATCTGCTTGACGAGCTCGGAAGCTTCAAGCAGGGAGAGCGACTTCAGTTGCTCGAGAATTTGGTCGGTAGTAGCAGACATGGTTGGGAATCAGCAACAGATCTGTGTGAACAGTCGGAGCGGAGAGCTCAGCAGAGCAGGCCTCAGTTGGCCGTGCCCTCGCCGTCGGCGTGCTGCTTGAGCGCCCGGGCAAGACCGGAGGGAACTTCGGTGATGCCCACAGCCACCTTGGTGGCCACAGCGTTGATCGCACCAGCGATCTGCGCCATGAGCACCTCCTTGGAGGGCAGATCCCCAATCGCCTTGATCTCGGATTGCGAGAGAAGCTTGCCTTCGAAAAGACCGCCCTTCGTTTCCGATTTCTTGGTGTCCTTCTGGAAGGCCTGAACGGCCTTCACGGCACCACCCACGTCGCCCTTAACGAGCACGAAGGCGTTGGTGCCGGTGAGGAGGGAATCGAGTTCCGACCAAGCGCTGTTGCCATCAATGGCACGGCGCATCAAGGTGTTTTTGGTCACCTTGCACACACCGTTGCTGGCCTGCAGACGGCTCCGCAGATCAGACATCTCCTTGATGGACAGGCCCTTGTAATCAAGAACCAGCGCCATTTCGGCCTCACCGAGGAGCTGCTTGAGCTCTTCGACGATCTGTTGCTTGTTCTCCAGCGTGCGGCCCATGGGAAACGGAACGGATCGGGGGAACAAGCCGGGTACGCAGCCCCAGTGCGCGTGCACTCGAGGGGCTGCGGCTTGCATTCCCCCGGCAGCGAACCGCCAGGGCAAAACCAGTCGCGTGCACCTCGGCAGGATTTACGGCTTGCGGCAGCGAATCACCGAAGTGATCGCCGGCCTTGGGCAGACCTGCTGTCTTGGGTGGGGCGCGTGCCCTTCTGGCCTAAGCCAGTTAATCAGTATACAGATGGAGCGCGCGATCGTCAGAAACACCGGAGAGGATGCGGCCATGTCGCCCATGGAGACGCAGGCTGCCCTCAACAGATGATGCGAAAGACGCCCAGATCGCCGTGACAGAGATGGATTTGCCAGGGGGCTTGGAGCATGCAAGAGACTTAGTCATGCACCCCCTGGCGGCAGAGCCTGATGACAGTCAGGCACAAGGCAGCTGGTGCGGCCATGCTGATTCCGGTTGCGTCGGAAGGACTCCGGTCCATTGGGCGACCCCGCTGCGGCTACTGATCGCATCGCCTTCTAGCAGGCCAGACGAAGGTCGCAAGCGCCACGAGAAGCAACTGGGGCCGCTCAACCAGGAGCAACAGATAGATGTTGCTCGCTAAACCCGGAAGCAACTGAGGGAGGTTGCAACTGCGCAGGCATCCGCGTAAAATAAAGCAGAATCAAATCACGCTATGTCAAAAGACACACTTGTGCGAGTAATCAATGAAACGACTGATGCCCTTGTGGTTCACAACAGAGTTACAAAAGCCAAGAACACAGTTCTACCCGGCGAAATATTTGAAGTTCGCGGGAACAGGGGCTCTGAAGACGACGTCATCATTGGAATCATGGATCCTGCGATCAAGAATGGTGGCGCCACAGTGGGTCGGTTTAGATTTGAGAACCCAGATATCGGATATTCCTGGATGAAGTCAGATTTCAGCCAGTACTCCGGCCCATATGCCATGAGGGGATACGGAAAGCTGTCGCCACCATATGGGGGTTACGACTATGTTGTCCAGGCAGCAAAGGATCAGAAAATCGCGACAGGCAAGCTACAGAAGCACCAGAAATATATTTTTGGCAAATCAAACACTTCATACAACCCAACTCCGGAGCATCCAGAGAAGGGCATTTGGGCATTCAAATCTTCTGATTTCATTGAAGATCAATATCTACTCAGCAAAGGCTTTAAAGTGATAGCGCATCAGGAGTGGGAGTGGGAGAACGCCATGCTGTGGAATGTAAGAGTAGTTGACCTGAAATGGTATCAGGATTCGACTATATAGAGCCATTGGACTGCATCCCTCCGAAAGAGATTGGGCAGAAACAGATCTGCAGCTTCAGAGAGGAATCCAGCAGCCAGTCTACGGGCCAAAATAAGCCCAGATCGAGCAATAAGCAACAGACGAAGCCCTGAATCAAGCAGGCAGATTGCACATAGCGCACGAACAGACAACATCAGCGAGTAGACATAAAGCACTTATACGCATGACTTTTTACGCATGAATGCTCTTGACTTAGCACGATTCGAGACAAGGATGCGTTAAATGAGGCGACAACTGTTACAGTAAATGTTGAGGCGATAAACTTGGAAAAGGTCTTCGGGATCCTTTTGTTATTTTAACGTGGTGGGCGCCATTTCGCATCACCAATCAACCGAGAAAGTGGTCACGATTCGAGTTCCTAAGAAATAGTATCGACCTAGAATGGACGGGGAGCTTACGGCTGCCTCAAGCACGGATTGTAGTCTGCCTGTCTTCCCTCACGCGTTCCCAGGAAGCTCTAAACTGAGGCAGGCCCTAGTGGAGTAGGCGCCAGAGCCCAAAAAGACATGAAATAGGCAGACTGAATGCACGGCAAACCACAAGTAGATTCATTTACGAGTTAAAATTGGATAGAATTAAGAAAAACGAAAGAATCGGAGGTTCGGGACGGGTCAAGATAAAATGTGGTGAGAACAAAGTCAACGCCTTCAGGTCGGGCATTAATCATGGAAAACGAAGTAAGCCCGATAACAGTGCAGACGGGCATTGAAGGGATGCACAAAGGCCACGGATCCCTAAGTGAAGAGCAAGGATTGGCCGTCCATATTATTACGATCAGCGACGAACAAACACTAGCCCTGTACAATGAACTGTTGGATCAAAGCGAGAACGTCGTCGCACTAAACAGGAGTGACACCCTAAGCAGTTTAACAAGATCTCTTCGTGAGATGGCACCAGCCAAAGGGTGGGATTCCATGCACATTTATTCACATGGAGACACTGGGCGATTTTGGTTGGGCGGATCGGAGATATCAAACGATTCTCTGACTGGCTTAAGAGAGGATCTACGGGAACTGGGTTCCATGGTCCGCAAGGAGGGAGACATCCTAATTTATGGATGTGAAGTTGGGAAGGGCACAGCCGGGGAACACCTGGTTGAACAGATAGCCAACACAACCAGCGCAGATATAGCGGCGTCAGATAACAAGACAGGTGCAAGTCGTGCAGGCGCCGATTGGGAATTAGAGATCCGACAAGGAGAAATTGAAGCCGAGAAGTGGAGGATGTCTAATGCTCCCGAATGGAATGGGACGTTATCAATACAGCCATCAACGTGGATCACATCAGCCTCTTATATCGACGGATCAGGAGACCTCGTATCGATCAACGTAACCGGGGGTGGAAGCTTCCAGATAACGCTTGCAGGAGGAAGAGTTGATGGGGCGGATGCGACATCAGTCGTTTTAAAAGAAACCACAGCAGCAAGCGGACTTTCGGTCACTGTCACTCCGCAGAAGCTGTCGATCAACGCGGGAAGCATTGATGAAGGAGATGGAGGTCAATACAATCGCCTATATAGTCCAGGATACACAACTATCGACTCCGTAGTAGCTGCTGATGGCAGCACGGAAATTGGGTCCATCTATCTAAGCTCTACAATTGTCAACAGACTGGAGCTTCAGAACCAAGCGGTCGGCAACATCACTATCGACGCGGGGTATACGCCATTCAGTGATCGAGTGAACACTAGTTCGCTAGATGGAGGAGACAATAGCCCATCCCCGAGCATCAGTGTAAGCGATATTCAGGCCGCAGCAGAATTAGAACTATTTGATGAAAGCCCAACAGGTAACAGCACCAATGACTACAATCCGGTTACAGGATTGGTTGATGTAGGCAGCATCAACGCTAGGTCAATCAGAACAATGAGCATTAACGGAGCAATTAGTGCTCCAACGACAGACCCTTATGACCCGCTACCACTAACAAACAATATTAGGGGCGAGATTAGAGTAGCGGAAGCAATTGGGACAATTGAAGCACCGCGCAGCGGCCTCACGGGCGAGATTAGGGCTGGAAGTATAGAAAAGATAAACATTGGTCTTGTACAAGGAGAGATCACGACAAATGATCCTTCAGCCCCGATGACCATAGGCCTGGATAGTCAGTTCAGAGGCTTTATACGATCAGCCGGCCACTTAAATTTAGGCTTTAACTTTAACTTGCCCCCCAAGACAGATGGCGACCTAGAGCCGAAAGATATATTTTTTGGGGAGGTGCATGCAGGTGGTGGTCTGTCAGGAACGCAGACAGCACTGGACGACCCTCTCATGTTGCCCAACAACATTTACAATTTATACAAACACGATGGCTCGGCATTGGCAGCGCTAGGCGAAGAGGCCATAGGGACCCTAATCAGCAACGGAATCGCAAATGTAAATATTAATGGGATTGGAAATGCAAGACTGATATCGGCGGGAGATATTGGAAACATCAGCGCCAATAGCTTCACAGACTCAATGCTTGTAGAGGCAGAAGGGAATATTGGCGATATCGAAGCGTATCTTTTTAGTGAAATACCAAACCCGCAACCTGAGTTCCCACCGGAACCACCAGTCCCAGGAGAACTCTCAGGGACCTACAGGGCTGTCAGGGGCAGGATTGGCAACGTCAAAGCTGCTACAAACCTTGTGGCCACGCTGCAGGCTGGCAAAGAAATTGGTGACATCACAGCCTTTGAAGGTGGCATTCATTCTCTATTAATAGATGCCGGCACAAGCATTGGAGACATTTGGGCAAAGAAACAGGAACTCTTTGGGGGAAAGATTGTTGCCCAGGCAGGAGACATCGGAGATATTTATATAGCGACAGGAGCCTGGGACAACTCGTTGAGAGCGCCACAAGGAAGCATTGGTGACATCTGGATAGAAAAGGGAAGGCTGGAAATACCAAGCATTACAGCCGGTGTTAATCTTGGAAATATGACAGTCAAGGGTGCCAACGCTATTACGGGAGGAACCATCACCGCTGGACAATCAATAGGAAATATCAGAGTAACTGCAAGGACAGGATATGGAATCTCAGGAACACTGATCCAAGCAGGTGATGAAAGTGGGCTATACAAAGCGGCTGGGACATCCGTACATACTCCAGCAAAGATTGGCAATGTTGATGTGATCGCGTATGGGGCAGTGCAGCTACCAGCTTTTGAACCTTTGCCGGATCCATCCGCAAGCTTATCAACGAATGCGATCGAGAATACAGTGCTGGTATCAGGCGCGATCGGCAACATCAAGGCAAGGGCATTTACAGGCAGTGGAATAGTTAGCTCGGAGATTCACGCACAGCAGGGAAACCCGGTTGCCGGCTTTTCCATTCAATCAATCAAAGCAATCGGCGGGGGAAATGCTCTCGATTCCGTCAATGTAGTCTCTGAGGATAGCATTGGCAACGTTACTGGGCTGTCACAAGTTCAAGGACACGGCGTAACGAACTGCCAGTTCCTCGCGAATACTGGTTCAATTGGAATGATTGCTGCCCGAGGAGGAGTTGGAGGCGGCAGCGGGATCACTGGAGGAACATACGTCCAAAGCCGAAAACAGGTATCAGGGGTGAAAGCCAGAAGCAATGCAAATGGTGGACATGCTATTGAAGGTCTTACCCTGAATGCCGGAAGCATTGGGTTTCTTGAAGCAAAGGTACTTGGCGGGGAAGGAGGCGAACCGACAGAACCATTCTCGAGCGGGAT
The DNA here is from genome assembly GCF_014654725.1 of Vulcanococcus sp. Clear-D1. Lineage (GTDB taxonomy): Bacteria > Cyanobacteriota > Cyanobacteriia > PCC-6307 > Cyanobiaceae > Vulcanococcus. Next base: position 8,987 of record NZ_JACVZV010000039.1, on the reverse strand, counting down.
TGTAGATAGCACAATAACAACATTTGGCTTTAACAACGATCCAACAGACCCAAATAAAGTATCGGCAGATATAGGCGACATCACGGTGGGAGTCGGCTCGATCTACGGGGAAGGCATCAAGAACACAATTCTAGATTCGTCTGGCTCAATCAAGAAAATAATAGTAGAGTGCTACAACTCAAACGGTATAAATGGAAGCACGGTGACGGCATCGGGCAACATTGGGTTAATTCAGAGCGAGTCAACGAATGCAGGCACAGCGATCTTAGACTCACAATTTAGATCAAAGAAAGGCAGTATTGTCGACGGTGATCAACCCACCAAACTCTCAGTAAAGGCTGTAAGTGGTGGAGGCAGCGCAGAGGACCATGGAATATTCGGATCAAGCTTTACGGCTTACATGAACCTGGGCTTAGTTCAGTCGGATACAGCTGGCGGCTATGGCATAGGAGAAAGCTCTTTTAGAGCAGACAGCGGATACACAAATATGGGAAATATCGGTGGGTTTGAGGTCGGAAGTAGTGGGATTAATCTTGCAGCATCGACAGCAATGAAAGGGGTAGTAGCCAGCGGCTCACGAATCGGCAACATCCAAGCGAAGATCAGTGAATTTAGGGGAGGGGCAGCGATGTCTGAAGTGTTATTGACAGCAAGAAATGCGATGGAAGAAAGCGCAGGAGAAATTAGGGGGAGGGAGAGGATGGCGTTTAATAACAGGGGGGAAATCGGAAACATCACTGTTAGAAGTGCATCCCGCGTAGGGAACGGTGTTGAATTCAGTCAGTTCTTAGCTGGTGCAGGCGGGAAGATTGGCAATATAGATATAGATATGTTATGGCAGCCTAAACAACCAGATTGGTCCGAGAAAGAAAATAGACAAGCCAGCGGTGTGGCCCTCTATGGAAGCTCAATAAGAGCCACAGGCATTGATCCTGATGCAAATGTATTTAGCGGGAAGATTGGCAACATAACCATCAAAGCGGGACGAGTAATTCCAGACTCAACAGTGCCGCCAGTTCCACCGATTCCCCCTCTCCCTCCGATCCCTCAGGTACTCTATCCGCCTCCGAACGATCAATCTACAGAGGCACCTTCGGGCATTAATCTCAGTTATATCGCTGCCTACGGAGGAATTGGCGCAATCACTGTAAATAGTGTTGGGACAGGCATTGGCAACTCGGCAATCTATGCTCGATCAGATATCCTCAATCCATTAATCACTAGAAATCTAAGTGTGGCCAAAGTTAAGCCTCGAGGAAAGGTGAAGTCGCTGAACGTCGCTGGAATCGGTCTCTTCGCCGAAGATGTCATTAACTCACAGATTATTCCAACTCCAATTCCTTAGGGTACGACATGTACCCACAACATGGTCATTGGTGCCTCGTAGGGGCTTCAAGTTACGATGGTTAACAGCTGCGTGAGAAAGGGAAAGGGGCATGAGCAATAACTCTTGGGATAGAATGCGTAAAAACTCTGACGGTATACTCCTAGAAAGAGAAATCGAGTAAACTGAGAGGGAATTGGACAAGTGCAATGGATTGGGGACATGGAGGGGCTGATGCAGCGCTGAGCGTATGCATCTCAACCAATTGCCACCCGTGGCCAGAGGCTCATTCCTTAGCTGGATTGAACGGGGGCATGACCTGTGATGAAGGACGCGCGCAGTTCAACGAAGATAAGATTTATGTCATCAGTGATGATCTGGATCAAGGCTTGAAGCCGATCGCGGATGAACTCACAGCAGGTGGCTACGAAGTACTTTACCTTCAAGGGAGTGAAGGGCTAAGCACGCTCGTTCAGCGGCTTGAGGGTATAGCAGATAAGGATCAATTGGACGCAATTCATTTGCTGTCACATGGATGGGAGGGTGGATTTGCAATAGGAGGGGATCTCATTACAGGAAGAACACTGAAAGGGTATGGAGCTGAACTCGCAGAGCTTGGCAGCTTTCTTAAAGAGGATGGAGATCTGTTGATTTATGGATGCAATGTGGGAGAAGGCGAAATTGGAATTGAATTTACGAAGGATATCGCTGAACTAACGGCTGCTGATGTGGCAACTTCAAATAACGTTACTGGCAACATCAGTGGCTCTGACCAGGCCGACTGGAAACTAGAAGTAACCGCAGGCACGATCAATAAGCTAGATCCAGGATTCTGGTCCAATCTAAGCATTCGTGATATCACTCTTGAACCGTTTTCTATTGGAGCGGTGGCAGCTGGGGCATTAGTTTCTTGGTCAGTCGATTGGTTTCTGGATAGTTTGACAGGGAAGGGAAATATAACAGTTGGATACCCTGAGGGAAAGAATCCGAATCCAGACCAGCCTGAGCCTAGGATCACAACAGGTATACAACCAGGCGTTCAGGTCAAATCTGCGTATTACATCGATACAGACGGTGATCTTGTGTCGGTTGTACTTTCCGGCGCAGGCACATTTTCGATCGACCTAGCAGGTGGATTGACGAACAACGCAGATGCGACCTCAATCCAGATAACCGGTACTGATGCTACATCAGGTTTGTCGTTGTCGGTAAGTCCGTTAGAGCTGAAAATGAATGCTGGCTCAATCATTGAGGGGGCGAACGGCCTTTACAATAGGATGTTTAGTGGCGGGTACACGAATATTGAGTATATCGGCAGCGCCACGGGTTCAAGTGGAGATCTGAAGAGTGTTGAGCTGAGTGGAGTGATAACTAACACCATAGACTTGGAAGGAGCAAGTATCGGCAATATAACACTGGATACAGGCTATGCAACATACGTGGACCGCATTAATACGAGTAGCCTCTACAACGCGATGAGCATTGAGAGTAGCACAAACTTTAGTGGAAATACAATTGATGGTGGGGCAGGTAATCAGGCTGAGATTGTGGACTTTGCAGGTGTCTTTGATGATCAAGCACCTGTAACCAATGGCGGAAGCAGTTACAACTCTGTTAGCGGCCTAATAGATCTAGGCGACATCAAAGCCCTTGAAATCGGCAGTATCGTAATTAACGGATCGATAGGCGCACCTTCTGGCGATCCATACGATAAAAGCTTTTCCACCAATGATTTAAGAGGAGAAATCGAGGTGAGCGGAAGAATTGGAAGCATCGAAGCTCAGCGAAGCCGTCTGAATGGAAATATCAAAGCGGGAAGCATTGGCTCCATTGATCTTGGCCGAATCGATGGCAGTATTGAAACAACAGATCGGAGTCAATCTCTCACACTTCAGTTGCCATACGATTACCAAGGATTTATAACCTCTGCAGGCCATCTCAATCTAGCCTACACTTTTGAGGCAATTGCCAATACCGCAAAGGGTGGTAGCGAAGCTGGCGGGGAAGAGAACAACACGACGGGTGAAATTCGCTCATACGAAGGAATCTCTGGGATCTTCCCTGAAGAAAATGACACAATATATATCCCAGATCAATACATAGGTGTCGTTATCAACAGAAGCAAAGACAAGGGAATTGCGGATATAAACATCAACGGCACAGGCATGTCACGATGGCACTCCGAACACAATATTGGAAACATTACGGCTAACGCTTTTACAGAGGCGATGATTGTGGAAGCCACGGACAACATTGGCAATATAGAGACATACTTACGTACGCCTGTACCCGTCGCAGAGCCGCCAGATGCGCCGGAAGCAGCACCTGTTGAAATGCTGGCAGGCTTCTTTCAAGCTGGTGGAAACATCGGTAACGTTAAGTCTGCTACAGGTGTTGCAGCCGATCTACGCGCAGTAAAGGGAAGCATTGGTAATATCACAGCGCTAACTGGTGGAATTGAATCGGCACTTATAGATGCCGAAACAAATGTGGGAGACATGTGGGCCCACCAACAAATTGAAGGCAATACGGGTAAGATTGTCGCACGGACTGGCAACATAGGGGATGTCTACCTAGGTATAGGAACGTGGGGGGCAACCCTCTCCGCTGGACAAGATATTGGGGATATATATATCGAGAAAGGAAAGCTATTTAATCCAACATTCGCTGCGAAGCGAGACATCAAATCGATCACCGTCAAAGGTTCTAATATCACAGTAGAAGGCGGCACCATCAGTGCCGGTCGCAGCATCGGGAAAGTGGAAGTAGTAGCTTCAAAGGGTATTGGGATGATGGGCGTACTCCTTCAAGCCGGCGACGAGTATGGGTTTGATAGTTCAAGTGACCTTGCATCAACAGAAAGCATCCCGCAAGAGCAAGCATCAATCAAATCAATTAAGGTGACTGCTTATGGGGGAACGACTCTACCAGCCATAGAGGCTGGCGTAGAGCCGTTGGCAAATATTAATGGAGCAGATGGAATTGTAAACACACAAATCATCGCAGGTAGAATTGGAAATATTACGTCAAGGGCATTTACGGGAAATGGTATTGTTGACAGTGTGATTCATGCAAAAGTTTCTGATCTTGGCAACCTAACCGGCATTGGGAATGGAGACGGTCTCAGGAGGGTGAATGTGACAGCCCAGAAAAACATGGGCAACATCACAGGATTATCTCAAATGCAAGGAGACGGCATTTACCTCTCACGCTTGCATGCGAACGATGGGAAGATTGGCCAGGTGACAGGCCGAGGCGGCGTTGCAGGAGGACGCGGAATCTTCGAGTCTTATTCACAAAGCCGGGGGCATACAGAAGGTTTTATAGGTATCAGCAATGCAAATGGTGGGCACGCGATTGAGTTGCTCACAGCACATGCTGGCAGTTTTGGAAGCATCAAAGCATCCGTCAGGGGGGGAGAAGGCGGTGAACCCGACAACGCAGTCTCACATGCCATTGTTGATGCGAGCCTAACGAGCTATAACGGAGGAATTGACGAGATATCTGCCAAGAATGGATCTATTAATGGAGGTGGTATCGTCAAAAGTATATTTGATATCTCGGGAGAAATTGGCGGGATCAGTTCAGAGACCTATAATGCAACAGGAATTAGCGACTCAGAGTTTATCGCAAAAGAGAACATAAGGGCCATCACTTCTATCACAGAAGGCTCTGGCTCGGCGGTCCTAGGTGCGTTGTTCCGTTCCAAGAACGGCTCTATCGGTGTGACACCAACAGATGAGAAAGCTGGCATTTATGTAGAGGCAAAAGGTGATTCGTCGGTTGATACGGGAATAGAAGGAAGTGAATTTACAGCTTTTGGCAGCATCGGCAACATCAGTGTTGCATCAAATGGAGGCCCAGCGATTTCCGGATCTAACTTTATCGCTGACAGCGATACTGGGACTGGCGGCTTTAGAAATATAGGCAGCATTGGCCGGATAACAGTGGAGAATAAAGGAGTCTATCCGGGAAGTTCCAATGGAATAGACGGATCCAGGTTTGAAGCGGCAAACATCGGTGGTGTCGATGTGAAGGTTAGTGATTTCAGGGGAGGTGCAGGGATATTGGGCTCCCAGTTCATTGCCAGAAGCGCGATTTACAACGAAGCCAATGGGGCCTTCGACAACAAGTCGACCATTGGTAGTATAAAGGTGCTTAATGCCTCTAGGACAGGCAATGGTATTGAAGGCTCTGATTTTGTTTCAGGTGCCGCTGGAGAAATCAAGTCAATTTACGTTGACACCACATGGAAGAAGCTCGACCAAACTGATCCATTTAATCGAGGTGCAAGTGGAAAAGGCATCTATTTGAGTTCTTTCCGCGCCTCAGGTCTTGATCCAGATCAAGCGGTGATGGATGGAAAGATTGGTGGAATTACAGTTAAGACTGGGCGCGTGACTCCAAATCTCATCCCACCTGAATATATTCTCCCAGGCATAGCTCCTCCTAATGACCAATTCACTGGAGCTGCTGCAGGTATCGACCTGAGCTACTTCGCGGCCTATGGTGGTATAGAAAAGATTGAAATTGACTCAATCGGCACGGGCATATTTGGCTCTGCATTCTTGGCAAATCGAGACGTCGCCAACAGTGTTGGTGGCTTGCTTCTAGCAAACTATGCTGATGTCAAGCCGAATGGTTCGATCAACAAAGTTGATGTGAGAGCCAATGGGCGCTGGTCAAGCGGAGTGGTACTTTCAGCTCTCGTTGGTGACAGTATCAAGTCTGTAAATATTCAGGCACGGAATGGTCCGCTTGTTCAGCCGATTACTCCGCAAAGACTCGCTTTAGAACAACCGCAAGAAGAATCGACTGTCGAGGTGTTGGCCATCAAAGACAACAAGTCAGATCAGCCCGTTCTTCCTTTGGTAGCACTCATAAGTGAGGCATTACGTTCAACGGGTCTTAATCCTGTACTAGAAGTTGTCTCGCCTCAAACCCTGCAAGAATATAGCGCTAAGAACCTGATGCGTTACGTAGCCCCGGTAAAACAACCTGAGATTAGTTCTAAGCAATCTAAATCTGCTGCCCTAAGAACTTCTCTTAGAAGCACAACAACTAGCGAGGCGCAGAGTCTCAGTCAACTCCTGCCCATCGACCTTGGCTACGCTCCGGTAAGTGGTTCTCTATTTGTTGCCACAAAGAGCAACATTGGCCAGATGACCATCACAAATCTGAATGAAGGCAATCCCTTCTTTGGCTCACTTTTCTACGCAAAGCATAGCTATGGCCCAGTAAGCACAACATCAAAGGCGAAGAAGAACAAGCTCGACACAACAGTGGAGGCAACCGTAAAAGCTCTGGGGTACAAGCACGTCAATTCATTTAGCAGACATCTATCAGCATTCCTAGGAAAACAGAGGCCAGGCGGCAACCTTCCCCCTGCTATAGGAGGCTAAGCACGCTAGAATTCTAATAATGTATTATCTTAAGCGCCAGCTTAGTTGGCGCTTAAGATAATGCGACCTTAAATGACGACGAAGTCGCGGCGTTCTCGTCGGACTTGAAGATCTCTGATTTACGACAAGACCTGAAGGTGCTCCAGTGCTTCCAGGCAGAAGAACTCTCGTACCAAGGGTGTTGGAAACCTTCTAACTGATGACATGCCTGGAGCTAGCGAGTTTGAATGAACAACAAGCAACCTCAGATCCGCTCATAGACCGATAGCTGACTGTTCCTGACGCATATTAAGATTTCATCGTCATGGAATAGCTTCTCGCAACCCCAAGGCAAACGCTCATTAAAAGCGCCCATTGTAGCACTGCTAAACGACGGACTCAACCAAGTGAGGATGTGGAAAGAAATGGCGAGGCGCACCCAGCTTGAAGTTGTGGTGTACATCAGCATATTGTTGTTTCGCTCACAGTACATATCAAGTAGCTTGTACTTCTGAGGAGCACTGTCGCGATAAAGTACGTTGAAGTATTTGCAGCGCACTTATGCCCAACCAGCTCGCAAGAAGGCTTCTCAGATTTCAGAGACCGGCTGACTGAATAGGGTATGCAAACCATCTGTCTTGTCAAAATCTTCGTCGAGGACGGATGTTAAAAAGGATTCGAAACGGGAGACGTCAGCCTGGAAAACGACTTTCACATCTTGACCGGCAGAGTCACGCTTCGTCCATCCTGACTTGAATGGATCAAGAGGAGACCGGGGACGTCCCTTCCAATTCAGCAGGCTAAAATCACTAGGGTCACCGAACGGTGAGCCCTCCTCTGGTGATATATCGTCGCGAACCTTCGCATTAACCTTGATTTTTACTTCTTGTGAATTTGTGATCAGATCGGGAGTTACCGCAATTGCCGCAGCCAGAGGATCCCAGTGGTAATATTCTTCGCCCAGAGGGTTCACAGTAACATCCTCCCACCAGGTGGCTGCTAGGTTAGCGACTCTCCCAACTGCATTCTTTTGAAAGTTTGCAAGAAAGTCTTCGGTCAGTGGGGCCTGATTGGTTGCGTCAAGAGGAACGATGGTTATGGGTATGCCTAGATCAAAGACAGTCTTCGCTGCGACAGGATCGATCCAGAAATTGAACTCAGCCCGCTCGTTAGGAGTGTTGTGAATGTTGCCTTTGACATCAACTGAGCCACCCATAGAAACTATATGATCGATCTTACCTGCAAGCTTGGGAGATTTAGCCAAGACTTTAGCGAGTGTCGTGAACGTTCCCAACTCTAGAATAGAAATCTTGCTCTGGCTTTTCACGAGAACTTCTCGAAGGATGTCCACAGACTTTCCGTTTTGTTGCTTGGCAGCTTTCGGGTACCCAGGAATCTTAAATCCTCTAAGATTGTCTTCTGTGTATCGCCATTCAGAGGGATATTGATGGAAGCCCTCAAGGGTATTCTTGCCACCTTGTCCTATGATTGGAAGTTGATCCGTAGGGATTCCTGCATACCTCAGAAGCCGGACCGCGTTGTTTTTCGCGGGAAGTGAGTGAGTGAGACCAGTTCCTTGAGTTAAAATGGCTTTGATATTGAATTTGCTTTCGGGATGCTTCGAGATTTGAGCCAGATAGAGCAGTGCGATTCGATCATCTAGCCCCATGTCTGTATCGATAATCCAGTCCATTGAATAAATTCGCGTTGATTGTGATTTGGTTTTTGCTTTCGATCAAGGAAGCCCTGTTCCTCAGAACTTGAAGCAGAAGGAGCGTGGAGCTTGCCAACTTGATGGCCTATGAGCACAGGGCTCATGAAGACAAACGTTAGGTTCCCTAGAGGGAGAGAAAGAGAACAGTAATTGAAGAATTCACAAGGCCACCCCTATCGTAAGTTGTCTGTTGAGGGGTGTCAATGTTTCAAGCAGCGACACTGATGAACCTCGAGAAGCTACTGATGCTTCTTTTTGTCCTTTTTTCCGGCCTTGCTACGCCTTCTCCCCCCTTTGCCAGGAAAGATAACGCCTCTCCATCCCGATCACTTCTTCAACCAGGGGGCTTGATGGAAAAGAGCAATGCGTCGCTACAGCGAGGCGGTTAAAGCTGATGTGAGACGGCGGGTGAGTCCGCCACAGAGGCAGAGCCTTGCCCAGATCTCGGCGGAGCTGGACATCCACGTAGTGACGCTCAACTAGGGTTTGCTGAATAAGGCGAGATCCACTGCAGGCCCGCGTCCCGCCAGTAGGTGTAAATCCCTGGGGACCTCAACCCCGGCGTAGC
>NZ_JACVZV010000038.1 GCF_014654725.1 Vulcanococcus sp. Clear-D1 | reverse complement strand
GCGATCCCAGGACCATTGTCCCGCGAATGGCCCTGGTTTTCCAGAGTCTCCTTAGATCAAGCAAACCCAGAAGCACTGAAGAGACCAAATTAATCTAACCGCGACAGATCAGCTTTCGCCGACTGAAAGAGCACCGCTCACCCCCTGACCATCCAACTCACCAGCCTGGGTCGAGTAGCGAAGAGAAGATGCTCCCAAGCGGGAAATAGCCCTCAGATCTACGCCTAGAACTGCGCAAATCAGCAAGCAACTACGACTCCCAAAAGAGAGCAACAACTCAGCCATTCCGGTCAAGAACCGCTTATTGCTTGCTGTAGTGGGGATCGAGCCAGCACCGCGGCAGCGGTTCACCGGAAGGAAAGATCAGATCTGTCTTGAGAAATCGCTCGGGCTCCTGCAGCTCCTCGCCGGCATGGAGACGGCCCTGCAGATGCGTGAGGAAGGGATCAAACAAGGCAGGAAGACTCAACACCTCCATCAAGGAGCCGTCGTGCCGCGTTTTCAGAAACATCGAGCCACCGCTGACGCTGCTCCCGGTTTACCGAGGCGCACGATCATCGGCAGGTCCGGATCCGGGGCATCAGCGGTGCATCAGCGGTTCAGGCGCTGCATCTGCCAGGTCACAAGCGTGCCCACCGGACTCCAAAGCAGGTAGGGAATCAACAACAGGGCCGCGGGTTGCGACGAACCGGCCACCACCAGGGTGAGCGCCACCCCCCAGAGCCAACCAGCCAGGCCCACGGCTGTGCCATTGGCGAGGCGACGGGTTCGGCAGATCAACCAGGTGTAGCTCTGCACCAACACAAGCAACAGCAGATAGCCCACCATCAATCCCCAACTGCTGGTCCGGTTCCACACCAACAGCGACGAGGCATAGAAGCAGCCATAGATGCCCAACCAGATCAGTGGGATCCATCCCTCAAAGCTGAGCCAACGCGGCCGGCGGAGGCGCAGAAACCAGGTGAACTCCTCCCGGCTCGGCATGATCACCACCACCAGGGTGCCGATCACCAGCAGGATCACGATCGCGGCGGTCATCGAGGGGAAGCAACTGCTCCAGCCTGATCACGCCAGCCACTGTGCGCAGGACCCGCCTGCACCGATCGGCTGCAGTGCCGCTGCAAGGTGGTGGCAGGGAGCCCGGCACCAGCTGAAACCGGCCAGCCTGAATGCGGCGCAACGAGCCATGGACTGATCCGGTCCTCTGACACAGCACGCAGCCACCTCAGGATCAGCGTCTCGTTGCACCGCACTGCACGCAGCACCCGCCCCGCCAGCGCATAGAGATCGTCGGGGCGTGTGTCATCACACCAATCGCCATGACAAGCCTTTCTTCTGCGGCCAGGAGTCATCCCTGGCGCCTATTCCGTGCATGGATCACCAACACCGGCAACCGCATCTACATCGGTTGGTTCGGTGTGCTGATGATTCCTTGCCTGCTCACGGCCACGATCGTGTTCGCCATGGCCTTCGTGGCCGCACCGTCGGTGGATGTCGATGGCATCCGCGAACCGGTGAGCGGTTCGCTCCTAGGGGGCAACAACTTGATCAGCGCGGCCGTGGTGCCGAGCTCGAATGCCATCGGGCTGCACTTCTATCCCCTATGGGAAGCCTCCAGCGTGGAGGAGTGGCTCTACAACGGCGGCCCCTATCAGCTGATCGTGTTCCACTTCCTGATCGGAATCACAGCCTGGATGGGTCGCCAATGGGAACTCAGCTACCGGCTGGGCATGCGCCCTTGGATTGCCGTGGCCTACTCCGCCCCCTGGGCCGGAGCGATGGCCGTGTTGTTGGTGTATCCCCTGGGGCAAGGAGCGTTTGCCGATGGCATGCCTCTCGGCATCTCCGGCACCTTCCATTTCATGTTCGTGCTGCAGGCTGAGCACAACGTGCTGATGCACCCGCTGCACATGCTCGCTGTAGCCGGCAGCTTCGGCGGTGCATTTCTGGCGGCACTGCATGGCTCGCTGGTGAGCAGCAGCCTGATTCGTGAAACCACCGAGGAAGAATCGATCAACCGGGGCTATCTGTTTGGCCAGAAAGAACCCACCTACAACATCGTGGCTGCCCACGCCTACATGGGCCGCTTGATCATGCCCTATGCCACCACCGACAACAGCCGCAGGGTGCATGCCCTGCTCGCCGCCTGGCCGGTGATCGGCATCTGGTGTTCAGCCCTAGCCGTGGTGAGCTTTGCCTTCAATCTCAATGGCTTCAACTTCAACCATGCCGTGCTCGATCATCAAGGTCGCGTGATTCCCACCTGGGCCGATGTGCTCAACCGCGGCAACCTTGGCATCGAGGCCATGCACGAGCGCAACGCTCACCAATTCCCCCTCGATCTGGCAGCACAGCCAGCTCCGGGGCAAGGCTGAGCCAGATCAAGCGAACCACAGCTCGCGGCACTGTGCGCAACAACAGCGGCACTCCTGCAGCATCAGCAGCCCGATGTTGCCCAGACCATCTACAGCTGGATCACCCAATCTGAGGCCAGCTGATGGCAGCCTTCATCACGCTTGAACTCACGGCCCAGGAGCTGCAGCTGTTGCGCAACACCATCCGGGCGCGCCGCATCTATGAGCCCTGCCAACACAGCCTGGCGCGGGGCATCTGGCAACCCTGGATGGCCCCTTTACTGGACAAGCTCAGCCAAGCCGAAGCGCAGCACGCCCAACAGGGCTGCTGAACCGATGAGCGGCAGCACCCCCCAGCGCTGCCGCAGCAACAACCACAGCGCCGCCAGCACCAGCAACGCCGCCGTGGCATCGAGGTGGCCAGCTGGCAGCAGCACCGGCAGTACGAACCACACCGCCAGGCTGGCAATCACGCCCACCAGTGCCGCCATGATCGCGGTGAGCGGCGCCGTGAAGCGTTGATCGCCGCGGCTCGCCTCCACCAGTGGCGCCCCCACCAGGATGAACCCGAACGACGGCAGAAAGGTGAACCACACGGTGACGGCCGCTGCCGCCCAACCGCCCACACCCGTGCTCCACCCGCCCATGAAGCCCACGAAGGCGAGCACCATGATCAGCGGCCCCGGCGTGGTTTCCCCCAGAGCCAGACCATCCAACATCTGACTGGCCGAGAGCCAGCCGTGCTGCTCCACGGCTCCCTGGGCCACATACGGCAGCACGGCATAGGCGCCGCCGAAGCTCACCAGCGCCACCTGGCTGAAGAACCGCGCCATCAGCGCCAGCGAACCATCCCACCCCCCCAGCCGCACCAAAGCCGCCAGCGGAGCAAACGTCGCCAGTCCCCAAGCCAAGAGCGTGAGCAACATGCCGCGGCCGCTGAAGCGGGCATGGGCAGGGGTGGGGGTGTGATCGCCATGCAGTGGCGCCAGGCCGGCCACAGCGAGATCGACAGAAACCTCGGCAGCTGGCGCAGCGCTCGTCTCGGCTGCAGCAGGCAAGATCCAGCGCGGCCGCCAACGACCCGCAAGCCAACCCACCAGGGCCGCGCCCAACACCAGCACGGGGTAGGGCAAGGCAGAGGCCAGCAAAAGCACAAAGGCCACGGCTGCCAGCAGTGCATGCAGGGGGGTGCGCAACGTGCGCCGCGCTAGGCGCCAGGCCGCCACCACCACCATCGCCAGCACCACCGGCTTGAGTGCCGCAAACACTGAAGCCAGCAGCGGCCAGCTGCCCCACACGGCGTAGAGCCAGGCCAGGGCACTGATCAGCAGCGCGGAGGGCAACAGGAAGAGTGCGCCGGCGATCAGTGCGCCGGGCCAGCCATGCATCAACCAACCCAGATAGGTGGCCAGCTGGGTGGCCTCCGGCCCGGGCAACAACATGCAGAAATTCAGGGCATGCAGATAGCGGCGCTCGCTCAGCCAGCGCCGCTGCTCCACCAGCTCCCGGTGCAGGAGCGCAATCTGGCCGGCGGGCCCGCCAAAACTCACCCAGCCCAGCTGCCACCAGAAGCGGCTCGCCTCCAGCAAGCTCACGCTGCGATCCAGACCCATGGCGCGGAACTGCTGGCCGCATCAGTCTGGCGAGGTCAGCCGAGCTGTTTCAGCGCTTCGCCATAGCCCTGGCACCACGGCAACGGCGGGTAGCCATGGGCCCGCAACACCACCTGCAGGCGCGCGGTGGCCTGCGGCAAGCGGCCCGTGGCAATCGCCGGGAAGGCATGGTGAGCGCTGTGATGTGGCAATCCCCCCAGCCAGCCATTGAGCCAGTTGGGAACGGCAACCGTGCGGGAGCCATACAACTGGCTGAGCAACGGATGGGATTGCGGTTGCCAGAGGTGCCAGTGCTCGATGGCACCCCGCAGTTGCAGCAGTGCCCCTGCCACCCGCTCCACCACCAGCCAGCCCAGGGCATAGGCCACCAGGTGGCCGTGCTGGATCACCAGCAGCAGGATCAACGCCTGCACCAGCACAATCCCGAGCCCATCGAGCAGCAGGGCTCGGCGCAGAGCCGGGTGCTGCGCCTGGAGCCGCAACGCCTCCTGCAGGGTGCGCAGGATCAAACCGGCACCGCCCGCCAGCACCAGCCGCCGCCAGCTCCCGGGCTGCTGGTGCTGGATGCGCTCGGGGTCGCGCTGGTCGCGCCCATTCCAGCGGTGATGCAAGCGATGCAACAGCCGATAGGTGAACCAAGGCCAGGCCATCGGCCAGCTGATCAGTGCCGCCAGCACCAGCTCAAGCCGCGGCCGGCCCAGCAGGGTGCCGTGGCAGGCCTCGTGCGTTGCAATCAGCAGCAGCGTTTCGGCCACGGCCACCAGCAGGGCTGCCGCCAGGCGCAGGGGCCAGGCCTGAAGCTGCCAAAAGCCGATTCCGCCAGCAGCCAGCAGGGCGAGCAACACGAGCAGGCGTCCCCAGGCTGGTGGGATCGGCCTGGCTTGCAGATCAACCACCGCAGCATGGAGATCCCGGATCAGGGGGCGCAGCGCAACCGGATCAGGCATCAGGGGCAGGAACAACGCAGCCACCGTATGGAGCGCAAGCCGCCGCAATGCCGGGTGCGGCAAAGCTGCAGCATTGGCTCAGAGCAGGGGCCGGCAGGCTTAATCGGCCGCAGCCAAGGCGTAGCGCTGACCCACCTTGGGGTCGATCAGCTCGCTGCCAGCCGGCATGGCGGCTGCCGCGGTAGCCGTACTGCCCTTCATCCACAACAGCCGGGTGAGCAGTCCGCTGAAGGTCACATCACCCCCCGCCGTGCTCGCGAGCACCGTGCGCGGTGAGAAGCGCTCCAGCAACTGCGGCAGCACGGTCTGGCCGCGCACAAACGCGCCCGCCACCGGCAGGCCCAGGTCCACCACCGGCGTGATCACGGCATCGAGAGAGCGGGCCGGCAGATCGGGGCTGAGGTAGCCGTGCGGCTCGAGATACAGCGACCCCGCTGGATGCTCCAGCAGGTAGCCGTTCTCCACCTGCGGCACCGGGGCACCGGCCGTAGCGGTAATCAGCAGCTCGCCGCGGCGGCAGTGCTCGCCGGGCCGCAAGGCGCTCACCGATTCAAAGCCGAGGCTGCGCACCTTCGCTGCGGCCGACACCGATCCCACCACCGGCAGCGAGCGCGGCAGCAGCTGCAGGGTTTCGGGATGAGCGTGATCGTCGAGCCCTTGGGTCAAGAGCAAGAGATCGAGATCCTCCGGCACCGGCTGGCTGACCGGCAGCTGGCCTTCGAAAAACCAGGCCCCAGGTGGGAAGCGCAGCGCTCCGGTGAGCCACGGATCCACCAGAACCCTCACACCGCCCAGCTCCAGCAGCCAGCCGTTGGCCCCGAAGTAGGTGGCGTACATGGGCGCTGCAACAACGAGATCGACCCTAAACAGCACCGCAGCACGGGTGCTGGAATGCAGAACAGGCGAGCGAGTGTGCTGATGCTGCGGCTCAACGAACTGAAGCTGCCGCTCGACCACGAGCCCGAAGCGATCGGCGAGGCCCTCTGCCGCCGGTTGAAGCTGGCACCTGAACAGCTGCTGGAGCCGCCACGGGTGGTGAAGCGCAGCGTGGATGCGCGCCGCAAGAGCACGATCCAGCTGGCCTACAGCGTGGAATTCGGCCTCGAACCGGCTCAGGAGCAGCGGCTGCTCAAACGCTTCGGGCGCGATCCGCACCTGCAACCCGCTCCTGACACCACCTATCAGCTCGTGGCTCAGGCACCAGCTGACGCCGATCTGCCGCGGCCGGTGGTGGTGGGAGCTGGCCCCTGCGGCTACTTCTGCGCCTTGCTGCTGGCCCAGATGGGCTTAAAGCCCTTGCTGTTGGAGCGGGGCAAGCCGGTGAAGGAGCGCAGCGCCGACACCTTCGGCTTCTGGCAGGGCAAACGCCCGTTCAACCCGGAATCCAACGCCCAGTTCGGCGAAGGCGGCGCCGGCACCTTTTCCGACGGCAAGCTCTACAGCCAGGTGCGCGATCCACGCCATCTGGGCCGCAAGGTGCTCGAGGAACTGGTGGCGGCGGGTGCCAATCCCGAGATCCTGGTGTTACACCACCCCCACATCGGCACCTTCAAGCTGGCCACGGTGGTGCGAGGCCTGCGGGCGCAGATCACCGCTCTCGGGGGTGAGATCCACTTCGAGAGCCGCGTGGATCGGCTGGAGCTCAACCCTGAAGACCACTCGGTTCGCGGCGTGACCCTCGCCGATGGGCGCTTCATCGCCGCCCAGCAGGTGGTGATGGCGGTGGGCCACAGCGCCCGCGACAGCTTTGCGATGCTCCAGGCGCAGGGCGTGGCGATGGAGCGCAAACCGTTTTCGGTGGGCTTCCGCATCGAGCACCCCCAACCGCTGATCGATGCCGCGCGCTGGGGCAGCTGCGCCGGCCACCCGCAGCTGGGAGCTGCGGAGTACAAGCTGGTGCACCACGCCAGCAATGGCCGCTGCGTCTACAGCTTCTGCATGTGCCCAGGCGGCCTGGTGGTGGGGGCCACTTCAGAACCCGGGCGGGTGGTAACCAACGGCATGAGCCAGCACTCCCGCAATGAGCGCAATGCCAACAGCGGCATCGTGGTGAACATCGAGCCCGAGGATGTAGAGCCCTACGGCAACGGCCCCGCCGATCCGCTGGCTGGAGTGGCCTTCCAGCGGCACTGGGAATCGCGGGCCTACGCCCTGGGCGGCGAAACATTTGCCGCTCCCGGCCAACGCCTCAGTGACTTTCTGGCGGGCCGCAGCAGCACTGCCACCGGCAGTGTGCAGCCGTCCTATGCACCTGGGGTCACGCTCACGGATCTGAGCAGTGCGCTACCGGATTACGCGATCGCAGCCCTGCGCGAAGCGCTGCCGGCGTTCAACAGCAAAATCGCCGGCTATGCCATGGACGACGCGATGCTCACGGGGGTGGAGACGCGCACCTCATCGCCCGTGCGCTTGCCTCGCAATGAACAGCTGGAGAGCACCAACACCCCCGGGCTCTATCCAGCGGGAGAGGGTGCCGGCTTTGCAGGCGGCATCCTCTCTGCTGCGATGGATGGCATCCGCGTGGCGGAAGCCGTTGGCCTCACTCTTCTTCGTCGGCAGCACCGAGAGGTGCCAGGCGAATCTGCTTGCGGCCCAGCTTGATTTCAAACTCGTCGCCGGGCTTGAGATCCAGCAGAGCGGTGTAAGCCTTGCCCACCATCAGGTTGCCGTTGAACTGCACCTTGGTGGTGAAGCTCAATTTGCGGCCACCCTTACCCACCTTGCCGGTCGTGCCGCCAAACTCCACGCCTTTGGCATTGAGCAGTGCTTCGTAGAAGGCCGTGAAGTTGAGACGCTCGGAGCCATCCTTCTTCGTGGACACATAGCCGCAGGCCCGAACGATGTCGGACTTGCTCACATCGCCAAGCTCTTTGACCTTGGCGAGAAGATCTGCTCCTGTGAGCATCAGATTGTTAGTTATGCAACATTTGCATTATCGCATCGCACCCGAGGCCCTGCAACCAGACTGCGAAGCTCCTCTCGCCGGCCAGTGAGACGCCATGGCGTGCACGGTGGTGTGGTTCCGGCGCGATTTGCGTCTGAGCGACCACGCAGCCCTCAGCCAAGCCAGCCGCCGCGGAGCTGTGCTGCCGGTGTTCGTGCTGGATCGGGATCTGCTGTTTCACCCCGAAACGGCCGTAGCCCGGGTGGCGTTCATGCTCGAGTGCCTGCGGGCACTCGATGCTGAGCTACGCCAACGCGGCGGTCGTCTGCTGATCCGCAGCGGCGATCCAGCTGATGTGCTGCTGCAGCTCGTGCGCGCCAGTGGCGCCAACGGCGTGATCGCGCACACCGACAGCGAACGCCTGGTGGGCCGGGTGCGCGATGCCCGCGTCAGCCGCGCTCTGGCCGCGCATCGCATTCCGCTGCACTGGGTGGAGCCCGCCGGAGCCACCGGCGAGCTGATGAACTACAGCCACTGGAGCCGCCAGTGGCATCAGGCCATGGCCAACCCCGCCCTAGCGGCACCGGAGCGGCTGGTGGTGCCAGCCCCCTCTGAGGCACTGCCCGATCTGCCGGTGCCGAACCTCAACGAGCTGGGCCTGCGCCCCGATGCCAAGCCGATCCCCGCCGGTGGCAGCGCCGCTGCCCTGCAGCGGCTCGAACAGTTCTGCGAAGGCTCCGCCTCGCGCAGCTACTACTGGGAGCTGAGCTACCCCTCCGCCAAGGTCACCACCGGGCTGAGCCCCTATCTGAAATTCGGGGTGATCACCCCGCGCCAGTGCCTGCAACGGCTGGCCTGGCTGCTGCCCCGCAGCGGCGGCGAAGGCGGGCGACGCGATCCTCGCAGCCGCAGCGCCGTGCAACTGGCCAGCCGCCTGCGCTGGGGCTGCGCCATCCACCAACGCTTCCGCTACCTGCCGCAACTGGAGTTGAGCGCGCTCTGGAGCCCGCTCGAGGGCGGCAGCTTGGCCGGGGGAAGCAGCACAGGCCCCCATGCAGCGGGGCT
This sequence comes from Vulcanococcus sp. Clear-D1, assembly GCF_014654725.1. Taxonomy (GTDB): domain Bacteria; phylum Cyanobacteriota; class Cyanobacteriia; order PCC-6307; family Cyanobiaceae; genus Vulcanococcus. Next base: position 111,744 of record NZ_JACVZV010000038.1, on the reverse strand, counting down.
GAGCTCAGATCAGGCCGCCGGGGGACTGACAGCTGAACAAGAAGAGCTCTACGCCGCCTGGCGCGAAGGCCGCACAGGGTTCCCGATCGTGGATACCGCAGCTCGCTGCCTGCGAGCACAAGGGGGCTGGCTGGAACTCAATTTCCGCAGCCGCGCCATCTACGCCAGCTTCCTCTCCAATCTCTGCGGCATCGACTGGCGCTTCGGGGCCCTGCACTACATGCGCCACCTGATCGATGGCGATTGCCCGATCGATCACTACCAATGGGCGATGCAGGCGGGCGTGACGTACCACGGAAGCAAGGCGTGGACGCGGATCTACCACCCGGGGCAGGTGGCGGTGGATCGCTGCGACCCCCAGGGGCTGTTCATCCGCCGCTGGCTGCCGGAACTGCGGGGCCTCACCAACGACCAACTCGGGGCCCCGCCCGCCATGGCCGACTACCCCGCACCGGTGCTCGATTACGAACGCTCACGCCGGCTGCGCCTGGAGTCGTTGGAACAGCAACGCCTCCGGATCGGAGACGTTGAAGCTGCCATGGCTCGCCTTCCGAGACATCTCCATCCCTTTGGCTACCAGCGCATTGCAGGCTGCGATGTGGCCTGGGCGGATCTCTGGGCCAGCCAGCCACCCTCCGCCCTTCAACCCAGCGCCGTGGATCTCGAACGACTGGATCCAGCGGGCTGGAAAGCCCTGCTCAGCTGGTTCAGCGGCACCAGCCGTACAACCGGCACCAGCCACCCCCGTGGAAGCCGCTCCCGGAGCCGCCGGGCGCAGGAGAGTCCAGGGCAGCTCAGCCTGAATCTGGAGTTCGCCCTCGATCCTGAGAGCCGCTGAGCCCAAACGGCCCCTACCCGTTCAGCTGGGCAGCTGCTGCGACACGATGCCGCTCCACTGCACCGCCTTCACCTGATCGCGGCGCCAGGAGTGGAACAGCAGCTCCTCCTCCACCGTGCACAGCGGGCACACGCTGATCTGCCCGGACGGCACACCGGCCGATTCCAGTTGGCGGCGTGTGGCGGCGCGGATATCGAGGCGACAGCGGCCGGGTTCGGGGTCGCTCAGCAGCGCGCCGCAGCGCTCCAGCTCTGCCATGGCATCTGCACGGCCATCAGCCATGGGCAGCGCATCCGCCACCTGCTGGGCCACGCTGAGTTCCACCTGATAACGCTCGCCGCTAACGGCCGGGCCAAGTGCCACCAACAGATCACTCCGGCGGCAGCCTGCGGCCTCCAGCTGCGCCATCGCCTGCAACAGAATGCCGCCCGCCACCCCGCGCCAGCCGGCATGGCAGGCCGCCACACGGCCACTGAGCGGATCGGCGATCAACACCGGCGTGCAGTCGGCACCGCACACCCAGAGGCTCTGGCCACCGGCATCGCTCACCAGACCATCGGCTTCCGGCCAGGGTTCAGCGCAAGCAGCACTGGCCGGAAGCACCAGGGCGCTGTGTACCTGCTTGGGGCGATGCACACTCACGCCCGCGCTCACATACCCGGCCAGCACCTCAGGCCCGCGGCCCTGCCACTGGCGGGTGAAGAAGCCGTGCTCAAAGCCCGCGAGTAGATCTGCCTGGAGGTAGTAGCCGCCGTAGCAGCCGATCCAGGTCCACCCCTCCAGCAGATTGAAGCGGGAATCAGGGCGATCGAAAGGGGGATCAACGGCTTCCGCCATGGTCCGCTTCCTCAGGCGTCGGGGAGATCGCGCAGCACCCAGAAGCCATCGAAGCCGTTTTGGGCCTCGCTGCTCTGCACCGCCAGAAACTGCACACCCCCCACCTGCTCGCGGGCCGCGCGGAAGGCCTGGGCGGCGGCTTTGGCCTCCTCGGGCTCCAGGTTGCCGAGCAGCCAGCGATCTTCCAGGCCGGCCTCCAGCACCAACTGGTTGCCGCTCACCTCCAGGCGCACCGGCTCAAGGCCGGCAATCCAGCCAGCAATCGCCAGGGAGCGGGTAGCACTGAACAGGCGCAGGCCGCTCACCATGGCGTCGTCGTCGCCGGTGCCAGCGAGAGGCACCAGACCGGCAAAGCTCACATCCCACTCCGCCGCTTCCCGCAGGGCCCCGAGGGGAAGCGAAGCCCAGCTCCAGCGATCGCCGCGGGCGGCCTCCGGCAGAGGCACCGCCACCGGCTGAATCGGCAGGGGGGCGGGCGCCAGGGGCCCAGCCATGTAGCCCTCCTCAGCGGGATACACCGTGGCCTGGCGCTCCTGCAGCCACTCCACCAGGGCGTAGCAGCGGCGGCTGGGGATCAACTCCAGGCTCAGCTGCTCAGCAGCGCGCTGCACCATCGTGCGCATCGAGGCGCGCCAGCAACGCAGCTTGCGGGGGGCGGCATAGCCCTCCCGGGCTGCCTGCTCCATGGCCTGTTCCAGGGTCTGCTTGAGCCACTGCGAATTCACGCTGGAGGCCGAGCAGTTCTGCACAAAGCGGAACCCCTGGCCTGCAGCGCCATCGATGGGAGTGCTGCAGATCAGCAGCTCCCAGCGCTTCTTGCCATCGGCCTCGAGGATCGGGCGGGAGTAGTAATCGAGCTCCCAGTCGGCCTGCAGCGGGGGCTGGGCGGCGGGCCCGGCGTTGGATCGCGCTTCCTCGGTGGCCTGACTCATCCGGCGCTTTGTTCCTGCTGGCGCAGCACGCTACGAGCACGGTTGGCCCGATCGGCGGCTTCGGCCATCACCTTGTCGCGATCGATGAGGAGTTCACCGGGCTGACCCTCCAGCAGGGCCGTGTTCAGGGCGATGCGGCCGCGGCCGGGATCGAGCTCGGTGATCAGGGCCTTCACCCGATCGCCTTGGCCGAACACCTCGCGCAGATCGCGCAGTTGGCCACCGGTGATCGACGACTGGTGCAGCAGACCACTGATGCCGCCCAGGTCCACGAACAGGCCGTAGGGCTTGATCGACACCACCTGCCCTTCCACCAGCTGACCCACCTCCAGGTTCTGGAAGATTGCGGCAGTGGCGGCCTTCTTCTCGGAGAGCACCAGCTTGCGGGTCTCGGGGTTCACCTCGAGGAAAGCCACACCCAGGGTCTTGCCCACCAGTGCTTCGTGGTTCTCGCCCTCCTGCAGCTGGGAGCGGGGGATGAAGCCGCGCAGGCCCTCCACATCAGCGGTCACGCCGCCGCGGTTGAAGCCATTCACCTTCACCTGCAGCACCTTGCCCTCCTTCTCGAGCAGGCGCACCTTCTCCCAGCTCTGGCGCAGGGCCAGGGCGCGGGCGCTCACGGTCACCATGCCGTCGGCGTTCTGCTCACGGGTCACCAGCACCTCCACCTGGGTGCCGCGGGGGAAGCGCTCCTTGAGGTTGGTAATCACCCCAAGGCCGCACTCCTTCTTCGGCATGAAGCCGGGGGCCTTGCCACCGATATCCACATACACGCCATCGCTCTCGAGGCCCACCACGGTGCCGATGGCCACTTCGCCGGTGGTGCCCACGAACTCCTGCTCATCGAGAGCCGCCAAGAAGGCGTCGGCATCGAAATCGAAGTCGTCCACGGTGCGGGAGGGCACGGCGGCGCGCTCCGGCTGCGGGGTTGCGGAGCGCGAACCAGCCGCTGCAGCGCGACCACCGCGGCGATCGCGCTTGTCGTCAGGGCCGAGCAGATCGGCCATGGAGAGCCCCTCGAAGCCGCTCATGTCGAACAGCTCGTCGTCACCACCGGGGTTGCGGGCGGGGGCGGCAGGGGAGCTGGGCCGTTGCGGGGCCACAGGGGCCTCACCGCGGGAGGCGCGCACGGCGTCCTCGAGTTCAGCGGCGCGTTGCACAGCGGCTTCGGCGGCAGCGCGGGCTTCAGCGGCCTGGCGCTCGAGCTGCAGCTGCTCTTCTTTTTTATTGATCTGCAGCACCTGGGGGGGCTTGCGGGCCGGCGCGCCCCCCACCGGCGGCCGCGGGGAGGCCGGGGGCACTGGGCGCGGCGACTGAACTTGCTTGGCCGAAGGCTGGGAGGGCTGCTGGTTGCCAGTACCGGCCATGAAACAAGCACAGATGCACAGCGCCACACTGTAGTGAGCCCCCCTCAGCCCACCCCTCTCGCGAGACGCCGCCCATGCAGCGCATCCGCTCAACCGGCAGCCGGCGGCTCGAGCAGCTCGCCTGGCCGCAGCTGGTGCAGGCTGCCTCTCAGCCAGGCAGCACTGTGGTGTGGCCCTTCGGCGCCTTCGAGCAACACGGTCCGCAGCTGCCCCTGGGCACCGATGCCCTGTTTGCCGACCGCCTGCTCGATGCGGTGCTGGAGGGGTTGGCGCCGGAGCTGCCGATCTGGCGCCTGCCACCCCAGAGCCTGGGCTTCTCCCCCGAGCACCTCAGCTTCAAGGGCAGCTTGAGCCTGCCGGCGGAACTGCTGATCCGCCAGATCGAGGTGATCGGAGCGCAACTGGCGGATGCAGGGTTCGAGCGGCTCGTGCTGTTCAACGGCCACGGCGGCCAGATCGCACTGCTGCAAGTGGCTGCCCGCCAACTGCGGGCCAACCGGCCGGAACTGGCCGTACTGCCCTGTTTCCTCTGGAGCGGCCCTGAAGGCGTTGGGGAGCTGATCCCTGAGCCGGAACGCAGCCAGGGGCTGCACGCGGGCCTGGCCGAAACCAGCCTGATGCTGCACCTGGCGCCTGATCTGGTGGGCGCGGAGCGCCCCGTGGATGGGCTGCTGCAGGAGCCACCGCCGCCGGGCTGGAGCCTGGAGGGCGCTGTGCCGGAGGCCTGGCTCACCACCGACCTCTCCAGCTCAGGCGTGGTGGGCGACAGCCGGGGAGCCTCAGCCGAGCTGGGGGCAGCCCTGGAGGAGCGACTGGTGAGCGGTTGGCAGGCGCTGCTCACAGCTCTGCTCCGCAGCTCCTGGCCGCCAGGGGCAGCCAGGCCAGCGGGGGAGCGCGGCCGATCCAGCAGCTGATCCAAGCCTGGATCCGGATCAACGCAGGTGCTCAAAAGCTTTCAGAAGCCCAACTACACCCGCAGGAGATGGTTACAGTCGACTCCATTGCGATGTGGATCAGGTAGCCATGGCGACCCTTGAAGCCCCGGAACTCGGCACCGAAACCGGCAACCTGCCCGATTTCACCACCGAGACCTACAAGGACGCCTACAGCCGTATCAACGCGATCGTGATCGAGGGCGAACAGGAAGCCCACGACAACTACATCGCCATCGGCACCCTGCTGCCTGATCAGGCCGAGGAGCTCACCAAGCTGGCCCGCATGGAGCTCAAGCACATGAAGGGCTTCACCGCTTGCGCCAACAACCTCGGCGTGACCGCCGACATGGCCTTCGCCAAGGAGTTCTTTGCTCCACTGCACAACAACTTCACCACCGCCCTCGAGGCCGGCAAGGTTCCCACCTGCCTGCTGATCCAGGCCCTGCTGATTGAGGCGTTTGCCATCTCGGCGTATCACATCTATATCCCTGTTGCCGACCCCTTCGCCCGCAAGATCACCGAAGGCGTGGTGAAAGACGAATACACCCACCTCAACTACGGGCAGGAGTGGCTCAAGGCCAATCTCGAGAGCTGCCGTGAGGAGCTGGAGCAGGCCAACCGCGACAACCTGCCCCTGATTCGCCGCATGCTGGATCAGGTGGCCGCCGATGCCGCTGTCCTGCACATGGATAAGGAGGATCTGATCGAAGATTTCCTGATCGCCTACCAGGAAGCCCTCACCGAAATCGGTTTCAGCACCCGCGAGATCGCTCGCATGGCCGCCGCCGCCCTGGTGGGCTGAGCATCGCCAGCCTCAAACCGGCGTTGCCCTTTAATCGGGTGACTTCCAGGCCGGTGTGTCACCAGGAGCATCTGCACGCATGTTTGGTCTGATCGGTCACTCCAGCAGCTTCGCCCAGGCCCAGGAAAAGGCCCGCGAGCTGGGACTCCAGGAGATGGCCGAGGCCGACATGCTGGCTTGGTGCTCCGCACCGCCCCAGCTGCTGGAAACCTTCCAGGTGACCAGCCGCACCGGCAAGACGATCGAGGGCACCTACATCGACTCCTGCTTTGTGCCGGAGATGCTGAGCCGTTTCAAAACGGCCACCCGCAAGGTGCAGAACGCCATGGAGATGGCCCAGAAGCAGGGCATCAACGTAACGGCCCTGGGCGGGTTCACCTCAATCATTTTCGAGAACTACGACCTCTCGAAGTTCCAGCAGATCCGCAACACCACCCTCGAGTGGCAGCGCTTCACCACCGGCAACACCCACACCGCCTGGGTGATCTGCCAGCAGGTGGAGCGCAATGCGCCGCTGCTCGGGATCGATCTGAGCCAGGCCAAGGTGGCCGTGGTGGGCGCCACCGGCGACATCGGCAGCGCCGTGTGCCGCTGGCTCAGCCAAAAAACGGGTGTGGGTGAGCTGCTGCTCGTGGCCCGCCAGCAGCAGCGCCTGCAAGACCTGCAAACCTCCCTGGGCGGCGGCACGATCCTCAGCCTTGAGGAAGCCTTACCCCAAGCCGATGTGGTGGTGTGGGTGGCCAGCCTCCCCCAGACCCTCAGCATCGATCACGACAGCCTGCGCAAGCCCTGCCTGATGATCGATGGCGGCTATCCGAAGAACCTCGACGCCAAGGTGGCGGGCGATGGGGTGCACGTGCTCAAGGGCGGCATCGTGGAGTTCTGGCAGGACATCGGCTGGCAGATGATGGAAGTGGCTGAGATGGAAAACCCCAAGCGCCAGCTCTTCGCTTGCTTTGCCGAAGCAATGCTGCTGGAATTTGAGGGAATCCACACCAACTTCAGCTGGGGGCGCAACAACATCTCGCTGGCCAACATGGAACTGATCGGCAATGCCTCGCTGCGCCACGGCTTCCAGGCCATCGGACTCAACCCTGCTCAACTGAGCCGAGCAGCCCAGGGCGGAGTGCAACTGGCGGCGGCCTGAGCCCCGTCCACCCAGCTCCACGCCCTCTCAGCCCAGCCCAGCCTCTCTCCTGCTGCCATGGCCCGCCGTCCGCTGCTTGATTTCGAGAAACCTCTGGTGGAGCTGGAGGAGCAGATCGAGCAGATCCGCCAGCTGGCCAAGGATTCTGAAGTGGATGTGAGCCAGCAGCTGCTGCAGCTGGAAACCCTGGCGGCACGCCGGCGCGAGGAGATCTTCACCAACCTCAGCCCGGCCCAGAAGATCCAGGTGGCGCGCCACCCCCAGCGCCCCAGCACGCTCGACTACATCCAGGTGGTCACCGATGAATTCATCGAGCTGCATGGCGATCGCCGCGGCAACGATGACCAGGCCCTGGTAGGTGGCGTCGGCCGCATCGGTGATCAGGGGGTCGTGCTGCTGGGCCACCAGAAGGGGCGCGACACCAAGGAAAACGTGGCGCGCAATTTCGGCATGGCCTCACCGGGTGGCTACCGCAAAGCGATGCGGCTGATGGAGCACGCCGATCGCTTCCGCCTGCCGATCTTCTCCTTCATCGACACCCCCGGTGCCTATGCCGGCCTCACGGCTGAAGAGCAGGGCCAGGGTGAAGCGATCGCGGTGAATCTGCGCGAGATGTTCCGCCTGCGGGTGCCGATCGTGGCCACCGTGATCGGCGAGGGCGGCTCCGGCGGCGCCCTCGGCATTGGCGTGGCCGATCGCCTGCTGATGTTCCAACACAGCGTCTACACCGTGGCCAGCCCCGAAGCTTGTGCCTCCATCCTCTGGCGCGATGCCGGCAAAGCACCGGTGGCCGCCGAGGCGCTGAAGATCACCGCCCCGGATCTCCAGAAGCTGGGCATCATCGACGACATCATCCCCGAGCCCTCCGGTGGCAACCATTGGGCGCCGCGCCAGGCGGCGGAAACGCTGAAAGCAGCTTTGCTGCGCCACCTCGGCGAGCTGCAGTCCCTCGGCGAAACCGAACTCACCGACCAGCGCTACGCCAAGTTCCGGCGCATGGGCCGCTTCCTCGAAGCCGGACAACAAGACGCCAGCCTCAGCTCTTAAGGTTTCCTTTCGTTTCGTGGACGGCCGCCTGGTGGTCCAGCCCGTTTGACCGCCAGTTCCACCCGTTCATCTCCCACCGCTTTGATCACCGGTGCCTCGCGGGGCATCGGTGCGGCAGCAGCCAGGGCCTTTGCCCAGGCCGGCTATCACCTGCTGCTGGTGGCACGCTCCCAAGCCGACCTCGACACCCTCGCCACCGAATTGCGCGGCCACGGGCAGCGGGTGGAGACGGCTGCCGTGGATCTGTCAGATCCGGGCGCCATTGCGCCTGGCCTGAAGGAGCTGCTGAACCGCGGGCTGAGCCCGAACGTGGTGATCAACAATGCCGGCGCGGCCTACACCGGCAACCTGGCGGAAATGCCACTGGATCGCTGGCAGTGGCTGCTGCAGCTCAATCTCACCAGCGTGTTTCAGGTGTGCCAGTCGGTGCTCCCGGCGCTGCGCCAGGAAGGCGGCCAGATCATCAATGTGAGCAGCCACGCTGCCCGCAACGCCTTTCCCGAGTGGGGTGCCTACTGCACCACCAAAGCGGCCCTGGCTTCCTTCAGCCGGTGCCTGGCGGAAGAGGAGCGCCAGCACGGCATCCGCATCTCCACGCTCACGCTCGGTGCGGTTAATACGCCCCTCTGGGACAGCGAAACGGTCCACAGTTCCTTTGATCGCCGTGCCATGCTTGCCCCAGAACGCGTGGCCGAGGCGCTGCTGTCTCTGGCCCAGCAACCTGCCTCCCAAGTCGCGGAGGACATCACCCTCATGCCCGCCGCTGGCGTTCTCTGATTCGCCGCGCGGGATTTATCCATGACTTCCACTCTTCCTTCAAGCGTTTCCGGCCAGCTGGCTCCCGTGAGCCGCCGCATTCGCGATCGTCTTGAAGCGACTGGCGTTCCCTACCTCGCCAACGACAACATCGCTGATCATCTCGCCGAGGGCGAGCTCGAACAGCTCGAAATTGAGGTGGCCGGCAAGGTACGTGAGCTGCTGCGCAGCCTCGTGATCGATATCGACAACGACCACAACACTGAAGAAACAGCCGAGCGCGTAGCTCGGATGTATCTGCACGAAGTGTTCAAAGGCCGCTATCACGAGCAGCCGAAGATCGCCAGCTTCCCCAACGTGAAGAAGCTGGATGAGATCTACACCGTGGGGCCGATCACGGTGCGCTCCGCCTGCTCCCACCACCTGGTTCCCATCCTCGGCAATTGCTGGATTGGGATCAAACCGGGTGATCGTGTGATCGGCCTGTCGAAGTTCTCCCGTGTGGCGGATTGGGTGTTCTCACGCCCCCACATCCAAGAAGAAGCGGTGATGATCCTTGCTGATGAAATTGAGCGCCTGTGTGAACCTCAGGGCCTGGCAATTCTGGTGAAGGCCCAGCACTACTGCATGAAGTGGCGCGGCGTGAAAGAACCCCAAACCAGCATGGTGAATTCTGTCGTGCGCGGCGATTTCCGCCACGACCCCAGTCTCAAGGCTGAATTCTTCGAGCTGGTCAAGCAGCAGGAATCACTCCTGCTGCACTGACTTCGCGGCACTGACTTTCGCGGCGCTGAAGCCCGTTGCGCTGGTTACTACGGCTGTACCGGGCCAACCGGCTGAGACGCCACGCGTTTCACCGTGCCGTTGTCGTTGACCACGGCCACCACCATCACGCTTTGGCCGATATCCACCGGCGCAGGCACGTAGGTGGTGCCGTTGGCACCTTCAATCAACACCCAACTGCGCTGCCCAGGCTTGAGCCGGTACCAGTGGTAGTTCGCTGTCGGCAGCGCGGCCTGGGCATCAGCCACAGCTGTCGCGGTGAGGGCAGCACCCACAACAGCGTTGCCCTCGAGCACCAGCTGTTGCAAGCCGTTGATGCGCTGCTGCACGACGCCCTCGAGCTGGATATCCGTGGAGATCTGCTGTTGCAGCTGCTCGATCTGCAGCTGCGGGCTCTCATCCACCCCGGGTACGCACTGGAGCGTGGCGCCCACCAGCCGGCATCCCACCAGATCCTGCGCCTGAAGCGGGAGCGACGCCGCGATCACGGCAGCCGCGGCCGGCAGCGCCAAACGCAGCGTGTGGGGAGACAGGGCAAGGAACAAGGGCATGTGAGAGGCCTTCAGTTGGCCCGATCCTGCCGGAATGCGGCCACAGCAGCCACGAGTTGCGCCACCCGATCGAGATCCTTATCACCCGGAGCACGCTCCACGCCGCTGGAGGCATCCACCCCTACTGGCGGTGAGGCCTGAAGCGTCTGAAGCGCGGCGGGCACTCGCTCCGCTGTGATGCCGCCTGCCAGCCACCAGGGCAGCGCCGGCCGGAAACCCTCCAACCATTCGATCGGAATGCGGTGGCCGGTGCCGCCCAACTGATCGGGCACCCAGGCATCCAGCAAGAGGGCATCCACCACGGAGGCGTAGGCCGCGGCCCGCTCCAGATCGGCCTGGCTGCGAATGCGCAGGGCCTTCCAGAGGATCAGCTCAGGGCCGAGCTGATCGCGCAGTTCAGCGCAACGCTCGGGCGTTTCGCCGCCATGCAGTTGCAGCACCTGATGGCCGGCCGCAGGCCCCAAGTGCGGCAGCTCAGCTGCGGCGGGATCCGCCACCACCAGGACGCCCAGGCACCCCGGGCGTGCCGCACCCACTGCCTCAAACAGGGCCCGCCGATGTTCCGGGGCCAGCCAGCGCGGCGACTGTGGCACGCCAATCACACCGATGGCATCGGCTCCGAGGGCCGCTACCGCAGCGGCCTGTTGGGCTGAGCGGAGCCCGCACACCTTCAGCAGCATGGCAATCGGCCGCAGCAGCCAGGCCTTTCTAGGATCGAGCCATTGGGACGCACCGCGTGGGCGAGGGCTGGCAGCTGCTGACGATCCGCGGCATTCCCCTGCGCATCCATCCCAGCTGGTTCGTGATCCTGGGCCTGGCCACCGTGGCCTTCCAGCAGCAATACAGCCAGCAGCTGAGCAGCAGCGGCACCAGCCTCGAGCTGTGGGGGCTGGGGCTGCTCACCGCCGTGCTGTTGTTCGTGTCGGTGCTGCTGCATGAACTGGGCCACTCGCTGGTGGCCCTGCAGCAGGGCGTTCAGGTGCGCAGCATCACCCTGTTTCTGTTGGGGGGCGTGGCCAGCGTGGAGCGGGAGTGCCCCACCGCCCTCGGTTCGCTGATGGTGGCGGCTGCCGGGCCGCTGGTGAGCCTGATCCTGGCAGCCCTCTTGCTGGCGGGGGGGCATAGCGCAGCCCATGCCTCGCCCCTGCTGGGCGCGATGGTGAACGAGCTCGGCGGCCTCAACCTGATCCTGGCGCTGTTCAACCTGCTGCCCGGCCTGCCACTCGATGGGGGCCTGATCCTCAAGGCGCTGGTGTGGCAATTCAGCGGCAGCCAGCGCAAAGGCACCCAAGTGGCCACCGCCACAGGCCGCTTTCTCTCGCTTGCGGCGATCGGCCTGGGCGTGGTGCTGTTGCTGCGCGGGGCCAGCGTGGGGGGCCTCTGGCTGATGCTGCTGGGCTGGTTTGGTCTCGGGGCCGCCCGAAGCCAGAGCCAGCTGCTCGCCCTGCAGGGGGTGCTGCGCCAACTCAAGGTGAAAGATGCGGCCCAGCGCCGCTTCCGCGTGCTGGAAGCCGACAGCACCCTGAAGCAACTGAGCCGCCTGCGCCTGAGCGATGGCCATGGCCTGGCGGATTGGCTATTGGTGACTCGCCAGGGCCGATGGCAGGGCTTCATCACCGATGCCCCCCTGCAACACCTGCCCGTGCAGCGTTGGGAGCAGGAGCGGGTGGGTGATCACCTGCAGCCCCTCGATGAGCTGCCGCAGATCAGTGCCGAGGCCCCGCTCTGGCAAGCCGTGCTCCGCCTCGATCAGCCCGACACACCGCGGCTGCTGGTGATGGGCCCGGCGGGGCTCCCCAGCGGCACGCTGGAGCGGCCGGAGTTGGCTGAGCGGGTGTTGGAGAAGCTGGGTGTTCGCCTGCCCCAGGCGATCCTCGAAGCGGCCCGCCGCCAGGGCGTGTATCCGCTCGGGATGGGGCTGGCCCCTGTGGCCCGCAGCATCGAAGCCAGCGGCGAAGGCTGAGCCCGCTCAGACGCGGCTCAAGGGTTCAAGCACCCGCACAGCCGCCCATTCCTCGGGGCTGAGGGGCTCACTGATCAGGCCTTCCGTGCACAGGTGCTCCTCGGCGGCCTCGCGCAATTGCTGCTCGAGCGCTTCACGGCCCCATGGCAAGGGCGCCAGCGCTGGTGGATCAGCCTGAAACAGCCGCTGCCAGAGCGCCGCAGGCGGATCGAGCAAGAGGCTGCCGTGCTGGAGCAAGGCCGGCCCATGCCAGAACTGGGCGCTGCCGATGCGCTTGGCACCACGGGCAGTCACCAGGTCGGCCGCCGTGGCGGTAGCGAAACAGCTGCTGCGCTGGGCTGCTGCCGCAGGGCTGGCCTGGCCGAACTGCAGCGGCTCTCCGGCGTTGGCGAGAGCCTGCTGCAACCACTGGCAGCAATGGCGATACACCGCTTCGCGATCGCGCGTCTGGGGGGTGAACGCCAGGGCATAGGTGAGCTCGCCGGCATGGAGCACGGCCCGTCCGCCACTTGGGCGACGCACCAGCTCCAGGGGTTCATCGCGCCACTGCGCCGGCCAACGCTGTTGGTGCCGCCCCAGCGAAAGAGCCGGGCGACTCCATCGATACAGCCGCAGCATCGGCGGTCCGCCGGCGAGCAGCTGCTGCAGCATCCAGCGATCGATCGCCATCTGGGTGGCCGCCGGCGCCGTGATCGGCGGAATCCAACGCCAGGGCACAGCCGCGCTCAACAGCACTCAGGGATGCTGGAACCACCTTGCCGCGGCCGCGCATGCCCTGGGACCTGTTGCCGCTGCTGCCCCTTGGCCTGGTGGCAGGGCTGCTCTCGGGTCTGCTGGGGATCGGCGGGGGCTTGATCTTTTCGCCATTGCTGCTCGCGGTGGGGCTGACGCCGCACCAAGCCCTCGCGACCAGCACCCTGGCGATCCTGCCCACCACCCTGGCGGGCAGCTGGGCCCACCTGCGCAGCGGCCAAGTGCCCACCCGTGCCGTGCTGGCCATTGCCGGTGGGGCCATCGCGGGGGCGCTGGTGTTCAGCCGGGCCGGCGATGGCCTGGAGGGATGGCATCTGCTCGGCCTGCAGGCCTTGATGTATGGCGTCTTGGCCCTGGTGATTGCACCGCGCCGCAGCGACCAGAGCGATGCCCCGGAGCAGCTCCCTTTGGCGGGGCTCAGCGGCGTGGGCCTGGTGGCGGGATGGTCGAGCGGGTTGTTGGGGGTTGGCGGCGGGCTGGTGATGGTGCCGCTGATGGTGCAGGGCCTGGGGATCCGCGTGTATCAGGCGATCCGGCTGAGCACGATCGCGGTGTGCGCCTCAGCGGCGACAGCCGCGGTGACCTTCACCAGCGATGGCCGGGGCAACCTCGGCATGGGGCTGCTGCTCGGGGGCGCCGCCGCCGTGGCCGCCCAGTGGTCGGCCTCGCGGCTGCAATCGGTGAGCGAGACGAAGTTGGTGTGGCTGCTGCGGCTGCTGTGCGTGCTGCTGGCGCTGGATGCCACGCGCAGGGCCGTGACTCTTGCCCTCAGCTGAGCCCCTGCCAGAAGCTGCCATCGAGCTCAAAGCCGAGCACCGCTGACATCTGCTCGAGGTTGCCGCGGCAATTGAGGCCGTGGCCCCGGGACCAGTGATCGAGCAGGAAGAGCCGATGGGTCATCCACAGCTCAAGGCTGTCGGGCGCAAAGCGAATGCCTTCGCTGCGGCTGAAGCTGTGGGGCAGGAGCATCGCCACATGGCGGGTGAGCTGGCCGCTGCTGCGCTCCAGCAACAGCGGCAGCCAGGGGCAGAGGGCGTCAGCCCGCAGGCTCCACACCCGCAGCTCCGGGATTTCAGAGAGCTCGCGGGGATCGTCGCTGGCACGAGGCCACTCGAAATTCAGCTCAAGGCTGCCGCTCTGCTGCAGCAACGCCTCCGGCTCCAGGGAAAACCAGGGCTCCAGCGGGGCCAGGCTGCGCTCCAGCACCTGTTGCTGGGCGATCAACACGGGTCCTGCAGGGGACAAGGCAATGGCAGGCAATGGGAGTCGACCGTAGCCAGCAGCTGGAACGAGGGGGGTGTCGAGCTGTGACAGGCCAAGGGCCAAGCCCTGGCAAGGCCCTGCAACTGCGGAAGAATGGGCTGGATTTCTGCTTTGAATCAGGCCATGACGTCCCTCACCCAGGCCGAAGTGCTGATTGCCCTGGTGGTGGCTGCCCACGCGGGTGTGCTCGCCGTTCGTCTGGCCGCCAGCCTTTACCGCGCCTGATCCCTTGGCAGCGTGGTTGTGGCCTGCTAAAAGCGGGCCACAACCACGCTCCGCAAGCCTTGAGCCTGCCCCGCACCGCCCAGCCATCGCAGAAGCGATCCGCGCCACGGGGTAAGCGCAGCACCGCTGGCCACGCACCAAGATCGTCGTCACTGGCCACGCTGACGCCACCGCCTTCCCTGCGGCCCTCCACACCTGCCCAGGAAAAGCTCTGCAGTGGCATCGGTCTCACCTTGAAGGTGGGCCTCGGATTGGTGGCCGTGGTGAGCTTGGTGCGGCTCGGCGGCGCCTACCGCGAACGCCTAGATCGCTATGGCGAGATCACCGCGGTGCTCAACATCCAGCAGGCCAAGCTGAACAAGGCGCAGCAACGCTTCGACAGCCTGTTCACCACCGGCGGGGAGCAGCGGCTGATTCAGGAACAAGACCAGTGGATCGCCCCCAATCGCATGCGGGTGGTGTGGACCACACCTGGCCAGGGAAGCCCCTCAACGGCGGCCGCGCCATTTCCAACTGTTGAGCAGCCACAGCCCAGCGCCGAGAAGCCGCAGCCCACTCGATAATTTGAGGCCCGCCGTATTCCGGGCTTCATGGTGGTCAGCAGCAGCGCATCCAGCTCCAGCAGCAGCCCCGGCGCTGTCTTGATCACCGGCACCACGTCTGGGGTGGGGCTCAATGCCACAAAGGCCCTGGTGGAGCGCGGTTGGACCGTAGTGACGGCCAACCGAGATCCCGTGCGGGCTGCCGCCGCCGCCGATGCCCTCGGCATCCCCAGCGAGCGCCTGCATCACCTGCGCATCGACCTCGGCGATCTCGACAGCGTGCGGGTGGGTGTGGAGACCCTGGTGAGCTCGCTGGGCTTTGGCCTCGATGCCCTGGTGATCAACGCCGCCGTCTACAAGCCGCGGCTGAAGGAGCCCGAGCGCTCACCCCAGGGCTATGAGCTCTCGATGGCCACCAACCACCTGGGCCACTTCCTGCTGATCCAACTGCTGCTGCCCGATCTGCAGCGCTCTCAGCACCCCTCCCGCCGGGTGGTGATCCTCGGCACCGTGACGGCCAACTCCAAAGAGCTGGGCGGCAAGATCCCCATCCCAGCGCCCGCGGATCTGGGCGATCTGAGCGGCTTCAAGGCCGGCTTCAAGGCCCCGATCGCCATGGCGAATGCCAAGCCGTTCAAGCCGGGCAAGGCCTACAAGGACAGCAAGCTCTGCAACATGATCACCACCCAGGAGCTGCACCGCCGCCTGCATGACTCCACCGGCATCGTGTTCAGCTCGCTCTATCCGGGCTGCGTGGCTGACACGCCCCTCTTCCGCAATACCCCCAAGGCGTTCCAAACGATCTTCCCCTGGTTCCAGAAGAACATCACCGGCGGCTACGTAAGCCAGGCCCTGGCCGGAGAGCGGGTAGCACAGGTGGTGGCCGATCCTGAGTTTGCCGCCTCCGGCGTGCATTGGAGCTGGGGCAATCGCCAGAAGAAGGGCGGCAAGCAATTCAGCCAGGAGCTCTCCGATAAGGCCAGCAATCCTGAAACCGCCGTGGGGGTGTGGGAGGAATCGATGAAGCTGGTGGGGCTGGCCTGAGATGGGCACCGCCCGGCCTCCCGCCATCCTCTGCATCGGCAAGAACTACGCCGATCACGCCGCCGAGCTGGCCGACCCCGGCACCCTCAAGCTGCCGGAGAGGCCTGTGCTGTTTCTCAAGAATCCCGCCAGCGTGATCGGCAACGGCGCAGCGATCGAACTACCGCCGGTGGTCCACACCGACGACCGCGATCCCCCCATCGGCGTGGATTACGAAGGGGAGCTGGCGGTGATCCTGGGCAGCGACGCCCGCGATGTGCCCGAAGCCCAGGCCCGCGAGGTGATCGCAGCCGTGGCCTGCGCCAACGACGTGAGCCAGCGCTGGTGGCAGTGGCACGGCAGTGGCGGCCAGTGGTGCCGCGGCAAGAGCTTCGACACCTTCTGCCCGCTGGGTGACCCCACACCGATCCGTGGCATCGCCGATCTGCAAGATCTGCTGCTCACCACCCGGCTCAATGGCGAGGTGGTGCAGCAGGCCAGCACCAGCACCATGATCTTCTCGGTGGCACGCCTGATCAGCGACCTCAGCCAGGGCACCACCCTGCTGGCGGGGAGCGTGATCCTCACAGGCACGCCTGCCGGCGTGGGTGCCGGCCGCAAGCCACCACGCTTCCTCCGCGATGGCGATGTGGTGGAGGTGGAGATCAGCGGCTTGGGATGCCTGAGCAACCCGGTGCGCAACCGGGGCTGAGGCAGGAGCGCTGGGCCCGAGGGCTCAATCGAAGCCCAGCAGATCGAAGATCTCGCGATCTTTGAGCGATTCGGCCTCCAGGGGCTGCACGCTGTCGAGCATCGATTGGGCCAGGCGCAGATATTCATTCTGCACCGCCTCCACTTCGGGAGTGGCTTCCATCTCGAAGATCGTGCACTTCTTCAAGCGCGAGCGGCGAATCGCGTCGAGATCGGGGAAGTGGGCCATCGTTTTCATGCCCACGCGCTCGTTGAAGCGATCGATCTGGTCGGTGTCCTTGGAGCGGTTGGCCACCACGCCACCGAGGCGCACCTTGTAGTTCTTGGCCTTGGCCTGGATCGCCGCAATGATCCGGTTCATCGCGAAGATCGAATCGAAATCGTTGGCGGTCACGATCAGGCAGTAGTCGGCGTGCTGCAGCGGCGCCGCAAAGCCGCCGCACACCACATCGCCGAGCACATCAAAGATCACCACATCGGTGTCTTCGAGCAGATGGTGCTCCTTGAGCAGCTTGACGGTTTGGCCGGTCACGTAACCGCCGCATCCGGTGCCGGCCGGTGGGCCACCGGATTCCACGCACTGCACGCCGTTGAAACCTTCAAATACGAAATCTTCCGGGCGGAGCTCTTCGGTGTGGAAGTCCACGGTTTCGAGGATGTCGATCACCGTGGGCACCATCTGCTTGGTGAGCGTGAAAGTGCTGTCGTGCTTGGGATCACAGCCGATCTGCAGCACCCGTTTGCCCAACTTGGAGAAGGCTGCGGAGAGGTTGGAGCTGGTGGTGCTCTTGCCGATGCCGCCTTTGCCGTAGACAGCGATCACCAAGGCCCCCTCTTCGATCTGGAGGCCAGCCTCCTGGTGCACCTGAACGCTGCCTTCGCCATCGGGGCGCGTGAGCGTGGTGGTCATACAAGCCAGGCTTCGGTTCCTTCATCCAACCCCCGCACAGCGACGACGCAACAGCAGGAAGGGCAAAGCGAAACATCGATCCCCGAGGCGTGCGCATCTGCACACACATCGCCCTATCCATAAGCACAAATACTCAGGACAAAGGCAAAGATCTGTGCATGAAGCTCGCTATCAAGGAAGACGTTTACGTCGTCTGTCGAGCATCATGACGAGCCACTCCATCCATCAACGTGAGCCTGCAGCGAGCGCTATAGATCTCATCGGCAGGAAGACGGGTCAGATCCCGATCCAACACACACAGATCAGCACGCTTCCCCACCTTGATCGATCCGGTGATGCCATCAATGCCCAACTGCCTGGCACCAGCAATGGTGTAAGCCTCCAAGGCGCCATTGAGGGTGAAAGCATCCTGCATCGGCGGCAGGGGTTCACTAGCATTGGGCCCAAGCGAACCCTTCATCGCCTCTAACAGCGGCGGCGGCGGCTGCCTCAAGATGGCCGCCTGAACATTCAACATCGGCTCAATCCCGAGGGTGCCGCTCGCATAGGTCGCCGGCCAGTCGCTGCCCAGCGCCACGTTCAACCCGTGATCACGCTGCAAACGCCCAAAACGGAACATCTTGTTGTAGCGATCGGTGCCGATCGCCTTCTCCACCTCCTGGAAGCGAATACACCAAATGCCCGTACTACTGATCAACGGCTTCAACCTGGCGAGACGAGCCTGATCCGCATCGTCCACGATCTGCACATGGGCCAAGGTGAGCTTCGGCGCCTGACCCGCTTGGCGGCAGGTCGCCAAGGCATCGAGGGCCTGCCTGAGGGACGCATCTCCAATGGTGTGATAGTGCAGATCAAAGCCGGCCTGATGACATTGGCGGAGCAACTTGACCAACGAATCCGTAGAAATCGCAAGGCGCCCGTGGGTTCCGGCAGGCTCGAGATACGACTCAAGCAAGGCAGCCTGCCGATTCTCGATCACTCCATCGCCGACAACCTTGACCGTGGAAATCTGAAAGTGCTCTGAGCCGAACTGGCTTCGAAGCTCCGTGAGGGATTGAACAGCATTCTGAACATCGTCTTCACTCGTCACCACCTGTGTGGTGTGCAAGCGCACGGGCAGATCACCCTTCTGATCCAACTGCTGAACAGCCGTAAAAACAGGGATCTGGCCGAAGGGCAGGGCAGCATCAAACACACTGGTAAACCCCATCGCCGAGAACTGACGCAGAAGCTTCAGCAGCGTTGGCCCATAGGTGCCTGGATCCAGCAGATTGAGCGCATTGATCACCGGCAGCATCGCCGGCACTTCGCGGATGTAACCGGTCGGCTGACCATCCTGATCCCGCACATAACCACCAACGGGAGGATCAGGCGTCTTAGCGGTGATCCCGGCAAGCTCTAGCGCTTTGCTATTCGCCCAGCCCGAATGGCCATCGGAGGAGAAGAAAAAGATGGGGCGATCAGCACTGATGGCATCCAAATCACGCCGATGCGGGCCGCCCTGATCCCGAAACAGATTTGAATTCCAGCCCTGACCAAAAAACACACCCGTGCCGGGATTGGCTTTCACATAGGTGGCGATCGAGTCGAGCACCTCCCGTTCCTGCCACTCAATCTTGAGCCCAACGCCACTGCGCAACAGGGCGCCCACCATCGGGTGCACATGGCTGTCAATCAGCCCTGGCAACAACGTGCCGCCCTTGAGATCCACGCGCTGGGTGGCGGGCCCCACCCAGGCCTGGGCGCCCCGGCGGTCACCCACATACACAATCTCGCGTCCGCGCACGGCCACGGCTTCGGCCCGGTGCCGATCGGATTCCATGGTGAGAATCGTGCCGCCTTCAAACAGCCAGTCGGCCTTGCCGTTCGCTGGTGCGGCCTGAGCATCACCCTTGAGCAGGCTGGGGGCCACGGCGGAGGCGGCCATCAGTGCGCCGGCCTGCAGCACCCGGCGGCGACTGGTGGTGCCAGCCCGGGCCAGCACCGCCTGGCTGAAGCAGCTGCTCAGCTGTTGGCTGAGCTCACATCCGATGCACATCCTGGCCACACCATCTGGTTACAGGGTGCTGCCGAATCCGCGGGCTGGTTTCAGTTGTTGGCGTTTGTGATCGAGCACGGCGAGAGATGCCGCAGAGCCTCAGCGGCTGAAATGCGCCTTGGCCTCGTACAACGCCTCGCTATCAATCACCGCCAGGCCGCGCTCACGCGCGAAGGCCTCTGTGTTCTTGCGCACCTTGCCGCGCACAAAGAAGGGGATCTTGGCCAGCTCCGCTTCGCCTTCCGCACTCCAATGGAGACCAGCCAGGGCAGGCAGCTCCGCTTCGCCTTCCGCACTCCAATGGAGACCAGCCAGGGCAGGCAGCACCGCTTCTTCAATGATCGGTGGTTCGCCAACGCCTGAGCTCGAAGCAGTCGGCGCCCCATCGCCCAGGTGGCTGCGGTGGCCATCCACGAATTCGAAATCGTGGCGGAACATGCCGATGAGGTGTTCCTCCAGGCCCATCATCAGCGGGTGCACCCAGGAATCAAAGATCACGTTGGCCCCCTCCCAGCCCATCTGCGGGGCATAGCGGGCCGGCACATCCTGCACATGCAGGGGCGTACTGATCACCGCGCAGGGAATCCCCAAGCGCTTGGCGCTATGGCGCTCCATCTGGGTGCCCAGCACCAACTCCGGCGCCGCCTCGGCGATGGCCGCCTCCACCGCGAGGTAGTCGTCGCTGATCAGGGCTTCAACCCCCAGCTCCTGGGCCGCCGCGCGCACCTCCCGGGCCATCTCCCGGCTGTAGCTGCCGAGGCCCACCACCTCGAACCCGAGCTCGCGACTGGCGATCCGGGCGGCAGCAATGGCATGGGTGGCATCGCCAAACACGAACACGCGCTTGCCGGTGAGATAGGTGGAATCCACCGAACGGGAATACCAGGGCAGGCGGGAGCGGCGCTCGGCCTCACACACCCCATCAGCGGCCGGCTGCAGTTCCGCTGGCAACTCCAGCGCCAAGAGCTGATGCAACTCCCGCAGGAACGCCACGGTGGCCCCGATCCCGATCGGCACCGTGCGCGCGCAAACCATGCCGAACTGGCGCTCCAGCCAACTGCAGAGCGTGCCCGCCACCTCTGGATAGAGGCAGACATTGGCGTCAGCAGCAGGGATGCGCTGCAGATCAGCGGGCCTTGCCCCCATCGGAGCCACCACCGCCACATCGATGCCGTAGCTGGCCAGCAGTTGCGTGATCTCGCGCACGTCGTCGCGGCAGCGGAAGCCCAGCAGCGACGGGCCCAGCAGATTCACCCGGGGCCGGCGGCCCTCGGAGCGCCAACGGGCTGGATCGGGCTTGGGCGAACCCGGCGCCGGCAGTTGCGGCTTGAGCAGGGTGCGCACCAATTGGTAGAAGGTTTCAGCCGCGCCCCAGTTCTCCTTTTTGGAGTAGGCGGGGAGCTCGAGATTCACGATCGGCAGATCACCGAAGCCCATGCCCGCCGCCAGGGCACCGGGTTGGTCCTGAATCAACTCAGCCGTGCAGCTCTCACCCACCAGCAGCGCCTCAGGCTGAAAGCGCTCCACGGCATCGGCGATGGAGCGCTTCACCAGCTCGGCTGTGTCGCCGCCCAGATCACGGGCCTGGAAGGTGGTGTAAGTGACGGGTGGGCGCCGATCCCGCCGTTCGATCATCGTGAACAACAGATCGGCGTAGGTGTCGCCCTGGGGGGCATGCAGCACGTAGTGCACCCCCTCCATCGAAGCGGCGATGCGCATGGCGCCCACATGCGGGGGGCCTTCGTAAGTCCAGAGGGTGAGTTCCATCGGTTAGGCAGCGAGCAACACAAGCGGGCAAACGGGCTGATCAGGCAAACGACAGCGCACGGCGGCGGCGCAAAGGGCGGGCAAAGAGTTCAGCCAGATCGGCGGCCTGATCGATGCCATGGATGGGGCTGAACACCAGCTCGATCGACCACTTGGTGGCCATGCCTTCCGCCTCGAGCGGGTTCGCCAGCCCCAGGCCGCACACCACCAGATCAGGCCGTTGATGCCGCACCCGCAGCAACTGGTTCTCCACATGCTGGCCCTCGCTGAGCTGGGTGCCAGGCGGCAGCAGCGCGAGCTCCTCGGCCATCAGCTGGCGATCGAGATAGGGGGTGCCCACCTCCACCAGCTCCATGCCGCACTCGCGGCTAAGAAAGCGCGCCAACGGGATTTCCAGCTGGGAATCGGGGAGCAGGAAGAGCCGTTTCCCCGCCAATGTCTCCCGCATCGGAGCCAAAGCCCGCTGCCCCCGCTCCACCAGGGGATCCAACACCTCGGCCACCCGGGCCGGCGCCACGCCAAAGGCGCTGGCCGCCGCGGCCATCCAATCCCGGCTCCCCTCCACGCCGAAGGGATAGGGAGCGCGGATGAGTTCTGCACCGCGATCGATCAGGGCCCTGGCGGTACCACTCAGGAAGGGCTGCGCCAGCAGCAACTTGGTGCCCGGGCCCACAGCGGGTAGCTCGGTGGAGCGGCGCGGCGGCAGGCTTGCCACCCGCTTGATGCCGAGCTTGTGGAACAGGCCCACCAGGCGGTCTTCCACCGCATCGGCCAGGGTGCCGGCGATCAAGAGCTGCTGCTGATCGCTGGCGGGCATCAGCGGAATCAGCGCTTGCAGGGCGCCGTCTTCCCCCTGGGTGAAGGTGGTTTCGATGCCACTACCGCTGTAGTTGAGAACCATCACGCGGCCGGCATGCTGGCGGTTGAGCCGCTCGGCGGCTTTGGCCAAATCCAGCTTGATCACCTCGCTTGGGCAGCTGCCCACCAGGAACAGCGTGCGGATCTCGGGGCGGCGCTCCAGCAGCTGCGCCACCAGCCGATCGAGCTCCTCATTGGCATCCGCCAGGCCGGCCAAATCCCGCTCGCCGAGGATCGCGGTGCCAAAGCGCGGCTCGGCAAAGATCATCACGCCGGCGGCGCTCTGGATCAGGTGGGCGCAGGTGCGCGAGCCCACCACCAGGAAGAAGGCATCCGGCATGCGCCGGTGCAGCCACACGATCGAGGTGAGCCCGCAGAACACCTCCCGTTGGCCGCTTTCCTTGAGAGGTGGGGGCAGATCCGTCTCCGCCGATGCGCGTGTGGCGATGCTCGATGCCATGGCCGGCCTCCTGCCGTGCCCACCCTCGCTAGCGCCAGCCGGAGGCTGCAGCAAACCCCCTGTGCACAACCCTTAAACGAGCGGTGTTGAAACAGCCACAGGTGCTCGCAGCCGATCAGCTGCCCGGCAGCGAGCGCAGCGCCTCCTCCGAGCCCATCACCACCAGCAATTCCCCCTGGGCCAGCACGTGCGAGGCGGGCGGGTTCACATCGAGATGGCCCACCGGGCCAGCCGCCAGCACGTTCACGTTGAAGTGCTTACGCAGGTTGAGATCGCGCAGGGAGTGGCCCACAAAGGAACTGGGCACCTTGATCTCTTCGATACAGCTGCGGTCGTCGAGGCGCAACTGCTCCAGCAGGTTGGGGCGCACCAGCTCGAGGCCGAGGCGCTGGCCCATCATTTTTGAAGGAAACACCACCCGATCGGCGCCCACCCGCTGCAGCATCTTCATGTGGAGATCGCTCGTGGCACGCGCGATCACCTGCTGCACCCGGGTGCCCTTGGCGTCTTTGCAGATCAGGGTGGCGGTGATGCTGGCCTCGATCGGATCACTCATGGCCACCACAACGGTTTCCAAATCCAGCACGCCGGCGGCGCGCAAGGCCTCTTCATCGGTGCAATCCACCACGCGGCACTCGATCGAAGGATCGAGCTGGCGCAGCTCATCAATCGCGCGTTGGCTGGAATCGATCGCCAACACATCAGCTCCGGCACGCACGAGCTCCGCGCAAACCGAGGAGCCAAAGCGACCGACACCGATTACTGCGAACCCGCCGCGACCGCCCTCACCGTCAGCGCCCCACTGCCACCACTGATTCACGGCTGTACCTGCAAGCCCACCTTTTCTAGACGTAGAGGTCTTCTCTGGGATAGCCCACCCGCAGCTGCGGGCGGTTGCCATAGAGAGCTGACAGCAGCAAGAGGATGCCGATCCGCCCCACAAACATGCCCACCATCAGCACCAGCTGCCCCCAGCGGTTGAGGTTGGCCGTCACCCCCAGATCCAGACCCACGGTGCCGAAGGCGGATACACAGGTGAACAGCTTCTCGAGAAAGCTGAAGCTCTGATGGCCGCTGACGCCAGCTGCCGTGGGGCCCAGGCCCAGGAACAGCGCCATCAGCACCACAAACAGCACCGAAGCCAGGGTGACGCCCACCGCCCGCAGCACAGTGGCATCAGGAATCTGTCGGCGATGCATCAGCACATCACTGCGACCCTCGAGCGTGGAGCGGGTGGCCCCCATCAGGATCGCAAAGGTGGTGGTTTTGATGCCGCCACCGGTGCCACCGGGGCTGGCGCCGATGAACATCAGCAGGATCATCAACAGCAGGCCGGCATCGGTGATCGTTTCGGCCGAGAGCGGAATGGTGTTGAAGCCAGCGGTGCG
Source organism: Vulcanococcus sp. Clear-D1 (assembly GCF_014654725.1). GTDB lineage: Bacteria > Cyanobacteriota > Cyanobacteriia > PCC-6307 > Cyanobiaceae > Vulcanococcus. Next base: position 87,848 of record NZ_JACVZV010000038.1, on the reverse strand, counting down.
GGTGGTAATCGACTGGAACAAGGTGATCTGCAGCTTCTGCCAGAGGCTCAGATCCCCCATGGCCGAAGCCCGATAGCCGAAATGCTCAGTGATCAGCAGGCCGATCGCCCCAACAACGATCAACAGCACCGTGCTGCGCACCACCAAGCGGGTGTGCAGGTTGAGTCGGCGCAAGCGCCGCAAGCGCAGCCGGTTGGCCCACAGGTCGTTGATCACCCGCCAGCCGATACCGCCGATCACGATCATGGAGGCGATCACACCATTCACCACGGCGTTATCGCGGTAGTCGATCAGGCTGTTGTCCCAGAGGCCAAAGCCGGCATTGTTGTAGGCGCTGATCACATGAAACAGTGAGGCCCAGAGCCGCTGGCCCGGCTGTTCGATGTTGGTGAAGCCGAAGGCGTAGAGCACCACCGCTCCGAGGCCCATCACGCAGGTGGCGGTGATCAGGATGCTGTTGAAGGTGGGGCCGATGCCGCCCACGCCGAATTCATCAAGTGCACGGCCCTTATCGAGGCGATGGCGCAGGCCGGAGCGCCCCTGCACAAAACCCTGCAGGAAGGTGGTGATCGCCATCAGGCCCAGGCCTCCGGTGACGATCAAGCCGGCCAGCACCACCTGGCCCAACAACGTGAGATCCCGGTTAATTGAAATGATCGACAGCCCTGTCACGGTGATGGCGGAGGTCACGGTGAACAGGGCCTGCCAAAGGCCGACGTCGTCGGTGGAACACAGGGGCGAAGCGAGCAAAAACGTGCCCACCACGATCACTAGCAGACCCGTGACCACCGTGAACTGGGGCACGGTGAGCTGATGGCGCCAGCGCTGCAGCGCCTGAAGTGGATGGCTCAGAGACAGGTTCATCCCGCAAACCGTAGGTAAGGTCCGGTCCAAAGCGCATCCCCACCCCAGCGATGAATCCGATCGTTGTGCTGCTTGTCATGGCAGCGCTTATTCTGGTGGGCTCGGCGCTGGCCTCGAGCACCGAGGCAGCCATGCTCACAGTGAATCCGATCCAGGTGCACACCCTGGTGCAGCAGCGGGTTCCAGGCTCGCGGGCCCTCGAGCGGATCAAAGGGCGTCCGGGGCGTGCTCTAGCCCTCCTGGTGGTGATCAACAACCTCTTCAATATTTCCGGCTCGATGCTGCTGGGCAGCCAGGCCGATCACACCTTCAAGCAATGGCCAGGAGGCACAGCCGCCTTGGTGCTGTTCAATGCCGGCTTCACGGTGGCTGTGATCCTGTTTGGGGAGATCTTGCCGAAGGCGTTGGGCAACAGCTTTGCAATGCCGATCTCCCTGGGTGGAGCTCGGGTCTTGCTGCTGCTCGAGCGCCTCACCTTGCCTCTGCTGTTGCTGCTGGAGAAGCTGATGCCAGCGATTACCGCGGAGGCCGATCTCACCACCAATGAGCGGGAGATCCATTTGATGGCACGGCTGGGCTCACAGCAGGGCCAGATCGAGGCTGATGAGGCCGCCATGATCGGCAAGGTGTTTGCCTTGAACGACCTCACGGCAAGGGATCTGATGGTGTCGCGGGTGTCGACGCCCTCGCTGCCGGGCGCCGCCAGCCTTGAATCGGTGCACCAGGAGATCCTGACCGCGCCCGACGATGCCTGGTGGGTGGTGCTGGGGGAGGAGGTGGATGAGGTGCTGGGGGTGCAGAGCCGGGAGGAAGCGCTGGCCGCACTGCTGCAGGGCGGCGGAGCGCGCCTGGTGTGCGAGCTCTGCGATCCGCCTCAATACGTGCCCGAGATGATCCGAGCCGATCGGTTGCTCACCACATTCCGCCGCGGCGATCGCAGCTCCGTGCGGGTGGTGGTAGATGAATTTGGAGCCTTCGTGGGGCTCGTAAGCGCAGCCGACATTCTCGGGGTGCTGGCTGGCTGGAAACGCCTACCCGACAACGCAGGGGTAACTCAGGATTGAGGGCTGCGGCGGCGATGCTGATGCTCCAGCAGCAACCAGTAGCTGCCTCCCAGCACCACGGCGCTGACAATGCCTACCAGCAACGAACCCAGCAGCAGCCGGCCACTCATCGCCACCCCAAGATCCCAAAGGGGCGCCTGCTGCAACTCCTGCAGGGAGGGAAAGGCAGGCCCTGGCCCCAGAAGCAGGGAACCCAACTGGTAGTTGAACCAGTACAGCGGCAGATAGGTGAAGGGGTTACTGATCCAGGTGCCCGCCGCCGCCAGGATGTGATTGCCGCGCACCACGCTGGCCAGGGCTACCCCCAGCACGATCTGCAGCCCGAAAAACGGGAAGCACCCCATGAAAATGCCAGCCGCCAATCCTCGGGCTCGCTGGCCGTGGCTGCCCTCGTGGTGCCACAGCCAGAGCAGCCGCTGCCGAAGCAGGCGCAGCAGGCTCTTGCGACGTAAGGGGCGGCGAGCTGGAGAACTGGAGCTGGGCCGCACGAGGCTCAACAATCAATAAAGCCGTTTCATCCTGATCGATCGCGTAGACGGCCGGCGGGCTTAAATCCCGAACCAACGGCAGATCAGGAACGGCACCGTCACTGTCATGGCGATGGTGAGCGGGAAGCCATAGCGAGCGATGTCGAGGAAGCGATAGCGACCCGGGCCGAACACCATCAGGTTGGTCTGATAGCCCACAGGACTCAAGAAGCTCTGGCTTGCGCCGAACAGCACCGCGTAGATGAAAGCCATCGGCGGCTGATCGAGGCCCTGGGCGAGCTGGCCGGCGATGGGGATCAGCATCGCAACTGTGGCGGCATTGCTCATCACCTCGGTGAGCAAGGTGGTGAACAGGAAGACCACCAGCAGGGCCCCATACACCGGCCAGCTTTGAAGCCCCAGAAGCAGGGCCTTGGCGAAAGCAGCCGCCAGGCCGGTTTTTTCCAAAGCCACGCTGAAGCTGGCCAGGGAGCCCAGCAGCAGGATCACGTCGAGGCGAATCGCCCGCTGCAGTTCCCCCGGGCGCAGGCAGCCGGTAGCCACCATCGCCACCGTGCCTAGCAGCACAGAAGCCACCAAGGGGATCAGATCAAAGCCCGGCAAAACGATCACCAATACGGCAATCAGCAGCGCCACGCGCTTGCGGCTGACGGTGGGCAGATCCTTCTCCAGCTGCTCGAGCACCACTAAATCGTTGTTGGCCTGCAGGCCGCGGATGGCATCCTTCGGGCCCTGCAGCAGCAGCACGTCGCCCTCGCGGAGCTGAGCCCGGCCGAGCCGCTCGCGCAACACCTCATTGCCGCGGCGAAGGGCGAGAACAGTGACGTTGTAGCGCTGACGGAAGCGCAGATCCCGGAGGCAATCGCCAGCGAGGGTGGAACCGGAGGGCAACAACACCTCCACCATGTGCTGGTTGTTCTGTTGATCGGGACTGCTGAGGTCCTCCGAGGTGGGAGCCAGCACCACGGTGTGGTCCTGCTGGATGCGCAACAGATCTTCGCGGCTGCAGCGAAGAAGTAGGCGATCACCCAGCACCAGAGTGCGATCGGCCAGAGGAGGCATGAAGCGCTCCGTGCCGCGGTGCAGCTCCAGCACATCCACATCGAAGCGGCGCTGCAAGCGGCTGCCATGGAGCGACTGACCGATCAGCTCAGAGCCAGGGGGAATCTCCACCTCGGTGAGATAGCCACTGCTGGAGAGCGAGGCGATCAGATCGTCGTCATCAGTGCCGCGATCGGGCAGAAAGCGATCGGCCAGGAGCAGCATCACAACCCCACCAATCGCCCAAACACCTATGCCGATGGGGGTGAAGCTGAACAACCCGAAGGCCCCGTAGCCCAGCTTGCTGCTCACCTCACTGGCCAGCAGGTTCACCGAACTGCCCAGCAGGGTCATGGTGCCGCCGAGCACCGTGGCAAACGAGAGCGGCAGCAGCACCTTGGAGGGCGAGATGCGGCGGCGCTGGCACCAGCCCTCAATCACGGGCAGCAGGCTGGCCACGATCGGGGTATTGGGCACAAAGGCCGACACAGGCCCCACCGCGGCCACCATCACGGCGATCATCCGCTTGGGACTGCGCACGGCATCCGAGCCGATCAGGGCCCGCAACCGATCCAGGCCGCCGCTGCGGAACAAACCGGCGGAGAGGGCGAACAACCCCATCAGGGTGATCAGGGCTGGGCTTCCGAATCCCTCCACGGCTTCAGACGGCTTAAGCACACCCGTGACCATCAACAGCGCCGCGGCCAGCAGACCGACGAGCTCGGGCGCGAGCCAGCCGCCGACGAACAACACGATGGCCCCAACCAGGACCAAGAGAGTGATGAGGGCTCCTGGCTGGAGCACTGCAAGCAAGAGATCAGCCACGGGAGGCGCACGCAGAGCCCCACGATACAACGGTGTTCAGATCGGATTTACGAATTTATTGATCCAGAAGGCAGCTCGCAGGCGCATGACGCGGGAATCCTTCATTTCCGAGCGCGTTACCGTTCTTTGGATGACAGACTGATCTTTGCGCTTACCTGCCCGATTGGGGTTCAGTGCGAAAACCACGTATGGCCTGCAGGCCTTGATGGAGCTGGCGGATGTGCAATCCAGCGGAGAGCTCCTGCAGGTATCCGAAATTGCTGCCAGGCAGGCCATCCCTGAGCGCTACCTCGAGCAAATGATGACCAGCCTGCGCCGCTCAGGGTTCGTGCGCAGCGTCCGCGGCGCCCGCGGTGGCTACTCGCTCTCGAGGCCAGCTGCTCAAATCTGCCTGGCCGACGTGATCGCCTGCCTCGATGGCACAGCTGAGCAGCCTGATCCTGCTCAAGGCAGCAACGAGCTGCAGGTGATCCTTGCACTCGGGGAGGAACTTCGCCTGCGAAGGGATCAACTCCTCACCAGCACAACCCTTTCCGATCTCCTCACCGAACGGGATGCGCGCCTGCAAGCTCAGGCGATGTATTTCATTTAAGGCGAGCTCATTGAGCGCCAGACTCATCAAACCAACGCAGCAAGCTGCGTTCACCTTCAGGCGGAGGCCAGCAGGGTCAGATGACGCAAACCCTCAATGCCCTGCCATCCGAGATAAACGCCCAGCACGAGTGCAAACACACCCACCAGCCATTCGGCTCGGTGCACCAGCCAATCATTGACGCGCTCGAGCGAGACGCGCAGCCCCTCACCATTCACGATCCAGAGCAGCGGTGGGAGCAGCAGTAAGGAGGCGGTCACGGCCACAAACACGGCTCCGACCTCCAGATCGCCACGCAGGCTGGTGTGGTTGGTGAGCAGCATCCCCCCTTCTTTCACATAAAACACCAGGTTTTCCGGGCTCACCAAGGCGCAGCCTGCCCCAAGCCCCACCAGGGGAAGGCCATCAAGCTCTGGCAGCCGGGTCATCAGCTGCATGGCCCAGTTCTCCTCACCGATCGCCACGGCCGGCGTGAGCTGAAACAGGCCCAACCCCACCAAGGCCCCCGCACCGATCAGATCGATCAAGATCTGGCCGCGGCTGCCCAAGTGCATGGCCCAGCTCAGCCGCCCGCCGATCAACACCACGGCGCTAAGAGCGCCGCCGTTGGCGAGCACCCAACCCGTGAGGAAGGTGCCGCAGCGCCGCAGCGGTTGGGTGCCCAGCAGCAGTAGAGCCACCAGGGCGATGTTGAGAGGGCTGAACGAGATGCCCAAGCCGAAGGCCAGGGTTTGAGTGAGCCAGTGGAACGGGAGCATCAAGAAGGAGCGAGCGGCTCAACTGGCGCTCATCTTTAGAGATCGAAGCCAACAGCTGTGGCTACCCGCCCGTTAAACGAAGGCGACTTGAGGGCCCAGTTGCATTTTCAAACGCCTCAAGACGCAGTTCTTTTCAACCTCCCTAGCGTTGATCCAATTCACAGCCTTCGCCCGTGGTCAATCCTTTGCAGCCGCTCGGAAATGCCCTGCAGCATCGCCGGATCTGGTTGGCCTCCACGGCGCTCGTTGTGAGTGGAGCCGCTCTCAGTGGCTGCCGCCCGCCGGACACCCAGGCCCTCAAAAAGATTGCCTGTGAGCAGGCTGCAGCCTCGCTTGACATGCAATCGGTGAGCCAAATGGATGCCCTGCGCAAAGCGCTGGGCCTGGCCCCCGATGTGGATCCAATCCGAGCCTGCACCGAGCTCGGGGCCAACATGAAACCAACCACCCAGCCCGCTGAAGCTGAGGCTGAAGGCGAAGCTTCGAACTAATCGGCGAGAGCCGCGGGCTTGCAATCACCCTCCCTGCTCACCACGCTGCTGATCCTGTTGATCGGCTTGGGGGCAGCCCGCCTGATGGCGGGCCAGCTTTCGCGGCTCGCGGTGCCGGCGATTGTGGTGGAGCTGTTGATCGGCTTTGGGCTGGGCAACACGCTGCTGCCTTATCAATCCATCGCTCCTTTGAGCGGGCTCACCGAACTGGGAGTGCTTGCCCTGTTCTTCCAGGTGGGTCTGGAGGTGCGGGGCGACCTGCTGAGCTCACGGCGCGGCACGATCCTGCGCTTGCTGGGCCTCAGCGTGATCGGGCCGCTTCTGGGCTATAGCCCATTGGTGCTCGGGCTGGGCATGGCGCCAGCTACGGCCGTGCTTTGCCTGGCCTGCGTGGCGGCCACCGGCACAGGCGTCACACTACGGCTGCTGGCCCAGCGCCAGGCGTTGCAAACGCCAACAGGCCGTCTGCCGGTTGGGGTTTCGGTGCTCGACGATCTGCCGGCCATCGCCCTGCTCAGCTTGGCGGTGGCCCTTGGCGGCCGCACTCTCAGCGGCGTGAGCGCTGGCTGGCTCGGCCCCCTACTGGGGATCGCGGCCGCCCTGCTCAGTGATCGGATCGCCCGTTGGTGGCGCCGCCAGGGCTGGGCTGCACCCACGAGCCCCCTGGCAGTGCTGATGCTGCTGGTGGGCTGTGCCTGGGTGGGCGAAGTGAGTGGACTCACCTCCCTACTCGGAGCCCTCTGGGGCGGGGTGCTGCTCAACCGCCTATCGGAGCAACCACCGCAGGTGGGCGGGCTGCTCACGGTGATCTCCGAGGTGTTCCTGCCCCTCTATTTCATCAGTGTGGGCATGCGCATCCAGGCCGGCACGCTGCTTGAAGCGCAGGCCTGGGGCTTGAGCCTGACCTTGCTGGCCCTGGCCATCACCAGCAAGCTGATCTGCGGCTTGGGCATCACCCAGCGTGATCAGCGCAACGGCGTGGATCGCTGGGCCGTGATCTTCGGCCTGATTCCCCGCGGTCTGCCAGGTCTGGTGTTTGCCACCACCGCGCTGAATGCCGGTGTGATCAACCCGCCGCAGTTTTCGGCACTGGTGCTGATGGTCACGATCACCACCGTGGTGGGGCTGCTGTTGCTGGAGCGGCGTCTGCTGCTGCATCCCGGGGATGTGGAGGCGCCCACCAGGAACAACCAGCCAGGCTGATCTGCTGGCAAACTTCGCGAAATTTTGTACCGCCTCCATGGTCAGGTTGCGCAAGCTCGCCCTATGTGCACCTCTTCTGGTCGCATTGGCATTAGTGGGCTGCGCCAGCGATGGCGGCGGTATCCAAAGCCAGAAGCTCAATGGGGTGAAGAGCCGCGGCAAGCTGCTCTGCGGGGTCGACGGCAAGCTGCCCGGCTTCAGTTTCGTGAGCCCCGACGGCAGTTACAGCGGCCTGGATGTGGATGTGTGCCGGGCGGTGGCGGCTGCCACCCTGGGCGACCCCAGCAAAGTGGAGTTCCGCGATCTCAACTCCAGTGAGCGCTTCGCTGCCCTGGCCAGTGGTGAGATCGATCTGCTCTCGCGCAACACCACTTACACCTTGAGCCGTGATGCTTCCGGCGGCAACGGCCTCAGCTTCGCTCCCACTGTTTTTTATGACGGTCAGGGCGTGATGGCCCCAAAGGCCGCCGGCATCAACAGCCTGAAAGATCTGGCCGGCAAACCGATCTGCGTGGAGAGCGGCACCACCACCGAGCTCAACCTGGCCGATCGCATGCGTGAGATCAAGGCCACCTACACCCCGCTCAAATTCCAAACCGGCGACCAGACCTACGCCGCCTACCTGCAGGGCCGCTGCGTGGCCGTCACCAGCGACCGCTCGCAGCTCGCGGCCAAGCGCACCAGCTTCCCCGATCCCGCGGGCCATGTGCTGCTGCCGGAGGTGCTGAGCAAGGAACCGCTCACCCCCGTGACGGTGAACGCGGATCCGGGCTGGGCTGATGCCGTGCGCTGGACGATCTATGGCCTGATGCAGGCCGAGGAGCTCGGCATCACCCAAGCCAACATCGACGCCAAGGTGGCCGAAGCCAAAGCCAACCCCAACCAGGCCGACCTGCGCCGCTTCTTGGGCGTAGAGGGCGACTTCGGCAAGCAGTTGGGCCTGCCAGCGGATTTCGTGGTGCAAGCCGTGAAAGCCGTGGGCAACTACGGCGAACTGTTTGAGCGCAACGTCGGCCAGGGCTCCAAGCTCAAGCTCGAGCGCGGCCTCAACCGCCAGTGGAGCGACGGCGGCCTGATCTACTCACCACCCTTCCGTTGATGCCTTCCCCTGCGGTCACCCCCTGGTGGCGGAACCGGCGGCTGATTCCCTGGCTGGTGCAAGGCGTCGCCGGCCTGGTGGTGCTGGTGGTGGTGGCGTTCCTGGTGGGCAACCTGGTGCGCAACCTCACCAACGCCGGCCTGCTGCTCAGCTGGAGCTGGCTGGGTAACCCCGCCGGTTTCGACGTTTCGGAAACGCTGCTGCCCTTCAACGCGGAGCTGCCCTACTGGCGCGCCCTGCTGGCCGGGCTGGTGAACACCCTGCGGGTGGTGGTGGCCGGCCTGGTGGGGGCCACGGTGCTGGGCACCTTGATCGGCGTGGCGGCTTTCAGCAGCAATGGTCTACTGCGGCGCCTGGCGCGGGTTTATGTGGAGCTGATCCGCAACATCCCGCTGCTGCTGCAGTTGGTGTTCTGGTATTTCGTGGTGTTCCTGTCCCTGCCCGGGGGCGAGCAGGCGATCCAGCTACCAGGTGTGGTGCTGGCCAAATCCGGGCTGTTTCTCGGCAAGCCCGAGCTGATCGATGGGGTGTGGCACGGGCAACTGCGGCTCACCGTGGAGTTCGGGGCCCTGCTCACCGGCCTGGTGGTGTACACAGCCGCGTTCATCGCTGAAGTGGTGCGCGGCGGAGTGGCTTCAGTACCGCCCGGCCAATGGGAAGCCTCCCGCTCACTCGGGCTCACGCCGCTGCAAACGCTGCAGCGCATCGTTCTGCCCCAGGCGCTGCGGGTGATCGTGCCGGGCCTCAACAGCCAATACATCTCTCTGGCCAAGAACTCCTCGCTGGCGGTGGCCTGTGGCTACACCGATCTCTATTCCGTGGCTGAAACCACCCTCAACCAAACCGGCCGTGCCGTGGAAGTGGTGTTGATCCTGCTGGGGTCCTATCTCGTGATCGATCTGCTGATCTCGGCGCTGATGAATGGCGTGAACAGCTGGGTGCAGATCAAGGAGCGCTGATGACAGTCCCTTCCCTCACCTTCTCCCGCCTGCGCCGCGAACTGTTCGCCACGCCCGTCGACAGCGTGATCACCCTGGCGCTGCTGGGCTTTCTGCTGGCCGTGGGCACGGCCTTCTTGCGCTGGGTGCTGTTTCAAGCCCAGTGGGCTGTGATCCAGGCCAACACCACCCTGTTCGCGGTGGGGCGCTACCCGATCGAGCAACAGTGGCGCCTGTGGCTGCTCACCGGATTGCTGGCTGCCGCCAGCGGCCTGTGCTGGGGCCTGCTGCGCGGCAGGGGCACCTGGCCCCGCAACGACCAGCTGGCGGCCGGGATCCTGATCGCCCTGGCGGTGATCGGCAGCTGGGCCTTGAAGCTGGAGCTGCCGATTCAACTGCGCTGGTGGGGGATCACGGCGCTCCTGCTGATGGTGCGCTGGGCGGCGGGTCGCTGGAGCCAGGCACTGCCGGCGCCGCTGCTGCGGCTGGTGCCGTTGGTGTGGCCGGTGCTCTACCTGGTGGGCATGGTGCTGATCAGCGGAGGCCTCGGCCTGATGCGGGTGCCTCCAGGTGAGTGGGGCGGACTGCTCCTCACCCTGCTAGAGGCCAGCTTCGCAATCCTGCTCTGCTTCCCGCTGGGCATCCTGCTGGCCCTGGGCCGCCGCAGCGAACTGCCACTACTGCGCTGGGGCTCGGTGGTCTACATCGAGTTCATCCGCGGCGCGCCGCTGATCACCTTGCTGTTCCTCGGGCAGAACATCCTGGGCTTCCTGCTGCCCGGTGGACTAGCGCCGGATCGGGTGTGGCGAGCCGCCTGGGTGCTCACCTTCTTCGCCGCGGCCTATGTGGCCGAAGCCGTTCGTTCCGGCCTGGTGGCCCTGCCGCCGGGGCAACTAGAAGCGGCCCGCTCGCTGGGCCTACCCATGCACCAGGCCCTCATCCATGTGGTGCTGCCTCAGGCGCTGCGGGTGGCGCTGCCCGCCACGGTGGGGCAGTTCATCACCCTGCTGCAAGACACCACCCTGCTCTCGCTGATAGGGCTGCTGGATCTGCTGGGCACCGCCCGCACGGTGATGGCCAATCCGGAATTCCTGGGCAAAAACGCTGAGGTGTACTTGGTGCTGGCCGTGCTGTTCTGGTGCTGCTGCGCCGCCCTGGGCCTGGGCAGCCGCGCCCTCGAAACCCGCCTCAATCCCCTCGCCACATCGAAGGCATGACCAGCCCTACAGCCCTCCCCGTGATGATCGAAGCCCGCGGGGTTGAGAAGTGGTACCCCAATGGCTTTCAGGCCTTGCGGGGGGTGGATCTCACCGTGCACCAGGGTGAGGTGGTGGTGATCATGGGTCCCTCGGGCTCCGGCAAGAGCACCTTTATCCGCACCTTCAACGCCCTGGAGGATTTCCAGAAGGGCTCGATCGTGGTGGATGGAATGCCCCTCTCCAACGACGTGCGCAACATTGATGCGATCCGCCGGGAAGTGGGAATGGTCTTCCAGCAGTTCAACCTCTTCCCCCACCTCACGGTGCTGGAGAACCTCACCCTGGCGCCCACGCTGGTGCGGCAGCGGCCCAAGCGGGAGGTGGAACAGCAGGCCCTCGAACTCCTGGAGCGGGTAGGCATTCACGAGCAGGCCCGCAAGTATCCAGGCCAGCTCTCCGGCGGCCAGCAGCAGCGGGTGGCGATTGCCCGTTCGCTCTGCATGGAGCCACGGATCATGCTGTTCGATGAACCCACCAGCGCCCTCGATCCGGAGATGGTGCAGGAGGTGCTGGCGGTGATGCAGGAGTTAGCCCGCGTCGGCATGACCATGGTGGTGGTGACCCACGAGGTGCGCTTCGCCCGGCAGGTTGCCAGCCGTGTGGTGCTGATGGCGGAAGGGCAAGTGGTGGAAGAAGCGCCGCCGGAGCAGTTCTTCGCCAACCCGCAGCACGAGCGCAGCCGCCAATTCCTCAGCCAGATCAATTGAGTCCAGCGAGGATGGCCTTGTAGCAACGAGCTCCAGAAGGCCTTGGGCAAGTCACCAGAGTTTCAATGGCACGCCTTCGCCCCTGGGGCCTGCCTGGAGCAGCTGAAGGCCAGCCGCGACGGACTCACCACGGCTGAAACAGCACGGCGACTTGCGGCATTCGGCCCGAACAAGCTCGAACTGTCAGAAGGTCGTAGCGCCTGGCAGATCCTTTGGGATCAGTTCAGCAACGTGATGCTGATCATGCTGCTGGCGGTGGCGGCTGTGTCAGCGGCGGTTTCGCTGCATCAGCAGGAATTTCCCAAAGATGCGATCGCGATCCTGGTGATCGTGGTGCTCAACGGCCTGCTGGGATATCTGCAGGAAAGCAAGGCGCAGCAAGCCCTGCTCGCCCTGCGCGACATGGCGCAACCCATGGTGCAGGTGCGCCGCGATGGCCAGTGGCAGCGGGTGGGCAGCGAAGAGCTGGTGCCCGGCGATGTGATCCGGCTGGAGGCCGGCGATCGGGTGCCCGCCGATGCCCGCCTGCTGGAGGCGGCCGATCTTGGGGTGCGCGAGGCGGCGCTCACCGGTGAAGCCGAAGCGGTATTCAAAAAAGCCGAGCTGGTGCTGGAGGAAGCCACTCCGGTGCTGGAGCGCCAGAACTGCCTGTTCCAGGGCACCGAGGTGGTGCGGGGCCGCGGTGTGGCCCTGGTGAGCGCCACCGGCATGGGCACCGAACTGGGGCAGATCGCTGAGCTGATCAACACCGCAGGCGGTGAAAGCACGCCGCTGCAGGAACGCCTCGATGGACTGGCCAAGGTGCTGGTGGGTAGTGCCCTGGCTCTGGTGGCGGTGGTGGTGGTGCTGGGCCTGCTGCTCAAGCAAGACCCGCTCAACCTGCTGGAGGTGTCGCTGTCGATGGCGGTGGCGATCGTGCCGGAGGGCCTGCCGGCAGTGATCACAGTGACGTTGGCGATCGGTACCCAACGCATGGTGCGCCGCTCCGCCCTGATCCGGCGCCTACCGGCGGTGGAGGGCCTGGGCTCGGTGACAGTGATCTGCTCCGACAAAACCGGCACCCTCACCCAGAACCGCCAGGTGGTGCAGGAACTACGGGTAGGCACCGAGCGCGTAAGCGTGAGCGGCCAGGGTTACGACCCCAGCGGCAGCATGACCGCCAGCGACATCGAGGCTCCTGCCGGCGTCAGCGCCGGAAGCGCCGTCGGTACCCGCACCCTGTTGTTGCAGGCCGGTGTGCTCTGCAGCGATGCCGAACACAAGCAACTCGCCGATGGCAGCTGGGACATCCTCGGCGATCCCACCGAAGGGGCCCTCTCGGTGGTGGCCCTGAAGGCCGGTATCGATGATTTCGAGCTGCGCAGCCACTACCGGCGGGCCGCCGAAATTCCCTTCAGCTCCGAGCGCCAGCTGATGGCGGTGTGGATCGAGGATCCCCGCGCCGAGCTGCAGGGGCCCCTAGGCAGCAGTGCCAGCGGATCAGCGCGGCTCCTGATCAGCAAGGGGGCACCGGAGGTGATCCTCGGCCTGTGCGATCGCTGGATCGATGGCTCCGGCGTGGTGGCCCTGAACGAAGGGCAGCGGCAGTGGTGGCTGGATCAAGCCCGCGATCTGGCCGGCTCGGGGCTTCGGGTGCTGGCCTTCGCCTGCGCCCCGCACCACCACAGTCCTGACGAAGAACTGGAAGGGCAAGTGCTGCTGGGGCTGATGGCGCAGCTCGATCCGGCGCGGCCGGAGGTGGCCACGGCGGTGGCCACCTGCCGCCAGGCCGGCATCCGCCCCGTGATGATCACGGGCGATCATCCGCTCACCGCCCGGGCGATCGGCAGTGCGATCGGCCTCACCGATGCCGCAGGGGAGGTGATCCTGGGCCGGGAGCTGGAGGCCATGGACGAGCCGGAGCTGCGGGAAGCCGTGGCCCGCTGCAGCGTTTACGCGCGGGTGGCGCCCGAGCAGAAGCTACGGATCGTGAAGGCGCTGCAGGCCAATGGCCAGGTGGTGGCGATGACCGGTGACGGCGTCAACGACGCCCCGGCCCTGAAGCAGGCCCACATCGGAGTTGCGATGGGCATCACCGGCACGGAGGTGAGTAAGGAAGCTGCCGACATGGTGCTGCTCGACGACAACTTCGCCACGATCGTGAATGCGGTGGAGGAGGGGCGACTGGTGTACGCCAACATCCGCCGCTTCGTGAAATACATCCTCGGCAGCAATGTGGGCGAGCTGATCACCATCGCCTCGGCGCCGCTGCTGGGGCTGGTGGGCGTGCCGCTCTCACCGCTGCAAATCCTCTGGATGAACCTGGTGACCGATGGTGTCCCGGCTCTGGCCCTGGCGCTCGAGCCCGGCGAGGAGGGTTTGATGCAAAAAGCGCCAGCAGAGCCCGGCGAATCGATCTTCGCCCGGGGCATTGGGCGCTACATCATCCGCATCGGCATCGTGTTTGCCGTGATCGTGATCGGCCTGATGCTTTACGCCTCCGGCCACAGCGGTGACCACTGGAAAACGATGGTGTTCACCACCCTCTGCCTGGCCCAGATGGGCCATGCCCTGTCGGCTCGCAGCGATCTGCCGCTGCTGCAGGTGGCAGCGTTCTCCAACCCCTGGCTGATCTGGGCTGTGCTGCTCACCACCGGCCTGCAACTGCTGCTGCTCTATGTGCCAGTGCTGTCCAACTTCTTCGGCACCACAGCGCTCTCCGGCGCGGATCTGGGCGTCTGCGTGGGCTTCAGCCTGCTCTTCTTCCTCTATCTGGAGCTGGAGAAGATCTGGCGACTGTGGCGCCGCCAGGCCAGCAGCGACGCCTAATCGCAGCGAGAGCTGCTACTCCTGAGGTTCAACCATCTCAGACGTGAGCGCACCGGAGCGCATCTCATCGGTGACCGCGATGGCACCCACGAAGGGCAGGGCCGCGATCAGCCACAGGCCGAACACCATCAGGGTCTTCGCCGAGAAGGCCCGCATAGCCTGGGGCCGGGTTTGCGCCAAGGGCCGGCCGCAGCCGCAGCAGCTCAACCCCTCCGAGGTTTTACTGATCAAACGCTCACCGCAGTACCCGCAAGCCACAGCTCGATCGCGTGCAGATCGTTCACGCTGAATCGGAACATGGCGCCTGACTGTTCAATTTGAACGCTTCGGCATAGTCAGCGATGAGCGGATGCGTGCGGGGCTCTGGAGGGCTCCCCAGGCTTGCCCTGGGTCGCACGGCCAGTGGTCACGCGTCCGAGCCGCGAACGCTCCCCGCGATCAACCCTTCGCTCGTTGAGAGGCGGGAGGCCAAGCAGCAGCAACGGTGGCACCACCACCAACAGGAGAATCAGCCAGCGGCGTGCATTGCGCGTCCACCACAGATAGGCAGGCAGCGGCGGCTTCACTGGCAAGGGTCGTCCGCAACCTGCGCAGATCAGGCGGATCGGGGGTTGTGTCGACACCGCCGCCAGGCGAGCGCCACAGCTGGGGCAGGGCACGGCCGCTACGGAAACACGGCCTAAGCCTAAGGATGACAGAACAGCAAAAAGCCCGCCTTGCGGCGGGCTGGAAGGGTTAGCCGGAGCCGACGATCACTTGGCGGAAGCGAAGTCGGGGTAGGCCTCCATGCCGTGCTCACCGATATCGAGACCTTCGATCTCTTCTTTCTCGGTAACGCGGATGCCACCAAAGATGGCACCGATGATCGACCAGACGATGAAGCTGCTCACGATCGCGAAGATCGCGAAAGCCAGCACACCCACGATCTGAATGCCGAGCTGGCTGAATCCATGGCCGGTGAACAGACCCTTGTCGACGTTGAACAGGCCCACAGCCAGGGTTGCCCAGATGCCGCAGGTGCCGTGCACCGAGAAGGCGCCCACAGGATCGTCGATCTTCAGACCATCAACCCAAGCCACGGAGAACACCACGAGGATGCCGGCAATGAAGCCCACAACCCAAGCGGCGGGCATCGAGAAGCCATCGCAACCAGCCGTCACACCCACCAGGCCGGCCAAGATGCCGTTGATGGTCATGGTGAGGTCGGGCTTGCCGCCGGTGAACTGGCTCACAAGAGTGGCTGCAATGCCGCCGCCGGCTGCACCGAGAGTGGTGGTGACAGCGATGTAAGGCACTTCAGGTGCCATCGAGAGCCAGGAGCCGGGGTTGAAGCCGTACCAGCCGAGCCAGAGGATCAGGCAGCCGAGCGTGGCAATCGAGAGGTTGTGACCAGGGATGGCCTGGGTTTTGCCATCCACAAATTTGCCGATGCGGGGGCCAAGCAGCATGGCTCCCACCAGACCAGCCCAGGCACCGAAGGAGTGCACCACGGTGGAACCGGCGAAGTCGATAAAGCCAAGACGATTCAGCCAACCGCCACCAACGCCAGCGTCGTCGGGGAAGTTCCACTGCCAGGAACCGGAGATCGGGTAGAGGATGCCCACCAGCACAAGCGAGAAGATCACGAACTCGCCGAACTTGATGCGCTCAGCCACAAGACCCGACACGATCGTGGCGGCAGTACCAGCAAAGGCAGCCTGGAACAGGAAATCAACGCTAGGAACCAGCGAACCGTCCGTCACCATCTCGGGGGTCACGGTGGGGTCGAAGAAGAGACCGCCGAACTTGAACCAACCGGGGATCACCCAATCGGCGTTGTACATGATCTTGTAGCCGATGAACCAATAAGCGGTCACCGCCAGGGCGAACACGATCAGGTTCTTGGCCAGGATGTTGACGGCGTTCTTCTGGCGACACATCCCGGCTTCCACCATGGCGAAGCCGGCGTTCATGAAGATCACCAGCGCGGCACAGATCAACAGGAACATGTTGTTGGCCAGGAATGCCGGCGTGAGCTCGGGGAGCTCGGCGGCATGGGCGGCCAGGTTGAACAGGCCCAGACCCATCAGCGCGATGGGAACACAGGCCAGCCAGGTGAGCGTGCGGTTGGAGGAGAGGCCGCGAACTTTGCGCAGCAGCAGCTCGGGAGCCTCCAACAGACTCGCTTCCTGCAAACTTCTCGGCCGGCGCCGAGAAGTGGGCGAGGCAACAGTCATAAGAATCGCTGGTTGGTGATGGCGGTGGTCCGCCATTGACCACAGATCATTCGCGATCCCGGCACCACGGATTGTTACCGCCGCTACAAAACGGCACACAAGACCAACCGGCAGCGCAAGGGATTCCCCGGGCAAAAGCTTGCGCAAGCACATTTGCAATCATCTTTTTGTGAAGAAAGGGGCGTTATGTTCACCATGAACAGTCTCGATTCGGTACAACTTACACAGAAGGACAAAACGTTGGGTGAGCCGCCCCTGGGCCCTGGTTCACCGGAAGTAGCCCACCGCTAGGCGAAGCAACGCTCCTTCCCACGAAGCGGACCCGTCTGACACCAGACCCTCCTCAACCCTTCGAGGCCCATCCGATGACCAAACTTCAATACCGCGGCGTCAGCTACGACAACGCCAGCCACGAGCAACCCAGCCCTCAGCCCGTGGATCACGCCTATCGCGGTCAGCACTACGACGCTCCCCTGCGCCATGAAGCCGCTCCGGTGGATACCGAGGTGGAACTGCAGTACCGCGGCCACGCCTACCACCACCGCCAAGCCGAAGCTGCCCAGCAGGTGAACCAGGGCTGAGCACCACACGATCCCGAATTGGTGGCTGTTGCTACGACAGCCAACGCAACCTCCCCCTCCAATGGGGGGAGGTTTTTTGTTGGGTCATGGATCGCCACGGCACAGATCTGAGCCTCACCGCTAAGGGCGACAGCTTCCAACTCGTACCGCGCTCTGTGATCGGGATGCTCTGGCTGCAGACCCACTTCGAAACGAGCACCTGGGATCTGATCTGCTCTGGTGCGGTCCGCCTGAAGAATGAGAGCTGTGAGGCCCTCTGCAGAGATGCCCGCACCGCGGGGCTCAACGTGGCGAAGATCCCCGCGGTGCTTGTCGGCTGATCCTCGATCAGGCGAGCTGGTGACGCTTCTTCTTCCAACGCAGGACCGTCCACACCAGGAAGATCAGCAGAGCCGGGAGGATGGCAACCAAGGCAATGAGCCGGAACTCATCACTGGCCGTTGAAGCAGTGCTGGAAAGGATCTGCTCGATGACATAAAGGCCATAGAGCGCGATCAGGATCCAACCTTCCAGCCGTGTGATCACGCCACCCGTCCAGAAGATGGGCAAGCAAGCCAGGGTCGTGAGCACCATGATCGGAAAGTCGCGGACCAGCATCACCGGATCAACACCCAGGCCGCGCTCTCCGGAAACCAGAGCACAAAGACCGAGGATCACCAGCTGGTTGAGCAGGTTGCTACCCACCACATTGCCAATGGCCAGATCAGCCTTGCCGCGATAGGCGGCCACCAACGAGGTGACCAGCTCTGGCATCGACGTGCCAGCGGCCACGATCGTGAGACCGATCACGGTTTCGCTGACGCCCAGGCCCTGGGCAGCAGCGATCGCACCTTTCACCAAGACCTGCGAGCCCAGCACCAGCAGACCAAGCCCTGCCGCCAACTTCGCAGCAGCAACCGGGGCGGGAGCGGCCCCATCCGTGTCCATGTCATCAGACGCTTCGGAGGATTCCTCCTTGGCGCTGCGGATTTCCCAGAGCAGATTGATCACCGTGCCGGTGATCAAAGCCAGGCCAGCGACCCAGGTGAGCCGGCCGCCGGAGGCCATACCCCAGGTCGCCATCGAAACGCCGAGCAAAAGCGGCACATCCCGGCGCACTAGGCGGCTCTTCACCCGCAGCGGCATCACCGCTGCACTGGCGCCAAGCACGATCAAGACATTGAAGATGTTGGAGCCCACCACATTGCTGACTGCGATGGCGTCACCACCGGCGCCCCCTTGGATAGTGGAGAGCAGGCTCACGAACAGTTCCGGGGCGCTCGTACCCATCGAAACCACCGTGAGGCCGATCACGATTTGGGGAATGCCGAAGAGCAGCGAGAGCGCCACCGAGCCGGCAACAAACAGCTCACCGCCGCCAAACAGCAACAGGATGCCGGCGACGATCTCAAACGCACTCAGGGCGTAGGGCATGTAGCGATCAACAGACCGCTCAATTGTCGGCTAAAGGCGGCTTGTTGTCTGCCTGGGGCTGATCTGCCGTGATGGAAGCCGACTGGGGGGATAGTTCCGGCTGGGCTCTGGGAACGGCTTCCTCCACGCTCACCGGCTTTGGATTGGGGGCGGCTTCAGGACCGATCACATCAATCGACACCCGCTGCACCAGCAGGCGGAAGTTGAAGCCCTGCTGCTTGTTGATGAAGTCCTGCACGGCGGCCACTTGCTTTGAGGTGGGCAGATTCGGCCGGCTCACGCTCACCGCAGCCTTGATCAGCGGCGGGTTCTGATTCCAATCAATCGAAACACCGGTGAGCTCCGAATCCTTGCCAAGGGTGATGGTGCGCTGCCGCAAGCTCTCGGTGATCGCCCGCTCCACCTGTTGCAGGGCCTGGCGGCGTTGGGCCTGCTTCACCAGGCTGAGGAAGCTGCCGGTGAGAGGAATCAACAGCAAACCGGTGAGCAGCAAGCTCACCAGGCCGATGCGGCTACGCCACAACTGCTGGCGCAGGCTGGCCTGGCTCACCACCAAGGTGAGCAGGCCACCCGAAAGGATGCCCAGCAGGTTGGCGGCAAACAGCAGGGCGGCGCCACGGGCCGGACCCCACTGCTGAATCGAAAGCAGGAGGCCAAGGACACACACCGGCGGCACCAGGGCCACCGCGATGGCGGTGCCGGCGATCGACGACACCGCCTCGGGACGGAGCCGTCCATAGGTGGCGATCGAACCGGCCACCAGAGCGATGCCGAGATCCAGCAGGTTGGGGGTGGTGCGGCGCAGCACCTCATCGCCCAGCACGGGAAGACGCGCCAGCCAGCCCAACCCCGCCGACAGCGCCATGGTGATCGCCACACCCACCGCCAGGGTGAGTAGCGCTCGCCCTACCAGCGGAAGCCGCCCCTCCACGATCGCGAAGGAGGCACTGCGCAGCGGCAGGATCCAAGGCGCAATCAACATCGCCCCGATCACCACCGCAGGGCTATCGGCCAGCAGCCCGAGGGTGGCAATCAGGCTCGCCGCCACGGTGAGCACCACAAAGGGCTCATCCAGGCGAGCCTCCCGCTCGAACCCGGCCTCCAGGGAAGCAAGGCTGGTGGGCTGAACCATCAGCGTTGGGGGGCGGCTCGATCCAGGATGACCGATTCGAGCAATCGGGCTAGGGATTGCACCACGGACACTGACCGGGATCGGCCTGAATCCGTCCATCGCGGCGTGGGTGCTCGCGCCGGGCACCGCACTGCTGGCAGCCCCAGATCTCGCTGAGGGTGAGCTCGGTGGCGGTACCGCAATCGCTGCAGGGCAAGCCGGGCTGGGTGTCGAGCAGACCCCAGCCCGGGCTGCCGCACTCGGGGCAGGGGTTGCGGAGCCGGCGCACGAGGGCACTACCCAAGCGACGAATCGAGCGCATGCGGGTGGGGTTGCAGTGGGCCCGCATATCGGTTTCCAGCCACACACGCCCGTCTGGATCGGCGGCGCGGCAGACGCTGATGGCCTCAGCCAGCGACTCACTGGTGTTGAGCCCTTTCAACAGCACTCCAACCTGCGCGGTCTCCGGACGCGCAATCACAGCGTGAGAGGGAAACTTCACCTGCGCCAGCCAAGGCGCCAGCTGATCATCGGACTCCAGCAAGGTCTGGCTGTAGTTCGTTCGCCACTCGAGCCGCTGCTCCAGCACGCAAAGATCACGCTCAAGATCGAGGAAAATCAATAACTCCTGACCCACAGCCAGCATTGGCATGGCGGGGTGTGGGCCAAAGCTGGCCTCACTGGCAATCCCGATTGGAAGACCAGAGGCAGACATCCCCATCCTGGCCTTGATTCGACAAGTCTCCAAGGCTTCATGCATGCGGTGGATCTCGCCGCTAAACGTTCCGAGCTGGTCCGTATCGAGATCACACACGTGCAGCTCAGCACCTAACCCCAAGCGGAAAGGCAACGCCAGAGCACGGTGCTTGCCATGGCGAGTCGTCAGACAGATCTTGCGGCTGAAGTAGGCCTGCAATCAGAGCTGGTCAATCGAGAAGCAACTTAAGCGACAACAACCCACAAACACAACACCTGGTAGCCAGAGAACTATCCAGGATGTACCCAGATACAAACACTGGGCTATCAGATAGCAACACAATGCTCAAACGATAAATCGAGACGGCATTCAAGGCCCGACCATCAAGACCAGTCGAATCCAGCTGCAGAAGACGCAGCATGTAGCGGCAGAACAGCTTGAAGTAGCCAGAGAACTTTCACCACTAAGTAGGTTCAGAAATGCTTATGGTAGCGATGGAATTTGCTTCCCAGAAGCCGCCCCAAACCATCCGGAACGAGGCCTACGGTTCTGTCGCAATATTCCGAGGTGCGCATCAGTACTAACGGAATTCCATCCCCTCCACGCGCAGGCGATGAACACAGCCATGCAAGAACGCAGCCTGAATCTGGCTCTAGAGGCAGGCCAACTCCTCCCAACCCATGTCTGTTGGCGCGTAAACGATGGCTACCTAAGGGCAATTGCGCACACAAAGCTGAACGAACTATTCACGCTTGGAATTTGGGGACCAGGCGATTTAGTCGACCTGCACCCCCTCAGCCAGGGCTTGGTTGAGCTGCGAGCACTATCAACGGCAAGAGTGCAGGAACAGCAGCTCAATCCAAACGAAGCTAGTTCGCTGTGCATAGCGCAAATTCAACAGATGGCGGATCTGCTTCAGATCGCAAGTATTCGCCCCGTTGATGCACGACTGATGAGCCTTCTGACCTGGCTCAGTAAACGTTTTGGCCACGAAAGCAGCAATGGATACATAATGCCTTTAAATCAAATGAATTTAACTCATCGCCAAATAGCAGAAACAACAGGAATGTCACGCGTCACGGTAACAAAGGGCCTGAGTCAGTTCCGCCAAAAGAAATACCTAGAAATCATTAGCGGCGAAGAGATTCTTACGCAGATAGGTCTGGACTGGCTTGAAAGCCTGGGCTAAGAGAATGATATCTATCAAGCTAAAGAGTAGGGATCCGCCAACACGCAGCCTCGAACCGATCCAATCAGCTTTGCTCTCCCATCACAGAGGAACGTAGTGTTTGAATTTCTTAAGCTTTTTTTAGATCAGCTCCAGTCACCAACGCTGGGGTTCTTGATCGGCGGAATTGTGGTGGCTTCATTGGGAAGTCAGCTAGCCATCCCCGATTCGATTTACAAATTCATCAGTTTCTTCTTGCTGATGAAAATTGGACTGACTGGCGGAATCGCGATTCGCAACTCGAATCCGGCAGAGATTTTTCTGCCAGCAGCTGCAGCGGTGGCGCTTGGTATCGGAATTGTCTTCATCAGTCGCTTCACTCTTGGCAGGCTGCCTGGCATCAAAGTCACAGATGCGGTTGCTACTGGCGGTCTATTTGGTGCAGTGAGTGGATCAACACTGGCTGCAGTCTTACCGCAGCTTGATTCAGCTAAGATTCCTTATGAAGCATGGACAGCGGCTCTCTATCCATTTATGGATATTCCAGCCCTGGTGACTGCGATCGTGGTAGCCAGCGTTTATATCAGCAAAACCACCGGCAACGCGAGCGAAAAGATTGAGATCTGGCCAATCATCAAAGAAAGCCTTCAGAGCTCAGCTGTAACAGCGTTGCTCTTGGGTGTAGCGCTTGGAATCCTCACAAAGCCAGAACCGGTTTATGAGAGCTTCTTCAATCCACTATTTCGGGGATTCCTCGCTGTTCTCATGATCATCATGGGTATGGAAGCAGCACAAAGAATGAATGAGCTTCGCAAAGTAGCTCAATGGTTTGCAATCTATGCTTTTTTTGCGCCAATCGTCCATGGATTCTTGGCCTTTGGCCTCGGTCTCATCATTCACAAGATTACAGGATTCAGCATTGGAGGCGCAGTTGTTATGGCTGTAATTGCCGCATCCAGTTCTGATATCTCAGGCCCACCTACTCTTCGCGCCGGTATCCCATCAGCGAATCCCTCCGCTTATATCGGTGCATCGACTGCAATTGGCACGCCGGTGGCGATCGCGATCTGCATCCCCCTTTTCATCGGACTTGCCGAATTGCTTCTGGGTCGCTAATGATTAACCTCACTCAAAACACGGAGATCAAACCATGAGCCAACAGGTTTGGAAGCTGGTCATCGTTGCAGAGGAAATCCTCTCCAAGAAGCTGATCAAGCTGATCAAAGAAGCAGGCGCAACTGGTTACACAGTGGTCGCAGCTGGCGGCGAAGGCAGCCGGAACGTTCGCTCAACAGGCGAACCGAGTGTGTCTCACACCTTGTCTAATGTCAAGATCGAGATTTTAGTGGGATCACGCGAACTCGCAGACAAAATCATTCATGAGGTCGAGAGGAAATACTATGCCGACTACTCAATCATCACCTACATCTCACAAGTCGAGGCATTGCGCGACCATAAGTTCTAGACAGCACAACTAATCGGCTGCTGCGCCTGTGCCGGGCACAGGCGCAGCAGCTTAATAACAACTTTGACCTTTCCCAACGCCACCCAAGTTAAGCAAGCCGATGCGGTTCCTCAATGATGACAATTTTCTATCAGGAATCCATGGCTACGAGAGATTGTTGGCCAAGCTACTCGCCTTGCTTCTTGCAGTTGTCATCGGTGTTGGCACACTTGAATTGCTGATCGAGGCAATATCTAAAACAGTTAGCCTACAAACAAATTGGTTTGATGGCAGCTTGATCAAGCTTTTGGATCGACTATTGTTGATCTTTATCGCACTGGAGGTACTCCAGAATGTGACCGCTTATCTGCGAGATCAAGTCGTCCAAATTGAATTGGTGCTGCTTACAGCGCTAACGGCTGTTGCAAGGAAAGTGATTGTTCTTCCACCCGGAACCGAGAACAAGCCTGCACTCATGGCAAGCTTTGGGCTGATTGTGGTGGGCATTGCCGCAGCGTACTGGCTTGTTCTGATGGCAAGACGGAACAACCAAGTCAACTCTGCAAATCATTGATGCTAACGCTAAACAGTAGAAACACGATCTAGCACAGCCTATTCCACGGAGTCAGAGACACGCCGTATCCATGGGTAGACAACATCAAGCTGATCACAGGAAACACGACTTACTCGGCCAGCATCTTCGATCGATTAGCAAAATTCCACTGCTAACTGCCGCTGAGGAGATTAACCTCGCGCGCATGGTTCAACGTGGACGAGCGCTTGAAGCACTCTCAGAAACACTCGAGGCGCGAACTGCTCAGGGCCCAATACCAACAGAAGCCTTGGCACTGGAGGCTGGTATCACAATACAGGAACTAAAACGACAGCTAAAAGCTGCGAAACGAGCGAAAGAACGCATGATCAATGCCAATCTGAGGCTCGTGGTGACGATCGCGAAACGCTATGGCAACAGCCTTCTTGAACTGGATGATTTAATCCAGGAGGGCAATCTAGGTTTGATCAAGGCAGTTGATCGTTACGACCCAACGAGAGGCTATAAATTCTCTACCTATGCATACTGGTGGATCCGAGAAAGCATTACTCGAGGCATAGCCAAACACGGGCGCACGGTTCGCCTACCAGTACATATCATCGAGATACTGATCAAACTACAAAAGTCACAGCGGCTTCTCCACCAAAAACTAAAGCGAAATCCAACCCTTCACGAAATCGCAGAGGGCACAGGCCGCAGTCTCACAGAAGTGCGTGAAGTGCTACAGAGCGCACAAGCACCTATCAGCCTTGACTCCAAAACAGGAGAAAACGACGACCAAGAGCTCTTGGAGCTCATCGCTAGCAATCTAGATCCAACTGACGCACCAACAATCCTAGAGCTCATGAAAAGAGACGTTCACAAAGCCCTCAATCAAGTGACCAAGCCCGAGAAAGACTTGCTCATGATGCGCCACGGAATCGAGTGCCCAGATGAACTATCACTCAGTGCGGCAGCACGCAAAATGGGAATCACACGAGATTCCGCTAGAGGAATTGAACGAAGAGCTAGCCAGTCAATCGCAAAGTTATCGTCACACATGAAAGACTATATCTTCCCATAAAAAAGCACCGCTCCAAAGGAGAGGTGCCATGTTTGATCGGCCTTGTCAGTATGGTTCAGCAGCGACTTCGGGTGTAGAAGGAATCACCAGTCTGAGCAGGATCGGTGCCAAGAAGGTTGTTCCAATCACCATCAGCAGAATGGCCGCTTCAAGTGCGGGAGTGAGGATCCCGGCCTGACTGCCTAGGCCAAGGAAGATCAGACCCACTTCTCCACGGGGCATCATGCCAAGTCCTACAACCAGACGGTTGGTTGGACTTGCACTGGAATAACACCAACCTGTAGCCACTTTGCCGAGCATGGCCACCGCCAGAAGGAAGGCGGCCACAATCAATCCCTCACGGTTGGCGGGATCGAAGGGATTCAGCACGGAGAGATCCATCCCGGTACCGATCAACACGAAGAACACGGTGGCGAACAAGGCCACCAGCGGCTTCACAGCAGCGTCGATGTCGTGAGTGTGCTTCGAGGCACTGAGAATCAAGCCTGCAGCGAAGGCGCCCAGGGCTGCCTCCAAGCCAATGGCCTGGGCTGCGAAACAACAGAGCGTGAGCACCACAAAGCTGGCCACGGCCACATCACCAGGTGCCTTCAGCTGATCCACCACCCAATCGAACGCGGGGGCTGCCTTCCGGCTCAGCACCAGAGCCACCGCCACAAACGCCACGGCAGCCAGGCCCAGCTTGATCACCGGGCCGATGCTGAAGCTGCCACCACCCACGATCGCCACCACCACAGCCAGGATCACGATGCCGAGGATGTCGTCGAGCACGGCAGCGCCGATCACGATCTGGCCCTCCTTGCGCTTGAGCCACTTGAGCTCGCCAAACACACTGGCCGTGATGCCGATGGAGGTGGCTGTCATCGCCGCACCGGCAAACACCGCCGGAATCAATGGCACATGAAAGAGGAAATAGAGGCCCGCGGTGCCCAAGGCAAAGGGCAGCACCACACCAGCCACCGCCACCGTGGTGGCCTGAACGCCAACGGCCACCAATTCATCCAGTTCGCTCTCCAGCCCTGTGAGAAACAGCAGGGCAAACAAGCCGATCTGAGAAACCGATTGCAGGCTCGGGAAGGTTTCGTTGTAGATCTCGGCGACCTCGTCGGGGCGGATCTCAGCCAGGGAGCCCAGCAGCGAGAGCAGAGCGTTGCTGATCTGAGCCTGGGTATCCGGCGGAACGATCAGATGCAGACCGGACACACCGATCAACACACCAGCCACAAGCTCACCCAGGATCGTGGGTAGCTGAAGCCGAACCATCACCTCAGCGATGGCACGGGCGGCGATAAAGATCACCAGGAAGCGACCCACCTGTAGGAGGGTTTCCGCCACTTCCAGCTGATGGGGGCTGATCTCAGCGATCAGCGCCAAAGGGGGAAGCATGAACGGCCTGAAACGGGCAGCTGGTTATAGGGATGCTTCAGGGGGTTCTGGGTGGCGTGTCGAGCAATCCGCGTTGCTGGAGCTCGGACTGGAACTCACGGCCCAGTTGCGCTTCCGGGGTGTGGCGATTCACCTGAGCCAGCACCATCACGGTGCGTAGCGCCAACCAGCTCAGGCCTACAAACAGCAGCAGGGTCATCGCGAATGACCAAACGGTGGCGTGAGCTTGGGCCTGATTCACCCAGGCTGGGGGTTGTGGTGCCTAAGTTCCCGCCACCGCTCCGCCTGCATGGCACCGATCCGACTGCTGGAGCTGCTGATCCTGCTGGCGGTGCTAGCCGGCTTTGGAGGGTTGCTGCTGCGCCGCAACCTCTTTCTCAAAGTGCTGTCCATGGATGTGATGGGCAGCGCTGTGGTGGCTTTGTTTGTGCTGCTGGCAGCGCGTTCAGGCCTGCGCAGCCCGATCCTGCCCCGCTCCGGTGAGCTCCTATCCGGCGACTATGCCGATCCGATTCCCCAGGCGGTGATTCTCACCGCGATCGTGATCGGGCTCTCGATCCAGGCCCTGCTGCTGGTGGTGATCACCCAGATGGCAAGGATCGATCCCAGTCTCAACGCTGCCAGCTTTGAAGCCACCGATCCGCCATGACACCGAGCTGGATGAGCCCGGACAGCCTGCTGATCGCCTGGCTGCTGGTTCCGTATCTCGCCGCCTTTTTGGCGGTGCTGTTGCCATCGCTGAGTCATGCCCTGGTGGTGGGCTGCTGCGGGGCCACCGCCTGGGTGGGCGCTGAGGCGCTCATCACAGGCACCACCCGACCCCTGCAACTGCTGGGTGAATTCGGAGTGCCCCTGAGCCTCGAGCCTCTGGCCGGTTGGTTTGTGCTGCTCAATGGCCTGGTGTGCCTGGCGGTGTGGATCGAAGCGCGGCGGCAGGGCTGGGATCGAACGGGCTGGATGCTGCTGCTGGTGCTGCTGGGATCGCTGAACACCAGCTTTCTCACCACCGATCTGATCAGCCTCTATGTGGCGCTGGAGGTGGTTGGCATCACCGCCTTTCTGCTGATCCTCAAGGGCAACAGCGCCAATGCCTTGTGGATTGCGCTGCGCTATTTGCTGATCGGCAACACAACCATGGCGATCTATCTGATCGGCGCAGGGCTCGTGTACGCCCAGGCCGGGAGTTTTGCGTTTACGGCCCTGGCCCAGCTGCCGCCAGGCGCGCCGCTGGTGCTGGTGCTGGTGGGCTTGCTCACCAAAGCCGGTGTGTTTCTCAATGGCCTGTGGCTGCCTCGCACCCATGCCGAAGCACCGGCGGAGGTGTCGGCCCTGCTCTCGGGTGTGGTGGTGGGCGGCGGCGCTCTGCCGCTGCTGAGGCTGGAGCAACTCAACACCGCCATCGGCGAGCTGCTGCTGCCGATCGCCCTGGCCAGCGCCGTGCTCGGCCTGATCTATGCCCTCGCTGTCACCGATGCCAAGCGCCTGCTGGCCTGGAGCACCCTGGCCCAGATGGGGCTGGTGCTCTTGGCACCAGCGGCCGGTGGCTTAATGGCCTTCTCCCACGGCGTGGCCAAGAGCGGCTTGTTTCTCACCGCGCGCCAGTGGCCGAGCCGCTCCCTGCAAACCTGGCGGCAACAGCCCCTGCCGGCTCCCCTGCTGCTCACGCTGCTGGTTGGCTCCTGTTCCATCGCAGGCCTGGCGCCGCTGCTGGGCTACGCCGCCAAAAAGCAACTGGAGAGTGCGGTGCCACCGGTGATCACCACGGCGCTGGTGGTGTTGTCGGTGGGAAGTGTGGCGGTGTACTGCCGGCTCTGCCGCGCCCCCCTGGCCGCCGCATCCAATCCCGAGGAGGCCAGCGGCGCTCTTCCCTGGGGCGCCTGGTTGCTGATGCTTCCCCTGGTGGTGGGTTGTGTTCTGCTGCTCGCCGAGGTGCAGCGTGGCTGGCTAGTGAGCCTGGTGCTGCTGGGGTTGGGGCTGGTTGTCGACCAGCTACTGGAGCGGCGGCGGCAGCAGGTCAGCCACGGCCTGCCTTCCTTGGATCGCCTGCCGGATCTCGTGGGGGGGCTGGGTTTGGTGGGCGCCGGCCTGCTCCTCTCGATCGGTGCGGAGCTGGGCTGATGGTGTTCCTGCTGAGTTGCTTGTTTCGGCTGCTGCTGTGGACGTTGCTCACCGCTGATCTCACCGCCGTGAACCTGGCCATCGGCATTGGCCTTTCCCTGCTGCTCCCCCACGCCCGTGGCCCCAGGCAGCCGCTGGCACCGACGTTGCGGGCCTTAGGTCGCAGCCTGATCGCCGTGCCGCTGGCCTACGGCGAAGCGCTCGCGCTGATCAGCTCCGGCGATCGAGAGGAGGAGAGCTGGATTGAGCGACCCGCCGGTGATCCCCGCCATCGCCTGCTGATTTTCCTGGAGGTGCTGGCCATCACACTCACACCCTTCACGATCGTGCTCGGCCTCAGCAACGGCCCAACCGGCCCGCACTACACCATTCATCAGCTGCGGCCGCGCCAGGGCCAGCCCGAGGAGGTGCAGCCATGACCCTCCTGCTTTGGGGCATGGTGCTGGCCCTGTTGATCCCGATTGCCGTGGTGTGCCGGCCCTGCAGCGTGTGGGACCGCATGGCCGCCTTCGGCAGCATCGCCTCCAAGGTGGCGCTGATCACGATGGTGGTGGCGGTGTTGCGGGGCGACTGGATGCTCGGCCTGGTGGGAGCGATCAGTCTCAGCGCCGGCAACGCCGGGATGCTGCTGCTGGCCAACCTGCTGCGGGAGGTGGAGCGATGAGCCTGCTGCTGCTGGGCGCTGGGCTGGCGTTGTGGTTCTGGGGAACCTGGCCGCTGCTCGAAGAGCGGAGCTATCTGAGCAAGCTGCACAAGTTGTCGGTGTCCGACACGCTCGGCTCTGGCCTGATGCTGCTGGGTTTGCTGCTGCGCATCCCCAGCCAATGGCCCCTGCTGGCCTTGGCACTGCTGGGGTTGGTGGTGTGGAACACGATCTTTGGCTACGTGCTGGCCCGCTGTTCACAACCCGCGGAGGTGAACCACCGATGAACGCGTCCCTGAGCCTGGGCAGCGAACTCGACCTGCTGCTGCCGATCACCGCTCTGCTGCCGGTCACCGCCCTGCTGCTGGTGAGCCAGAGCAACCCCTACCAAACCCTGGTGCTGCGGGGCATCTTGGGTTCTGTGGCCACCCTGCTCTACGCCCTGCTGGGTGCACCGGATGTGGCCCTCACCGAGGCGCTGGTGGGCACGCTGCTCTCCACCACGCTCTACGCCGTGGCCCTGCGTTCCTCCATGGCCCTGCGACTCGAAGATCGGCGCTCCCAGCCCGACCCCAGCCGCGATGCCCAGCTGAGTGCCTGGATTGCCCCCCTGCATCTGCGGCTGCGCTGGCAGCGCAACGATGAACCCGGCCGCAACGCCAGCCATGGCTGGCTGAACGACAATGGCCAGCTCGTGCTGCTGCAGCCACCCCTGCGACGGCAGCTGGAGCAATGCCCGGGGTATGCCGCATGGCGCGCCAGCGGCGGCGAACTACACCTGGCGTCCGAACCCCAACCATGACCTGGCTGTATCTGCTGGCGGCCATCGCCCTGTTTGCGGCCCCCCTGGCCAGCCCCCTCCCCGACGCGACCGGAATCACCCCCCTTATCGAGGCACTCACGGCGCAAACCCAGGTGCCCAATCTCGTGTCCGGGGTGATCCTGCACACGCGCCTGTTCGACACAGTCGCGGAAGTGGTGGTGTTCACCCTGGCGGCCATCGGCGTGCGCCTGGTGCTGGCGGGCGATCCGGAGCGCAAACGGATCCGCTCGCTCGACGATCCACCGTCTCAGGTGCTGTGTGAGCTGGGCTCCACCATTGCCGCGCTGGTGGCCGTGGAGCTGGCGCTACGCGGTCATCTCAGCCCCGGTGGGGGCTTTGCAGCAGGGGTGGCCGGTGGCTCAGCCATCGGCCTTCTGCTGATCAGTGGTGGCGCTGATCGCAGCGAACGGCTCTACAAGCTCTACCGCGCCGATCTCTGGGAGAAAGCAGCGGTGGTGGGCTTCCTGCTCGTGGCGTTGGTGAGCCTCGTGGGGCTGGATCCCGCAGCAGGCCGCTTCGGCAGCCTGCTGAGTGGTGGCTGGATTCCGTTGCTCAATCTGCTGGTGGCCCTCAAGGTGACGCTGGGCTCCTGGGCGATGGTGCAACGGCTGGTGCGGCATCGAGGCCTGCTCTAAGCACCCAGCGCTGTAGTGGCAGAACCCCACCCACATTCCGCGCGCACCCCCTAAGGTTCCGCGCCAACCCTGTTCTGTTGCGATGACCTCCGCCTCGGCCCCCCCCGGGCGTTCACCGCTGCGGCTGCTGAATCACATCAGCACCAACAACATCAAAGGTGATCTGTTCGGCGGTGTGACCGCCGCTGTGATCGCCCTGCCGATGGCCCTGGCCTTCGGTGTGGCCTCCGGTGCCGGCGCTGCTGCTGGCCTCTGGGGTGCTGTGCTCGTGGGCCTGTTCGCCGCCCTGTTCGGCGGCACCCCCACGCTGATTTCCGAGCCCACCGGTCCGATGACCGTGGTGATGACGGCGGTGATCGCCAGCCTCACCGCCAGCGATCCCGAGAACGGCCTGGCCATGGCCTTCACCGTGGTGATGCTGGCCGGCCTGTTCCAGATCGCCTTCGGCTTCTTGAAGCTGGGCCGCTACATCACCCAGATGCCCTACACGGTGATCTCGGGCTTCATGAGCGGGATTGGCTTCATCCTGATCATTCTTCAGCTCGGGCCCTTCCTTGGGCAAGCCATCCCCAAAGGGGGTGTGATGGGAACCCTGCAGGCCCTGCCTCAGCTGATCGCCAACGCCCGCCCCGCTGAGGTGGTGCTGGCCGTGGTCACCCTGGCGATCCTCTGGCTCACCCCCGGCAAGATCAAGAAGATTGCCCCGCCACAGCTGATCGCGCTGGTGATCGGCACCATCCTGTCGCTCAGCTTGCTGAAGGGCAGCGGCGAAGAGATCCGCCGCATCGGCGAGATCGCTTCTGGTTTCCCTCAGCTGCGCACACCCTATTTCGATCTGCCGCATCTCAGCCGGATGCTGATTGATGCAGCGGTGCTGGGCATGCTCGGCTGCATCGACGCCCTACTTACCGCAGTGGTGGCCGACAGCATCACCCGCACCGAGCACGACTCCAACAAGGAACTGATCGGCCAAGGCCTGGGCAACATCGCATCTGGCCTGTTCGGCGGTATCGCCGGTGCCGGCGCCACCATGGGCACCGTGGTGAACATCCAGGCGGGCGGCCGCAGTGCCCTCTCGGGCATCAGCCGAGCCGTGATCCTGATGATCGTGATCCTGGCGTTTACCGGTGTCGCCGCTCAGATTCCCCAGGCCGTGCTGGCTGGCATCGCCCTGAAGGTGGGTGTCGACATCGTGGATTGGGGCTTCATCAAGCGCGCCCACCGCATCTCGATCAGCGGCGCGCTGATCATGTATCTGGTGATCGCCCTCACCGTGCTGGTGGATCTGATCGCCGCCGTGGGGATCGGCGTGTTCATCGCCAACATCCTCACCATCGACAAGATGAGCGCACTGCAAAGCAAGAGCGTGAAGTCGGTGAGCACCGGCGATGGCGACCTTGACATCAGTGATGACGAGCGCCGCCTGCTCGATCAGGGCCGCGGTCAGGTGCTGCTGTTCCAACTCAACGGCGCGATGATCTTCGGCGTCGCCAAGGCGATCGGCCGCGAGCACAACGCCATCGGCGAGTGCAAAGCCGTTGTGTTCGATCTCACCGAGGTGTCGCACCTGGGCGTGACCGCCGCCTTGGCGGTGGAAAACGCCGTGGAGGAAGCGATTGAGAAAGGCCGCGAAGTGTTTGTGGTGGGTGCTACTGGCACCACCCAGCGCCGGCTCGAGAAGCTCGGCCTTTACAAGAAGCTGCCGTCGGAGCGCACCAGCATCGGCCGCCGCGAGGCGCTGCAGCAGGCCGTGGCTGGCCTGGCCTGAGTTACGGCGATCTCTCCCAGGGCATCCAGCGCATGGATGCCCTTTTTTCATGCGTTGTTCGTATTCCCCAGCCGATGAAGCTCTTCAACGACAAGCAGTTCCTCTCCACCATCCACAGCTACGAGCGGCAGCTGGCCAAGCTGCTAGCCCTGCTCCTGGCGGCCGTGGTGGGTCTAGCGGCTCTGGAGCTGGTGGTGGAAACAGGCATGGGATTGATGCAACGGGAGACCAACTGGTTCGACGGCAGCCTGATCAAGTTGCTGGATCGCCTCCTGCTGATCTTCATCGCCCTGGAGGTGCTCCAGAACGTGACCGCCTACCTGCGCGATCAGGTGGTACAAATCGAGCTGGTGCTCATCACCGCCCTCACGGCTGTGGCGCGGAAGGTGATCGTGCTGCCTCCGGGCACAGAAAACAAACCAGCGCTGATGGCGGGATTCGGGGTGATCGTGGTGGGGCTGGCCGCCGCCTACTGGCTGGTGCGCTGGGCACGCCGGGATGACAAGCCTGTGCAGGCCTCATGAGAGGCTGAATCTGCCGTTTTAATGAACAACAACACCAACCGGATTAGGAATGCGTTAAGTGGTGGAGCCCGCAGGCCCATGCACATCAAGCCCTGGCCCAGAACGCACTGACCATGCTGGGTCTGCCGGATTGATCAGCTGCACTGATCAAGGCGATTGCGGTTGCTGCATCAACGCCGAAAGCCACCCAGCACGCCGCAGATGTCCTTAAGGTTTCGCAACCCCACAGACATCTCTCTCGATGCCTGCGCCACAGAAGCTCCGCAAAGGAGACTGCGACGCAATCAGCCGGCACCTACGTGCAATCGGCCGTATTCCGCTCCTCTCCGCTGAAGAGGAAATCAGCCTGGGCCGCGCCGTGCAAAACGGCCGGCGCCTGCTCGAAGCGGCCGAAGAAATGAAACTCCGCTCGGGCGGCCAAGCCCCCAGCCTGGAGTCCTGGGCCAGCAACGTGCAGCTCACACCCCGGCAGCTGCAGCGCGAACTGAAGCTGGCGGAACGGGCCAGTGAGCGCATGGTGACCGCCAACCTGCGACTGGTGGTGAGCCTGGCTCGCCGCATCAGCCACCGGCGCCTCGACCTGGAAGATCTGATCCAGGAGGGAACCCTCGGCCTGATCCGAGCCGTGCAGCGCTTTGATCCAACCCGCGGCTACAAGTTCTCCACCTATGCCACCTGGTGGATTCGGGAGGGCATGGGCCGTGCCCTGCAACAGCAGAGCCGCAGCATCCGCCTGCCAGCCCACATGCAGGATCGCCTGCAGCGGTTGCGCCGCTGCCAGCAGGAACTGCGCCAGATGCTGGGCCGTGAACCCAACCTCGAGGAGCTGGCAGAAGCCACCGAGCTAAAACCGCTCGACATCCGCGAAGCCCTGTTCCGCGCCCAGGAACCCCTGAGCCTCGACAGCAGCCACGGCCCGGAAGACGACCTGCGCCTGCTCGACTCCCTGCGCTGTGACGCCCAGCTGCCCAGCGATCAACTCACCGCCGCCCACCTGCAAACTGACCTTGTCGCCCTGCTCGATGAGCTGCCGGACCAGGAGGCTGAGTTGCTGCGGCTGCGCTATGGCATCGATCAGCCCAGCCCAATGAACCTCAGTGCCGTGGCCCGGCAAATGGGGCTCAGCCGCGACCAGGCCCGCGGCATGGAGCGGCGCGCCAATGCGGCGATCCGCCGCCTCTCCGATCGGGTGATCGACTACCTAGAGGCCTGAGGCATCACCCCATGAGCTGGCACCCCCACCTCTGGCATCCCACCACCCAGGTGGCCACCAGCCCGGTTCCCCTCGAAGTGCGGAGCGCGCGCGGTTGCGTGCTCGAACTGCAGGATGGACGCCAGCTCATCGACGGCATCAGCAGCTGGTGGGTCACCCTGCATGGCCACGCGGAACCCTCGATCGCTGCAGCCATCGGCCGCCAGGCCCTGCAACTGGAGCAGGTGATCTTTGCCAACTTCAGCCACCAGCCGGCTGAACAGCTCGCCACCCGCCTGGCCGCCCTCACCGGCCTCGAACGGCTGTTCTTCTCCGACAACGGCTCCACCGCTGTGGAGGTGGCCCTCAAGATCGCCTGGCAGTGGTGGCGCAACCAGGGCAGTGATCGCCGCCGGCTGATCGCCTTTGAGGGGGCGTATCACGGCGACACCTTCGGGGCCATGGCCGTGGGGGATCGCTCGATCTTCACCGCCCCCTACGAGGAGTTGCTGTTTGATGTGGCCCGCATCAGCTGGCCGCACACCCACTGGGGTGATGAAAGCGTGGAAGCGCGGGAAGCCCAGGCGCTGCTGCAGCTGGAGCAGGCCCTGGCGGTGCCCACAGCGGCCGTGATTCTGGAGCCCCTGATCCAGGGGGCTGCCGGGATGCACATAGTGCGGCCCAGCTTCCTGCGGGCGGTGCAAGAGCGGGTGCAGGCCCAGGGCGCTTTGCTCATCGCCGACGAGGTGATGACCGGCTTCGGGCGCACCGGCTCCCTGTTTGCCTGCCAGCGTTCCGGACTCCAACCCGATCTGATGGCGCTCTCCAAAGGGCTCACGGGTGGCTTTCTGCCCATGGGCGTGACCATGGCCAGTGAGCGGCTGTACCGCGGCTTCATCAGTGAAACGCCGGCACAAACCTTCTTCCACGGCCACAGCTTCACAGCTAATCCACTGGGTTGCGCCGCAGCCCTCGCCAGCCTCGATCTGCTGCAGCACAACCCCGAGCGTTACCAGCAGTTCGATGCACGCCACATTCCGCTACTGGAGGAGCTGGCGCAGCATCCACTGGTGAAGCGGATCCGCTGCCAGGGAACCGTGGCCGCCTTCGAACTCGATGCCGGGAGCACGAGTTATATCAATCCGATCGGCAAACAACTGCAGCGCCATTGCCTCGATCAAGGGGTGTATCTGCGGCCCTTGGGCAACGTGGTGTACCTGCTGCCTCCGCTTTCGATCAGCG
This sequence comes from Vulcanococcus sp. Clear-D1, assembly GCF_014654725.1. GTDB lineage: Bacteria > Cyanobacteriota > Cyanobacteriia > PCC-6307 > Cyanobiaceae > Vulcanococcus. The sequence continues at coordinate 53,134 of NZ_JACVZV010000038.1, read as the reverse complement.
CGGCGCAATTGGAGCACTGCTACGCCGCCATTCGATCCGCACTCGAAACCCTCAGCCGCTGAAACCAAGCCTTGACGTCGCCCCGGTATCCGATACAAAAGCCCCACGGACGCCTGCGATCTGGCCATGCCTGACACCTTTGCCCTGCTGCTGGCCGCCGGCATCATCGGCACCTCGGTGGCCCTGGCCAGCGCCATCCTGTTCGATGAGGCCCGGGGCCGCCAACGCACGATCGAGCACTACCGCAAGCTCGAGCGCGAGCGGATCCTGCGGGTACGGCGTTTGCACAATCAAGTGGAGCGCCAGCCCAGCCGGGGACGCGGCAGCTGGGATCGCTACCTCGAAGGCAAGAATCAGCGCGCCGCCTGAATTCAGCCGGGCAGAATCACCCGATCGATCACATGCACCACGCCGTTGTCGCACACCACATCGGCGTTCACCACGGTGGCGTTCTTCACCTCGAAGGGATCCTTGCTGCGGATCGGGATCGGCGCGCCTTCGAGGCTGTCCCAATTGTCTTCAGCCACGAGCTGCTCGCGGCTGTAGGAACCTGAAAGCACGTGATATTTAAGGATCCGCGCCAATTGCGGGGGGTTATCCACCAGCGTTTGCACCGTGCCGGGTGGCAGCGCCGCAAAAGCGTCATCCACCGGGGCAAACACGGTGAAGGGGCCAGGGCCCTCCAGGGCTTCGCGCAGACCGGCGGCATCCACAGCGGCCAGCAGGGTGTTGAACACCCCCACAGAGGCGGCGGTTTCGAGAATCGAAGCCATCAGCGGTAGTCCTGGGATTGAATGTCGGGCAGGCGGGCCTCCGGCCGCAGGAAGCGATCCATCTGTGCCTCAAAGAAGCGCCGGTTCGCCATCAGGTGCTCGGGGTTGGTGTCGTCCAGCGGATAGAGCAGAGCGCAGCGCAGCGCCTGAATCACCGCTGAGGTCACGTTGTACATCGAGCGCTGGAAGGTGATCCCCAGCTGCACCAGCTCATCTTCCTCGCCGCGTCTGTGCTCCCGGTAAATCTCCTTGAGATAAGGAGGCAGGAAATGCAGCATGTCCTGCATCAGCAGGGTGGGAGGAATGCCGGCTGAGCCCACGGGGAACACATCGGCGTAGAGGATCCCGTAGTGGAAATCCGCCTGATCCGCCGGCACCTGGCCGGCCTGGGCGTTATAGCTCTTGGTGCCCCGGAAGGGTGCTGTGCGGTAGAACACCGCCTCCACATAGGGCAGCGCAGCCTCATAGAGCCAGGTGAACCCCTCGCTCTTGGGGATGATTTCGTAGCACTCGTCGCCGATATAGAGGTGGTGGTAGATCGGTCGACCAGCCACAGCGAAGATGCCGTTCACGAGGAAATCCATCGCATCGGGCACCCCCTTGAAGCCGCCCTCGTCGTAGATGTCGCTCATCTCGAAGAACACCGGCGCCATCACCTCCCAGAAGAGGCCGAGGTTGGCGGTGTAGCTGAGCTGACGCACCTGCTCCAGGAACATGTCCGGGAACAGTGCATAGAGCCCCAGCATCAGGGGATTGCCCTTGAAATAGGCCTTGATCGCCCGATCAGCGTTGGACTTGTAGGCGTCGCTCTCGAGGTAGTCGTTGAAGCGGCCGCCCATGCCCTGGTGCCAGAGCATCGCCTGCATGCAGGCCTCGGCGAACTCCATGTTCACCCGGTCATGCCAGAGGTGATGGAACAGCTTGGACATGCGGCCGGTTTCGCCGCGCTCCATGAACTCCAGGAGTTCCGGATGCACCTTCTCGCCACCGCGCCAGATGCGCAGCTGTGATTGATCGCCCGCATAGCTGTTGGGGCGATCCAGATACTCCTGCGAGATGAAGTATTTGAAGGCTGGCAGCGGATTGAGGAACACCCGCTCAGCGATGTAGAGCAAGTCGCGCCAATAGAAGTCCATCGGCACGGCGTAGGCCTTGTAGATGCCGATGATCTGTTTGAGGTTCTCCGGGGTGTCTGGCAGCATCGAGCCACCCGCTTCGAGCCGGTGGATCACATCGGCATAGCGGTGGGTGGAGGGGGGAATCAACGGAGCCTTGATGCGCTCCGAGGCGACAGTGGCAGTCATGCGGGGAGCTGGGCGGAGTTGACGGTGGCGGGAGCCATGGCGATGACCGTGACGGCATCACTGGAACGCAGGGCCAGCGGAGCCGTGGCCGTTTCGCTGAAACCGGTGAGCATCGAGGGCCAGAGGCCAGCCACCAGCACCAGAGCGGTAAGCACCAAAGCTGGCGTGCGCTCCCCCCAGCTGGTGCTCACCCAATCGGCCCGCTCGTTATCGAGGCGGCCGAAGCCCACACGGTTGAACAGACGGATCGCATACACGGCCGTGAGACCGGAAGCCAGCAGACACACCAGCGTGGGCCAGGGGAAGGCCACCCAACTGCCCTCGAACACCAGCAATTCGGCCACAAAGCCGGCCAAACCAGGCACACCCGCCGCAGCGAGCAGGGCCAGCAGCATCAAGCCGAGGGTGAACGGCAAACCTCGCTGGGGATTGAGCAGACCCGAAAGTTCGGGAATGGCACAGGTGCCCGTGCGCAACTCGATCAGGCCCACCAGGCAGAACAGCAGCGCAATGATCAAACCGTGGGCGAGCATCTGGGCGATCACGCCCTGCAGGCTCAGCGGTGTGGCCGCGGCCAAAGCCAACAGAAGCATGCCCATGTGGCCCAGGGAGCTGTAGGCCACCAAACGGCGCATATCGAGCTGAACGATCGCATTGAGTGAGCCGTAGATGGCGCTGAGCGCTCCCACCGCGGCCAGCCAGGGCGACCAGGCCGCCCAGGCATCCGGCAGAAACTCCAGGCCAAAGCGCAGCAGGCCATAGGCGCCGAGCTTCGACACCACACCGCTCATCAACATCGCCACCGGCGTGGGGGCCTGGCTGTAGGTGATTGGCTGCCAGCCGTGCAGGGGCACCACCGGCAGCTTCAGGCCGAAGGCCAGCAGCACCAGCGCCAGGATCCAGCGCTGCTGCAGCGCCGTGAGGTTGTGATCCGCCAGGGCGGTGTAGCTGAAGTTCAAGCCACCGGGCTGCAGCCAGCCCAGAGCCAGCACGGCTGCCAGGAGGGCAACCCCCGACACGGCGCCATAGGTGAGGAAGCGGATCGCGGCGCCGGCGCGGCGCTCACCACCCCAGGTGGCCACCAGCAAGGTGGTGGGGATCAGGATCAGCTCATAGGCCAGCAAGAACAGCAGAGCGTTGCGGGCCAGGAAGGCACCGATCAGCCCCACGTTGGTGGCCAGCATCAAGGCGAAAAACAGGCGCGGGCGGCTCTGATCCACCGGGCTGGCCATCACGGCCATGGCGGTGAGCAGGGCCGCCAGCAGCACCAGCGGCATGGTGAGCCCATCGAGGCCCAGCTCGAGCCGCAGGCCCAGCCGGGGCAACCAATTCGCCGAGAGCGCAGCCGGCGGATGCTGCCAGAGCCACAGCCCATCCAGCAGCTGCAGCAGTGCAGCCGCCAGGGCACCGCGGCGCACCCAGGGGGAGCCAGCGGGCAAGAGGGGCAGCAACAGGCCTGCCAGCAGGGGAATCAACAGCAGAAGCAACAGGTCCATGGCGTTCACGTCAGCGGGACAGGAGCCAGGCGGCCATCAACAGCACGCCGAGCACGAGCGAAAGGGCATAGGTCTGGGAGCGACCGCTGGTGGTGTAGCTGAGGCGACGGGCCCCTTCCATGGCCACACCACCGGTGCCGCTGGAGAAGCCATCCACCAGCTGGCGATCGCTCCAGGCGCTGAACCGTGCCAGACCCACCACCAACGCCACCACGGTGCGGTGATAGAAGGCCTCGGTGTGCATATCTTCCGCCAGCCAGTGCTGCAGGCCGCCCAGACCGGAGGGGAGCTCGGCCAGGGGATGGGGGCGCAGATAGAACCAGGCAGAGGTGCCGGCGCCGACCAGGGTGGAGAGCAGCAGCGGCCAGCCCATCGGGCCCCAACCCGGCACGGGCGAGAGCTTGTAAACGCCCAGGTGCACCAGCAGCTGGGGGATGTGCAGCACCAGGCCCAGCAACAGCATCGTGGGCAGCACCATCAACCACAGCACCTCCGGGGAGCGGGCGGTGAACGGGGTGGGACGGCCGCCCCAAATCAGGCCAAACACCCGCATCAGCGCTGCGCTGAGCAGGGCATTGGTGATCAACACCAGCCCAGAGAGCACCAACGGGAGCTGGCTGTTGGCCGCCAGCTCAAGCAATTCCCGCAGGGCGGCGAAACCACCAAAGGGAGGTAGCCCCATCAGCCCGGCGGCGCCGGCGAGGAAGGCGATCCCCATCAGCGGGCGGCGGCTCCAGAGGCCGCCCAGCTGGGTGAGGTCTTGGGTGACATTGCTGATCACGATCGTGCCCACCGACATCAGCATCAGAGCCATCGGCAGGGGATACACCAGCAGCAGGTGGTCGGCCGCGCCGATGCCGCCGAGGCCCACCGCCACAAACAGCAGACCCAGCCAGCTACTCACCAGGAAGCTGAGGGCGCGCTTCACATCGATCTGGCCCAGGGCGATCAGGGAGGCCACCAGCGCCGTGGTGCCGCCCACCACCACCAGCACGCCCTGCACCAGGGGGCTCAGGGCGATCAGCGGCTCCAGGCGCAGCAGCACCCAGGCACCGCCGATCACCACCACGGAGTTGCGCAGCACGGTGGAGGGCAGAGGGCTCTCCATCGCCTCATCGAGCCAGAGGTGCAGCGGAATCTGGGCGCACTTGCCCATCGGGCCGGCGATCAGGGCCAGCAGGATCAGCTGGAAGCCGGGGGGCAGGGGCTGAGCGTTGTTGGTGAGATCAGCGGCCCAGCCCTGCAGCCCGTGGAAGTTCCAGGTGCCCGTGAGCGGCAGCAGGGCAATCACACCCGCCAGCAGGATCAGGTCGCCGATGCGCTTGGTGAGGAAGGCATCGCGGGCCCCCTTCACCACCAGCGACTGGTTGTACCAGGTGCCCACGATCACGTAGGTACCCACGGTGAGCAGCTCCAGCAACACGTAGCTGAAAAACACCGAATCGGTGAGCACCAGGCCGCACAGGCCGGCCTCGAAGAAGCTCAGGGCACCGAAGAAGCGGGGCCAGCCCCAGTCCATCTCCAGGTAGCCGATCGAGAAGATCTGCACCAACACGTGCAGACCCGTGATCACCGTCATGGCGATCAGACCCGGTTCTGTCACCAGACCATCGAACCCGATGGTCAGGCCGGCGGTTTGCAGCCAGGTCCAGTGGAAGCTCGGGGGGGCATAGATCGCCGCCTGACCAGCCGCCGAGTTGCTGCTCAGGCTGAGCAAGGCCGCCAGGCTGTGGCCGAAGGCGATCGACACCATCAGCAGGTTCACATAACCCGAAGGGCGGGGCCCCGTGCGGGAGATCAACCCGGGTGACCACAGCAGGCTGAACAGGGCCCCTACCAATGGGTAGAGGGGCACCAGCCAGACCGTTCCAAGCCAGGACACTGGAGGGACGAACAAGGTCCCGGCAAGTTAGTGAGTGGCACGGTGCCGATGGGTGCGGTGTCCCAAAGGCGTTATGAATCACACCCGCAAGCGCTACTAATCAGTGGCCACCGGCATCAGGCCGGCAGGTAATAGCGCACCAGGGTGAACACGCGATTGCGGCGTGCATCGAGCGAGCGGCGCATGTTCAGGCCCCTCTGATTGAGCAGCAGACCATCGAAGCGGTAGCGGGGAATGGCCATCGGCATCACGATCGTGAAGGTGCTGCCGGGATAGCGCTGCTCTTCCAGGGCCACAAACTCCGTAAAGGGATCCACCAGCGAGGCAAAGGGGCTGTCCAGCAGCACCAGCTCCAGACCCTGGGGCTCGGGATCGCCCACGCACTGCTGCCACTGCTCACGGATCAGCGCAGGGTCATCGCCCTCCGCCAACACCCACACCGCCACCACCCGATCCGACACGGTGGTGGCATAACGGAGGGCCTCCAGGCTGGGGCGACTGAGCGAAGGCACCCACACCAGGCTGGTGTTGCCCACCGGATCACGGCGAGACGGCAGACGCAGGCTGCGATCGTCGCCGGGATTGAGGCTGATCGCGCGGTAAACGCTGTCATAGCGGTGGCGAATGCGGGCGAGCATCCACACCAGCAGGGGGATGGCGATCACCACGGTCCAAGCCCCCTCATCGAATTTGCTCACCACGATCACGATCAGCACCACAAAGGTGGTGAGCGATCCGAGCGCATTCATCAGCAGGCGCCCCAGCCAGCCGGGGCCGCGCAGCCGCCACCAACGCACCACCATCCCCGCCTGCGAGAGGGTGAAGGCACTGAACACGCCGAGGGCATAAAGATTCACCGCCACGGTGGTGTCGCCCTCGCACACCACGATCACCAGCGCGGCAGCCACCAGCAGCACGAAAATGCCGTTCTGGAACACCAAGCGATCGCCGATCCAGGCCATCTGCCGAGGCAGAAAGCGATCCTGCGCCAGCATCGCTGCCAGGCGGGGGAAGCCGGCAAATGCCGTATTGGCCGCCAACGCCAGGATCAGCAGGGTGCTGATCTGAAGAGCCCAAAAGAGGGGGCTTCCTTCACCAAACACCCGGATGCCGATCTGCGCCAACACGGTGCGATCCGGATTGGGGGCCACCCCATAGAGCCAGCCCAAGCCACTCACGGCCAGGAACATCAGGGCGAGCATCACCCCCATCACGAGCATCGTGCGCTGGGCACGCTTGGCGGCCGGCTCGCGGAACACCTTCACGCCGTTGGCAATGGCTTCGATCCCGGTCATCGCCGAACAGCCGGAGCTGAAGGCCCGCAGGATCAGAAACAAGCCGAGCGGTTCCGCCGCCCGCACCAGCGGTGGTGCGTCAGGGGTGAAGCCATGGGCAAACACCAGGTTTTGCAGGCCGAAGAGGGCCAGCAGCACCACCATCACCACAAAGGCATAGGTGGGGATGGCGAAGGCGCGGCCGGCTTCCTTCACACCCCGCAGGTTGGCCCAGCCCACCAACACCAACAGCAGCACGGCCAGGGGCGTTTCGTAGGGCAGCAGCCCCGGCAGCAACGACGACAAGGCTTGAGTGCCGGCCATCAGGCTCACGGCGGCGGTGAGGGTGTAATCCACCAGCAGAGAGGCCGCCGCGATCAGGCTGGGCCAGGTGCCGAGGTTCTCCCGTGCCACCACATAGGAGCCGCCACCCTGCGGATAAGCCTCGATCGTTTGCCGATAGGAGAGCACCACGATCCCGATCAGCAGCACGATGGCGCCGGTGATCGGCAGCGAGAGCTCCAGGGCCTGGCTGCCCGCCAGGATCAGCACGCCGAGGGCTGCTTCCGTGGCGTAAGCCACCGAGGAAAGCGCATCGGAGCTGAGGATTGGCAGCGCCTCGAAGCTGGGCAGCTTCTCGGAATCCGACTGGCTGCGGGGCAGGGGTTTGCCCAGTAGCCGTCTGGCAACGTTGAACAGCAACGGATGGGTGAGATCTGCCCCCAGGATGCACCGATGCGCTGGTGTTGTCCCCTTGCCGGCAAGCTGCCGCCGGTGCCATGACAGGACCAACGCTGCGGAGGGAGGGCCGATGCGCGCCACCCTCCACGAGCTACTTCAGCAATTGGTGCTGCGAGGCTGGCCCAAGATCGACCACCCCGAGCGCTACCCGCGGGAGGTGCCTGGCGGACCGTGGTGGACGATCGACGTGGGCTGCTATGCCCTGGGCGATATCACCACCGTGACACTGCATCCCTGGCCGCAGGGCCTGCTGGAGTTTTCAATCACCGTGCTGGTCGACGGCGATGACACCATTCAGTCGTTTGAGCTCGACTGCAATGCCATGCCGATCCCTGTGGCCTTGGTGAACTGGTGGGGTGGGCTCGATCTAGCCCTTGGGCAAGCCACCCTGCTCAAGGAGCATCTGATCGCCGCCTGGGACCGGGAGATCAGCAAAGGCGGCGAACTGCCCTGAAGGCATCAGGCAAACCGGCGGCGGCCGTCGTTGAAGCTGCTGAACTGGGCCACTTCACCCCGGCGCTCGCTGCCACGGGCTTCACTCAGCTTCCATACATTGCGACTCACCCGGCGGGCCCGCAAGCCGCCGCGCTCCACCTCGGCGCTGCCGGGCCGGGCACCCATGAGGTAAGTCACCTCGGCGGTGCTCAGTGGTGCACCAGTCTGCAGAGCCAGCTGGGTGAGCTCCAACCGCTGGCGCAAAGCCGCCACATCGCAATTGCCACCATCCTCGGCCTCGTTCCACATCCAGGGCAGCTCGCCGCTGGCGGCCATCTTCTGCATCAGGCCCATCCCCACCAGAGCCAGGGCCTGCTCAGCGTTGAGGTCGGCGCCATCGTGGATCGGCTTGGCGGAAGCGGCGGAGGCGGAACGCTTAGCGGCCACGGGCTCTTCTGCGGACATGGCCGGACGGTACCGGCTGCAACGCGGCGCGCAAGGGAGCGGGATCACGGTTGGTTCCGGGCGGTAAGATCGCGCCGCATTTGAGAGCAGCCTTCGCCTTGCCGCAGCGGATCCCAAGGCGACGCTCCTCCGGTGTGCAGATCACCGGTACCAACGTGGGGTTCAGCGGCAGCGGTACGCCCCTCGACGAGCTGCATCCCTCAGCCGCCAGCTGTGTGATCACCACCGACAGCGAGGCGCGGCTGGTGAGCCAGGCCAGCGCTGTCGAGTCGATCGAGCTGCGTACTTATGTGTTTCTCGATTCCCTGCAGCCGCAACTGGCGGCCTACATGGGAACGGTGAGTCAGGGCTTCCTGCCGATCCCCGGCGATGCCTGTCTGTGGCTGGAGGTGTCGCCCGGCATGGCGGTGCACCGCGTCACCGACATCGCCCTCAAGGCGAGCACCGTGCGCCTCGGCCAGATGATCGTGGAACGGGCCTTCGGCTCCCTGGCTCTCTATCACCGCGATCAGAGCAACGTTCTCCATTCCGGGGATGTGGTGCTCGAGGCGATCGGCAGCAGCGTGGAGCAACGCAGCCGCTGCAGCGTCACCTGGACCGAAGTGATTCGCGCCATCACCCCAGACCATGCGGTGCTGATCAACCGCCAGAACCGCCGCGGTTCGATGATTCAGGCCGGGATGAGCATGTACATCCTTGAAACCGAGCCTGCCGGTTATGTGCTTCTGGCCGCCAACGAAGCCGAGAAGGCGAGCAACATCACCGTGGTGGATGTAAAGGCCGTGGGCGCCTTCGGCCGTCTCACCCTGGCCGGCTGGGAAGGGGATGTGAACGAAGCCGCCGCTGCAGCGATGCGCTCAGTGGAGCAGATCAACCGCCGGGCCCGCTGACCTCAGCCCAGTCCCAGCAGCTGCTTGAGCCGCGGAGCCAGGGCGCGGGCAGCCTTGCCGCGTGAACCGAGCTTGTCTTTGAGGTGCTGGCCCATCTGGGCGTAGGTCATGCCGGCTTCGCGCACCCAGAAGATTGGGTCGTAGCCCCCGCCATGGCCTTCGGGCGTAGTGAGGATCTCCCCGCGGCAGATCCCCTCGGCCTCTAGCACTACCTGGCCGGTGGGATCAGCCAGCACCATGGCGCTGTTGAAACTGGCGCTGCGGTAGGGGGTTGTTCCTAGCTCCTGCAGCAGCCGGTGGATGCGCTCGTGATCGGTGGGGGCGTAGCGGGCCGAATAGAGCCCTGGAGCGCCGCCCAAGGCATCTACCTCCAAACCGGAATCATCCGCCAGAGACCACTGCCCCGTGAGCCTGGCCACCTCCGTGGCTTTCAGCCGGGCGTTCTCCAGATAGGTGCTGCCGGTTTCCTCGATCTCGAGGCCGTCGGGCTGCCGGCACACCTCCAGATCCACGGCATCGAGCATGGAGCTGATCTCGGCCACCTTGTAGGCGTTGCCGCTGGCGATCACCAGCAACGGCCGGGTGGAGGAGGGGCGCATCAAGGCCTGAGCCAGGTCTGGGGGCCCATTGTGGCCTGGCGAGGCACCTGCAAATTGGGGGAGGCAGGGACGGGTTGAACATTCCACCCCCCGAAAAAGCTCCAGGGGTTCCTGCCTCCCCTCAACCGTAAGAACGGTTTCCACCAGCCACAACCGCCCGCGGCAAGCTTGTGTGCGTGCGCGAACAGTGGCCAACCCGCCGCCTAGCGTGAAGCTCTGCAGCAGCGCGGCGGTGGACACGAGCCTGATCCTGCAGAACCTGCTCACCCCACCGGTTCTGTTCTTTTTCCTGGGAGTGCTGGCCGTGCTGCTGGGCTCGGATCTGGAGATTCCGGCGCCGCTGCCCAAGCTGTTCTCCCTGTATCTCCTCTTGGCCATTGGCTTCAAGGGAGGGCTCGAGTTGCAGCACTCCGGCGTGGGCGGGCCGGTTCTGCTCACCATCACCGCGGCGGTTTTGATGTCGCTGCTGGTGCCGGTGTACAGCTTTGCGCTGCTGCGCTGGAAGCTCGATGGCTTCAACGCCGCCGCGATTGCAGCCACCTACGGCTCCATCAGCGCGGTGACCTTCATCACCGCGGAGAGCTTTCTCGACACGCTGGGCCTGCACCACGACGGCTTCATGGTGGCTGCCCTGGCCTTGATGGAATCGCCCGCGATCATCGTGGGCCTGCTGCTGGTGAAACTGGCTGGTCCGGCGCGAGCCGAAGCGGGCCAGGGGATGCGCTGGGGGGCTGTGCTCAAGGAAGCCCTGCTGAACGGATCGGTGTTTCTCCTGGTGGGAAGCCTGGTGGTGGGCGTGCTCACAGCGGCCAACAACCCCCAGGGAGCCGAGAAGATGCTGCCCTTCACCGACAAGCTCTTTTACGGCGCGCTGAGCTTCTTCCTCTTGGATATGGGCATCGTGGCCGCACAGCGGCTGCGGGATCTGCGGCAGGCCGGCACTTTTCTGATCGCGTTCTCCCTGGGGATGCCCCTGTTCAACGCCGTGCTGGGCAGCCTGATCGCCCGGGGGCTGGGGCTAGAAGCCGGCAACGCGCTGCTGTTTGTGGTGCTCTGTGCCAGCGCCTCCTACATCGCTGTGCCCGCAGCGATGCGCATGACGGTGCCGGAAGCCAACCCCAGCTTCTATATCTCCACAGCCCTGGCCTCACCTTTCCCTTCAACATCGTGGTGGGTATACCTCTCTACATGGCCCTGGTGAATCGGCTGCTGCCATGAAGCGGGTGGATCTGATCCTGAGCGAGCGCGAACTCGATCCGGTGCTCCAGGCGATCGATCAGGCCGGCTGCAGCGGATACACGGTGATGCGCCACGTCACGGGGCGGGGCCCACGGGGGGCCGTTTCCGACAACATGGAATTCAGCGGTCTTGGGGCGAACGCCCACGTGATCGTGTTCTGCGCGCCGGAATTGCTCGAGCCCCTGCGCAGCTCCCTGCGGCCACTGCTGAGTTACTACGGCGGCGTTGGCTTTGTCTCCGATGCGGAACCCCTCTGAGAGTCCCTGGCGGGTCATCGCGATTTCGGGAGAGCACGAACAAGGGAAAACCGTGTGCAGAACAACGGTTTGCCCCACGCAGGCCGGTCAGGCGAGAAGCATCTCCAAAGTTTTGTGATGCACTGATCAGGCGCCCTTATCAGTAGCAATGAAGACGGTGATCGTGAAGAGAACCCAAATGGCTTGACGGGAGGTTCGGCTGGCGAGCAAGGTTGCAGGCGAACATTCCACCCCTCCTCCAGGAGCAGGTAATGGCAAACGAAACCATGGGCATCGCCCTCGGCATGATCGAGACCCGGGGTCTGGTCCCCGCGATCGAAGCCGCTGACGCCATGACCAAGGCCGCCGAAGTGCGCCTGATTGGCCGTGAATTCGTGGGCGGCGGTTATGTGACCGTGCTCGTGCGTGGCGAAACCGGCGCTGTGAACGCAGCCGTTCGCGCCGGCGCTGATGCCTGCGAGCGCGTGGGTGATGGCCTGGTTGCCGCTCACATCATTGCCCGTCCCCACCGTGAAGTGGAGCCTGCTCTGAACAGCAGCGCCGGCTTCGTTGGTTCGAAGGACTGAGGACTGAACCGCGCCCTTGAGGGCCGTTCACACCTCTGACTCATTTCCCTCGACCCACCCGGAGATTCTCCATGGCTAAGAAGTACGACGCTGGGGTTAAGGAGTACCGCGACACGTATTGGACTCCTGATTACGTTCCCCTCGATTCCGACCTGCTCGCGTGCTTTAAGTGCACCGGCCAGGAAGGCGTTCCCCGCGAGGAAGTGGCTGCCGCTGTGGCCGCTGAATCCTCCACCGGCACCTGGTCCACTGTGTGGTCCGAGCTCCTCACCGACCTCGACTTCTACAAGGGCCGTTGCTACCGCATCGAAGACGTTCCTGGCGACAAGGAATCCTTCTATGCGTTCATCGCCTATCCCCTCGACCTGTTCGAGGAAGGCTCCATCACCAACGTTCTGACCTCCCTGGTCGGCAACGTGTTCGGCTTCAAGGCGCTGCGTCACCTGCGCCTGGAAGACATCCGCTTCCCCTTGGCGTTCATCAAGACCTGCATGGGTCCGCCGAACGGCATCCAGGTCGAGCGCGACCGTATGAACAAGTACGGCCGTCCTCTGCTGGGTTGCACCATCAAGCCGAAGCTCGGCCTGAGCGGCAAGAACTACGGCCGTGTGGTGTATGAGTGCCTCCGCGGTGGTCTCGACTTCACCAAGGACGACGAGAACATCAACTCGCAGCCTTTCCAGCGTTGGCAGAACCGTTTCGAGTTCGTTGCCGAAGCTGTAAAGCTCGCCGAGCAAGAAACCGGCGAGAAGAAGGGTCACTACCTCAACTGCACGGCAGCGACCCCCGAGGAGATGTACGAGCGCGCTGAGTTCGCCAAGGAACTCGGCCAGCCGATCATCATGCACGACTACATCACCGGTGGCTTCACGGCCAACACCGGTCTTGCGAAGTGGTGCCGGAAGAACGGCATGCTGCTGCACATCCACCGCGCCATGCACGCGGTGATCGACCGTCACCCCAAGCACGGCATCCACTTCCGTGTGCTGGCCAAGTGCCTGCGCCTCTCCGGTGGTGACCAGCTCCACACCGGTACCGTTGTGGGCAAGCTCGAGGGCGACCGTCAGTCCACCCTCGGCTACATCGACCAGCTGCGCGAATCCTTCGTTCCCGAAGATCGCAGCCGCGGTAACTTCTTCGACCAAGATTGGGGTTCCATGGGCGGCGTGTTCGCCGTGGCCTCCGGCGGTATCCACGTGTGGCACATGCCCGCGCTGGTGAGCATCTTCGGCGACGATTCCGTGCTCCAGTTCGGTGGTGGTACCCACGGTCACCCCTGGGGTTCTGCTGCTGGTGCTGCTGCCAACCGTGTGGCCCTCGAGGCCTGCGTCAAGGCACGCAACGCCGGTCGCGAAATCGAGCGCGAAGGTCGCGACATCCTTCTGGAAGCCGCGAAGCACAGCCCCGAGCTGGCCATCGCTCTCGAGACCTGGAAGGAAATCAAGTTCGAGTTCGACACCGTCGACAAGCTCGACGTCAACTGAGCCAATCGCTAACGGGATTCGGGAAACAGCCTCACGTTGTTTCCCACCCGAGCTTTCATTCCATCCATCTCAAGGAACCCCATGCCTTTCAAGAGCACCGTGGGTGACTACCAAACAGTCGCCACCCTGGAGACCTTCGGCTTCCTCCCGCCGATGACCCAGGACGAGATCTACGACCAAATCGCGTACATCATTGCCCAGGGTTGGAGCCCGCTCGTCGAGCACGTGCACCCCAGCCGTTCCATGGCCACCTATTGGTCGTATTGGAAACTGCCCTTCTTCGGTGAGAAGGACCTGAGCGTGATCGTGAGCGAGCTCGAAGCTTGCCACCGCGCATACCCCGACCACCACGTGCGCCTCGTGGGCTACGACGCCTACACCCAGAGCCAAGGCTCTTGCTTCGTGGTGTTCGAAGGCCGCTGATTCAGCGCCTGACAACGTTGGTCCCGGTTGATCCGGGACCACACCTTTTTTGAGCTGGTCGTTGACGCAACGATCAGATCGTTTTGTGCAACTCCCTGCAGGCCTGTGCATCAACAGGGCAGGAGTGCCGCATACCCAGTCATTCCATACGCCGGGCGGACATGGCCACCAAATCGAGTCGCGAAGCAGCCCTGGAGCGCCGTAAGGCCCTCACCGATGGAGGCAAAAAAGCCGCCAGCCGCATGAACGCGAGCGGTGGACGCGTGCGTACTGCAGCTGATGCACGCCCCAGCCGCACCCAGGCCGCCCCCCCGGCACCCGTGGCTATGCCCGCTGCGTCGCCCACCCCGGCCCCGACCCGTAGCCTTGGAACCCCGAGTGCTGCCGCAGCGCGTAGCAGCAGCACCCCCAAGCGCGTCAGCAACCCCAGCCGCGACCTGGTGCTGGCCCGTCGTGAAGCCCTCAGCCGCAACGGCAAACGTGCCTCTCAATCGAGGGATCGCACCCGCACCGACGTTGCCAAGGAGGCCCCCAAGGCTTCTGCTCCCGCCCCGGCAGCAGACCAGCACAAGTGCAAGTGCCAGGAGCACGCTGCTGAAACCAATGCAAGAAGCCAAGCCGCCAGCCTGTCGCTGAGCAGCCGCGCCTCATCCAACGGCAGCAACAGCAGCAACCGCCCTGCGTCCCGCAAGGTATCCGCACAGCACAATCCCAGCCGTGCGCTGGTGCTGGCCCGCCGCGAGGCACTGTCGAAGCGGGGCAAGTCAGCCAGCAGCACCAGCAAGACCGGGCCTGCCGCTGTGGCCCGCCAGATCAATCCCGATCTGAGCGCCCGCGAGCTCTCCCAGAAGGTGCGCGAACTTAAGAGCAAGACCGGTTCCGCCGGCACAGCACGCAACAGCGGTACCCGTCCCAGCGGCCCCAATCGCCACGGCTCGAAGCAAGCCGCAGCGGCTGATGCCTCTTGGAAGGTTGGCGTGAGCGAAACCCTCGCCGGACAGACCATCACCGGGACCCAGGCGAACCGCTCGGTGAAGACCACCGGCAACGAATCCGCCACCTGCCGCACCATCACCGGCACCGAGTACCTCGGCGCTGAGGTGTTCCAAACCTTCTGTGGCACCCAGCCCGCAGCACCGATTCAGCCCGCCAAGGTGCGCGTCACCGCGACCAGCCACGGCAATCGCGTCACCGGCAACGAGGTTGGCCGCAGCGAGAAGGTGACTGGCGATGAGCCCGGCACCTGCAAGTCGATCACCGGCACTGAATACATCTCCGCCAATCAGTCAGCGGCCTACTGCGGCACCACCACACCGTCCGTGCGCAAGGTGGGTCGCAGCCAGACCCTCGGCGGTCAGGCCGTGAGCGGCGTGATGGTGGGCCGCAGCGAAAAGGTCACCGGCGATGAGCCCGGTTCCGGCCGCCAGCTCACCGGCGACCAATACCTCGGCGCCGAGGCACCCGCCGCCGGTCAGGCACCCACCAAGGTGAACACCTTCAGCACCCTGCGCGGCACCGGTATCACCGGCACCGCCGTGGGCCGCAGCGAGCGCGTCACCGGCGATGAGCCCGGCAGCTGCCGCAACGTGACCGGCGACGAATACATCGGCAGCCAGCAGTTCGAAGGCTTCTGCGGCACCCGCCCTGCCCCCGAGGCCGCCAAGGTGGGCTTCAGCGTCACCAACCGCAACCAGGTGGTGAGCGGCACCCGCACCGGCCGTTCCTCCAATGTCACTGGCGATGAGCCCGGGACCTGCAAGGTGGTCACCGGCACCCCCTATGCCGGCCTTGAACAGGCTGGAGACTTCTGCAACGCCCAGGCCGTGCGTGCCACCCGCGAGCGCACCGCCGTGCGCAACGCCAACCGCATGACCGGCATCCAGCCCGGGATCGGCGGTGTGATGACCGGCGCTGAGCGCGGCGCTTGCGAAGACGTCACCGGCACCCCCTATGTGGGCGCGGATCAACAGGCCGCCGCCTGTGGCACCGCACCCCGCAACGATGCCGATTTCCCCCAACCCCTGAACCAGGCCGCCTGGCAGCAGTTCAGCGTGCAGTCGCCCGCTCGCGCCGCCCAAGTTCAGCGCGAAACCACCGGGACCGTGACCGGCAGCACCTATGAGCAAGGCGGGAGAATCACCGGCCCTTTTGACATGGCCGGTGGCAAGGTCACCGGAACCGAGCAGTTCCGCTTCGACCGGCGCTCGAGCCAGCGTCTGGCCGCAGCCGCCGCCGCTCCCGTGAGCATGGATGAGGATCTGCGCCCCACCTCCCGGGTCACCGGCGAGGGTTCGGGCACCAAGGTCACCGGCGATGACTGGGACCGTGGTGAGCGGGTCACCGGCACCGAAGGCAGCTCGGCACGCCGCCGCAACCCCACCCGCGTGGGTCCGATGAGCGGTATGCCCGGTCTGCAGAACAAGCGGAACCAGGAGGTTCCCCCTCCCAACAGCAAGATCACTGGGTCCAGCGGCAGCACCGATCAGGGTTCTCTGATCACGGTGTCCGGCGGAGCCCGGGGCTGAGAGGTAAAAGCAGATGCGTCGGAGAACCGGCAACACCGAGCGGGCCTTGAGCCCCACGGCTCCCCGACGCCGCTTCGGCAGCAATGGGGACGCACAAGCTCCAGCCGGCCAGACCCCTGCTGAGCTCAACCCCGCGTCATCGCTGAGCAAGGTGCTGCGCCAGCGTGAGCTGGCCAGCCGCGCCCGTACCGGTAACTCTCGCAGCAGCCGCAAGGCTTCGGCAGCTGCCAATGCGGTGCAGGCAGTGGCTAGTTCAGCTCGCCGGGTGCGCCCTGTCGCCACCCAGGTGGTGATCAAGCCGGCCAGCGTTCGCTCAGCCCAGCGTTCCGTGGGCGGCGGTTTGCATCCGTTGAGCAACGGTCAAGCCAACGCCGCTTTGCGCGCCTACGAGGAGCGCACCCTCGGCGCCTTCGATCGGGTTGTTCCGGTGCTCAAGCGCATCTCCGCGTTGCAGCATGAGCCCGATTTCATTGCCCAGGCTCAACGCCTGGCCCTGGCGGAACTGGGTCATGAGCTGCCCCAACCGGTGCTCGAAACCGCCTGGACCAGCCAGCTCGACATGCGCACCCTGTTCGCGTGGTGCGTGTTTGAGGCCTACGAGCAAACCAGCCTCGCGTTCTTCAACGACGATCCTCTGGCAGCCCAGGCCGGCAGTGCGGATGCCGAAGCTTTCAACGCGTTCCTGCTGGAGTGCGGCTTCCATCTGCTCGACATCACCCCCTGCGCCGATGGTCGACTGGCCCATGCCATCGCCTATGCCCTGAGGTTGCCATTCAGCTCCGTGCGTCGCCGCTCCCATGCGGGCGCGATGTTCGACGTGGAGAACACGGTGGATCGCTGGGTCAAAACCGAGCATCGCCGCTACCGCGAAGGGCTACCCAATCCCGCCCACGACGACACCCGCTACCTCAAGGTGGTGGTGTATCACTTCAGCTCCAAAGATCCCTGCCACGAAGGCTGCGCCGCCCACGGCAGCGACGACAAGGCCGCAGCCGCCCAGGGCCTTCAACGGCTCAAGGATTTCCAGCAAGCGGTTGAAAACAGCTTCTGCTGTGGTGCTTCGGTGGATCTGCTGCTGGTGGGGATGGACACCGACACCGACGCAATCCGTGTTCACGTGCCCGGTCGTGATGGCAGCACCAACCTCGACAGCTGGCTTGATGCCCATGACGTCTACGAGGCAACCCGCAGCCTCAATGCCGATCAGGGCCGGCAGCGCATCGAAGAGATGGTTCACAGCGCAGCGGCCTCAACCCCGGACGCCGGGATGGTGCAGCTGATCGCTCGCCTGATCGAGCACAACCTCTCTCAGATCGACTACGTGCGCCAATACCACGGCAGCAGCTACAGCGACTTCGGTCATGCCGAGCGGTTCATCGGTGTTGGCATCGGCTTCAAGGAAGTGCACCTGCGCAACCTCACCTATTTCGCCTACATGGACACGGTGGAAGAGGGTGCTCCCGATCTCGATGTGGGCGTGAAGATCTTCAAAGGTCTGAATGTGTCGCGCGGACTGCCCATCCCCGTGGTGCTCCGCTTCGACTACCACGGCGCCGTTCCCGGTGCCCGCGAGCGGGCCATCACGCACTGCGAACGGGTGAAGAGCGCCATCGAGGCGCGCTACAGCGATCTCTGCGCGCAGGGTCTGCTGCACACCCTGCTCACCGTGCGCGACCGTGACCGGCATATGCCGGCTGAAACCGTAAGTTCCTCAATCACGTTCAACACCGGAGGGGGGCACTGAGATGTTGATCTGCAAGGTGGTGAAGCCGTTGGTGTCCACCAACCGCATCGCCGATTTCCAACACAAGCACCTGCAAGTGGTGCTCGATGGCAGCACCCAGAAGGTGGCTGTGGATGCCGTGGGCGCCATCCCCGGCGACTGGGTGATCTGCGTGGGCAGTTCCGCTGCCCGCGAAGCCGCCGGCAGCAAGTCGTACCCCAGCGATCTCACGATCGTGGGGATCATCGACCACTGGGATCCCGATGCAGCCAAGGAGATGGCTGCGGGCAAGCCCGCCAATCCCTCTGCTCCTAGCGGCAGTGGAGGGGCCAAGTAATGGAGATCATGCAGGTGATGGGGTCGCTGGTCTGCACCAACCGTGTAGAGGGCTTCGCCCACCAGAACCTGCGCATCCTGCGCACACCCAAAGGCAAGCTCAGCGTCGCCTGCGACCCTGTGGGCGCCTCCCCAGGCAACTGGGTGTTCACCGCCAGTGGCTCCGCCGCACGCCACGCGACCGGCAATGCCGACTTGTTCACCGATCTCACGATCGGCGGAATCATCGACCACTGGTCGCCTGACGGTTAAGGAACAGCTCAGCTCCGTTCCTCCCGCTGCTGTTCTCCGAACGACACGGGCCCACTCCGTTTCACCGCGACCGTTCACGGGCACTGCCCATCACCGCCATGGCCACTCCCAGATCCCGAGCCACCTCCACCTCGGCCTCCGGTAAGCCGGCAGCTGCCAAACCAGCTGCCAGCACGACCACGCCGGTGACGGCCATCCCGGCGGCACCGGCTTCCACGCCAGCTCCGGCCGCCCAACCCGCGGCAGCCGCCACTCCGGCGGTCACCGTGACCGCTCAAACCGTGGCAACCACCGCCGTGGCCAGCAGCAAAGCCGCCACCAGCACCCGCTCCTCGACTCCCACGAGGACGGCCGCCAGCAAACCCGCCGCCACCACCAGCCGTGGTGGTGGTTCCACCGCCGGCGGTGGTGGCAACAACCGTTCGTCTTCCCCCAGCAGCCTCTCTCCCATGGCCTCTTCCGTTCAGGGCATCGCCCTCGGCATGATCGAAACCCGCGGTTTGGTGCCGGCCATCGAGGCTGCTGACGCCATGACCAAGGCCGCCGAAGTGAGCCTGATCGCCCGTGAATTCGTGGGTGGTGGCTATGTGACCGTGCTCGTCCGCGGCGAAACCGGTGCTGTCAACGCTGCAGTGCGCGCCGGCGCTGATGCCTGTGAGCGCGTGGGTGATGGCCTCGTGGCGGCCCACATCATTGCCCGCCCCCACACCGAAGTGGAGCCCGTTCTGACCAGCACCAACAACCGCCGCGCCTGATGAGCATGGACGCCGCCCATCCGCGCGTCCTGGGCTATCTGGGCCGCGCCCTGAGCCTTGAGCTCACTGCCGTGCAGCAGTACATGACTCAGGCGTCCCTCGTGGGGCTCTGGGGCGATGAGTCCTCTGCCGAACGTTTCCGCGAGGAAACGGTGGAGGAGATGCAACACGCGGAACGGATCGTGCAGCACATGCTGCAACTCGGGGTGGCACCTGCCGCTTCCCAGTTGCAGCCGGTCACCCACGCCCCCGACCTGGTGGGGCTGCTGGAGCAGAACGCGGATCTGGAACAGCAGC
Organism: Vulcanococcus sp. Clear-D1; assembly: GCF_014654725.1. Lineage (GTDB taxonomy): Bacteria > Cyanobacteriota > Cyanobacteriia > PCC-6307 > Cyanobiaceae > Vulcanococcus. Next base: position 33,418 of record NZ_JACVZV010000038.1, on the reverse strand, counting down.
TCGTGGATCACTACGACGAAGCCACTCGCTTCTGCCGGGTGATCAACGACGAGGCCAACGGTGCCTTCTTCCAGGCCCTGCTGGAGGACGAACAGCATCACAGCAGCGACCTGGAAGCCTGGCTGCAACAGCTCGGTGGTCGCCGCCGCCGCGGCTACGCCCGCTATGGCGCCAGCACTGCCACCCGCCGCGATCCCCGCGCCCGGGCCAGCTTCTGAACCCTGTTTAGAGTCCGCCCCCCACAGGTCACCGCTTTTTGAGCGACGCTCTCCCGCTTCCGCTGCAACTGATCTGGCTGGTGCCGCTCTACGGCTTCAGCGGGATGCTCCTGTCGCTTCCGTGGGCTACCGGCTGGATCAAACGCAACGGGCCTCGGCCTGCGGCGTATCTCAACCTGCTGGTCACCCTGCTGGCGGTGCTGCACGGCAGCCTGGCCATTTCCGAGGTGGTGGCCCTGGGCCCGCAGCACCTCGACTTTCCCTGGTTTCAAGCGGCCGATCTGAATCTGCGGATCGGCTTTGATCTCTCGCTCACCAACCTGGCAGCGCTGGAGTTGGTGACCACCATGAGCCTGGTGTGCCAGGTGTTTGCCCTCGGCTATCTCGATAAGGAGTGGTCGCTGGCGCGCTTCTACGCCCTGGTGGGCTTCTTTGAAGGCGCCATGAGTGGCGTGGTGCTGAGCAGCAATTTGTTCATGAGCTATTTCCTTCTGGAAATGCTCACCCTCTCCACCTATTTGCTGGTGGGCTTCTGGTACGCCCAGCCGCTGGTTGTCACGGCCGCACGGGATGCCTTCCTCACCAAGCGCGTCGGTGATGTGCTGCTGCTGATGGGTGTGGTGGCCGTTTCCGCCTGGGCCGGTTCGATGGAATTCTCCGACCTCTATGTCTGGGCAGCCGAGGCCCGCCAGCAGAACCTGATCACCCCCCTGGCCGGCACCCTGCTGGGGCTTGGGCTGATCGCTGGCCCGATGGGCAAGTGCGCCCAGTTCCCGATGCACCTCTGGCTCGATGAAGCCATGGAGGGTCCGAATCCGGCATCGATCCTGCGCAACTCCGTGGTGGTGACCTGCGGCGCGATCGTGCTGCTGAAGCTGATGCCCGTGGTGGCCCTCTCCCCTATCGCGACCGATGTGCTGCTCGTGGTGGGCAGCATCAGTGCCATTGGCGGTGGCCTGGTGGCGATCGCCCAGGTGGATCTCAAACGGGCCTTCAGTTACTCCACAACCTCCTATCTGGGGCTGGTGTTCATCGCCATTGCCCTGCAACAACCGGGGCTGGCACTGCTGCTTCTATTCGCCCACGGCCTGGCGCGAGCCCTGCAGTTCATGAGTGTGGGCAGCATCATCGCCACCACCAATTGCCAAGACCTCACGGAGCTGGGCGGCATCGGCACACGCATGCCGGCCACGGCCACAGCCTTCCTCGTCGGCAGCGCCGGGGTTGTGGGTTTAGTGCCGTTGGGCGGCTTCTGGTGCTACGGCCTGCTGGTGGAAAACTTCCGGCAGCTGGCACCGGCCTTTGCCGCCATCTTCCTGATCACCAACGTGCTCGCTGCGGCCAACGTGGCTCGGGTGTTTCGCTCCGTGTTCCTGGGCCCTGCCCTGCCCAAAACCAAGCGCACCCCTGAGTCCAACTGGTTGATGGCCCTGCCGATGGTGAGCCTCACGGTGATCGTGCTGCTGTTGCCGGCGATCATGCAGCGCATCGATCCGGTGCCGGGCATTGGCGCCTTCTCCCTTCCGGTTGCCGCAGCGGTGGTGGGCAGTGGCCTGGTAGGCGTCTTGCTGGGCTCGCTCACGCCGCTGGATGCCTTCTGGTCGCGCTCACGCCAGCCTGTGGTGCGCGTGGTGCAAGACCTGCTCGCCTATGACTTCTATACCCCTGAGATCTACCGCCGCACGATTGTGAATCTGGTGGCCTCGGTGGCACGCCTCACCCGCTGGTTCGACATTCAGGTGATCAAGGGCGGCGTGGATGGCATCGGCCGTCTGTCGATGGCGAGCGCCAACAGCCTCAAGCTCACGGTGAGCGGGCAGCTGCAGAGCTATGTGCTCACGGTGCTGGTGGCGGTGGTGCTCTGCATCACTGCCCTGCAAGTGGTGAAGGGCACGAACTGACGCCATGCTGCTCTCCTCCCTTCTGCTGATTCCCTTCCTGGGCTGCCTGGCCCTGATGGTCTGGCCCGGTAGCCCATCCCCGGGGCGGCTGCGCCAGATCACGATCGTGATCCTGGTGGCGCAGTTGATCCTGAGCCTGGTGACCGCTGCCCAGTTCGATCCCGCGGCACCGGGGCTGCAGCTGCAAGAGCACCACAGCTGGGTGCCCGGCATCGGCCTCGATTACGCCTTGGGCGTCGACGGCCTCTCCCTGCCGCTGGTGTTGATCAACGGGGCGCTCACCTTGGTGTCGGCGGTGATCACCCGCGACATCAGCAAGCGCCCGCGGCTCTACTTCGCCATGCTCCTGCTGATCAGCGGTGCGGTGAATGGGGCTTTCCTGGCCGACAACCTGCTGCTGTTTTTCCTCTTCTATGAGCTCGAGCTGATCCCCCTCTGGCTGTTGATTTCGGTGTGGGGCGGTGTGAACAGGGCCTATGCCGCCACCAAATTTCTGATTTTCACCGCTGTTTCCGGGATGCTGATCCTGGGCGCCTTTCTGGGGTTGGCGCTGCTCACCGGCACCGTGGATTTCAGCCTCACACCCGTGCTCAGTGAGCGGCTCGCCATGGGCGGGCAGCTGTGGCTGTTGGGGGCGATCCTGATCGGCTTCGGCATCAAGATCCCGCTGGTTCCTCTACACAACTGGCTGCCCGATGCCCACACCCAGGCCTCCACGCCGGTGTCGGTGCTGCTGGCCGGTGTGCTGCTCAAGCTCGGCACCTATGGCCTGTTGCGCTTTGGCCTGCAGCTGTTTCCCGAAGCCTGGGCACGCTTGGCTCCGGCCCTGGCGATCTGGGCCGCGGTGTCGGTGCTGTACGGCTCCCTCGCCGCCATCGCCCAAACCGACATGAAGCGGATGGTGGCCTACAGCTCCGTGGGCCACATGGGTTACGTGCTGCTGGCCGCCGCCGCAGACACGCCGGTGAGCCTGCTGGGCGCGGTGTTCCAGATGGTGAGCCATGGCCTGATCTCGGCCCTGCTGTTCCTGCTGGTGGGCATCGTGTATCGCAAAACCGGCACCCGCGATCTCGAGGTGCTGCGCGGCCTGCTCAACCCCGAGCGGGGCCTTCCGCTCACGGGTTCACTGATGATCGTGGCCGTGATGGCCAGTGCCGGGCTGCCGGGCATGGCCGGCTTCATCTCCGAGTTTCTGGTGTTCCGCGGCAGCATCACCGCGTTCCCCTTGGCCACATTGCTCTCGATGGTGGGCTCAGGCCTCACGGCGGTGTACTTCCTGCTGCTGGTGAACCGGGCCTTCTTCGGACGGCTGGCGATCACACCGCCCAGCGGTGATGCCGCGGCCGATGCACGCCTGGATGTGCAGCTGAGCTCCGTGGCGCCCCGCGAAACGATTCCGGCCCTGGCCCTGGCCGCCAGCATCGTGTTCCTTGGCCTGGTACCCAGCAGCCTGGGCAGCCTGAGCGAAGTGGCCAGCACGGCCCTGGCCAACCTCACGGCAGGAGTGGGCTGAGATGCCAGTCATTTCCCAGGATCTGGTTCAATCCAACCTCGCGATCGATCAGGCGGAGGTGAAGCGCCGCCTGCTCGCGGGGGAGACCCTGCTCACCGACACGCCAGATCACGTGCTGGAAGTGGTGGGCGTGCTCGAGAGCTATGGCGAGGTGCTCGATGCCTACAGCATCAACCTGATCTACCAAGCGGAAGAGCAGTTTCTCAATCCGTTCCCGATTTTCAAGTTCCTCGACGGCGATCTCAACCCGGCCAAGATCTGGCGTCATCTCAACCACGACCGCATCAATTTCGAATACGCGGAGTACTGCCAGAAGGCGATGTTCTGGCATGCCACCGGTGGCATGGATGCCTATCTCGATTCGGCGGAGTTTGCCGACAACTGCCGCCGGATCATCGCCGCCAAGCGGCGCCGCGATCCACTGCTGGCGCTGCTCAACCCCCTGTTCCCAGGGTTCCTGCCGGAGCTGATCCGTTCAGCCGCCACCACCCACGCCCTCGGCCAGTTCTGGCGCGTGATGAGCGATCTGTTCCTCGATCTTGCCGCCGCCGAGCGCGAGGGCCGGGTGTGCAGCATTCCCCAAGTGGTGGACTTCATCAAAGACGGCCTGGTGGCCGCGGCCGCCAATCCGATCGAATACAGCGTGGAGATCGATGGCGAGCGCTTCTGGGTGCTGCCACCGCAAGCAGGCCTCACCTTCCTCGTGGATGTGGCCGTGCCCTATGTGGAGGCGGTGTTCCTGCGGGGCATGCCGTTCCTGGGCACCGTGAGCTTCAACGCCCAGGCCCAGCAGATCTCGCCGGATCAGGCCAAGTTCACCTACGGGGCGCTGTACGCCGATCCGCTGCCGAGCATGGGCGCCGGCATCCCCCCCAGCCTGCTGATGCAGGACATGTACCGCCACTTACCGGAGAAGCTGCATCAGTGGTATCTCGAGCGCACCCGGGGCGAGGGCGATGTGCGCGTGAAGATCTGCATGAGCTTCCAGAAATCGATGTTCTGTGTCACCAACGCAGCCATCAACGGCACCATGCCTCACCCACTCACAAGCAGTGATACCGCCGCCCAGGCCGCCAACGCCGCCTACGCCGAGGCCTGGGCCCAGCGACTGGGCATCGCCCGCACGGATTGCCTCGCTGCATCGTTGCCTGGCGGCCTGAAGTCGTAAGTTCGAGTCCATGGATCACCAGTGGAACCCCCGGCCCAAGCCCGATCGTGTGGAGTGGCTGGAGCGCCGGGTTGAATTCGAGGACTACGCCAGCAACCGCGCGTTCCTCGATCGCCTCAACGACTTCTGTGAAACGCAAGGCCGCTATCCGGACATCAGCTTCGGGCGTACATACGTGAACATCACCCTGCGAGCCGAGGGTGAAGAGGCGGCCATCGGCGAGGCTGACCACGCCTTCGCCGCCGCGATCGATGGCCTCGTCTGAGCAACAGCCCACCGGCGCCGCTCCCGACGACACCCCGGTGAACCTGCAGGCCGCCTATGAGGGGGCTCAGGTGCAGGATGTGCTCGAGCAGCTCGATCAGGAGTTGATCGGTCTGCGGCCGGTGAAAACACGCATCCGTGAGATCGCCGCCTTACTGGTGGTGGATCGGGCCCGTAAGCAGGTGGGGCTGTCCACCACTGCCCCAAGCCTGCACATGTCGTTCACCGGGCGGCCGGGCACGGGCAAAACCACCGTGGCAGCGCGGATGTCGCAGATCCTGCACCGCCTCGGCTACGTGCGCAAAGGCCATGTGGTGACCGCCACCCGCGACGATCTGGTGGGGCAGTACATCGGCCACACAGCTCCCAAAACCCGCGAGATGCTCAAGAAGGCCATGGGCGGGGTGCTGTTCATCGATGAGGCCTACTACCTCTATCGCCCGGAGAACGAGCGCGATTACGGCGCCGAGGCGATCGAGATCCTGCTGCAGGTGATGGAGAACAACCGCGACGATCTCGTGGTGATCTTCGCCGGTTACAAGGAGCGAATGGATGTGTTCTATCAGAGCAATCCCGGCCTCTCCTCGCGGGTGGCCAACCACATTGATTTCCCCGACTACAGCGCTGAGGAACTGCTGGCGATCGCGCGGCTAATCCTGGCGGAGGAAAACTACCGCTTCAGCAACGAAGCCCTAACCGCCTTCGCCGACTACATCCAGCGGCGGATGCAACTGCCCTTCTTCGCCAACGCGCGATCGATCCGCAACGCCATCGATCGCGCCCGCATGCGCCAGGCCAACCGACTGTTCAACCGCATGAACAGCAGCGCACTCACCAAGCTGGATCTGATGACGATCGAAGCCGACGACATCACCGCCAGCCGGGTGTTCTCCGGCCAAGTGGAAGGGCTTGATCCCAGCGAGCCGATCACCGGCTGAGGATTGGCGGGAACAAGCCGCGGCGCCGCTCTATTTCGTGCGGCGGCGTGAATCGATCTGCAGCAGATCGCGCACCTGCTGCACCTGCCGACCGAGCTGCGGATCAGCATTGAGCTTCTTATCGATCTGCTCCACGGCATACATCACGGTGGAGTGATCCTTGCCCCCGAATTCATCACCGATGCGAGGCAGCGAGAGGTTGGTGCCCTGGCGCATCAGATACATCCCCACCTGCCGCGCCTGGCTTACGGCCCGCTTACGGCTGGGGCTCTTCATCTCCTCCACGCTCACACCAAACACCTCCGCCACCTTGCTGAGCACCTGAGCCGGGGTCACCTCCACTTCCACACCAGCTGGATCCAGCATCGGCGCCACCGATTCGACCGTCATCGGCAGGCCGGTGATCGAAGCAAAGGCCACCGCCCGCGTCAGCGCACCCTCCAGTTCACGGATGTTGGAGGTGAAACGGCCAGCCAGATACTGGATCAGATCGCGCGGCAGGTTCACCCGCTCGTGTTCCGCCTTCTTGTGCAGGATCGCCATGCGGGTTTCCAGATCTGGAGCCTGGATATCGGCGATCAGGCCCATCGAGAAGCGCGAGATCAGGCGCTCCTGCAGACGCGGGATCTGGGAGGGGGGCCTGTCGCTGGCGATCACGATCTGGCGCCCGGCTTCGTGCAGCGCGTTGAAGGTGTGGAAGAACTCCTCCTGGGTGTATTCCTTGCCTTCGATGAACTGAATGTCGTCCACCAGGATCAGATCCGCGGCGCGGTAGCGATCGCGGAATTTCTGCATGCCGTCCTTGCGGATGGCCTGGATCAGATCATTGGTGAAGGTTTCGGTGCTCACATAGGCCACGCGGGCCTCAGGATCGATCTCGAGCCGGTAATGGCCGATCGCCTGCATCAGATGGGTCTTGCCCAGACCCACACCGCCGCAGATGAAGAGCGGGTTGAATTCCCGGCCCGGCGCCTCGGCTACGGCCAAAGCCGCCGCATGGGCCATGCGGCTGTTGGGCCCCACCACGAAGCGGTTGAACACGTAGCGGGGGTTGAGGCCGGGGGCGAGCTTGCGGGGCGCCTCACCGGTGGGAAGCCGCTGTGCGGCAGCTGCAGAAACCGCCGGCAGCGACGACTCCCCCACCGGGCTGGCTTCACCTGGGGCGACAGCCGCCATTAAGCCATTGCCGTTCAACCCCTGAGCCAGATCTGGATCGGTGCCGGCCTCCACCTGCACGCTGATCGTGCGCCCGGCGATCTCGCTGGCCACAGCCGCAATCGTGACCAGGTAGTTCTTGCGCAGCCAGCCACAGGCAAAGGCATTCGGCGCGATCAGGTGCAGTTCAGTGCCGTTGAAGCCGGCGCAGCGGGCCGGCCTGATCCAGGTTTCGAAGGTGGGTTTGGAAAGGTTGCCCTGAAGCGCTTCCTGCACCTGACGCCACAGCGTTTCCCCTTGCTGCACCGCCACTGAACCCCGCCGGGCCACGAATATAGGGGCAGTGCCCAGACGGGACCGTTGCCGATGATGCGCCTCACAAGCCGCCCATCCCTGCTCAGCGCGCTCCTGCTGGCAGGCCTGCTCAGCGCCTGCAGCGGCGGACTGCCGGGCCGCCGCGGCGGCGACCCCACCCGAGTGAGCGACGCGCCCCCGAGTGCGGCGCTGCAGCCAGGCAACAACTTCATCGTCAACGCCGTCGACAAGGTGGGCCCGGCGGTGGTGCGCATCGACACGGTGCGGCGGGTGGTGAATCCACTCGGCGGGCTGTTCGGCGGCGGGCCCTCGATTCAGCAACAACAGGGCCAGGGATCGGGCTTCATCACCCGCTCCGATGGGGTGATCCTCACCAATGCCCACGTGGTGGAAGGGGCCAGTGAGGTGGGGGTGACCCTGCCCGATGGCCGCAGCTTCCGCGGCAAGGTGCTGGGCAGCGATCCGGTGACCGATGTGGCCGTGGTGAAGGTGGCGGCGGCCGGCTTGCCGGTGGCTCCCCTTGGTGATTCAGCCAAGGTGCGCCCCGGTGAATGGGCGATCGCCATCGGGAACCCCCTCGGCCTCGACAACACCGTGACCGCCGGCATCATCAGCGCCGTGCAGCGCACCAATGCGGTGGGCGAAGGCCAGCGGGTGCCCTACCTGCAGACCGATGCCGCCGTGAACCCGGGCAACAGCGGTGGCCCCCTGATCAACGAGCGCGGTCAGGTGATCGGCATCAACACCGCCATTCGCCAGGCCCCTGGCGCCGGCCTGAGCTTCGCGATCCCGATCAATCTCGGCCGCCAGATCGCCGCCCAGATCCTGGAGAGCGGCCGCGCCTCCCACCCCTACATCGGTGTGCGCCTGCAATCGCTCACCCCACAACTGGCCCGTGAGGTGAATGCCACCAACGCCGAATGCCGCCTGCCGGAAACCAATGCTGTGGTGGTGGTGGAGGTGATGCCGGGCAGTCCCGCCGCGCAAGGTGGCCTGCGCTCCTGCGACCTGATCGAACGGGTAGGCAAAACCGAGGTGGATAACCCTTCTGAGGTGCAGGTGGCGGTGGATCAGGGCCGGGTGGGCGAGCCGCTCACCGTTCAGGTGCAGCGCGGTGAGCAGCAGCTCAACCTGCAGGTGAAACCAGCGGAGCTGCCGCGCCAGAACTGATCCGATGCCGATCGCGCGCGGCCAGCTGGTGGTGCTGGCACGCTGGCCCGCTCCAGGCCGTTGCAAACAACGCCTGGCGTCCAGCTGCGGCTCCAGCCGTTTGGCGGCTGCGATGCAGCGCCGGCTGAGCTGGCACACGCTTCACACGGCCGCCGCCGCCGCCAACCGAATCCATGCAGAGCTGTTGCTCTCCGCCTCAGGCCTGGGGCCACGGGCGCTACGCCGCTGGGGGCATCAGCTCCAGCGCTCGCTAGCCGCTCCGCTGCGGTTGGCTCTGCAGCGAGGCGGCAACCTGGGCTGCCGCATGCATCGCCAGCTGCAGCAGGGCTTCAGGGAAGGTTTCGAGCAGCTGGTGCTGATCGGCAGCGATCTGCCGGATCTGCAGAGCGCCGATCTGGAGCAGGCCTTTGCCCTGCTCGACCAGCACGATCTGGTACTCGGTCCCGCCGCTGATGGCGGCTACTGGCTCATCGGCATGACGCGCCAGGGCTTTCTGCGCAGCGGTGCAGCCCTGTTCAGCGGCATTCCCTGGAGCAGCGATCAGGTGCTGAGCCTCAGCCTGGCGCGCGCAGCCCAGCGAGGGCTCACGTTGGCCCTGCTGCGGCAGCAGAGCGACCTCGATGGCCGCTCAGCCCTGGAGCCCTGGTTGCTGCTGACGCGCGATCGATGATGCGACCACCCGCCCAACCCGCCGATGAGCTCACCGCCCCCGAAGCTGGCCCACCGCAATGCCCTGCGGGTGGCGGGCCAACTGGTGTTGCGGATGCGCTGGGATCTGCTGTTGATGGCCGTTCTCTGCGGCCTGGCCCTGCTGGTGGAGCGCCTCGCCGGCGCCAGCAGGGTGCGCCTGATCGACGACTCCGGTCTATCGATGCTCGGCATTGCGGTGTCGATCTTCGTGGCCTTCCGCAACACCCAGGCCATCAACCGTTGGTGGGAAGCACGCATCCTCTGGGGCTCGATCACCAACAGCAGCCGCCACTGGCGTGACAGCCTGCAAACCCTGCTCGGTGGGGAGAGCCGGCTGCGGCCCCAGCAACAGCAGCTGGTGGGCTTGCAGGTGCTGCAGTGCTGGCTGCTCAACTTCGAGTTGCGGGGCTTCTGGCGCCCCGATGCCCGCATGCGGGTGAAGGAGCTCAGCCGCGGCCTCGGCCTGCCGGATGGCGTGAGCGTTCGCGACACCATGACGCTCCGGGCTGACCTGATCGGCCGGCTGTATCAGCAGGAGGCGGTGAACGACTGGGGGCGCGATGCCCTGATGCGAAGCATGGAGCAGTTCACCAATGCCATGGGCGCGTTGCAGCGCATCCGCAACACCCCCCTGCCGCCCACCTACGACGTGTTCATCCGCTTGATCTGCTGGCTGTACGGCTACACGCTGTTTGGCACCTTCTCCAGCCGCGGCTCCGCCTTCACCGGCCTGCTGCTGTTTCTGGGCTTTGTGAGTGCTGAGCGCATCGGTGCCTACGTGGAAGGGCCCTTCGATCAAGACGGCAGCAGTTTCTGCGTGCCGATGGATGTGGTGTGCCGCACGATCAGCGCCGATCTGCTGGATTCCCACCACCCCCTCGCCGAGCTGCCGATCAGCAACGACCCCAGCCTCTGGTCATGAGCGGGGCGCACCTTGCGGTGGTGGTGCCCAGCTTCAACGAAGCCGCGCGCTTGCCCCTGCTGCTGGCCGATCTGGCGGCCTGTCCCGCAGATGTGATGGCGGAGCTGGTGGTGGTGGATGGCGGCAGCCGTGATGGCACGCCCCAGCTGGCACGCCTGGGCGGCGCTCAGGTGATGCACGCCCAGGCAAGCCGTGGATGGCAACTGCAGCGGGGCGTGGCGGCCACCACGGCTCCCTGGCTGTTGCTGTTGCACGCCGATGCCCGCCTGCAACCGGGGTGGTCCGAGGCACTGCGGCGGGCGATGGCGGCACCCGAGGCGGTCTGGGCTTTCGATCTGGCGGTGGAGGGGCCAGGCGTGGCCCTGCGACTGCTCGAGTGGGCGGTGCGGCTGCGCAGCCAGCTGCGGCGACTGCCCTATGGCGATCAGGGTTTACTGCTGCCCCGCGCCCTGCTGGAGCGTGCCGGCGGCATCCCACCGCTGCCGTTGATGGAGGATCTGCTGTTGATCCAACGGCTCCAGCACCTGGCTCCGATCCGCCGGTTGGGATGCCCCCTGCAGGTGAATGGCCGGCGCTGGCAACGCCATGGTGTGCTCGGTACGGCCTGGCGCAATGCCCGACTGCGGCAGGCCTGGCGGCGGGGGATCAGCCCTCAGCACCTGGCTCATCGCTACTACGGCAGCGATGGTGCGAAGCCGCTGATCTCGCCAGAATGCGGCTGAGCCGTGGCTGGGCAAAACGATGGGGGCGTCCCTAGTGAGGCCCAACCGCTGGCTGCGCAGCGTCCGCCGCGAATGGCAGTGCCAACGCCGTGATCACCCCCGGCGGATCAAGAGCGCACTGCTGATCTGGGTGGTGTGCAGCGCGTCGCTGGCTGGGGTGCTGGCCCAGCAGCGCTGGCAACTGCTGCAACAGCGCCAAAGCCGCCAGGGGCAAACGGATCAGGGCCTGCTCGAGCTGCGGGTGAACAGCCACAAGATCACCGTGCTCGATTGGGGGCACTGGGATCCGCTCTATGCCTATGCCGGAGGCGACGATCCCAGCTTCGAGAACCGCGAGCTCGAGAACTCCTCGATCATTCAGGACGGCCAGGGCCTGCTGCTGGTGGATGCCGAGCAGCGCCCCTTACTGGCCCGGGGCAGCGCCATCGAATCGGGCCTCTCGGCGGAGCTGAGCCGCTGCCTGCAGGGACACCTCAAACAACTAGCGGCCCGCAGCCGGGCCGGCCAGGGCGATCGGGCCTTCGGCTTCTACTGCCCGGCCGCAGAACACTCCGTGCTGGGAGCCGGCACAGCGATCCGCCGCAGCGGCAGTGCGGGGCCAGAACGGGGGTGGCTGCTGCACTTCAGCCGCATCGAGCGTCCCAGTTACAACGCCGCGGTGAATCAGGCCTTCAGCCGCATCAATGCCAGCTTGAGCAGCGCCCGCGGGCAAGCGGGCATCGCTGCGGCGGCAGTGAGCGAATTGCTGCCAGCCCATCAGGTGCTCACTCTCAAGCCCGCCATACCGGCCTGGCAGCAAGGCTGGTTTGCCGCGCAGGGCATCCTTCCGGGCTGGATCGGCGTGAACGCCCTGGTGGCGGTGGCGGCAGGCGGAAGCCTGCTGAGCCTGCGGCAGTTGCGCCAGCGCGATGTTCAGCTGGAGCGCGCCAGGAGAAACCAACTGCGCCTGCTGCGCCAGGAGCTGCCGGGGCCACTCCTGAGCCGCAGCGAACTGCTGCAGACCATCAGCCAGTTGCAGGCTGAGCAAGCGCAGGGGGAGCAGGCACAGAGCCTGAGCAACGAGCTCTGGATCGTGGCGCTGCAGGTGAAGGTGATGCTCTTCCGCGATGCGATCCGGCAGCGCAGCGAAGCCCAGAACCAGGCTCTGGCCTGGTTGGGGGAACGGCTACAGCAACTGGAGCCCACACGCCACCTGGCACTGGGCGAGAACAACACCCTGCTGCAGGTGATCGAGCCACTGAGCAGCGAGGCCCGTGAGGAACATCACCAGATCGAGCAGCAGCTGCAGGAGCTCCAGCTGGCGATGGCAGATGTGATGCAGTTGGCGGTGGGCGGGATCCTCACCCGACTGGACAGCAACGACGTCACGCAGCAACTCGCCGATCTGGCCCTCGTGCTCTCCCTGAGCGAGAGCAGCAGCGGGATCCGCCACATGCCGGAGGGCGTGGCCGATTCCGCTCGGGAATTGCGGCGCCAGCAAAGCCGCGACTTTCACCTCAATCGCTCGTTCGAAACCCTGCAGGACCATCGCTATGCGCTGGAGCCTGTACTCGAGGGTGCGGGCGAAGGCTGGAAGCCGGCCTACAGCGAAATGCTGTTCCGACTGCCCCAGGAGCTCGAGGGCTCGATCAGTGTTCAGGAGTTGGTGCTGGCCCTGGAGCGGAACCAGAACATCCACTTGCTCGATCAACTGATGCTGCGGCGCGCCATCGCCCTGCTGCGCGAGCCTCAGCACGCCGATGAGGGGCTGGGTGTGAACATCTCCGCAGTGAGCTTCGGATCGGATCAACACATCAAGGCCTTATTCGCCCAGTTGCGTTCACTGCCGGAGGCACTGCGGCGCCGGCTCGTGTTGGAAGTGACCGAAACCGCCCTGGTGAATCGGCCGGAGCTGTGGGAGCAGCGCCTGCAACAGCTCCGGGATTTCGGCGTTCGCATCGCCATCGACGACTTCGGCGTGGGCTATGCCTCCATCGCCTATCTATTTCAGTTCAAGCCCGACTTTCTCAAGCTCGACCTCAGCTACAGCCAACGGCTCCATGACGCCAACGTGGATGCGCTGGTGAGCTTTCTGGTGCGCTATGGCGAACTCAACAACTGCGGTCTGATTCTCGAGGGCATCGAAACCAACGAACAGCTCGCCTATTGGCAGCAACGCGGCGTGCGGTTCTTCCAGGGCTACCTGTTCCGCAGCCTCAACAACGGCTGAAGCGCGGAGCCTCAGGGGGCATACCAAAACGCGCAGCGGCGCTGCTGCGGCTCCAGCTGCCAACCCTGGGCGCCATAGAACTGCACCACGCCAGGGTCGGCAAACAGAGTCACCCGCTCCACCTGCTGAGCGCGCAGCAGATCGATCACGTAGGTCATCAGCTGCTTGCCCAGCCCCACGCCTTGATAGAGGGGGTGAACCGCCACGTCCCAGACGGTGGCCTCGATCACCCCATCACCGGTGCAGCGCGCAAAACCCACCAAGCGGGGTAGCCGTGGATCGTGCCGCCAAAGGCCCACCACCAGCAGGCTGTTGTCCAAAGCCTTGCGCACACGCCGCAGGGGGCGACGGCTCCAGCCCACCGCATCACAGAGCTGCTCCAATTCGTAGAGATCGATGTCCCTCTGGGTGCTCAGCACCAGGCTCAGCTGTGGGTTCGGCGTGGGGCACAGCCGGTAGCCCTGCCCGTAGAGGACATCAAGCTCGGTGGGGGGAGAGCTAAGCATTGGCCTGATCCTCTCCCACTCTGGCCAAAGCTGATGCAGGCTGGAGACCCTTCAACCACCGGAAGCCCCCTGGAGCGCTCTCCCCTGCTGGTGTGTGTGCACGGCTGGCTGCTCTCGGGCCGCCTATGGCAGCCCCTCACCGAAGCGCTCAGCCCCGACTGGGAGTGTTGGACGCCAGACCTGCCGGGCTTCGGTGGCCAGCCGAGGCCGCGGGGCCTGCAACCCAGCCTGGCGAGCTATGGCCGCTGGTTAGCCGAGGCTGCTCGCGAGCAGGCCGCTGAGCGCCCGCTGGTGTTGGTGGGCCATTCCCTGGGCGGGAGCCTCGTGGTGCATGCCGCACCCCATCTGGGCTCGCAACTGGCAGGGGTCGTGCAGGTGGCCTCGGGTGGCGGTGTGTTTCAGCCGCGGCCGTTTCGCATGGTGCGCCGCGGTGGCGCCGCCTTCCTGCGATGGCGGCCGGGCTGGCTGGCGCAGCTGCCCGGCACGGAGGCCATTCGCAGCCCGCTGGTGGCGGAGCTGCGCGCCGCCCGCGGGCTACTGGCCTCGAGCATGCAACGCGGTGCCGTGCGCCAGCTGCCGGGCCTGGTGGCGCAGCTGCAGGTGCCCAGCCTCTGGGTGGTGGGCAGCCGCGACACCGTGATGGAGCCCCGCTACGTGCGCCATCTGGCGGGTTACAGCTCCGACCATCAACTGGAGGTACTGGAGGGGGAAGGGCACCTACCGATGCGCACAGCGCCGGCCACCCTGGCCGCCTTGATCAGCGCGTGGTTGCAGGAGCAGGGTTGGCCGCGCCGGTCGGCGGAGGCTCAGAGCCTGGCCAGCCCGCGCTCCTGGAGTTCGGCGAGCTGCGCGTAAAGACCACCGGCAGCCCGCAAGGCGATGTGGCTGCCCTGCTCGATCAGCCGGCCCCGCTGCAGCACCAGGATGCGATCGGCCGCTTCCACGGTGGCCAGGCGGTGGGCGATCACGATGGCTGTGCGATCGCGCAGCAGCCGATCCAGATCGCGCTGCAGGGTGGCTTCGGTGGAAGGATCGAGGAAGGCGGTGGCCTCATCCATCACCAGCACGGAGGGATCGCGGATGGCCACGCGCGCCACCGCGAGCAGTTGGCGTTCGCCGGACGAGAGATTGCCACCCCGTTCGCGCAGCTCCGTATCAAGCCCCTGAGGGAGACGCTGCAGCAACGGTTCAAGGCCGAGCTCCTGGCAGAGACGCTGCAGGTCAATGTCGCTGATCGCAGCATCGAGGCGCAGGTTGTCGGCCACGTTGCCGCTGAACAGGAAGGTGTCCTGTAACACCACACCCAGCCGCTGGCGCAGGGTGGGGATGGGCAGTTCGCGGATATCGATGCCATCGAGCAGGATCCGGCCCTGCTGCGGTTCGTAAAGGCGGCAGAGCAGGCGGATCACCGTGCTCTTGCCGGAACCGGTGGGGCCCACCAGAGCCACATGCTCACCCGGTGCGATGCGGAAAGAGAGGTTGGTGAGGATCGGATCATCGGCCCGGTAGGCGAACGACACGTTCTCGAACACCACTTCGCCGGCGCTGCTGCGCTCACGGCCGCTCACCACAGCCGCCGCAGAGCGCTGCTCCTGGGGCAGTTCCTGGATCTCAATCGGCTCTTCCATCAGTTCGCCGATGCGCTCCACCGCGGTGAGGCCGCCCTGGATCTGGGTGAAGCGCTCAGCCAACTGCCGCAGCGGGTCAAACAAACGCTGGGAATAAAGAATGAAGGTGGTGAGGGTGCCCAGGCCCATGGCCCCTGCCGTGACCATCCAGCCCCCCAGGGCCAGCACCAGGGCAATCGCCCCGAGGGACACCCACTCGATCAGGGCGGAGATGGCTGAGTCGTAGAAGATCGTTCCGTTCACCGCCTGGCGGTAAGCCGCAGTGGTTGTGCCGAAGCGGGCGGAGTTGTAGGCCTCGCGGCGGAACATCTGCACCACCTCAAGCCCCTGCAGGTTTTCTTGCAAATCCGCATTGAGCTGGCTCAGCTCTTCGCGCACGCGGTAGTTGGCCTTGCGGTAGCGGCGCTGCAGCCAAAGCATGGTGAGCGTGACCGGCACCTGCGAGGCCAGCAGCAACACCCCCAGCCGAGGTTCGATCGCAATCATCGTGGCGGCGATCACCAGCAGAGTGACCAGATCGGCCAGCAGACCCACCGCGCCGCTGCCAAACACCTCCGCCAGAGCATCCACATCGCTGGTGAGGCGGGTGAGCAGCTTGCCCACCGGCGTGTGGTCGTGAAAGCGGAGCGAGAGATCGAGCGCGTGGGCGAACAGATCGTTGCGGATGCGGGCCGTGAGCCGCTGGCCGACCGCCTGCACGTTGAAGCTCTGCAGGCCCTGCAAGCCAAGCCGCACGAGCACGGCCACCAGCAGCAGCAACACCAGGGTGCGCAACTGCTGCGCCAGAGGCATCGGCTCCAGCCAAGCGAGCACCGGCTCCTGGCGCAGGGCTGAAATCGCCTGTCCCACCAGCAGCGGCTGCACAGCTGCCGCTCCGGCCACCGGGATCAACAGGACCAGCGTGAGCAAGAGGCGCTTGCGGTCGCGGCCCAGGTAGGGCAGCAGGCGCAGTAAGCGTTGACGGTCGCGATCAGCCATCAGGTGGCAGGCCGGCTGGACACCGCCGCGATCTGATCCACGATCCCCTGCAGCTCACCGCCATCCAGGCGGAGTGAGAGGGGGTGGCCCACCAGACGAGCCGTGGAGTGGAACAGATCTTCGATGGCGATCAAGCCGTTCTCCACCAAGGTGCGGCCGGTGGCCACAAGATCCACAATCGCTTCACTCATGCCGGTGATCGGCCCGAGCTCCACCGAACCCGCCAGATGGATGAGCTCCACCGGCAGATCAAGGGCTTCGAAATACTCCTCGGCGCAACGGGTGAACTTGCTCGCGATGCGGCAGTGGGCCGGGAGATCGGCGGCACGGCGGTAGGGGCTGGTGGCCTTCACGGCCACGCTCATGCGGCAGCCGCCGAAGCCAAGATCCACCAGATGGGCCACCGGCAGCTGGTGTTCGCGCAGCACGTCGTAGCCCACCACCCCGAGCTGGGCTTGGCCGTAGGCCACGTACACCGGCACGTCTGCGTTGCGCACCAAGAGGGCCCGGGCCCGGCCGCAGGCGCTCGGCACCATCAACTGGCGATTGCCCGGCTCCAGCACGGCGGCGAAATCGAGCCCGGCAGCGGCAAAGCGCGCCACGGAATCCTTGAGGAGGGCTCCCTTGGCCAGCGCGACGGTGATCATGGGAGTCAGCCTGAACCGGGACTTTAACGATGCAACAGGCCCTCACCACGGCCCCGATCGCCCAGCGGGTGTCGCTGATTCCGGTGCTGAGCGACAACTATGTCTTTGTGCTGCATGGCGCCAGCCGCGGGCAGGCGGTGGTGGTGGATCCGGCCGTGGCCGAACCGGTGATCAGCTGGCTCGAGCAGCGCGGGCTGGAGCTCAGCGCGATCCTGCACACCCATCACCACCACGACCACATCGGCGGCACACCAGGCTTGCTGCAGCGCTGGCCCAAGGCGGCCATAATTGCCAGTGGCGCCGATCAAGCCCGCATTCCGCTGCAGACGCTGGCGGTGCAGGGGGGAGATCAGCTGGAGCTCCTGGGCCGCAGCGTTGCGGTGCTGGCCGTGCCGGGTCACACCGCCCATCACATCGCCTTCTATCTGCCGCCAGCCGGGGATGACGGCGGCCATCTGTTCTGCGGCGACACGCTCTTTGCCGCGGGATGCGGCCGTCTGTTTGAAGGCACACCGCAACAGATGCATGCCTCGCTGCAAGCACTCACTGCGCTGCCAGAAGCCACAAAGGTGTGGTGCGCCCACGAATACACCGCCGGCAACCTGCGCTGGGCAGCAGTGCAATGCCCTGGTGATGTCGCGATTCAGGAGCGGCTGGCTGTTGTGGAAGCGCTCAGGGCCAGGAATGAACCCACCATTCCCAGCAGCATCGGCCTCGAGCGGGCCACCAACCTGTTTGTGCGGGCGGCTGATGCCGACACCCTGCGCAAGCTGCGCGGCAGCAAGGACCTCTGGAAGGGCTGATCGATCAGAGGGGGGCGGTAGCGGCAGCAGCCACCAGATCCACACCCGCGGGGAACAACCGCACCGGCTCACCCGCCCGCAGCCGCAGCCGGCAGCGCTGCCCGCGGTTGTAGTCGTGCTCGAGCGGCAAGCGCAGGCGCAGTCGCCCCTGGCCGCATTGCACCTGGTAGAGCCATTCGCGGCCAAGAAATTCACGGCCCAGCACCCAGGCCTCAGCGTTGTCATCCGGGGTGAGCAGGATGCCCCGGGGGCTCACCAACACCTGCAGATCGTCGGCCTCGGAGGGGGAGGGAAGCTGCACGCCGGCCGGTGCCTCCAGAGCGCCGAAGGCCGTGGTGAGGGTGCTGCCCTGCCAGCTGGCGGGGAGCAGGTTGCTCTGCAGCACGAAGCGACCCACAAAGGCGGTGGCCGGCGCTGCCACCAGTTCCTGGGGGCTGGCGCACTGGTGCAGATGGCCGGATTCGAGCACCGCCACCCGATCACAGATGGCCAGAGCTTCCTCCGGGTCGTGGGTCACGATCACACCGCTGGCGCCGCAGCGGGCCAACACACCGGGGAGCTCGGCCCGCAGCCGCAGGCGCACCTCCACATCCAGGTTGGAGAAGGGTTCATCCAGCAGCACCAGCGAACAGCCGGGAGCGAGGGCCCGAGCCAGGGCCAGGCGCTGGCGCTGCCCTCCGGAGAGTTCGTGCGGATAGCGATGCTCCAGCCCTTTCAGCCCCAGCAACTCCAGCAACCAGGCGGCGCGGCTGCTGTCCTGCCCCCGGCGCAAACCGAAGCAAGCATTGCGCCAGGCATCGAGGTGGGGGAACAGGGCGTAGTCCTGAAACACCATGCCCACGCCACGCCGCTCCGGCGGCAACCAACGGTGAGGGCCTGCCACCTCCTGCCCGCCGATGCGTACCACACCGCGATCGGGTTGCTCAAAGCCTGCAATCAGCCGCAGCAGCGTGGTTTTGCCGCAACCGGATGGCCCGAGCAGGCCCACCAGTTCTCCGGGGCGCAGCTGGAACTGGATGTCGCGCAGGGTCCAATCGCCCGTGGAAGCCGCACCGCGGTAGCGATGCCACAGCCCATCGAGCTCCACCTGGGGCCGCAGCGGCAACTCAGGGTTGGACAGCTCGATTCGCATCAGGCGCTCTGGCCATAGGCTCAGCGCCCATCTTCCCTCCAGCATGACCAGCCCCACGATCGAAGCCGTGACCACGAGCGCTGCTCCGGCGCCGGTGGGCCCTTACAACCAGGCCGTGAAGGCTGGGGGGGTGCTCTATTGCAGCGGTCAGATCGCCCTGGATCCGGCCACCGGAGCGATGGTGGGCAATGGCGATGTGGAAGCGGAAACCCGCCAGGTGCTCAGCAACCTCAAGGCGGTGCTGAGCGAAGCGGGCTGCACCCCCCAACAGGTGGTGCGCACCACCGTGTTTCTGGCTGACCTCGGCGATTTCACCAAAGTGAATGCCCTCTATGCCGAGGTGTTCGGAGCCGGCGTGTCGCCGGCGCGGGCCTGCGTGGAAGTGGCGGCGCTGCCGAAGGATGCCCGGGTGGAGATCGATTGCATCGCCGTGCTCGGCTGATTCAAGTTGGCCTGATCACCCGAAAGGTGAGGTTGATCCGCTCCTGCCTCACCCGCGCCCGCGGCGGCAGCGCGTGCTGCCAATGGCGCTGGCTGGGCGGATCCATCACCAAGAGGTCGCCATCGCCAAGGCGCACCGCAAAGGCGGCCTCACTGCCATGTCGGGGCCGAAAGCGCAGATCGCGGGCCGCCCCCAGGCTGAGGGAGACGATCGGGGCCAGATCGTCGAGCTCGGGTTCGTCATCAGCGTGCCAACCCATCCGATCAGCACCATCGCGGTAGCGATTGAGCAGCAGGCTGTTGAAGCGCACCCCCAGCTGATCCAGCAACAGCTGACGCAGGATCTCAAGCTCGGCCGTCCAGGGGTGGATCGCTTGCTGCAGGCCGCTGTAGCGGTAGGCGCAACCGGGATCAGCCACCCAGCAGGTGAGCCGCGGCGTGCGGTGCTGCTTGCCATACA
Organism: Vulcanococcus sp. Clear-D1; assembly: GCF_014654725.1. Lineage (GTDB taxonomy): Bacteria > Cyanobacteriota > Cyanobacteriia > PCC-6307 > Cyanobiaceae > Vulcanococcus. The sequence goes on along the minus strand of NZ_JACVZV010000038.1, from coordinate 13,638 downwards.
CGATGACCAGCGGCTGCTCCCAGGCCAGGCCGAGACTTAAGGCCTGGCGCAGCTGCGGGGTCTGGATGCCTTGCTGCTGGAGCCAAGCCACACCATGACGCAGCTGCAGGCCGGAGCGCTCGATCCGGATCAAGGCGAGGGGAACGGCAGACCCTGAGCCTGCTGCAACGGCGGTGGAGCCTGGGGCAGCAGGCGTGTGGCCTGATCGATCAAGGGCGTTGGATCCAGCGCCAACATCCGATCGCCATCGCGGCGTCGCAGCTCCACATGCAGGTGTGGTCCGCTGGCACGACCGCTCTGACCAACCTGGCCCATGGGGCTAGCAGCGGGAAGAAAGTCTCCCGGCTGCACCGAGGCCGACAACAGATGGGCATACAGGGTCTGCCAACCGCGGCCGTGATCGAGCACCACGGTGAGGCCATAGCCATCGAGCTCCTCCACCAGCACCACATGGCCAGGGAGCATCGCCAGCACCGGGGTTCCCTCTGGGGCGACTAGGTCTTGCCCGGCATGCATGCGCCAGGCCTGGCGACTGTCCGAGTAGCGCCAGCCGTAGGGGTCGACCTCCTCAGCCTGGATCGCCAGTGGGTACACCAGGCGCAGGGGTTCGCCGGCACGCAGGGGCCAGGCAGCCTCTTGCGAGAGCTGGGCTGGCGCAACGCTGGCCAGCACAACATCGGCCACCGGTGTTTCAGCGGGAACCTGCGAAGGCCGAGGCGGGATCGCCTGGTCTAGTGAGGCATCCAGCCGTGGTTCCGCCTGCACCGCCAAGCCCAAGGAGGCGCAGAAGGCCAGCACAACCAGCAATAACCGCCGAGCGTTCAAGCAGCCCCGTCCCAGGTTGCACGCGTTGTACCGGGCCCCTAGAAAAAGGCCAGAGCTTCCCGAGCCAATGCGCTTCGCCGCCCTGTCTGCCGTGGCTGCGTTCGGCTTGCTGCAGAGCACGCCCGCACTAGCCGGCTCCGCCACAGCCGGTTCGATCATGAGCGAGCAGGCAGCGATTGCGATCGCAACCAGCTCGATGCCAGCCGGCAACAGCGTGACCCGGACGCAGTGCACCACGATGGTGCGCGCCCTCTCAGCCCGCTACCGCTGCACGGTGTGGTGGAGCCCTGCCACCGGCGAGGGCGACGGGTAAGCTCCGACACGACGGGGCGTGGCGCAGCTTGGTAGCGCGGGTGCTTTGGGAGCACTAGGTCGCAGGTTCGAATCCTGTCGCCCCGATTGACTTCTGACCAACAAAGCCCGAGCAGCGGGCTCAAAACGGGCTCAAAAATCCGTCCCATTCAGGCGGAGAGTGTCAGGGGTTGTCAGGGCCGCCCCCCCGTAGCCTCCAGTGCGAGCAAGCCTCAACGGCGGCGATACAGAGCTGCGTCATCCCTGAACGCATCCATCCCCTTTCGCCGGATCCGCTGATGGATCGATCGCAGATCTCCGATCCCAGGAGTTCCTGTCCTTCGCATCCACACCGATGACCCATACCCCCCACTGGTCCGTGCAGCGTCAGGCCGCTGACTGCCTGGGCGTGAGCGAGCGGACCCTGCATCGCTGGCGCTCCGCCGGCCTGCTCAAGCCGGGCGAGCACTTCCGCCGCAAGTTCCCCTCGCCCAACAGCCCGCTGCTCTACCACCTGGAGCGGTGCGAGGAGGCCATGAACCACGCCTGTGCACGTCCTTGGCAGCAGCTCGAGCGGGCGCCCCAATGCTCCCGAGAGAACCTCAAGCGCCGCTGAAGACGGCCCTCAGGGCTGGCCCTGGCCCCTCCCACCAACGGAGCTCCCCAGAGCCAAACCCGCCAGGATGCTGAGCCCCTGATTCACCGCGTCATCAACGCGGCCTTGGGGCCGGGCACAGAACAACGCCACGGGGTGCTCGGGTGTGGAAGCGCCCGAGGGTTGCTTTGGCGCATCGGGATCCACAACACCGCCGGAGCTGCCTGGCCCATCCACCCGCCGCTCCAGCGCCGGCAACCCATTCATCCGGACGTACAGCCAGCTGAGGGCGGTGCAATTGAGCAGATCAAACGCCAACGTGGCGCCCTGGAACCCCAGGATCCCGGTGGAGATCCAGACCACCAGCCGGCGGGAATCCATCGAGCGCGTTCGAACTGCTTGAAAGGGTTCCGAGGCCGCCGGAACCCTCAAGCGTTCTCTGCCTCGCCTCAATGCCACTCACCCCTGAGGGCTGGACCCTGCTCAAAACCTGGGAGGGCTGCCGCCTGAACGCCTATCCCGACCCCGCCAGTGGCGGTGCTCCCTGGAGCATCGGCTACGGCCACACCGGCGCGGAGGTGGTGCCGGGGCTAACGATCACGCAGGAGCAGGCCGAGACCTGGCTCAAGCAAGACGTGGCCGAGGCTGCAGCTGCTGTGGATCGCCTCCTGAACGGCGTCACGCTCTCGCCCCGTCAGCGCGATGCCCTGATCAGCTTCTGTTTCAACGTGGGGGCTGGGGCTATGGAAGGCTCAACCCTGCGGCGCCGCTGCCTGGCAGGCGAATCTCCTGCCGTGGTGATCACGCAGGAGTTCCCGCGCTGGTGCAAAGGGCCAAACGGGCCGGTGGAAGGGCTCAAGCGGCGCCGGGCTGCGGAAGTGCAACACGCTCAAAGACTCGAGGAGACAGCAGCGCGCTCAACTGCTGCTCAAGCCAACCCAGCCAGCGCCTCTGGCCTCATCCAGCTTCCTGTTCCTTACCTCAGCCAAAACGACAGCGCCACCAGCCAGGGCAGCCGCATGTGCTTTTCCTCCAGCTGCGCCATGGCCGCTGCCTTCCTCAAACCCGATGCCATCCAGGGCCCCGGCCAGCCGGACGATCAATACCTGGCGTTGGTGCAGCGCCATGGCGACACCACCGATGCCAGCGCCCAGGTGAAGGCGCTGCAAACCCTTGGGCTGCAGGCACGCTTCCGAACGGATGGCTCCATCGAACACCTAATTGAGCAACTCGAACGGGGACTCCCTTGCCCGGTGGGTTGGTTACACAGAGGCCCTGTCTCTACGCCCACAGGCGGCGGGCACTGGAGCCTGGTGATCGGCTGGGATCCAGCCAAGCGCCAGGTCCTGATGCATGACCCCAACGGAGAAGCCGATCTGGTGAACGGCGGCTACGTGAACACGTCCATTGGCAGCGGAGCTGCCCAGCGGTACTCCGAGCGCAACTGGGGTCGCCGCTGGATGGTGGAGGGAGCCGGAACCGGCTGGTGGATTCAGATCAACACGGGGACTTGATCAGGGCAGCGGGGAACACTTTCTGCAGTTGCTCCGAGTTCCATGAACTACACCCCAGCCATGACAGCCATCCCCCTACACAACGATCACCATGTGCGCCTGGGACTGGAAGCGCAGCTGCGCCAGTGCTGGGCGATGTACAACGCTCTCCCGACAGAAGCCAACCGTTATCAGGTTGTCAGACTGGAGCGCTTACTGCTGAGCCTTTGATGGCATCAACCCCACGAGGGGTGTGTCAACCAAGCCAGGCAGAAGATGACAACTACTTGTCCAAGGAGGTCTGAGGAGGCCTCCCTTTTTTGTGGCCCAAAAACCGGGCCGAACATGCAGAACCATCGCTGCATTCGTTACTATCCATGCATAAATCTCCTTCCACACCATGCTCACGGGTTCTGACCTGCTCGCCAAAGTGAAAGAGCTGGGCGACGTCTCCAAATCGGATCTGGTTCGCAGCTGCGGCTACGTGAGCACCAAAAAGGATGGCGGCGAGCGCCTCAACTTCACCGCCTTCTATGAAGCCCTGCTGGAGGCCAAAGGCCTGAGCCTCGGCAACGACGGCGTGGGTCGTGGCAAAGGTGGCCGCAAGCTCAGCTACACCGCCACGGTGCAGGGCAACGGCAATCTCTTGATCGGCAAGGCCTACACCGCCATGCTCGACCTCAAGCCCGGCGATGAGTTTGAAATCAAGCTCGGTCGCAAGCAGGTGCGCCTCCTTCCCGCTGGCGGTGTGGACGAGGAGGAGTGATCTCCTGAGGGTGGAAGGGAGCCGCTGTTGATCAGCGGCTCTTCACGCAGTAACTGCCCGAGCTGTACCAGCCCAGAGGACAACTGCTGCCCTGCTTCTGGATCGCTTCGCGGTTGTTGCTTGGACTACTCACGCAGTAAGCGCCAGAGCTGTAAAAACCTAGCGGACAGCTGCCGCCTGTCTTTTCAAGTGCGCCATGTGTGTTGCTGCTCCTGGAAGGCACGCAGTAGCTCCCGGAGGCGTAGTAGCCCAGCGGGCACCCTCCCACTTTCGGGAGGGGTTGAACGGGCTGTTGAGCAAGAACGCTTTTGCTAGCGAGAGTTGCGACAATCAAGGCAGAGCTCAATAGCAACGCTTGCACGCGATGCTTGCGTTGGTGCCTGCGGGACCTTGGCATGGCTAACAGTCAGTTGATCCAAGCTGCACCGAGCGTAGCCAGAACAAACAGCGCTCAATCAAGCGACACAACGATGCGGATCTCGCATCACTTCTGAGAGATCTACCGCATTGCGAGTAACGGCGTCATAGAGCAGATTGATCACAATGTTGAACCATGCGTTATCCATCCATCCGGCTGGCCATAGCCGCTAGCGCCCTAGTCATCTCTGCCACACCCAGTATGGCCGGGGTGTATCAGGCGCTGTGTTCAGGAAACTCTGAATGCACTGTCACCATGGCCAATGGCCAGATTTCAGCCCCTGGCGTTGTGATTCAGAAGGATCAGGTGCTGTCGTGGTCGCAGGGGGGATCAGGCAGCAAAACAGATGTCGGTATGGGCGTTGCCGGGCTTGTGGTCTTTGGCCTGCCTGGCCTGATTGGCTTTGCCGCCAAAAAACATGACTACCAATACACGATCAGCTATGTCGACGAAACCGGCAATATTCAGTCCACATCCATTGGCTTCAAGAACAATGTTCCAGCCAATCAGTTCATGATGGAAATGATGGGGATGACTGGCCTGAGTGTTGGCGAAGTCAACAAGGATCTGCAGGCACGTCTCGAGCAGATCAAAGCAGAAGCCAGCGAGAAGGCACGGATCGCGGCTTTGGATTGTGCCCGCGTGCTTAAGCCCTATGACTGCAGCTGGAATGCTTATTTGACAGCCAATCCAGCGGTCCAGATCTGGGCCAACAAATACCCAGCCATGGTGCCATCCGAGAAAGCCAGGCTACGGGCCGTGGATTGAGCGTATCCGTTTGAAAACCTCAATCGCGCTGTCGGCGCTTCGTTGAAAGGCGTCCCGCCATCACAGCTGCCTGACTGGTTGTAACCGGCGGCAGTGGTGTGGATCCTGGGGTTTGGTTTGCTGCGATGGCCGCCTGACAGCGAGCCAGAAGCTCCTGCCGCAGGGCATCGGGCTGCTCAATGCGAATCCCACCGCCAAAGGCAAACAACCAGTTGCGGAGGTCCACGTCCTGGCTCACCGTCCAAGGCGGCAAGTCCAGCTCCACCGGATAGGGATGCATGGCCTCGGATGGCCCAGGCTCCAAAACATGCGGCGCATTGGGGTGATGCCACCACGTGTCTGTCGGTAATGGCTTGGAAAAGCGGGTGTGCTCGATCGGATAGCGCTGCAACCCTTCGCGGATAAACGCGAACGCCCAGGGCGCGCAGCAGAACCTCAACGTGACCAGTGCGGCCTGGCGGCGCTGGGGTGATCCCGTGATCAAGGCCAGTTGTTGCTCCAGGCTGTCGCCGAAATAGATCCCACCACTGAGCCGCAACAAGTCCTCCAGTCGTTGCAATGCTTCCCGGTGCTGCTCAGCGCTGCGGCGCAGATCACCACGACTCCCCTGAGCGCTCATCCTCAGGCGATCGAGCCGTTCGCTGCGGATAAGGCCCTGCTCCTCGCCGATGTGGTCCTCCTCAAACAGCAGGTACCAGCCCACGTTGTGGAAGATCAGCTGCAGCGGCCACACCCGCAGCTCACCTTGCGGGCTATCGGCAAAGGAGCCCATCCCGTCAAATCGCTGCAACTGCACGCGGCGATGCTCAACGATGGCGGTCTCGATCTGTTCGGCCTGCTGAGGTACAGCGAGAGAGTCGCGGCGCACCAGGGCGCTATCAACCAGGGCATGACGCGCATAGCTGCGCACCGGCGTCACATCATCCCGATCGATGCCTGCCCAATCGAGCCGCTGATCGAGCTCCCTCAGCAGATCTTGAGCCGATGGATCCGCCAAACGCCCCGCCGCCTGACGCACCACGTTGTGCAACTCCAGCAGTCGTGGCGGTGAGAGCAAGGCCGTACCCAGGCTGTAGCCATGGCGCACGTTGTCGTTGCGCGTCCGGAAGCCATAGGGGGTGAGCAGCTTCTCCAGGTCTTTGCGCAGGGTTGCTGTTTCACCAGGCAGGTAGCCGCCTGGGATGGCCGCAGTCGCCGCAATCAGATGCTCATGCAGAGACACCCCGGGCTCGGGAGCGCGATCAAACGGCTGTTGCAACAGGTGACGCAACAGGGTTATGACCCGCAAGAACACCGGCCCATCCCCCAATGGAGGCAGCCCTCCATGCACCGGTGCCTGACGGTGGGAGAGCTGAGAACCAGGCGCCAATTGAATCGGCGCTGCGGTGGGTCGTGCGCTGCAGAACCCATTGGCGTCCAGCCAGTCCAGATCAGCGCGCAAAGCGTTCGCGTCGGCGTAGCACTCGCCATGCAACCGCCCCAGGAACGCTGCCGCCCGCGTTGCCAGATCACCCTCAGGCAGTGGGGAGAGGATCGCCTCCAGCTCCGCGGCGCTGGCTGGATCGGCGGCGGAGAGGTCCGGCCAACGGCTCAACAGCCGGATCAGATAAAGCAACCGCTCCAGATCCAGCAGCCGCGAATAACCGTGGCGTTGCAGCTTGCGTTCACGATTCGTGGCCGAGCGGATGCGCCGCTCCAGCCCCGCCAATTCCGCTTGGAGCACCGCTGTGAGCTCCTGGTGGTGCGTTGGCACCACAGCGCAGATCGCAGCAAAGCCCTCGGCTCTGGAGGGCCCAAAGTGCGGATCCGCCAGGGCGGCTGCCATCTCCTGAATCACAGGCACCGGTACCGGCCGCTCTCGCTTGGCGTTCCAGGCCAGTGAGGTGGGTAGATCGGTGTAGAGCCACCAGCCGATCCACTCCAAGGACGCGGGTAACTCCAGGGCTTGGGTGATCGCCAGCCGCCAGGCCCGCCGCGCGTGGGTGGCATCCACGATCACCGGGATCTGGGCTGCCACCGCCTCACGGATGCGTTGGTGCAGCCGTTGCTGGATGTCGACCCAAGGGCCCTGCACGGAGGCGTCGCCAAACACTTCCGCGCGGATCACATCGGTGGAGAGCACCAGGGCAGCGGGATCACCCGGGCCTGTCAGCAAGGGCGCCAGGGCCTTGGCCAGCGTGGTTTTGCCGCTGGCGGGCTGGCCGATCAGCAGGTGGCAGCGCAGCGGCGCCATGCGGCGGAAGCAGGAGATCGCTCCACTCTTTCGCACGAAAAACAGCTGGTTCAAGCCCTGCAGCGCTGACGCTGCATCCAGCCCGGCCTTCGCCACCTTGACCTCACCAGGCCTCTACGCCCCACCTTCTTTGCTGCAGGATCTCCATGTGTTGGACCTGCTTGAGCTGGCCGGCTCCCAGGCCAAGGCCGGTGCAGCTCTGGCCATGCACCAGAGCACCGTCTGCCGCAGCCTGCGGCTGATACAGCGGGAGTTGCGGTTAACGCCCAGACAAGGGCAACCGGTTTGCCGCCATGGCCATAACGACTGCCTGCAACATCTGCGGCTGGCGTACCGGGCGCACCGCTTGATGGATGACGTGGTGCGGATCGGTTGCGACCTGCTCCATCACCCCCTGATCAGCACTCTGCCAACGGTGCAACAGGTGCCGACGCGCTTCCGCAGCGCTGAGCAGTGGGTGGACCTGATCCGCCACGGTCTGCTGGATGGCGCCATCGTGAGCTCCTATGGCTTCGATCAGCCAGTGCTCTCCGGCCAGGCACCGCGCTGGGTGGGAATCAAGGCCAAGCCGCTGGGTGTGTTGGCGTTGCAGCTGATCGCGATCACGCCACTGACGCGCCGAGTGTTGCTGCCGAGCTGTGCGGCTGCTCCGCTCCTGCACCAGACGCTCGAGTGGGCGGGCTTCGCCATCGAGAAACAACCGGCCGCTTGTCAGAACACGGCGGCTTGGCTGAAACGCGCAACGGACCGGCGGCTGGCCCTGCCGGTGATCCCGGCCCTGGTGGGGGAGACCTGGCTGAACGACCACGGCTTGGTGCCGTTGCAGGAGCAGCCACCCCTGATCGAACAGCTCTGGCTGCTCCTGCCTGAGGCCAGCGGAAGCCATAACGCAGTGCAGCAACTTGTCCGCCGACTGCGCACACGCATCAAGGCCAGCGAAACCATGCAGGATCCGCATGAAAACGCGAACTGATTGCTGTAGTCAGGGCGGCGTCATCGCTGACGGATGCGGCAGGGTGAACCACACTGGTGGAACGGCGCTGGCTGTGATGCGCAGGGAGTGGTTGACCGCTGCAGGACCTAGCTGGGGCCAGGCCCCGCAGGTGTCCCCGTGGAGGCCGCTGCAGTCATGACCGCCCGCCTGGAAGACCTCAAACCCGACGCGCTGGTGCAGGGCCTGATGGGCCGTGAGGCGGTGCGGATCGTGAGCGCCGAGATGCTCGGCGACATGGCCTGCAAGGTGGTGTATCGCGGCCAGGACGGTGCCCTGGGCGAGCAGCTCGTGTTTCGCTCCAACGAAGCGGATCTGGAGCTGGCGGGCGGGGGCCGCAAGTGGAGCTTTGCCGGCAACGGTGACCTGTTCCGTCTGGTGAGCGAGGCCGAGCGCATCCGTCTGGCCTACCTGTTCGACCCCTATGTGGCGGTGAGTAGCAGCACGATTGATCCGCTGCCCCACCAGATCAGCGCGGTCTACGAGCACATGCTCCCCAGGCAGCCGATGCGCTTCCTGCTGGCGGATGACCCCGGCGCCGGCAAAACGATCATGGCCGGCCTCCTGATCAAGGAACTGCTGATCCGGGGTGAGATGGAGCGCTGCTTGATCGTGGCGCCGGGTTCGCTCACTGAGCAGTGGCAAGACGAGCTCAAGGAGAAATTCGAGCTGCAGTTCGAGCTGCTCACCCGCGACCTGATCAACGCCACGGGGCTGGGCAACCCGTTTGAGCAGCGGCCGCTGCTGATCGCCCGGATGGACATGCTCTCGCGCGATGAGGAGCTGCAGACGCGCCTGGAGCAGGCGCCGGAGTGGGACCTGGTGGTGTGCGACGAATCCCACCGCATGAGCGCCCACTACTTCGGCAGTGAGGTGAAACGCACCAAGCGCTACGACATGGGCCAGCGGGTGGGGAACCACGCCCGCAACCTGCTGTTGATGACGGCCACGCCGCACAACGGCAAGGAGGAGGACTTCCAGCTGTTCATGGCCTTGCTGGATGAAGACCGCTTTGCCGGCCACCAGCGCGATGCGGTGCACCGCAGCGATCCCACCGACCTGATGCGCCGCCTGGTGAAGGAAGACCTCTACACCTTCGCGGGCACGAAGCTATTCCCAGAGCGCAAGAGTTACACCGCCGAATACGAGCTCTCCGATGCGGAGAAGGTGCTCTATGAGCGGGTCACCGAATACGTGCGCGAGGAGATGAACCGCGCCGACCGCAATGCCAACGAACAAGGCGGCGGCAAGAAGCGGGTGAATGTGGGCTTTGCCTTGATGACCCTGCAGCGGCGTCTGGCGAGCAGTCCGTTTGCGATCCATCGCTCGCTGGAACGCCGGCGCGAACGCCTGGAGAGCCGGCTCAAGGAAGAGCGGTTGTTGCTGGAGGGGCGCGGGGCCGAAGCGCGCCTGGGGCTGGACGCCAAGTTTCAACCCGGCGGGCTCAGCGACGACGACATCGACGACCTCTACGAAGAAGACACCGCCGGCGAGATCGAAAACACAGAAGACGCCTTCACCGATAACGCCACCTCAGCCCAGACCCTGGCGGAACTGGAGTTCGAGATCCAAACGCTCAAGGAGTTGGAGCAGCTGAGCAAGAAGGTGGTGGATCAGCGCACCGATGCCAAATGGCAGGAGCTCGATCGGATCCTCGATGACCCGCTGATGAAGCAGGCCAATGGAGCGCGGCGCAAGTTGGTGCTGTTCACCGAGTTCAAAGACACGCTGATGGATCTGGCCGCCAAGATCCGCGACCGGCTGGGCCGGCCGGAGGCGGTGGTGGAGATCCATGGCGGTGTGGCGCGCGATCGGCGCCGCCAGATCGTGCACGCCTTCATGAACGACCCCGAGGTGGTGGTGCTCCTGGCGAACGACGCCGCTGGGGAGGGCGTGAACCTGCAGCGGGCACACCTGATGGTGAATTACGACCTGCCCTGGAACCCCAACCGGCTGGAGCAGCGCTTTGGCCGCATCCACCGGATCGGCCAGAAGGAGGTGTGCCATCTGTGGAACCTCCTGGCTAAAGACACCCGCGAGGGCGACGTCTACATCCAGCTGCTGCGCAAGCTCGAAGCTGCCCGTGAAGCCTTAGGCGACAAGGTGTTCGACGTGCTCGGCCAACTGTTCTCGGGCCGTTCGCTGCGGGAGTTGTTGATGGATGCCGTCCGCTACAACGAGCGCCCCGATGTGAAAGCCCAGCTGGAGCTGGAGATCGAGGGGGCCGTGGATCAGCGCCACCTGGAGGATCTGCTGGCGCAGCGGGCCTTGGTGCGCCAGGGCATGGATGCCGCCACGGTGGAGCAGTTGCGGCAGCAGATGGAGCGGGCCATGGCGCGCCGCATCCACCCGCACTACGTGCACGACTTCTTCATTGAGGCCTTCCGGCGCTTGGGCGGCAAGGTGAATCCCCGGGAGAAAGGGCGCTACGAGATCACCTACGTGCCGCCACTGCTCCTCGACCGGAACCAACAGATCGGGGTGGGGGTGCCCGTGCAGGGCCGCTACGAGCGGATCTGCTTTGAAAAGGAGCACGTGGCCGACAGTCCACGTGCTGAATTGGTGAGTCCGGGCCACCCCCTGCTGGAGGCCTGCATCTCGCTGGTGTTGGAGCGCGATGGCTCGGTGCTCGGCCAGGGAGCAGTGCTCATCGATGAGCGCGATCTGGGCAGCGAACCGCGCCTGCTGTTCTGCCTGGAGCATGGCCTGCAGACGGGCGCAAGACCCGCGCCGGCCAACAGCAACTGATCTCGAATCGTCTGCAGTTCCTGGAGATCAGCCGCTCGGGTGTGGTGAGCCCTGCAGGTTCGGCTCCATACCTCGACTACCGCCCTCTGCGCGATGGCGAGCAGGAGCTGGTGGCGCCGTTGCTGCAGGAGAGCTGGCTGTCGCAGGACTGGGATGCGCTGGTGCTCCAACACGCAATGACCACGCTGGTGCCCAGGCATCTGGAAGAAGTGTCGGCGGAACGTCTGGAGCGGATCGCCAAGGCCGAGCGGGAGATCAAGGCGCGCATGCAGCGGGAGATCAACCACTGGAGCCGCCGCTACGAAGAACTGAAGCTGCAGGAACAGGCGGGCAAACAGGTGCGGCTACCGGCCAAGGTGGCCAAAGACCGCGCCGAGGTGCTCACCAGCCGGCTCGAAAAACGGCTGGCCCAACTCCAGGCGGAAGCGCAGATCACCGCCAAGGTGCCCAACCTCAAAGGCGGCTCCCTGGTGATCCCGGCGGGCTGGCTCTTGGCGCAGCAGGGGAAGAGCGATCCGCAGGGCGTGGATGCAGCGGCGCGCAAACGGGTGGAACTACTGGCGATGAACGCCGTGTTCGACGCCGAGAAAGCCCTGGGCCGCATGCCCAAAGATGTGAGCGCCGAGCGAGGCCGGGGCTACGACATCGAATCAATCGATGCCGACGGCAACCTCTTCTTCATTGAGGTGAAGGGCCGCGCCGATGGGGCCGACACGGTGACGCTCACGATCAATGAGGTGAACACCGGCCGCAACGCCCCGCACCGCTTCCGGCTCGCCCTGGTGAGCGTGGCTGGTGATCAGGCCGCTGCACCGGTGTACGTGAGCGGGGTGGACTGGGGGCTGCCGGGCTTTGGCGACACGCAGATCACCAAGAACCTGCAGCAGCTGCTCGCCGCAGGGAGGGCACCGCATTGATGAAGCGTTGTCTAGGCGCGCGAGTCAGTCAGCCGCTGCGCAGTCCAACTGGGATCGCGGCGGCAATCAAGGATCGCGTAGATGTCGATCGTGGCCGCCTCGATCAGGTAGTAGAGGGCGAATGGAAACCGTTTAATCAGCATCCGGTGGAAGCCATCCACCTCCAGGTGGATCCCGGCGTAGGTGGGAAGAAGACGAACATCAGCCTCGACGGCATCCAGAAAGCGATCGCCCAGGCCTGGAGCCTGGCGTTCATAGAACAGCCAGCCATTGCGGAGGTCTTCCTTGGCGCCCTCAAGGAGCCTGATGTCCACGCAGCTCAGCCCTCAGTTCATCCATGGCCGTGCCCCAGCTCTGGAACCTGGCCTGGCCCTGCTGCACCTGCCCGCGTCGACTGCGGAGCACGTCGCGGTGCCAAGCAGGAGAGGTCAACTGTTCTGGCGTCTTGGACAGCTCCGCCCAGAGCAGTTCCATGGCCTGGAGTTTTTCGTCGTGCGTCATCTGGGCGAGGGGCAGCTCAACGGGCATGGCTCTCCCAAACAGACCACACCAAAACCTTAGGCAGATCAGCCAGGCCCGCAAGGGCTAGCGTTGACTGCATTGCTGGCATTGCAGGCAGGCAACTCCGATGGCCACCCTCACCATCCGCAATCTCGACGAGCGCACCAAGGCGCAGCTGCGCGTGCAGGCCGCCCGCCATGGCCGATCCATGGAAGAGGAAGCGCGCACCATCCTGCGAACAGCGATCGAATCCAGCCAGGCTGAGGTTCAGGTGGAGCGCCTGGGCAGCCGCATCCATGCCCATTTCGCTGAACTGGGTGGCCTGGAGCTCGATCTGCCGGAACGCAGCTCAAGCCCCGCAGCAGCTGAGTTCGAGCCACGCTGAGAGCCAAGGCGATGCCGGTGATCGTTCTCGACACCAACGTGATCTCCGAGCTGATGCGTCCGCAGCCGGATCAACAGGTACTGGCCTGGGCCAACAGCCTCGATCCCGAGGGCGCAGCGATCACCGCCATGAACGAAGCGGAGATCCTGCATGGCCTGGCGCGCCTGCCGGATGGACGCCGCAAGCAGGCGCTGCGCGAGAGCTGGGATGCACTGGCGGCCGAACTGTTTGCAGGCCGGGTGTGGGCCTTCACCAGCGAGGCCGCCCATTGGTATGGCGAGCTGGTAAGCCACCGCGAACGACTGGCCCGGCCGATCGCCACCGCCGATGCCGTGATCGCCGCCATCGCCCTGGCCCACGCAGCACCGCTGGCCACCCGCAATACCCCTGATTTCGCCGATCTCGGCCTGCAGCTGATCAATCCCTGGACCATCCCATGAGCGACTACCCCGTCAAACGCCGCAAGAAGCTGATCGAGGTCGCCATCCCGCTGGAAGCGATCAATGCGGCATCGGCACGGGAGAAGAGCATTCGCCATGGGCACCCGAGCACCTTGCATTTGTGGTGGGCCAGGCGGCCACTGGCGGCAGCACGAGCAGTGATCTTCTGCCAGATGGTGGACGACCCATCGGCAGTGCCGGAAGAGTTCCCAACCTGGCTGACCGACACAAGTGCGAGACCCGCTGCGACAGAACGGGTCTCAGTCG
>NZ_JACVZV010000037.1 GCF_014654725.1 Vulcanococcus sp. Clear-D1 | reverse complement strand
AATCCTGGCCACTCTCCGCAGCCTGGCCATCAATGCCCTACGGCTCGATGGGATCGGTTCGATCACCGAGTGCAACGCAGCCCTGGCTCATGACATCAAGGGGTTGCTCAGGCTGCTGGGGTGGCAAGAGCCCGCGACGGCAGCGAGCTCCTCAGAATGACTTCTAATAGGCCCTGGGCGCCCGTGAGATCCAGCGGTTTCAGCGCGCAGATCGTGGCCTCGAGGATCGACCGGGCGCCCCGGCTGGGCCTGTTGCTGGCGTCGCGCTCCCAGGATCGGCCTATTTCATCGGGTCTCTGTCCAACCCCTGTCCAACTAGGGGAGGAGCCGAAACCCTGATATGTCAATCGGGGCGACAGAATTCGAACCTGCGACCTAGTGCTCCCAAACCCTCGTGATGTGGTTTCCCAAACCCACTCTCGAGAGCCCACTGCGCCGCCACCAGCGACACATGCTTCGCCCCCGCATCCTTAGCCGCCTGCTCGACGCCATCCCAGGTATTGGGGTACGAAGCCTTCCTTCGGCTGGCCATGCGCAAACCGCGTATGAACCAGGCTACTAAGCCAGACTTAAGCCAAACACCATTAAGGAATCTCTGGGCAACGCCGGTTTGATCTATGTGGGGCCGGCAAAACCGAACTGATCTGGTTTTTGTGTTCCATTGAGACCGGAATCAGGCCCAGAGCTGGTGATTAAGAGCTTTTGCCATCCCTTATTGGTCTGCCATTCGAGCCAACAAGGCACACCATGTCTGTGTTCATGCTTCAGTCAGTAGATGACCACGAGCGAGATACAAATTGGTGAGGGCTGTCAATACATGGATCTTGCAGCGGTTCTTGGCCAGGCCACGCAGCCGGGTCTTTTGGAAGCCGAACTGCTGCTTGATCACCCGAAACGGATGCTCAACCTTGGAGCGGATGTGAGCTTTGGCAGTCTCGATCAGATCTTGCAGCTTCCCTTCTGGCGTATCGGGTAGCACTCGCCGCTTCCCAGGTCGCATCGCCACTCTGAATTCAGCTTTCGTGCCGTCCATCTCGGGCCTTTTGGCGATGCCTTGGTAACCAGCGTCGCCGTAGACGACTTCCTCATCACCGTGCAACAGATCGGCAGCTGGCGTGAGGTCGTGCACGTTGGCAGCCGTGACGACGACCGAGTGGATCAGGCCTGAGTCCTTGTCCACGCCTGCGTGGACCTTCATCCCGAAATACCACTGGTTGCCCTTCTTGGTCTGGTGCATCTCCAGATCGCGCTTCCCCTCTTTGTTCTTGGTGGAGCTGGGAGCAGCAATCAAAGTGGCATCGATGATCGTGCCCTGCCGCATCGTCATCCCACGTTCGCTCAGGTGAGCCTTGACGGTCTCAAAGATCTGCTCGCCCAGATCGTGCTTCTCCAGCAGATGGCGGAAGGTCAGGATCGTGGTCTCATCCGGGATCCGATCGCTGATCAAGGCGATGCCGGCAAACCGGCGCATGGTGGGCACCTCAATCAGGGCCTCCTCCATGGCTGGATCGCTGAGCGATTACCACTGCTGCAGCAGGTGAATCCTGAGCATGGTGGCCAATGGATATGGAGGCCGGCCACCTTTCTTGCTCGCTTTGGGGTAATGCGGTTCGATCAAGGCGATCAACGCCGCCCAGGGCACGACCTCCTCCATCTCAGCGAGGAACTTCTCACGCTTGGTCTGCTTCTTGGCGGTGGTCAGCTCGTAATCCGAGAAGCCGAGCTGCTTGGCGCCCATCACCTCAGTCCTGGCCTGCGATCACGGCTCCATTGTCGCGCGGCAGGCCTGGGTTTTCCAGAGTCTCCTTAAGCCAAGCTCACAAACCCTTGCTCCTTTTGGCTTTTCAGCGACACTGCTGCACTTTGGGTCAGTGGGGGGGCGTGGGTTCAAATCCCGCCGCTCCGATTCAAACCGGCTCTTCAACACCCCCAGGGGTGGTTTTTTTATGCCCAGCTCGCGGGTGTGCGGGCCGTACGAACGAACCCGGTTGACGGCCTCACTGCAGCCGCGTATGCACCCGGTAGCAGGCCAACCAGCGATTCACCCGCGGGCGCAGAGGGGGTGGCACCTCTTCCAGCAATTGGGAGAGCTCCAGGGCCCCGAGGCGGCGCAAATCGCGCACATCCACGTGCCACAGCGCCTCGGCTTCACGGATCAACCGAGCCCAGGTGCGCGTGTCCTGCCAGCGCTGCACCAGCTGATGCACGTGGGGCGGATGGCGTGGGTGCCCGCGAGCGGAAACAGCCATCGCAAGCAACCTCGAAGCTTCATCCACACCATGGCTCTGAATTCAGCCGGTGGACCAAAGCAACGCTTCCCCTTCCCATAGATGAAGCAAAACCAGCGGGCCGCTCAAGCGGAGCGGCGCTGCTGCTCACCATCCACGGGAACCACGGGGAAGGGGAGAAGCGCAGCCTCCCGCTCCGACAAGCGGCGGCTCCAAGCTCCGCTCACAGGTTCATTCCAGCGGAAGCCCGCTTCACGGGCCCGGTGGCGCTCCTCATAGGAAAGGCGGGCCCGATAGAGACGGCGCGGCTCAAGGCCCTGCTGCACAAGCTGCTCGA
Organism: Vulcanococcus sp. Clear-D1; assembly: GCF_014654725.1. Taxonomy (GTDB): domain Bacteria; phylum Cyanobacteriota; class Cyanobacteriia; order PCC-6307; family Cyanobiaceae; genus Vulcanococcus. The sequence continues at coordinate 147,355 of NZ_JACVZV010000037.1, read as the reverse complement.
GGTGATCGCATCGCTCAAACACCTGAGCCAGATAGATGCAATCGGTGAGGGCCCGGTGGGCCGCCCACACAGGAACGCTGTAGGCCAGAGCCAGATCCCGCACCGAAGGGTTGGCACGCAGGTTGCGCTCCGCCGGCCAGCGGATGTCGTCCATCGTGCACAGCCAAGGCTTGTGAATCGAAGGCAGAGGCGCAATGCCAAACCACTGGCGATCGAAGGCGGCGTTGTGGGCCACAACCAGATCAGCGCTGGCCAGCAGGGCTTCAAACCACTGCAAGCCCTGCTGCCAGGGCTGAGGTTGCTGGGTGATCACGGGGTCGATGCCGTTCACCGCCTGAGCCGCGTTCTGATCACAGGGCAACAGCAGCGACAGCTGGCTGAGCACCGAGCGCCGCGGCAGATCGAACAACACCGCGCCCAGCTCGATGCAGCGATCCCGCTGCGGATCGAGGCCGGTGGTTTCGGTATCCAGAATCAGCAGGCGCTGCGGCAGCGGTTGGCCCAGTGCTGCGGTGGGGTGAGGTGCTGCAGCGGGCACTGGTTCGGGATCGGGTACTGGTTCGGGTTCAGAGGCAGGCACTGCAACAACCGGTTCAGCGGATTGAGAACCCGCGGGCGTTTCAGGCGCCGGTGCGGCCATCAGGCTCAGCAGGTCCACCTGCTCCCAGGGTTGTGGAGGTTCTGCCGTGGCCATCGGGCGCTGCGCGTTGGCTTCATGATCCCAGGCCGCGCCAGGCCCTACCTAGGGTTTCGCCAGCATCCACCACCTGTCTTGGCCTCAGCCCTGAACATCGGCGACCGCGCGCCCCTGATTGCTCTCGCCGACCAGAGCGGCACAGAGCGCCGGAGCGATCAACTCGAAGGCAAGGCCCTCGTGCTGTTCTTTTATCCCAAAGACGACACCCCCGGCTGCACGATGGAGGCCTGCGCCTTCCGCGACAGCTACGCCGATCTGCAGGCCATGGGCGCCGAGGTGTGGGGCGTGAGCGGTGATGACGCCGCCAGCCACCAGCGTTTTGCCCAGCGCCACAACCTGCCCTATCCCCTGCTGGTGGACAAGGGCAACCAGCTGCGCAAGGCCTTCGGGGTGCCGAGCGTGCTGGGGCTGCTGCCCGGCCGGGTCACCTATGTGATCGACGCAAACGGCGTGATCCGCCATGTGTTCAACAACCTGCTCGACGGCCCAGCCCATCGCCGCGAAGCGATCGAGGCGCTCAAAGCCCTCCAGCAACGATGAGCTGGCGCCAGCGGGGCAGTCTCTGGCTGCTGGAGCCGCCGGCAGCCCGGGGCCTGATCCAGTTCATCGGGGGTAGCTATCTGGCGGCCACGCCGCAGCTGAGCTATCGCCGCCTGCTGGAAGCGCTGGCTCGTCAGGGCCTTGCCATCCAGGCCTGGAGTTATGTGCCGGGCTTTGATCACCAGGCCCAGGCCAATGAAGCCTGGAAACTGTTCCGCGCGGCGCGCCCGGAGCGGCTGCCCGCTCTGAGGCTCGGCCACAGCCTGGGCTGCAAGCTGCACCTGTTGGCACCCGACAACGGCCGCGGCTGCAGCGGCCTGTCGGCCCTGAGCTTCAACAACTTCTCCGCCGAGCGCAGCGTGCCGCTGCTGGCGGAGCTGGGCCCGCGGCTGGGGATTCAGAGCGAATTCAGCCCCTCCCCCAGCGAAACCCTGCGGCTGGTGGGAGCCAACTACCGCCAGCCCCGCAACCTGCTGGTGCGCTTCAACCGCGACAGCATCGACCAGAGCCAGCGCCTGCAGGCGGTGCTGCAAGCGCGCCCGCACGATCAAACCCAGCTGCTCGAGCTACCGGGCGATCACCTCACCCCCGCCAGTGCCGGCCTGCGCCAGAACCTGCTGGGCGCCTGGGCTGACGACCCGAGCCGTCAGCGGCAGATCGACGCCCTGGCGGAGACGATCTGCCGCTGGTGGAGCCCAGCCGCAGCGCAGCCCGCCTGATCAGACGCGCAACGCATCCAGCACCGAGCGATCCTCCAGGGTGGAGGTGTCGCCACTCACCTCCTGGCCAGCGGCCAAGGAGCGCAGGATGCGGCGCATGATTTTGCCGCTGCGGGTCTTGGGCAGGGCATCGCTGAACTTGATCACATCCGGGCGCGCAATCGGCCCGATCTCCTTGCCCACATGGCCGCGCAGTTCGGCGATCAGGGCGTCATCGCCGCTGCGGCCCGCCTCCAGGGTCACGAAAGCCACGATGCCTTCGCCCTTGAGCTCATCAGGCCGGCCCACCACCGCCGCTTCCGCCACGGCTGGGTGGCTCACCAGAGCGCTCTCGATCTCCATCGTGCCGAGGCGGTGACCGCTCACGTTGATCACGTCATCGACCCGGCCCATCACCCAGAAGTAGCCATCGCTGTCGCGGCGGGCGCCATCGCCGGCGAAATAGAGCCATGAGCCATCCGCGGGGCGAATCTCTTCCCAGTAGCTCTTGCGGAAGCGCTCCGGATCGCCGTGCACGGTGCGCATCATTCCGGGCCAGGGCCGGCGGATGGCGAGGTAGCCGCCTTGATCGGCGGGCTGGGAGTTGCCGTCGTGGTCAACGATGTCGGCCTGGATGCCGGGCAGCGGCAGGGTGGCGGAGCCTGGTTTGGTGGGTGTGGCACCGGGCAGGGGGCTGATCATCACGCCACCGGTTTCGGTCTGCCACCAGGTATCCACGATCGGGCAGCGGTTGCCGCCAATCACATCGCGATACCAGATCCAGGCCTCGGGGTTGATCGGCTCACCCACAGTGCCGAGGATCCGCAACGAGCTCATGTCGTATTGATCCGGCACCTCACGGCCGCTCTTCATGAAAGCGCGGATCGCGGTGGGGGCTGTGTAGAAGATCGTGCACCGGTGCTTCTGGATCACCTCCCAGAAGGCGCCGGGCTTGCCGGGCCGAGGCGCGCCCTCGTACATCACCGTGGTGGCTCCGTTCGACAACGGCCCGTAGACGATGTAGCTGTGGCCGGTGATCCAGCCCACATCGGCGGTGCACCAGTGGATGTCGTTCTCCTTGAGATCGAAAATCCACTGGAAGGTGAGATGGGCCCAGAGGTTGTAACCGGCGGTGGTGTGCACCACCCCCTTGGGCTTACCGGTGGAGCCTGAGGTGTAAAGCACAAACAGGCGGTCTTCACTGGCCATCGGCTCGGCCGGGCACTCGGCGCTCTGGGCATCCACCAGCTCGTGCCACCAGTGGTCGCGGCCGCTCTGCATGGCGCAGTCGCTCTCGATCCGCTTCACCACCAGCACGTGCTCCACGCTCGGGGCTCCCCCATTGGCGGAGAGGGCCTCGTCCACCGCGGGCTTGAGCGGCACCGGTTTGTCTTTGCGGAAGCCGCCATCGGCGGTGATCACCGCCTTGGCCTCGCCATCGATCAGGCGATCGCGCAGGGCATCCGCCGAGAAACCACCAAACACCACCGAATGGGGGGCGCCGATGCGGGCGCAGGCCAGCATGGCGATCGCCGCCTCCGGCACCATCGGCATGTAGAGCGCCACCAGATCACCCTTACCGATGCCGAGCGCCTTGAGCGCATTGGCCGCCTTGCACACCTCGGCATGCAGCTGGCGGTAGGTGAAGCTGCGGGTGTCGCCGGGTTCACCCTCCCAGATCAGGGCTGTCTTGTCGGCGCGGGAGCCATCGAGATGGCGATCGAGGCAGTTGAAGCTGAGATTGGTGGTGCCGCCTTCGAACCAGCGGGCGAAGGGCGGGTTGCTCCAATCGAGCACCGTGTGAAAGGGCTCGAACCAGTGCAGTTCGCGCCGGGCGGCCTCACCCCAGAAGTGATCCGAATCCTCCTGGGCCTGGGCTGCCAGCAATCGATAGGCCTCCAGCGAACCAATCGCCGCGCCTGCAGCCAGGGCGGCCGGCGGCTCAAACACCCGCTGCTCCTGCAGCACCGATTCAATCGTTGTGCTGGTGGCGGGGCTGGTCTGGGCCTCGGACATGCGGGCAACGGCAGGCGCGCCCATTCAAGCGAGCACACAACCCTCCTGGCCCGCTGGGCAGCAGGCCTGTAATAGCTGCCGCAGCATCCGGCGCTGATTCAGGATGGGGGCATGGTCCGACCCGCCGCCTGCCTGTTCGATCTCGACGGGTTGCTGCTCGACACTGAACCGCTGCACGCGGAGGCCTGGCAACAGGCCTCCAGCCACTTCGGCAGACCCCTGGCGGCCCACGAACTGTTGGCGCTGCGGGGGCGACGCCGCCACGACTGTGCCGATCAAGTGCTGCAGTGGATCAGCAACGGTGGTGCCTCGGCCGCGCCGAACCGCGAAACCCTGCTGGCGGTGCGCCAGCCCATCGCTGAAGCGCTGCTGATCCATGCGGCACCGATGCCGGGGGCAGCGGAGCTGGTGGAGCACTGCCAGGCCCTGGGGATCCCCATGGCCCTGGCCACCAGCAGCTCGAAGGCTGCGGTGGCGCTCAAGGCATCGCCCCACCCCTGGCTCTCTGCCATCCGTGTGCGAGTGCACGGCGATGATCCGCTGCTCAGACGCGGCAAGCCGGCGCCGGATGTGTTTTTGCTGGCGGCGGAGCGCCTCGGCGTGGATCCCCGCCAGTGCTGGGCCTTCGAAGATTCACCCGCCGGCGTGCAAGCCGCCCGCGCCGCAGGATGCCGCGTGCATGTGCTGCCGCCCGATCACCTCAGCAGCGAACAACGGCAAGAGCTCTATCCCGAGACCGAGCGCTTTCTGAGCAGCCTTGAGGAGATCGTGGGCGAGCTTCAGTAGAGCCGGCTCAGCACGAACTCAGGCAGAGCGAGCAGGGCACTACGGCACTCGGAAGGCGGCAACCAGCTGATGGCTTCACGCGCTTCATTGGCGAAGCCTTCGGCCAAAACACGGGCTCGTTGGATGGCCTGGCTGTTGCGCACCAGCTCAAGCGCCTGATCCAGATCGCCCTCTTCACTGAACTCGCGCTCAATCAAACCCGCCAGCGCCGGATGCTCTTCGAGGGCGTAGAGGGCTGGAGCCGTGAGATAGCCACTGGCCAGGTCACTGGCCGCGGGTTTGCCGAGTTGCTGGTCGTTGCCGGTGAAATCGAGGATGTCGTCGACCACCTGGAACGCAAGGCCAAGCTGGCGGCCAAAGCGGTAGAGCTCATCGAGCTGATGGGCCGGCAAGCCACTGAGCACACCAGCGGCGCGCGCGCTGTTGGCGATCAGCGAGGCGGTTTTGCAGTAGCTCTTCTCGAGGTAGGTCTCGAAGCTCTGGCCTGTGTCGTAGCGGAACAGGCCCTGCTTCACCTCGCCATCGGCGAGATCCATGATCACGCGCGAGAGAAGCTTGACCACCTCGAGATCATCGAGGTTGGCCAGGTGCCAACTGGCCTGGGCAAAGAGAAAATCGCCGGCCAGCACCGCGACGCGGTGGTTGAAGCGGCTGTGAACGGTATCGACACCACGGCGGGTGCTGGCCTCATCCACCACGTCGTCATGGACGAGGGAGGCCGTGTGGATCATCTCGGTGATCTCGGCGAGGCGCCGATGGCGCGCCGTGAGTTCGCCATCAACGCTCAGCGCCCGGGAGACGAGCAGCACGATGCCGGGGCGCAGCCGCTTGCCCCCTGCACTGAAGAGGTGCTCAGCAGCGGCCTGAAGGATCGGGTGCCCCGCTCCAATCAGGCTGCGCAGATCGCTCAGCAGAGCCTCGAGGTCGGCCTCGACGGGCTGGAGCAGCTCTGCAACCGTGGCCATGACCCCCTGCGGTTCGCCGATCCTAGAAGGCGCACCATGGCTGGCGCTGGCTCAGCCGCGAAGGAGCTCTCCCTCGCGCCAGGTGAGGGGCTGGCTCAGGCAGCGCGCCCCCACCAGCCGGGCCACGGCGTGATCAAAAGCCTGAGGATCGGCGCTGGTGAAGAACTGGTGCTCACTGCGGCAAGAGCCGCTGCATAGCAAGCTCGCAGCTGCGAGCCGTTCCCCCAGATGGCGCGCCACAGCCGGGGCAGGATCCAGCACCGCAAGGCCAGGCCCCACCAGCCTGCGAATCGCCTCGATCACAAACGGGTAGTGGGTGCAGCCGAGCACGATTGTGTCGGCACCGGCCGCCAGCATTGGGTTGAGAAAGCTCCGCAGCAGCGCATCGCAGCGCTCACCCTCAAGCTCCCCCATCTCCACCAGATCCGCCAGGCCGATGCACACCTGCTCCACCACCTTCACATCGCCGGCCCAACGGCCCACCGTGGCGCGGTAGAGCTCCCCCTGAAAGGTGGCGGGCGTCGCCATCACCCCCACCACACCGGAGCGGGTGAGCTCCACAGCCGGCTTCACCGCAGGCTCAAGCCCAACGATCGGCAGCTGCGGAAAGGCCTGCCGCAGGTGCTCAAGGGCCACGGCGGAGGCCGTGTTGCAAGCAACCACGATCGCCTTGCAACCCATGGCCATCAGCTCAGCCGCGATCTCGCTGCAGTAAGCCCGGATCTCCTGGGCTGAACGCTGGCCGTAGGGCACATGGGCCTGATCAGCCAGATAGATCACCGATTCATCCGGCAGGTGATGCACCACCTGCCGCCAGACACTCAAGCCCCCCACGCCGGAATCAAAGATGCCGATGGGAGCGCCGCTCATGGATTAGCGACCAGGTAATTGAGCAGGCCCGTGGCGATCGCCACCGCGATGCGACGGCGGAAGGCGGGATCAGCCAGGCGGGGTGAATCGAGCTGTCCGGTCACAAAACCCATCTCGGCCAACGCCGCCGGCATCACGGTGCGGCGGATCACAAAGAAGCGGCCGGGGCGAGCGCCGCGATCCGGGCTACCCGGCGACACCCGCAGCATCTGCAGCTGCACAGCCTCCGCGAGCCGCCTGGAGGGTCCGTCCTGGAAATAGAAGGTTTCGATGCCGTTCACATCCGGGCGAGACATGCTCAGGGCATTGGCATGGATGCTCAGGAACAGATCGGCCCTGCTGTTGTTGGCCAGTGCCACCCGCGGCGGCAGGTCGACATCCACTTCCGAGGTGCGGGTGAGCAGCACCTGCACCCCTTTGGCTTGGAGGATCTGAGCCACCTGCAGGCTCACATCGAGCACCACATCGGTTTCGCGCAGGCCATTGATCCCCACAGCACCGGGATCAGGGCCGCCGTGGCCGGGATCGATCACCACCTTGTAACGACCAACCGGCACGCTCGGCAGGCCCTCCACCGAAGGCATCGGCCCTGAAGGAACCACAGCCGCCGGCGGACGCGCCCGCCAGCTCGGTGTGGACGGAGCATCGAGATCACCCTCGCCGAAGGGGTCAAGGCCGCTCACACCAGAACCCAGCTCCATCTGCCAACGATCAGCACTGGTGCCCACCAGGCGCAGCTGGGCGGGATCCAGTTTGGTGCCGGGCCTGAACTCCACCACAAGCCGGGTGGTGTTGTCGCTGGGGCGCCCCACCCGCACTTCACGGATGGCGCCGTTGCCGCGCACGCTGCAGCTGCGGGAGGGAGCGCCGGGAAGATCAATCCACAGCCGCGGACCCACCAGGCCGCGACCTTCCTCAAAAAAGGCCTCAATGCTGGTGCCCGGAGGCGTGCGCAGCTCGAGGGCACCGGAGCGGTTGATGCGCCAGGCGGCCAGGGCACTGCCCGCCCAGGCCGGTAGAGCCGAGCAAAGCGACAGCACTGGAACCGCAACGGCCAGGGCCAGCCCCGACAGCCGAGACCGCAGACGGGAGGAGGACGATCTCACCACTCAGAACAGGGCTGGGCGCCGGTGCTTGAGGCTCGGCATCTGGGCCTGGATGCGTTGGCGGTGCTGCACATCCACTGGAGCCACAGCCTGGCCAGGGCCACTGCCCGCATCGGCCAACACGGTGCCCCAGGGGTCGATCACCAGGGCATGACCGTGGGTCTGACGACGGCCACCATGGTTGCCGGTCTGGGCCGGAGCGAGCACGTAGGCGGTGTTCTCAATGGCACGGGCTTGCAGCAACACCTGCCAGTGGTCTTTGCCGGTGAAGGCCGTGAAGGCAGCTGGGATGAACAGCACATCGGCGCCCGCACCGGCCAGATAGCGATAGAGCTCGGGGAAGCGCACGTCGTAACAGATCGAGAGCCCCACGCGGCACAGGCCCGGCACCTCCACCACCGGCGGCAGCTGATTGCCGGGCTGCACGGTGGCCGACTCGCGATAAGTGTTGCCGTCCGGTAAATCCACATCGAAGAGGTGGATCTTGTCGTAGCGAGCCAGGATCTGGCCGTCCTTCCCCACCAGTTCAGCGCGGTTGCTGGTGAGCCGTTCGCCGGCCGGCACGGGGTAACCACCCCCCAGCAGCGTCACCTGATAGCGGCGCGCCATGGTGATCAGAAACTGCTGGGCCCGATCAGCCAGCACAGGCGCAATCTCGAGCCGATGGTCGTCTTCACCCATGAAGGCGAAGTTCTCGGGGAGCCCCACCAGATCAGCTCCGCGGCGGGCCGCCAGATCGATCTGCTCCTCAGCGGCCGCGAAGTTCGCGTCGGGATCTGCGGTGCTGGTGAGCTGGATCGCTGCTGCCAGAAAGCTTGTCACCGCTTGCGTTTTACCGACCCGGGCACTGTAAGGGTCCCCGCAAGGGGCTCAGGCCGCCTGCAGCACGCCGGGGCTGGTCTGGGTCGGCACGATCGTGAGGTTGTCCACCGAGGCGCAGCAGGCGAAGTCGGCGTCGTGGTTGCCGATGCCGATCAGGCGCTGGCCATGGCTGGCGGCGCGCAGGCAGGTTTCGGTGTCGGTGTGCCACTGCTGCCAGAGGGCCAGGGCGGCCAGAGCCTCGTCGTTGGCGCAGCGAACGCCCACATGGGGCGACACCGCCAGCTCCAGGGCGGCAGACACCACGGCGCCAGCAGCCAGGCTGTCTTCAAGGGAATAGTCGCCCTCCCAGCCGCTGCCCACGATCCACACCCGCTGGCATTCGCGCTCGATCAGGCGGCGAGCCACGGCGGTGCGATTCGGCAGACAGGCCGTTACCAGCAGCGGCACCGCCTTCACCGCATCGAGGGAGCGGGTGCCATTGGTGGTGCTCATGAAGATGCGCTTCCCCCCCACCAGCTCCGGCGTCACCGCCAGGGGCGAATTGCCCAGGTCGTAGCCCTTCACCCGCTTGCCGCCGCGTTCGCCGGCCCGCAGCCGGCGCTCCTCCGGCCAGGCGGCTGCTGTGCGATCCAGCTCCGCCAGATCCGCAAAGGCCTGAATCGCCTCCGCACCGTTCTCGAGCGACCAGGCAATGGTGGTGGTGGCGCGCAGCACATCGATCACCACCGCCGCATCAGGGCCGCCCTCAGATACGGGCAACACCGCCGGCACGCACTCAGAGGTATGGAAGTAGGAGATCTGCACGGCCACAACAGCGGGTGGGGTGCGTCACAGTAAGCACCGCATGGCAGTGGATTGAGGCTGATGGGTTCGCAACGCGACCTACGCGGGTTCCTCAAACTGCTGGACGAGCGAGGCCAGCTGCGCCGCATCACAGCGCCGGTGGATCCCGATTTGGAACTGGCGGCCATCGCCGATCGGGTGCTCAGCTGCGGCGGCCCGGCGTTGCTGTTTGAAAACGTGATCGGCTCATCGATGCCGGTGGCGATTAATTTGATGGGCACCCAGGAGCGCGTGCTCTGGAGCATGGGCATGGAGCGGCCCGAGGAGCTCGAGGCCCTCGGCGAGCGGCTCGCTCTGCTGCAGCAGCCGCGACCGCCGAAGGGAGCCCGCGAAGCGGTGCGTTTTGGCTCAGTACTGCTGGATGTTCTGAAGGCCCGGCCCGATCTGGATCTCACCCCGCCCTGCCGCCAGGAGGTGTTCAAAGGCGAGGCGGTGAACCTTGATGCCCTGCCTCTGCTCCGCCCCTGGCCGGGCGATGGCGGCCGCATCCTCACCCTGGGCCTGGTGATCACCAAAGACCCTGAAACCGGCACCCCGAACGTGGGTGTGTACCGGCTGCAGCAGCAGTCGATCAACACGATGACCGTGCACTGGCTGAGTGTGCGCGGCGGCGCGCGGCACCTGCGCAAAGCAGCGGCCATGGGCAAGAAGCTGGAGATCGCCATTGCCATCGGCGTGCATCCGCTGCTGGTGATGGCGGCCGCCACACCGATCCCCGTACAGCTGAGCGAATGGCTGTTCGCGGGGCTTTACGCCGGTGAAGGGGTGCGGCTGGCCAAGTGCAAAACCGTGAACCTGGAGGTGCCCAGCCACAGCGAGGTGGTGCTGGAGGGCACCATCACTCCTGGCGAGGAGCTGGCCGATGGCCCCTTCGGCGACCACATGGGCTTCTACGGCGGTGTGGAGGATTCACCGCTGGTGCGCATCCAGTGCGTCACCCAGCGCCGAAATCCCGTTTACTTCACCACCTTCAGCGGGCGGCCGCCGAAGGAAGACGCGATGCTCGCCATCGCCCTCAACCGCATCTACACCCCGATCCTGCGGCAGCAGATCCCGGAGATCGTGGATTTCTTTCTGCCGATGGAGGGCCTCAGCTACAAGCTGGCCGTGATTGCGATTGATAAGGCCTATCCCGGCCAGGCGAAGCGTGCGGCCATGGCCTTCTGGACTGCCCTACCTCAGTTCACGTACACCAAATTCGTGGTGGTGGTGGACAAGGCGATCAACATCCGCGACCCGCGCCAGGTGATCTGGGCCATCAGTGCCCTGGTGGATCCGCAGCGCGATCTGATCGTGGTGGAAAACACCCCCTTCGACACGCTCGATTTCGCCAGCGAACAGCTGGGCCTGGGCGGCCGCCTGGCGATCGATGCCACCACCAAGCTCGGCCCCGAGCGCAATCACCCCTGGGGCGAACCGCTCAGCCGGCCGGCGGAGCTGGAAGCGCGCCTGGATGCCCGCTGGGCCGAACTAGGCCTGGCGGATGTGGGCCAGAGCGATCCCGATCCCGCCCTGTTCGGCTACGCGCTCGAGCAGGTGCTGCAGCGGCTCGCCCAGCGGGGATGAGCTTGCTGCGCCGCAGCGGACAGCAGGCGCTTCAGGCCCTGCTGGAGCTGGCGGAGGCCCCGCAGCAATGGCGATCGGTGAACCAGATCGCAGCCGCCCAGGATCTACCCGCACCGATGCTGGAGCAGCTGTTGCTGCAGCTGCGCCGAGCCGGTCTGGTGGAAGCGCGGCGCGGCCGGCTGGGGGGCTACCGGCTGCAACGGGAGCCAGCCAAGATCGCAGTAGCTGAGGTGCTCTCGGCCGTTGGGGCCGAGATTGCGCTGATCCACGGTGAAACAGAGGAGCCGAACCTGGCCGAGCAGCAGGTGCTGCGCAGCATGGCCCGCCGGCTGCAGCGGGCGATGGAGCGCGAGCTGATGCAGTTCAACTTGGAAGAACTGCTGTTTGATCTGCGCAGCTGCCGCGAGAGCCTCAGCGGCACAGGCGGGCTGATGCTCGGGTGATGCCTACGCTCGCTGCACTCAACGCAACAGCCATGCCCCTCGCCCTGGGAACCACCGCAGGCCGCAGCCTCAAGGGCACGGTGCGCGTACCAGGCGACAAATCGATTTCACACCGCTCCCTCCTGTTCGGTGCCATCGCCGCAGGCACCACCACGATTGAGGGCTTGTTGCCGGCGGAAGACCCGCTCAGCACCGCCGCCTGCCTGCGGGCGATGGGCGTGGAGGTGTCGCCGATCGAAGCCGGCCAGCCTGTGGTGGTGCATGGCGTGGGCCTCGATGGCTTCCAGGAGTCCGAGACCGTGCTGGATTGCGGCAACTCCGGCACCACCATGCGCCTGATGCTCGGCCTGTTGGCGGGCCGTGCCGGGCGCCACTTCGTGCTCACCGGCGACGACTCCTTACGGCGCCGCCCGATGAAGCGGGTGGGCGGCCCCCTGGCAGAGATGGGGGCCACGATTGCCGGGCGCAGCGGGGGAAACCTGGCCCCATTGGCGATCCAGGGCCGCCAGCTCCACGGCGCCACGATCCGCACCCCGGTGGCCTCGGCCCAGGTGAAGAGCGCGATCCTGCTGGCCGCCCTCACCGCAGAAGGACCCACCACCGTGATCGAACCGGTGCAGAGCCGCGATCACAGCGAGCGGATGCTGCGGGCCTTCGGCGCTGACCTCAGCGTGGGCGGCAGAGGCAACACGGAGGTCACGGTGGTGCCCGGCTCAAGCCTGCGCGGCCAAGCGGTAGTAGTGCCCGGCGACATCAGCTCCGCCGCCTTCTGGCTGGTGGCCGGCGCCATCACTCCCGGCGCCGACCTCACGGTGGAAAACGTGGGGCTCAACCCCAGCCGCACCGGCATCCTCGACGTGCTTCAGCAGATGGGCGCCCGGATCGAGGTGCTCAACCAACGCGATGTGGCCGGCGAACCGGTTGGGGATCTGCGCGTCACCCACGGACCTCTGCAGGCCTTTGAGATCGGCGCCGATCTGATCCCGCGCCTGGTGGATGAAATTCCCGTGCTGGCGGTAGCCGCCTGTTGCGCCGAGGGTGTGAGCCGCGTCAGCGGTGCCGAAGAACTGCGGGTGAAGGAAACCGATCGCCTGGCGGTGATGGCACGCCAGCTGGGTGCAATGGGCGCCGTGATCGAGGAGTTCGCCGACGGCATGACCATCCAAGGCGGCGTGCAGCTGCGCGGCGCTGAGGTGGACAGCGAAACCGATCACCGCGTGGCCATGAGCCTGGCTGTGGCAGCTCAGATCGCCAGCGGCAGCACCCAGCTGCATCGGCCTGAGGCCGCAGCCGTGTCGTACCCCACCTTCTGGGATGACCTCCAGCGCCTCCAGGCTTGAGCCGCGGCGCACCGCCGACGGAAGCTTCAGCCTGTTCAGCCGTGAATTCGGCGAAGGCTTCCACAGCGGCCTCGGGGCTCTAGCGGAAGCCCACAGCAAGTTCGTCGCCCCGGCTGGATTAGATCGATTGGGGGCAGGCGCCACGCTGCGGGTGCTGGATGTGTGCGTTGGCACCGGCTGCAACACAGCAGCGCTGCTGGAGGCGTGCCAGGCCCGCGGCCTTGAGCTGAGCTGGTGGGGACTGGAACTGGACCACGAACCTCTGCGGCTGGCCCTGGGCGATGCGGGGTTCTGCAGCCAATGGCAAGCGGGAACCCCAGAACAACTGGCCAAGCTCTGCAGCTCGGAGCGAATGCTCTGGGGTGATGCCCGCAGCTGCCTGCGCGACGTGCTCGAACGTCAGCGTGGCCAGCTGGATCTAGTGCTGATGGATGCCTTCTCCCCCAGCCGCTGCCCGCAGCTCTGGACCCTGGAGTTTCTGAGCGGGCTTGCGGACTTGCTGCAGCCACAGGGGCGGTTGCTCACCTACTGCAGCGCCGCCGCCATCCGCAACGCCCTGCGCCAGGCGGGGCTGCAGCTGGCCAGCATCACAGCCCCCTCAGGGCTGCTCAAACAAACCAGCGACTGGAGCGGTGGCACAGCAGCTAGCCCCAGCCCACTCGACGGCGATCCCCAGCTGCGGCCCCTGAGCCTGATGGAGGAAGAGCATCTCCGCACCAATGCGGCCGAGCCCTACCGCGACCCCAGCGGCTGCACAGAACGGGCCGAGATCCTCAGGCAACGGCAACGGGCTCAAGTGCTCGCCATGGCCAGCGGAACGGTGGAAGGCACCGGCGCCTGGCGCCGCCGCTGGGGTGTAGGCGCCAGCCGCCACCAGTAGATTCCCGCCCAGTTGTGCCCTGCCGCTGATGCTCGCCGTTGCCGTGTTGGCCGCCGGAAAGGGCACCCGCATGAAGAGCGATCTCCCCAAGGTGCTGCAGCCCCTGGCCGGAGCCACCCTGGTGGAGCGCGTGCTGGCCAGCTGCAACGGCCTGGCCCCCGAGCGGCAGATCCTGATCGTGGGCCATCAGGCCGAGCGGGTGGAGCAATCGCTGGCCCATCGAGCCGGGCTGGAGTTTGTGCTTCAGCAACCGCAGAACGGCACCGGGCACGCCGTGCAGCAGCTGTTGGAGCCGCTGGCCAACTTCGAGGGAGAGCTGCTGGTGCTCAACGGCGATGTGCCGCTCCTGCGGGAGCAAACGATCGCCAACCTGCTGGAGCGCCACCGCAGCAGCGGTGCCGCCGTCACCCTGCTCACCGCGCGGCTCAGCGATCCCACCGGCTACGGCCGCGTGTTCGCCGACAGCGAGGGGCAGGTGTCGGCGATCGTGGAGCATCGCGACTGCAGCGAGGCCCAGCGCACCAACAACCTGATCAATGCCGGCATCTACTGCTTCAACTGGAAGCAGTTAGCCGCGGTGCTTCCGACCCTCAACACCAACAACGATCAGGGCGAGCTCTACCTCACCGACACGGTGGCGATGCTCAGCCCGGCCATGCATGTGGAGGTGGCCGATGCCGATGAAATCAACGGCATCAACGATCGCTACCAGCTCTCCCAATGCGAAGCCGTGATCCAAGAGCGGCTGCGGCGCCACTGGATGGCCGAAGGAGTGACCTTCGTGGATCCCGCCAGCTGCACCCTCAGCGACGGCACCCGCTTCGGCCGTGATGTGGTGGTGGAACCGCAGTGCCATTTCCGCGGCAGCAGCGTGATCGGCAACGGCTGCCGCATCGGCCCGGGCAGCCTGATCGACAACGCCCGCATCGGCGATGGGGTGGAGATCGTCTACTCCGTGGTGCGAGAAGCGATGGTAGCCAGCGGTTGTGCCATCGGGCCCTTCGCCCAGCTGCGCCCGGGCGCTTATCTGGGTGAAGGTTGCCGGGTGGGCAACTTCGTGGAGATCAAAAAGAGCAGCCTGGCCGCCGGCTGCAAGGTGAATCACCTCAGCTACATCGGCGATGCCGAGCTGGGTGCCGATGTGAACGTGGGCGCCGGCACGATCACCGCCAATTACGACGGCGTGAACAAGCACCGGACCGTGATCGGCGCCGGCAGCAAAACCGGTGCCAACAGCGTGCTGGTAGCACCGATCACGCTGGGAGCCAACGTGACCGTGGGAGCCGGCTCCACCCTCACCAAAGATGTGGCCAGCGGCGCCCTCGCTTTGGGGCGTGCCAAACAACTCGTGAAGGAGAACTGGCAGCCGCCGAACTGATCAGAGCTGGGGCAACAGCGGAATCAGACGCTCCAGGGCCACGCCTCGGCTGGCCTTGAGCAGCAGCACATCGCCGCTCTGAAGCCAGTGCGCCAAGAGCTGGGCCGCCTGCTCCGGTGCTGCCACCACCTCCAGAGCCGGCAGCGAAGCGGCTGCTTCCGCCATGGCTTGCGCCTCTGGGCCATCGCTCACCACCACCAGCCCATCAATCCCAAGCGCCGCTGCACGCTCGGCCACCTGGCGATGCAGGTTCACGCTCTGCTCCCCCAGCTCAAGCATCGTGCCCAGCACGGCAAAACGGCGCCCCGGCTGGGCCGCCAGCAACTCAAGGGCGGCAAGCACCGCCTCAGGCGAAGCGTTGTAGGTCTCATCTAACAGGGTGAGGCCGCCCAGTTGCAGCCGGCGGTTGCGCCCACCTGGCACCTCCACGGCGAGCTGCTGCAGCTCCGCCAGGCTCACCCCCAGCTCCTGGGCCACCGCAATCGCCAGCAGAAGATTGCGGGCGTTGTGGCGGCCGGCGAGCGGCAGGCTCAGCCGTTGCCCATCCAATCGCAAGGCGTTGCGGGATGGATCGAGCTCACCCATCAGATCAGCATCAGCGCAGCCAGGATCCCCGCTCAGGGCCACCCGGCAAAGCCGCCCGCTCCAGGCGTGGGCAACGGCGGCCTCAAGGAGGGGATCACCGGCGGGAATCACCAGAAGCCCATCGGGCTTCAAGCGGCTGGTGATCTCGCATTTGGCGGTGGCAATGGCCTCACGGCTGCCCAGCCGGCCAATGTGAGCCGTGCCGATGTTGGTGATCACCGCCACATTGGGCTCTGCGCAGCGGCTGAGGCGATCGATCTCACCGAGGCCGCGCATGCCCATCTCCACCACCACGGCGCGCTCGCCCTCATCTGCTTTGAGCAGGGTGAGCGGTACGCCGATGTCGTTGTTTTCGTTGCCGCTGCTCGCCACCACCGGCCCAAGCGGCGCCAGCGCCGCACGAATCAACTCACGGGTGGTGGTTTTCCCAGCGGATCCAGTCACCGCCACCACCGGAGCGATCAATGAGCGGCGATGGAGCGTCGCCAACTGCTGGTAGGCATCGAGGGTGTCATCCACGAGCCAATGGAGCAATGGGGCTGGCACATCTGCGGCGCGCTCGCGCTGCACCACCGCTGCCTGCGCACCGATCGCGGCGGCCTGAGGCAGGAAGGTGTGGCCATCGAAGCGATTCCCCACCAGTGGCACAAACAATTGCCCAGCGGCCAGCTGGCGGCTGTCGGTGCAGATGGCTCCGAGCGGTGTTGCTGGATCGAGCGGATGCTCGCCCCCCTGAGGTTCTCCCCAGCAGGCGATCAGGTCACCAAGCTGCATCAAATCAGGGCCGAGGTTGCTCACTGAGCACGATCATGCCGCTGCCCACCAGCGCGTCCCGGGCCAGCAGGCCAGAGCGGGAATCGCGCAGCTCCAGATGGTCGTAACCCAACTCGGCAGCCCACTGCTGCCACTGCTCGGCGCGGCGTTGGCGCTCCGCCGCTGAAAGGTTCGCAAAACCAGGCGCAAGCTCAAGCACCAAGCTCAGCTGATCGGGAAGCGCGCGGGCGCCAATCAACAGGCCCTCCGCGTCTGGCCGCTGTAGCAAAGCATTCAGAGGATCGAGGGGCATCGGTTCGGGTTGCACAGGCGCAGCCGTCGCCTCAGGCTCAGGAGCCTCCTCTACAACGAAGGGGTCCTGGCTGGGGGCCGGGGGTGGTGCCACGGGAGCCGGGGTGGTGTCGCCCGCAGCAGAGCCGTCGGGCGCAGCCAGCGACGGCGCGTCAGACAGGGGCGCACCAGCCGGTGGGGACAAGTCCACCACCTCAGAGGGAGCACTCCTCGGCGGGTTGGAGCGCTCGAGGGGGAGCCCCCCAGACCGAGGGCGCAAGGCCAGCCAGCCAGCGCTGATCAGGCCAACAAGAAGCACCAAGGCCAAGGCCAGCAGCAGCGGCCAGAACAGTGGCGCCAGATCAGCGGGCCACCAGCTGGGCCGCCAGAGCGTTCCCTGGCCGTTGCGGCGCCAGAGCTCGCGGCCCCGCAAACGGATATCGGCCGGAACGGCCTGGAGGTTTTCGCCGAGGGTTTGCCAGGGGCTTCGGTAGCTGGCTGGCAGGTCGCGGGAGGCGCTCTCCGGCGCTGATTCCTGGGGCGGCGGCAGGGCCATCCCCGGCGATCAGCCGCCGCCGCGGCGACGCAGCAAGGAGAGGGGATTGCGCAAGCCGCCACCACCGGCAGGAGGCGAAACGGTTTCATCGCGGGGGGGCTGCACGCCGCCCTTGAGGCTGGGGTCAGCGTTTTGTCCGCGGGAGAACTGCTCCACCGCCTCGGCATCGGGGGTGGGTTCCTTCACACCCTTCACTTCCTTGTACATCCGGTCGTACTCGAGAGCGGAGCGATCCCAGCTGTAGTCGGCGGTCATCGCGCGCCGTTGCAGCTCCCGCCAGCTCTCACCATGGCGATACGCCTCCCAGGAGCGCACGATCGACGTGTAGAAGTCGAGCGGGTCGTAGCGGTCGAAGCAGAAGCCCGTGCCGGTGTGATCGTTGGGCACGTGAGGCGGCACCGTGTCCACCAGGCCGCCCACACGCCGCACCACCGGGATCGAGCCGTAGCGCATGGCCAGCAGCTGGCTGATGCCGCACGGTTCAAACCGGCTGGGCATCAGGAAGGCATCGCTGCCGGCGTAGATCAGCCGTGAGAGGGCGTCGTCGTAGGTGAGGAACACGGCGAAGCGGCCCGGATGGCGGGCCGCCATCTGCCAGAGGCCGGATTCGATGTGGCGATCACCGGTGCCGAGCACCACGAACTGCGTATCGGAGTAGGCCAACACCCGATCGGCGACCTGCAGCAGCAGATCCACGCCCTTCTGGTCCACGAGCCGGCTCACCAGCCCCATCAGGTAGGTGTCGGGATTCACCGCCAGGCCCATGCGCTCCTGCAGCACCCGCTTGCACTCGGCCTTGCCGGCGAGATCGTTAACGCTGTAGTTGGCGGGCAGGGTGGAATCGGTGGCGGGATTCCAAGCGGCCTGATCAATGCCGTTGAGGATGCCGCGCAGCTTGCCGCTGATGTAGTTGAGCAACCCCTCGAGCTGTTCGCCGTATTCAGAGGTGCGGATCTCCTGGGCGTAGGTGGGTGACACCGCATTGACGCGATCGGCATACAGCAAGGCCGCAGCCATGGTGTGATCGCCCTGCATGTACCAAGGGCACCAGGTCATCCGGTCGAGCTTCCAGCGCCAGGGCCCCTGGTACTTCAGGTTGTGGATGGTGAACACCGTGCTGATGTCGGGGTCCTGATGCATCCACACCGGGATCATCCCGGTGTGCCAGTCATGGCAATGGAGGATGTCAGGCTTCCAGTGATTCCACGCGAACTCAGCGGTGGCACTGGCAAAGAACGTGAAGCGCCAGTCCTCGTCTTCGCCGCCGTAGATGCGCTCGGGGTCAAACACCGGATGGCCCACCAGGTACAGCGGCAGACCGTTGCCGGGGTGGCGGGTTTCGTACACCGCAAAGTCGGTGCCCATCGTGTGGCCCCGCCAAACGGGCTCCGCCGGAATCTCCAGCTGGCTCCAGAGCCGGCCGTAGCCGGGCATGATCAGGCGCACGTCGTGGCCGAGCGGAGTGAGGGCCGGCGGCAGCGATCCCACCACATCACCCATGCCCCCCACCTTCACCATCGGGGCGCATTCGGCTGCAGCAAACAGCACCCGCATGGGGAATCCGGCTGAAAGTGGGCGCAACTCTACGGGTGGTTTCAGGGGAGCACCGTCACCGGTGTGCCCACCTGCACCAGCTCGAACACCTCCTGCACGTTCTCTTCAAACAGCCGAACACAGCCGTGTGACACAGCACGGCCAACCGTCCAGCGGTGGGGGGTGCCGTGGAAGCCGGCCACGGTGCAACCATCCACGCTCAGATAGCGCTCCCCATCCCAGGCGTTCTGGCGGGGGGTGCAATCGCGGTAGAAGCCGATCCAGCGGGAGCCGAGAGGGTTCTTCGGGCCAGGCCCCACCTGCTTGCCGTTGCCCGGATGCTCCCAGATCGGTTCGGCCACCATCTCCAGCACCCGATGGCGGCCGGCCGGTGTTTCCCAGCCATCGGTGCCCACAGCCGCCGGATAGCGGCGCAGCAGCCGGCCATCTTTGATCACCATCAACTGGCGGGTGCGGCGATCGAGCACCAGCTGCAGGCCCTCGTCGTCCATCAGATCGGAGGGAATGCGGCTGAGGGCCACGTCGTCGCTGATCACTGGCGCTGGCGGCGGAATCGGATCGGGTTGCCGAGCCAGGGCGGGGGATGCCAGAGGCATGGCGCTGGCGGCCAAGGCAAGCCACCAGCGGGACCAACACCGTTCAGACAAACAACGAGCTGTCACAGCGGAACGTGCACTCTCACCAACTGCTAGCCAGTCCCGGCGCTCAAGGCAGCCAAGGGGAATCTGAAAAATCAGGGGCACGCTTCTCCAAAAAGGCATTGCGGCCCTCCTGCCCCTCTTCGGTTCGATAGAAGAGGTGGGTGGCCTGCCCTGCCAGCTCCTGAATGCCCGCCATGCCATCGGTTTCGGCATTGAACGCCGCCTTGAGGCAGCGGATTGCTGTGGGGCTGTGCTGCAGCACCTCCCGCGCCCAACGCACCCCCTCAGCCTCCAACTGCTGCAGCGGCACCACCGCATTCACCAGCCCCATCTCCAGGGCTTCGGCGGCGCCGTACTGACGGCAGAGGAACCAGATCTCGCGCGCCTTGCGCTGGCCCACCAGCCGCGCCAGATAGCCGGCGCCGAAGCCGCCATCGAAGCTGCCCACCTTGGGGCCGGTCTGACCGAACACGGCGTTCTCCGCCGCCAGGCTCAGATCGCAAAGCAGATGCAGCACCTGGCCACCGCCAATGGCGTAGCCGGCCACCAGAGCGATCACCACCTTGGGGAGGCTGCGGATCAACCGCTGCAGATCGAGCACGTTGAGCCGCGGTAGCCCGTCGTCGCCCACGTACCCGCCATCGCCGCGCACGCTCTGATCGCCGCCGGCGCAAAAGGCATAAGCGCCGTCGGCGGCGGGA
The DNA here is from genome assembly GCF_014654725.1 of Vulcanococcus sp. Clear-D1. Lineage (GTDB taxonomy): Bacteria > Cyanobacteriota > Cyanobacteriia > PCC-6307 > Cyanobiaceae > Vulcanococcus. Next base: position 127,324 of record NZ_JACVZV010000037.1, on the reverse strand, counting down.
CCGGCACCGGTGAATAGCACCACACCGATGCGCGGATTGTCGCGAACACGCGAAAACGCATCGAACAGCTCCGTCACCGTCTGGGGACGGAAGGCATTGCGTTTGTGCGGGCGATTAATCGTGATCCGGGCGATGCCCTCATCGCTCAGATCAAACAGGATGTCGCTGTAGGAGCCCTGGGGGAGCCACGCGATCGCCGGCTCAGCTGAGGGTGTTGCCGCCATCAAACCCCTGGTGGATGGTGGCCATTGTGCGGCGGCACTGTTGGCGACGCGCCGCGTCGTCGCGGCGATCGGTACGCACATGCAACAGCGCCATCGGCTGCAGAGCGGCCCAGGCCAGGCCATCGGCCAGTTGATCCAGGGCCTCGATCGAGCGGGTAGCCACGCCATAGCCGGCAGCCAGGGCGCTGTGATCGAGGCGTTGCGGCATGGCGAACAGGCGCTCGAAATCCAACGCGGGCCCGGTGCGAATCGGCAGCTGTTCAAAGATGCCGCCGCCTGCGTTGTCCACAAGCACCACGGTGAGCCGAGCACCACAGGCCGCCAGCTGCTCCCGCCACAGCCAGCCATTGGCATCGTGCAGCAGGGCCAGATCACCGCAGAGGAGCGTGACCTGGCCGTGGCTGAAAGCCAGTCCTGCCGCGATCGAGAGGGTGCCATCGATCCCTGAGGCGCCGCGGAAGCCGAAGACGGGGCGATGGGGGGCATCGGCGGCCGCGAAACTCTCCCAATCACGCACCGGACTGCTGCTGGCCAGCATCAGTGGTTCGCCAGCGGGCAAAGAGCGGCTGAGGGCCCGGGCCAGGGCGGGTTCACGGCACAGGGCAGACGACGCGAGAGAGGGCTCATCACCCAGCAACTGCCGATCGAGCTGCTGCTGCAGCCGTTGATCGGCCGCCACCCAACCCGCCAGCCAGGCCTGGTTCCCTGAAGACATGCGGCCGGATCGCACGGAATCGGGCAGGCCAGCCAGCCATGAAGCCAGGCCGCAGGAGAGCTGAAGGCTGGCGGTGCCGGTGGCATCGAGATTGCGGGGATCGCCCTCGCTGAGCAACAGCTGCGGACCCGTGCAGGCGGCGATCCACTGCTGCAGGCGGCGGCTGGCCGGCATCGAGCCCAATCGCAGCAGCTGCGGTGCGGCAGGGAAGCCATGGCCATCAGCGAGCAACAGGTCGTAACCGTGCACCACCTGCAAGCCCGGCCAACCACGTAGGCCCGAGAGCCCATCGGCCAGCACCGGCCAACCGCTGCGCCGCTGCCAGCGCAGCAGCGCCTCGGCGAAGGGCTCCAGCTGGGCTGCCGGTGCGCGCCAGGGGCCGGCCACCACCACGCCTGGGCGATCGGGATCGAGCAGCGATCCAGCTGCTGCTACCGATTCCGCAACCAGCGGCGCTACAGGGGCAAAACGCTGCTGAACAGCCGGAGCAGCAGCGTTGGCCAGCAACGCTTCGATCTCTTCAGCGCTGGCGTGCAGAGGCTCTTCAAAGGGGAGGTTGAGATGCACCGGCCCCACGGGGGACCCCAGGGCCGCCGTCCAGGCCCGCTCGGCAAGGGAAGCCATGGCGGCCGGTGGCATCGCCGCCAGGCCCCTGGGATCCGCCGCGCCAAACCAACGGCAGCACGGCGCCAGAAACGCCTCTTGATTCACCGTTTGATTGGCTCCGCAACCTTTGAGCCGAGCGGGCCGATCAGCCGTGAGCAGCAGCAGGGGCACGGCGCCATGGTCGGCTTCGACCACAGCCGGCAGCAGGTTGGCAACCGCGCTACCTGAGGTGGTCACCACCGCTGCCGGCACCCCATCAGCGCGGCCCAGGCCCAGGGCCAGAAACGCCGCAGAACGCTCATCAATGGCCGTGTAGAGCCTCAGCCCCTGGCGCTCCAACACGCCAGCGGCCACAGCCAGCGGTGCCGAGCGGCTGCCCGGGCAGAGCACCAGCCGACGCAGACCCATGCTGCGCAACGCCGCGAGCAGAGCGATGGCGGCCTGGAGGTTGGCTGCCGCGCTGCAAGGGTGGGCGGGGGGAGCGGGCACCGGTGGTGCTGTTGTTCAGGATGTGGCGATCATGCTCACCGATGCAGCGATGACAAGCGGCCCCTCCTCAGGCGAACCACCCTCTGCAACGGGCTCGCTGCTGAAGGGCTGGCGCTCACTGCTGCTTTGGCTGGCGGTGGCGCTGCTGCTGCGCTGGCTGGTGATCGAACCGCGCTGGATTCCTTCCGGCTCGATGTTGCCCACCCTGCAACTGCAGGACCGCATCCTGGTGGAAAAGCTCCGCCCGCGCCTGCAGCAGCCCCTGCCCAACGGCACGATCGTGGTGTTCCACGCACCACCAGTGCTGGTGGAGGCGGGCTACGACCCCAAAGCCGCCTTGATTAAACGGGTGGTGGGACAGCCGGGCGATGAAGTGGAAGTGCGCGGCGGAGAGCTGCGCCGAAACGGATCAGCGGTGCCTGAACTCTGGCGACAGCAGCCGATCGATTACAGCTTCGGCCCACTCACAGTGCCCGAAGGAGAACTGCTTGTGCTGGGCGACAACCGTAATGCCAGCCTCGATTCCCACATCTGGGGGCCGTTGCCACGTCAGGAGGTGATCGGTACGGCCGTGTTCCGCTACTGGCCGTTGAATCGCCTCGGTCCGATTCGGTTCTCCGACCTCAGCCGTCTCGAGTCAGACGAAGAGCTGGGGTAGGGTGCAGGCGTGACGCGGAGCACACCGGAATGTTTAACCCGGAGTTCCTGACGAGTGATAGCGAAGCGATCAGCGCCAACTCGCTGATTCAATACCTGCAGGAACAGTCTCCGGATGTGTTGCAGCGCGTGGCTCGCTCCGCCAGCACTGACATCCAGGACATCATTCGCCACAACGTGCAAGGCCTGCTCGGTGTGCTGCCCGGCGAGCATTTCGACGTGAAGATCACGGCCAACCGCGATCACCTGGCCGGACTGCTGGCCTCCGCGATGATGACCGGCTACTTCCTGCGCCAGATGGAGCAGCGCATGGAACTGGAAGCCACCCTCTTCCCCGAGGCTGACGCCGACCCCGGTGAGCTGAAGCTCTGAGCCGCAACGAGCCGGTGAGTCACCCCACTTGGGGCTGCTCCGGCACCACCTTCAGCTTCAACAGGGCGCGATCGATTCCGGCCAGATAGGCCCAATTGCCCTCGTTTGGAGCCCATTGGCGCTGCTCCAACTGTTCGGCCAGCTCCAGCAACTGGGCTGCGCTGCAGGCAACGGGCGCGTCGTAGTGCGCCGGCACAACCCAACGCAGTCCGTCCAGGCTGGCCAGGAGCCGCACCCAGGCCACGATCAGCGCCTGGGTGCGAGGGAACACCAGCCGCTCTAGCACCGGTGCCACCCGAAGCTGCCCCGGCTGCGGTTGCAGCTCCTGGAACACTTCAGCTGAGTTGCGGGCCCAGTGAAAGGGATACAGGCCGAAATAGCTGCGGGCATTGCGGCAGCCGGGCTTCAGCGCCTGGCTGAAGAGCGTGGGCAGGCTGGGCACAGCAAGCGCTTCCGGCCGCAGATACGACGCGAACAGGGCCAGGCGCTGCCAGCCCTTGAGCCGCAGCGCCGGCGAATCCTCCAGGGGCTGATCGCCACGATCGCGAGCGTGAAAGAGCAAGGGCGTGGGATCGAGCTCGAACAGCTCCGGCGGCGTGGCATTGATCGCCACCAGTGCATCGGTGAGCAGCAGCGCGCCGCTGGCCTGATGCAGGCAGGCCAGCTCCTGAAAGCGGCCCAGGCCCAGATCGATCGGCCCTAACGACACCCAACTCAGGGCATCACCATGGGGATATCCATCCTCGCCAAGCACCCGCGTGCGGCGGGCTGGAAAGCCCAGCCAGGCCAAGGGCAGCGGCACAGGAAAGCTCCACTGCCCAGGTGTGACCCACACCTGGGCCTCGGGGAAGGCACGGGCCATGGCCGGCACCGGCAACTTGTGCTCCAGGCCAGAAGCAGTGGGCAACACGATGCTGAGCACCGGCCCGAAGCGCTGCTCCAGATCCCTCAGGGCCTGGCGCACTTCAGCGGTAGGAGCCACCGGCGCGTAAAGCATCAGGCCACCCGGCACCCGGGCCACCGTCATCCGGATCGGCACGGCCACATAAAAGACCCCCTGGAGCTGTTCAAAGCTCCAGAGCTGATCAGGAATCAACTCACGCACAAGGGTGCGGCGGCGCCCATAGGGGTAGAGCGGCAGCAGCGGCCACCAGGGCCAGGACTGATCCGACACGCCTAGGGAGCCTGGGAACGCTGGGAGCTCAGGATGCCGTAGCGGGGGGCCAGCAGAAAAGCCAGCAGGAACAGGCCCGTCTGCACCAACACGATGCAACCGGCGGTGGAGCTATCGCTCCAGTAGCTCACATACACACCGATCAGGCTGGAGAGCACGCTGCTGGCGATGGCGAGCAATGTCATCCGATCAAAGCGATCGGTGAGCAGATAGGCCGTGGCACCAGGGGTAACAAGCATCGCCACCACGAGAATCACGCCCACGGTCTGCAGACCCGCCACCGCCGTGAGCGAGAGCACCGACAGCAGCATGTAGTGCAGCAGGCCAGTGTTGATCCCGATCGAGCGGGCGTGGGTGGGATCAAAGCAAAACAGCAGCAGGTCGCGGCGGAACACCAGCAGCAGGCCCACCACCAGCGCTGAAATCAGCAGGGTCTGCTGAATGTCGGAGCTGGAAATCCCCAGCACATTGCCGAACAGGATGTGGGTGAGATCGATGTTGCTGCGCACCTTCGACACCAGCACCAGGCCCAGGGCAAAGAAGCCGGTAAACACCAGGCCGATCACCGTGTCCTCCTTGATCCGCGATTTCTGCTTCACAAAGCCAATGGCCGCCACCGACCCCACCCCAAACACAAAGGCACCGAGCGAAAAGGGCAGGCCCAGTGCATAGGCCACCACCACACCCGGCATCACGGCGTGAGACACGGCATCGCCCATCAGGGCCCAGCCCTTGAGGGTCATGTAGCAGGAGAGCAGGCCACACACGCCGCCCACCAAGGCACTCACCAGGAGGGCCTTCACCATGAAGGCATGGCTCAGAGGTTCAAGCAGCCAGGTCATGGCTTGGGCACCATCCCGCCAAAGGTTCGGGCCAGATTCTCCGGGGTGAACACGGCACTGGTTTCGCCGTAAGCCAACACCGTGCGGTTGATCAGCACCACCAGATCACAGAACGCACGGATGTGGCCCAGATCATGGGTGGAGATCAAGATCGTGCGGCCCTCCTGGCGGAACTGCAAAAACAGCTGCGCCATCAGCTGCTCGGTGCGCACATCCACGCCATTGAACGGTTCATCCAGTAGCAGCACCGAAGCCCGCTGAGCAATGGCCCGGGCCAAGAAGGCCCGCTTGCGCTGGCCGCCGGAGAGGGCGCCGATCGGCCGCTGGGCCAAATCGAGCAGATCCACGCGCTGCAGCGCGTCGCGCACGGCCACCCGATCCGACTGACGCGGCCAGCGCAGCACGTTCATCGAGCCATAGCGGCCCATCATGACCACATCCCAGACAGAGATCGGGAAGTTGCAGTCGATCCCTTCACTCTGGGGCACATAGGCAACGGCCTGATCCCGCTGGGCTGCGAGCACCGTGAGCCCGTTGATGCGAATCCGCCCATGGGAGGGGCGCACAAAACCGGTGAGCGCTTTGAACAGGGTGGTTTTACCGGCTCCGTTCATACCCACCAGCCCGCAGATGCAACCCGCCGGCAGGCTCAGATCAGCGTCATAGAGGGCAACGGTGCCGTTGTAATCCACGCACAGCTGCTCCACCTCAATGCGAGGGCCAGCCGGTGGGATCAGACGGCCGCTCATTGCGGCGATCCGGTTGCTGGCTGCCGGCTCAGGCCTTGCACGATCAGGTTCACGTTGTGGCGTTGCAGGGCCAGAAGGCTCGGGGCTGGGCCACCGCTGCCGGAGAGGGAATCCACATAGAACGTACCCCCGAATCTGGCGCCTGTTGCCCTGGCCACCTCCCGCTGCGCCTCGTCGCTCACGGTGCTTTCACAAAACACAGCAGGCACGCGCCGTTGCTTCACCGTGTCGATCAAGCGGGCCAGGCGCCTGGGGGTCACTTGTGTTTCCGCATTCACGGGCCACAGGTACGCCTCATCGAGGCCGTAATCACGGGCCAGGTAGCTGAAGGCGCCCTCACAGCTCACCAGCAGCCGCTGATTCGGCGGCACCTGTGCCAGGGCACGGCGAAGATCGGCATCGAGGGCGCGGAGCTGCTGCTTGTAGGCCTCTCCCCGCTGGCGGAAACCGGCGGCGCCGGCTGGATCCAAGCCTGAGAAAGCCTCCACCAGCCGATCCACGTACAACTCAGCCCGCTTGGGCGACATCCAGGCGTGGGGATTGGGTTTGCCGGCAGCAACATCGCCTTCGATCAGCACCGGCTCCATCCCCTGGCTCAGGGTGATCGTGGGCACCTGGCCGGATGAAGCCACGAATCGATCGGCCCAGCGCTCAAGGCCCAGGCCGTTCTGCACAATCAGGCTGGCGCCCTGAGCGGCCTCAAGATCACTGGGGGTGGGCTCGTAGCCGTGAACCTCGGCGCCAGGCTTGGTGATGGAGCGCACCTCCAGCCGATCGCCCGCCACCTGCCGGGCCAGATCGGCCAACACCGTGAAGGTGGTGAGCACCACAGGCTTCGCGGCAGCTGCAGGCGGGTTGCTCTTGGAGCGGGGGACTGGGTTGGAGCAACCAACGAGCAGGGCCGAGAGCAGCGCGGCCACCCAGCGCAAGCGGGTGCAGACGGCCTGAGGAGAGCAGGGTGCAGCGAACCAGGCCAAACCCAACGGAATCTCAAGCCCAACCCTAAGGAGATCGCTCTGGGAACGAAGAGCCTGCGGCCCTGAGGCCAGCTGAGGGTCAGGCCTGCTGGCTGGTCACCCACTGCGTGGCCGCCTTCTGGGTGTGCCAGGCCTGGAGCAGTTGCTTCGCCAAATGGCGCAATTGCTCTGGATCGGCGGTGGCATCGATCGCGCGGGTGAAGCGCTCGATCTCGAACTGTTGGCCGATGGAGAGTTCCACTCCAGGAGGCAGATCGGACTGCATGAACCACACCGTTCAGGAGCCCATGCAACGTAATGATTTGCTGCGATCAACCCGTAGCAACAGCAACCAAGAGACCCGCTGATCAGGACTTCCACTCAAAATGGAACGCTGAAGGTTGTTGAACAGCGTCAGCGCTGGCTGGGATATTTCTGGCCGAGACGCCAGAGCTCATTGCTGGTTTGTCCTGGCTCAACGGCACGCAGCTTGCACACCAGGTTGAACACATCCTGCTGAGACAGCTCACCATCGGGCTGCCACTTCAAGCTGGCGGGCTGAAGGGAGCGCTCCGGTGAAGTAGGCGGATGCTCAGACACGACACGAACGGCTGCGATGGCGCAACGGTAAGAACTTCAAACCCTGCTGTTGCCGGATTGCGACAGTTCAATCAGGAAGATTTCGTAAACGTGTGACGCTTGTTACGCACCGGGCTGCTCGCTGGGCGAATCAACAGTGACAGCAAGGTCTTGAAGGAGCATCAGCAAAGCCACACCCATCAACGCCAGGGCCGTGCCAGCTTGCTCATCACCCACCAACGCAAGAGTGCGGGCAGCGCTCAGGTGTTGACTCCAGCTCAGACGCATGGACTGCTCCTGCGGTGTTGTACTCCTAACGGATTGGCAAGGCGCGCACGACAAATGCAGCAGCGTTTTACAAACAGTCACCGTTTGAGATCGCTGACGCGCGCCCTGGCTGGGTAACCACCGCTACGCCCGGCAAGACAAGGCTCCATACGGTGGCTGGGTCCCATCGCCGTTGATCGATGGCCCCCATCGAACTGAGCCTGAATCAATCCTTTGAGGTGGAGCGCCTCAAACGCGAAATTGATGCCCAAACCGATGCTGCAGCCCTGCGCCACCTGGCGAAAGATCTGCTGAAGGCCTGGTTCAGCGAACAGGCGAACACCAATCAGGCCATCAACAACCAATTCGGCAACTGAGCTCTCAGGCCAGGGGCCTGCCCTTCCAGGTCCAACCGCGGCCGGTGAGGGTTCGCCACACCGATGTGGGACCGATGGCACCTACCAAAAGGCCACCGGCCCCCATTAACCACCAGAGCCGAAGCGGAACCTGAAACTGGCTTCGGCTCCAGAGCCGGAGCAACAGCTGCAACAGGATTCCCCCTGCCGATAGGACCACAAGGGCCAGCCACCAGCTCTCCTGCTGCGGCATCAGCTTCAGCAGCACCAAGCCTGAGCCGAGCAGCAGCCAAGGGCCGCTGAACATCAGCACCACCACAGCCGCTGCGCCGAGTGCCTTGCTCACACTGGAATCGAGGCCAAGAAACCAGTTCTTGCTCCAGCCTTCCCAGAGAGCGGCGAGATCGGAGTACATGCTCAGCTCCAACACATCAAGCCCCAGCAGGTAGCGGAGCCGAAGGCCTTGGCTCTTGATCCGGCGGGCCAGAGCTAGGTCTTCCACCACCTCACCGGCCAGGGCACGGTGGCCGCCGATCTGCTCATAGGCCGCGCGGCGAAACAGCATGAACGGCCCAGCCGCAAAAGCCACTGGGCTAGCGGGATCATTGGCAGCTTCGATCGGAAAGCCCAAGCCCAGCAGGCTGGCCATGATCGGCTGCACCATCCACTCAGCCAGGCAGGTGCAGGCCAGCCGCGGCGCCAGACTGAGCAGATCAGCTTGGTCGCTGCGGGCCTGCGCCAGAGCGCGCCGGAGGGCATCCGGCTGAAGGCGCACGTCGGCGTCGATGAACAGCAGCCACTCGCTCTGGATCTGTTGGGCCGCTTGGGTGCAGGCCCAGTTTTTGCCAACCCAACGTTGATCCGTTGGCCTGGAACCAGCCTGCAGCAGTTGAAACCGTTCCGGCGGGCAAGCACTGGCCGCAGCGGTGGCCGTGGCCAAAGCCGTCGTGGCATCCGTGGAGCCGTCATCCACCACCACCACACGCCAGTCCCCGCTGGGGGGATCACTGGCCAGCACATGGCTGAGGCAAGCCTGGATGTTGCCGGCCTCGTTGTAGGCCGGGATCACCACGGTGAGGGAATCTGCCGGGAACGGCTGTTGGCTGGGCAGCGGCTGCAGCCTGGGCGCCACGGCAAACACCCGCTGAAGGCCGGCCAACAGAATCAAGAGGCCAAAGCAGGCCGCCGCTGCCAGGGCCACCAGCAGGGCCGGTGCGTAAGGGATGGCTGCCAGATCAATCACGCCAAGCTCCGCAACAGGCTCAGCAGAGCATCGCGGGGCCGATCCGGCATGGCGGGCGGCCTGGGCTGCTGCGGATGCAACAGCGGCACCAGGCTGCTGAGCCCCAGCATCACGAAGGAGAACGCGCCAAGCAGCGCCAGCAGGCGAAGCCCCAACGGCCGGCCGCAATCCACTGGCCAGTCGCCATCGTCGGGCTCAGGGGGGTGCCAGCGCTTCATGCAGAGCCGCGATACTGCCCACCTATTGCACGCCATACCCACCCGATGACCCGCACCATCGCCGTGAGCGGCGCCTCGGGCAAAACCGGATTCCGGATCGCTGAAGAACTCCTGCGGGTGGGGGATCAGCCGCGGTTGCTGTTGCGGCCGGATTCGGTGGTGCCTGCATCGCTGACGCAGTGCGAGCAGCGTCGGCTGCAGCTGAGTGACCGCGGGGCCCTCGATGCTGCGCTCTCGGGCTGCGATGGTCTGGTGATCGCCACCGGGGCCCGGCCTTCGGTGGATCTCACGGGCCCGATGCGCGTGGATGCCTGGGGAGTGCAACACCAGGTGGAGAGCTGCCAGCGGCTGGGGATCCGGCGGGTGGTGCTGGTGAGCTCGCTGTGCGCTGGCCGCTGGCGCCATCCACTCAACCTGTTCGGCCTGATCCTGGTGTGGAAGCGCATCGGCGAGCAGAGCCTGGAACGCAGTGGTCTGGACTGGACCGTGATCCGCCCCGGCGGGCTGTCGGAACGCGAAACGGATCTCGAGCAGGAGGGAATCCGCTACACCAACGCTGACCAGCAGGAGAGCGATTCCATTCCGCGCCGGCTGGTGGCGCGCTGTTGCGTGGAAGCGCTAGCCACACCAACGTCCATCGGCAGGATCCTTGAAATCACGAGCTCCCGGGAGCTCCAGCCAATCAACCTGGCGAAAGCTCTGGAGGCGCTGCCGCAGCTCGCGTAGGGTGCAGTAACACTTCGTTACGCCACCATGCAGACGGATTACAGCACCGCCATCACGGCCATGGTGTTGATCGGCCTGGCCCTCACCGGTGGCGTGCTGTTCGTGCTCAGCCGCCCGAGCGATCTCGACAAACCGAAGCCATGAACTGATCGGCAGCGGCAATCGCCTCCTGCAGGTTGGCCTGCTCACTCAGGCCGGAGCGCTTGGTGGGCTTGAAGCTGTGGTCACCGTCAGGGATCCAGTGCAGCTGCACGGCTGGACTGAGCCCGTAGGTCTCCACCTCAGCGCGACGCCCAAAGCTGTCGCGCTCGCCCTGCACCACAAGCGTGGGCTGCGTCAGGATCTGCAGATGATCAATCCGCAGGACATCGGGCTTGCCCGGCGGGTGGAACGGGTAGCCAAAGCACAGGCATCCCAGCACTGGGGCAGCCTTGGCCTGCTCCTCGAGCACCAAGCTGGCCATACGGCCGCCCATGGATTTGCCGCCGATGAACAGCGGCCCCTCGGATGCAGCCGCAGCCACCTGATCACGCCAGCTCTGGAGGAGCACGGGTTGGCGATCTGGCGCCCGGCGCTTGCCGCTCTGACGCGCCTGGGCCATGTATGGAAATTCAAAACGCAGCACCCGCCATCCCAGCTCCGCCAGGCCGCAGGCCATGGTTTGCAGGAACGGGCTATCCATGGGGGCACCGGCCCCATGAGCGAGCAGCAGCGTGGCGGGGGCCAAGGCAGGCCCGTCGATCAGCTGCAACGGAGCTGGTAGGGAGGCTTCAGGCATCCGGGCATTAAAAAACCCCCGCCGCAGCGGGGGATCCAAAACGGCTGAAGCTCTCAGCGCGATGGCTGGTTCAGCCGATTACAGGGGCGGTGAGGGCCACAGGGATCGACTGGGTGGTTGCCAGGTCAAGGGGGAAGTTGTGCGCGTTGCGCTCGTGCATCACTTCCATCCCCAGGTTGGCGCGGTTGAGCACATCAGCCCAGGTGTTCAACACCTTGCCCTGGGAATCCAGGATCGACTGGTTGAAGTTGAAACCATTCAGGTTGAACGCCATGGTGCTGATGCCCATGGAGGTGAACCAGATCCCCACGACGGGCCAGGCACCAAGGAAGAAGTGCAGGCTGCGGCTGTTGTTGAAGCTGGCGTATTGGAAGATCAGACGACCGAAGTAACCGTGGGCAGCCACGATGTTGTAGGTCTCTTCCTCTTGGCCGAACTTGTAGCCGTAGTTCTGGCTTTCCGTTTCAGTGGTTTCACGCACCAGGGAGCTGGTCACCAGCGAACCGTGCATGGCGGAGAACAGGGAGCCACCGAACACGCCTGCCACACCCAGCATGTGGAAGGGGTGCATCAGGATGTTGTGCTCAGCCTGGAACACCAACATGAAGTTGAAGGTGCCGCTGATGCCCAGGGGCATGCCATCGGAGAAGGAGCCCTGACCGAAGGGGTAGATCAGGAACACCGCGAAAGCTGCCGACAGCGGAGCGCTGTAGGCCACGCAGATCCAGGGGCGCATGCCCAGGCGGTAGGAGAGCTCCCACTGACGGCCCATGTAGCAGGAGATGCCGATCAGGAAGTGGAACACCACCAACTGATAGGTGCCACCGTTGTAGAGCCACTCATCCAGAGAGGCCGCTTCCCAGACGGGGTAGAAGTGCAGGCCAATGGCGTTGCTGCTGGGAATCACAGCGCCGGAAATGATGTTGTTGCCGTAGATGAAAGAACCGGCAACGGGCTCACGGATGCCGTCGATGTCGACGGGGGGAGCCGCAATGAAGGCAACGATGAAGCAGATGGTGGCCGCCAGCAGGCAGGGGATCATCAGCACACCGAACCAGCCCACATAAATGCGGTTATCGGTGCTGGTGACCCACTCACAGAATTGTGACCAGGAGCTGGAGCGGCCGCTGCGAAGAGCAGTGGTCATGAATCAGCTGACTCTGAACGAGCCGGATGAGAATGAGCGCCACAGATGTGGCACAGCCACGCTATGGAGCCGCGCAAAAAAATCTCGGAAGCAAAAATTAAGTTCGTCAGACCTAACGCAACTTCATGAAGGCCTTCATGAACACTTCATGAAGTTGATCATCAAGCCGTTGATGAGGCGGATGCAGTTTTGAGGGCACCCGCGGTGCCGCTCTGGAGCACCCACTGCTGCGCCTGCTGCAGGAAGCCTGCCCAATCCAGCTTTTCTTCCTCCGCTGCCCGGGCCACCAGCAGAGGCGCCTGCTGTTGCAGCAAGCGTTCCAGCTCCGCCTCGGGAACCCCTGCAGCCAGTGCCATGTAGTCGGCCATGGCCCGCCCCACCACACGGGTGAGATAGGCAGCGCTGAGGGCTTGGAGGGCACCGCCCACCAGCCATGTGGCCCCATGCAGCTTCACCAGCGCAGCAAGCGACTGCGCGCTCCACTCCACAACCCCCAGCGCCAGGCAGGCTTTGGCGAGATGGAGCGCTGCCGCCTGGAGCTGCTCCAGCGACCAAGGGCAATCCCACAGGCGTGCCATCTCCTGCAACATCAGCCCATTGGCAGCAGCCAACACCAGCAGATCCAAGCTCGGCAGAGGGGCCACCACCACCCCGGCAGCAACGGTCCACTGGGTGCGTTGCATCAGTTGCTGCCACTGCCGGCGGCGCAGCGTTTCCAGGGCCACCTGCCAGCTGGCGTGCAGCTCTTCGAGGCAGCGCTGTTGGGTGAAGCGCAAACGCTCGGGGCCAAGGGCGGCAAAGGCCTGGGCAAGAGGCTGCAGATCAGCTGCACAGGCCTCACTCAGCTCAGGCGACCAAGGCCAGCAGTGCTGCCGCAGATGCTCCGGGAGCTGGTGCTGCAGCTGTTGCAACGCCAGTTGCCAATCCCCCAGCGGACGATCCACCAGCAACAACACCTGCTGGCCCTTGGGCAGCGCTTCAAGCCAGCGCAGGTCTGCCGCTGAGAGAGGCAGGCTGAGGCGATACACGATCAGATCGCAACGCCGGAAGGCATCGGGCCAGTGCCAGGCCGCGCTGCTGGGGGGCAGCGGCTCACTGCGCAGCACCCGCAGCGGCAGCGGCGATGGGCAGTGCTGCAGCAGCTGGGCCTGCAGAGCTTCACTCCAGCCGGCCTGACCCACCAGGGCAACCTGCAGATGGGAATTGTTCTGGCTCTGGCGCAGCTGCTCCAATTGCTCGCGGCGCTGCTGCTGCTCCAGCGGATCGGCATCCGACTCAAGCCGCTCAAACCTCTCCAGCACGCTCTGGCAGCGCTCCAGCCAGCCCTCCACACTCGTGGGCAGTGACCGCCCCGAAGGGCGGAGACGGCCGCTCAGCAGCCAAAAGCCCGCGGCCGCCGCGCTGAGACTGATCACCGAGGAGAGGGCGCCGTGGCTGCTCTCCAAAAGGATCACGCCACCACCCAGGCCTGCAGCCAGGGGCCAAAAACGACGCAGCTGAGGCAGCAAGGCGGCACTGAGCAGGGGCGATGGCGGGATCAACGGCTGCAGGGTCCTGCGGATGCGCCGGTTCTCTTTAGCTCAGCTGGTGTGCACTGCCCAGACCCAATACCTTGGGTCCACTGTTGTGAGCCTGCCGGGCCATGGGACTCGCCAGCACGGGTCAGGCATCGTCACCCGCCGTGCTGCAGCGCGATGACAACCGCGATGCGGTGAAGCGCGTGCTGCTGATCGCACTAGCCGTGAACGTGTCGATGACCCTGCTCAAGCTGGTGATCGGCCTGCTCACCGGGTCCCTTGCGGTGCTGGCCGATGCCATGCACAGCGCCACCGATGGTCTGAGCAGCCTGCTCGGCCTGATCACCAACGGGCTGTCCGATCCCAGACCGGATCGGGATCACCCCTATGGGCACGACAAATATGAGGGCCTGGGGGCCCTCGCCATTGCCGGGTTCATCTTGTTCACCGCTTTTGAGATCCTCAAAAGCTCCCTGGAGCGCATCGCGGCCGGTCTGCCTCCCCTACGCCTCGATGGCCACGACCTGTTGCTCCTGCTGATCGTGCTCGGCTGCAATCTGCTGCTCGCTGGCTACGAACGCAGCCAAGGCCGCCGGCTGGGCAGTCAGCTGGTGTTGGCGGACGCCAAGCACACCACCAGCGACATCTGGACCACGGTGGTGGTGCTGGTGGGCCTGGCGGGCGTGCTGACCCTGGGCATCGAATGGCTCGATGTGGCCATGGCCATTCCGCTCTGCGTGCTGCTTGTGCGGGCCTGTTGGCAAGTGCTCTCCAGCAACCTGCCCTGGCTGGTGGATCAGATCGCCATCGCACCGGAGGCCATTCACGAAGTGGCCATGACCGTGCCCGGTGTGTTGAACGTGCATGACATCGCCAGCCGGGGGGTGTTGGGGCAGCGGGTGTTCATCGAGCTGCACATGGTGGTGGACGCCAACGATCTGCCGACAGCGCACCGCATCACGGAACTGGTGGAGGAGCATCTCGAGGCCCGCTTCGGCCCGGTGCGTTGCACGATTCATCTAGAACCGCGGGAATACGCCATCGCCGACATCACCTTCCGCGGCACCCATGGCTGAGCTGCTGACGCCATTGACGCCGCGGCTCCAGCGGCAGGTGGATGGATTGATGAGGGCTCAGCAGCAGCAAGACCGGTGGCATGGCGCGCTGCCGGTGTTGCTGCTGGATCGCTGCTGGCTGCAGCTCCAGCAGGTGGGGGTCGAAGACCTGGCCCGGGCGCTGCCCCCGGACAGCACCGGCGATGCCCCAGAACTGGTGCGCTTCCGGGAATGGCGCCAACAGGGTGTCGAGCATCTGCAGGCTCAGGAACTCTGTTGGCAGGAATTCGGCCGCCAGAGCTGCAGCCAGGCGCTCCGGCGTTTCTGGCGGGCCCAGGAGCGCGGTCACCACGGCTGGACCCTCAGTGCCTATCTGCAAGTGCTGGAGCGCTACCGCCAGCTGCTGGAGGCCGACGGCCCCACGCCCATCCCCCTGTTGGTGCTCGCTCGCCAAGGCAGCGCGGAACACCACCGGCTGCATTGGTGCTGGCCCTGACCACCAGCCATAGGGCACACTTGCGCCTGACTGTTCAGGTGTGCGGCCATGGCCGACGGCGATTTCCAACCCAGCTCGAACGAACGTTTCCGCGGCGACCGTGGCCCACGCCAGGGCGGTGGTTCCCGTGATGGTGGTGGCCGCGAGGCCGGTGGCTTCCGCATCCGCTTGAGCGACAACGAAATGCGTGCCGCCCGCGCCGTGCAGGAGGCTTTCGGCCTTCGTTCCACCGTGGCGGCCCTGGGCCTTTCGATCCGCACCGTTGCCCAGCTTTTGGAAGACGGCAAACTCGATGAGGTAGTGGCGCAGCACCGCGCCAGCGGCGGCGGTCGCCCCGGCGGTGAGCGGCGTGGCCCCCGGCCTGAGCGTGGTGAGCGCCCCGCCTCCAGCCGGCCGAACCCCTTCGCGCGGCCGGCAAAACCTGTGACAGCAGCACCAGAGGTAGCTGCTGAAGCTGAGGCACCGGTGGAAGCGGCCCCTGAGGCGGCCACCGCTGAAGTGGATTCGGCAGAGACTCCGGCAACCGAAGCGGCAGCCGCTGAAGCCTGATCACTCAGGGCGGGTTCGCTGGAAACGCCTCAAGGCAGAATCCGGCGACTCGCCAGTGATCACAGATGCCAAGGGCCCGGGTTCTCTCAGGGGTTCAACCAACCGGGTCACTGCACCTGGGCAATTGGCTTGGCGCCATCCGCAACTGGGTGGATCTGCAGGACAGCCACGACACGTTTTTCTGTGTGGTGGACCTGCATGCGATCACCGTTCCTCACAACCCGGAGCAGCTGGCGGCCGACACGCGCAGCACCGCCGCGCTCTATCTGGCCTGTGGCATTGATCCCGCCAAAGCCACGGTGTTTGTCCAGAGCCATGTTCCCGCCCACAGCGAGCTGTGCTGGCTGCTGAATTGCGTCACCCCTCTGAACTGGCTGGAGCGGATGATCCAGTTCAAGGAGAAGGCGCTCAAGCAGGGCGATCAAGTGTCGGTGGGCCTGCTCGATTACCCGGTGCTGATGGCCGCCGACATCCTTCTCTATGACGCCGACCTGGTGCCGGTGGGAGAAGACCAGAAGCAACACCTGGAACTGGCCCGCGACATTGCCCAGCAGCGCATCAACGCACGCTTCGCTCCCAAGGATGCCGAAGGGGAGCCGATCCCTGTGCTCAAGGTGCCTGAGCCCTTGATCCTCAAGGAAGGGGCTCGGGTCATGAGCCTCACCGATGGGCGCAGCAAGATGAGCAAAAGTGACCCCAACGAGGGCTCTCGCATCAACCTGCTCGATCCACCCGAACTGATCACAAAGAAGGTGAAGCGGGCCAAGACCGACCCAATCATGGGCTTGGAATTCGGCAATCCCGAGCGCCCCGAAACCGACAACCTGCTGGGGCTCTACGCCCTGCTGAGCGGCAAAGGTCGTGAGGCAGCGGCCAGTGAATGCGGATCGATGGGCTGGGGCAGCTTCAAACCGCTGTTGGCCGAGACGCTGGTGGAAGCACTGCGGCCGATCCAGGAGCGCTACCGCGACCTCAGCAACGACCCCGCTCAACTGGATCGGGTGCTCCAGCAGGGCCGTGAGCGAGCCAATGCAGTGGCCGAAGCCACCCTGGAGCGCACCCGCCAGGCACTCGGCTTCCTGCCACGCCCCTGAACGCCGGCAGCAGCGTGATCAATCCCAAAGGAAACATAAAGACGCCTGATTGATCACGTGGTCGCCGCCACGACCGGCACACATCTCTCTCGCCAGTCCCAGCCCGGTCTCAACCCATTGGGCGATGGTCGAGCACATCTGCGTCTCATTTGTCCAGGTCGGCTGGGATGGGCTCGTACCTGCCCATCGCCGGGCAGCAGGCTGCCCAGACCTTGTCGTGTTGCCCTTGCGTCTGCGTCGCCATCTCCCCTCCTCTTCCCACCCGGCTCCTGCATCGTCTGCTGCCACAGCCCTGGGGCTGCTCCTTCTGGCCGCAGGCCCGCTGGTTTCCCCATCGCAAGGACGTCAGCAACTGAGTGAGGGCAGCCGGACAGGCGATCCACGGCACGCATCGGCAAGTGGCCCCGGCAGCTACACGATCACGCCGCAACGGCGTGCCTTGCTCAACACCATCCGCTACGCCGAAGGCACGTGGAAGCAGGGCAAGGAGGGGTACCGCACCCTGTACGGGGGAGGTCGCTTCAGCAGCCTGGAGCGCCACCCGGAGATTGTGGTGGTGAAGCGCTACACCAGTGCCGCTGCAGGGGCCTACCAATTCCTGCCCGGCACCTGGAGTGAAGCGGCGCGCAAACTGCAGCTCGAAAGCTTCGCGCCCAGTAGCCAAGACCAGGCAGCTCTGTATCTGGTGGATCGGCGCGGCGTGCTCGATCAGATCGATCAAAAGGGGCTCACCCACGAAGCGATGGCCGTGCTGGCGCGCGAATGGGCCTCATTTCCCACCCTCGCTGGCCGCAGCGCCTACGGGCAGCCAGTGAAACGGGCGGAAGACCTGCAGCGCTTCTACAGCAGCAACCTCAAGGCCCTAGGGGTTCAGGCCTGAGGTTCAGCGTCGCCGCGCCCATCCGGCGGCAAAGCCACACCGGCGATCCGGAGCATCGAGGAGAGATTCCACACGCGCATCATCAGGCGATGCCAGGGAGCCATGGCATCCATATCGACAGCCATCGGCGTGGTGCAGGCGGCCCGCAGGGCGCGGGTGGCGGCAATGGCCTGCAGGGCTTCCTCGAGCTTCTGACGCAACGATTGCTGCTCGGAAGCCGGAAGCAGCGCATCAGGTGTGAGCTCCAGCAGCACCAAACCGCGCTGGAACCAGAAGCTGAAGTCGTCAAACAGCGACTGCAGCAACTGATCCAGCAACTGGGCTGGCTCTGAATCCGGTTCAGATGGCGGCGGGAAGGAAGCACTCATCAGGCTCAGCGTAGGAATGAGCCCAAATCCCCTGCGTAGGATCGGGGTTGCTACCCCACAGCCGTGACCGCGACCCGCCCTGCCGCCTCCAGTTCATCCGGCAGCGTCGCAACCACCACGGCCACCACAGCCGCCGGCGAAGCTGGGCAGACCGCCGCGATCCACCTGCCGAAAACCAGCGAAAGCGAGCAGCTGCTGCGCATCCGCCACTCGATGAGCCATGTGATGGCGATGGCGGTGCAGCGCCTGTTTCCCAAGGCCCAGGTCACGATCGGTCCCTGGACCGAAAACGGCTTCTACTACGACTTCGATAGCCCCGATCCCTTCACCGAGGCCGATCTCAAGGCCATCAAGAAGGAGATGATCAAGATCATCAATAAGAAGCTTCCGCTCGAGCGCCTCGAGGTGAGCCGCGCCGAGGCGGAGACGCGGATCAAGGCCCAGAACGAGCCCTACAAGCTCGAAATCCTCGCGGGCATCAGCGAGCCCATCACCCTTTACACCCTCGGTGAGGAGTGGTGGGACCTGTGCGCTGGCCCCCACGTAGCCACCACCGGCGAGCTCAATGCCAAGGCCTTTGAGCTGGAAAGCGTGGCCGGTGCCTACTGGCGCGGTGATGAAAACAACGCCCAGCTCCAGCGCATCTACGGCACCGCCTGGGAAACCCCGGAGCAACTGGCCGAATACAAACGCCGTCAGGAAGAGGCCAAGCGCCGCGATCACCGCCGCATCGGCACCGACCTTGATCTCTTCTCCATCGAAGACGAAGCCGGCGCTGGCCTGGTGTTCTGGCACCCCCGTGGCGCCCGCATGCGCCTGCTGATCGAGAACCTGTGGCGCGAGTTGCACTTTGCCGCCGGCTACGAGCTGCTCTACACGCCCCACGTGGCGGACATCAGCCTCTGGAAGACCTCAGGCCACCTCGACTTCTACAGCGAGAGCATGTTTGGTCCGATGCAAGTGGACGAGCGGGAATACCAGCTCAAGCCGATGAACTGCCCGTTCCACGTGCTCACCTACGCCAGCACCCTGCGCAGCTACCGGGAACTGCCCATCCGCTGGGCCGAACTCGGCACCGTGTATCGCTACGAGCGGCCTGGCGTGATGCACGGCCTGATGCGCGTGCGCGGCTTCACCCAGGACGACGCCCACGTGTTCTGCCTGCCGGATCAGATCAGCGATGAAATCCTGGCGATCCTCAACCTCACCGAGCAGATTCTCTCCACCTTCGATTTCCGCCATTACGAGATCAACCTCTCCACCCGGCCCGAGAAATCCATCGGCGAAGACGCCGTGTGGGATCTCGCTACCCAAGGCCTGATCGAGGCCCTCGATCGCAAGGGCTGGGCGTACAAGATCGATGAAGGCGGCGGCGCCTTCTACGGCCCCAAGATCGACCTCAAGATCGAAGACGCCATCGGCCGGATGTGGCAGTGCTCCACGATCCAGCTCGATTTCAACCTGCCGGAGCGGTTTGATCTCGAATACGTGGCCGCCGATGGCTCTCGCCAGCGGCCGATCATGATCCACCGCGCCATCTTCGGCTCGCTGGAGCGGTTCTTCGGGATCATGACCGAGAACTACGCCGGCGATTTCCCCTTCTGGCTCGCCCCCGAACAGATCCGGTTGTTGCCGGTCACCGATGAGGTGCGTGGCTATGCCGAAGCGGTGCTCAGCCAGCTGAAGGCAGCCGGTGTGCGCGCCAGCATCGATCACTCCGGTGATCGCCTCGGCAAGTTGATCCGCAATGGCGAGCAGATGAAAATCCCGGTGCTTGGGGTGATCGGCGCCAAAGAGGCCGAAACCGGTGCGATCAGCCTGCGCAGCCGCCGCGAGGGCGACCTGGGCAGCGTCGCCCTGGCTGATCTAGTGGCAGCGGCGAGCCAGGCGAATCAGGATCGGAGTGCAGGTCTGCCCCTGGGCTGATGACCACCCTCCTGGCCGGCGACATCGGCGGCACCAAGACCCTTCTGGCCATCTATGCGCTCGAGGGCGATCGGCTCAGCCAACGCCGTGCCGAGCGGTTCGTGTCGGCGGACTGGCCGGATTTTGGGGAGTTGGTGAACCATTTCCTGGCCGCTGAACCCAGCAGCACCAGGCCCACCCACGCCTGCTTCGCCGTGGCAGGGCCGGTGCGTCAGGGCCGGGTGAAGCTCACCAATCTCCCCTGGCTGCTGGAGCAATCGGCCCTCGCGGCGCAATGCGAGCTCCAACAGGTGGACCTGGTGAACGATTTCGCCGTCTTGATCTACGGCCTGCCTCACGTGCAGCCGGATCAGCACACCCTGCTGCGGCCAGCCGTCAGCGGGGCCGATCCCCAGGCGCCGGTGGCGATCCTTGGGGCAGGCACAGGTCTGGGCGTGGCCATCGGGATGCCCACGGGAGCAGGGCTCAAGGCGATGGCCAGTGAGGCCTCCCACGCCGAGTTCGCGCCGCGCAGCGAGGCTGAATGGCAGCTGAAGTGCTGGCTGAAACAAGATCTCCAGATCGAGCGGGTGTCGATCGAGCGGGTGGTGAGCGGCACCGGGCTTGGCGAGGTGATGCGCTGGCTGCTGGCCACCGATCCCAGCGGCGCCGGCCATCCCCTGGCGGATGTGGACAGCACCGATCGCCCGGCCGCCACCGCCACTGCCGCTGCCGCTGGCGATCCCCTGGCCCGCAGCGCCATGGATCTCTGGTTGGGGGCCTACGGCAGCACCGCTGGTGATCTAGCCCTGCAGACCCTCTGCAGCGGAGGGCTTTGGGTGGGAGGCGGCACCGCTGGGAAGTTGCTGGAGGAGCTGCGCTCGCCCGCTTTTCTAGGTCCGCTGCAGCAGAAGGGTCGCCTCAGTGCCGTGCTGGAGCAGGTGCCCGTCTATGCCCTCACCGACCCTGAAGCCGGCCTGTTCAGCGCCGCCTGCCGCGCCCGGATGCTGATGGGCTGAGTGGGACACTGGCCCCAGCAGAACCGACCGTATGGTCCGCCCCCGCATCGGCCAGGGGGTTGTGGTGGATGTTCCCGCCACGACAGCCAACCTGGGCCCCGGCTTTGATTGTCTGGGGGCCGCCCTGGATCTCAACAACCGCTTTGAGATGCGCTGCATCGAAGGAGATGGTGAGCGCTTTGAACTGGTGATCGAAGGGAGCGAGGGCTCCCACCTGCGCGGCGGCCCCGACAACCTCGTGTATCGGGCGGCCCAGCGGGTGTGGAAGGAAGCGGGGGAACAGCCGATCGCGATCGAAGCCCGGGTGCGCCTGGCGGTACCTCCTGCCCGGGGCCTGGGCAGCAGTGCCACAGCGATTGTGGCGGGCCTGATGGGAGCCAATGCCCTGATCGGCGAACCGCTCAGCCGCGAAAAGCTGCTGGAGCTCGCCATCGACATCGAAGGCCATCCGGACAACGTGGTGCCCTCCCTGCTGGGCGGGCTGTGCATGACCGCCAAGGCGGCCTCGCACCGATGGCGCGTGGTGCGCTGTGAGTGGTCGCCGGAGGTGCTGGCGGTCGTGGCGATCCCATCCATCCGCCTCTCCACCAGTGAGGCGCGCCGAGTGATGCCCAAGGCGATCTCCATTGCCGATGCCGTCACCAACCTGGGCTCGCTCACCCTGTTGCTGCAAGGACTGCGAACGGGCAACGGCGATCTGATCGCCGATGGCATGCACGACCGCATCCATGAGCCCTACCGTTGGGGGCTGATCCAGGGCGGGCGCCAGGTACGCGAGGCGGCGCTGGAGGCCGGCGCCTGGGGCTGCGTGATCAGTGGTGCCGGACCGAGCATCCTGGCGCTGACCAACCGGGATCATGCCGGCGCCATCCGCCGGGCGATGGTTCGGGCCTGGGAAAGCGAGGGGGTGGCCTCAAGGGCCGAGGTGTTGCAGCTTCAGCAGAGCGGCAGCCGCTGGAAGACCCTGGCGGACCGCACCACCAGCAACGCCGCCAGCGGCAGCAATTAATCGCGCAAACTTGAGCCCTTGAACCCCCAGGCTTTAGGGCCCTAAGTAGAAATACTCAGCTGCTAGATTCACGCCCTCTCATGGCCTGATCCTGGGGTGGGAGCAGCCATCAACGTGATGAGGTCTTTATGGACGCCCTAATGCCCTTATTGGCCGCGTCCACAGCATTATCGAGCTCGGCCTTCGGCGATACCGCCGTGGCGGAAGGTCTGCTGGCCGGGCCTGCAAGCTTCCCCTGGCTCAGCCTGATCACGCTTCTGCCCGTAGCGGTCGCGCCGCTGTTGATGCTGCTGCCGGGCGACGGAACAGACCCCAAGCTGCCTCGCACCATTGCCCTGGTCACCCTGCTGGTGGATCTGGGGTTGATGCTGTTCGTGTTCAGCCAGCACTACGACGGCTCCATCGCCGGGCTGCAGCTGGTGGAGCGCTTCGCCTGGGTGCCGGCCATCGGCCTGGAGTGGTCGCTGGCCACTGATGGGCTCTCGGCACCGCTGGTGGTGCTCTCCGGGCTGGTGACGCTGCTCTCCGTGGCCGCCAGCTGGAACATTCAGAAGAAGACTCGCCTCTATTTCGCGCTGCTCCTGGTGCAGGCCTCTGCCCAGGCAATGGTGTTTCTCTCTCAAGACTTCCTGCTCTTCTTTCTGGCCTGGGAACTGGAGCTGGTGCCGGTGTACCTCCTGATCGCCATCTGGGGCGGTCAACAGCGCCAATACGCCGCCACCAAATTCATCCTTTACACGGCAACAGCCTCGCTGCTCATCCTGGTGAGCGGCCTGGCCCTGGCCCTCAACGGCCCCTTCACCCTCAACCTCAGCGAACTGATCGCCCGCTCCCCGGGCGGCACCTTTGGCCTGCTCTGCTACTTGGGCTTCCTGGTGGGCTTCGGCGTGAAGCTGCCGATGTTCCCGCTGCACACCTGGCTGCCGGATGCCCACGGTGAGGCCAATGCGCCGGTGTCGATGCTGCTGGCGGGGGTGCTGCTGAAGATGGGCGGCTATGCCCTGCTGCGCTTCAACGTGCAGATGCTGCCCGAAGCCCACCTGGTGCTCGCCCCAGCGCTCGTGGTGCTGGGGATCGTGAACATCGTCTACGGCGCCCTCAACGCCTTCGCTCAGGACAACGTGAAGCGGCGCATCGCCTGCAGCTCGGTGAGCCACATGGGCTTTGTGCTCCTCGGCATCGGTGCCATCGACAGCCTCGGCATGAGCGGCGCGATGCTCCAGATGATCAGCCATGGCCTGATCGCCGCGGCGATGTTCTTCGTGACCGGTGTGTTCTACGAGCGCACCAAAACCCTCTCGATCCCCAACATGGGCGGCCTGGCCAAGGTGCTGCCGATCACCTTCGCCTTCTTCCTGGCCAGCTCCTTGGCTTCCCTCGCACTGCCGGGCATGAGCGGCTTCGTGAGTGAGATCACGGTGTTCCTCGGCCTCACCAGCAACGCCGACTTCACCGTGGGCTTCCGTGTGATCGCCGTGGTGCTGGCAGCGATCGGGGTGGTGCTCACCCCGGTCTATCTACTGAGCCTCTGCCGGCGTGTGTTCTTCGGTCCGAGGATTCCAGCTCTTGCTGTGCTCGGCGATATGAAGCCCCGCGAGCTGGTGATCGGCCTCACCCTGCTGGTGCCCACCCTGGTGATCGGCTTCTGGCCGCGGGTGGCCATTGATCTGTATGAGGCCTCCACCACCGCCCTCTCCGACAACCTGGCACAGGTGGCTGTTGTGGCCCTTCGGCTTCCCGCCCTCGGCTGAGCAGCGGCTGAAGCCATCGGCAAGCTGGAATGGGCGTCGGTAAACCCGAGCCCAGTTCCGGCCCCATGAGCAGCTCCACCGCAGCCCTCCCTGAGATCCTGCGGGGCGAGGGCCTCCCTGAATTTGAAGCGATCACACCTGAGGCGGTATCCGCCCACATCCCCCAGCTGATCCACGAGCTCGATGGCGACCTCACAGCTCTGGAGCAACAGCTGGGCACTGCCCTGGAGAGCGGCGATCCCCTGAGCTGGAGCGCGGTGATGGATCCGCTGCAGCGGCTGGGCGAGCGCTTGCGCTGGAGCTGGGGCGTTGTGAGCCATCTCAACGGGGTGTGCAACAGCCCGGAGCTGCGCGAAGCCCATGCGGCCCAGCAGGCCGCGGTGGTGCAGTTCGGCAACCGCGCTGGCCAGAGCCAGGTGATCTACAAAGCGCTGGAGCAGCTGCAGCAGCAGAGCGCTGAGCTCGATGGAGCCCAGCAACGGATCCTCGCGGCGGAGTTGCGGGATATGCAGCTGCGCGGTGTGGGCTTAAGCGGCAGCGAGCAGGAGGCCTTCAACAGCGCCAGCCAGGAGCTAGCAGAGCTCTCCACCCGCTTCGGCAATCAGGTGCTCGATGCCACCAATGGCTGGACCCTGAAGCTCAGCGAGCGCGAGCAGGTGGATGGCCTGCCCGCCAGCCTGCTGGATCAGCTGGCGCAAGCCGCCCGCCAAGCCGGAGACAGCGAGGCCACAGCAGAGGCGGGCCCGTGGCTGCTGGGGCTGGATATGCCCCGCTACGCGCCCTTCCTCAAGTACAGCCGCCGCCGCGATCTACGGGAGCAGGTGTATCGCGCCCACGTGAGCCGCGCTTCCGGCCAGGAAGGCAGTGAGCTCAACAACTGGCCCTTGATCGAGCGCATCCTCACGCTGCGGGGCGAACAAGCCCGGCGCCTCGGCTATGCCAACTGGGCCGAGGTGAGCCTGGCCGCCAAAATGGCCGACTCCGAATCCGCCGTGGAAGCGCTGCTTGAGGAGCTGCGGGCAGCGGCTTACCCCGTGGCCCAGCAGGAATTGGAGGCCCTGACCGCCTGCGCCAGCCGCCATGGAGCCGTTGAAGCCGACGACCTTCAGCCCTGGGATGTGAGCTTCTGGGCCGAGAAGCTGCGCCAGGAGAGCTTCGAGCTCGACAGCGAAGCGCTGCGCCCCTATTTCCCCCTGCCCCAGGTGCTGGAGGGCCTGTTTGCCCTGTGCAGCCGACTCTTCGGGATCACGATCGAGGCCGCTGACGGCGAGGCACCGGTGTGGCACGGCGATGTGCGCTACTTCCGCATCCTGGAAGGAGCACAGGCGGGATCCAGCGCCGGCACACCCTTGGCCGCCTTCTACCTGGATCCCTACAGCCGGCCCGGCAGCAAGCGTGGTGGCGCCTGGATGGATGAATGCCTGGTGCGCTCGCGCCGCGCCGATGGCACGGCCGTGCTGCCCGTGGCTTACCTGATCTGCAACCAGAGCCCACCGGTGGGCGCAACGCCAAGCCTGATGACCTTCGAGGAAGTGGAGACCCTCTTCCACGAGTTCGGCCACGGCCTGCAGCACATGCTCACCACGGTGGAGCGTCCCCAGGCGGCGGGCATCAACGGCGTGGAATGGGATGCCGTGGAGCTACCCAGCCAGTTCATGGAGAACTGGTGCTACGACCAAGCCACCTTGATGGGCATGGCCCGCCACTGGCAGAGCGGCGAGGCGCTGCCCGAAGCGGAGTTTCGCAAGCTCCTAGCGGCTCGCACCTTCATGGGTGGTGCCGCCACCCTGCGCCAGGTGCACTTCGCCCTGGTGGATCTCAAGCTCCACAGCCAGTGGCACCCTGGCAGTAGCCAAAGCCCTGAAGAACTGCGCCGCCAGATCGGTGCCAACACCACCGTGCTGGCACCGATCGATGAAGACGCGTTCCTGTGTTCCTTCGGCCACATCTTCGCCGGCGGTTATGCCGCGGGCTACTACTCCTACAAGTGGGCCGAGGTGCTCAGCGCCGATGCTTTCAGCGCCTTTGAAGAGGTGGGGCTGGAGAACGAGGAGCAGATCCGCGAGACGGGTCGCCGCTTCCGCGACACGGTGCTCAGCCTGGGGGGCAGCCTCGATCCCAAACAGGTGTTCGAAGCCTTCCGGGGCCGCCAACCCAGCAGCGAAGCACTGATCCGCCATTCCGGCCTGGTAGCCGTCTGAGCTGAACCGGCGCAGCATGGGTAGAGCTTCAGGGCGGCATGGCTCTGCGTTGGCCCAACAGCGATCCCCTCGCCCTGGCTGATCAGTGGACCTGCCCAGTGCCACTGGTCGGGTTCGAAGCAGCGCTGGAGCGCAGTGTGTTCCGCTCGGGCCTGAGCCGCTCCGACTGGCTCAAGCGATTGGCGAACGATCTGCACAAACCGCAGCTGCTGCCCCTGCTCTGGCTGCTGCCGCGGAGCTGGACGCTCTCGCCGGCGCAACTGCCGCCCAAGCTTCAGGCTCTGGCAGGAGTGCTGGAACGGGGCCTGCTCACCCCGGCGCTGCTGGCGGCCCTGGCCGACGATCTCCCCCATCTGCTGCCGCCACCCAGCCCCGATCAACCCGATGCCCTGAGCCTGTGGAGCAATCGCCACCGGCCGCCGCTTCCCCAAGATCTTGAGGCGCTGCAGCAGGCCGCTTCAGCCGTGCCTGATCCCGCATCCAACGTCAAGACAGCCCCCACCGGAGCAGCCCTCAGTGGCGGGCTGGTGTGGCGCAATGTTGGGCTCGGCTTTGAGCAATCGCCCCCGGAAAGGCAGCTCAACACCCTGGTGGCCCGGGTGCTGAACCGGTTGGCGGCCAATCGCCTCGGCGATGATCCCTGGAGCTTTGAAGGTTGCACCACCAGCAGCCGCTGGCTGGCACAACTGCAAGCCAGCGGCTGGCAGACCCGGGCACAACTGCGCTGCAGCGTGGCCAGCTTCGGCCTCGGGGCCAGCCTGCCCCTGGAGGGAGGGGGCTGGAGCCAGGTGCCGCTGGCTTTACCGATCCGCACCGGCCTACTTGGTGCGAATGGCGAGGAAATGCAATCGCTGCTGCCCCACAGCTGCCTGGAGCTGGAGCTGCGCCGCTCCAACCAACTCCTGCGGTTGCAGTACTACCAGGGCACCGAAGGGCTCTGCGGCTGGGAAGCCCTGAACGATCTGCAGCGTCCCTGGCAA
This sequence comes from Vulcanococcus sp. Clear-D1, assembly GCF_014654725.1. Classification (GTDB taxonomy): domain Bacteria; phylum Cyanobacteriota; class Cyanobacteriia; order PCC-6307; family Cyanobiaceae; genus Vulcanococcus. The sequence goes on along the minus strand of NZ_JACVZV010000037.1, from coordinate 100,402 downwards.
AACGATCGTCACAACGGCACCGTTCACTACCTCGGAGAGCCCTATGAAGGCGAACGGCTCCAGCGGCTGTTTGATCTGTTGGAGCTGATCGCCCTGGTGCACAACCTTGAGGCCAGTGAACGGCAGCTGCTCCAGGGCGGCTATGGATCCCTGGGCTTCTGCATCGACAGCTCAGCGCTGATCCAGCAAGTGATGGAGGGCCGCTGCCAGTTATTCCCGGTGCTGATGGGAGGGATCTGGCGGGAACGCCTCCTGCGCCGGGTGAACCAGCTGGGATCAGCGACAGATCCCTGGCTGGAGCCGTACCGGCAGGCGCTGCACGACCTACCCCACGACGGCAGCCTGCACGGAAGCGCTGCAGCCAGCGCCCAGCAACGGCTGTTGGCCTGCCAGCCGCTCAACAGCCCGTTTGTGTTGGTGCAGCAATTGGCGCATCCAGTGCAGCCAGAATCGCCTTGATCACGCGCTGGCGGAAGGCTTCGGAAAACGGGCCGTGGCTGCCGTTGTGATTCATTCCCTCGATCAGCGAACGCTGGATCTGGCCTGCAGCAAGAGCTTTGTTCCAGTTGGAGAGGGGCAGCAGGGGTGATCGACCCGGGTAGGCGATGCGGCCAAAGGCCGCAACGGGATCCTTGCTGCCCACAATCGTGGTGATCCCTGCGAGCTGATGCAGCTCCTGATTGCCACTGAACACACCGCAGAAGCTGATGATGCTCACCGGTGCCCGAGTAATTCGGCGCAAGTAATCAGCCACACCCATAGCCATCTCGGCTCCGCCGCTGTAGCCGGTGAGCACGATGCGGCTGCCGGCATCCGGGCGGAATCCAGCCTCGGCCAATCGCAAGCTGATTTTCAACGCAAGCTCGTAATTGAGGATCGGGCCGTAGCGCCGATCCGAGGAAATCCCCACCTTGATCACGTTGTTGGCCTGCACCAGCACCGCAGCCAACAGCTGCACCAGGCCATTGGGATGTTGTTCCTGCAGGGCAAACAGCCGCCGCCAGAACCATTCGCTGCCGGCATCTTCAGCCAAGGCCACCGGCATCACGGTGTAAGTTTCCAGGCCACGCACCAGCAGGATTTCAGCGGCCAGCTGCTGCTCCAGCAGTTCCAGAAAGGCGGAGACCCGCGGCGGGTGATCACGCTCCAACTGGTGGATGCCATCGAGATACACCAGATAGCAACGATGCGAGCCTGCTGCCGGTGGCCCGCGATCAAAGAGTGTGCCTGGGGCGGGTAAGCCCTGCAGCCACCCTTCCCAGAAAGCAAATTCGCTCACCAGCGAATAGATCCCGGCTGCCGCGATCAAGACCATCAGCAGCAAACCGATCAGCTGCAGCAACAGCAGCAGATCCGCGGGCGACAGGGCGGAGCGCACAACCAGGGCTAGATGCCCCAGGCCCACCAGGTTGATGCCGAGGCCAATCGCCAGAACGAGCAGCAGCAGTTTGAGGTTGAAGCGCTGGCTCCAAGGATGCAGGCGAGCGGCGGCCTTCATGGTTCAGCCAGCTCCGAGGCGAGCATCGCGTAGCCCCGTTGCCAGCTCTGACGAAACAGCAAGGCCACCAGCAGAAGCGCCAAGAGATAGCCGGGCGTGGTGAGCCCAAGCGCCTGATCCCACGGGAGATCGAAGCGCACGTGCACAAAGGTAACCACATTGAGATGGGTCAACACCCAGATCACCAAGCCAATGGTTTCGCCGATGTAAGGAGCGGCGACGCACACATAGAAACAGGCTGGTAGCAAACAGCTGGCGATTCCGTCCACAAAAGCACTGGGGTGAACCGGGTTGGATCCATAGAGATTGAGCAGCACCATGTCGATGGAGCTGCTCAACAGAAAGGCCGAGGCCAGCACCAGCGCATCAAACACCAGCCGCCAGAGGATCTGCCGAGCACCCAAGCGGTTGGCGAACAGGCCAAACACATGGGAGAGCGACATCGAGATCCCCACCACGAACAGCAGGCCAAGGCCCAGGTCAGCACGGATCAGCCAGCTGCCCAGGCCATTCAGAACACGCTCCAGTTCCAGCAACATCGCGGCGAGCCCTCAGGCGCCCGATCAAACCTGAGGCGAGCTGCGCAGATGAGGACGGTTGACAATCCAGATCACAACAATCGAGAGGACCGCGCAATAGAAGCACCAGACCGAATTAAAGGTGGCGCTGTAGGTGAGCCAGGTGAGGAAGATCGACACGAAGATCAGCACACCGAACAGCTTCACCGCCTGATCAGCAACAGCAATCAATGGCAGAACAATGAAGCCCCAGTAAACGAGCTCACCGACAGGCTCGGTGTTCACAAAGTTGTGAACAATGCTGTGCAAATTGGAAACGTCGTAGAGCAGTCGCCCAGTGCTGTGGACCGCCGGCTGAACGGCAGGAGGATTGAACAGCACCGGCAGGTAGAAGGCGATGCCAAGCACCGTGCTCACGATCGCCACCCAACGCAGCCGGTTTTGCAGGCCGCGGGAATCGGTGCTACGACTGATCGACCAGGCACTCCAAGGGATCCAGACCATCCAGAAGCAATAGGCAAAAAACAGAAATCCCAAACCCGCCAGCGTTGTGAGCGGCTCGGTGCGGCCGTGATCGAGGGCCGTCCACTCCAGGCCTTCAATGAACTGCTGAACACCGAAGAAAAAAGGAACCAGCGCCAAGGGAACGTAATTAGGCTGCCGATTCGTGCGGGCCAGGTGGGTGCTGTAAAGGCCCAGGGGCATCAGCACTGCGGAGGCTGTAAAGCTGGCAGAGGCCGAAAAGCACATGGCTTGCGTGTAGTGATAAGCGCACTGTTAATTCCGAGGCAGCCTCGAGGCAAGTGATCAGCCGGGAGCGGTAAGGATCTGTTGCCGATTAGGGAGCCAGGAGAATGTCAGCCACAGCGCACACGGCCCTTGGGTGAATGATGAGCTGGCGGTGGGTGAACACCGGCAACGGCCGACGAGTGCCCAGCGGCAACACCGCCCGCCAACCGGGGAACACGGTGATGTCGGTGGGGGTGAACAGGCTGTGGCACTCCAGTGACGCAAGCAGAACCTGATCCCGCTGCAAATCGCGCAGCAGTGCACTGCCGATCTTCATATCGGCAATGCCTGCCAACAGGGAGCGCGGCACCAACTGAGCCGCAAGCGTGCCGTTCTGAGGACTACCCAGGCAGACAAAGCGACGGGTGCGCTGACAGCCCCGGTGCTCCTGGAGCCAGGTGCGACCGATCACCCCGCCCATCGAAAATCCAAACAGATCCAACGGAGTGTCGAAGCCGAACCGGGCCTCGATCAAAGAAGCCAGCTGAGCCGCGAGTTCACGGATCGGCACCGCCCCGAACCGATGGGGCAGATGGGGAGCAAACAACTCCAGCGCAGGGCTGCGCCGCAGCAGCTCTTCTTCAAGGCGCCGGAATAAGCGTGGCGTGTCCCACAGCCCATGCAGGAGCACAAGCGGACGGGTCATGTCGGCCAGCGCCGCGAGCGTTGCACCGCCACGATGCCGCAGAAGCCAGGCACTGGGGCCTGACATTTACGCAATTCCAGCCAGATCGGCACGTCGCCGTAGATCTCCTCCAGCAGGCTGAAGATCTGATCACTCCAATGTTCCAAGGTGAGGCAACGGATCATGCGGGCCTGACGTTGCAGGTCCTGGATCGCCAGGCTGTAGTCGAGGCTGTGCTCGAGCGCATCCGCGGCGGCGGCGACACTGAGGTTGCAGCCCAAGCTGAAATCCAGCTCAAACCACTGGCCTGTTACCCGCTCGCGCTCGAGCACCCCCACATGGGCCCAGAGGCGCAGGCCCCGCACCAGCACACGATCCGCCGGAGCGCTCACAGCGGCAGATCGCGGTGGGTGAAACTGCGCACGCCACTGGCGTAATCGGCGGCGATATGGCCATCGCCGCGCATCAAGTAGCGATAAGTGACCAAACCCTCCAACCCCACAGGGCCGCGGGGAGGCAGGGTTTGGGTCGAGATGCCCACCTCAGCGCCGAAGCCGTAGCGAAAGCCATCGGCAAAACGGGTGGAGCAGTTCACATACACACCGGCGCTATCCACACTGCGGAGAAATACCTCCGCCGTGGAGGCGTTGGTGGTGCAGATGGCATCGGTATGGCGGGAGCCATAGCGGCTGATGTGATCCAGAGCCTGCTCGAGCGAATCCACCACCCGCACGGCGAGCACCAGATCGGAGTATTCGCTGCGCCAGTCGTCGTCGCTGGCGGCTTCACTCACACCAAGCGCCTGGGCAGCGGCATCGCCGCGCAGGGCCACACCGGCTGCGGCCATGGCCGGCAGTGCAGCAGCCAGAAAGGCTGGCGCAGCCTCGCGATGCACCAACAGCGTTTCGATGGCATTGCAAGCAGCGGGGTATTGGGTTTTGGCATCGATGGCTATGCGCAGGGCCTGCTCGATGTCCACCTCCCGATCGACATACAGGTGGCAGATCCCATCGGCATGGCCCAGCACCGGAATGCGGGTGTTGTCTTGGATGAACCGCACCAGCTCGTTGGATCCGCGAGGAATGATCAGATCCACCAGACCATCGAGCTTGAGCAGCCCAAGGCTCTCTTGGCGGGAGGTGAGCAGCTCAAGCGCCGCGGGATCCACGGCACTGGTGGCGAGCCCGGCGCGCAAGGCTTCCAGGATGGCCGCGCAGCTGTGGCTGGCTTCCCGGCCACCCTTCAGCATCGCGCCGTTGCCCGAGCGAATCGCCAGCGAGGCGATCTGCATCACCGCATCGGGGCGGGCTTCGAAAATCACCCCAAGCACACCGAGCGGAACACTGACGCGCTCGAGCATCAAGCCTTGATCCAGCTCGCGGTGCAACTGACGCACCCCCAGGGGATCAGGCAGCTGAGCCACCTGGCGCACACCCTCGATTCCACCGGCCAATTTGCCCGCATCCAGCTTCAGGCGAGCCACCAGTGCCGGTGCCAGACCATCAGCGGCGGCCGCTTCAAGATCCGCCTGATTGGCAGCAAGGATCTGATCCGCAGCAGTCTCGAGTGCCGCAGCCATGGCCTCTACGGCCTGCCGGCGCATGGGATCACTGAGGCGACCGAGCCCCATGGCCGCTCGACGCACAGCGGCGGCCCGTTGCAGCAGATCGGGGGTGGGATCGGGAACGCTCACAGGCGCGGCGGGCACTGGGCGCATCATCCCAGCTAGGCGTTGAGCAGCCGATCAAGAGCGAGGCGGGCAGCACCGAGACGGCCGGCCCCATTGCCCAGGGCGCAGCGACGCAGCTCCAAGCCCTGGCGGCTCTCACGCTGCACCCGCTGCTCCACTTCCGCCAGTGCTGCAGGCAGAAAATGCTCACTCGCGGCACTGAGGCCACCGCCGATCAACACCAACTCGGGGGTGAGCACATAGATCAGCGAGCTCAGCCCAACCCCCAGATGCCGGCCGTAACGCCGCCAGATCGCCAGGGCTTCTGCATCGCCGTTGCCGGCAAGACGGCAGAGCTCCTGAGGGGTCAGGGGAGATTCGCGAGCCAGCGCGCCGATGCTGCAGAACTGCTCCAGGGATCCACGGTTGCCGCTGTTGCAGGCAGGCCCCTCAGGATCGATGCAGATCAGACCAGGCTCAGCCGCCGCACCGCCGTGCCCCGTGAACAAGCTGCCGCCCAGCAACACCCCACCGCCCACGCCCGTGCCGAGGGTGAGCAGCAGCACATCGCGGTAGCCCCTGGCTGCGCCCTGCCAGGCCTCCCCCACCACGGCGCAATTGCCGTCATTGGCGAGGGTGACGCGCCGCTGCAGCTGCGGCTCCAGCCACTCGGCCAGGGGAATCTGCTCCCAACCCGTCAGGTTGATGCAAATCCGCGCCACCCGGCCCGCCCCATCCATCGGGCCCGGTAGGCCAACCCCCACACAGGTCGCGAGGCCATCGGGATCGAGCTGCTGCACGGCCTCCACAAGGGCGATCACCACCGCGCCGGGCATCGGCGGCTGGGGCGTGGGCACCTCCAGCTCAGCCAGCAGCTGCCCCTCCACCGTGAAGCGGCCCAGCTTGATCGCCGTGCCGCCCAGATCCACACCGATCAACTGGGCCATGGCAGCAACCTAAAAGCGGAAGAGCAACTGCAACTGGCTTTGCCAACGGCCCTGGGTATCAATCGAGGTCTGTACGCCCACCCGATCACTGGCTTGATAGCGGAGCGTGACCTGAGGAGGGATATCGCTGCGGTTGGGCGCTGCCAACACCGAGAAATTGAAGCGCTCGGTGACATCCAGACCGATCTCCGAGCCCAACACCAGCTGCGAAGGCAAGCGGCGGGAGCGGTTCTCGGAAGCCACCACCTCCTCCGGCGCGAAGTAGGTGGGATAGAGCGCAAAGGTGAGCCTTTGGCCGAAGGCATCGCTGAGGCCGCCCACCACAGGCGAGAGCAGCGATTGGCCCAGCACCGTGGCCAGGGCCGCACCGGCATTGCCCCCGGCCAGACCCACCAGAGAGTTGCCACCGATCAACGCCACCAACCGCTCCTGCGGCAGCGGCGGTGAACTGGTGAGGCGAATGTTGTCAGCGAGGCGATCAGCCGGACCGGAGGCCTCCACCCGCACCTTCACCAGGCGCAGCTGATCGATGGAATTGGCCGGCGCATTCACGTTCCAGTCGTAGAGATTGGAGCGATTGGTTTCGTTGGCCACGAGCGTGTCGGAAACCCGGGTGCGCAGGGCGATGTCGACGTAGGGAATCAGGCCAAGACTCGGGGTAAACACCGCCACGTTGGGGGCGTCGGGATCGAGGCTGAAGTTGGTGGTGAACAAGCTGAGGCGGCCGTTGAGCAGCCGCACCACACCGCTCACCTGCAGCGATGGATCGAGAGCACCGCGCAGGGTGAGCACCCCACCGGTGTTGAAGTTGAGCACGTTGGGTACGCCCACCTTCAGATCAGGCCCCAGCCGCAGGCGCAGGGCGTTGAAGCGGAGGAAGGGCAGATCCGGCACCGCCGCACGAAGGTCCTGGCTGGCAGAACTTTCCAGCTGCTGGCCCATCACCAGCAGCGGTTGCTTGAAGTCCCACTTGGCTTCCACCAGCTCCCGCACCGTCACGGGTCGGGTGGGCTCGTCTTCGGTGGAGAGCTGGCCGGGTTGCACATTCAGGCTGCCGCGGCTCAGTTGCAGCTCACCCGATAGCTCCGGCGAGCGCAAGGAGCCCCCCACCTGCACCTCGCCGCTGGCGATGGCCTGCATGCGCGGCACCTTGAACGGGGCCTGCTGCACCTGCAGCGCCAGCCGGCGCTTGGGTTGAGCCAACGGCTCGATCAACCCGAGCTGGCCGCTGCCACTGATCTGCCCCTGATCGCCGATGCGGGCGGTGAGCTGTTGCAGCTCCAGCTCACTGAAATCAAACAGAACCGTGGCCTCCAGCTCGCGCATGGTCTGCCCGGCCACCTGCAACACGCCGTCGCGGAAGCGCAGGAAGCCATTGGCTACCGGGGTTTGCAGGGAGCCCCGCACGAGCAGCTGCAGGTCGACACTGCCCTGCTGCCACTGGACCCCGGGCCCCCCAAGCACCGAGAGGAACTGCAACCCATCGCCGCGGCTGGCCACCCGCAACTCCAACGCGTCGCTGGTGGGCTGCAGCGGCAGCGTGCCCTTCACATCAACGCTGTTGGCGGCTCCGTCGCTACGCAGCGACCAATCGATGTTGATGTTGCCGTTGTCCAGGGCCAGATCACCCCGCTCCAGCCGCAGCGGTGCACCTGCCAAGGAGGCATCCTGCAGGGCGAGGGCGAGTTGAAGCTCGGGGCGGCGGCGGCCATCCCCGAGGGCAAAGCGGCCGCTTGCGGCCAGACCACCACTGAGGCCGTCGGGAACGGTGGTGAAGAGGGCCAGGAGCGCCAGCGGCAGATGCTCCACCGAAAAGGTGGTGGCACCGCCGAGGGGCCCCCGCAGAGTGAGTTGCACCGGAGCCGCCGTGAGGGCCTGGTCGCGATCGGTGCCCCGCAACCACAGGTGGCCACTGGCCTCAAGATCCAGCGAGAGCCGCTCGATCGATGGCCCCGTGAGGGTGAGGTCGGCATCCACAAGGCCCTGCAGCTGGCGTGGATCGAGGCGTTCAGAGGCGCGGCGCTGGCGGGCCAACGCCGCGGCGACCTGGAGCTGAGCCTGCTCCAGAGCCTGCAGCTGATCGTTGAGGCTCAACCCAAGGGTGTCGATCACCAAGCCCTGGAGATCAGCAGAGGAGCCCGCCAGGCGAGGCGGCCCACTGCGCCAGAGCTGGGCTGATCTCCAGAACTCCTGCAGGGTTTGGGAGCCGAAGCGGCGCGCTTCAAAACGAGCCCAGAGCGGACCACCCTGCTCGCCCCGCAGGCGCATGGCCACGCTGTCGTCCTGTTCGCCCTGCCAGTTCCCCTCGGCGCTGTAGCGGCCCTGGCGGTAGGTGCCGCTGGCGGTGAGGCGGCGGCCGTAAAGACCCAACACGTGAGGGCGATCCAGGCGGATCTCGCCCCTGATCCAAAGCGGTTGGAGATCCAGCTGTCCCGTACCGCTCAAGGCACCGCCCAACGGCTGGAAGCGACCGCTGGGCCCCAGGGCAAATTCCAGGCCCGCCAGGGGGAACGCGTCAGCGCTCCAGCGGTAGCGGCGTGGATCACCGGCAAAGCGCAGCGAACCGCCCTCACGCTGCAGGCTCACGGCCTGGGGCAACCAGCGGCGATCCAGCTGGGCCTGCAACTGGCCAGGCTGAGCCGGCGCCAGCGCCTCAAGCGCCAGGTTGCCCCCGCCAAGGCGTGAGCCCTGGAGCACACCTCGCCAGCTCTCCAGCAACTGCAGCGGCCCAACACCTGGATCGCGCACGAGCAGCTGCAGATTGGGGTGCAGCTGCGCCAAAGGACCCTCCACTGTTCCCCAGGCATCCAGCTGCCCGCGTAAACGGGTGCCCAACAGTGCACTCAGCCGCTCCAGGGGATAGCTGCGCAGATCGAGCTGAAGCTGCAGGGCACCGACGCTCCAACCCGAGCGCGAGGCGGAGCGCAGAGGCAGCCTCCCTGATGCCTCCAAAACAGGGGATTGGAAGTGCTGCAGTTCCACCAACTGCGGCTGCAAGCGCAGTTGGGCGAGCCAATCGCCCAGCAGCGGATTGGCCTGCTGGCGCAGATCCAGCAGCAACTGCGGGCGAGTCCAACCGCCCTGCTGTTGCAACAGAGCGCTCAGACGCGGCGCATCTCCCAGCAGGGGAGCCAGAACGGGCTTGAGCTCACGGCCCAGCTGCAGCGCCCCGCTGCGCAGCTCAAGCAGCGGCCAGAGTGCCCCACTGGCCTGGAGGCTGGCATCGCCGTAGCGCAGCTGCAACCGCGGCACCGTGAGCCGGAATGTGGGCTGACTGCGAATCGCGATCAATGACTCCAACCGCAGGGGCTGGGCTGGCCGCTGAGCAAGACGTAGCCCCTGCACCGCGGCGGACAGTTGCAGGTTGGGCTGTTGCCACGGCCCCCGCAACAGTGCCTGCAGCTGATGCCCTGCACGGGGCTCTCGGGCCTGCAGCTGCAGCTGCAGCGTTCCGTTGGGCAACGCCAGCTGACCCTGCAGCCGTCCGCGCCAATCACCCCAGGTCAGGGCCGAGGGTGCCAGCCGCAAACCACGCTCGGAACATTGCAGCGGCAGTGCCTGCGCCGTCAGCGGATCAGGAAGGCCCTGGGGGCGCCAGTGCACAGCCGTGGCCTTCAGGCCACCGGAGCAGCTGCCAACTCCGGAGCGGCGCTGCAGCAGCAGCTGCCCCTCCACCAAGCCATCGAGGCGTCCCACCAGCTGGCCATGCAGACCCACCGGCAGCAGAGGCACCAGGGGCTTGAGCGGAAGCCGCTGCGGCTGAAGTTGCAGGCGCCAAGAACGCTGCTGCCAATTGGCCTGCAACTGGAACGGCAACTGCCCGCCAGCCTGCGGGCTGAGCGTGCCACGCAGATCAACCTCACGGCGCCACAGCGGCAGATCGGCTTCACCCCGCAGCGTGAACGGAATGGATCCCGCCAGGCTGTGAAACACGCCCCGCCCGGGCTGGGGCACCTGAATCCGCAAGGCCACCCTCGGTGGTTCCCGTCCGGGCTTCTGGGTGGGCAACTCCCAGAAGGCACCGCGGGCATTGCGGCGCAGCTCCACGGTGGGCCTCAGCACCCGGATCTGCAGCACCAAGGCGCGTTGCAGCAGGCTGCCGAGGGGATCCAGCGCCAGTTCCACCGCCGGCGCATCCACGCTGGAGGGGTTGTTGGGCGCTGGCAGAAAACGGCTACGGCCCGCCGCCAAGCCCAGGGGGCGCAGGCCCGCGTAAGGCCCCAGCTGCAGCGGCTGCCCGAGAGCGCCACTCACAATCCGCTCCAGCCAGGGGCGCTGGGCGTTGTAAAGGCGTTCAGCCAGACGGTCGGCGCCGATCCAACCAGCAGTGGCCAGGCCGATCAATCCGCAGCCAGCAAGCACTAACACCGGCCGCGATGCGGCCAGCGATGGAACGCCAACAGGGCGGCCTGATCGGCGAAGGGATCGGTGGATCCGGCGGCCCGTGGGTCTCAGCGGCTGAGCAGGCCGCAATATAAAGGTGATCTTTCGACCCGCCGAGCCCCCATGCGCGCTGATCCCCTGCTGCTCACCGCCGGCGAGTGGCTGGGTGTTGCATCGGCTGCGCTGCTGCTGCTCACCCTGGTGGCTTTCGTGGTGCGCTGGGGCATCCGCTTCCGCCTGGTAGGGGTCACCAGCTTCACGGTGCTGCTGTCGCTGTCGTGTCTGGCCTTTGCCGTGAGCTACGCACCGCGCCAGCTGGTGGAGGGTGCGGTGAGCGTGCCGGTGGTGTTCGACAACGGCACCGATCTGGTGATCGCTGCAGCACCGGCAGACCTCGACCCTGCAGCCTTTGGGCCTTCGGTGCAGCAGGTTGCCCTCAATCTGCGGGGCAGCGGCCGCGGCACCCAGCTGGTGGAAGTGCGTCTGCGCCGGGTTGAGGCCACTGCACCAGGCACAGACACTCCCGTGGTGCTCGCCACAGCCATTCGCAACCTGGCCGATGGCAGCGTCAGCCTCCAGGGCTGAACAGGGAGCCGTGGGCCGTTGAGCCATCCTCTAGGCCCACTGCCGAACCACTTCCGCAAGGAAGAGCAGGTGCTGCAGCAACACGGTGTAGCCAGCTGGGAAGAGCTGGCCGCCCTCAGCGATGCCCAGCTGCGGGTGCTCTCCAGCCAGGGCGGTGCCCTGGAGCGCCAGCTGCGCAAGCTGCGCGGCCAGGCTCAGCTGGTGGTGGAGCTGCAACTGCAACCCCATGAAGCCGCGCTGTTGCTCTATGCCGGTATCGCCTCCAGCCGGGGTTTGGCGCAGGCCTCGCCGCAGCAGCTGCTCACGCAACTGGGGCGGTTGGAGCGTTCGCTCACCGGCATGGCCCCGGCCAGGATTGATGCCAGCACGGTTCGGCTCTGGATCCAACGGGCCCAGCAGGCTTCCGGTCGCTCGGGGAAGTGACCCCAACAGCCCGGCAGGGGGCGACAGCATCCTTGAAATGGAGTTGGAACCTTCTGCGCCGACGGCTGCACTGCCATGACCCCAATCCGCCTGAGCGGCCCAGGGCTGGCGATCGCCCTCGCCCTGGCCTCACCGCTCCTGATCGCGGCCCCTGCCCTTGCCAATTCACCGCTGCTCGAATCGGTGAAAAACAATCCCCAGCGGGCCAAGGCCCTCTGCAGCGAACTCAAAGCGCTCAACGCCCAGGGGCTTTCCTACACATCCCCTCAAGCTGTGGCTCAGATCGCCTCACGGCAGGGATTAAGCAACACAGACGCTGAAATTCTCTCGACCTACGTGGTGGGCCTCTACTGCCCCGACGTGCGTTGAGGTCGTGCGCACCAGCGGGGTGAGCGACCACTGGATCCAGACGGCCGACGGTTTGAACCTCTGCTGCCGGGTGTGGACGCCCCCAGGCCCAGGCCCCTGGCCCGTGCTGCTGATGCGGCAGCCCTATGGGCGAGCCATCGCCTCTACGGTGACCTACGCCCATCCGCAGTGGTACGCCGGGCATGGCTTTGCCGTGGTGGTGCAGGACGTGCGCGGACGCGGTGACTCCGATGGCGAGTTCCGCGGATTCCGCCAGGAGGCCGCCGATGGCAGCAGAACCCTCGCCTGGCTCCGGGCCCAGAGCTGGTGCAATGGGCGGGTTGGGAGTTATGGCTTCTCCTACCAAGGGCTCACCCAGCTGCTGCTGACCGATGAGCAGCACCTGCCGGATGCCCTGGCGCCGGCCATGGCCGGCCTGGATGAGCGGCGGCACTGGGCCAGTGAAGGGGACTGCCACTGGTGGGCCCTCGGCCTGGGCTGGGGGCTGCAGCTGGCGGCCCAGGCCTGCCAACGCCGGGGCGATCAGCAGGGCTGGCGGGAGATTCGCCGCAGCCTGGAGTGCGGCGACTTCGTGCGGGATGGCCAGGCGCTGCTGGAGCGGCTGGATCCCGAAGGCATGGCGGCGGCTTGGCTGCAGCTCGATCCGGCCGAACCGGGGGGTTGGAGGCGGCATGAGCCGCCGCCGGCGATCTGGCGCAAGCCGATGCTGCTGATCGGCGGCTGGCACGATCCCCATCTTCTCGGTGTGCTGGAGCTGTGGCAGCGGGCCCGCGCCGCCGGCGCTGAGCCTTGGCTGCGGCTGGGGGCCTGGAGCCATCTCCAATGGAAGGGGGGCCTCGATCAGCTGCAGCTGGCGTTTTTCCGCCGCCACCTGATCGAAACGCGCGAAGCCAAGACGGCGAGCCCCGGGCCCCTGCAACTGCCGCTGCCGCTGCCGCTGCCGCAAAACCCTGAGATCACCACGGCGTTACAGGACCTTGGCCATGAGGATTGGCAGCCGCTTGAACCCTCGGATTGCAGCGATCAGCGCTGGGTGCTGAGCAGCGGGGGCCTGGCAGCGGTAGACGCAACGGAGGGACAACTGATCCCATCCGATGCCAGCGCGGTCAGCCGCGCGGGCGGCCGCATCACGGTCGTGCATGATCCCTGGCGCCCGCTGCCCGGGCGTGGTGGGCATCTGGGCCTCGATGCCGGCGCAGTGCTGCGCACCGACCTGGATCAACGCACCGATGTGGCCTGTTTCAACAGCGCGGTGTTGGATCAGCCCCTGATGCTGCTGGGCCGCCCCGTGCTGGAGCTGGAGGCGATGGCTGATCAGCCGGGCTTCGACCTCTGCGCCGCCTTGTCGGTGGTGCAACGCGATGGCCAGGTTCGCCAGTGCAGCACCGGCGTGGCCCGCTGGCTGGGTGAAAACTGCCAGACGATGGCCCGCCGCATGGTGGAGCTGCAGCCCCTGCTGCTCACATTGCAGCCGGGTGAACGCTTGCGCCTCTCGCTGGGCCTGGCGGCCTGGCCTCAGATCGCGGTCAATCCCGGCGATGGCACCCAGCCCCGTGGTGCCGCCGGGCCGCAGCATCGGGTGATCAGCGTCGAGCTTGAGCTACGCACGGCCAGCCTCAGCATCCAGCCGATGGTTGGGGCAAACTGAGGCCCACTGTTGCTTCCTGAGATGCTGCGCCCGCTGCGCTCCGCCCTGCCGGCTCTGCTGGCCGCCAGCTTGATCGGTGCCGCTGCCACCGCGCCTCTGCTCCCGGCCCAGGCGGGCGCTGCGGGCAAACCTGCAGCATCGAACAGTGGCACCGCACTCTCTGTGGAACAGGCCCGTGCTGCAGCGGTGCGCATCCTGAATGCGGTGAAAGATGGCGACGCGAAGGCGCGCTTTGCCCAGTTTTCACCGCAGCTTCAGGCGGTCACCAGCCCGTCGATGATCGCGGCCACGATGCGCACCCAACCCAAGGTGCTCAGCTACGAGCTGCTCAGCGTGCGCAGCGGCATGAGCGGCAGCACCGTGGAAGCCGAGCTCACCACCAAGGCCGGCAAACGCGTGGTGTTCATGGTGCTGAACAACAGCGGCAAGATCGATCGCTACTACATCGATCGCGCCGACGATGCCAGCAGCCAGGTAGCGCTCCAATTCGTGCAGGCCGTCAGCACAGGCAATTTCATCACCGCCCAGAGCTTCCTCAGCCCTGGTGTGCAGGAAGACCTCACTCCAGCTGTGCTGCAGAGCAAGTGGCTGGAGCTGCAGCGTGAAACCGGCACCTTCGTGAAAGTGGGCCGCGCCGTGGAGGCAGAAACCACCCCCGACACCCGCCTGGTGCTGGTGAATGTGCAGTTCAACCGCCTCGCCGACAACCTCTACGTGATCCTCAACAGCGAGAACCAGATCACCGGTGTGGACTTCCCTGAAAACCCCGCCGGACCGAGCTGATCGGGGAAGGGAAAACGGCCTTAAGCTCCCAGCCACGCTCTTGCACTCACGCCTGTGCTGGCTCAGCTCGACTGGATGGTGGACGATGCCCAGCGCTTGGCGGAATGCCGGCACGACCACCCCTTCGCCGTGTTGGGGCCCCAGCCACTGGACAGCGGCAACTGGGTGGTGCGGGTGTGGATGCCCGAGGCCGAGCGGGTTGAGCTGATGACTGGCGGGGTGGCGATGCCGATGGCCACCCCCCATCACCCCTGGATCTTCGAAGCGGAACTGCCCAGCGACCCCGGCAGCGGTTACCAGGTGCATGTGCTGCGCGGCGGCATCGAGCACGTGGCCCACGATCCCTGGGCCTTCCGCGAGGAGTGGATGGGCGAGATGGATCGCCATCTCTTCGCCGAAGGCAACCACCACCACATCTGGGAGCGCATGGGCGCCCATGTGGTGAGCCGCAACGGCGTGGCCGGTGTGATGTTCTGCCTGTGGGCCCCGAACGCCCGCAGCGTGTCGGTGCTCGGCAACTTCAACGGTTGGGACGGGCGCCATCACCCGATGCAGGCCCGGCTGGGTGGCGGCTGGGAGTTGTTCATCCCAGGCCTGAAGGCCGGCGAGATCTACAAATACGAGATCCGCACCCAGGAGGGGCACTGTTATCAGAAAGCCGACCCTTACGGCTTCCGCCACGAGGTGCGCCCCAACAACGGTTCGATCGTGGAAGCCCTGGAGGGCTACAGCTGGAGCGATCTCGCCTGGATGCAGGAGCGCGACAGCCGCAACCCGCTCGATCAGCCGATTGCGGTGTACGAGATGCACCTGGGCAGCTGGATGCACGCCAGCGCCGATCAGCCCTACATCGAGCCGGACGGCACGCCGCGCGTGCCCGTGCCCGCCGCCGACCTCAAGCCCGGCGCCCGCCTGCTCACCTACCCCGAACTGGCGGATCGGGTGATCCCCTACGTGAAGGCGCGCGGCTTCACCCACATCGAGCTGATGCCCATCTCGGAGCATCCCTTCGATGGCTCCTGGGGCTATCAGGTCACGGGTTGGTACGCCCCCACCAGCCGCTTCGGTACGCCCGATGAATTCCGCGCCTTCGTGGATCGCTGCCATGCCGAAGGCATCGGCGTGATCCTCGACTGGGTGCCAGGCCATTTCCCCAAAGACGCCCACGGCCTGGCCTTCTTTGATGGCGCCCATCTGTATGAGCACGCCGATCCGCGCATCGGCGAGCACAAGGAATGGGGCACGCTGATCTTCAACTACAGCCGCAACGAAGTTCGCAACTTCCTGGTGGCGAACCTGGTGTATTGGTTCGAGCAATTCCACATCGACGGCATCCGCGTGGATGCGGTGGCCTCGATGCTCTACCGCGACTACCTGCGCCCCGACGGGGAGTGGATCCCCAATGAGCATGGCGGCCGCGAGAACACGGAAGCCGTGCGCTTCCTGCAACAAGCCAACCACGTGCTGTTCCAGCACTTCCCCGGCGCGCTTTCCATTGCCGAGGAATCCACCACCTGGCCGATGGTGACCAAGCCCACCGACATGGGCGGCCTGGGCTTCAACCTCAAATGGAACATGGGCTGGATGCACGACATGCTCGATTACTTCGAGCTGGATCCGTGGTTCCGCCAGTTCCACCAGAACAATGTGACGTTCTCGATCTGGTACGCCTACACCGAGAACTTCATGCTCGCCCTCAGCCACGATGAAGTAGTGCACGGCAAGAGCAACCTGCTGCACAAGATGCCGGGCGACGACTGGCAGAAGTTCGCCAATGTGCGAGCCCTGCTGGCCTACATGTGGACCCACCCCGGCAAGAAAACCATCTTCATGGGGATGGAATTCGGCCAGCGCGGCGAATGGAACGTATGGGGCGACCTGGAGTGGGACCTGCTCCATTACGAGCCGCACCAGGGCCTGCAGCGCCTCGTGGACGACCTGAACGTCTTTTACAAATCCGAGCGGGCGCTCTGGGGCGATGACTTCAGCGACTTCGGCTTTCAGTGGATCGATTGCAACGACAACCGCCACTCGGTGATCAGCTTCATGCGCCGCGAGAGCACCACCGGCCGTTGGGTGGTAGTGGTTGCCAACTTCACCCCCCAAAGCCACTCCCACTACCGCATCGGTGTGCCGGTGAGCGGCTTTTACAGCGAGGTGTTCAACACCGATTCCGAGCGCTACGGCGGCAGCAACCTCGGCAACCTGGGCGGCAAATTCACCGAGGAGTGGGGCATTCACGGCTACGAGCACTCCCTCGACCTCTGCCTACCCCCCCTCTCTGTGCTGGTGTTCCAGCGCGATGAGAAGCGCAGCCAGGAGCTGGAGGCAGCCGCCGCTCTCTAGCTGTGTGACGAAGCGGCAGAACCCTGCCGCCGGCAGGTCTTGAACGGGGGCGCCTTCGGGTAAGTTCGCGCTTCGCGTCCCCATCGTTCATGACCGAAACCGCCCCCCTGCTGCTGCGCGCCGCCCGAGGTGAGCAGGTGGAGCGGCCCCCGGTCTGGATGATGCGCCAAGCCGGTCGCTACATGAAGGTCTACCGCGACCTGCGCGACCGCCATCCCGGCTTCCGCGAACGCTCCGAGAACCCGGATCTCTCCTTTGAGATCTCGATGCAGCCCTTCGAGGCCTTCAAGCCCGATGGCGTGATCCTGTTCTCCGACATTCTCACCCCGCTTCCGGGGATGGGGATCAATTTCGACATCGTCGAGAGCAAGGGCCCGCTGATCCACGACCCGATCCGCTCGATGGCCCAGGTGGAGGCCCTGCGCCCCCTCAACCCTGCCGAGAGCATGCCGTTCGTGGGTGAGGTGTTGACCCGTCTGCGCAGCGCCGTTGGCAACCAGGCCGCTGTTCTTGGTTTTGTGGGAGCCCCCTGGACCCTGGCCGCCTATGTGGTGGAAGGAAAGAGCAGCAAGAACTACGCGGTGATCAAGGCCATGGCCTTCCGCGAGCCCGAACTGCTGCACAAGCTGCTCGATCATTTCGCCGAATCGATCGCCGCCTACCTGCGCTACCAGATCGATTCCGGTGCCCAGGTGGTGCAGATGTTCGATTCCTGGGCCGGTCAGCTCAGCCCTGCCGACTACGACACCTTTGCGGCGCCCTATCAGAAGAAGGTGGTGGATCTGGTGAAGCAAACCCACCCAGACACCCCCTTCATCCTCTACATCTCCGGCAGCGCTGGTGTGATTGAGCGCATGGCCCGCACCGGTGTCGACATCGTGTCGCTCGACTGGACCGTCGACATGGCCGAGGGCCTGGCACGCCTGCCGGAGCACGTGGGCGTGCAGGGCAACGTGGACCCCGGCCTGCTATTCGGCAGCAAAGAAGCGATCCAGGCCCGCATCGATGACACCGTGCGCAAAGCCCGCGGCCGTAAGCACATCCTCAACCTGGGCCACGGCATCCTGCCCGGCACGCCTGAAGAGAACGGTCAGTTCTTCTTTGAAGCCGGTAAGAGCGTGATGGAGCGCCTCGGAGCTGCCGCTTGAGCCCGCAGGCGTCGCCAGCCCGGATCCTGATCACCGGCGCCTCTGGCTGCGTTGGTCAACACATCGCCGAGCAGCTGCTGCGGGAAACCGATGCCCAGCTGCTGCTCTGGCTGCGGGATCCCGCCAAGCTCACCGCGGTGCCGGCTGACCATCCGCGCATCACCTTGCTGGTGGGCGACCTGCGCGATCCCGAACCCCATCGCGCCGCCATCGCCTCAGCCACGCGCATCATTCATACGGCTACGGCCTGGGGCGATCCCGAACGGGCCCAGCAGGTGAATGTGGTGGCGGTGAAGCAGATGCTGGCCGCCACCGATCCGGCCGTGCTGGAGCAGGTGGTGTACTTCTCCACCGCCAGCATCCTCAATCGCGATCTGGAACTGTTGCCGGAGGCGATGGCCTACGGCACGGAATACATCCAAACCAAAGCCCAGTGCCTGGGAGAACTCGAGCAGCACCCGCTGGCCAAGCGGATTGTGGCGGTGTTCCCCACCCTGGTGTTCGGAGGGCGGGTGGATCGTGGCGGCCCCTTCCCCACCAGCTATCTCACCGAAGGGCTGAAAGAAGGCGCCCGTTGGCTGTGGCTGGCCAAATGGCTGCGGGCCGATGCCTCCTTCCACTTCATCCACGCCGCTGACATCGCGCGGGTGTGCGTCCACCTGGCCACAAGCCCCCACCAAGCCAATCCCGAGGTGGGTCAAGGTGCGGTGCGGCGTTTGGTGCTCGGCCAACCCGCCGTCACCGTGAATGACACAGTGAAACGGCTCTGCCGCTGGCGCCGCAGTTGGTTACCGCCCGTGGGCGTGGACTTGCAGGGGTGGCTGATCGAAGGACTGATCAAACTCCTTCGGATCGAAGTGAACGCCTGGGATCGCTTCTCGATCCGCCAACGCCACTTTGTGCATGATCCGATCAGTCCGCCGGAGCGGTTTGGCCTCGTGAGCCATGCCCCCACGCTCGAAGCGGTGTTTGAAGACGCTGGACTGCCCCATCGGGGTTAGTCCCAATAGCTAGCAACCCTGACAGCAGCAGACGTTTCAAATGTTGCGAACCTCTGCAGCATCCCGCACACAGGGAACAGTGGCCTTCTAATTTGGCCAGGTTGCACGAGCTCCAATGCGCCGTCTTCTCTCTGTCATTGCCCTTTGCCTGGCGCTGGTGCTGGGTGCTGCCCCCAGCTTCGCCGCTGATGCCGATCACGGTGCTCAGGTGTTCTCCGCTAACTGTGCTGCTTGCCACATGGGCGGCGGCAACGTGGTGAACGCTGAGCGCACCCTCAAGAAAGATGCCCTCGAGGCCTACCTGGCCAACTACAGCGCTGGCCACGAAGAGGCCATCCAGTACCAGGTGACCAACGGCAAGAACGCCATGCCCGCCTTCGGCGGCAAGCTCAGCGCCGATGACATCGCCGATGTGGCTGCCTACGTGGAGTCGATGAGCCAGAAGGGCTGGGCCTGAGTCTTTCGGCTCTCCCACTCACTCAAAAGCCGCCCCGAGGGGCGGCTTTTTTGTGCCCCGATCTGCTTGTCAGCGGCAGGATCGAGCGTCATGGTGAAGACCACCGCCCTCATCACCATGCCGGGCTCCCCCCAACGGCCCACACCTGCCGAAGCATCCACGCAGCAAGCCGCGGCGGCGGCTCGCTTTCTGCGGCAGTCGGCTCTGCCGGCTATCGCTCCCCTGATCAGCTGGCCGAAAGGGCCCGCCGCTCGTTGAGCACCTCGAGATAGAGCTCCTCATCAATCTCGCGGATGTCGTATTCACTCGGCAGCACACCATGGATATGCCGATGCACCACCAGCCAGCAATTGCGTTCTGGATCGCTGGCGGTGCCATCAAACGCAAACGATTCCTCGGCGAGTCGCCTCAGCAGTTCCAACCGTGATTCCTGATCCATCCGCCACACTGGGGCCGCACTGCAGCGCCATCATGGCGATCGCATCCCAACACCTGGGCAAACTGGCACTGCCGCTGCTGTTGCTCGGCAGCAGCGTGAAGGCTCAACCCGCGGTCAACGATCCCGCGCTGCAATTGATTCGAGGCGGTGGAACGCCAGCGGTGTTCAAACCCGGGCAGCCAATCCTGCCTGCCAGCAGCTGCCCGGCGATCGTGGGTGTTGGCAACGTGCAACCCATGCGCCTCGCGCCGTCGGAGGTAGCCGCGAAGAACAAGCTCGGCTGCCTATCGCCCAACGACGCCATTTACGGCAAGGATGGGTGTCCCACACGGCTGTGTGGTCAATCCAGCGGTGCCGTCCCCCTGCCGCTAGCAGGGGGATCAGCTAGCCAACAACCTCAGCTGCCTGAGCCGTAAGCCACCTGGCACACAGCGTTGAGCAACTGGGCTTGATCGGCGGTGCCTGGCACCTGACCGTTGAGCAGACCCTGCTGGCAGTTGGCTGCACCCATCAGGCTGCTGCCATCTACGTTGTAGTTGAAGCTGACGCCATAGCTGCCCACCCCTTCCACGGAGCCGTAGTTGAGCTCGTAGCTGGTATTGGGCACCACGATCACCGGTGAACTGTTGTTGGAAGCGGCATCCACCAGACCGGTGATGGCAGCTCCGGTGGCCAGGCCAGCGACACCCCAGGCTGCAGCGTTGGCGCCCCACCAGCCCCAGCCACCCCAGCCATTGTTGTACCAGCCGTGGTTCCAGGGGCGGTTGTTCCAATAGCCGCCATTGCGCCAGTTGTTGTTCCAGCCGTTGTAATCACGGCGATAGAAGTTGTTGTTGACATTCACCCGATCGTTGTTGAAGCTGTCGCGGGTGCCAGGTCCATACATGGGGTGATCGCCCTTGTAACCGCGATCCACATCGTTGTTCTGGAAGTGGTAGTCGCCACCACCCCAACTGCGGCCATCACGACCAGCACCACCCCAGTCGCGGCCCCCGCCGCCATGAAAGCCACCGCCCCCGCGGCCACCACCGCCGCCACGGGCCTCGGCCACCAGTGGCGAGGCCAAGGTGCCAAGCAATAGGGCCGAAAGAACCGCAGCAGACAGGCGTGAAGATCGATGCATCGAATCGAGCTGTGGAACCAGCACAACAACCCCCCAATCGTGGACACCAGTGATGCAGATCGGGGAGATTGCTGCAGTGGACTGTCACACAACAGCCTTGGCTCAGAGGATGCGCTTCAGGTGGCTTTGCGCGTGTGCTTGAACAGGGCATAACCACCAAAACCAATGCCCCCTCCCAGCAGAAGAATCAGCCACTCCCGCACCGCCGGCGACGGCGACCACAGCCTTGGCAGAGGGCTGCCCTGGGGATCGGGGCCGTAAGCCACCTGGCAAGCCGCGTTAAGCAGCTGCGCCTGAGCAGCGGTGGAGGGAACCTGGCCATCCAGGAGACCCTCCTGGCAGTTGGCGCCGCCCTGCACCGGCGGACTGCTGGCCCCCGAGGAATTGGCACCACCCTGCTCCGGTGAGCTGCTCGCCACGGAATAACTGAAATTGGCACCGCTGTTACCAACGGCGTCCACCGTGCCGTAGTTGAGCTGATAGTTGCTATCGGGAACGTCAATCACCGGCGATTGCTGATCGCTGGCGTCGTTCACGAGATCCGTGATGGCAGCACCTGTAGCCAGACCCGCCAGGCCCCAGGCGGCTGAGTTGTTCCCCCACCAGCTCCAAGTGTTGGGCTGCCAGTTGTACCAGCCATAGCTCCACTGGCGATCGCCCCAGAAACCACCGTTGTTCCAGTTGTTGTTCCAACCGCCATTCCAGCGGTTACCCCAGTTGTTGTAGCCCCCGTTATCCCCGCGCCAGTTATTGCCACCCCAATTGCCGCCACGCCAGTTATCACCACGCCAATCACCCTGATTCCAGTTGCGATTACCCCAACCGAGGCGGTTGGCATCAAAGCGATCGCGGCCACCGTTGGTGGCGCGGTTGTAGTCGTCGCGGCTGATGTTGTGGTGGAGAGCAGGCGTGCGCGACCCACCGCCGTACTCATGGTGGTAGCCGCCACCCGCGCGGACGCGATCACCACCGCCATGCCCGCCGCCACCGTGAAAACCACCGCCACCTCCGTGGCCTCCTCCACCATGGCCACCGCCACCATCACGCGCCAGGCCAGCTACCGGAAGCAAAACAGCGAGCACTAAGGCCGGAGCCAAGGCACGAAGGCCACGCCGGCGGATCGGGGACATTCCCATCACGGGTGAATAGCTGATCACGCGTGTAGTGGTAGCAGTTGCGTAACGGGGTGCGTCATGGGCGCTGCAGAAGCTGCAGCAGATCGCCACAGTGGACAAGCGTGAACGATGCCGTGATGGCCATCAAACCTCTGCGTTTCACTCTCATGGCAGCTGCCACTGCCGCACTCTCCGCAGGTGCCGCACTGGCTCAGGTGAGTGATTCCAATGTTCGAGCTGTGAACTTGGCCCGCAACTGGGCGGTGAATAACAACGGTGGTCTGTCGGTGTATCGCCCTGCCGCCTGCATGTTCAACACCAGCGACGGCGGCGGCTCCTGCCTGATTCAGACCAACAACCCCGGCTACACCTTCCGCTTCCTCGGCGGTGCCCCCGGCTGGCAGCAGGAAGGCCTGCGGCCCACCACCGAAACCGAAGTCACCGTCTCTCCAGACGGCCGCACCATCACCAACGTTGGCTACAACGGCACGCCGCGCTGACGGTTAACCGGCAGCGCGTGCCGGTCTGTACCACTACAGGGAGGAGGACCGTCTGAAGCGATTCGGTTCTCCTCTCCTCCGGCGTCGAACAACGGCCATACGGTTCTGGCAACCCACCCAGAGAGGGAGGTCTTCATGCACCCAACTGCCGAGCTGTTTACGGAAAAAGCCTGGGGCGCCGTTGTGGCTGCTCAACAGCTGGCGCAGCAGCGCCGCCAGCAGCAGATGGAGAGCGAGCATTTATTCGCAGCGCTGCTGGCTCAACAGGGACTGGCCGGGCGCATCCTGGAGAAGGCGGGTGTGGATGTAGGCACCCTCAGCCAGCGGGTTGATGCCTTCATCTCTACCCAGCCCAGCCTGAGCGCCTCGCCCGACAACGTCTACCTGGGCAAGGGGCTCAACAGCGTTCTCGATCAGGCGAACGCGCTCAAAGACACCTATGGCGACAGCTACATCGCCATCGAGCACCTGCTGCTAGCCCTGGCCATCGATGATCGCTGCGGCAAGCAACTGCTCTCGCAGGCTGGCACTGATGCAACCAAGCTCAAAGACGCCGTGCAGGCGATCCGTGGATCCCAGACCGTGACCGACCAGAACCCCGAAGGCACCTACGAATCGCTCGAAAAGTACGGGCGCGACCTCACCCAGGCCGCCCGCGACGGCAAGCTCGATCCGGTGATCGGCCGCGACGAAGAGATCCGCCGCACCATCCAGATCCTCAGCCGCCGCACCAAGAACAACCCGGTGCTGATCGGGGAACCCGGCGTGGGCAAAACCGCGATCGTGGAGGGTCTAGCCCAGCGAATCGTCAACGGCGACGTGCCGCAGGCGTTGCAGAACCGTCAGCTCATCGCGCTCGACATGGGTTCCCTAATCGCCGGTGCCAAATACCGCGGTGAATTCGAAGAGCGGCTCAAGGCGGTGCTGAAGGAGGTGACCGCCTCCGAAGGCCAGATCGTGCTGTTCATCGATGAAATCCACACCGTGGTGGGTGCCGGTGCCACCGGCGGCGCCATGGATGCCAGCAACCTGCTCAAGCCGATGCTGGCCCGCGGCGAATTGCGCTGCATCGGTGCCACCACCCTCGATGAGCACCGCCAGCACATCGAGAAGGATCCGGCCCTGGAGCGCCGCTTCCAGCAAGTGTTCGTGGATCAGCCCACGGTGGAAGACACGATCTCGATCCTGCGGGGCCTGAAGGAGCGCTACGAAGTGCACCACGGCGTGCGCATCGCGGACAACGCCCTCGTGGCTGCCGCCGTGCTCAGCAGCCGCTACATCGCCGATCGCTTTCTGCCCGACAAGGCAATCGATCTGGTGGATGAATCGGCCGCCCGCCTGAAGATGGAAATCACCTCCAAGCCGGAGCAGATCGATGAACTCGATCGCCGCATCCTGCAGCTCGAGATGGAAAAGCTCTCGCTGGGGCGTGAATCCGATGCCGCCAGCCGCGACCGGCTGGAGCGCCTGGAAAAAGAGCTGGCGGATCTGAGCGAGCAGCAGAGCACCCTCAATGCCCAGTGGCAGAAGGAAAAGGGCTCGATCGATGAACTCGGCTCCATCAAAGAGGAGATCGAGCAGGTGCAGCTGCAGATCGAGCAGGCCAAGCGCAGCTACGACCTCAACAAGGCCGCCGAACTTGAGTACGGCACCCTGGCGGGGCTGCACAAGAAACTCGCGGCCAAAGAAGAGGAGCTCAGCGCCGGCGGTAGCGACAAATCACTGCTGCGCGAAGAAGTCACCGAAGACGACATCGCCGAGGTGATCGCCAAGTGGACCGGCATCCCCGTGGCCAAGCTGGTGCAGAGCGAGATGCAGAAGCTGCTGCATCTTGAAGACGAGCTGCACACCCGCGTGATCGGTCAGGCCCAGGCCGTGACGGCCGTGGCCGATGCGATCCAGCGCTCCCGCGCCGGGCTGAGCGACCCCAACCGCCCGATCGCCAGCTTCCTGTTCCTCGGCCCCACCGGTGTGGGCAAAACCGAGCTCTCCAAGGCCCTGGCTTCCCAGCTGTTCGACAGCGACGAAGCGATGGTGCGCATCGACATGTCGGAATACATGGAGAAGCACGCCGTGAGCCGCTTGATCGGAGCGCCTCCCGGTTATGTGGGCTACGAGGAAGGCGGCCAGCTCACCGAAGCCGTGCGGCGCCGGCCCTATGCGGTGATCCTGTTCGACGAGGTGGAGAAGGCCCACCCCGATGTGTTCAACGTGATGCTGCAGATCCTCGATGACGGCCGCGTGACCGATGGGCAGGGCCGCACTGTGGATTTCACCAACACGGTGCTGATCCTCACCAGCAACATCGGCAGCCAGTCGATCCTCGATCTCGCCGGTGATCCAGCGCGACATAGCGAGATGGAAGCGCGGGTGAATGACGCCCTGCGCGGCCACTTCCGGCCCGAATTCCTCAACCGCCTGGATGAAACGATCATCTTCCACAGCCTCAAACAGGAGGAGCTGCGGCAGATCGTGGAACTGCAGGTGCAGCGCCTGGCCAAGCGCCTCGAGGAGAAGAAGCTGGGGCTGCAGCTCAACGCCGATGCCCTCGATTGGCTGGCCGGCGTCGGCTACGACCCGGTGTACGGCGCCCGCCCACTGAAGCGGGCCATCCAGCGCGAGCTGGAAACACCGATCGCCAAGGGAATCCTCGGCGGCCAGTTCATCGGAGGCCACACCGTGGCCGTGGATGTGGAGTCCGTCGGCGAACAACGGCAGCTGCGCTTCCAGCAGATGGATCCCAGCAAGTTGCCGGTGCTGGTGTAGCGGCCTGAAACAACCGCAACGATCCCTGGCCAAGGGCACCGGGCGTCATCAAGGTGGAAGCGACGGCTTCCACCTTGACGTCGATGGGGCTCTGGCTAACAGGGATCATTGTGGTGCTGCAGCTGCTGTGGGCCCCTCCACTGCAGGCAGCTGTTGAGCAACCTCAGGGCGGCGTTGTGCGGCTGGGGGGGGAAGCCATCTTGGTGGTGCAATCAGCGGCCGGAGCCCAGAGCCCTGAACGGCTGGCCGGCCATCTCTCCAACGAGATCACCAGCCTGGCGGAGGACTACAGCTTCGATCCCGCCCGCATCACCACCAAGGCTGATCCTCCCTACGTGATGGTTGGCATCAGCAATGACGACGGCACGTTCAAGGCGCTGATGGCCGTGGATGAGCGGGCTGCTGCCCTGGCCAAAACCAGCCAGAGCGAACTTGCCAAGCGCGATGCCCGCGCCATCCAAACCGGCATCAAGCGCTACAGGGTGCAACGCACACCGGGAGCCTGGCTGCGCGGCACCGCGATTGCCCTGCTGGTGCTGCTTGGCTACGTGCTGTTGCTTCAACTGGAACGTCGCCTCAATCAACGCGCGCGCCGTTGGTTGGGGATCGAGGCCAGCCGCAGACTTCCCGACATCAACTTGGCGGGCAACCGCTTGATCAGCAGGGTGCACATCCAGCGCGGCCTGCAGCTGGGCCGCACCGCCCTGCACTGGGCAGCCCTGGCAGCCATCAGTTATCTGATGCTGCCGCTGCTGTTGAGCTTCTTTCCGCCAACGATGGGCTTGGCGGCTGATCTGCGCGAACAGATGCTGTTGGCCGTTGAGCAGCTGTGGAATGGCGTGCTCAATGTGGTGCCCAACCTGATCGCCCTCGTGGTGATTGGTGCTGTCACCACGGCCTTGTACAAGCTGAAT
This sequence comes from Vulcanococcus sp. Clear-D1, assembly GCF_014654725.1. Taxonomy (GTDB): domain Bacteria; phylum Cyanobacteriota; class Cyanobacteriia; order PCC-6307; family Cyanobiaceae; genus Vulcanococcus. The sequence continues at coordinate 74,356 of NZ_JACVZV010000037.1, read as the reverse complement.
CAGCGCGTGTTCAAGGCGCTGGAGACGGAGCAAATCCGCTTCGAATGGTTCTATCCCGAATGGGCTCTGCCCACGGCGCGGATCACCACGATCTTGATCACCGCTGCAGGCTTAGCCCTTGCCCTTCCCTACATTCCCGGCTCCACCAGCCGCGCCTTTCAGGGGGCCGGTGTGTTTCTGGGCATCCTGGCTGCGCTGGGTTCCAGCGCCATCACCACCAATATTCTCAGCGGCCTGATGTTGATTTACACGCGTGGATTCAGGGAAGGAGATCGCGTGGAGATCAACGGCATCGTGGGCACGGTGCAAGAGCGGGCGTTGCTGGTGACGCGCATCCTCACGCCACGCCATGAACTGGTGAGCATCCCCAACGCGATGGTGATCGCAAACCCAGTCACCAACTTCAACCTGGCCAGCCGTGAACTGGGGCAGCCCGTTGCGGTGAGTGCCTGCATCACCATCGGCTACGAGGTGCCCTGGCGCCAGGTACACGCGTTGCTACTGCAGGCCGCCTCAACGGTTGACGGCATCTGCCAAGAACCGGCGCCCAGCGTAGTGCAAACCAGCCTGAATGATTGGCATGTGAGCTACGAACTCGACGCCAGAATCCACGATGCCAATCAATACCGCACGATTCTCTCGCTGTTGCTTGCTGCCATCCAGGACAGCTTTGCCGACGCCGGCGTTGAGATCCTCTCCCCGGCCTATGAAGTGCAACGCGAAGGCATCGGTTTAACGATCCCGCCCCGTGGGTGATGCGTGGAAGCTCAGCCGGCCAGGGCATCGATGCGATGCGCCAGTTGAAGATCGAGATCGGAGAGGCCACCGGTGTCATGGGTGGTGAGCTCAATCGTCACCCGGTTCCACACGTTGCTCCACTCCGGATGGTGCCCCATCGCCTCCGCGATCAGCGCCACCCGGGCCATGAAGCCGAACGCCTCCACAAAGTCGACAAAGCGCAGCTCACGCCGCAGCTTCCCGCCCACCAGACTCCAATGCGGGAGTTGCTCGGGCAAAGCCGCGATCTGATCGGCGGTCAGGGGAAGGGCAGCCATCAGCCTGCGCTGAACTGCAACCAGCCTGGCTCAACCGAAGCGATAGTGCTTACGCACGGCGACGTGCACATCCCAGCTGCAGCTCAGGCCAGCAGCGAACGTCACCAGATCCCCGGCCCCAAAGCGAACGGGCGGACCGCCATCGGGCGTCACCGTCACGTCGCCCTCCAACAAGAGGCATATTTCCCGCTCGTCGTAGGTCCACGGGAAGCAGCTGACGCCACAGCTCCAGATCGGCCAATCCACCACGCCCAGCTGCTGCAGGTGAGCAGCTGATGGGTTGTGGACGAAACTGATGGGGCTGGACATAGCTGGGTTCACTCGCCGATGAGATGAAGGCTGAGCCGACGCTGATGGGCGCTCGCCCGGTGCTCCCACAGATAAACGCCCTGCCAGGTCCCTAGGAGCAGGCGGCCCTTCACCACGCTGAGGGTCATGGTCTGGGCCGTCAAAGCAGTACGGATGTGGGCCGGCATGTCGTCATCCCCCTCATCGTCATGCCGATAACGGCTGCGCTGGCCGTGTCCATCGAGAGGTCCCAGGCCGTCCTGCGGAACCACGGCATCCATCCATGCCTGAAGATCTTGCAACACCCTTGGATCTGCATTCTCGTTGATGGTGAGGCTGGCGCTGGTGTGGAGACAGCTCAGATGAAGCACGCCCAGGGTGAAGCCCGTGCTGGCAATCCAGCGGTTGAGCGCTTCGTTTAAGCGCGTGAACCCCTGACCGCTGGTTGTGAACTGCAGTTGGTCGAGAACTTGCCGCACGACAGCCAAGGCCCGTTGCGTCCATAACTAGCAACCCCCATCGCCAGACCAGAGCCCGCAGGCTGAACGCATGGTCTGCAGGATGGCTCAACACCTCAATGGCTTCCCTCCTGCAAGACATGAGCCAAGCCCCACGTCCAGAACTGACCCTCCTCTACGACGGTGGCTGCCCGCTCTGCCTGCGGGAAGTGACCTTCCTACGCGGGAGGGATCAGCGCTTGCACCCCGGGTCCGAGCGGCTGGCCTTTGTGGATATCGATGCCACCGACTACAACCCGGCCCTGCATGGGGGGATCAGCTACCGCGAAGCCATGGGGCGGATCCATGCGCTGCGCGCCGACGGCACCGTTCTGCACGACGTGGAGGTGTTCCGAGCTGCCTATCAATTGATCGGCCTGGGTTGGCTCTATGCGCCAAGCGGCTGGCCTGGTTTGCGGCAGGTTGCCGATGGCTTGTATGGCCTCTGGGCGCGCTGGCGATTGCCGCTCACCCGCCGGCCCGATCTCGATCAGCTCTGCCGCTGTCGATCAGAAGCGACGCCGGATCATCCGTGAAGCCACGCGGGTATCGAGCAAGAGCAACACCAGGCCGAGCATCAAAGCGAGCATCGCTGTGACGAACAGCGGCACCACAATCGCCGCCAGATCGATCACGGCGATGGCACTGATGAAGGTCACCGCCACCACGGCCGACACGAGCACCCCAGTGACCGTGACCGTTTCAATCGCCCGCGACAACAACACCATGCGCCGGCGCAGCAGCAGCAGTTCCTGGCTGTCGCTGGCCTGAGCGCTGGTATCGCGGGCTCGATCGAGCACACGGGCCAACCGGTTGCTGATCACCCCCAGCACCCCGGCAATGGCGGTGAGCAAAAACACCGGAGCCACCGAGAGCTGAATGGCCTTGGCCAAACCCAGCACGGGCGAACCGGCACCGGGGGTGGAGATCACTGCAAGCAAGGCCACACCGATCGAGGGCACCGAAGCCTCACTCAAGCGACCCGAGCTGAAACTGCCAAGCTGCCAGCACTGATCCCAGAGGCCGTGACCGTCATCAACAGCCGCTACGAGGGACAACTGCGCTGCCAGGCCAACCATGAGCCTTCCGGCACGCTGCTGGAAACCGATGCCCCCATCGACAACCAGGGCAAGGGCGAGCGCTTCTCCCCCACCGATCTGGTAGCCACGGCCCTGAGCACCTGCATCCTCACGATCATGGGCATCGTGGCCGAACGCCACGGCTGGGATCTGAGCGGCTGCTCTGCCCGGGTGGAGAAATCGATGACCCAGGAACCACCCCGGCGCATTGCGCTGCTGGAGGTGTGGATTGAGCTGCCTGCACATCTCGATGAAAAGGCGCGCAAAGTCCTGCAGAAAGCAGGGGAGACCTGCCCGGTGAAGCTGAGCCTGGAGGGATCCGTGCCGATGCAGCTGCACTGGCACTGAGGGCAAACGCCGTAGGGTCCGCCCACTGAACAACCCACGACTGTGGCTGCAGGACAGGCCTACTCACAGCTGCGCGATCACCTGCACACCACCCAACTGTTGGGAGGGATCCAAAGCACCCTCTACTACGACCAGAACACCGCCATGCCCTCAGCCTCAGCGGGCTGGCGCGGTGAACAACTGGCCCTGCTGGCGCTGCAGCTCCACGAACGGCAGACCTCCGCGGCCTATGCGGAGCTGCTGGCTGCTGCCGAACAGGAGCTGCCGGCGGGAGCTCCAGGCCAGCAGATCCGCAATCTGCAGCTGCTGCGTCAGCAGTTCGAGCGTGAATCGAGGCTCGACCCAGCCCTGGTGGGGCAGTTAGCCCAGGCGCAGGCGCAGGGGTATGCCCTCTGGCAAGAGGCGAAGCGCACGAACAGCTTCCAAAGCTTCGCGCCGGCCCTCGAGCAGCTGATCACGCTGCGCTTGGAGCAGGCGCAGCAACTGGCACCGGTGGAGCGCAACGGCAGCGGAGCCGAGCGCAGCCCCTGGGAAATCCTGGCCCAACCGTTTGAACCGGACATCAGCAAGGCGCAGCTGAGCCAGTGGTTGCTGCCGCTGCGGCAGGCCCTGCCGCCCTTGCTGGAGCAGGCCAAAACCATCCCCTCCGGCAGCCCATCCGCCTGGGATCTCAGCGACGAGGCCCAGGAGCGGCTCTGCAGCTCCCTGTTGGAGGACTGGGGCTACAGCAGCGAGCGCTGCAGCCGAGCCCGGTCCCCTCATCCCTTCTCCAGCACCCTCGGCCCCAACGACTTCCGGATCACCACCCGGGTGGTGCCAGGGCAGCCCTTCTCAGCCTTTCTGGCCACAGCGCATGAGTGGGGCCACAGCCTCTACGAACAGGGTCTGCCGCGCCGCGGTGATCACTGGTTCCCCTGGCCCCTGGGGGAAGCCACCTCGATGGGGGTGCATGAAAGCCAAAGCCTCTTCTACGAAAACCGCCTCGGGCGTAGTGCTGCGCTGGCCAAGCGCTGGTATCCCCGCTTTGCAGCTGCCCTCGGCAGCGATGTCTGGGGCGATGCTCAGCGGTTCTGGAGGGATCTCAACCCGATCCGCGCCGGCCTCACAAGGGTGAAGGCCGATGAGGTGAGCTACGGGCTGCACGTGCTGCTGCGCTACGAACTGGAGCTGGCACTGGTGGAGGGGGGCATGCCCGTGGCGGAGCTACCCGAGGCCTGGAACCGCGGCATGCAGGAACTCCTCGGCGTGACACCCACCAACGATGCCGAGGGCTGCCTACAGGACGTGCACTGGAGCGAGGGCCTGTTCGGCTACTTCCCGTCCTATGCCCTGGGCCACCTGATCAGTGCGCAATTGAGCGAAACACTCGAATCAGAGCTCGGGCCGATCGAGGCGATCCTGGAAGCCGGCAACGATGCGCAGCTCGGCAGCTGGTTGCAGCAGCGGGTGTATCCCCTTGGGCGCAGTGTGAACGCCGCGGAACTGGTGGAGCAGGTGAGCGGACGCCGCCTCAGCCACGAGCCCTTCGTGGGCTACCTGCACCAGAAGCTGGAGCGACTGGCGCGCTGAGTGCGATCCGTAGGATGCCGCCCACATCCCTTGCCGCTGCCCTGATGGCGAACATCGACCACGCCCCGAGCCGCACGATGCTCAACCTGCTGCACGTGCTGCCGGCCTTTGCCGATGAAGCCGAGCTGCGCCTCAACACGATCGTGGAGCTCAACAGCAACACGATCAATAAGTACGAGCTGATCACCGAAACCGGTCACCTCAAGCTCGATCGCGTGGGCTACTCCTCGCTGGCCTACCCCTTCGCCTACGGCTGCATTCCCCGCACCTGGGACGAAGACGGCGACCCGCTCGACATCGAGATCGTGGGTGTCACCGAACCCCTGGTGCCCGGATCCCTGGTGGAGGCCCGCATCATCGGCATCATGAAATTCGACGACGGCGGTGAAGTCGACGACAAGGTGATCGCCGTGCTCGCCGATGACAAGCGCATGGATCACATCACCAGCTACACCCAGCTGGGCGACCATTGGCTGAAGGAAACCCAGTACTACTGGGAGCACTACAAGGATCTGAAGAAGCCCGGCACCTGCCGCGTGAACGGCTTCTTCGATTCCGCCGAAGCCGTGAAGATCATCAAGGAGTGCGAAGCCCGCTACATGGAGGTCATCGACCCCAAGCTGGTCAACTGAGCTCGGCTGCAGAAGCGATCCACCGGCGAGATCGATCCCCCAGGCCCCCGTCAGGGGGCTTTTTCATACGGTAGCGCCGCCGCCCTAGCCAGGGCACGGGCCATGCCATCGCGGCTGGCGAGGCCTTGCAGGGCCACCAGCGGTAAACCGGAGCTCGGGATGCCAACGGGCAACTTGGGCAGGGCCTGATCCTCCAGGCGAAACACCGGCACCTGGCGCAGGCCATTGGGCTGGAGCTGATCCTCGAGCTGGGAGAGATTGGCGTCCATCGAGAGCCAGATCAACTCGGAGCGGCGGCAGTCGCGCAGTGGTTGCTGGGCCAGGCCAGCGGAGATCGGCCGCTGCAGATCCTCCAGGGTGACCAGTGCCAGCACCCAGCCCTCCTCCTCCACCACCAGGCAATGGCCATGGGCAGCCAGCAGCTGCTGCAGGGCAACCTCCGCCGTGGTGGAGGCCGCCAACACCAGGGGAGATTCCGGCTCGAGCGCGTCTATTACAGCGATGGAGGCCAGCCGCCCGCGGCGCTGCTCCTCCTGCACATCCGGGCCCACTAGGCCCGGATCAGCCATACCGTGCCAGCGCTCCACCAGCAGTGCACTCAAACCGGCGGCCGCCATCAGCGGCAGCACAATCCGGATGTCGTGGGTGAGTTCAAACAGGAGCAGCAGGGCTGTCAGCGGGGCGCGGGCGCTGCCGGCCAAAACCGCCGCCATACCCACCATTGCGTAGGCGGGGGGCTCGGCCACCGGCAACTGCAGGCCGCCCTCTCCCAGCAACTGGCCATACACATTGCCGAGCACAGCACCGAGAAACAGCGACGGGGCAAAACCACCACCCACAAAGCCCGTGGCGCTGCTCAGGCCGGTGGCCAGCAGCTTCACTGCCAGCAACCCCAAGAGGCTCACCAGGGCAATGCCGCCATCACGACCCAGCAGGGCACCGATGGTGTCGTAGCCCACGCCCAACACCTGCGGGAAGCCAAGGGCCATCAACCCCACCGCCAGACCGCCGAGGCCGGTGACCAAACAGGTGGGCAACCGCCCAAGCTGACGCTGCACGGGCTCGCTGCGCCCGAGCGCAAACAGGTTGAGCAAAGCCAGCGACATGCCGCTGGCCACCAGACCAAGCCCCAGATAGAGCGGCAGCTCCAAGGGAGAGCGCACCTCATAGGCCGGCAGGCGGAAGATCGGCTCATCCCCCAGCGACAGCTGGGTCACCAGCGAGGAGGCCACGGCGGCCACCAGCACGGCCCGCACGCTGGGGCGACCGGGGATCGTGCTGTAGCTGCCCTCAAAGGCAAAGAACAGACCTGCGATCGGCGCCTTGAAACCTGCGGCCAGACCCGCCGCCACACCAGCAGCCACCAGGGCCTTCTGGGAATCGGGCGACAGCCCACCCTTCCCCGCCACCCACAGGCCGATGTTGCCGCCGCTCTCCACGCTCGGGCCCTCCGGGCCAAGCGACGCGCCGCTCCCCAGGCTGAGGGAGGCGGTGATCAGGCGCAGGAAGGGAAGCTTGGGCGTGGGCTGCACGCTGCCATCAGCCATGGCCATCAAGCTCGGCAGGCTCGGGCCCAGGTCGCGGCCCCACTGGCGCAGAGCACCCACCGCCAGACCACCCAACAGCGGCACCAGCACCACGGGCCAGGCCGACAGCCACAGCGGCAACGGATCACCCGGCAGCGGGATCGGCTCCGGCGGTGGGGGGGGCGGTGGCAGAAAAGCAAGGCCGCCAAGGCCGATCTGCAGCAGGGCACCGAGGGGTGTGCCAGCTGCGGGTGCAGGTTCCGGCAGCGGTGGCGGTTCAGGCGGAGCAGAGGTGAACAGACCAACCAGGCCTTCCACCACCGGGCCATAGAAAAAGTTGTTGATGAAGCCCAGCAGGTAGTGGAAGCCCACCACAGCCAGCCCGGTGAGCGCACCCACCAGGGCTGCCCAGGCGAGCAGGCTCCACTGAAACGGCAGAACCCGCGGCTCAACCGCCGCAGGCTCGTGGCTGACCTCAGCGGGCGAATCAGGCCTCAGGCCGGACGGTGGCAAAGATCTCCTCCAGGATCTCGCCAGCACCCTGGGCCCGCAAGGCGTGGGCCAGGGTGATGCCGATGGCTTCCGGATCGTTCTGATCGCCGCGGGCCTCATCGCGGATTAGGCGCTGGCCATCGAGGCTGGCCACCATGCCGGTGAGCACAAGCTCATCGCCCTCGAAACGGGTGTTCACGCCGATGGGCACCTGGCAACCACCCTCCAGTTCCCGCAGGAAGGCGCGCTCCGCCAGGCAACGGCGGGCGGTGGGCAGGTGCTCAAGCACCTTGATCTGCTCCAGCACAGCTGCATCGCCGTCGCGGCACTCGATGCCCAGGGCACCCTGCCCTACGGCATGCAGGGAGATCGAAGGATCAATCAGCTCATGAATGCGGTCGCCCAGGCCGAGGCGGCCCAGGCCGGCAGCAGCCAGGATCAGGCAATCGAACTCGCCGGAATCCAGCTTCTCCAGGCGCGTGATCACGTTGCCGCGCACATCTTTGAAGGTGAGGTGCGGGAAGTGGTGGCGGAGCTGAGCCAGGCGACGCAGGGAGCTGGTACCCACCACCGCACCCTCGGGCAGGGTGGCGAGGGTCTTGTCCTTGTGCTTCTCGTGCACCACCAGCGCATCGGCGGGATCTTCCCGTTCGGTGATGCAGCCGAGCATCAGGCCCTCAGGAAGGTTGGTGGGCAGATCCTTGAGGCTGTGGACGGCGATGTCGGCCCGATCCACCAGCATCTGAGCCTCCAGCTCCTTGGTGAACAGGCCCTTATCGCCGATCTTGGCCAGGGCGACATCCAGGATCTTGTCGCCCTGGGTGGCCATCGCCTCGATCGTGATCTCGAGGCCGTCGTGGGCCTTGGCCAGCTCATCGCGCACCCAGTGGGTCTGCACCATGGCCAGCTGGCTGCGGCGGGAGGCAATGCGCAGTTGGGAAGCGGCCATCGGAAGCGGGAGGAGGCAGCGCTGGGCCGCCGAAGTACAGCCGCCAAGCCTAAGGATCGGTGTGCCTGGGCCGGTTGAGAACGGCCAAGTCGTGATCAGTCGTCGTGATCAGGCAGCAAAAAAGTTGAGGGGCAGTGGGCCCCAGGTGTCTTCCGCCTCGGGATCTGCGGGGCTATGGCCCGTGATCAACAGCCCTTCACCTAGGCCAGCCTCCCGGCGCACCAGGAAACGCCCGCTGTTCTGATTGGCCTTGAGGAAGACGGGCCCCTCGATGCTGCCGAGGGCTTCCCCCGCCGGATCGAGCTCATGGGCTGGCCAGCCCAGAGCGCTTTCCAGAGCGCGCAGTGCCAGAACCGCGGCATCCGCCGAGGGAGCCATCACGCCCACGGTGAACCAATCGCAACGCTCGATCAGCGGCATCAACGCCGCGCGTAGGGCTTGGCGCCCAGCGGCATCGAGCTCGGGAGCCGAGCGCAGACCGCGCAGGTCGGCCAGAGAAACCGAGGCGTCAGCCATGGGGGGAGGGAGGCGAAGAGGGTCGGCAGCGCTGCTCCCAGACGGTGAAGCCCGCCAGGCAGAAGCTCAGCCACACATACCCCACGGCGGCTCCGGCGGCGATGTCGCTCAGCCAATGGGCACGGCAGTAGAGGGTGCTGAGCCACACCAGAGCCACCCAGCAGCTGGAGAACACAAACAATGGGCGTCGCAGCCTCGGGTAGTGGGCGGAAAGCAGGCAGCAGGTCAGGAAATAAAAGACCACCGAGCCGGCTGCATGACCACTGGGAAAGCTGCGGCCGCTGATGTCATCGAGGAGCCGGCCACTGGGACGGCGCCGATCAAACAGCGGTTTGAGCCAGCGATCCACGATGAGGAGAATGCCGCCGGTGCCCACCATCAGGCAGATCAACTCAGGCCAGAGGCGCTTCAGGCTGAGGAAGATCAGCACCGCCAGCACCAACACAGCGGTGAGATGCACGCCACTCATCTGATACACCCGCAGGAGCAGGTTGCCGAGCGACTCGGGAATCAGGCCATGCACGCCATCCAGCAACTGCTCATCAAGGCGCGGGTGGCGAATCGCCGCCAGCTGAGGACCAGCCCAGCCCAGCAGCAGCGCTGTGAGCACCGCGAAGCCAAGGCGCCAGGGGCCCAGAGCGACCAACCAGTGGGCCAGCCAACCTGGAAACCGATGGAACACGGGAGTCATCAGCGCGGCTCCAGTTGCTGAAGGCGCTCCAGCGGCAGCCGGAGCAGGCGATGGGCATCTCGCCGACCGAGGGGAGTGCCATCTCCCGGACCCAGCCCAAACTCGAGCAGTTCAGCGTCGCTGCCCAGCAGCAGCACACTGGCCGGCTGAGACGTGTTCTGACCCTGACTGAGGGTGCGGCTCGCCTTGCGTGGAGAGCTGACAAACAACACAGGGCGACCGCTGTAAAACACCACGCTGTAGCGCTTGTAGCCCACCACCAGCAGCGGCTCATTCGGCAAGGCCTGTTCACCCGCCAAACGAGCCAGCGCGCGAATCGGCAACTGGCGCTCGCGATCAACTAGGGGAACCAACACGGGCAACACCAGAGCCAGTGCAGCGGCCAACCCAGCGGCATTCGGAACCCACAACCAGCTCAGGCTTGAGCAGGAGCGCCACAGCAACACCACCAGCGCACAGGCCGCCAGAAGCAGCGGCAGGGCCAACAACCACGGCAACCCCGAGGCCCGCACTGCATCGGCAAATGCTGGATAGGCGGGATCGGTTTCCATCCATCGGGGCGCCAGAACAGCCGCCAGAGCCATCAGAGCGAGCAGCGCCGCATTGCACCAGCCGGTGATGCGCTGGCCAGCCGCCAGGGGGTGGGTTGCCGGCTGCAGAGGCAGGAACAGCAAGGCCACCAACAGGCTTCCTCCCGGGAGAGCAGGCAAGATGTAACCCGGCAATTTGGTAGCAGCCGCTGAGAAGAAGGCCACCATCAACACCAACCACAGCAGGGCCAGTAGCGGCAGGTCGGCGCCAGGAGGCGTTTCGCGCCAAACATGGAGCCGCCAGAAGCGCAGGCGAATCGCTGCCACTGGCAGATACAGCGACCAGGGCAGAAGCAATAGGAGCACCCAGGGCAGATAGAACCACGGGGGGCCGGGGTGGTCGTAGATCACTGAGGTGAAGCGCTCCAGGTTGCTGAAGCCCAGGAAGCGGCCCAGAAATTCACTGCCGTTTGCGGCGGTGGCCATGCCATACCAGGGAGCCGCCACCCCGAGAAACAGCAGCACCAAAGGCAGCCAGGGGGTGCGGCGCAGGTCCTGAACCAGGGTTCCCTTCAACACCCAGAAGCTCAACATGACAAGCCCCGGCAGCAGGAGACCCACCGGCCCCTTCGCCAGCACGGCGATGCCGCAAAAGACCGCCAGGGCCACAAAGCCCAGTGGGCGCTGCCAAGGCCGCTCAGGTGGGGCGCTGTGCGCCAGCACAAAACCGAGCAGGGCGAGCGTGATGCCACTGGCCAGAAACATGTCGGTAACCGAAGAACGCCCCCAACCCAGCCAGCCTGGGCTGAGGGCCAACACGGTGGCTCCGAGCAGCGAACGGCCCAGGCGCTGATGGATGGCTTCGGCGGCCGGGGCCACCAGCAGCAACACGGCAAACACGGCATACACGGTGGCGCTGGCGGCCAGGGCCACCGGCAACCGAGCAGCCCATTCGCTCACCCCGAAGAGACGGAAGCTCAGGGCCACCATCCAATAGCCCCACACGGGGTAATCGAAGAAGAGCTCACCGTTCCAGCGGGGAGTGACCCAGTCGCCGCTGACGAGCATCTCGCGAGGGATCTCCACGAACAGACCCTCGGTCTTGTCCATCAGGCCCAGCGCGCCGAGCTGCTGACCAAACACCAAGCCGCAGAGGGCTGCCAAAGTGAGCAGGGCCAGCAGCAGGCTGCGGCGTTCGTCCCGGTCAAGCCAGGCGTTGAAGCGTTGCATGGCGAGAAATTAGGGGGTGTTCCACACGAAACGGCTACTGGCGGCGTAGTTCCACACGAACACCACCAAGATTCCGGAGAGTTGCGCCCAGAGCGTGTCGCGGGCGACAAGGCTGTAGAAGGCCGAAGCCAGCCCCACATTGGCCAGCACCGGCAGCGACGCCACCAGCAGGAACTTGAGCAAGCCGCGGAACAGCGCCAACCCCTTCAGGCGCTGAAAGCGGAAGGTGAGGGCGTTGTTGATCAAGTAGTTGGAACTGGCCGCCGCCACCACCGCGAACGGCAGAGCCTGCTCAAAACCCAGGCCGCTGAGCATCAGCAGCTGGGTCACCACCAGCTGCACAGCCACACCGCTGACGCCCACCAGGCCGAAGCTGATGGCCCGGCGAGGCAGCAGCCGCAAGCTGAGACTGTGCAGGATCGAGATCAGAAAGTCCCAAAAGATGGCGAGATCAAGCTTGGAGCTGCCGTAGGTGCGGGGCTGGAAGCTCAGCGGCACCTCCGCCGTGCGCAGCCGGCCCTTGCTCACAGCGAGGAGTTCATACAAAAACTTGAATCCGTTCACATCCACAGCACGAATCAACGGCAACACCGCTTCAAGCCGCAGGGCGAAGAAGCCGCTCATGTAGTCGGAGAGGCCGGCGTAGCCCCGCGGCAGGCTGAAGCGCGCGCTGGCATTGGCCCAGTTGGATCCGCGTTCACGCCGGCCGCTCAAACCGAGAATTTCTGCCTCAGGGTGAAAACGGCTTCCGATCACCAGATCAAGATCACCCTGCACCAGTGTGTCGATGGCGCGTCGCACGGACGCGGGCTCGTGCTGACCGTCACTGTCCATCACCACAGCCACATCCCCAGTGGCATCCAGCAATCCCTCTTTGATCGCGCTGGCCAGGCCAGATCGCCCCACGCGCCGGATTAAGCGCAGGCGCGGTTCCGTGTGAGCGAGGCGCCGCACCAGCTCAGCTGTGCCATCGACGGAGTCATCGTCCACCACCAGGATTTCGAGGTTGTAGTGCTGCTGAAGCGGCAGCAGTTGCTCCAGCAACGGCTCGATGTTGCCCCGTTCGTTGTACGTGGGCAGCACGATCGAAACCCTCAGCACCATGGCTTGCCCAAGAGAAAGCCGGCGGTCCAGCCGCCGGCACTGAAACCGTAGGACGCAGGGCTGCGGGAGCCGGCCCTACTTGATGTACTCCTTGAGCACGCCGTTGCGGTTGGGGTGGCGCAGCTTGCGCAGGGCCTTGGCTTCGATCTGGCGGATGCGCTCGCGGGTCACATCGAAGATCTGACCAATCTCCTCGAGGGTCTTCATGCGGCCGTCATCGAGGCCGTAACGCAGGCGCAACACGTCGCGTTCGCGGGGGCTGAGGGTGGCCAGCACGCCTTCGAGATCTTCACGCAGCAGGTTCTTGGCCACGTCCTGCTCAGGATTCTCGATGTCGGCTTCGATGAAGTCGCCGAGGCGAGAATCTTCCTCCTTACCGATCGGGGTTTCCAGGGAGATTGGCAGCTGGGCGCTCTTGGCGATGAAGCGCAGCTTCTCGATGGTCATTTCCATCGATTCAGCAATCTCCTCCTCAGTGGGCTTGCGGCCGAATTCCTGGGAGAGGGTTTTGGTGGTTTTCTTGATCCGCGAGATGGTCTCGTAGAGGTGCACCGGCAGGCGAATGGTGCGCGACTGGTCGGCAATGGCGCGGGTGATGGCCTGACGAATCCACCAGGTGGCGTAGGTGGAGAACTTGTAGCCCTTCTCGTGGTCGAACTTCTCGGCGGCGCGGATCAGGCCGAGGGAGCCCTCCTGAATCAGATCCTGGAAGCTCAGGCCCCGGTTCATGTATTTCTTGGCGATCGACACCACCAGGCGCAGGTTCGACTGCACCATCTTTTCCTTGGCCCGGCGGCCGAGCATCAGGCGGCGACGGAACTTGATCAGCGGCATGTCCACCAGGGCCGCCCACTCCTTGGTGTCGGGGTAGTGGCCGTGATCGGTCTCGAACTGGGCCGCCAGCTCCTCCAGCTGCAGCAGATCGGCAATCTTGCGGGCCAGCTCGATCTCTTCGTCGGGCCGCAGCAAGCGAATCCGGCCGATCTCCTGGAGGTAAACGCGGATCGAGTCTTCGGTGTAGACGCCCTTAGGGCCCACCTTGATGCTGGCCAGAGCCTTGGCCTTGGCATCCTTTTCTGAGGGCTTGGCATCAGCGCCCTTGGCCTCCGCGGCAGCCAGCAGCTGATCGGCCGCGTCATCAAGGTTGGCCGGGGCGGCACTCTTGGCTGAGGCCTTGGTGGTGGTTTTGCTGCTGGTGCTCTTGGCGGCAGCCTTGGCCTTGGGAGCGGCCTTGCTCTTGGCAGCAGCTTTGGCCTTGGTGGGGGTCACCTTGTTGGCCGCTTCGCCGGCCACGCCCTCCTCCTCGGCCTTGGCCTTGCTGCGGCTGGCCTTGGGCTTCGCCTTGGCCACAGCGATGGTTTCGCCTGAGGCGTTTGCCACCATCAGGATTTCAGGCTTGGCAACTTTGGGAGCAGCGGCCTTAGCGGCTGAAGTTTTGGTGGTAGTGGTTTTGGATGCAGCAGCAGGGCTCATCGGGATCGGGGAGGTAGGCGAGGCGATCAACAGGACAAACCCGAATCAGAAGCCAAGGGAGTGGTGCGTCCAAACAGGATTCACACCAAACGGTTCGTTCAACTGCCGAATACAGCGTTCGGCAGCTCCAAGGACAGATCGGGCAACAACGGGACGGGATCGCTCAGCCTGGTGCTCTCAACGGTTGTCACCTGTTGGACGATGAGCCAAACGACTCAAAAGCGGACAGGTGGTCAGATTCAGGGTTGAAGCAAGCAGGAGGAGCAGAGCCCCGGGAAATATCAGTGCGGTGGGCGTGGAAGCGGGCTGACGGAAGCTGGAACGGGCGGGCAAAAGCCCAGGCATCGCTGTCAGGGGTGGTCGCAGACCGGGCGCTCAGGAGAAAGCCTGGCGAACCTCGGATCTTCCCGCTGGACGGAACTCTGCCGGGTTCCGACTACAGCCCTCAGGACTGTTCAACAATCCCATCTTAAGAAATGACTGTCAGCTCTGCAAGCCTGGGCGACAGTCGAGCGAGCGAGCCACCGCCCTTGAACCCCCAGCAGGATCGCAGGGCCGCCGAATGGCTGCAGGTGTGGCTTGAAGCGGGCCGGGAGGGGCAGGTGTTCACCTACACCAATCCTCGAGCCCTTGAACTGGGCTGCGGCGATCTGGTGCAGGTGCGCCTGCGGGGGCAGCGCCACATCGGTCTTGTGGTGGAGCTCCTCAATGAACCACCGCCTGAGCTCTCCAGCCGCCAACTCCAGCCCATCGAATCCCTGCACCAGCCGGCCGCCGTGGATCCCGGCTGGCAGCAGTTGATCCAAACGGTGGCCGAGCAGTGCCGCACCAGCCTGTTTCGCACGCTCAAAACAGCCCTCCCGCCAGGCTGGCTGGGGCAGCGCAAGGCCGGCAAAGCCCGCGGTGGCCGCCAGCAGTTGTGGCTTGAGCTCACCGATCCCGGCCGCAGCCAGAACCTCAGCGACCTCAGCCCCAGCCAGGCTCAGCTCCTGGAACACCTCCAACACCACAACGGTTGCGGCTGGCAGCAGCAGCTGTTGAGCCAGGTGGGTGTGGGCCGCAGCGTGGCCGACGCGCTGGTGAAGCGGGGGCTGATCAGCCGCGCCTCTCGCCCCTTCAGCGGCCGGACGGCCAGCGGCCTGTTGGCGAGCCAGGTCCTGGAGCCACCGCAACCCCTCACGGCCGACCAGCAGCTGGCCTTGCGCGCCCTGAATGCTGCTGGCCCCGGGCAACAGCTGTTGCTCTGGGGCGTGACTGGAGCCGGCAAAACGGAGGTGTATCTCCAGGCCGCCACCCAGCACCTGAACGAGGGGCGGTCGGTGATGGTGCTCACCCCCGAAATCGGCCTCATTCCGCAGTTGCTGGATCGCTGCAGCCGTCGCTTTGGCGATCGGGTGGTGGAGTACCACTCGGGCTGCAGCGACGGCCAGCGCATCGACACCTGGCGCCGCTGCCTGCAGGAGGGCGAGACGTTGGTGGTGGTGGGGACCCGCTCCGCGGTGTTTCTGCCCCTCAACAACCTGGGCCTGATCGTGCTGGATGAAGAGCACGATCGCTCCTACAAGCAGGACAGCCCGATGCCCTGCTACCACGCCAGAGATGTGGCAGCGCTGCGGGCCCAGGCCTGCGGGGCCCGCCTCCTGCTCGGATCGGCCACGCCAAGCCTGGAAACCTGGATGGCCTGTGAGGGGCCGCAACCGCGCTGCCAGCTGCTGCAACTGCCGCAACGCATCGGCGGGCGGCCGCTGCCGCCCGTGCACGTGGTGGACATGCGCCAGGAGCTGGCAGAGGGGCACCGGCGCCTGGTGAGCCGCCCCTTGATGGAACGCCTGGAGGCCCTGCCCGGCAGCGGCGGCCAGGCGGTGGTGCTGGTGCCCCGCCGCGGGTACAGCAGCTTTCTGAGCTGCCGCAGCTGTGGTGAGGTGGTGCAATGCCCCCACTGCGATGTGGCGCTCACGGTGCACCGCCAGCGGGAACGGTCCTGGCTGCGCTGCCACTGGTGTGACCACCGCGCTGAGATCAGTTCACGCTGCACAGCCTGCGGCTCCACGGCCTTCAAGCCTTTTGGAGCCGGCACGCAACAGGTGTTGGAGCACCTGGAGCAGGAGCTCGAAGGGCTGCGGCTGCTGCGCTTCGATCGCGACACCACCCGCGGCCGCGATGGCCACCGGCTCCTGCTGGAGCGCTTTGCCGCCGGCGAAGCGGATGTGCTGGTGGGCACCCAGATGCTGGCCAAGGGGATGGATCTGCCCCAGGTCACGCTCGCAGCAGTGCTGGCCGCCGATGGCCTGCTGCATCGGCCCGACCTCAGGGCCGCCGAGGAGTGCCTGCAGCTGCTCCTGCAACTGGCGGGCCGGGCCGGGCGCGGCGAAAGGCCCGGTGAGGTGCTGGTGCAGACCTACAGCCCGGAGCACCGGGTGATTCGCCACCTGGTGGACGGACGCTACGAGGCCTTTTTGCGAGAGGAATTGGCGGAGCGGCGCTCTGCTGCGCTGGTGCCCTTCAGCCGGGCCTGCCTGCTGCGCTTGGCGGGACCCTCAGCCAGCCGCACGGCCACAGCCGCTTCCCTGCTGGCTGAGCACATCCGCCCCCGCAGCGAAGGGCTGGGCTGGCTCATCATCGGGCCGGCGCCAGCGCCGGTGGCACGGGTAGCCGGGAACTGCCGTTGGCAGCTGCTACTGCATGGGCCTGCGGACGGCCCACTGCCGGTGCCGATGGAGAGCGAGCTCCGGGCACTGCTGCCGCGGGATGTGTCGCTGGCGATCGATCCTGATCCGCTGGAGCTTTAGGCGGGCAGCTGGGGCAAGCCGAAGCCAGCTGCCAGCTTGAGCCGTTGCAGCAGAGCCACCAGGCCCAGCAATAGGGCAATCACCAGCGCTCCCACCCCCAGACGGCTCCAACGCCAGCAAGACAGCTCCAACTGGTTCAGCGCACCGGGCTGCACATGCCAAACCAAGGTGGAGGGTCGACCCTGACGTGCTGGCAAGGCCTCCACCGCAAGCGGTTCGGCCTTGCGGATGGCCCGCTGGGGCCAGGGTTCGAGCGTCAGCTTCAAATCCAGCCCAGGCAAGGCCTGCAAACCACGCAGATCGAGGCTGCCGTGGAAGTCCTGCCTGACCCCCAGCAGCCAGTTGCGCTCCTGCAGGCTGAACTGCGGCGTGGGCAGATCAACCGCGGCGAGAGTCGCCCCCTGCTCAACGGTGGCGGCGAGCAGATCGAGGGCCTGCTGGGCCGGCAGGGCCGGTGCCTTAAGGCTGAGCTGGCCATGGTCCTGGCGCACACTCCACGGGGTGAACTGCAGCGCAGAGGCCAGCTGCCGCTGCCACGGCAGCGGATGACCGGTGCTCGATTGGCTGGTCTGGCTGATCTGCAGGCGTCCCGGCGCCGTGAAGCGCAGCGAGGTGTCCAGATCCACGCAGCCCCCTAGGAGGGCGGTGATCAGCAAGAGCACCACAGCCACCAGGGCAAAGCCGAGGGGGGCCGTGGTTGGTCCGGTGGGGGGCGCCGGCGGTGGAGGCGGGAGCCGGCGGCGACGGCGCGCCAGGGCCTGCACCTGCCCTTCCAACGGCTGCACCTCCCCTAGTGACGGCAGGGTCATCGACCACTCGCGCGGGCGCTCGAGCGCCGGAGCCTCCAGCACCTCTTGTAGATCCTTGGCCTGGCTGCGCAGGCTGGCATCTCGGCAGGCCCGCAGACTGCGGCAGGTGGCAGCAGCAGCGGCGCTGTTGCCCTGCCCCATCTGCGCCGTGGCCAGCAACAACCGCAGCTGCCCTCCGAACGGGCTGCTGGCGGGATGCTGCTCAAGCAGGGGAGCAAGCAGCTGCTGGCAGCGCCCGTAGTCACCACGCTCCAGCGCCTGGCGGGCTGGTTCGCTGAGCGCTTCGAAGGAGTCGAACTCAGGCTGCTGCACGGGCCGGCTAGCGGGGCTGGGTGCTGCCCACCACCATGGTGCCGATGCCGGCGTCGGTGAACACCTCCAGCAGCAGGGCGTGGGGGGTGCGGCCATCCACGATGTGGGCTGCCGACACGCCCTGGGCCAGGGCGCGGATGCAGCATTCTGTTTTCGGAGTCATGCCACCGGCCACCACACCGTTGGCAATCAGCCCGCGGGCCTCGGAGAGGGAAACGGAGCGGATCAGCGAGGCGGGATCCTCACGGTTCTGCAGGATGCCGGGCGTGTCGGTGAGCAGGATCAGCTTCTCGGCCTGCAGGGCTGCAGCCAGCTCACCGGCCACGGTGTCGGCGTTGATGTTGTGGGCCTGGCCAGCGGCATCCGCGGCCACCGAGGAGATCACGGGGATGTAGCCCGCATCCAGCAGCGGGAAGAGCACCGATGGATCCACCGCCGCCACATCACCCACCAGGCCATTGCTGCCGTCGCCATAGGTGCGGGCCCGCACCAGGGAGCCATCACTGCCGCACAGGCCCACGGCCCGGGCACCCAGGCGATTGAGCCCATTCACGATCTGCTTGTTCACCCGGCCCACCAGCACCATCTCCACCACATCCATGGTTTCGGGGGTGGTGACCCGCAGGCCATTGCGGAACTGGGGCTCGATCTGCAGCCGGCCGAGCCAGTCATTGATTTCGGGGCCGCCGCCGTGCACCACCACGGGCTTCACACCCACGGAGCTGAGCAGCACCAGATCGCGGTACACCGCATCGCGCAGATCCGCGCGCACCATGGCCGCCCCGCCGTACTTCACCACCACGCGGCGGCTGGCAAAGCGCTGGATGTAGGGGAGGGCTTCGCTGAGAACCGACACCCTCAGGGCATCGCTGTGATCGTGCTCGACGGACATGGACATCAACAGGGCATCAAGTCAGGCGGGCTGCACAGGCAGCAGTTCCAGCAGCAATTCACCACGGGCAGGCTGGCTGAGGCGAGCCTCAAGGCCCTTATCGAAGAAGCGGCCAAGGCGCTCGCGCTTCTCCTGCCAGCGCTCGAACGGAACGCCCTCGGTGCGGAAGCGCATCGCCAAGCCATAGCGCCCCTCCACGGCCAGTTCGGTCACACTCTCCAGCTGGGGCGGGGCATCCTCATCCCAAAGCTTGAGGGCCTCCAGGGAGCTCTCGAGATGGGCCTTCTGCCCGTAGCGCCAGCGGGTCACGTCCTTCACCAGCTTGCGCAGGGTTTGACTCGCGGGTGCATCGCGCAGAGCCGTGGCTTCAGCGGAGGGGGGAACCAACTGCGCCGGAGGCAACTCGGAGGACTTGAGCGCCAAGCCCCCCAGCAGGATCGGAATGCCGTAGAAGATCGTGGGCAGGCTGAGATTGGGGTTGCCGGTGGCGTAGCCGATCCAGCCGATCACCGAGAGGGAGGCCCCGGCAATCGTGACTAGGCTGCCGGGGGAAACGATGGAAAGCATGGGCTCATCTTCGGTCAGCGCGGGCAGCGCCGGAGACGCGGGCAGCGCCGGGGAACCGAGCACTGCAGAAGTGAGCAAGCCGGAGGCCAGCACAGCTGAACTGGTGGAGCAGCTGCGCGCCGATCGGCTCTGGCTGCTGCAACAGATCGATGGGGGCCGCTGGCCGGAGCTGCGGCTGGATCTGGCCGCCCTCGAGCGCGAATTGGGCCAGGTGCTTGAGCAGGCCCAGGAGAAGCTCAACCTGGGCAGCAACAGCTGAAGGATCAGAACGGAATCTCGTCCTCACCCTCCGGTAGATCCGGCACCAGCGGTGAGGCATTCCAGGCCGGGGGTGCTGGAGGAGCCGCAGGGGCCGGTGCTGAAGCGCGAACCGGTGCTGCGGCTGGAGGCCGGCTGGAGGCCATGGGTGCGGGGGCGCTGGCAGGCATGGGGGTAACCCCGCCGCTGCCGCCAACGGGATGCAGGCGCGAGAGGGTGAACTCAGCACGCTTTTCCTTCACACCGTCCTGCCGGGTCACGGTGTTCATGCGCAGGCGGCCCTCCACCATCAGGCGCTGACCCACCTGCACACGGTTCTGCAGGTCCTGCGCGAGGCTGCCCCAGCCCACCACCTTCAGCTGGCCCGGCGGATCATCGGGGCGAAGCCCATCGAACTGCACCGCCATCTCCGCCACCGGAGTTTGGTTGTCCTGGGTGTAGCGCACCTGGGGCGCCTCCAGCACCTCCACCTCCAGCAAGCAATGGTTCACGGCAGCGTTCATGGGCAGGGGGCCACATCCTGATGCACGGCCCGGTTTTGCACCAGGGGGCCCCAGCAGCAGGGCACTGGGTGTGGCTGTTCGCCGGCACCGCCGAAGGACCGCCCCTGGCGGAGGCCCTGTTGGCCCGCGGCTGGCAGGTGCGGGTGAGCGTGGTCACCGCTGGAGCCACGCGGGCCTACCGCCCACACCCAGGCCTGGCCCTGCAGGTGGGTGCCTGCAGCAGCGATGCCGCGCTCGAGCAGCAGTTACGGCACCTGGCGCCCCGCTGGGTGGTGGATGCCACCCATCCCTTTGCGCAGGAGATCACGGCACGGCTGGAGAGGCTCTGCGGCGAGCTGGATCAACCCTTGCTGCGGCTGGATCGGCGCGAACCTGTCGCCTCACAACCCGCTGAACAGCTGCAGCTGCTGGAGAGCTTCAAAACTCTGAGTGGCTTGGCGCTGGCTGGTGAGAATCTGCTGCTGGCGATCGGCGCCCGCCAGCTGCGGGAGGCCATGGCAGCAACACCACACTGCCAGCACTTTGCCCGGGTGCTGGAGCAACCCGGCAGTCTGCAGGCCGCGCGGGCAGCTGGGTTACCCGATCACCACATCGCCTGCCTGCGGCCGGATGCCAGCGGCGAGGGCCGGCTGGAGGAAGCGCTGTGCCGGCGCTGGCAGATCGATCGGGTGCTCTGCCGCCAGGGGGGCGGCCGCAGCGAGCTGCTCTGGCGGAAGGTGTGCCTGCGGCTGCAACGACCGCTGCTACTGCTGCGCCGGCCAATCGATGCCACCGGGTTGCCCCTGGAGGCTCTGCTGGAGAAGCTGGGCCAACCCTGAGCCCTGGCTGGATCTCACCAATGGCCGACACCGCGATTCTGGGCCTCACCACTGAAGCCAACCTCCAGCTGGCGGAACAGCTCGCGGCAACCCTGGTGGAGCGGCGACTGGCCGCCTGCGTGGCCCTGAAACCGGTGACCTCGATCTACCGCTGGCAGGACCAGATCGAGCGGAGCGAGGAGGTGCAGATCCTGATTAAAAGCCATCCATCCCAGGCCGCCGCTCTAGAGCAGGCCGTGCAGGAGCTGCACAGCTACAGCACGCCGCAGTGGTTGGTTTGGGCGGCCGAGGCCAGTGACGCCTACGACGCCTGGCTGAGCGAGTGCTGCGCCATCAGCTGACGCAGATCCACCTGGGGACGAGGACCCAGCTGGGTGACGACCTGACCGGCGCAGAGCGATCCGAGGCGCCCGCAGGCCTCCACCGATTCACCCTGGGTATGGGCATGGAGGAAGCCGGCGGCATAGAGATCACCGGCACCAGTGGTGTCCACCAGGGGGCCGAGCTTCACCGGTTCGATCACGTGGGTGCCGCTGCCGTTCAGGAGCACGGAACCGAGCTCACTACGGGTGAGGGCAGCGATACGGCAACGGCCGCGCACCTGTTCAGCTGCCTCCTCAAAGCTGTTGGCCTTGTAGAGGGAGGTGATCTCCATCTCGTTGGCAAAGAGGATGTCCACATGGCCATCCACCAGCTCCTGGAAGCTGTCGCGGTGGCGCTCCACGCAGAAGGCATCGGAGAGGCTCAGGGCCACCTCGGCGCCGTTGGCGCGGGCCACTTCGGCGGCGGCGATGAAGGCGCGCTTCGCTTCATCGCTATCCCAGAGGTAGCCCTCCAGATACAACACTTTGGCCTGGGCCACCATCTCCAGATCGAGATCACCGGGATCGAGGCCCACCGAGGCACCCAGATAGGTGCACATCGTGCGCTGGGCATCGGGGGTGACAAGGATGAAGCAGCGGGCCGTCGACGGGCCGTCGGTGGCAGCCGGGGTGTCGAAGCGGGCACCCACGGAGCGAATGTCATGGGCAAAGATGCTGCCGAGTTGGTCGTTACGCACCCGGCCGATGAAGCCGGCGCGGCCGCCCAACTGAGCGATGCCAGCCAGGGTGTTGGCGGCGGAACCGCCGGAGGTTTCCAGGCCAGGACCAACGCTGGCGTAGAGCCGCTCGGCCTGCTCTTCGTCCACCAGGGCCATGGTGCCCTTGGTGAGCTCAAGGTTGTCGAGCTGGTCGTCGTCGGCGTGCACGAGCACGTCAACGATGGCGTTGCCGATCCCGACAACGTCGAGGGTTTTGGATTGGGCCATCAAAGGGATCAGCGGCTGAGGAGAGCCCGCTTGGGCCCGTGGATCGGATCTTCCACCACGATCGTCTGATCACGGTCGGCGCCAAGCGACACGATCGCGATGGGCACCTCCATCAGCTCTGCCAGGAACCGCAGGTAGCTCATCGCCGTTGGGGGCAAATCCTCAAGGGTGCGGCAGTCGGCCGTCGAGGTTTGCCAACCGGGCAGGGTTTCGAAGATCGGCTGGCAGCGAGCGAAGTCTTCAGCGGAGCTGGGGAAATGCTCGATGCGCTGGCCGTCGAGCTCGTAGGCCACACACACCTGGATCTCATCAAGCTCGTCGAGCACATCAAGCTTGGTGATCGCGAGGCAATCGAGGCCGTTCACCTCCACGGCGTAGCGACCAATCACGCCATCGAACCAACCGCAGCGGCGGCGGCGGCCGGTGGTGGTGCCGTATTCCCCGCCGCGATCGCAGAGGTGATCGTTCAGGCTGCCCTCCAGCTCAGTGGGGAAGGGGCCTTCACCCACGCGGGTGGTGTAGGCCTTGGCTACACCGATCACACGGTCGATCAGGGTGGGGCCGACGCCGGCGCCAATGCAGGCACCGCCGCTCACCGGATTCGACGAGGTGACGTAGGGATAGGTGCCGTGGTCGAGGTCGAGCAGCGTGCCTTGGGCGCCCTCAAACAGGATGTTTTGGCGGGCCCGGGCAGCCTCATGGATGGTGCGGGTGCAATCCACCACGTGGGGCGCAAGACGCTGGCCGTAGGCCACGTATTCAGCCACCACCACCTCGAAATCGAGCGGTTCAAGGCCGTACAGCTTCTGCAGGGTTTCGTTCTTCTCGGCCAGGGGGCCGGCCAGGCGGTCCCGCAGACGTGCTTCATCGAGGATGTCGATGATGCGAATGCCGTTGCGCTGCGACTTATCCGCATAGGTGGGACCGATGCCCCGACCGGTGGTACCAATGCGCCGATCGCCCCGCTGCTGCTCCATCGCCTGATCCAGCAGGCGGTGGTAGGGCATGGTCACGTGGGCTGTTGAGGCCAGGCGCAGACCATCCACCGCAATGCCGTTCTCGGCGAGCATGTCGAGCTCACCGATCATCACCTTGGGATCCACCACGGTGCCTGAGCCGATCAGGCACACGGTGTCTGGGTACAGGATGCCGGAGGGGATCAGGTGCAGCTTGAGCACCTTGTCGTCCACAACGATGGTGTGGCCGGCGTTCACGCCGCCCTGATAACGCACCACCACATTGGCGGAGCGGCTGAGGAGATCGGTGATCTTGCCCTTCCCCTCGTCACCCCACTGCGCACCGATGACGACGACGTTGGCCAAGGACACAGCGGCCCGCAGCCGCTTCAAAGCACAAACAAAGAGGATCTCAGATCGAGCTGCCGTCCGTCAAAGTGCCGGCTTCAGATGCGACTTCTTGACACAAAAAAGCGGCCCACAGGCCGCTGTTGCAACGTTGGAAACGTTGGGGGCGTACCAGGACTCAGGCGCCGCGAACCACTCCGGTTTCCGCTTTCTTCAGCTCCTTCGAAACGCGGTCGCGAAGCGCGTCAGGCACCGGACGGTTGGGGTAGTTGGCGTAGTGACCCGCCAGGGAGTTGAGGGCGGTCTGCATGGTGGTGAACGACGCCAGGCCGTTCACCTTGGGCTGAGGCCGGTAACGGGCCATGTAGTCGTTGATGAGACCGCGAGCTGAGGTTTCAGCTTCGCTGCGGCCGGGATCATCTGCGGGCAAGGCAATGGTGGCCAGCAGGGTGTCGGCCACAGCCACCGTGTCTTCCACGTAGTTGCCGCTGAGGGGGCCTCCGCCGGAGCAGGCGGTGAGCATCAGGCAGAGGCACAGGCACACCGCCAGGACGGCTGCTTTGAGTTGACGCCAACCAGCCGCCATGGAGTTCCTGCAAGGGTTGTGCGGATCCTATGGCGTCAGGCTGAGAGCAGCCCGGCTCGTTCACGCTCCAAGTGCACCTGCAGCTGGGCGAGGACAGCAGAGGCTGGAACGTCGCTGCGCTCGCCGCTGGCGCGCTGCACCAGTTCCACCTGACCATCAGCAGCACCACGGCCCACCACCACCCGCCAGGGGATGCCCAGCAGATCGGCGTCCTTGAACTTCACGCCGGCGCGCTCGCTGCGGTCATCCAGCAACACATCGATGCCAGCGGCCTGGAAGGCTCCATAAAGCTGTTCACCGAGCTCCCGCTGCGGAGCCTCGGCCACGTTGGCGATCACCACAATCACCTCGTAAGGGGCAATGGCGGTAGGCCAGCAAATGCCGTTGGCATCGTGGTGCTGCTCCACGGCGGCCTGGGCGAGTCGCGAGACGCCAATGCCATAGCAACCCATCCAGAGAGGCTCATCCTGGCCGGCTTCGTTGGTGAAGGTGGCCTCGAGGGCAGCGGAATACTTGCGCCCCAGCTGGAAGATGTGGCCCACCTCGATGCCGCGGCTGGCCTGCAGCTGCTGCGCAGGATCGTGCAGGCAGCGATCACCCGGCTGGGCTGCCCGCAGATCCAGGCTCTCAGGCGCCGGGCAGAGGGCGCCCCAGCTGGCACCCACCCGGTGGGTATCGAGGCTGTTGGCCCCACAGACAAAGCTCTGCAGCGCAGTGGCTGTGGCGTCGGCCAAGCGCAGAAAACGGGGCTGCCAGCTGCGGGCACCCGAGAGCACAGCGTCCTCCAGGTGGGGGCCCATGAAGCCGAAGGGAATCGGCTCGAGCCCCTCCTTGGCCGCCGCTTCAGCCGTCAGCGGGGTGATTTCAAGCAGGGTGCCGTGCTCGGAGCTGCAACGCGCACTCACGGCATTGGCCAGCTTCACCTCATTGAGTTGCTGATCGCCCCGCAGGCTCACCAGCAGCGGCTGCAGGCAGCCGTCTTCGAAGCGGGCCAGCAGCAGCAGCACCTTCACGGTCTGGCTGGGATCAAATCCATGGGCGCTGCAGAGCGCCTCGATCGCGCTCTGAGCAGGGGTGGGCAGCGCATCGCCGCTGCCACCGGCGCGGGCCCCACCGGGCAGGGGAACCGCGTCAGCCGGCAGCGACACCGCACGCTCCTGGTTGGCGGCATAGCGGCCGTCACCACTGGCGAGGATCAGGTCCTCGCCGGCCTCTGCCGTCACCATGAATTCCTGGCTGGCGGAGCCGCCAATGGCGCCGCTATCGGCCTCCACAGCCACGGCGCGAAGGCCGCAGCGGCTGAAGATGCGCCGATAGGCCTGATCCATCGCCGCGTAGGTCTGCTTCAGGCAGGCCTCATCGGCATGGAAGGAATAGGCGTCTTTCATGATGAATTCACGCCCCCGCATCAGGCCGAAACGGGGCCGGATCTCATCGCGGAATTTGGTCTGGATCTGATAAAGGTTCACCGGCAGCTGCCGGTAGGAGCGCAGCAGATCCCCCGCCAGAGCGGTGATCACCTCTTCATGGGTGGGACCAAGGCCCAGCTCGCGGCCTTGACGATCTTCGAGGTGGAACATGATCCCCTCACCAGCGGTGTAGCCGGCCCAGCGGCCGCTGCGTTGCCAAAGCTCGGCGGGTTGGAGCTGGGGCAGCAGGGTTTCGAGCGCGCCGGTGCCGTTCAGTTCTTCGCGGACGATCGCGGAGATCTTCTGCAAAACCCGCCAGAGCAACGGCAGATAGGCGTAGATGCCACTGCCCACCCGGCGGATGTAGCCGGCACGCAGCAACAGCTTGTGAGAGGGGATCTCGGCTTCGGCGGGATCATCCCGAAGCGTCACCAGCATCAGGCGGGAGACGCGCATGGGATGCTCAGCAGAGAAGGAGGCCGGAAGCTACCACCGAGCTCTGGCCCAACCGGCTGCAGAAGCGCCACACCGCCAGCTTGAAAGCAGAAAGATTTCCAGTTCGGCAGCGAAAACTCTGCTAACTTCCGCTGCAAGTCCAATCTGTCGCATCCAGGTCTCATGCAAGCCCATTCGGTCGCAACGGCAATGGGCGGAGGCGCGCAGTTCACCGGCACCCAAGCCGAAGCACCTGCTGGCGAAAGCGGCGACAACCTGATCGGCATCGACGAGGTTCAGCGTTGCCTGAACCGATCCCGCGCCTCGGTGTACCGCTACACCAACACCGATCCGCGCAATCTCAACCCTCCCTTCAATCCCCGCAAACTCAATCCGGAATACCGCAGCGATCAAAAAGATCCGCTGCTGTTTCACCCCAACGAGGTGGCGCGGTTTGCCCGGGATGTCCTGCGGATCAAGGAAGTGACCGTTGAGGTGCTCAATTCGCCCTCGACCGCCACACAGCAGCTCCTGGGCTCAATCCTGGAGGAGCTGCGCGCGATCCGTGGCCTCCTGAGCGAGGCCGAAGGGCGCCCAACCTCCCTGGAGAGCCGCAGGGAGCATCACGATCAAGCCCGGCCCGCCGCCTGAGCGGTTTTCACCACTTGCCAGCCGGCCTGGAAATGCCAAGCTGAGGGGAATTAGACGCTGATCCGTTGAACGGTGGTTGCATCGCACCCTGCCGATGCGTCGCCGCCAACAGCTTGCATGGATTCAGAACCCCCTCCTCGACCCTCCGATCACTCAACGCTGCTCGCTGCAGGTGAATCGGAGCCACAGCCTTCAGGCCAGCCCTCTGACTCCGGCGACGAACCCTTCAGTCCTCTCTACAGTTCGGGCAGCCTGTTCCACACGGCAGCTCCCCTGTTCGGCGTTGTCGTTGCCCTCTGCACCCTTGTGGTGCCCCTGGCAAGCGTGATTGGCGATCGCCGCTCGGCCCCAACAGCCATCTCCCCAGCCACGGCCCATGGACTTGCACAGCCTGCAGGCCTCACCGGCGCCAGGGCTGGTGAATCTGATGGTGGAGATTCCAGCCGGCAGCCGCAATAAATACGAGTTCAACGCGGAGGCCGGCCTGATGGTGCTGGATCGGGTGTTGCACTCCTCCGTGCGCTACCCGTTCGATTACGGCTTCATCCCCAACACCCTCGCGGAGGACGGCGCTCCCCTCGATGCCATGGTGATCATGGATGAGCCCACCTTTGCCGGCTGCCTGATCACAGCCAGACCGATCGGCATCCTCGACATGGTGGATTGCGGGGCCCACGACGGCAAGCTGCTCTGTGTTCCGGCCGCCGATCCGCGTCAGCGCGAGATCCACAGCATCCGGCAGATCGGGGCCAACCAGCTGGAGGAGGTGGCGGAATTTTTCCGCACCTACAAAAACCTCGAGGGCCGGGTGATCGAGATCAACGGCTGGCTGGATGCCGATGCCGTGCCCGCACTGCTCGAGCGCTGCATCGCCGCCGCCGCCAGCCTCAGCTGAGGCGCTGCAACAGGAAGCCCTCGAAGCCAAGGGCCTGAAAGATGCGGGCTGGATCACCGAAGCCAGCCGCATTCACCAGGCTGGTGAGCCGCGCCAGGCCGATGGGATGGAGCCCCTCCTGCAGCGCATCCTCAAGGCCGCTGGCCCGCTGGAAGCCGCGCCAGGCCTGATCCAACTGCCCTTCCAGTGAGGGCAGGCTGGTTTGCATCAGATCCACCAGCACCAGCTGGGCGCCAGGCTGCAGGCAGCGGGCCAGAGCGGTGAGGAAGGCCAGTTTGCTGCCGTCATCCGGCAGCGACTGCAGCACCAGCACCGAGAGTGCGCCGGCAAAGCGGCCTGCCATGCCCGGCTCATCCACCAAGGCCTCCACTGTGGACTGCTGCCACTGGATCGACGCCTGCTCACCCAGGCGCTGACGCGCTTCCTGCAACATCTCTGCGCTGGGATCGAGGGCCGTGAGGCTCCAGTCGGGCCGTTGGGCCACAGCTTCCAGCAGCTCAGAACCGGTGCCGCAGCCAGCCACCAGCACCTCAGCCCCCGAGGTGGCGGCCACCGGCGAGGCGGCCAACAGGGCCACCGACAGACGCGCCAGGCTGCCGTAGCCAGGAATCATCTGGCTCTGGAGCCGTTCGTAACCGGAGGACTGCACCGCGTATCAGCCAGAAACCCAATGTTACGGAGCCCGGCCATCACGGCATTTGGTGTCAGCCCTCAACATCGGCCGCAGGAATCGGCTGCGGCCAGGTAAGTTTGTCGGCGCCGAAGATCCCCGTCCGACCGTGCCCACCATCCGTTTCGAACAGGAAGGCCAGCAGGTCGGATGCATCGAGGGGGCAAACCTGCGCAAGGCCGCCATCGATGCCGGCATCAACCCTTACAAGGGCCTGAACAACCTCAACAACTGCGGTGGCGTGGGCCAGTGCGGCACCTGCGTTGTGGAAGTGGTGGAAGGCATGCAGAACCTCTCCCCCCGCAGCGATGTGGAGCAGGTGTACCTGGCTGATCGTCCCGCGAATTACCGCCTGAGCTGCCGCACCAGCGTCAACGGCGATGTCACCGTGCGCACCCGTCCCCAGGCCGGTGCGGGTTCCGGGTCCAACAGCCTGATGGGCGCCCTCAAGAGCCTGATCGGCAAGTGAGCCCGCGGCTCCGGATCTACAGCTACGCCAAATGCGGCACCTGCCGCAAAGCCCTGCAATGGCTCGCCCAGCAGGGCTTTTCTGTGGAGGCCGGCAATGTCGAGCTGCTGGACATCACCGAGCAGCCGCCCACTACCGCCGAACTGAGCGCGGCCTTCAAGAGCCTCGGCCGCAAGCGCCTGTTCAACACAAGCGGCCAGAGCTATCGGGCCCTCGGCAGTGCCACCGTTGCCGCGATGGACGACCAGGCCGCCCTGGCAGCCCTGGCCGCCGATGGCAAATTGATCAAGCGGCCCTTCGCGCTGACCCCCGAGGGGGCAACGCTGCTGGGTTTCAAGCTGGAGGAGTGGCAGGCGGCTCTGCAGCACTGATGGGGGCGGTGAGCTCATCGAGCTCATCCATCAGCGCATCAATGCCCGCCCGGTTCATCTGGGCCAGGTAGTTGAGTTTGAGCTGCTGCAGCAGCGCACAGAGCAGCTCCTGGCTGCGCTCGAGCGTGCCGGCCTTCTCGAGGGCCGCCGCCAGCTCCTCCCAGAAGCGATCGATGGCCTGTTGCAGCAGGGCGCTCTGACGATCGTCGCTGCGGGCCAGGCGCTGGGCGGTGCCGCGGGAGAGGTCGAGCAGGCTGTCGACCACACCTCCGGCCAGCTGCCGGCTGACGCCTGCCGGCACCATCACGCCACCGGGAACCTCCCGCAGCTGCTGCTGCAGGGCATGGCCCAGCAGCGACTGCAACTCCGGCGCCAACCGCGGGGTGACCTGACCCAACACCATCGGCCCCCAGAGGCGCAGCAGATCCAGGAGCTGCTGCTCATCGGCGCCGCTGACGCTCTGGTGGCTGCGGAGGCTGCGGATCCAGCGCGGCCACTGGGAGGAGCGAATCAACGACTGGGTGCCATCCACCAGCTGCAGCGCCAGAACCTCGAACAGCTCAAGAGCCAGCAGCGACACCACAGCCCGGCTCACGGCAGCCCGCAGCGGCTCCACGTTGATCAACTGGGCCTGGCTCAGGCGCTCCACCACGGGAACAACCCGCATCCAGCGCCAGAAGGGCAGCAACAAAGGCAGATCGATCCAACGACGCAGCAACGCATCCCGCCAGCTCAGCCCCGGGAAGCGCCGCCGCATGCGCAACATGCGCAGCAGGATGTCGAGGGCGAACACACTCTGGAAGAGCAGCAGGTCGATCCGCCAGAAGTGATCGGTGGGCCTGCCGTTCTCATCGATGGAGCGCCAGTAGCTGGTGGCCACCAATGGGAGCACCTGCTGCTGCCAAAAACGCCGCTCCTGCTGCCAGCTGCTCTGAACAAGCCAGGGATCGCCCAGCAGTTGGGCGGCCGCCTGCTTAGCCGAATCATTGCCGGCTCGCTGCCGCAGGCGGTTCTTGATCTTTTCGAGAGTGCCGCTGTTGCCGGAGGCTGCAAACGGGTTCTCGTTGATCATCGCCTCAGTGAGAGCCACCAGGCGGCGCCGCTGCGCTGCGCTCTGGGCGGGCGTGGCACCGTTGAGAAGGGCCTGATCCAGCCGCTGAAAAGCCTGCAGATAGGCCTGCGTTTCCCGGTGGGGCTCGATTCCCTTGACAGGGTCGTAAAGGGGGGTGAGATCGGGCAGCAGGCTGAGGGGAACCACCAGGGGCACCTGGGGCAGCGGCGTGAGGTTGCGCTGCAGCCAGAAGGTGCGGAGGGGGATGTAGGTGATGTCGAACAGCACCAACAGCAGGTTGACCCCAGCCCAGAGGGCCACAGCCCGATCCCAGTGGCGCCAGAGCCGCGAGGCCGTGACCCTCTGGGCCGACAACCAACGCGGACGAACCATCTGAAGCTGAGCCAACGGCCCTAATCTGCCTCACTTGCACCTGCTGCAGGCAGTTCCAGCCCTTGTCCAGCCCCGACCAAGACGCGACCGCACCGCAGCCCGACCCACAACCAGCCGCGCAGCAGGAAAACCCCTGGGTGTTCTGGCGGGGTGTGCTGATCACCATCGGTGTCGCCCTGGGTGTGCGCCAAACCGTGATCGAGGCCCGCTACATCCCTTCGGGCTCGATGCTGCCGGGGCTGCAGCTCCAGGATCGGCTGCTGGTGGAAAAGCTCAGCTACCGCAGCCGTTCACCCCAACGCGGCGAGATCGTGGTGTTCCATGCCCCGCACCATTTCGATCCGGTGCTCAAGCCCAGCCATCAGGCCGGCCCGCTGCGGTGCCTGCTGGTGAACCTGCCCCTGGTGAACCTGGTGCCTGGTCTGCAGGAACCGGCCTGTGATGCCTACATCAAAAGGGTGGTGGCCGTAGCCGGCGATCAGGTGGTGATCAATCCCCGCGGCGAGGTGATGGTGAACGGGCAGCGGCTGAAGGAGCCCTACGTGAGCAACTACTGCCCGGTGGATGAGCAGGGCATGGGCCCCTGCCGCACGCTCAACGCCACGGTTCCCCCCGGCCATGTGCTGGTGCTGGGCGACAACCGCGGCAACAGCTGGGATGGTCGCTTCTGGCCCGGTGGTGCCTTCCTGCCGGAACGCGAAATCATCGGCCGGGCTTTCTGGCGGTTCTGGCCACTGGGCACCGCCGGCGAACTCAACAGCAGCGATCCGCTCAAGCCGGCGAAACCGACCAGCGCCGCAGCTCCGGGATGAGGCCACTGGCGAGCACCTGGCCCGTGAGCGTGCCTGTCGCGGCCGGCTGATTGGCCGCCTGGGGGCCCCAGCTGTCGTTGCGGGGCTCCCAGCGACAGCTGGGATCGAACACCACCCATTGATCGCTGCCCAGGCTGAGGCTCGGGGGAGCCAGGCCCAGCAAGCGAGCAGGAGCGAAGCAGAGGGCACGCCAGAGCTGCTCGGCGCTCCAGCCGCGTTTCAGCACGAGCTCCTGCCACAAACAGGGCAAAACGAAGCGATGGCCCGCTACCCCGGGCTTGCGCTGATCCAGCGGCAGCAGCTGCTCCTCCGCATCCAGCGCCTGGTGGTGCACGGCGACAGCAGTGAGGACTCCATCGGCCAAAGCCTGCTGAAGGGCCTGGCGATCCGCCGGGGTTCCCAGGGGTGGCACCACCCGCCAGCCCTCCGCAATGGGATCAAGGCTGCCGCTATCGGCCAGCAGATGCCACCAGCACACCGTGGCCTCGGGGCGCTGCTCAGCCGGCAGATCCCGCAGCAGCGCAACGCCGCCTTCCGTGGAGAGATTCATCAATTGCACGCGCCGCTGCGGGTGACGCCGGGCCATGGCCAGCAGGTTCTGCAGCGGCAGGGTTTCGCTGATGGAGGGATCGGTGGGCCAACCCGCGCGCAACGCTTCCACCCCCTCGCGCATGAAGCCGCCCTGGCTGAGGCTGGCGTCGCGGGGGAGCAGGAGCACAGGTGCGTCGCCGCATTCGCCCAGGCTGAGGCCGCGCTCCAGCAGCGCCAAGGGCGGGATCTGATCCGCCTCAGCCAGGCCGATGGCACCGGCGGCGAGCTGATCGCCGTGGGGCGCCAGATCAGCGCCGCTGGCGCCATGGCTGAAGCTGCCCCAGAGCAGCAGCTGCAAGCGGCCGAGAGGCGTCAGACCCTGCAAGCGCTCGGGCCGATCGCGCCAGCTCGAGGCACGCGGCAGCAGGGCCACGGTGCCATAGCCGGCCGCCAGGGCCGAACGCTCCAGGGAGGCCAGGGATTCGGCCGATCCGGTGGCCGGATCCTCCAGCTCGGAATGGGGATCCACCAAGGGCGGTGCGAGCAGCCAGGCCTGGGCATCGAGCACCTGAGCACCACAGGCCGTGGCCTGAGCTGCAGCATCGCCGCCGATGGCCATGAGCCGCCCCGCCTGGATGAGCACATCACAACGGCGCAGCCCAGCACCTTCCGCTTCGAGCAGCTGAACCTGATGCAGCAGCAGCGGCTGCTCGGGGTTGCGGGTCATAGAGCGCCGGCGGCGGTGCGATCCAGAACACCCCCAAGATGGGCCGTTTGGTTCAGACACACCACCACCGGCGCTTGATCGGGCCCGTGGGGGTAATCGATGACGGTGACGCCTCCATTGCCCTGCTTGACCGCCCAGATATCGGCGGGCCCAAGCCCCAACAGGGCGCAAAGGATGGTTTTGTTCACGGCGTCATGAGCCACCACCAGGGCCGTTTCATCGCTGTGCAAGCTCGCGGCGATGGTGTTCCATCCGCGCAGCGAACGGTCCCACACGTCGTGGATGGTTTCGCCATTGGGCATCTGCACCGTTTCCGGCGCGCGCTTCCAGGCAGCCAGCAGCTCGCCCCAGCCTTCGGAGATTTCCGATTCCAGGCAGCCCTCCCATTCCCCATGACCGATCTCCACCAGGTCGCGCACGCTGGCGAGGGGCACCCCGGGGTGGTGGCTCAGGATGCCTTCAGCGGTTTGGCGCGGCCGGGCCATGGAGCTGGTGTAAGCCCGCTGGAACGACACCTTGCGCAGGAAGTCACCGGCGGCGGCAGCCTGAGCGCGGCCGTTTTCGTTGAGCGGGATATCGATCTGTCCCTGAAAGCGGCCCTGGCGGTTCCAGTCGGTTTCGCCGTGGCGCACCAGCAGCAGGCGCGGGCCGGACCCCTTGGAGGGCAGGCGTCCGCCGCACACCTCGGGGTGGAGATGGGTGGTGCCATTGAGCGATTCGATCTGCACCGAAAGATCCCCCTCGCCATCGGCGCTGAGGTTGAGCACCGAGAGGGAGGCGTTGTCGACCCGCAGGCGGCGGAACCCGCTGGCCTCCAGACCCAGCAGGGTGAGCAGCGTGCAGCGCAGGATGGCGTTGTGGCCCACCACCAACACGGTCTGAGGGGTGGGGCTGGAGGGGTTGTGCTCAGCCAGCAGACGATCGACGAAGCGGCGCGCCTGATCCATCAACTCAGGGATCGGGGCGTAGCTGCTGCCATCGGCCCGCTGCAGCACCAGCTGCTGTGGGTGCTGCTTCCAGGTGCGATAGGCCTCAGGGAAGCGCTCCTGCACCTCGCTGCTGAGCAGACCGCTCCAGGGAGCCAGATCCACTTCCAGCAGATCGTCGTCGAGGCAGGGCTCAAGGCCACCACCTTGGGCGGCCAGTAGAGCAGTGGCGGTGTCGTGGGCGCGGCGGAGCGGAGAGCTATAGGCCGCCGTGATCGGCAGATCACGCAGGGCCTCACCCGTGGCCAGGGCTTGCTTCACGCCCTCCTCGGTGAGGCTGGAGAGATCGTCGCGGCCCTGGATTCGGTGCTCGAGATTGAAGCTGCTCAACCCATGGCGAACCAGCAGGATCCGGAGAGACACAGGCGCAGGATTGAGCAAAAGCCATCGTATTTGGTGGGGTTTGAGCCCGAGCTCCCGCTCACACGCAGGCCAGCCCCAACTCAGCCCACAGCGAAACGATGAGATGCTGCGCTGATCAGCACCACGGAGCAGGCGCAGGGTGACAGCAGCCAACAGGCCCGGCGGCAGACCGGACGGGGCACCGCCGGGTTGGAAGGTGGCGTTGGCCTCGGTGAGCCTGGCCCTGAGCCTGTTGCTCTGGCTCAACGGTCTGATCGACAGCCTCAGTCGCCCTTCCGTCGGCAACGACCTCAACCGCCGCCAGCTGGAGCTGGCCGTGCTGGCGGAACCGCAGCTGAGCGGACCGCTGCCCGACCTACTGGCGGGCCGCAGCCCTGTGGAAACCCTGCGCAAGGCCTTGACCGAGGAGATCAACGACGCGCGGGAAGCAGGCCAAACCCCCGATCCAGACCTGCTGCTGGAACAGGCGCTGCTGCTGCGACGCCAGGGGCAGACCCCTGCCTCCGATGCGCTGCTGGCGGAACTGGCCGCCGGGAGCAGCCCTCAGGCGATCCTGGCCCAGGCTCTGCTCAACCCAGAGCCCAAGCCAGCCGGGCCGGCGAAGACAACCTTGATCGAGGCGCTGCCCCAGGGTGGCGTGCTGCAGCTGTGGAGCTGTGAAGCACTCACGCCAGGCGCCAACTGCGGCGCTGGGGGTGCCAGCCGGCGGGCGCTGCTGCAGCTCGTGAGCGTGAGTGTGCTGCCGGTGCTGTTGCTGCTGCTGGGCAGCGCCGCATTGCTGCGGGAGTTTTGGATGCGTTGGCGTGGCCGCGCTGCGGAGGCACCGCCGCTGCAGGGCCCACAACTCAGCGGCCTCGATGCTGTGCTGCTGATCGCGGGCGGTTTCGTGGTGATCGGGGAGCTGCTCACACCGCTGGTCGTGGGCCCCTTGCTCACGGGCCTGCTGCTGCAGCTAGCCGTGACCAGCCCCCTACGCGAGGGCATCAGTGTGGTGAGCCTTTACCTGGCTCTGATGGCCGGGCCCCTGCTGATCCTGGCGCTGTTGCTGGGGGGTAAAGGGGCCATGGGTGGACTGCAGTTCCGCTGGCGCCCCCTGGCCTTGAACCTGCGGCAGGGGCTGAAGGGCCTGTTGATGGTGCTGCCGCTGGTGAGCTTGGTGGGCTGGCTGCAAGGGCAGCTCTGGGGGGATCCGGGCGGCAGCAACCCTCTGCTGGAACTTGTGCTCAACAGCCACAACGTGCCGGCACTGGCCTGTTTCGGCTTCACGGCGATCGTGCTGGCACCGCTGTTTGAAGAAACGATCTTCCGCGGCGCCTTGCTGCCGGTGGCGGCGCGAAAGCTGGGTGCGTCCGGCGGCATCCTGCTCAGTGCGGCGGTGTTCGCTGTGGCGCACCTGAGCCTGGGGGAGCTGCTGCCGCTGCTGGTGCTGGGGGTCGGGCTGGGCTGGGTGCGCTGGAGCAGCGGCCGGCTGGGCAGCTGCGTGCTGATGCATAGCTTCTGGAATGCCCTCACCTTCGCCAATCTGGTGGTGCTGGGCTGGTAGCGAACAGAGCCGTGAATCTCAGTGCTTGATCGCCCCCTTGCTGGAGGGGCGGGCGCGTGGTTCACTTGCGCAGTTCTGCCGCGCACCTGTGGTCGCCGCCCCACTGCATCAGACCCAAGAGGGTCAACGGCGATCCACCGCTCGGCCCCTGGAACTGATCCAGGGATCGCTGTCGTCGCGCAAGGCCGATCGCCAATCCCCCTTGCTCGGCAACCTGCATCGCATCGCCGATGGCAGCCTGCTGGGCTTGGGGGTGGCCGTGCTCGGCCTGAGCGGCCTCACCCTGCATTGGCAGGGGCAGTGGACCCAGAACTTCCAGAAGCTGGAAGCAGCCCAACGGCTGGAGCATCGCTTGCAGGAATCTGCCGCTGTGCTGGAGCAGCATCACCTGGGCATGACCCGCAAACCTGCCCTGCTTGAACCCACCTCCAGCCAGAAACTCGTGTATCTCGAGCCTCCGGCCACAGCTCAGCAGCCCCGCCTACGCGCCCTACTGGCCCAGGTGAATCCCCGTCAGATCCTGCCGGGATACTGATGGCGGTTCACCGCCTCGAAAGCCGGCGGCCGGTCCCCCGCAGCAGCGGCGGTGGGCGCCAGCGGCGCGTGTTGACCCTGAGCCCGGTGCCTGCAGCTCGTCTGTGGGCGGTGTATCTGCTGATGGCGGCTGGCCTGAGTGGCCTAGCCCTGAGGCTGGCCTGGGTTCAGGTGTTGCAAGGCCCTGAGCTGCTCGATCGCGCCCGCGCGGTGCAAACCCAAACGATCACGCCTCTGGGCCGGCGCCGCACGATCGTGGATCGCCAGGGCAGCTTGGTGGCCCTTGATGAGGAGCGCTTCACCCTGTGGGCGCACCCCCGCTACTTCGCCTTCCCCGGCGATGACATCGGCAAGCTGCGCAGCCCATTGGATGTGGCCCGCAAGCTCTCCAGCGTGTTGGCCCTGCCCATGGCCGATCTGGTGCGGGCCATGGAAGGCCGCAAATCGGGGGTAAAGCTCACTAGCGATCTCGATCCAGAAACCGCCCAGCGGGTACGCGAACTGGGGATCAGCGGCATCGATCTAGAGCCCTACCCGCAGCGGGTTTACCCGCAGGGCAACCTGTTCGCGAACGTGGTGGGGTTCCTCAACCTGGAGCGGGTGCCGCAGGCGGGTTTGGAGCAGAGCCGCAACAGCGACCTACGCCGCCACGAAGCCACCCGCCAGCTCCGCCGCGGAGCCGATGGCACCCCACTGCCCGATGGGCTCAAGGCCGGCGTGCTCTACGGCGACGATCTGCGTCTACAGCTCACCCTCGATGCGCGCCTGCAGCAGGTGGCGCAGATGGCGCTGAGCAAACAGGTGAAGCAGTGGAACGCCAAACGCGGTGTGGCGCTGGTGATGGATGTGCGCAACGGCGAACTGCTCGCCCTGGCCTCCACCCCCACCTACGACCCCAATCAGTTCTGGAAATACAAGCCCGGGCTGTTCCGCGAGTGGTCGGTGCAGGATCTCTATGAACCGGGATCAACCTTCAAGCCGATCAATCTGGCGATCGCGCTGCAGGAAAACGCCATCGATCCAGCCGGCAAGGTGAATGACAACGGTCAACTCACCATCGGCGGCTGGCCGATCTTCAACCACGACCGCAAAGGCAACGGGGTCATCGATTTCCCCACGGTGCTGCAGGTGTCGAGCAATGTGGCAATGGTGAAGGCGATGCAGCGGGTGAAGCCCGCCAAGTTCTGGAATTGGCTGCACGCCCTCGGCATCGATACCAAACCCGATACCGATCTGCCCGGTGCCGTTGCCGGCCAGCTCAAAAGCCTAGAAACCTTCCGCACCCAGCCGATCGAGCCCGCCACCGCCGCCTTTGGTCAGGGCTTCAATCTCACGCCGCTGAAGCTGCTGCAGCTGCACGCGATGCTCTCCAACGGCGGCAAGCTGGTGAGCCCCCACATCACCCGTGGCCTGCGCTCGGGCGACGACCTGGCCGCCGCACCGCCCTCCACCGGGCTGCAACTGATCCGGCCGGAAATTGCCCAGACGGTTCTCAACTGGATGGAAACCGTGGTGGAGAAGGGCAGTGGCAAGGGCACCTACATCCCCGGCCACCGCATCGGCGGCAAAACGGGCACCGCCCAAAAAGCCGAAAACGGCGTCTACATCCCTGGGGCTCGCATCACCAGCTTTGTGGCGCACCTACCGATCAATGATCCGCGCTACGTGGTGCTGGTGGTGGTCGACGAGCCCAAGGGAGGCAATGCCTACGGATCCACCGTGGCGGTCCCCGTGGCACGCCAGATCATTGAATCGCTTCTCGTGATCGAGAAGATCCCACCGAGCAAGCCAGTGGCAGGCTGAGGGTCTGGCGGCCGGGTAACCGCTTGATGACAGAGGCGGTTCTTCGCCAATCCGCTGGCTAGTTTGAGCGCATCTCACGGGGCCCTGCATGGCCAACCTGCTCGATCAACTGGCCGCCATGACCGTTGTGGTCGCCGACACCGGTGACATCAACGCCATCCGCCAGTTCACGCCGAGGGACGCCACCACAAACCCCTCCTTGATCCTGGCGGCAGCGCAGATCCCGGCCTATCAAAACCTGATCGATCGCTCCCTGCAGGAATCCCGGGAGGTGTGCGGCAGCGCAGCTCCAGCCGAAGAGGTGGTGCGCGAGGCACTCGATGAAATCTGCGTCACCTTCGGCACCGAGATCCTCAAGATCGTTCCGGGCCGCGTGTCCACCGAGGTGGATGCACGCCTCAGTTTCGATACCGAAGCCACGATCACCAAAGCCCGCAAGCTGATCGGCCTCTACCGCCAGGCCGGCATCGGCCGCGAGCGGGTGTTGATCAAGATCGCCTCCACCTGGGAGGGAATCAAGGCGGCTGAGGTGCTCGAGAAGGAAGGCATCCACTGCAACCTCACCCTGCTGTTCAGCTTCGCCCAGGCGGTTGCAGCCGCTGAAGCAGGCGTCACGCTGATCTCACCCTTCGTGGGGCGCATCCTCGACTGGTACAAGAAGAGCACCGGGCGCGAGAGCTACCCCGGCCCCGAGGATCCGGGCGTGGTGTCGGTGACCCAGATCTTCAACTACTTCAAAACCTACGGCTACAAAACCGAGGTGATGGGGGCCAGTTTCCGCAACATCGACGAGATCATCGAACTGGCCGGCTGCGACCTGCTCACCATCTCACCGAAGCTGCTCGATCAGCTCCGCAACACCGATGGAGAGCTGATCCGCAAGCTCAACGCCTTCAATCCGGCCCCCACCGATGAGCAACTGCATCTGGATCGTGAGGGCTTCGAAGTGATGATGCACAAGGATCCGATGGCCACGGAGAAGCTGCAGGAGGGCATCACCGGCTTCACGCGCGCCATCGAAACCCTCGAGGCTCAGCTGGCCCATCGCCTCGGCGAACTCGAGGGCGCCAGTGCCTTCCAGCACGCCGCCCAGGAGATCTTCCTGCTCAATGATCTCGATGGCGACGGCTGCATCACCCGTGAGGAGTGGCTGGGCAGCGATGCGGTGTTTGATGCGCTCGACACCGACCACGACGGCCGTCTACTGCCGGCCGATGTGCGCGGTGGCCTAGGAGCAGCTCTGGCCATCAGCGGTTCTTAACCTGCCTGCCCCACACTGGGGGCACTGTTCGTTTGCCTGCGTTGAACGCTCTCGACACCATGCGCGCCCTGGCCAGCCAGGGCGAGGTGCTGGACGTACCGGCCGGTGAGCCAATCTTCAGCTCGGGAGAAACCGGCGACTGCATGTTCGGCGTACTCGAAGGCAGCGTCGAACTGAGCTGGAATGATGACGGCGGCCAGGAGATCATTCAGGCTGGTGATGTGTTCGGAGCCGGCGCCCTGGTGACCCCGGAACACCGGCGCTACGGCAACGCGAAGGCTCTCAGCGATTGCAAGGTGCTGGTGATGAACCGCGAGAAGTTCCTGTTCGCCGTTCAGGAATCGCCGATGTTTGCGATCGAACTCCTCGGCTCGATCGACAAGCGCCTGCGGCAGCTCAAAGACTGCACCAAATTCAGCTAACCCCGCTGGAACAACAGCCGCTTGATCACGCGCTGGGCAATGTCGCCGTAGCCCATCTCTCCGGAGAGGATCTGGGCGATGCGCTGGGGAGCTGTCGGCCGCTTGATCCCGATCTGATAGCCCACCTTGGGCACGCGGTAAAACACCTGAGCGATGCGCCGTCCCCAGGCCATCGACTCCCCCCATTGCTGCCGCATCGCCAGGCTGTAGCCCGCCAGGGCCTCCCCGGCCTGGCGTGTGTCATCGGCCGCGAGGTAGCGATCAAGGGCTTCGGCGCTGCGCAGACCGCTGAGCAGGGCTGGCCTCAGCCCCTCCGCCAGGAAGGGATCGCAAAGGGAAGCAGCATCACCCACTGCCACGGCACCGGCCGTGTTGTGCAGGGGATAGTGGCCATCCCACACCCGTAGCGGCGATTGGATCCGTTCGCCGGCGTCGGTGGCCAGGCCGAGGCTCGGCAATAGCTGAGCGAGCACGGCATCAGCATCAACATCCGTGTTGCCGATGAAGCTGCCCACGCCAATGCTGTAGCCACCCTGCCGAGGGAAAGCCCAGCAGAAGCCGTGCTTCACCAGTCCGAATTCAAAGCGGGCGGTGTTGGGCTCAGACACCGCAGCCTCCACCTCCACCGCCACGGCGCTGGCAAAACGGGGTTTGGGGTTGCCCAGAGCAAGTTGGCTAGCGAAGCGGGACTTGGAGCCATCGGCCACCACCACGGCACGACTGCAGTAGCGATGGCCGCCTGCCGTCACCGTCCAACCATCGCCGTCTCGTTCCATCGTCTCCACCGAGGCGGCATCGACCAGCTCGGCACCGGCAGCCACGGCTTGCTCAGCAATGAACTGATCGAGGCGTGATCGCTGCACGATCCAGAATGGAGAGTCGCCAGGCAGCACGGCTGTCACCGGATCATCGAGGCACCAGGTGAAGCGCACCTGCTCGATCACCTGATCCACCGCCGGGCTGAGATCGAACGGAAACCAGCGCTGAACAGACGCCGCCATCCCACCACCACAGGGTTTGCGGCGGGGCATGGATTGGGCCTCCAGGATCAGCACCCGATGGCCCCGTGCCGCCAAGTGATAAGCCGAGGCAGCACCAGCGGCGCCAGCACCGACCACGATCACGTCATGCATGTGAGCTGAGCTCACACTTTGAGGATGTCGGCTTCCTTCTCAGCCAGCAGCTTCTCGATCTCAGCGATGAACTTATCGGTGAGCTTTTGCACCTTCTCTTGTTCGTCGCGGCTCTGATCTTCGGAGAACTCACCCTCTTTCTCTTGCTTCTTCACCTTGTCGATGGCATCGCGGCGAATGTTGCGCAGCGCCACCTTGCCCTCTTCGGCGTACTTCGCGGCGAGCTTGCAGAGATCCTTCCGGCGATCTTCGGTGAGGGGCGGGATGTTGATCCGGATCACCTTGCCGTCGTTGTTGCAGGTGAGGCCCAGATCGCTCATCGAGATCGCCTTCTCGATCAAGCCGAGGGATCCGCCGTCAAACGGCTGCAGCTGGATCGTGGAGGAATCGGGCGTGCTGATCGTGGCCAGCGACTTCAGCGGCGTGTCAGCGCCGTAGTACTCCACCTGGATCTTGTCGAGCAGGGAGGCGTTGGCCCGGCCGGTGCGGATGGTGTTGAAGGTGCGCTGGGTGGAATCCACCGACTTGCGCATGCTGGCTTCGAGTTCCATGGGAGCTAACGGTGGGAGCTGACGGAGAGAAGAGGGCTCAGGCCGAAGGAAGGATGCTGGTGCCGATCGGCTCACCACGCACCGCCCGGCCGATGTTGCCGGCGCCGAACAGATCAAACACCACGATGGGGATGGCGTTGTCCTTGCAGAGGGCGATGGCGGTGCTGTCCATCACCTCGAGCTCACCGCTGAGCACATCAAGGAACGAGAGGCTCTCGTAACGCACGGCATCGGCGTGCTTGTTGGGGTCCTTGTCGTAAACGCCATCCACCTTGGTGGCCTTGAACACCACATCGGCGCCGATCTCGGCGGCGCGCAGGGCAGCGGTGGTGTCGGTGGTGAAGAAGGGGTTCCCGGTGCCGGCGGCGAAAATCACCACCCGCCCCTTTTCCATGTGGCGAATGGCCTTACGGCGGATGTACGGCTCCGCCACCTCCTGCATCGAAATAGCGCTCTGCACCCGGGTGGGGATGCCGGCCCGCTCGAGGCCGTCTTGGAGGGTGATGGCGTTCATCACCGTGGCGAGCATGCCCACGTAGTCGGCCGTGGCGCGATCCATGCCAGCCGCGGAACCCTTAAGGCCGCGGAAGATATTGCCGCCACCCACCACGATGGCCAGCTGGGTGCCATCGGCAACCACCGCCGCCACATCCTTGGCGATGGCATTCACGATGGCCGGATCGATGCCGTAGCCCTGCTCGCCCATCAGGGCTTCGCCACTGAGCTTGAGCAACACGCGCTGATAGGCCATCCGTTCGCGCTTGCACGTCAGTTGGCCGAACAGTAGCAAGCGTGAGATCCCTTGCCGAGCCAGGCCGCTGGCGCTTCGATGGGGCAACGGCTCAGCGGTGATGGCAGGCGCTTCACGACCCCATTCCCAGCCCGAGGCCCAGCCGCCGCGCCACTCCGGCGTGATGGCACGCCTCACCCTCTCGGCGGTGGAACAGCTGGTGGCGGAACCGGGCGGCTGGCGCGAACCGATGGTGCACCGGGCCTTGCTGGTGAGTGGCCTGTCGGTGTTGCTCAGCAGCCTGGCGCTCCTTCAAGAGCAGCACGGCGCTTGATCGCTGGCTGGCTCAGGCTGGCCTCACTTGGCGCCGACAACCCAGCCGACCTGCGCAACTCAAACCCCGAATCCATTCATGAGCACCCAAGGTTTTGTACAGCGTGTACAGAACCAAGGGGTCTTGGCGTCGGCATCCCCGCTAGGTGCTCGGCACCCCAATGGGCGCGATCCTCGGCGACGCCAGCCTTCGCAAGACGCCCTGGGTTCCGAAGCCGCGGGCCTTCAGAACTCGATAC
Organism: Vulcanococcus sp. Clear-D1; assembly: GCF_014654725.1. GTDB lineage: Bacteria > Cyanobacteriota > Cyanobacteriia > PCC-6307 > Cyanobiaceae > Vulcanococcus. The sequence goes on along the minus strand of NZ_JACVZV010000037.1, from coordinate 31,918 downwards.
CGGCCTGGGCCTTCACGCCCTGCTCGCGGAAGGGATGGCGCAGCAATTTCATCTCGGTCACCAGATCAGCGCGCTCCAGCAGGCCCGCTGGGGCACCGCGGCCAGTGAGGGCCACGTGGGTGAGCGGCGGGCGCAGGGCCAGGCCCTCGAGCACCTGCTCGAGCTGGAGGTAGCCGAGCTTGAGCGCCACATTCACTTCATCCAGCACCACAAGCTTGCGATCGGAGGCAGCGAGGTAATCGAGGGAACGCTGCCAGGCCTGCTGCACCAGCTCGCGGTCACGCTCACGGTCCTGGGTTTCCCAGGTGAAGCCCTCACCGAGGGCATGCCAGTGCAGAGCCTCGCCGAACAGCTCCAGCGCCTTGGCCTCACCCGGCTGCCAGCCACCTTTGATGAACTGCACCACCGCCACCTGCTCGCCGTGACCGAGGGTGCGGAGCACCAGACCAAGGGCTGCGGTGGTTTTGCCTTTTCCATCGCCGGTGAACACCAGCACCAGCCCCTTCTCGAGGTTGCGCTCCCCCACCCGCTGCTGCTGCACCTCCTTGCGGCGGGCCATGCGGCGGCGATAGGCATCGGCGCTGGCTTCCGGTGCCAGATCGCCACCCATTCCCAGCTCGGCCGCAGCCTGATCCAGCGTGGACTCCGCGGCGTGATCGGGCTGCTCAGGGGGCACGGTGCTGCAGCGAATGAACGGCAGCACTCTGGCAACAGACGGCGGGTTCAGGCGGCCCGGGCGCGGGCCAAGGCTGTGTCCACGGCCTGCTGCTGGTCGCGCCGGGTGATCCAGTGGTGGTAGGTGCGGGTGTGGATCGCCACGGAGTGGCCCATCATCCGGGCCGCCACCGTGTCGGGCAGGCCGATGTGAATGGTGCGCACCGCCCAGGCATGGCGCAGGTCGTAGGGGGTGAGGGGCAGGTCGTAGCGGCGAAACTGTTCAGCCACGCGGCGACCCACCTGCTGGAGGGTGGTGCGGCGCAGGTCGGTGCACACCGGCGGCAACAGGCTGCGGGCTTCACCGAGGCGCGGGAGCTCGAAGCGCTCCACCCATTCGGGCTGGAACGGCCACACCTGGTGCTCGCCGGTTTTGCTGGTGGGCAGCACCCGGATCACGCGATCGCCGCCTGGGGCCAGGGCGGAAAGATCGGTGAAAAACACCTCGTGATTGCGCAACCCGTAGGTGGCCATCAGGCCATAGGCCAACCGCCAACCGGGGTTCGGGATCTGCTCGATCCACTCCAGAATCTGGTGATCGCTTGGGAGCTGGCGGAACTGGGCCGCATGCAGACCGTAACCACCGGCGCGATCGGCCCAATCCGGCGGCAACGGAATCTGTTCCTCGCGGGCCAGAGCGGCCAGGGCGGTGCCGCACTGCTGACGGCCCCGGCTGGCCAGCGGGTAGCTCTCCAGCACGGCCAGGAGTAAGTCTTCGCTTAAGGGGAGCTCCCGACTCGCAGCCTGCTCCTGCAACCGGCGCAGATAGGGCAGATAGGCGCTGGTCCACGTGGTGCGGCTGCCGGCGGGATTGCGGCGCCGGCGGGGATCGCCGAAGAACTGCTGCTCAAACCGCTCCACAGCAGCGGTGGCATCGATGCCCGTGGCAGCTGACACCGCTTGGGCTGCGCTCGAGCGGGCTGAGGCTGCAGGCGCCACACACCAATGGCTCCAGGCAAAGCTCTGCTGCTGAAGCTGCTGCACCACCCGGCGCAGCGCCTGGCGGGCTTGCTCCAGCCCGGCCGGATCGGCAGGCACACCCAAGCTGATGCGCTGCACCCGCAGCTGGCCGCTTCCCTGGCGGCAGGGCAGCGGCCCCCGCAGGGAGATGCGCTGCCCGCGCCGCTCCAGCCGCAGGCTCACGCCGCTGGCAGCCAGCTGGGCGTTGTGCTCGCGGATCGGCCCGTCGAGGGGATGGGGCGGTGAGGCGGCGGCCGTCATGGCGCGGACCCTATCGAGACCGCCGCGCTACGGCCAGTGGTGCCCAAACGTGAACCAGCAGAAGGCCAGCAGCGTTACGCTCGCCGACACATTCACCTGAACACCGCTGGGCATGGCCAAGGTCGGCGTGCTGTTGCTGAACCTCGGCGGTCCTGAGCGCATTCAGGACGTTGGGCCGTTCCTCTACAACTTGTTCGCCGACCCGGAGATCATCCGGTTGCCGAACCCGGCCCTGCAGAAACCGCTGGCCTGGCTGATCAGCACCCTGCGGGCCGGCAAATCCCAGGCGGCCTACCGCTCGATCGGTGGCGGCTCCCCCCTGCGGCGGATCACCGAGCAGCAGGCCCGCGAACTGCAAAGCAACCTGCGTCAGCGCGGCATCGAAGCCACCAGCTACGTGGCGATGCGCTACTGGCATCCGTTCACCGAATCCGCCGTGGCCGACATCAAGGCCGATGGCGTGGATGAAGTGGTGGTGCTGCCGCTCTATCCCCACTTCTCGATCAGCACCAGCGGATCGAGCTTCCGCGAGCTCCAGCGGCTGCGCCAGGCCGATTCAGCCTTTGCCCGCCTACCGATCCGCTGCATCCGCAGCTACTACAACGACCCCGGCTACATCGGCGCCATGGCGGAGCTGATCGCCAAGGAGATCCAGGCCTGCCCCGACCCCAGCACGGCCCACGTGTTCTTCAGCGCCCACGGCGTGCCCAAGAGCTACGTGGAGGAAGCGGGCGATCCCTACCAACAGGAGATCGAGGCCTGCGCCGGCCTGATCATGGATCGCCTTGAGCAACAACTGGGCCACCGCAATCCCTTCACGCTGGCTTACCAGAGCCGGGTGGGTCCGGTGGAGTGGCTCAAGCCCTACACCGACGACGCCCTGCATGAACTCGGCGAGCAGGGTGTGAAAGACCTGGTAGTGGTGCCGATCAGCTTCGTGAGCGAGCACATCGAAACGCTCGAAGAGATCGACATCGAATACCGGGAGATCGCCACCGAAGCCGGGATCACCAACTTCCGCCGCGTGCCGGCGCTCGACACCACGCCCTCCTTCATTGAGGGGCTGGCCAACCTGGTGCAGCACGCCCTCGAAGGCCCCGAGGTGAACCTCGATCAGGCCGCAGCCCTCCCCACCAAAGTGAAGCTCTACCCGCAGGACAAGTGGGCTTGGGGCTGGAACAACAGCTCCGAGGTGTGGAACGGCCGCTTGGCAATGCTCGGCTTCTCCGCTTTCCTGCTGGAGCTGCTCAGCGGCCGTGGCCCGCTTCACTCCCTGGGATTGCTGTAAGGCCGCAGGCGCGGCGCTGGCGATGGGCGGGCTGCTTGCGGGCACGGCCCTGGCCGATAGCCGCTGGCGCCAGGGCGTGTTTCCTGTCGCCGTGTTTTCGGGCTACACCAGCCATTTCGGCCAGCGCATCGGCCCTTCGGGAAGCCTCGAGCCCCATCACGGCCTCGATATCGCAGCTCCGCTCGGCTCACCGATCCGCAACTGGTGGGGCGGCGTGGTGAAAGAGGTGATTGATGACGGGCGCTGCGGGTTGGGGCTGGTGATCCAATCAGGCCCCTACGAGCATCTCTACTGCCACCTCAGCGGCAGCGTGCAGAACGGCACCTATCGCAGCGGGCCGGTAGCCCTACGCACTGGCAGCCGGGTGAACAGTGGCGCCCTGATCGGCCATGTGGGCGTGAGCGGCCGGAGCACGGGACCGCATCTGCACTGGGGCGTGCGCTACGGCGGGCGCTGGCTCAACCCGGCGGCCATCTTGCGAGCGATGGCGACGGCCCGCGGTCAGGGGCGCTGAACGAGCACGCCCAATCCCCGGGCCAGCCCTTAGGGTTGGGTCAAGATCGAGTGCTGCCAGCTGCCGTCGTGACCGTTACGTCTGTCTCGCCAACGGCCGCCGCCGCCGGTGATTCCCCCGACCAGGCCTACCCGCAGCGGGTGAATGGCGGCTATGCCCTGATGGACTCCCTGCGCCGCCACGGCGTGGAGCACATCTTTGGTTATCCCGGCGGGGCGATCCTGCCCATCTACGACGAGCTGCACAAAGCCGAGAGCCGCGGCTGGCTGAAGCACATCCTGGTGCGGCACGAACAGGGCGGCACCCATGCCGCTGATGCCTACGCCCGCGCCACCGGCAAGGTGGGCGTGTGCTTCGGCACCTCCGGCCCCGGTGCCACCAACCTGGTGACCGGCATTGCCACCGCCCACATGGACTCGGTGCCCATGGTGGTGATCACGGGCCAGGTGCCCCGGGCCGCCATCGGCACCGACGCCTTCCAGGAAACCGACATCTTCGGCATCACCCTGCCGATCGTGAAGCACTCCTGGGTGGTGCGCGACCCGCGCGACATCGGCCGGATCGTGGCCGAAGCCTTCCTGATCGCCGCCAGCGGCCGGCCCGGCCCGGTGCTGATCGATGTGCCCAAGGATGTGGGCGTTGAAGAGTTCGACTACACCCCGGTGGAGCCCGGCAGCGCGATGCCCGCCGGCTTCAAGGCCACCCCTGCCCCCGAGGCCTCAGCCATTGATGCGGCCCTGGCCCTGATCCGCCAGGCCCGCCGGCCCCTGCTCTACGTGGGCGGCGGCGCCATCAGCTGCGGCGCCCACCAGCAGGTGCATCAGCTGGCGGAGCGCTTCCGCCTGCCCGTCACCACCACCTTGATGGGCAAGGGTGCCTTCGATGAGCAGCACCCCCTGGCAGTCGGCATGCTCGGCATGCACGGCACGGCCTACGCCAACTTCGCCGTCACCGAGTGCGATCTGCTGATCGCTGCCGGTGCCCGCTTCGACGATCGCGTCACCGGCCGCCTCGATGGCTTCGCGCCCCGGGCCCAGGTGATCCACATCGACATCGACGCCGCTGAGCTCGGCAAGACCCGCACCCCCGATGTGCCGGTGGTGGCCGATGTGAAGGCCGCGCTCGAGGCGCTGCTCTCCGCCAGCAGCGGCGAAGATTCGGCCGGCCGCACCGAAGCCTGGCTGGAGCGCATCAACAGCTGGAAGCAGCACTACCCGCTGGTGGTGCCCGCTCCCGAAGGCGACATCGCTCCCCAGGAAGTGGTGGCGATGCTGCAGGAGCTGGCGCCCAAGGCCTACATCACCACCGATGTGGGGCAGCACCAGATGTGGGCTGCCCAGTTCCTGCACACAGGCCCGCGCCGCTGGATCAGCTCCGCTGGCCTCGGCACCATGGGCTTCGGCATGCCCGCTGCCATGGGCGTGCAGACCGCATTCCCCCATGAGCAGGTGATCTGCGTCGCCGGCGACGCCAGCATCCTGATGAACATCCAGGAGCTCGGCACCCTCAGCCAATACAACCTGGCCGTGAAAGTTGTGGTGCTCAACAACGGCTGGCAGGGCATGGTGCGCCAGTGGCAAGAGAGCTTCTACGGCGAGCGCTACTCCGCCTCCGAGATGATCGGCGGCATGCCCAACTTCCCGCAGGTGGCCGAGGGCTTCGGCGTGAAGGGCGTGCGGATCAGTGAGCGCGCCAACCTCCGCCAGCAGCTGTCGGAGGCCCTGGCCCATCCCGGCCCGGCCTTCATTGAGGTGCAGGTGCGCCGCAATGAGAACTGCTATCCGATGGTGCCCCCCGGTGCCAGCAATGCCCAGATGGTGGGCCTGCCCTCCCATCCCGAGCTGGCCATCGACACCAGCCGCGAGTGCCACAGCTGCCACCACACCACCTCCAGCTCCAGCCTCTACTGCCCCAACTGCGGCACCAAGCTCTGATGCGGCGCTGGTGGCTGGCAGCCCTCTTCGCACTGGTGCTCCTGTTCGGAGCCGCTGGGGCCGAGGCGGCTGAGGTGTTGCAGGTGCGCAGCGGCACGCTGCTTCAAGTGGGCGATCACAACCGCACCTACACGGTTGAACTCGCTTGCGTAGCCATCCCCGAGGGAGGCAACCCAGCGGCAACCGAATGGCTGCGAGCCGCTCTGCCGCGCCGCACCAAGGTGAACCTGAGGCCCGTGGGCAACGATGGCGGCACCCTTGTGGCCCGCGTGCAGCGGCTGGGATCGGCCGACGCCGCTATCGGTTCGGATCTCGGTTCAGGTTTGATCGCGGCCGGCCTGGCCAGCCCCAAGCCCAGCTGCTGATTCCCCATGAGCATCAACCGAACCGCCAAAGGGATCGTGCTGGTGCCCTGCCTCCTGCTCGGTGCTGCCTTTCTGGCCGCAGCGGTGTGGGGTGATCAGGCGGCAGCTGCCAACCAGCGGCTGGCACTGATCCTGGGGGGTGCCTTGATGGGGGGAGGCCTGCTCGCCCAGCTCCTGCCAGAAGCGCCGCCAGAACGCGATCAGGCCCAAAATGAGCCGTAAGCCAGCGGGCTCGCCCGACTCAGTTCGCCGGCTTGCCCTTGGCCTGGTTTTCCTTCACCAGACGGAAGTATTCCGGGGTGGGGAAGATCGTGAAGGTGTCGTTAGGGGCGTTAATGATCTCGCGCAGTACGGCGGTGAGATCAGCCACCTGGGGCTTCAGCTTCTGACGCTCAGCCGGGGGCAGCTTGCCCAGGGCATTCTCCAGGTTTTCGTAGCTGAAGAAGAACACCCCACGGGGGCCTTCAGGCGTCTTGATCGTAAGGAAGGGCTTGGTGAAGAACACAGGCACATTCAGCCCCTCACGGATCTGCTGCTCGGTGAGCCCCTGCTCCTTGAGGATCTTCACGGCCTGAGCGCGATCCCCGTCGTTGCCAATAATCGGAGCCACCAGGGTTTTCTTCTGGTCCTTGAGCTGCTTGTTGAGCTCCACCACCCGCTCGTTCATCACGTTGAGAGGCAGCGCCACCACACCGGCCTTGAGGGTGGGGTTGCTCTTGTTCAAAGCAGCCAGCTGCTCGTTCGCTTTGGCACTCTCGAGGTAGAGCGGCAGCACCAGTTGCTCGTCGCGGGGGATCGGTAGGGGCACACCTTTGGAGTCGGTGAGCACGAACACCGGCACCACTTGCAGCTTCTTGATCGCATCCGCTTCTGGAATCGCCTGAGCAGGGGTGGGCGCCAGCGAGAACGCAGCCATCGCCAGGCCAGCGCTCAGCGCAACGGAGCCGAGCTTGCGGCCCAGGAGGTGGCGCATGGCGTTGCGGCGTGACTGCATGCGATCAACTGTTGAAAGGCTGAGCCTAGTCAGGGAAATCCACCTAGCTTTCAACGGCTGGACGGTGCCGGCCATGACCACTGCAGAACAGCGCACTGCGGTTGCCACCGCATCCAGCGTGGCTGGTCTGCGCCGCTTGGCTTGGCCTGCAGATTGGCGACGACAGCTGAGTTTGGTGGCAGGGATCACCGCTGCGCTGCTGGGTAGCCAGACCCTGGCTGCGAGCACCCCCATGCGCAGCGATGTGCGGCTGCTGCTGCCCAGTGAAGGATTGCTGGCGGGACTGGGCGATGGCCTGCGGCGGGGCTACAGCGTGGCGATGGAGGAAACCCGCAGCTGCGGCTTGCAGCCACCCAGCCTGCAGGTGGGCTGGCTGCCGCCCGGTGCCGATCCCCAGGCCCCCGTGGGCGCAGCCCCCCGCAGCCACCTGCTCGTGGCACCGCCCGCCGCCCCGCTGCCTGCCTACGGCCTGCTGGCCGAGCAGCAGCGGCTGAGCGTGCTGCTGCCCTTGCAAAGGGGGGTGTCTCTCGACGGCCTGCCGCAGCTGCGCGGCTCGGATCGGCTCTGGCCCCTGATGCCCGGCCGCAGTCTTGAGGCCGATCGCCTCGCCCAAGCCCTTTTGGCGGAGGGGATCAAACGGGTGATGGTGGTGCGCGATCGCAGCGCCGAGAGCAAGGCCCTCACCGATCGCTTCGTGGCCAGCTTTGCTAACGGCAAAGGCGATGTGATTGGGCCAACGGCTGCCCCGATCAGCGTGCCGGGCGACGACCCAGCCGCCATGGTGCAACTGGTGAGCGATGTGGATTGGACGCGCCCGCCGGCGCTGGTAGTGATCACCCAGCCCGGCAGTGCACTGGCACAAGCAGTGCGTGCTGCCAACTGGCCCGAAACCCTGCTGCTGGCTTGGAGCGCTCCGGTGGAGCAACCCCTAGCTGTGGAGCAGATCGGGGTGCACCCCTTGAGCCGCGGACCGGGCTGGACGTCGTTTGCTCAGCGGTTTGAGCAGCGCTGGGGCTACAAACCCGGCGTGGTGGAAAGCGCCGGCTATGACAGCGGCCTGATGAGCGCCCTGGCCTCCGTGCAGGCCGGTGGCCGCAACGGTTGGGATCTGCAGTGGTTCAGCGCCAATGCCAAACCGCAGCCGTTATGCACAGCGCTGAAACTGAGGGCTGAGGGGGCGAAGGTTCGGCCCCAGGCCGCCAGCAGCCAGTTCGATCTCAGCCCCGCTGTGCCGCCATCGGCGCAACTGCAGCTGAGCCGTGGCTGAGCTGGTTCTGCCGCTGGAGGCCGCCAGCCTCGAGGCCATCGGCGAGGTGGGGGGCAAGAACGCCTCCCTCGGGGAGATGATCCGCCAGCTCTCCGGGCAGGGTGTGCGGGTACCCGGAGGCTTTGCCACCACAGCCACGGCCTACCGCCACTTCATCGAGGCAGGCGGGCTGCAGCAGCAGCTGCACACCATCCTCGATGGCCTCGACGGCCACGACATTGCTGCGCTGCAGGCCGCCGGTGCCGCAGCCCGGGCCCTGCTGCTGGCCGCGCCCCTGCCCAACGATCTCGAGCAGGCGATCCTCAACGCGTACAGGCAGCTCGGTGCACCGGCGGTAGCGGTGCGCTCCAGTGCTACCGCGGAAGACCTGCCGGATGCCTCTTTCGCCGGCCAGCAGGAGACCTACCTGAATGTGGAGGGCGAACAGGCGCTGTTGGCGGCCTGCCGGCGTTGCTTCGCCTCCCTGTTCACAGACCGGGCCATCTCCTACCGCCAGATCAACGGCTTTGATCACTTCGAGGTGGCCCTCTCGATCGGCGTGCAGCGCATGGTGCGCTCCGATCTGGCCTGCTCCGGCGTGATGTTCAGCATCGACACCGAAACCGGCTTCCGCAACGCCGTGCTGCTCACCGCCGCCTACGGGCTGGGCGAAAACGTGGTGCAGGGGGCGGTGAACCCCGATGAGGTTCTGATCTTCAAACCCACCCTGGAGCAGGGCTTCGCGCCGATCGTGAGCCGTCGGCTCGGCAGCAAAGCGATCCGGATGGTGTACGGCGAGCACGGCTCCACCTGCAACGTGGAGGTACCGCTGGCGGAGCGCAACCGCTATGCCCTGACCGACAGCGAGGCCTTGCAACTGGCGCGCTGGGCCTGCCTGATCGAGCGGCATTACAGCGAACGCCGCGGCCAGCCCACCCCAATGGATATCGAATGGGCGAAAGACGGCAGCAGCGGCGAGCTGTACATCCTCCAGGCACGGCCTGAAACGGTTGAATCACGCCGCAGCACCACACTGCTGCGCAGCTGGCAGCTCGAACCCCACAACGCTGAACTGCTCTGCACGGGCCGAGCCATCGGGGCCTCGGTGAGCAGTGGGCGGGCCCGCATCCTGCGCCACCCGTCCGAAATCCAGCGGTTCGAACCGGGGGATCTGCTGGTGACGGAGCGCACCGATCCCGACTGGGAGCCGATCCTCAAGCGTGCCAGCGGCGTGATCACCAACCAGGGCGGCCGCACCTGCCACGCCGCAATCATCGCCCGCGAGATGGGGATCACCGCAATCGTGGGCGCCGGCGACGCCACGGAACGCATCGCCGACGGCACGGTGATCACCGCCAGCTGCTGTGAGGGCGATGAAGGCCGGGTGTATCGCGGAGCTCTTCCCTTCCGAGTGGAGGAGAGCGACATCGGCGAGCTCCCCCCCACGCGCACGCGCATCCTGATGAACGTGGGCAACCCGGAGGAGGCCTTCAGCCAGGCCGCGATCCCCTGCGATGGCGTGGGGCTGGCACGGCTGGAGTTTGTGATCGCCAACCACATCCGCGTGCATCCGATGGCGCTGCTGCAGCCCGATCGGCTCCGCGACCCCGCCGAACGCCAGGCGATCGCCGCCCTCACCGCCGGCTACGAACAGCCCGCCGACTACTACGTGGATTTACTGGCCCAGGGCATGGGACGGCTGGCCGCCGCCTTCCATCCCAGGCCGGTGATCCTGCGCTTCTCCGATTTCAAGAGCAACGAATACGCCAAGTTGCTGGGGGGCAGCAGCTTCGAGCCCAGCGAGGAGAACCCAATGATCGGCTGGCGGGGCGCCTCCCGCTACTACGCCGAGGGCTTCCGCGAGGCCTTCGCCCTGGAGTGCCGAGCCCTCAAACGGGTGCGGGAGGTAATGGGGCTCACAAACGTGATCCCGATGGTGCCCTTCTGCCGCACCCCCGAGGAGGGGGATCGGGTGCTGTCCGAGATGGCGCGCGAAGGGCTGGTGCGCGGCAACAACGGCCTGGAGGTGTATGTGATGTGCGAGTTGCCCAGCAATGTGATCGCCGCTGAGGCCTTCGCCGAACGCTTCGATGGCTTCTCGATCGGCTCCAACGACCTCACCCAGCTCACCCTGGGGCTCGATCGCGATTCAGCCCTGGTGGCTGATCTCTTCGATGAACGCAACGCCGCGGTGGTGGAGCTGATCCGTATCGCGATCCGCACCGCCAAACGCTGCGGCCGCAAGATCGGCATCTGCGGCCAGGCGCCGAGCGATCACCCGGAGTTCGCCGAGCTGCTGGTGCGCGAAGGCATCGATTCGATCAGCCTCAACCCCGACGCCGTGCTCAAGACACGGTTGAAGGTGGCTGCGATCGAGGCCGAGCTCAACCGCAGCTGAACCGAACGGCAGCGGTGCTACAGCTGCCAGACGCACCAGCTCTGCCTAGCTTGCAGACAGCCGGCCTGGGCTTGCCATGGCGACGTTGGAGCAAGGCTTCACGGAGCTTGAACCGGTGCTGCAGCGCCACGGCCATCAGGCCCATGGCCTGATTGAGGTCCTCAACCGTGCTCAGCAGCTCTACGGCCACCTGAGCAAGCCGCTGCTGCGCCACATCGCCCGGCAGCTGCACCTGCCCTTCAGCCGCGTGCAGGGCACGGCGAGTTTTTACCACCTGTTTCGCTTGATGCCGCCGGCGCGCCACTGTTGCCTGGTGTGCACCGGCACCGCCTGCCATGTGCAGGGGGCGGCGCAACTGCTGGCGGAGCTCAAGGCTGCACCTCTGGCGGAGCTGGGTGTGGAACTGGGCTCGGTGCGCTGCATCGGCACCTGCAGCGGAGCTCCTCTGGTGGTGGTGGATGGAGCGGTGTGGAACCACGTGGAAGCCCAAGCCGTGCTGAAGCAGCTGCGGGAGCTTGAGCGATGAGCGGCTGTCTTCGGCTCTGCACCGCCGCCAGCTGCCGCAGCCGCGGAGCCTTGGCCCTGCTGGAGACCAGCACTCTGCCGGTGAAGGAGGTGGGCTGCCTGGGGCCCTGCAGCGAGGGTCCGCTCGCGGTCATGGACGGGACGCTGTTGTCGCTGCAGCAGGCAGCCAGCGAACCCCTCGAGCCCTCGCTGGCAGCGGCGCTGGCCAGGAGCCGCGCGATCAGCTCGGAAGATTCGTTCCTGAAGCTGCAGCGGCGCCTGGTGCTGGCCCGCTGCGGGGTCGTGGATCCCGGTTGCATCAACGACGCCCTGGCCCAGGGTGCCTATCAACAACTGCAGGCCGTGCTGGCGGCAGACAATCCAAGCGCGGTGATCGAAACCGTGCGACGCAGCGGCCTGCGGGGGCGAGGCGGCGCTGGTTATCCCACCGGGCTGAAGTGGGCCACCGTGGCGGCCATGCCCGGCGAGCACAAGGTGGTGGTGTGCAACGCCGATGAGGGCGACCCCGGTGCCTTCATGGATCGCACCTTGATGGAGGGCGATCCCCACACGCTGCTGGAGGGCATGGCGATCGCCGCCTTCGCTGTAGGCGCGCAGCAGGGCTACATCTACGTGCGAGCGGAGTATCCGCTAGCGATCGAGCGGCTGCGCACGGCGATCGCCGCGGCCGAAGTCCGCGGCTGGCTGGGCAAGGGAATCAGGGGGAGCCGTTTCAACGTTGCGATCGAGCTGCGGGTCGGTGCCGGCGCCTATGTGTGCGGCGAGGAAACAGCGCTGATCCATTCGATTGAAGGTCGCCGCGGTGTGCCCCGGCCTAGGCCGCCCTATCCGGCCGAGCACGGCGTGTTCGGTCTGCCCACGCTGATCAACAACGTGGAAACCTTCGGCAACATCCCAGCGCTGCTGCGGCTGGGGGTGGAGGCCTACGGCGCGGGCACCAAGGTGTTTTCGCTCACCGGCCATGTGCGGCGCAGCGGTGTGCTCGAGGTGCCGATGGGCACGCCCCTGCGCACGATCGTGGAAACGATGGGTGGGGGCGCCCCGCCCGGCCGCAGCATCAAGGCCGTGCAAACGGGCGGCCCCTCAGGCGGCTGCGTGCCCGCCAGCGCCCTCGACACACCAGTGGATTACGACTCGCTCAAGGCCCTCGGCACGATCATGGGCTCGGGCGGAATGGTGGTGCTCGATGACACCACCAACATGGTGGATCTCGCCGCCTTCTTCATCGCCTTCAGCCGCGAGGAGTCGTGCGGGAAGTGCATCCCCTGCCGCTCAGGCACGGTGCAGCTGGAGATGCTGCTGCGCAAATTGCTAGAGCGCCGAGGCAGCGCCGCTGATCTCAGCCAGCTCGAATCGTTGTGCCACACCGTGGCCGACGCCAGCCTCTGCGGCCTGGGCCAGAGCGCCCCGAAACCGGTGCTGAGCACGCTGCGCCATTTCCGCAGCGACTACCTGGAGCTGCTGCGGCCGGCGGAGGTGGGGCGATGAGTGTCTGCACGCTGCAGATCAATGAGCGCGATGTGGCCGTACCCACCGGCACAACGCTGCTGGAGGCTGCCCGCCAGGCGAGCATCCCGATCCCCACCCTCTGTTTTCTGGAGGGGCTCTCAGCGGTGGCCGCTTGCCGGCTGTGCCTGGTGGAGGTGAGGGGAGCCGATGGGCGTGAAGAACCGCGCCTGCTGGCGGCCTGCGTTACCACCGCCGCCGAAGGCATGCGCGTTCAAACCCACACGCCGCGGCTGCAGGACATCCGTCGCACGGTGATCGAACTGCTGTTCACAGAAGGCAACCACGTGTGCGCCATCTGCGTGGCCAATGGCCATTGCGAGCTGCAGAACCTGGCGGTTGAGGTGGGCATGGATCACAGCCGCCTGCCGTATCGATTCCCCGAGCGGCACGTGGATCTCTCCCACGCTCAGTTCGGGCTCGATCACAACCGCTGCATCCTCTGCACCCGCTGCGTGCGCGTCTGCGACGAAGTGGAAGGCGCCCACGTGTGGGATGTGGGCTGGCGCGGCGAGCACTGCCAGATCATCAGCGGCCTGGGCGAACCCTGGGGTGCTGTGGAGGCCTGTACCCACTGCGGCAAATGCGTCGACGTGTGTCCCACCGGCGCCCTGTTCCACAAGGCCGACACCAGCGAGGAGAAGCACAGCCACCCGGAGCGGCTCCAGGCCCTGGTGCATGCCCGCAGCCATCAGGAGTGGAGCCCATGAGCACCCGTACCCCCCGCAAAGCAAGGCTGGCGACGGTGTGGCTGGCGGGCTGCTCCGGCTGCCACATGTCGTTTCTCGACCTGGATGAATGGCTGCTGGAGCTCGCCGACCGCGCCGACATCGTCTACAGCCCTGTGGGATCCGACCAGAAGCTCTACCCCGAGAACGTGGATATCGCCCTGGTGGAAGGCGGTGTAGCCAACACCGACAACCTCGAGCTGCTGCAGCGGGTGCGCGCCAACACCCGCACCCTGGTGAGCTTCGGCGACTGCGCCATCACTGCCAACATCCCCGGCATGCGCAACATGCTGCGGGGCAGCGATCCGGTGCTGCGGCGCGCCTACCTGGAGCTGGCCGATGGCAGCGGCCAGCTGCCCCATGCCCCAGGCATCGTGCCGGAGCTGCTGGAGCGGGTGTTGCCGGTGCATGAGCTGGTGCCGGTGGAGGTGTATCTGCCGGGCTGCCCGCCGCCGGCCGAACGCATCCGCGCAGCCCTGGAGCCCTTGCTGCGCGGAGAACTGCCGCAGCTGAGCGGTGCGGATCAGATCCGCTTCGGCTGAGGAGACCAGCAGAGGAACCAAGGAGACACCCCGATGCCGATGGATCCCGCCACCGACGCCAACCAGCCCACCCGGCGCACGATCACGATCGATCCGGTGACCCGGATTGAAGGACACGCAAAAATCTCAATCCACCTGGATGCCGCTGGAGCCGTAGACACGGCCCGCTTCCACGTGACGGAGTACCGGGGCTTCGAAAAATTCTGCGAGGGCCGGCCTTTCACCGAGATGGCGGGCATCACGGCACGCATCTGCGGCATCTGCCCGGTGAGCCATCTGCTGGCTGCCGCCGCCACCGGCGACAAGATCCTGGCGGTGCAGATCCCACCCGCCGCCGAGAAGCTCCGGCGGTTGATGAATCTCGCGCAGATCACCCAGTCGCATGCGCTCTCGTTTTTTCACCTGAGCAGCCCCGATTTCCTGCTGGGTTGGGACAGCGATCCCGAGAAGCGCAACATCTTCGGGCTGATCGCCGCCAACCCTGAGCTGGCCCGCAGCGGCATCCGCCTGCGCCAATTCGGCCAGGGGGTGATCGAAGCGCTGGGGGGGCGCAAAATCCATGCGGCCTGGGCGGTGCCCGGCGGCGTGCGCAGCCCCCTGAGCCCGGAAACCCGCGATCAGATCAGGCAGGGCCTACCGGAAGCCTTCGCCATCGCCGAACAGGGGCTAACGCTGTTTAAACACCTGCTCGATCACCAGCTGGGCGAGGAGCTGGAGGTGTTCGGCCAGTTCCCGTCGCTGTTCATGGGGCTGGTGAGCCGCGATGGCACCTGGGAGCACTCCAGCGGCCGCAACTGCGGAGGCATCCGGGTGATGGCCAGCGACGGCGCGCTCGTGGCCGACGGCCTCAAGGAAGACGACTACGCCTCCTTCCTGGCGGAGGCCGTGGAGCCCTGGAGCTACCTGAAGTTCCCCTACATCAAGGCGCTTGGGCCGGAAGCGGGCAGCTACCGGGTGGGCCCCCTCGCCCGGCTCAACCTGTGCGAGCGCATCGGCACGGAACGGGCCGATCGGGAACTGCTGGAGCTCCGCCAACGCGGCGGCCGGGTGGTGACGGCCTCCTTCCTGTATCACCTGGCGCGGCTGATCGAAATCCTGGCCTGCCTGGAGCAAATGGAACAGCTGCTCGACGATCCCGAGCTCACGGCAACCCATGTGCGCGCCCGCGCCAGCGTGAATTGCCATGAGGCGGTGGGTGTGAGCGAAGCACCCCGCGGCACCCTGCTGCACCACTACCGGGTGGATGCCAACGGCCTGATCGAACGGGTGAATCTGATCATTGCCACTGGGCAGAACAACGGCGCCATGAACCGCACGATCACCCAGATCGCGCGCCACTACCTCGATGGGCAACACCTGAGCGAGGCGCTGCTCAACCGCGTGGAAGCTGGTATCCGATGCTTCGATCCCTGCCTCTCCTGCAGCACCCATGCCGCCGGCCAGATGCCTTTGCAGGTGCAGCTGTTCAGTGCCGACGGCGAGCTGTTGCAGCAGCGACGGCGGGATTAGCGATGAAGCGCAGCCAGGCCCTGGTGATCGGCATCGGCAACCGCCTGCGCAGCGATGACGGCGCCGGCATCCACGTGGCCGAAGCCATCAAGGCCCAACCCACGGGGATGCACGTGGTGCTCTGCGATCAGCTCACCCCTGAGCTGGCGGAGTGCATCAGCCAGGCCCGCGCCGTGCTGTTTGTGGATGCACAGATGAGCGAGGCCGATCACGCACCAGCTCAATCCCCCAGCGCAGCGCAACTGCAGCCCCTGGAGGCCTTAGCCAGTGGCGACCCCGGGGGCCATGCGCTCACGCCACCGCGTTTGCTTGCCCTGAGCGCTGCGCTGTATGGGCCTTGCCCTCCGGCCTGGCAACTGCTGATCCCCGGTGAGCAGTGGCACGTGGGTGATCAGCTTTCAGCGCGCACTGCTGCCGCCTGCAGCAACGCCCTGCCTTTAGTGCTGGCCTGGGGAGCGCGCCATGCATGAGCTGGCACTGCTGCAGGAGCTCTGTGCCCTGGCCGCCGCCGCCGCCCGGGAGCAGGGAGCGAGGCAAATCCATCGGATGGAGCTGCGGGTGGGGGAGCTGGGCGGGGTTAATCCCGATGCCCTGCGCCAGGCCTTCGCCGTACTGGCGGCAACGGCTCCTTGGCAAACAACGGAGCTGCAGCTCGATGTGGTGCCAACCCGCTGTTTCTGCCCACACTGTGCACAGGCCTTCAGCCCGCTCGATGTGATTCACGCCTGCCCCCAGTGCGGTGCCATCAGCCGGCAGGTGCTTCAGGGCAGGGAGCTGGAGCTCGTGGCCTTGGAGGTGTCGTAGATGTGCGGGCAATGCGGCTGCGATGCCCACCAGGCGGCGCCGTTGCCGCATCGGCGGCTGGAGCTGCACCAACCGCTGCTCAGCCGCAACGACAGGCAGGCCGCCCACAACCGCGACCACTTCCGCCGCCACGGCCTGCGCACCGTCAATCTGCTGTCGGCACCGGGTTCCGGAAAAACCGCCTTGCTCGAGCAGCTGGCGCGCCACTGGCCCCGCCCACCGATCGGCGTGATCGTGGGTGATCTGGCCACCGACAACGACGCCCAGCGCCTGCAGCTGGCTGGAGCCAGAGCGGTGCAGATCCTCACGGGTGATCTCTGCCACCTCGATGCGGCCCTGGTGGATCAGGCCTTCGGCCAGCTCGATTGCATCGGCATGGATCTGCTCGTGATCGAAAACGTGGGCAACCTGGTGTGCCCAGCCGCTTTCGATCTGGGGGAGCAGCGGCGGATAGCAATGTTATCGGTGACGGAAGGCGAAGACAAGCCGCTCAAATACCCCGCTCTGTTCAAGAGCGCCGATGCCGTGGTGATCAACAAGCGCGATCTAGCGGAGGCCGTGGGCTTCGATCGCCGCACAGCCATCGCCAACCTCAGCGCAATCGCGCCTCAGGCGACGTTATTTGAGCTCTCTGCCCGCACCGGCGAGGGGCTGAATGCACTGATCCGTTGGTTGGATGGCAAGGCCGCCTGATGCCGCTCCTGAACAGCACCTGAGCCTGGAACTGCAGGGCCTGGTGCAGGGGGTGGGCTTTCGCCCCCATGTGGTGAGGCTGGCGCTGCTGCATGGCCTGCGCGGCACGGTGGCGAACAGCAGCCGCGGCGTGCAGCTGGATCTTGAGGGTGCTCGGCCGGCTTTGGAGGCGTTCCGCCACAGCCTGCTGGCCAATCCACCGGACCGGGCTCGCATCGATCACGAAATCTGCCGCTGGCAGCCGGTGCAAGCCGGCCAGAGCGATGCAGCCAGGCGGCCTGCGGGAGTACGAATCCTGGAGCCGCTGGCCGGTGGAAACGGCACAACACCCGTGAGCCCCGATCTAGCGATCTGCCCCCGCTGCCTGGAGGAGCTCCGGGATCCAACCAACCGCCGCCACGGCTACCCGTTCATCAGCTGCGCCGATTGCGGGCCGCGCTACAGCGTGGTGGAGCAGCTGCCGTTTGAACGGGAGCACACCAGCTTCCGCCATTTTCCGCTCTGCGAGCAGTGCGGGAGCGAGTTCAGCGATCCAGCCGATCGGCGCTTTCACGCCCAAACCATCAGCTGCCCTGCCTGCGGGCCGCAGCTGCGCTGGGATGGCCAGGCGATCACCAATACAGCTGGGATCCAGGCGGCGGCCACCGCCCTAGCCGAGGGGGCCATCGTGGCCCTGCAGGGGGTGGGTGGCTTCCAGCTGCTGGTGGATCCAGCCAACGCCGAGGCACTGCAGCGGCTGCGCCAGCGCAAGGGGCGCCCCCACAAACCCCTGGCACTACTGGCCAGCAGCGACTGGATGGAGAGCCATTGCTGCAGCCATGCCGGCGAACGGGAGCTCTGCCATGGGCCCACCGCTCCGATCCTGCTGCTGCGCCGCCCACCAGATCGGCAAGCCGGCATCGCGGCGGAGGTGGCCGGCAGAAGCCCCTGGCTGGGGGTGATGCGCGCCAGCTCCGGCCTGCAACAGCTGCTGCTGGAGGCCTGCGGCGGGGTGGTGGTGGCCACCAGTGCCAACCGCTCCGGCGAACCGCTCTGCGCCAACGCAGATGCCGATGCTGCAACCCTGCGGGAGCTGGCCGATCACGTGCTCAGCCACACCCTGCCGGTGGTGAACCGCATCGACGACAGCGTGCAGCGCTGGGCCGCCGGAGGGGCCCTCACACTGCGCTTGGGGCGCGGCCTGGCCCCTGTGGCACTGCCGCATCCCAGTCACAACGCCGGCGCACTGGGGCTGGGCGCCCAGATCAAGGGAGCCTTAGCGCTACAAACCGAGAGCCACCTGCTGCTCAGCCCGGATCTGGGGGATCTGAGCAGCGTGATGGGCGCCGCCCATCACCAGCACACCTGCCGCACGTGGCTGCAGCGCCATGGCCTGAGCGTGCGCCACCTCGCCTGCGACCAGCACCCGGGCTACAGCGCCAGCGCCTGGGCCGCTGAACTGGCCGCACGCCATCAACGACCGCTGCATGCCGTGCAGCACCACCACGCCCACCTGCTGGCGGTGATGGCTGAGCACCGAATTGAGGGCCAGGCAGTTGGTGTGGCCTGGGATGGCGCCGGCCAGGGAGACGATGGCACCCTCTGGGGCGGGGAAGCCCTGGCGATCAACCACGATGGCTACCGGCGCATCGCCCATCTGCGCCCCTGGCCGCTGCCGGGGGGTGAGCGCGCCCAACGGGAACCGCGCCGGGCCGCACTCGGACTGTTGCTGGAGGCCTACGGGCCCGGCTGGCGAGATCGGCTGGCGTCTCTGCCCAACCTCAGCTGGCGCACAGCCTTCAGCGACGACGACCTGCAGGTGCTGGAGCAGAGCGTGTGGCGCGGCCTCAATGCACCGCGCAGCTCGAGTATCGGCCGCCTGTTTGATGCGGTTGCAGCACTGCTCGGGCTGGCGCAGTGCTGCAGCTACGAAGCCCAAGCCGCCATGGCGCTTGAGGCGCTTGCCCTGGAGGCCTTCGAACGGCCAAGCGATCGCGATGAGGCCTGCCCACTGGATCTGCCATTGCAGCGCAGGGATGCCCATGGCCCCTGGCAGTGGAACTGGCAGCCGCTGCTGACGCAGCTGCTGGAAGCCCTGGCCAGGGACACACCAGCGCCGCGGCTTGCTCTGGCGTTTCATCAGGCTTTGGCCCAGGCGATCGCCGCACTCGCCCGGGCGGAAGGTTGCCAGGAACTGCTGTTGGCCGGGGGCTGCTTCCAGAACGCCCTCCTGCTCGAGCTCAGCATCAACGCCCTCAACCAGCAGGGCTGCCGGGCTCTCTGGCCGCAGCAGCTCCCCTGCAACGACGCCGCCCTGCCGATCGGTCAGCTGCTGGCAGCCGAAAGCGTGTCTATAAACCGGGTAGCCCCCAGGGCCGAAAGCCATGTGCCTGGCCGTCGCCGGTGAATTGGTGAGCATCAGCGAGCACGCCGATCCGCTCTGGCGGATGGGGGATGTGTGCTTCGGGGGTGTGCTACGCCAGGTGAGCCTGGCCTGCGTGCCGGAGGCTCAGATCGGCGATCAGCTGCTGGTGCATGTGGGCGTGGCGCTCACGGTGCTGGAGCCGGAGCCATGAGCGATGCCCATGGCGACTGGGCCTGGCTGGATGGCAATGAAGCGGCAGCGCGGGTGGCCTATCGCCTCAATGAGGTGATGGCGATCTACCCGATCACCCCCGCCTCACCCATGGGCGAATGGGCTGATGCCTGGGCGAGTGAGGGGCGCCCCAATCTCTGGGGCCAGGTGCCGCAGGTAGTGGAGATGCAGAGCGAGGGCGGTGCCGCGGGAATGGTGCACGGCGCCCTGCAGGCCGGAGCACTCACCACCACGTTCACGGCATCGCAGGGGTTGCTGCTGATGCTGCCCAACCTTTACAAGATCGCCGGCGAGCTCACGGCGGCCGTGATCCACGTGGCGGCGCGCACCCTGGCCACATCGGCCCTATCGATCTTTGGCGACCACAGCGATCTGATGGCCACCCGCGGCACAGGCTGGGGACTGTTGCTGTCGGCCTCGGTGCAGGAATGCGGCGACTTCGCCACCATCGCTACCGCCGCGAGCCTGGCGGGGCGGCTGCCGCTGCTGCATGGCTTCGATGGGTTCCGCACCTCCCACGAGATTCAGCGGGTGGAGCTGATCAGCGATGCGGTGCTGCGCGAGCTGGTGCCCGATGCACTGGTGGCCCAGCACCGCAAACGCGGGCTCTCCCCGGATCACCCGCAGCTGCGCGGCAGCAGCCAGAACCCCGACCTGTGCTTTCAGGCTCACGAGGCGGTGAACCCGTTCCAGAACGCCATGCCCCAGCACGTGCAGGCGGCCATGGATCGCTTCGCTGCACTCACCGGCCGGCACTACCGCCTCTTCGATTACCACGGCCACCCCTCGGCCGAACGGGTGATTGTGCTGATGGGCAGCGGCTGTGAAACCGCCTGCGCCACGGCCGATGCCCTGATCGCGGCAGGCGAAGCGGTGGGCGTGCTGAAGGTGCGCCTGTTCCGCCCTCTCGCTAGCGCAGCACTGGTGGCGTCGTTGCCCGCCAGCACCCGCCGCATTGCCGTGCTCGATCGCTGCAAGGACCCCGGCAGCCCAGGCGAGCCCCTCTACCTCGATGTGCTGGCTGCCCTGAACGAGCACTGGCCTGGAAGCCAGATGCCGCTGGTGGTGGGCGGCCGCTATGGCATCGCCTCCAAGGAGTTCAACCCGGCGATGGTGAAAGCGGTGTTCGACAACCTCTCCGCAGCGCAACCCCGCCGGCATTTCACGGTGGGCATCGTCGACGACGTCACCCAGCTGTCGTTGCCGGTGGATCCGGCCTTCGCGATCGAAGCACCAGACACGCTGCGGGCGGTGTTCTTGGGCCTGGGTTCCGACGGCACCGTGGGCGCCAATAAGAACACCCTCAAGATCGTGGGTGATGCCACCGGCCTGCACGGCCAGGGCTACTTCGTGTACGACTCGAAGAAGGCAGGTTCGATCACGGTGTCGCACCTGCGGTTCTGCCCGCGGCCAATCCACGCCAGCCACCTGATCGAGCAGGCGCAGTTGCTGGCCTGCCACCACTGGGATTTCCTGGAGCAATTCGATCTGGTGGATCTAGCGGCCCAAGGGGGCAAGCTGCTGCTCAACGCCCCCTGGCCCGCCGAACAGGTCTGGCCGCAGCTGCCATTGCGGGTGCAGCAATGGATCCGCCGCAAAGAGCTGCGGGTGACTGTGGTGAATGCCGCCGCGATCGCCCGGGAGCACGGCCTGGGCGGACGCATCAACACGGTGATGCAGGTGGCGTTCTTCGCCGTGGCCGAGCTGATGCCACTGGAGCAGGCGCTGAGCGCCATGCGCACGGCGATCCAACGGAGCTATTGCCGAAAAGGTGAGCAGGTGGTGGCCGCCAACCTGGCTGCGATCGAGGCGGCCCGGAGCGGCCTCCAAGAGCTGGTGGTGCCCTCTGAGCAGCAAAGCGCCCAGGTCGAAACGATCCAGCCCCTGGCCGAACTCCCGATCCCGCCAGCCCTGGCGGCCGCCCCGGTGGACTTGCAGAGGCTGCTCCTGCCGCAGCTGCAGCGCTGCGGCGATCAACTGCCCGTGAGCGCCCTGCCTTGCGATGGCAGCTTCGCCACGGCCACCAGCCAATGGGAGAAACGCAACATCGCCGAGCAGGTGCCGGTGTGGGAGCCCGATCTCTGCGTGCAATGCGGCAAATGCCTGATGGTGTGCCCCCATGCCGTCATCCGCGCCAAGGTGGCCGCGCCAGAAGCGCTGGCCGATGCACCCGAGGCCTTCCGCAGCGCCCCGGCTCGCGACGCCCATTGGGGCAACCAGCGCTTCACGATCCAGGTTTCCGCCGAAGACTGCACGGGTTGCAACCTGTGTGTGGAGGTTTGCCCGGCGCGCGATCGCAGCGAGCCGCGGCGCAAGGCGCTCAACATGGCTCCGCAGCGGCCCCTGCGCCAGCAGAGCCGCGAGCACTGGAGCTACTTCCTTCAGCTCCCGGAGGTGGAGCGCAGCAGCCTCAACCTGCGCCACATCAACCATCAGCAACTGCAGCGGCCGCTGTTCGAATTCCCCGGCGCCTGCGCCGGCTGCGGCGAAACGCCCTACCTCAAACTCGCCAGCCAGCTGTTCGGCGACCGCATGGTGATCGCCAACGCCACCGGCTGCTCATCGATCTACGGCGGGAACCTGCCCACCACCCCCTGGGCCACCAACAGCGAAGGGCGGGGCCCGGCCTGGAGCAATTCCCTGTTTGAAGACAACGCCGAATTCGGCCTTGGCTTTCGCGTGGCCTTCGATCAGCGCCATCGCCGCGCCAAACAGCTGCTGCGACAGCACGCGGCCGATCTGCCCCAGGCCCTGGTGGAGGGCCTGCTCAACGCCGACCAGAGCGATGAAGCAGGCATCCACGAGCAGCGCCAGCGGGTGAAGGAACTGCGGCAACGGCTTGAGATTGAGGGCACTGGCGATGGCAGCCCAGCCCGCGAACTGCTTGAAATGGCCGACGATCTGGTTAAGCGCAGCGTCTGGATCGTGGGCGGCGACGGCTGGGCCTACGACATCGGCTTCGGCGGGCTCGATCACTTCTTCGCCAGCCAACACGACGTGAACGTGCTGGTGCTCGACACCGAGGTGTACTCCAACACCGGCGGACAGATGTCGAAGGCCACCCCCAAAGGCGCTGTGGCCAAGTTCGCGAGCAGCGGCAAGGCCACGGGCAAAAAAGATCTGGGTCTGATGGCGATGACCTACGGCCACGTCTACGTGGCCAGCGTCGCCATGGGCGCCCGCGACGAGCACACCCTCAGAGCCTTCCTGGAAGCGGAGTCTTACCCCGGCCCCTCGCTGATCCTGACTTACTCCCACTGCATCGCCCACGGCATCGACATGGCCAAAGGCATGGCGCAGCAAAAGCAAGCGGTGGATGCCGGCCGCTGGTTGCTCTACCGCCACGACCCTCGACGCAAAGCCCAGGGGCTGCCAGCCCTGAGCCTTGATTCCCGCAGCCCGAGTCTGCCGCTGGCGGAGGCGATGAGCAGCGAGAACCGCTTCCGGATGCTGCGCTACAGCCATCCCGAGCAGGCACGTGCCCTCAGCGATGAAGCCCAGCGCGACCTGCAACAGCGCTGGCGGCTCTACCAGCGACTCTCGGCCCCAGAGCCATGAGCATCCCCCTCACCACCAACTACCTGGGCCTTGAGCTTGCCTCCCCGATCGTGGTGGGGGCCGCAGCCCCCCTAAGCAGTGATCTCCACCGGCTGGAGCAGCTGGAGCAGGAAGGAGCCGGAGCGGTGGTGTTGCGCTCCCTCTTTCTGGAGCAGATCGAGCGCGACTGGCAAGAGTGGATCCACCACCAACACCTCTGTAGTGAGAGCCATCCCGAAGCGCTGAGCTACCTGCCGGCCGTTGATCCCCAGCACCTGGGTCTCGAGGGCTACCTCGAAGAGATCCGGCGTGCGCGGGAGGCCCTCTCCATCCCCGTGATCGCCAGCCTCAATGGCACCCACAGCGGCCATTGGAGCGAGGCAGCCCAGGCCCTGCAGCAAGCAGGTGCATCGGCGATCGAGCTCAACCTCTACAGCGTGCCCAGCAGCACCAGCTGCACCAGCGCAGAACTAGAGGCCGAGCAGCTGGAGATCGTGCGGCAGGTGTGCAATGCCCTCTCGGTGCCAGTGGCGGTGAAGCTCAGCCCCTGGTACACAGGCCTGGCAGCCATGATCCGCGCATTGGCAGTTGCGGGAGCCCGCGGCGCGGTGCTGTTTAACCGTGTTCTGCAACCGGAGATCGATATCGACACCATCAGCACCGAGGCGCACCTGGAGCTGAGCCATGGCAGCGAGCAACGGCTACCCCTGCGCTGGATCGGCCTGCTGCATGGCCGGGTGGCCGTAGAACTGGCGGCCAGCACCGGCAACGAGAACGGGCGCGACGTGCTGCGGATGCTGATGGTGGGCGCGCAGATCTGCCAGGTGGTGAGTGCGCTGCTGCGTCACGGCCCTGGAGCGCTGCAGCGCATGCGCGAGGAGATGCAGCAATGGCTCGACGACAACCACATCGAAAGCCTTGCCAGCCTTCGCGGCAGCCTCAGCCAGCAACGCAACCCCAGCCCCGAAGCGTTCGAGCGAGCTCAATATCTGCGGGCCCTCAGCAGTAGTGGTGCCCTAGCCGTGGACTGGAGTGAGCGATGAGCGCCGAGGCAAGGCAACTGCTGGAGCAGATCCACTGCCACACCACGCGGCCCTGGACCTTGATGGAGGTGTGCGGCGGCCAAACCCATGCCCTGCTGCGCCATGGCATTGATCAGTTGCTGCCGCCCGAAATCACGCTGGTTCACGGGCCCGGTTGTCCGGTGTGCGTAACCGCCACAGAGCGAATCGACCAGGCCCTAGCGCTGGCCGAACGGCCGGAGGTGATCCTTTGCTCCTACGGCGACATGCTGCGAGTGCCGGGTAGCGACGGTCGCAATCTTCTCAGCCTGCGGGCCCAGGGAGCCGACGTGCGCGTGATCTATTCCCCGCTCGATGTGCTGGAGCTGGCACGCAGCCAGCTGCAGCGGCAGGTGGTGTTCTTCGCCGTGGGGTTTGAAACCACAGCTCCGGCCACGGCGCTTCTAGCTCAGCAGGCTCTGGCCGAGGCGGTGGGCAATCTGAAGCTGCTGGTGGCTCATGTGCGGGTGGTGCCAGTGCTGGATCAGCTGCTAAGCGATCCGAGCTGTGCGGTGCAGGGGGTTCTGGCCGCCGGCCACGTGTGCACGGTGATGGGCGATAGCGAACTGGAGGATCTGGTGCAGCGCCATCGCAGGCCGGTGGTGGTCACAGGCTTCAGCTCCGAGGAGCTGCTGCGGGGGATCCTGCGCTGCATCAGCCAATTGGAGCGGAGTGAGGCAAGGGTGGACAACGCCTTCGACAGAGCCGTCAGCAAAGCGGGCAACCGAGAAGCGCAAGCGCTGCTCAAGCACGTGTTTGAACCGATCAACACCATCTGGCGCGGTCTTGGAGAGATCAACCAGGGCGGCTACGGCCTGAGGCCAGCGTTTGGCCAGCTAGCCATGAGCCCCCACGATCACCAGGGCCCAGCGCAGCAAGCATCTGAGCAGGCCAGCTGCCCCAGCGGCTTAGTTCTACAAGGCCTCTTGCGCCCCAGCGCCTGCTCCAGCTTCGGCAACCGCTGCACACCAGACCATCCCCTCGGCGCTCCAATGGTGTCGAGCGAGGGAGCTTGCGCCGCCTACTACCGCTACCAGCGCTGAGCCATGGCCCCTTCCCATGAAACGGTGCTCCTGGCTCACGGCGGAGGCGGCCGGCTCAGCCAACAACTGATCGAGGGGCTGCTACTGCCGGCGTTCGCGCCAGCAGATGGCGTGCTGCACGATGCCGCCCTGCTGAACAGTCCGGGGCAAACACTCGCGTTCACCACCGACTCGTTTGTGGTGCAGCCCTTGGTGTTTCCCGGGGGCGACATTGGCCGGCTGGCCGTGTTCGGCAGCGTCAACGATCTGGCGATGACGGGTGCCCGACCAGTCGCCCTCAGCCTTGGGCTGATCCTGGAGGAAGGGCTGGCCATGAGCCTGCTCAAGCGGGTGGTTCACTCAATACGCGCAGCTGCAGATGCTTGCGGTGTAGCGGTGATCACTGGCGACACCAAGGTGGTGGAGCGAGGCAAAGGCGACGGCATCTTCATCAACACCAGCGCCATTGGTGTGGTGGAGCATCCATTGCGGATTCACCCCAGTGCTGTGCGGGCGAGTGATGCTGTACTTGTGAGTGGCGACCTGGGCCGCCATGGTGTGGCGATCTTGGCCGCACGGGAAGAGCTGGGTTTTCGCTCGTCGCTGGAGAGCGACCTGGCGCCGCTCCACACCACAGTGCAGGAGCTGATCAGCTCGGAGGTGGAAGTGCACTGCTTGCGTGACCTCACCCGGGGCGGATTGGCCAGTGCCAGCGATGAAATTGCCCGGGCTGCCTGTTGTCAGATCGAACTGGAAGAAGCCGCGATTCCACTGCACCCGAGCGTGAACGGCGCCTGCAACCTGCTGGGGCTAGACCCCCTCAGCATGGCCAACGAGGGGCGAATGATTGTGATCTGCCCGGAGAAAGATTCTGAGTGCGCTCTTAAAATCCTACAGAAGCACAACCCGCATGCAAGGCGAATCGGTGTTGTACAACAACGAGACATCCAAAGAAAACGCCTCACCCATGATCATTCAGTAGTTCTGCGTAACAACCTAGGTGCTCGGAGACCCCTGGACCTGCAGAGGGGAGAGCAGCTGCCGCGGATCTGTTGAAGCAAGCTGCAAAGTATCGCCATGCTTCTTGAGCATCCATAGGTTCACAATAGCTCTCCCAGCTCAGCAATGAAACAGCAGGATCAACGCATACTGAACGCACTATTTGCCCATCCGCTACAGCATGATCTGCGCATGGACGATGTGGAAGCGCTGCTGATTCATCTTGGCATACGCACAGAACATCGAGACGATCACCGCATCAACCTGCAAGCACCGAGCGGCCGAACAGTTGTGCTGCATGCCGCATCAGGCAAACACCATCCACTCCTCGACGACGACGGGGTGTTGCGCCTAAGACGGTTTTTAAAGGAAGAAGGAATCACCCCCGAGCACCCGATTGCGGATGCGCCTCAGCCTCGGGGCGAACAAGCCAAACGGCTGGTGGTTCACCTCGACCACCGTGGCGCACGCCTGTGGTGGCTGGATGGCGATGAGGTGCAACTATCAACGCTGCAACCGCATGGCCTGTGGAGCAACCATCAGCGTCTGACTCATCGCCATGATCGAGATGTTGCCGGACAGAGAGCACCGGCGGATCACGATTATCTCAATCAATTAAGCCAAGCAGTTCTTCAAGCCGATCGCGTGTTGCTGATAGGTCACGGGCATGGCGAGAGCGATCTTCGCCAGTTACTCAAGAAACATCTCAGGCAGCACCATCACGCCGCAGAAAAGCGAGTGGAGCTTGCCATCGTGGACGACACAGCCTGCAGCGATGCCGAGCTTCTGGCAATTGCCAAAGAACACTTTGGGAATACCCCACAGCGACAAAAGCCATAAGGCAGGCAAACCACGACAACAACTCACAACGCCAAAGAAATGAATCCAACAGGGGTCCCCTTCATCATGCACGCTGATAGCACTAAGTTCCCAGTCTCAACTTGTTCAGCAAGAACATCAGAACGGTGGTGCGGCGGGTAACAATATCTCCAGTGAGCTTCATTCCTGGGCGCAACGTGCAGCTCCCCTGACGGCCCCTCAGACTGGTTTGCAGGGGATGCAGGACTGCCTCGTAAACCGCCGCAGTTGTGCCACTGGGCTCTCCCGGCTGGGGAATGATGTCAGCTGACACGCTGGTGACACGGGCTGGCAACACACCGAATTCCGCCGTTGGACATGCACTCACCTTTAAGGTCGCTTTCTGAGCGGGACGAAGCTGGCTGATTCTCTCGGCAGGTACCTGCAGCTTCAATTCGTATTGACTCTTGTCTGGCGCCAGCACAGCCACCAACTCGCCAGGCTGCATGACCTGTCCGGGATGCCGGAGGTTGGTGCTGAGCACAGAACCACTGATGGGAGCCCGCACAGTGGCAAGTTCGAGAGCACGATCAACCTGCTGCAACCTGGCACGTCGCTGGGCCACTTGCTTCCTCAACTCGTCGGCAGATGAACGCGCTTGAGAGGAGCTCTGGCGCAAGCGCGCAAGCTCGCTCAAGCCACGAGCCCGCTGTTCCGTCACGCCTTGCAGCGCCTTGAGGACCTCCGACTGGCTCACCAGCTGACGAGCCTGCTTTTCTTCAACCAGGCTCCGGGGCACAGCCCCGCTCGACTGCAAAGAGCGATAGCGACGTAGTTCGTTGCGATCAAAGGCCAGTGCTGCCTTGGCCTGCTCCACGCCACGGAGTGACGACTCTGTTAGTGATGTGCTCAACCGCTCCAACGCGGATGCCTGGGTGTCAAGAGATGCCTGTTCGTTGCGGGCCTGCTGGGCCTGAGCCTGCAAAGCCGACAACTCCACTTCCAGTTGACGCCGCTCAGCCTGCAAAGGCCGACGATCAAACACTGCCAACAACTGACCGGCACG
Source organism: Vulcanococcus sp. Clear-D1 (assembly GCF_014654725.1). Lineage (GTDB taxonomy): Bacteria > Cyanobacteriota > Cyanobacteriia > PCC-6307 > Cyanobiaceae > Vulcanococcus. Next base: position 3,879 of record NZ_JACVZV010000037.1, on the reverse strand, counting down.
CACTGATTGGTTCTGGCGAAGCAAGACGCGTTGCACCGTTCCGCCCTGCTCGCTCTGCACCAAGGTGTTCTCACCAGTCGGACGCACAACGCCTGGAGCTGTCACGGTTTCGCGCATGGGCCAGATCGCCAACGCAAGGGCCCCAACACTGAGTAGGAGCAAGAGTTGTCGTCCCAAAGCCGACGCCCAGGGACCCGGCTCTGGAAGAAAGTCGTCGCAACTGACTGGCTGCAGTGTTGGCGGCAACACAGGCTGACGGTGTTGAGACAGAGCTTCGCCGGTTGAAGCCACCGGCAGATCGGAAGAAGGGCTTTCCATCAGGCGGCTTGTAGGTAGGGCGCAACCTGGATGTGGTCGCGAAGGTCATGGGGATGGCTCTGCTGGCGGACCGCCCCCTTCTCCATAAACACGATCCAGTCAGCGCGAAGGATCACCGAAGGCCGATGGCTCACGAGGATGGTGGTACGCCCCAGTCGATGAGCCAACAAGCGATCCATCACACGGGCTTCGAGAACTGGGTCGAGGGCAGATGTGGATTCATCCAGCAGTAACACCGGAGGATCACTCGCCAGGCCGCGGGCAAGCGCTAGACGCTGGCGTTGGCCTCCGGAGAGGTTGGCTCCAAACTCTCCGAGAACCGTGCCGTAGCCGTCTGGCAAATCACGGATGAACTCATCGGCGAGGGTGAGGCGACACAACTCCACAACCCGCTCATAACTGAGCTCGGGGTAGGCAAACACGAAATTCTCAAAGATCGAGCGGTTCAGGAATGTGTCGTCCTGCGGCAACAGCACGACTTGTCGCCGCAAACAATCCAGGCTGAGGTCGCGGGAGCTGAATGGTCCGTAATGCACCGTGCCTTGCTGGAGTGGATACAGACCGGCAATGAGCTTGCTTAGGGTGCTCTTGCCACAGCCCGATTCCCCGATCAGGGCTGTTGTGCTGCCACCAGGGATACGTAGTTCGAGATGATCAAGCAAGGCGCAGCGACCAGGGTGATGAAAGGAAATGTCATTGCAGACAATGTCCCCATCAGCGGGGATGAGCGCCTGCTGGCGGCCACGGACAACACTCTCCTCGTCGGGATGCTGAAGCGCATCGTCTAAGCGAGCCATCACCACCCGAGACGTGATCAGTTCCTGACTCAGTCCACCGATGGCAGCGAGGAAGGCCAAGACATTGGCTCCCATGCCGTTGAAGGCCAACAGCTGACCGATGCTCAGCTGTTGGCTGAGCACAAACGAACTGCCGTACCAGAGCAGGACCACACTGGTGACATTTCCAAGGAAGCTGGTAACCGTGCTTGCCTTGAGATCAAGCAGGCCAACATTCCAGGCAAAGCGCGCCAACCGGCCCTCATTACGTTGAAACTCCTGCCAGGCCTGAGGACTGGCCTGGGTGGTTTTAAGCAAAGCCTGGCCGCGGAAAAGCTCCACTAAAAAACCCTGGTTTTCAGCCGACTGCACAAGCAGCCCCTGGGTGCGTCTGTGCAATGCCGGCAGCACAGCCAGTTGAGCTCCAATCACCAAGGCATAACCAAGTAGAGCTGCCAGGGTGAGTGGACCGCTATATTGAGCCATCAAACCCAGTGAAATCAGAGCAATACAGAATTGGCCTGGCAAACCAAGTGCAAGATTGGCAATCAGCTGATTGAGTTTCTGGATGTCGTCGAGGCGACTTACAACCTCTCCGCTGCGGCGGCTCTCAAAGTAGGTGAGAGGCAAACGCAATAGGTGCTGACCGTAATGCAGCACCATCTGCAACTGAAGCTTCTGACCGAAATGACCTACCAGCAGACCCTGCAAGAGACTTAGCAAAGCCCGCAATAAAAACAGCATCAGAATGCCGATAGCAAGGGTGCGAAGCATTTCTCCATCACCGCGCACCAACACATCATCCGTCAGGATCTGCATGAGTAAAGGCATCCCCAGAGCCAGCACACCTATCGCCAGGTTGATGATCAACGCCTTAAGTAACAGCTTTTTGAAAGGCAATACATAAGGTAAAAACGCTCCCAATCCTTTTCCAGCTTGCCAACCCTCACTGGCGCCATCCACGGCGGGGAAGCGAGTGGGATCAGGCTCAAGGGCAAGAAGTACTCCATTGCTCCAGGAACCCAGAAACGCGTCCCGTGAAAGCAGCCTCAAACCCACCGCTGGATCAGCCACCAAGAGCTGGTTTCCACGCCAGCCGTGGAGCACCACCCAATGACAGCCCTGCCAATGGCAAATGATCGGCATCGGCAAGGAAGCCAAATCCTCGAGAAGAGCGGCATCCGCCTTTGCAGCACGGGCATGAAAGCCAAGACTTTCAGCACCACGCTTCAGACCGAGCAGTGTCGTGCCCTGTGATGACGTCCCCACGCGATGCCGTATGAGCGCAAGCGGTAGCCGCTCGCCATGGCTCTGGCACACCGTCGCCAAACAGGCAGCACCACAGTCCTCCTCATCGAACTGATGCACGCAGGGGTCGCTTGGCGTCCGTTCGTTGAAGCCAGGGAGCTGTCTTAACCATCGCAGGCGAGCAACAGCATCCAGCCAGTTGGTCATGGCCATCAATCGCTCAGGCACTCACAGAAAGATCAAGACCGTTCAACTGGTTATTCACAATGGAGCCACCATTGAGCACGATGTTGAAGGCAAGATTCACCTGATTCACTGTGGTATCAATCGCTGTAGAGCCAATCGAAGTCAGTCCAGACTGAGCCAGTCCACCGCCAGCACGTAAACCAAGAAAACCGCGAAGCAGAAATGCGACTGGGGCCCTACCTCGACCAGCCATTGAAGAGAATCTGCCCCCGCTAATACACTCAGCCTGTTTCTCGTCAAGAAATTGCATGATTCGAAGATGAAAAGAGAAAGAAGTCAATGTCAGCAAAAAGCCTGAGCCACAAGCTCAGGCTGTGAGCGAGAATTAGAAGGAGAAATTGGCAAGGTAGGTCGAAAGATTCAGCCCAGTGATCTGAGCCAATCCCGAAGCACCGTCACCAAGAACACCGATACCTAGACTGGTGCCGCTATTACCCTGCAAACCAGTCACAACCGCAGTGGAAATGGCGATCGTCGGGCTTACATTGATACGGAATCCACCAGTAACCAGCTGAGATTCAGCATCGCAGAATAAGTACATCAGAACCTCTCATGGGTGAAGAAAAAGGGCCCGAGAATCAGGCCCTAGTACTGGAAGATCAGCCGAGGACCGTGGCAATACTGGAGCCATTGCCCTGGAGACTTTGGGCGCCACCGAAGCCACCCAACAAGCCCAGGCCCAAGTTATTCACGGTACTGTCCTGACCAAGGGCTGTATAGACACCGCTGGCCTTGGCGAAACGGATGCGGGAAAAACCCCAACCACCAGCAATAACCTGAGCCTTGTCGTCAGCGAGAATGGAAAGATGTGCCATTGTTCAGAAGGAGTTTGGATGAGATATTTGGATCAGAGAACGAATGTTGCGATCTCTGAGATATTCATCTGCTCACTGGTAGCAATACCAGCACCGTTCAGAACACCAAGGCCAAGATTATTGGCCGCATTGGTTTGACCTACTTTGGTAGTCACCCTCTTGAAGTTGGCGCTGGAAAAGCTAAACCACGAACCCCAGCCGCCATTAACGAGCTGAGAATCACGATCCTCAAGATTCACGAGATAAGCCATGGAGAGCTTTTAGAGAAGGAACAAGCATCAAGTGATGCCAGCTAGGTCATAGCCGCTCAGAAAAATGAAAACGTACCAAACCAGCAGGAATGCAGCAGGAGCGCTTCGGTAGAAACACCAAACCCGATACAGCATCCATGCATCTCTGATCTCAACACGGACGACAGCGGCTAAGGAGACTCTGGAAAACCAGGGCCATTCGCGGGACAATGGTCCTGGGATCGC
>NZ_JACVZV010000036.1 GCF_014654725.1 Vulcanococcus sp. Clear-D1 | reverse complement strand
CGACTGAGACCCGTTCTGTCGCAGCGGGTCTCGCACTTGTGTCGGTCAGCCAGCATTTCAGCTCCAGGCCTACACATCAACTAATGACCCGAGCTTGGAACCTGATGCTCAGCAAGCCAGCGAGCCAAGCTCTCGCGACCAAGAGCGCCAGTAGCAATCTTCAGCACAACAGCCTCTGATTCATCGACACTAGCCATAAGCTCCATTCCATTCAGGAGCATCAACACTTCCATTGCCGCATGACCAATGCGCTTATTGCCATCAACAAACGGATGGTTTTGGATTAGCGAAAAACCCAAGCAGGCAACCTTCTGCAGAAACTCGGGATAGAGATATATTCCACCAAAGGTCTGCCAGGGCTGAGCAAGCGAAGCTTCCAACAAGCCGAGATCCCTAATACCAGGAGAACCACCGCTTTGCTCGATCAACTGGCGGTGAAGGTCCAAAACTTCAGCCAGACTCAGCCAGCGCATCAAGCCAGCCGGCGGTAGAGCTCCTCGTTTTTACGAAGCACCCGTTGTGAAGCAGCGGCGAAATCAGGTGCTGGAGCAGAAACGAGGTCACGCACTGCAGCTGCCGCAAGCTCAGCCTCACTCACATGGAGCTGTTCAGCGGCTTCGGCCAGTGCTCGAGCCTGCTGGTCGGTCAACTCAATGGCCAGAGTCATGGCCTGTCTCTGTGTTGAGGGTGCGCCACCAGCTTGGCACCGGGATACACGATTAGGTTGCCTCAAAGCAGCACTCCGCTTGCCAAGGTTCTCTCCACCCCCCCTGATGGTTCTGGGCACCAGCAGCGGTGCCGGCAAGTCGTTGATGACGGCCGCGCTCTGCAGGGTGTTGCGGCGCTGCGGTGAAACGCCACTGCCCTTCAAGGGGCAGAACATGAGCAACAACGCCTGGGTTGATCAGGCCGGCGGCGAGATGGCCTACTCCCAGGCGCTGCAGGCCTGGGCCGCAGGGCTCGAACCCCAGTGCGCGATGAACCCAGTGCTGCTCAAACCCCAGGGCGACAGCACCAGCGAGGTGATCCACCTGGGCCAATCGGTAGGCAGCTGCCGCGCCGAGCACTATTACCGCGACTGGTTTCGCCCCGGCTGGACCTCGATCCGCAGCGGCTTAAACGAGCTGCAAGGGGCTTACCCCGAGGGGCGGCTTGTGTTGGAGGGCGCCGGCAGCCCCGTTGAGGTGAACCTGCAACCGCGCGATCTCACCAACCTGCGCCTGGCCCAATACCTACGCGCCCGCTGCATCCTGGTGGCCGACATTGAGCGCGGCGGTGTGTTTGCCCAGCTGGTGGGGACCCTGGCCTTACTTCGGCCGGTGGAGCGTCCGCTGATTAGGGGCCTGCTGATCAATCGCTTCCGCGGACGCCGCGAACTCTTTGACGAAGGCCGCCGCTGGCTGGAGGCCAACACGGGCATTCCGGTGCTGGGGGTGATGCCCTGGCTCGATGAGCTGTTCCCGCCGGAAGACTCCCTCGACCTTTTGGAACGCCGGGGCCGCAAACGAGGCGCCGAACTGGAGATCGCGGTGCTGAAGCTGCCCTCGCTGAGCAACTTCTCCGATCTCGATCCGCTCGAGGCAGAACCAAGCGTGCAGCTGCGCTGGGTGGCCCCCGGCGAGGAGCTGGGCAACCCCGATGCGGTGGTGGTGCCTGGCAGCAAGCAAACGCTGCGCGACTTGGACGCCCTGCGGATGAACGCAACCCTGTGCAGTGGGCTGCAGCAGTTCGCTGCGGCAGGTGGGACGGTCTTCGGGATCTGCGGCGGCATGCAACTGCTGGGGCGAGAGCTCTGCGACCCCGAGGGGCTGGAAGGCAGCAGCAACGGCCTGCTTCAGGCACCAGGGCTCAACCTGTTGCCCCTACGCACCGTGTTTGGCGGCAGCAAAGCCCTGCGCCAGCGCGCCAGCACGGCCCTCTGGCCGCTGATTGGCGACAGCAGCAATTTGCAGATCGAAGGCTTCGAGCTGCACCGCGGCAGCACCACCACCCTGGAGCCATGCCAGCCCTTTTGCACCGATGCAGAGCTGGGCTGGGTGCACGGCTCAGTGGCCGGCACCTACTTGCACGGTGTGTTCGAAAGCGGCCCTTGGCGCAGGCGGTGGCTCAATCAGTTACGCGCGCGCAAAGGGTTGCCGATGTTGAGCGAACAGCAACCCCACCACAGCCGTCAGCGCGACGCCCTACTCGATCGCCTCGCCGATGCCTTCGAGCAGCACGTGAACCTGGAGCCACTCCTGCAGCAGCCATGAAAGAGGTGTTGATCCACTGGCCCTCGGGGCAAACCACCCGCTGCACGCCAGGCATCGATTGGCTTCAAGCAGCGCGCGATGCCAGCTTTTCGATCCCCACAGGCTGCCTCGGCGGCAGCTGCGGCGCCTGCGAACTCGACGTGAACGGCACCACGGTTCGAGCTTGCATCGCCACCGTGCCGGCGAGCAAAAGCGGCGAGCTCACCGTGGAGTTGGCAACGGATCCTTACTGGTGAGGCCATAGGGCATCAGGCCTCAGAGCATTCGTTGGAAGTGTCAGCAAACTGCAGTACCTCGTAGAACCCGTAGGCTTAAGTCAGGCGCTGCCTGGCCGATGCGACTTTCAGAACTCCAGGCCCTCACCCCAAAGCTGAGGCTGATCGCCAAGCGCTACGGCGCTTCCAACATCGCTGTATTCGGCTCCGTGGCCCGCGATGAGGCGACAGACACCAGCGACATCGATCTACTCGTTGACCTGCCTCCAGGCACCAGCCTGTTTGAGCACGCGGAGTTCAAACAGGATCTGGAAACACTCCTCCAGCAAAACGTCGATCTCATCCGTCGTCGAAACCTCAAGCCAAGCCTGCGCGATCGTGTCGAAGCAGACGCGGTACCCCTGGCATGCCCCCCCCGCGATCAAGAAGCCCTGAACGACATCCTTGCGGTGATCGATCGTGCCCTGGGGTTTCCCATTTCAAACTTCGACGCATTCGAGCAGACAGATTATTTACAAGACGCCTTGATCCGATGCCTCGAGGTAATGGGAGAAGCCGTCAAACGAATCAGCCCTGAACTTCGAGATCAATGGAGAAACCTGCCTTGGCGCGGAATGGCAGGCATGCGAGATCTTCTGATCCATGCTTATGACCGAGTGGATCTCGAGGAGGTGTGGCAGGCCTATCAGCAGTTCCCTGCGATCCGGGAAAGCGTGACCAGAATCCTCAGCTCAGTCACTACCGATCAAGACTAACTTCTAAAATTCCATCAATCCTCCATACGAGCTCATCCATCAAGGGGATGCACCTGGCAGAGGCATTCCATTCGGAACACAATCAAACTTTTAGGAATGAACGGAGCGCTGTTGAACTCGATTATCCGGGGGAAAGCATGCTGCGGTGATCTGGCTGGCCTCCTCACGCCTCAGCGCTGAATCAGGCCACCCCCCAGCACCCGATCACCCGCATAAAACACCGCGGCCTGTCCAGGTGTGATCGAAAACTGCTCCTCAGCAAACTCCAACCGGCAGCGATGGGGCCGGCCCGCCGCCGCATCGGCATCGGTCGCCTCCAGAGGAGACAACCGGGCTGCAACGGCTCCACTGCGGTAGCGAACCTGCACCTCCACCTCGATCGGCTCCTGAGGCGGCGCAATCGACACCCAATTCACGGCTCCCACCACCGCATCACTGCGGGCGGCATCGCGACGCGGGGCCACCACCACGCGGTTCATGGCGCCATCCAGGCGCACCACATGCAGCGGCTCGCTCCAGGCCACACCGAGCCCCTTGCGCTGACCGATCGTGAAGTGCTGGATGCCGTCGTGCTGGCCCACCACCCGGCCGTCCTCCATCACGATCTCACCCTGGCGCGGGGGCAGGTAGGCATCGAGAAACGCGCGCATCGAGCCGTGGTGGTCCGCCAGGCAGAGGTCTTGGCTTTCCGGTTTCTCGGCTGTACGCAACCCATGGCGGGCCGCTTCAACACGGGTGTCGGCCTTGGTGAGTTCCCCCAGAGGAAACACCAGTCGGCCTAAGGCCTCCTGCGGCAGGTCGTAGAGGAAATAGCTCTGATCCTTCTGCCGGTCGAGGCCGCGCAAGAGCTGATGGCGGCCGTTATCACTCTGCTCGCCGTGGCACACCCGGGCGTAGTGGCCTGTGGCGATGCGCGCAATGCCGCGCTCCTCTTGAGCCCAGTGCAGCATCGGGCCAAATTTCACCTCCCGGTTGCAGCGCGAGCACGGCAAGGGCGTGATGCCATCGCCATAGCCCTGCACCAGGAAATCCACGATCTGCTCTTTGAAGTGCTCGCGGAAATCCACCACGTGGTGCTCCACACCGAGTTGCTCGCAGATCCCCGCCGCATCCACCAAGCCCTCGGCACAGCAAGCGCCCTTGCCGCTCATCAGCCAGAGCGTGAGCCCTTCCACCTGCCAGCCCGCTTCCACCAGCAGGGCTGCGGTGAGGGAACTATCCACCCCGCCCGACAACCCCACCGCCACCCGGTGCTCACCCGGCCAAGCCTGCAGGCGCTCGAGAGCTAAGGCCCCGGCCGGCGTGGCCGCCACCGAGGGCTCCGCGGCAGCGGGAATCGCAGAAAAACGCGCCAAACCAACAAAACAACCGGGCCCTACAGCCCGATCAGCGGGATCTCTCCATCATGGAACGGTCACCACCCGGCCTGTTTTGTCTCAGCCCGCCTGGCCCCTGCGCGATGCCGAACACCTGCTGGTGAGCGGTAGCCAGATGGCGGAGCTGGAGCAGCAGTTGTTTGCCAGCGGCCTGCCGGTGGAGGCCTTGATGGAAAAAGCGGCGCTGGCGCTAACCCGGCGCCTGCAGCAACCCGATTGGTGGCCCCAGCTGCAGCAGCGCGGCGCTCTGGTGCTGGTGGGGCCCGGCCACAACGGCGGCGACGGGCTGGTGGTGGCCAGAGAGCTCCACCTGGCCGGCATCGCCGTGCGGATCTGGAGCCCCTTTGAGCGCCACAAACCGCTGACGGGCGCCCACTTGCGCCACGCCCGCTGGTTGGGCATTCCAGAGATGTCAGGAGCCCCCGATCCCAGCGATCCAGCGGTGTGGATCGATGCGCTGTTCGGCATCGGCCAAAGCCGCCCCCCCGGCGAAGCGCTGGAAGCGCTGCTGGAGCAGCGGCAGCGGATGCAACCAGGCCGGCTGATCGCCATCGATGGCCCCACCGGCCTATGCGCCGACAGCGGCCAGCTCCTGGGCCGCGTGGCCGCCTGCGCCGCTCTGAGCCTGAGCATTGGCCTGCTCAAGCAGGGATTTCTGCAGGATCAGGCGCTCGCCTGGGTGGGCCAACTGGAGCGCCTTGAGCTGGGGCTGCCGGCCCCGCTGCTGCAGGGTCTTGGCCACGACCAGCCCCTGGCCTTGTTGGACCGTGATCTGGCGACTGCCCCCTGGCCGCAGCAACCGGAAGCCGCTTCGAAGTACCAACGCGGCCGGCTGCTGGTGATCGCCGGCAGTGAGGCCTATCGCGGCGCCAGCCAGCTCTGCCTGCAAGGCGCCAGCGCCAGTGGGGTGGGAAGCCTGCGGGCAGCCCTGCCTCAGCCCGTGGCCGAGCAACTGTGGAGCGTGCAGCCCCATGTGGTGGTGAGCGCATCACTGGAGGCTCACCCCAGCGGAAGCCTGCAGCTGGCGGGGCTGAGCGAGAGCGTGCTGGAGCGGCTGGATGCCGTGGTGCTGGGGCCCGGCCTGGGGGGCACGACGGCCACAGAGACAGCAGCGGAAGCCTCGCGCTGGGATCTGCTGCAACGCTTCCCCGGCCTGTTGCTGCTCGATGCCGATGGGCTGAATCGCCTGGCGCACCTGGGGGCCGCGCAATGGCTGCAGGGCCGGCAAGGACCCACCTGGCTCACCCCCCACGCCGGTGAATTTGCACGCCTCTTCCCGGAGCTGGCCAACCAACCACCGCTGCTGGCGGCCTCAGCCGCCGCCAAGGTGTGCAGCGATCAGCAGCCCTGCAGCGTGCTGCTCAAAGGGGCACGCACCGTGATCGCCGCCGCCGATGGCCGGCGCTGGCAGCTGCGTGAGGCCTGCAGCGCTGCCGCACGGGCGGGGCTGGGCGATGTGCTGGCGGGGTACGCCGCTGGCCTGGCAGCACGGGGCGGCGGAGATGCCGCCTTGCTGGCCACCAGCGCCCTGGCTCACGCGCAGGCGGGGCTACAGGCAGCGCAGCAGCGCGGCCTTGGCGGCGCTGATCCAATGGCTGTGGCTCATGGGCTGCAAAGACAGGAACTCAACACAACGCACACCAAGCAAATGGAGTAACAACCATTGGCCAACACGTGAGTCTCAACACAAGTGTGTGGTTTTGCTGCTGAAAGCTGAAGGGCATCTGAAATCACATTGATTTTCGCAGAACCCATAGGAGATTTGCCCCACTTCCAGGACTGGGTTCATGACGGCATCCGGACTTTCGCCGGGGGGCGCCAGTCGCCGCCGAGGCAGTGACCCAATTAGTTGGTATCTCTCCACCATTGGCCGCGTTCCGCTGTTAACCCCAGCAGAAGAAATTGAGCTCGGCAATCAGGTGCAGGCGATGATGCGCCTCACCGAAGAGGAACCCGAGAGCGGTTATACCGATCAGCAGAAGAAAACTATCCGCGTCGGCCGCCGTTCCAAAGAACGGATGATGAAAGCCAACCTGCGCTTGGTGGTGAGCGTTGCCAAGAAATATCAAGGCAAGGGTCTAGAACTGCTCGATCTAATTCAGGAAGGTTCCCTTGGCCTCGAGCGGGCCGTTGAGAAGTTCGACCCCACCCGGGGCTACAAGTTCTCCACCTATGCCTTCTGGTGGATCCGCCAGAGCATGACCCGCGCCATCGCCTGCCAGTCGCGCACGATCCGCCTGCCGGTGCACCTCTCCGAGCGCCTCACCGCCATCCGCAAGGTGAGCCTGGATCTAGCCCACAAGCTCGGCGCCATGCCCAGCCGCAAGGAGATCGCCGAAGCGATGGACATGCCCATCGATGAGCTGGATTCGCTGCTGCGCCAGGCCCTCACCACCTCCAGCCTGGATGCACCGGTGAACGGCGAAGAAGGCCGCAGCTTCCTGGGTGATCTGATCGCCGACAACAGCCATGCCGAGCCGCTCGATCAGGTGGAGCGCGGCATGCACCACGAGCAACTGGGCCGCTGGCTCAGCCACCTCACCGAGCAGGAGCGTCAGGTGCTTGAGCTGCGCTTTGGCCTCGAAGGCGAAGAGCGCCACACCCTGGCCGAGATCGGCCGCATGCTCGACGTCTCGCGCGAGCGGGTGCGCCAGGTGGAACTCAAAGCCCTACGCAAGCTGCGGCACCTCACCCGCAGAATGCCCAGCAGCCTGTGAGACACAGCCTCAAAGCCACACCAGCCACGGTTCACTGGGGCCACCTGCAGGCCGATCTCGAACCTCGCATGCAGGTGCGTTCAGGGGATTACATCGAGATCGAAACCTTCTCGGGTGGCCGCGCCGACTTGGGCGGCGACCTCTCGATCGTGGCCCCAGCCCATCGCGACATCATCGAAAGCGTGATGCCGATGGATGGGCCCCACATCCTGACCGGGCCGATCGCTGTTGAAGGGGCTCAACCCGGCGATTGCCTGGAAGTGTGCATTGAGGACATCCGCCTAGGTGCCGACTGGGGTTACAACCTGATCCGACCAGGCCGGGGGACCCTTCCCGATGAGTTTCATCAACCCCGCCAGAACACCTTTCCCATCGATCGTGGCCGTGGCATCACCCGTTTGCCGTGGGGAATCGACGTACCGCTGCAACCATTCTTCGGCGTCCTGGCTACCGCACCACCACCGGAATGGGGACGCGTGTCATCGGTTCCCCCACGTGAATTTGGCGGCAACATCGACAACAAGGAGCTGATCGCAGGCACATCGCTCTTCCTACCGGTCTTTACGGAAGGCGCGCTCTTCTCAGCAGGCGATGGCCATGCCGTTCAGGGGGATGGTGAGATGGATGTCACAGCCCTGGAAACCTGCATGGATGGCAGCTTCCAGTTGATCCTTCACCCAGGGCGCACGCTGGATGCTCCGCGGGCCCTAACGCCCACCCACCTGATCACGATGGGCTTCGATACAGACCTCGACGAAGCGGCTCGGCAGGCCTCCCATCGCATGCTCGATTGGCTGACTTCGCTGACCGGCTGGAGCCGCGAACAGGCTTATATCTTCTCAAGCCTTGCCTGCGATATCCGCATCACCCAACTCGTAAACCAGAACAAAGGCGTACATGCCATGGTGCGCCGAGACTTGCTCAACCTCAAGGATCCGATCATCCCATGAACGGAACTGCAGGGTCATTCGAGTATCAATTCGAACAACACATCGATCCGAGATACCTGGATCGCTACTACCGCTTCAGCGACCGAATGAAGCAGATGGCGAGCCAGCGAGAAGGGTTTATCAGTCTTGAGCGCCAGCTGGTTGAAGAACGACCCGATCAGTATGTGTTCCGCACCACGATGCGGTTCAATCATCCTCAGCAATGCATGAGCTGGCTCGACGACCCGGAGCGCCGGCGCTTGCTGATTCAGGAAGAGGAAGAAACCGGATTTCAATTCAAGGGCAGAGCCAACTGGATTGGCTACGGCCGTTGGCTCTCCGGCCGTATTCGTCGCCCGGTACCCACGTGGAAAGTGAACCTCATGGTGTTGCTCACGCTGTACCCAACAGCGATGTTGCTCACCCCGATCCTTCACGATCTTTTCCCCAAAGCATCCGGCGCCACTTTGATGCTGGTCAGCAACACCCTCTGCGTTGCAGCCACCTCATGGCTACTGGTTCCTGCCGCGAGCCGCGCCTACAGACGCTGGTTGGAAGGCGATACCAATGCCCTGCAAACCATTGCCACCCTGGCCTCCCTTGTGGGCGTGTTTGTGGTGATGTGGTGGGGCTTCAGCCACCTGGCCTTCACAGGCGGTCGCTGAAACCACTCAGCCGCGAGCGCCCAGCTATTGATCGTCGCGCTGTTCTAGACAGCCTGGAGTAGCCGACCGCGCCCTGAGACCCCCGTTCATCTACCACCCGGCCTATTCGGCGCCGCTGCCCAGTAGCCATCGCTTTCCGATGGCGAAGTTTCGCTTGCTGCATCAGCTGTTGCAGGAGCAAGGGCTAGCGAGAGCTGATCAGTTTGTGAAACCCCTGCCGGCACCGCGCCGCTGGCTGGAACTGGTGCATGAGCGGAGCTACCACCACGCCTTTGCTCGCGGCGAGCTCACCGCTTCCGAGCAGCGGCGCATCGGGCTACCAGCCACCACACCGCTGGTGCAGCGCACCTGGCTGGCGGTGGGGGGCACCGTGCTCACGGCGCGGCTGGCGCTCCAGCACGGACTGGCCTGCCATTTAGCCGGCGGCACCCATCACGCTTACCCCGACCACGGCAGCGGCTTCTGCATCTTCAACGACTGCGCCGTGGCATCTCGGGTGCTGCTGACGGAGGGGCTGGTTCAGCAACTGATGGTGATCGATCTCGACGTGCACCAGGGCGATGCCACGGCTGCGATCTTTGCCGAGGAGCCACAGGTGTTCACCTTCTCCGCCCACTGCCAAAGCAACTTCCCGCTGCGCAAACAAAGCAGCGATATCGACCTCCCTCTCGACGATGGCCTGGAAGACGACGACTACCTCCTCGCCATTGGCGATCTGATCCCCAACCTGCTGGATCAGGTGAAGCCCGATCTGGTGCTCTACAACGCCGGCGTGGATCCACACCGCCACGACCGTTTAGGTCGCCTCAACCTCAGCAACGAAGGGTTGCTCAACCGTGATCGGCTGGTACTCGATGCCTGCCTGCGCCGCTCAATACCCGTAGCCACCGTGATTGGCGGCGGCTACGACGATCTCATCCCGCTGGTGCAGCGCCACGCGTTGGTATTCAGGGCAGCGAAAGAGCAGGCCCGATTGCACGGCCTCTGAGTTGTGAATAGCGCTGGGCGCGCTGGCTTCAGTCTTCCGCCCAGATGTAGCGGGTGAGCTCTTCAGGCTTGGGCTCGGGTGCGGCCAAGGCGAATTCCACGCAGTCGGCCACCACCGCATCGATCTCCTTGTCGATGCCCTTGAGCTCTTCAGCATTGGCCAGGTTGTGCTCGATCAGGTGAGCTGCCAGGCGCTTGATCGGATCGCGCTGCGCCCAGAACTCCTTCTCCGCTTCGGCGCGCAGCTCGTCGGGGTCGGCGAGGGAGTGGCCGCGGAAGCGGTAGGTGAGGCACTCCAGCAGGGTGGGGCCTTCGCCGGCGCGGGCGCGCTCGATGGCGCGCTGGGCTGCACCACGAACCGCCAGCACATCCATGCCATCCACCTCTTCACCAGCCATGCCGAAGGCGGCGGCTTTACGCCAGATCTCGGGGTCGCTGGTGGCGCGGTTGTGGTCCATGCCGATGGCCCACTTGTTGTTCTCCACCACAAAGAGGATCGGCAGCTTCCAGAGCGCCGCCATGTTCAGGCACTCATAGAACTGACCGATGTTGCAGGTGCCATCGCCGAAGAAGGCGGCCGTCACCGCATCGCTGCTGGCATCGCCCAGCGCATCACGCTTGTAGCGGCTGGTGAAGGCGGCGCCGAGAGCCACCGGAATGCCCTCACCGATAAAGGCGTAACCACCCAGAAGGTGGTGCTCCTTGGAGAACAGGTGCATCGAGCCGCCACGACCCTTGCTGCAGCCGGTTTCCTTGCCGAACAGCTCGCTCATCACCTCACGGGCAGGCACGCCACAGCTGAGGGCGTGCACGTGATCGCGATAAGTGCTGCAGAACCAGTCGTACTGCATCTTCATCGCCTTGATCACGCCCGTGCTCACGGCTTCCTGGCCGTTGTAGAGGTGCACGAAGCCGAACATCTTGCCCCGGTAATACATCTCGGCGCACTTGTCTTCAAAGCGCCGACCCAGGGTCATGTCGCGATAGAGCATCAGGCCCTCCTCGCGACTCACCACAGCGGGCGTGGAGGGATAGAGATTGAGCAGACGCTCAGCGTGCAGGCCCACCGCATTCACATCAGCGGAGCAGGCTGGAGCTCCGTTGCTGGCGAGGCTCTGGCCGAGATCTGCCTGTGTCATGCGCGGTTTCCGGCTGTCCGGCCACTACTGATGCTGAGGCGACTGTACGGGGTCCATCACCGAACGGTGTGCGGGATGAGGCCAAAACCTCAGACCCTGACTACAGTCACGCCCAAGCGAACCGGGCGGATTGGAACTGCCGATCGACCATTTCCGTCTGCTCGGGGTGAGCGCTACCACCGACAGTGAAACCGTGCTGCGCACCCTGCAGCAACGCTTGGATCGCGCGCCGGATCAAGGCTTCACCATCGACACGCTGCAGGCGCGGGCCGAACTGCTACAGGCCAGCGCTAAGCTGCTCAGCGATGAGGAACGCCGCCAGAGCTACGAGCGTGAACTCACCGCCATCGCCGACACGGGTGAAGGCGCGATTGCCGCCCTCGAAATTCCGCCATCACGCGAGGTAGGCGGCCTGCTGCTGCTGATGGAAGCCGGCCAGGCCCAGGAAACCTTTGAAGCCGCCAGCCGCGGCCTCCAACCACCCCAGGCCCCAGCCCTGGGCAGCAGCCGTGAAGCCGACCTCACCCTGTTAGCCGGCTTGGCCTGCCAGGCCGCCGCCGCTGATTTCCGCAACCAACGCCGCTACGAAGCCGCGGCCCGGACCCTGCAGCAGGGTCTGCAGCTGTTGCAGCGCATGGGGCAGTTGCCTGAGCAGCGACGCCAGCTCGAGCGCGAGCTCAAGCTGCTGTTGCCCTACCGGGTACTTGATCTGATCAGCCGCGACCTCTCGGCGCTCACCGCTCGCCAGGAAGGGATCCGGCTGCTGGAGCAACTGGTGTTGCAGCGCGGTGGCCTGGAAGGCGAGCTCGATGCCGACTTCCCCCAGGACGAATTCCAACCCTTCTTCAAACAGATCCGCCAGTTCCTGACGGTGCAGGAGCAGGTGGATCTGTTCAGCCGCTGGGCGGAGGCCGGCTCAGCCACCGCTGATTTCCTCGCCAGCTTCGCCCTCACGGCCTCAGGCTTCGTGCAGCGCAAACCGGAGCGCATCCATGCCGGCTTCCAGCGCCTGCAAGCGGGCGGCCAGCCCGGCATGGACGTGTTCCTGGCCTGCCAGCAGCTGCTGCTTGGCCAGGTGGAACAAGCCCAGACCCTGTTCGATGCCGGCGCCGATGAAGCCCTGCGCCAATGGGCCCACGAGCAAAGCGACGATCCCCTGGCACGCCTGTGCGCCTACTGCCGCGACTGGCTGAGCCGTGAGGTGCTGCCTGGCTTCCGCGACATCGACGCCGATGCCGACCTGGAGGCCTGGTTCGCCGATCGCGATGTGCAGGCCTACGTGGAGCAACAGGACCGCATCCGCGGCCGGCTCACCAGCAGCGCTGCCCCCGAGCCCGCACCGGCAGCAGCCGACACGGCCCAGGAGCTGCCCGCCTGGCCAGATTTCAGCCTCGAGCCCACGCCGACCAGCCAGGACCCCGCTGCTCTCGACGCTGCTGCCACCGAAGCGGACGACGACCTCTGGGATGGCCCCCAGTGGCGCCTGCCGAACCTGCAGCTGCCGGCCATGCCCGCCCTGGCGGACCTTCCCCGCTGGGCCCTGCCCAGCGCCGGTGCTGCTGTGGTGGTGATCGCCCTGGGCGGTTGGCTGTTGCTGCGGCCCCGCACCCAACCGGCGCAGCCCTTGCCGGTGCAGCCGGCCGAACAAGCCCAACCGCCCGCAGCGCCGCCAACGCCTCCGGCATCAGTGGCTCCAAGCTTCCCCCTCGCCGCCGCCGATCCGAGCGAAACGCAACTGCAGGAGTTGCTGGAAGCCTGGCTGGAGGCCAAGGCCGCCGTGCTGGCCGGAGGCAATGCACCGCTGCCCCTCACCGATCTCGCCCGCAGCTCCCAGGTGGCGCTGCTGCAGCGCCAAGAGCAAGCCAACCGCAGCGCCGGCGCCACCGAAACGGTGAAAGCAAGCGTGGAGAGCTTCAGCGTGAGTGAGCGCAGCCCCAACCGCATCGCCGCTCAGGTGACGCTGCGCTACAGCGATGAGCGCCGCAGCAGCAGTGGCGCGGTGCTGAACCAAACCCCCGCCACCAGCCTCACCAATACCTATGTGTTTGCCCGCGACGGTGAACGCTGGCTGCTGGCGGCCTTCAAACCGGGCTGAGGGCGGCGCCTTTTTACGATCGCGCCATCTGCGGCTGTTGCCGCCAGCCCCCAGCCGCCTGCGTATCTGATGTTCGACGAGCTTTCCCAGCGGTTTGAAGACGCGGTCAAGAACCTGCGCGGCCAGGGCTCGATCAGCGAAAGCAATGTGGACGGCGCCCTGAAGGAGGTGCGCCGGGCCCTGCTGGAGGCCGACGTAAGCCTGCCGGTGGTGAAGGACTTTGTGGACGAAGTCCGCAAGAAGGCCCTCGGCACCGAAGTGGTGCGCGGCATCAGCCCGGATCAGAAGTTCATCCAGGTGGTGCACGAGCAGCTCGTGGACACCATGGGCGGCGAAAATGCCCCTCTTGCTGCGGGCGGCAAACCGGGCGAGCCCTCCGTGGTGCTGATGGCCGGCCTGCAGGGCGCCGGTAAAACCACCGCCACCGCCAAGCTCGGCCTGCACCTCAAGGAACAAGGCCGCAAGGCGCTGCTGGTGGGCGCCGACGTGTATCGC
Source organism: Vulcanococcus sp. Clear-D1 (assembly GCF_014654725.1). Taxonomy (GTDB): domain Bacteria; phylum Cyanobacteriota; class Cyanobacteriia; order PCC-6307; family Cyanobiaceae; genus Vulcanococcus. Next base: position 168,025 of record NZ_JACVZV010000036.1, on the reverse strand, counting down.
CCTGCGGCCATCGATCAGCTGAAAACGCTGGGCGGGCAGATCGGCGTGGAGGTATTCAGCCTCGGCACTGACGCCAAGCCGGAAGCGATCGCCGCCGCCGGCATCGAAAAGGCCAAGGCCGAAGGCTTCGACACGGTGCTGGTGGACACCGCCGGTCGCCTCCAGATCGACGAGTCGATGATGGAGGAGATGGTGCGGATCCGGGAGGCCTGCAGCCCCGATGAGGTGCTGCTGGTGGTGGATTCGATGATCGGCCAGGAGGCCGCCGAACTCACCCGCGCCTTCCACGATCAAGTGGGCATCACGGGCGCCGTGCTCACTAAGCTCGACGGCGACTCCCGTGGTGGCGCCGCCCTCTCGATCCGCAAGGTGAGTGGCGCGCCGATCAAGTTCATCGGCACCGGCGAGAAGGTGGAGGCGCTGCAGCCCTTCCACCCCGAGCGGATGGCCAGTCGCATCCTCGGCATGGGCGACGTGCTCACCCTGGTGGAGAAGGCCCAGAAGGAGGTGGAGCTGGCCGATGTGGCCAAGATGCAGCAGAAGCTCCAGGAAGCCACCTTCGACTTCTCGGACTTCGTGCAGCAGATGCGCCTGATCAAGCGCATGGGTTCGCTCGGGGGCCTGATGAAGCTGATCCCCGGCATGAACAAGATCGACGACGGCATGCTCAAGCAGGGCGAGGAGCAGCTCAAGAAGATCGAGGCGATGATCAGCTCGATGACCGAGGCCGAGCGGCGCGATCCGGATCTGCTGGCCGCCAACCCCTCCCGCCGGCGCCGCATCGCCAGTGGCAGCGGTCACACCTCGGCGGATGTGGACAAGGTGCTCCAGAACTTCCAGCAGATGCGCGGCTTCATGCAGCAGATGACGCGCGGTGGCGGCATGCCCGGCATGGGCGGCTTCCCTGGGATGGGCGGTGGCTTTCCCGGGATGCCTGGGATGGGCGGCATGCCCGGAATGGGTGGCCCGGGCCGTGGCGGCGGCGGCATGCCCAAAGCGCCCAAACCGGCCAAGAAGCGCAAAGGCTTCGGGGAGCTCTGAGGGGGTTCACCCCGAAGAGTATTGTGGTCGTTTGGCGCGCGATTCCGCCTCCCAACGGATCACGCACCCCTTATCCAGTCAGCAAGGCAAGGCCACGATGATCAAGCTCCGCCTGAAGCGGTTCGGTAAGAAGCGGGAAGCGAGCTTCCGCCTCGTGGCCTGCAACAGCACCTCCCGCCGCGACGGTCGCCCCCTCGAGGAGCTGGGCTTCTACAACCCCCGCACCAAAGAGACCCGTCTCGACACCGAAGCCATCCGTGCCCGTCTGGCACAGGGTGCTCAGCCCACCGACAGCGTGCTCACCCTGCTCGAGCGCGGCGGTCTGGTTGAGAAGAAGGTGCGTCCTTCCGTGGTGATCGGCCAGAAGAAGCAAGCTGCTGCCCGCGACGCTGCTGCTAAGCAGGCCGCCAAGGAAGCCGCCGAAGCCAAGGCTGCTGAAGCTGCCGCTGCCGCAGAAGCCCCCGCCGAAGACGCCGCCGAAGCCTGAGGCTGAGCCCCCATGTCCGGGGCTGACACCCTCACCACCTTCACGATCGATCTCCCCGACCAAGACGCCGCTATGGCGTTGGCTGGGGAGGCTGAAACCACCCTGCATCGCCTCGAAGCCCTGACTGGTGCTTCGTTGGTGCTGCGGGGTTTGTCATTGCACTTGCGCGGCCGCCCCAATCAGCTGGAGCGAGCCGCTGGCCTGGTGGAACTGCTTCGCCCCCTCTGGCAGGAGGGCCAGGCGATCACCCAGGTGGATGTGCAAACCGCCCTCACCGCCCTGGATACCGGCCGCGGCGAGGAGCACCAGCAACTGGGCAAGCAAGTGCTGGCCCGCAGCCAGAGCGGCAAGCTGCTGCGTCCGCGCACGCTGAAGCAAAAGGCCTACGTGGAGGCGATCGAGCGCCACGACCTCACCCTGGCCCTCGGCCCTGCCGGCACCGGCAAAACCTTCCTGGCTGCGGTGCAGGCCGTGCGCGCCCTGCAGGAGCGGCGTGTGGAGCGGCTGATCCTCACCCGCCCCGCCGTGGAAGCCGGCGAGCGGCTCGGCTTTCTGCCGGGCGATCTGCAGCAGAAGGTGGATCCCTATCTGCGCCCCCTCTACGACGCGCTCCACACCCTGCTGGGCCAGGAGCGCACGGCCGCCTTGATCGAAAAGAATGTGATCGAGGTGGCGCCGCTGGCCTACATGCGCGGCCGCACCCTGGCCGATGCCTTCGTGATCCTCGACGAGGCCCAGAACACCACCACAGCCCAGATGCGCATGGTGCTCACCCGCCTCGGCGAAGGTTCCCGCATGGTGGTGACCGGTGACCCCACCCAGATCGATCTGCCCCACGGCCAGCTCAGCGGCCTGATTGAAGCCGCCCAGGTGCTCGAAGGCGTGGAGGGGGTAGCCATCTGCAGGCTCACCGCCGCCGATGTGGTGCGCCATCCGCTGGTGCAGCGGCTCGTCACGGCCTACGCCAACCGCGACACCGAGCGCCGCCGCCATCCATGACGACACGCCCATCTCGCCCTGAACGGCTGCTGATCCCAGCCCAGATCGCTTTGGCCGCTCTGCTGGCCTATCTAATCGGATTCGGATTCACCAGCCTGTTTCCCGGCTATCTGCCCAAGATCGGGGCCCTGTGGTCGGCCATCTCCGCGGTAGTGGTGACCCAGCTCACCCGAGAAGACACCCGCAAATCCGCCTCCCTGCGGGTGCTGGGCACAGCGATCGGTGCCACCACCAGCGCGGTGTATCTCTCGTTGCTGCCTTTCCACCCGATCGGCATGGCGGCCGCGATCTTCGCCACGGGCGTGATCTGCGGTGCCATCAACATCCCCAGCCATGGCCGTCTGGCCGCCATCACCGTGTTGGTGGTGATGGTGACGGCCAGCCTCAGTCCAGCCCTCAACCCTGGGCTCAACGCCCTGCTGCGTTTTGCTGAATCCTGCATCGGCACTGCCGTGGCGGTGTTGGTGGTGCTGCTATGGCCCCAGAGGCGCGAGCTACGCGGCAATGCTCCGCGATAGGGGGATCCACACCCAGAACCCCAACGCAACCTGGACAACGCTGGCAGGATGTGCTCAGTCTTCTCTCTGAGCCATGCCGGCCAGCAGCAATTTCCAGGAGGCCATCCGCGAGGCTCAATCGAGCGCGCTGGTGGGCCCCAATGTGGTCAACAAGGCCCTGCCCTACGTGGGCGGCGGCATGGTGCTCACCGCCGGTGGCGTGATGGGCGGTCTGGCCCTGATGGCCAGCAACCCGGCGCTGTTCATGCCCCTGTTCTGGGTGGCGTTGATCGGCAACTTCATCCTCTTCTTCGCGGCCCAGAACGTGGCCATGAAGGGCAACAACAGCACGGCCCTGCCGCTGCTGGCCGCCTACAGCCTGATCACCGGCTACACCCTCAGCGGCCTGGTGGCCATGGCCATCGGCACCGCGGGCATCGGCGCCATCGGTACGGCGGCACTCGCCACGGGCATCACCTTTGTGGCTGCCTCGGTGATGGGCCGTCGCATGAGCGACAGCGTCGGTCAGGCCCTGAGCGGCGTGGTCGGCCTAGGCATCATCGGCCTGGTGATCGCCATGCTCGTGCAGATCGTGGGCGGCATCTTTGTGCCCGGCTTCGGCATGGGCGGCATGGAGCTTCTGATCGCCGGCTTCGGCACCGTGATCTTCGTGGGCGCTGCCTTCGTCGACTTCTACACGATGCCCCGCACCTACAGCGACGACCAGTACCTGGCCGGCGCTCTGGGCATGTACCTCACCTACATCAACCTGTTCATCTTCATCTTGCGCCTGGTGATCGCCCTCAACGGCGGCGGCCGCCGCGACTGATTCAGTCGGCACGGGCTGCTGTCCCATCCGTGCCAACAAGAGCTGATTCCAGCCCAAAGCACCCCAGTGGGGTGCTTTTTTTGTTGGCGGTATCGACCCTTGTGGGGCTGGGGTCAGCCTTCAGCCACAGCCAGCACCGCATCCGCGATGGCGGCGCGCTGGTCGGCGTCGTAGCCCCAGCGATCGAGGAAAACGACATCGTCGCCGCGGCCGGATGTGGCCTCGAGCAACGTTTCAAGGCGCTCCTTCACAGCACCTGGCTCCAGCAGACGCAGCAGCTCGGTGCAGCGCAACTGCACCCGCTCGGATCCGCCCTGCTGGCCGGCATCACCGTTGCGCTGGTGGTGAAGGGCCATCGCGGTGCTCATCGCGAGATTGCGCACGCTCAGATCCACCACGCCATCGCCGGCCTGTCGCAGCGCTAAGACCACCGGATCCGGCAGGCGATCCATCAGCGGCGAGTCGCCCGCCAGCGACACCACGAAAAAGCCGCGGGCCCCATCGCGGCTGGCCACCATCTCAGCCACGCGATCGCCGAGCACCTCATCACTGAGCTCGCCGTTCTCCCAGAGCCCCAACCATTGGGCCGTGATCTCCATGGCCTGCTGGAAGGTGGGCTGAAGCGGTGTGCTGTCGGTGTTCTCGGTCATCAGCGCGGGGACCCAAATGAACGTCGGGCTGCCATGGTGACGTTATGGAACCAAGCCACCCCACCGACCCGCTGCCACCGTTTCCGGATCTGAGCGACCTGCCGGCCGAAGCGATGGCGGGTGGCTTCCAGCTGGGGGATAGCCCCGAAGGCTTTCGCTCCGGCTTTGTCGCCCTGGTGGGGCGGCCCAACGTGGGCAAGTCCACCCTGCTCAATCAATTGGTGGGTGAGAAGGTGGCGATCACCTCCCCCATCGCCCAAACCACCCGCAACCGCCTGCGCGCCATCCTCACCACCCCCGAAGCCCAGCTGGTGTTGGTGGACACGCCCGGCATCCACAAACCTCATCACCTGCTGGGTGAGCGCCTGGTGCAGACCGCCCGCGGTGCCATCGGCGAGGTGGATCTGGTGCTGCTGCTGGTGGATGGCAGCCAACCCGCCGGCCGGGGGGACGGTTTCATCGTGGAACTGCTGAGCCACGCGCGCGCCCCCGTGCACGTGGCCCTCAACAAGTACGACCTGGTGGATCCAGCCCAGGCGATCGAACTGGAAGCCAGCTACCGCGAGCTGGTGCCCGACTGGCCCCTGCATCCGGTGAGCGCCCTCACCGGCGACGGCACCGAAGCGCTGGTCAGCGCCCTCTCCGCCGCACTGCCGGAAGGGCCTCACCTCTATCCACCCGATGCGGTGAGCGATCAGCCGGAGCAACTACTACTGGCGGAACTGATCCGCGAACAGGTGCTGCAACACACCCGCGAAGAAGTGCCCCACTCCGTGGCCGTGCAGATCGAGCGGATCGTGGATGACGGCCCGCGCACGGCCGTGCTGGCCACAGTGTTCGTGGAGCGCAACAGCCAGAAGGGAATCCTGATCGGCAAAGGCGGCCGGATGCTCCGCGAGATCGGCAGCGGCGCCCGTCAACAGATGCAGAAGCTGATCAACGGCCCGGTGTATCTGGAGCTGTTCGTGAAAGTGGTGCCCAACTGGCGGCGCAGCGCTTCGCGCCTGGCGGAACTGGGCTACCGGGGGGACAGCTGATCGCCCCGCTCAAAACCGGAACCCATATCGACTTAGCCGCAAAGGTGGCTAAGCATGTATCTATGCAGGTGAATCTCCACGACGCCAAGACGCATCTCTCGCGCTACTTGGAGCAAGCGCTCGATGGGGAAGACGTGGTGATCGCGCGCAGGCAAAGCACTGGTCCGGCTGGTTCCGATCACCGAAACGCCTCGCCGTCGCCAACTTGGTTTCTTACGGGGCAGCGCACAGCTGAGCACCGATCTCAAGGCTGGCTTCAACGCCGAGATCGACTCGATGTTTGGGTGAGCAGATTGCCCCACGCAAGCGCACCCCTGCTCGACACCCAACTTCTGTTGTGGCTAGCCGCAGCACCCGAGTGATTGCCTCCAGCGTTGGCCAAGGACCTCGAAGATCGGAAGGATCCTTTCTGCTTCAGCGTGGCAAGCCTCTGGGAGGTAGCGATCAAAACGTCACTCGGCAAAGCGGGATTCACTGTTGATGCCAGCCAACTGCGACAGGGCCTCCTACGTGAAGGATTCCAAGAGCTGGGCATTGAAGCCGAGCACTGCCTTGCGGTGCAGCATCTGCCCTGGGTCCATCGCGACCCCTTTGATCGTTTGTTGGTCGCTCAGGCCATCAGCAGCGAGCGCACCCTGCTCACGGCTGATCGCACGCTGGAGCGATACGGGCCCGCGGTGCACTGGGTGGGCGGCAAAGAGAACTGAGAGAATCCCCCGATGAGCGATCCCGCCACCTTTCCCCCCGCCACCATCGAGGCCTTCCTGCGCTTCTGCGAAGGCGAGTGGATGACCCTGCGTTCACGCTTCCAGCTTGGAAGCGAGGCCGATGCGGGAGAGGGCGATGAATGGCACAGCAGCGAACGGGGCGAGCTGGTGGTGCGCTACGTGGAACCCTCGGACAGCAGGCAACCAGGTGGCATCAGCGTGGGCCCGAAGGATCAGACGCCGCGGCAGCTCCTGTTTGCGGCCGATGGCAGCTTCACCGCGGGTGATCAGCAGGGCAGCTGGACCCTCTGGCCCGATGGCAGCCTCGAGCTGGTGAGCGAGCAGAACGACGCTGAGCTGCGCGAGCGCATCTGGTTCAACAAGCCCAACCTGCGCCTGCGCTCCACGATTGAGCAGCCGGCCGACGGCACCCCGGGCCGGGCCAGCTTCAGCTCGGAAATCCGCCGAGTGAGCAAACCGGCGACCCCAGCCGCTTGAGCGATTCGCAACCCACCGCCATGCGCCTTGATGTGGTGAGCCTGGCCCCGGAGGCATTCGCGCCGCTGCAGGGCCTCGGGGTGATCGGCCGCGCCTTCGCAGCCGGGCGAGCCGAACTGCACGTGCATAACCCGCGCGATTACGCCACCGATCGATACCGCAAGGTGGACGATGAGCCCTACGGCGGCGGCGCCGGCATGGTGCTCAAACCCGAGCCGGTGTACGCCGCCGTGGAAGCGATTCCGGTGCTGCAGCGCCGGCGGGTGCTGCTGATGAGCCCCCAGGGGAAACCGCTCGAGCAGGCGGACCTCCGCCGCTGGGCCGACGACTACGACCAATTGGTGTTTCTCTGCGGCCACTACGAAGGCTTCGACGAGCGCATCCGCGCCCTGGCCGATGAAGAGGTGTCGATCGGAGATTTCGTGCTCACCGGCGGCGAACTGCCAGCGATGACGATCATCAACGGCGTGGTGCGCTTGCTACCCGGCACCGTGGGGACCGAGGCATGCCTGGAAGACGAGAGCCACAGCGCCCTGCTGCTGGAGCACCCCCACTACACCCGGCCGGCGGACTTCCGTGGTCTCACCGTGCCCGATGTGCTGCGCAGCGGCGACCACGGCGCCATCGCCCGCTGGCGCGCTCAACAGCAGCAAGAGCGCACCCAGCAGCGACGCCCCGATCTCTACGCCCGCTGGCAGGAGCAACAGCGGCAGTAGGCCTCAACCCTGCGGCTTCTGCAGTTCACGCAGGGCCGTGAGCAGTGCCGCGGGGCTCTGAGGATCCACCATCAGCACGCTGCCGGCAGGGGCGTTGGCCATGGATTCGCCCATGGCCATCCAGTCGCCTGCCAACAGCAAGCGGATCGCTTCAGAAGCCTGCGGGTGGGATTGCATCACCGTGGCCAGCCGGGTGGCGGCATCAGCGCGGGCCTGGGCCAAGAGTTCCTGTTGCTTTGCCTGAGCTTCAGCTTCCAGCAACAGCGCTTCCTGCTTGGCCTTGGCATCCAGCACCAAGGCTTCGGCACGGCCGCGGGCGGCATTGAGCTGCGACTCGCGCTCGCCTTCGGAGCGCAGAATTGCAGCACGCTTTTCGCGTTCGGCGGTCATCTGCTGCTCCATCGCCTGCTGCACGCCGCGGGAAGGCTGGATGTCGCGCAGTTCAACGCGGGTCACCTTCACGCCCCAGGGATCGGTGGCCTGATCGAGCTCGCGCAGCAGAGCTTCATTCACCTCCTGGCGGGTGGTGAAGGTTTGATCGAGATCGAGCTTGCCCATCTCCGCGCGGATCTGGGTGAGCACCAGATTCACCATCGCCGCCTGGAGGTTGTCCACGGCGTAATAGGCGCGGGAATGCTCCAGCAGCTGCCAATACACAACGGCATCCACCTCAATCGCCACGTTGTCGCGCGTGATGCACTGCTGAGGCGGGATATCGAGCACCCGCTCCTTCAGCGATTCATGGCTCACCACGCGCTCCACCACCGGCAGCACAAACGAGAGCCCGGGCTGCAGTTGGCGGTCGTATTTGCCGAGCCGCTCCACCAGGCGCGACTGACCGCCGCTGGTGACCTTCACACCGTTGATGCCAAGAAAGGCAATCACCGCCAGGGCCGGCAGACCGAACAGGGTTTCCACAGGCAGTCAGGCGCGCTGGCCTCAAGCTAGGCAGCATGAGCGAGTTGCTCCACCAGCCATGGTTCCAGCTCCACTGATCTGGTTTCTGCTGGGCCTGGCTCTATTGGCAGCGGAATGGCTCGGGGCTGAATTCGATGGGCTGCTGGCGGCGGCACTAGCGGCCTTGGCGTTGTCGGTGCTCACGGCGGTGCTGCCGGGGCTGGTGCTGGCCGGCCAGCTGCTGCTGTTCGCAGCAGCCACGGCGGGGTTGCTGGCGCTGCTGCAGCGCTGGTCGCGGCGCCGGGAGCGCTCGATTCCAGCCAGTGGCGCCAGCGAGCAGGCCACCGTGATCAGCGGCTTCAGCAGCAACGAACCCAGCGGGCGGGTGCGCTGGCAGGGCCAGAGCTGGGCGGCGACCAACCTCGAGCCGGAGCGCACCCTCCCGCCCGGCGCAGCAGTGCTTGTGATGGGGCGCGATGGCAACCGGCTGCAGGTGCTCAGCGAGGAGTGAGCAACGGGCCTGCCCAGGGCAGATAGCGCAGTTCAAACACGGCGTCGGGATGGCAGGGCACCGGGGGTTGCGGTGGGGCGGACACCGCAGCGAAGGGGGCGCCTGGCGCAGAGACCTGGCGGAAGGCTTCCCGCACCACTCCGATTGCACAGGGCAAGGCCTGCAGATAGGCCTGGCGCGCAGGGGGAGGAAGTTCGTGAATGCCCTCGCCGTCTTGCCACCACACCTGGAGGCCGGCCTGCTCAAGGCTACTCAGCCAAGCGGCGTTGGCCTGGGGAGATAGCTGGCCATTGCTGTAGGCGCTCACGTGCAACGGCCGGTTCAACCGTTCTGCCAACAGCACCAGTTGATCGCGCGTTTGCAGGCGTCGCTTGCGTTCGGCAAACAAGCGATCGGAGAGCTCTGCCGGTAAGTACCAACCCTCCACGGGCAGTTGCTTCTGCTCAAACAGCGGCTGAAGCCGTTGCTGCTGCGCCAGGGATTGGCGCAGCAGGCTGGCCCAGTAATCGCCCAAGCTCTCCTTCCAGCCGGGCTGCAGCACAGTCTGGAAATAGGCAGGATCGGCGGCCAGACCAATCACAAGGCTGAGCCCCTGGCGATGGGCTTCGATCAGGCTCTCGAGCAGCCAATTGTTCTGATCGAAGCGCTCATCCCCGAAGGCGCTCCACTGCACAATCACCCGGTCGTAGCCCTGGGCGCGCGTCTGCTGCCAGATGCCGCGCCATTGTTCAGCGCTCAGGCTGATGTCGCGATTGAGGGGCTGATAAAAAACCGTTTGCGCAGCACGCAGTGCCGTAGACGAGCTCAACAGGATGCCGGCGCTGAGCAACAGCTTCGCTAGCCAAAACAACCAGGCGTTCGGTGATCTCATAAATCAGCCTGAAGACTGAGCACCACACCAGTGCCATTACGATAGAGATCACCCGCTAGCGACTGTTGCAGTTCTGCGCGCGCCGTGATCTTGCGGCGGTAGGCGCGCAACCGGTCCTGCTGCAGCCACAGCTGCCAGCGCAGGCCGAGGCCAATACGTAAGTCGGTCTGACTGTTCTGTTGGGAAAACTGACCCAACAGATACGGGCTCAGGGTTTGCGCTAACCCCTGGCCCACCCGCCAGGTTCGACCCTGGCTGTAGCGCGCCAGGCTGAGTGTTTGGTTCTGATTCACAAACCAGGCCGCATCGAGATAGAGCGAGCGTTCATTCCAAGCCCGCCGGTCCTCCTTCCATTCGGCATTCCAACGGCCCTGATCCAGCAGTGAACCGTTGATGCGCAGCAATAGATCACTAGTGTTTGGCTGACCCAGCTGCGCCTGATAGGCCTCGGTGAACACATTCATATTCACTCCACGGATCGGGGCGTAGCGCACTCCCAATCCACCAGCCGTTTGGTTTTGATTGTTGAGCGCATCGTTGGCGCTGATCAGCCGGCCGTAACCAAACAGCCCCTCCACGGTCAGGCGGTGTTCATAGATCGCCGTGCCCACAACATTGTTGTTGGCGTTGATCAAAGCCTCATTCACAGTCTGGGCTGCGCCATCCGGGGCAACCGTGAGATTGATCAGCCAACTGTTATTGCGAGCAAGGCTTTCGTAACTGCGTTTGAGCCCATAAATCCGTTGCCGCTGGGCTGGCGTCTCCAGCGGTTCCGTCGCGATCGCAGGATCCTGTTCCAGCTCAATGGCGCGGCCGAGATGTTGCAGGGAGGCGCTCCGCTGGCCCTGCTCACGGGTGCGGTTGGCCAGCTCCAGTTCCAACGCCGGGTTCGAGGGATTGATTCGGCTCGCCTCGAGCAACACCGGCACGGCCTGATCGCGAATGCGGCGATCCGGGTCCTGGCTGAGGGTGAAGCCGTAATCACTGAGATAAGCGCCATTGCCTGGGCTCAGTTCCGTGGCCTTCTGCAACCAGCGACGGGCCTGAGCACGATCCCCCTGGGTGCGCGCAATCAAACCAGCTTGATAGAAATCAGCCCCGTCTTGGCTGGTGGCCAGCACCTGCTCAAAGCGCTCGTGCGCGGCTTTGAGATCACCTCGAGCCTGGGCGATCAGCCCTCCCAGGCGCCACTGATCACGATCTGGCGCGCGCAGCTCTAACCAGTGCGCTTCGGCTTGGTCCGGGCGCTCCAGCTCCAGGGCCACCTGGGCCATCCCCGCCTGCACCGCAGTGTTTTGCCGCTCCGAGGGCGGCAGTTCACTCCAGAGCTGATAGGCCCGCTCAGGCTCACCGCTGGCCGCCAGGGCAAAAGCCAGCAGGCTGCGGCCATCGCTGCGCCCCTGCTCCAGCGCGCGTTCGAGGTAGATCACGGCCTCACCAGGCCGCTGCGTGATGCTGCATTCGCCGCGAGCCAACCATTCCCCAGCGGAGGCGGCGCGGGTGGCATCACGGCTCAATGCAGGGATGCGATCACATAAGCCCTGATCCACCAGCTGCTCATACAGCTGGCCGCGCAGCGAGCTCGACAACCGCGGAGCCAACCGCTCGACGCAGTGAGCCGCCGGAGGACGCACCTGGCCGTAAAGGTTCACCAACCGGCTGGCCAAGGGTTCCTCGATCGGTGCACTGGCTGCTTGGCCTGGGCTGAGGCCTAGCCGCTGCTCCAACAGGGTGAGCGCCTCAAAGAGGCTGCCAGCTGCGATCAGTCGATAACTGAGTTGATCCAGGGTTGGGGCTGGTTCGGGAGGGATACGCCACACCGCCACCGCACCCTTTGCTTGCGGGGGCGCCACGAAAGCGGGCGGATTCAAGGTGGCGCGCGCCAGGGCAAGCCGCTTCGCCAGCAGTGGCGAAAGCCCACGGCCCATGCCAGCCAGCGGAGACAGCTCCGCCACCACGGAGCGCCAGTCGCGGGCCAGTTCAGCCAGGCCGCTGCGGTAGGTGATGTCCCCACCGCGAGAGCGCAGCCAGCGCCAGGCCGCTGCGGCGCCAAACTGCCGGCGCAGCTGCTCGGCATGGGCCGTCGCCAAGGCGTCCCGCTCTTTGGCGGAGCCGCTCTGCCTCAGCCACTGCTCCACACGCCAGGCGGGCGTGGGCGATGGTTGATTGAGCCAACTTAGCTGGATCTGCCGCCGCAGGGCTGCACCGGGCAACGGTTGCAGCGCATCGAGGGCAGGGCCGTGGCGCCGCTGCGCCAGCAAGGCCTGAGCCAGCAGCACACGTGCATCGCGGGAGGTGGCATCGATGCGGTTAAGCACATGCCGCGCCTCCCGTTCGGCTTCACTGAAGCGCCCCTGCTGCAACGCCTGGGAGCCGCGTGCCAAATGGGGATAGGCGCTGAAGCGTTTCCAGTCGCGCAGCAAGTTTGGAAAGGCCTGGCCTGGCATGGGCTGCCAGAGCACCAACAGCAGCGCCGGCAGCCCAATGACCTGCGAGAAGCGGCGCCTCATACACCCAGCCTCACGGCCTCTAGCCCCAACTGGCGCTGCTTCTGCTGCTCTGCCAACAGCACCTGCAGGTTGGCCTCGCTGAGCAAACCCATCTGCACGAGATGATCGCCGAGACGTTGCTGCAGCGGCTCGAAGCTGATCAAAGCCTGGCTAAGCACCGCCTGATTGAGCAGGCCCAGCTCCACGGTGAGATCACCCAACAGGATCAGATGGCGGCAGAGGCGCTCGAGCGGCCCCTGCGCACGGCTCTCGTCCTGGGCCAGCTGATGCAGCACCTGTCCCAGCTCACTGGAATCGCCGGGGCGGTAGCCGTGCATCAGCCCCACCTGCACGCGGCCCTGAGGCACCAGAACCTGACGGCACGGCAACCCCAGCTGGCGACTGATCACCCCAACGGCAACGGCACTTGCAGCACTTTCGCGGCCAAGCACCAGCATGCCGTCCTCCAAAGCCAGAGGCAGCACCGAATATTTGAACGCCAGCCGTTCGCCCAGCCGCTCCAGCAGCGAGGCATCCAAGCTGAAGGGATCGAGATCGCGCCATTCCAGCCCCTGCTGCACCGCGAGTGCAGCAGCCAACTGCTGCGAGCTGATCGCTCCCTGCTCAAGCAGCGCGCGACCGATGCGGCGGCGACCGCTGCGCTCCAACACCTGCTGCAGCTGAGAAGCCGTGAGTGCACCCTCAGTGATCAGGATTTGCCCGAGCGGCTGGCGGCTAGAGGTTGCTGCCACGCTGGGGAATACATGGGTTGTTTTATCCCAGGCCACCCGGCGGGCATCACCAATAGCCATCACCTGACGGAACGCACGCAGATTGGCGAAGAAGTTCACCCAATTGGCCCACACCATACGCGGCACAGCCATCAAGGCCGGCACGAGGCCATAAAAACTGCCCGTGAAAATGATGCGCTGCGCAATCCGATTCAGCAGCAACACGCCGTTGTAGGCCAAGAGAATGTGCAGGAATCGGCTATCACCCAACACAGAGGCGAAATCCCAAGCGCTCCAGTGCTCGACGCTGACCAACCAGACCAAGCCAAGCTGCAGGGCCAGCAGCATCGACAGCAGGCCAATCAGATTGCTGATCGCTCCGCGACGATCACGCCAGAGGAAATAGTTCAGCAACCAGTTGCGCGTCCATGGCAGTGTTTGCGCACCCTGGAACACGATCCCGGTAATCCATCGCGACTTCTGGCGAATGGCGGTGGCCAGTGTGTCGGGGAAGTTTTCGCGCACGCAGATCACCTTTCCTTCACGCCGGCTCACACCTAAACGATGCTCTCGCAAGGGCGCCAGCGCCGGATCACGCGGGCTGAAACGCACAAAAATCTCGCGCATCCCGGCCTGACGCAGCCGGATGCCGATGTCGTAATCCTCCGTGAGGCTTTGGGTGGAGAAGGCGATGCCTTCTCCTTCATCCAACAGATGCAGTAGAGCCCGGCGACTGAAACAGGTGCCCACGCCTGCACTGGGAACCTGACCCACCAGGGCTTCGCGCACCAGCACATCCTTGCCATGCAGCTCGGCAAATTCATCGGCATAGTGATTGGCCGTGAAGTTCCACCAATGGCGATGCAAAAACGGATAGACAGGCACTTGGATCAAATCTTTCCGGTCCACCAGAAGATTGAACAGCCGCAACTCCAGCGGTGAGATCACATCCTCAGCATCGTGAAGAATGAAGCCGCAAAAGCGGATCGAGGCCTCTCGCTCAAAGGCCAAAACAGCCTCCAGGATGTTATTGAGGCAGTCGGCCTTGCTGGTGGGTCCTGGCAGAGCACAAACCACTTTGTGCACATTGGAGAACCGCAGGCAGGCCTCCTCCACATCGGCTTGTGTCTCGGGGTCGTTGGGATACGTACCAACAAAAATCTGGTAGTTCTCGTAGTCGAGACGGCTGGCGGCCAGCTGAGCCATCGCCCCGATTACGCCCACCTCCTGCCAGGCCGGCACCAGGATGGCCAAGGGTTGCTCCGGGACTCCAAAGAGGAGCTGCTCATCAGCAACCCGGTAGCGGGTGTACACGGCAGCGGATCGCCACAGCCGGCGCGACCAGTAGATCAGATCGATCAGCAGATCTTCTGTGCCCAGAATCGCCAAGGCACCGCCGATCAACGCGGTGGCCAGACGCAGCACGTAGAGATACCCCGCGAACAGGTCGATCAGCGCGTCAATGGGCATGGCGAATGACGGCTGGCTCGCTGGCGCAGGGGAGAAATGCAGTTGAGCCAGCAGAGAGGCCCATGACTACGATCATAAGTACAACCAGCCGCAAAATTGGAAACAGGCTTCTGAGATGACAATCCCTAACACCCATCTCAAGCAGTCGCGGCGCTTTGCGGTTGTGCTTTCAGCGCTCCTACTAAGCGGCCTTGGCAGCCTTTCTGTCTTCAGCTATCTGCGATCGCGCCAACAGTTTGATCGTCAGATGGTTACAGAGATCCTGCCTCTCACATCGGATGCCGTTGCAGCCAACATTGAGAACTTGATCAGCCAGCCGGTGCTGGCCTCCAGGCTTGCTGCCGACAACAGCCTGCTGGTTGATCTGTTGCTTGGTGACGATCAACAACCCAGAGAGATCGCCTCCTACCTCAGCTCCATTCAACGCAGCACTGGCGTGGCCACGGCCTTCCTGGTGTCCGAAAAGTGTCGGAGGTACTACGGCCCATCGGGCCTAGTGAGAACCATCAACCCAGCATCCAGCGCTGACCAGTGGTATCAGCGCTTCATCGATTCGGGCCGATCTGTGGAAATCAACATTGATCGCGATCCGGCCGATCCCTCCAAAACGTTGGCCTTCGTGAATGTGCGCGTTGAGGGAGATAATCGCCAACTTCTGGGCGTAGCTGGCCTAGGCGTGGATGTGGATTTTTTCCGCAACAAGCTTGTTGCTTACCAGCATGCATACGGCGCCCGCCTCTTACTTGTTAATAAATCCGGCCAGATTGTATTGACCTCGGATGGCAGCAGCGGCAACCTCTCTAGGCTGGCTGACATTGGCGCTCAGAGCCGCGCCATTCTGAGCCGCCCCAAACAGGCCTTACAGCTCGCGACGGATCGAGACGAGTTGTATGTGAATGCCATCCAGATCCCCCGCTCCGGCTGGACTCTGGTGGTGATCCAGCGCCCCAACGCTGAGGAACAAGCCTTGCGGCGTCTTCTGCTTCAAAACAGCGTTGCAGCGCTGCTGATCGGCTGCTTATTAATCGTTGTTGGCCGGCTGACGATTGGTCGTGATCAAGAGAAGCTGCAGCAATCGGCCAGCACCGACAACCTGAGCGGTCTGCTCAATCGCCAAGCCTTTGCAGCGATCTTTGAGGAGCTCACCAGCCGTGGCTCCCGGCCCGATTCCGGGCTCGCCATCGCCTTGATGGATATCGACCATTTCAAACGGGTGAATGACACCTATGGCCATCCAGCTGGTGATGCCGTGATCCGTGCGGTTGCCGCGGCCATCAAAACCAGCGTGCGCGAGAGCGATCCGGTGTTCCGCTGGGGCGGAGAGGAGTTTTTGCTGCTGCTGCCGATGTCGAACCTGGAGCAAGCGGTCGCCCGGCTGGAGGCGTTACGCAGCCACCTGCGCGCCACGGAGATTCAGCTCGAGCCCACCGATGCCCGCACCAGCGTGACCCTCAGCTACGGGCTGACGCTGCACCGGCCAGGCGAAACCAGTGCGGCAGGCCTGGATCGAGCCGACCAGGCTCTCTATGAGGCCAAGCGCACGGGCCGCGACCGGATCTGCGTGCTGGATCAGATGGGGTTGAATTCACCCACCAGCTGACCCCTCCATGCAGCTTCGCCTCGGCAACGGTTATGACATCCACCGCCTGGTGCCGGGCCGGCCGCTGATCCTCGGGGGCCAACAACTGGAGCATCCCGCCGGCTTGGGCCTTGATGGCCACAGCGATGCCGACGTGCTGGTGCACGCCATCATGGACGCCCTCCTCGGCGCCCTCTCCCTGGGCGACATCGGCAAATACTTTCCTCCCGACGATCCGCAGTGGAAGGGGGCCGACAGCCTGGTGCTGCTGGAGCAGGTGGTGGCGCTGGTGGCAGAACGGGGCTGGAGCGTGATCAATGTGGATTCGGTGGTGATTGCTGAGCGCCCCAAGCTCAAACCTCACATCGAAGCGATGCGCGCCGCCATTGCCGCCCGGATGGGTCTGGACCCTGATCAGGTGGGTGTGAAAGCCACTACCAACGAAAAGCTGGGGCCGGAGGGCCGGGAGGAGGGGATCTCCTGCCAGGCGGTGGCCCTGCTGCAAAAGCCATGAGCCGGCGCACGCTGGCTAGGGTTTTGGCCCATACGCTTTGCTTGCTGATGCTGCTGGCCGGCCATCCCGATGTGGCGATCGCTGAGCAGCAACAGCCGGGAGGCACCTTTGAGGTAGCGGTGGTGGAGCACCTGCGGGTGAAGGTGCCTGCTGAAGCCCGCCAAGCCTGGCTGGAAGCCGAACGGGGCAGCTGGGAACCCTGGCTGGCGCAGCAAGAGGGCTATCTGGGGCGCGATCTGCTCTGGGATCCTGAGCGAGAAGAGGGCACGCTTCTGATCCGCTGGGCCAGCCGCGAGCAATGGAAAGCCATCCCGTTGGGCGAGGTGGAAGCCGTGCAGGAGCGCTTCGAGCAGTTGGCCCGCCAAGCCACCGGCACCCGGCAAGGCAATCCCTTCCCGCTGGTGTTTGAAGGCGAGCTACAGCCCGCAGCATGACCGAAACCGCTCGGCTCGATCTGCAGCGCCGCCAGCGGATCGGCATGGTGGAGGCCATCTGGGGCGAGCACAAAACCACCGAGCAGATCGCGTCGATCCTGATACGGCTGCAGCGGGCAGGAGAACTGGCGCTGGCCACCCGCGTGGATGCCGCCAAAGCGCAAGCCGTGGCGGAGCTGATCGAGGCCGAAGCATCAGGTGCTGCGCTCCTTGAGCAGCTGCACTTTCACGCCGATGCCCGCTGCCTGAGCCTCGGGGATCCCGCGCCACCGCGGCAGGAGCTCGGCGAGGTGCTGGTGCTCAGCGGCGGCACCAGTGATTTGCCCGTCGCCAGCGAAGCGCAGTTGGCCCTGCACTGGCATGGGGTGCGCTGCGAGCGGTTGCTGGATGTCGGCGTGGCGGGGCTGCATCGGCTACTGGGCCAGCTGGAGCGGCTGGAGCAGGCCCAGGTGCTGATCGCTTGCGCCGGGATGGAAGGGGCTCTGCCCACCGTGTTGGCCGGCCTGGTGCCACAACCGGTGATTGGGGTGCCGGTGAGCGTGGGCTACGGGGTGAGCGCCGGCGGCCAGGCTGCCCTGCACGGGATGCTGGCCAGCTGCGCGCCGGGGCTGAGCGTGGTGAACATCGACAACGGCTATGGCGCCGCAATGGCCGCCCTGCGGATCCTCAACAGTGGCCGCGCAATGGCTCCCGCGCAGGAGCCTTGAGCTCGAGCATCGCCTCCACCCAAAGCTGCATCGAGCGGGGCAGCCGGCGTTGTTCGTAGCGCTCCAAGGCCTCGAGCAGCACAGGGCTGTTCACCCAGTGCGGAGAGCGCGGTGCCATCCGAACCGTTCAGCTGAGCCGCACTGTGCGTGGTGGTAAGGCCCTCGGCAACCGGGGGAGGCCAACCTGAAGATCGGCTTCAGAGTTGAGCCTCTAGCGCGAGGGGCTCAACCTTCCAGGGCGCGTCGGCCCAGGCACTGCTGGAGCTCGCGGGAGCGCTCCTCCGTTTCCACTTGATGCAGACGGCTCAGCAGGGCGTGCAGATCACTACCAGCCAATTCGCCATTGGCCTGCCATTTCATGGCGCGGGTTTCGGAATGGCGAACTGAGGCGGACACGCAAGCGGAATGAAGTGGCTATCAACCTAAACATCAACGCCGCCGCCAACCGGACTTACAACACGAATTCAGCGGAAGAGTTTCTGTAGATCGCCAAATCTTCAGAAAAAGCGAAGATCCCGCCTCAGAGGTGCTTCAGATCGGGATAGGCCGTGATCAGCTCATCGGCGCTGAGCACTTCGCCCACACCCTCGGGCTGCCAAATCACCTCGAGGGCCAACAGCTGATCGGAAGGCACCGAGCCCACCACACGCAGCGCCTCGCGCAGATCCTCACTGCCGTTGAGAGGCTTGAGCGTGATGCGGCTGCGGCTGGCCACCAGCAGCGTCACAGCGATGTAATCGCTGGTGGCATCGGCATCACCAGCGGTTGTGGCGGTAGCCGCCCCGCGGGAGCCACCCACATTGGTGGTGATCTCGCCGGCGAGCTTGCTGCGCTCGGTCATCGAGAGGCGGTTGAAGGTGGATTCGGCCGCCTGGAAGGGCACCTGGCCCACCTCAGCGTTGGCGTACACCCACAGATCGGGATGACGCAGCAGCGCCAGGGTGCTGTCTTGCAGCACGCGCTGCAAACCGCTGCTGCTGCTGGTATCAGAGCTGGCGGCCAGGCTGCGCAGATCGCGCTGCAGCTCGCGAGCCGAAGCCAGCAGCCCCACCTGGAGCTGCGCAATTGCCACGGGGCCATCGGGCCGATAGCCATCGAGATCCCCCCCGCGCATCCCCGCCGGCAACGCCTGGCCGCCACCACCGCCACCGCCACCGCGGAAGGCATTCAGCACCAGGCCGACCACCGCCATCAGCACCAGGAAGCCAAACAGGCCACCACCGCCGAAGAAAAACGGAACGATGAACGGAAAACCGATGCCGCCGCCATAGCCACGCTGGTAACCGCCACCGCCATAGCCGCCTCCGCTGTAGCTGCGCGGCATGGGAGCAGAACGAAAGCTGCCGCCACCGATGCGGCCACCGCTGGCGGCATCAGCAGGCTGAGGGGCCAGCACCACCAGCGCCAGGGCCGCACTGAGCAACGCAGGAAGCATCAGGCGACGAAACAGACGACGCAGCAGCGGCGTGGAGTGCTGTTGAGGCAAAACCAACCCCAGGAATTGCCATGAAATCTAAGAACCACCTCCCACGATGGTGACCACTTCCACGGCATCGGCTTCCCGTACGGGCTGATCTGCCCAACAGGCCCGGGGCAGGATCTCGCCGTTGAACTCCACCACCACCAGCTGTGGCTTGTAACCGCGCAGCTCAAGCAGTTGCAGCAGCGACAGGCCTTCAGGGCACGGAATCGGATCGCCGTTCAGGCGCACTTCGATCGTGGATTCGCTCATCGGCTCAGTTCAGCATCTCCAGGAGCTCCCGGCTGGCCGCCGCGGGATCCGGGGCCGCGGTGATCGCCCGCACCACCGCCACCCGGCTGCAACCCACGGCCTGCACCGCCGCCAGATTGCTGGCATCGATGCCGCCGATCGCGAAACAGGGGATCGGGCTGTCTGCTGCGGCCTGGCGCACATAATCCAGGCCCACGGGCTCACGGCCAGGCTTGGTGGGCGTGGCGTTCACCGGGCCCACACCCACGTAGTCGCATCCATCAGCGACCGCCTCACGCAGCTGGCTGAGGGCGTGGGTGCTGCGGCCGATCAGTTTCTCGGGGCCGAGCAAACGCCGGGCCAGCGCCGGCGGCAGATCGCCCTGCCCCAGATGCACGCCATCGGCATCCACCGCCAGGGCGATATCGATGCGGTCGTTCACCAGAAACAGGGCGCCATAACGGCTACAGAGCTGGCGCAGCGCCTGGGCCTGCGCCAACCGTTCCGCATCGGTGATCGATGCACCATCAGCGCCCAGGCTGCCCTCCTTGGCGCGGTACTGCACCAGGCGCACGCCACCCTCGAGGGCTGCTTCCACCACAGCCTCGAGCTGTGGGGATGGACTCGTGATCAGATACAGCCGGCTGCTTTGCAGCTGCACCCGGCGCTGATCGCCTTCCGGGCAGGCCCGCAGCAACTCCACCTCCAGGTCGTAGAGGGCGTAACGGATCGCGGCCGCTTCAGCAGCCAGGGTTGGATCCTCCGCGCGGCCGAATTCCTCCAGCACCCGCAGCGCTTCCTGCACCCGCCCGCAGTTGGCCGCCACCACCGCCGCGGGCTCCTGCCGCTGGGCCTGGGCAGGATGGGCCATGCCTGCCGCCACATCGCCAGCTGTGTGCCGCGCTTGCTTGTAGCGATCGGCATGCAGCAGCCCCAGCCGCTGGCGCAGATCTTTCAACCGCGCCACCAGATCGGCACGATCCAGCCCAAAGCGGCACCAGTCCTCCACCACCCGAAGGCCCTCCCGGGCGCGATCGAGGTTGGCGTCGAGCAGGCGCAACACCGGCTGGGGTTGTGCGGGGGCCGTCATGAACAGAACTGAGGCGAGAGGGGCTGCTTAGGGTGTGCGCACACATGCCATCACAGGGGCTATGGCGCAGGGCGGATCCGACAGCCCAATGCTGGTGCTGATCTCAGGGATTCTGCTGCTGGGGGCTATTGCCGCCTTCATCAGCTGGGGCCTGGCCAACGCCTACCCCGCTGGCTGAGCCCAGTAGCTGCTCAGCGGTTGCTGCATCGCGGGCGATCTGCGCCACCAGCGCTTCCAGGTTCTCGAAACGCTGTTGTTGGCGCAGCAGGGCCACCGGTTCCACCAGCAGCTCCGCACCTTCCAGATCCAGGCGTCGCCCGAGCAGATGCACCTCCACGGCCGATGGGGCCGTGGGATCCACCGTGGGCTGAGGCCCGAGGTTCATCACCGCCGCCAGGCGTTGGCCGGGAAGTTGTTCTCCCTGCAGCCACACCCAGGCGGCATACACCCCTTGCTGGGGCAAAAATTTGCGCCCATCCACCTGCAGGTTGGCGGTGGGCCATCCCAGTTCCCGGCCCAGGCCGCGCCCCCGCACCACCCGGCCGCCGAAGCGATAAGGGCGATCCAACAGAGCCGCCGCCTCCTGCAGCTGTCCCCCCTCGAGCGCCCGGCGGATCCGGCTGCTGCTCAATCGACCGCTGCTGTCGCTGAGGATCGGCTGCACCAGCAGTTCAATGCCTCGCTCGACGCAGAGCTCGCGCAAGCAGTGGATATCGCCGCTGCGGCGGGCGCCAAAGCGGAAGTTCTCGCCCACGGCCACCAACTGGGCCTGCAGTTGGTGCACCAGCACCTGCTCCACGAATTGCTCCGGGCTGAGGGCGGCCAGCTCCGGCGTGAAGGGCACCAACACCAACTGCTCGATGCCAAGCGGCTCCAGCAGATGGATCTTTTCGGCGGGTAGATCCAGACGCAGCCGGGCCTCGCCGTAGAGCACCTCGCGCGGATGGGGCCAGAAGCTCACCACCGTGGGCACCAGCTGCGCTGCCGCAGCCCGCTCCACCACCGCAGCAATCACCCGGCGATGGCCCCGATGCAGCCCATCGAAACTGCCCAGGGCGATGGCTGTGGGCCGTGCGGCTTGCTCAGGACTGCGCAGAGGAATCAAGGCCGGTTCACCAACAAGCGCATCCAGGCCCTCGCCCTGGGCATCCTCCCATGGCAGGTTTGGGCCATCTCCGGCGCCCTCGCTCCTCCCCATGGCCGATCGCCTCGACCTGCAACTGATCTCCGCTGCTCTGCGGCGGATGGGCTGGATCCGGCTGTGGTCCCAGGTGGTGCTGGGGGTGGTGGTGATGGGAGTGCTGTTGTTCAACAACATCGGTGGCCAGATTGCGGCCCGCGCCGATAAAGCCCTCGGCCTGGGGCCTGGCCTGTCGCTCACGAGCCTGGCCTTTGTGGTGCTGCTCTGGTCGATCTGGCAGAGCGGCCTGATCGTGCGCTGCGGCAGGGCTCTCAATGGGCCGGTGCACCCGAGCAAGGGTGAAACCGCTCGGCTGATCAAACGCAGTGTGCTGGCCGATCTCGTGGGCCTCTCCCTTGGCGCCGTGGGGTATCAATCCCTGGCCGGGAGCCTATTTGTGCAGGCATCGATGCAGGCAGGTTTCGCCTTCGGCGGAGCCATGACCACCCCCGGCGGGCGCATCACGAACTACCCGATCACCTCGCTCGAGATGCTGTCGGTGTTGAGCAACACGCAGGTGCTGTTTGCCCACGTGATCGGCCTCTGGATCAGCATCTGGATGCTGCAGCGGATCTACAGGCCCAGCGGCAGCTGAGGCAGCGCCGCTGCCTCACCCCGCCAGAACAGTTCCGGCTGCAGCGGCGTGAGCGAAACACCGCCGGCGGCCACATGGGCCACATCAATCGGCCAATCGGCTGGGCCGGCTACCTCAGCCTCCAGATCGTTGGCCACTTCACCCGCCAGCCAGTAGTAGGTGCGGCCGCGGGGATCAACGCGCTTGTCAAACTGATCGGTGTAGCGGCGCACGGCCTTGCGGCACCAGCGCAGCGGGCCGATCGCTTCTGCGGCCAAGGGGGGCACATTCAGATTGAGCAGCACCCCTTCCGGCCATCCCGCCGCCATGGTGTGTTCGGCCACATCGAGGGCGATGCGTGCGGCGGGATCGAACTGCCGCCATTGGAAATCGGCGCTGCTCACCGCCAGGGCCGGCAACCCCTCGATCGTGCCCTCCATGGCGGCACTCACCGTGCCGGAATACAGCGTGTCGGTGCCGAGGTTGGGGCCGTGGTTGATGCCGGAGAGCACCAGATCGGGCCATTCCTCCAGCAGAGCGAACAGCGCCAGCTTCACGCAGTCGCTGGGGGTGCCGCTGCAGGCCCAGGCCGTGATGCCAGGAGCAAACAGTTCATCCGCCCGCTCGGCCCGCAGGGGGGTCTGGAGGGTGAGGCCATGGCCAGTGGCGGAGCGCTCCTGATCGGGGCACACCACCGTCACCTGATGACCGCGGGCTGCAGCTTCGGCGGCCAGGGCGCGGATGCCGTCGGCGAAGACGCCGTCGTCGTTACTGATCAGGATCCGCAAGGGGCTGGGGTGGCTGCCTGGAGGCTAGAGGCCGTCTTCTTAAAGTCATGGGCTACCGGAACACAGCCGTGAGCGCCACCATCAGCCTGCAGCAGCTCACCGATCAACTCGATCAGCTGGAGGCTGAAGCCGCCAAGGCCATCGGTGCCGCCGGCTCGGCCAGCGAGCTCGAAGACCTGCGGGTGGGGCTGCTGGGCAAGAAGGGCAAGCTCTCGGCCGTGCTCGGCGCCATGGGCAAATTGCCCGGCGATGAGCGCCCGCTGGTGGGCCAGCGGGCCAACGTGCTCAAGGAACAGGTGCAGGGTTTGCTGGGCGAGCGGCTCAGCGCCGTGAAAGCGGCGGCCATGGCCGAGCGCATCGCCAGCGAAACCCTCGATGTGACCATGCCGGCCACATACACCCCGGCCGGCCACCGTCACCCCCTGATCAGCACGATCGAAGAGATCGTGGACATCTTGGCCGGTCTCGGATACCGGGTGGAAGAAGGCCCGGAGATCGAAACCGACCACTACAACTTCACCGCCCTGAACATCCCGCCGCACCATCCAGCGCGGGACATGCAGGACACCTTTTATCTGAGCGAGCACGAGCTGCTGCGCACCCACACCTCCCCAGTGCAGATCCGGCACCTGGAGAAGAACCCGCCACCGGTGCGGATCGTGGCTCCAGGCCGCGTGTATCGCCGCGATGCCGTGGATGCCACCCACTCCCCGGTGTTCCACCAAGTGGAGGTGCTCGCCATCGATGAGGGGCTGGATTTCAGCCACCTGCGCGGCACCGTCACCACCTTCCTGCAGCGCTTCTTCGGCGATCTGCCGGTGCGCTTTCGCGCCAGCTACTTCCCCTTCACCGAACCCTCCGCTGAGGTGGATGTGCAGTGGCGTGGCCGCTGGCTGGAGGTGATGGGCTGCGGGATGGTGGATCCGGCGGTGCTTGAGGGCCTCGGCATTGACCCAGAGCGCTACAGCGGCTTCGCCGCCGGCCTGGGTGTGGAACGCTTTTGCATGGTGCGCCACGGGATCGACGACATCCGCCGCTTGTTCACCTCCGACCTGCGCTTCCTGGAGCAGTTCTGAAGCGCAGGTCGGCTCGTGATCAGCAGATCCGTAAGGCACCCATAAAATCGTCTGATCGTCTGCTCTTGTCCCCTGTCAGTGCCCTGCGTCGGCCTCATCGTTAACGACGGCAAGGACCTGGCCCTGGCCACCGCCGACGCCATCGAAACGCGCCTGCGCGGAGCGGGTTACGAGGTGCTGCGGGCCAGCAGCTCCGCCGGCATGGTGGGCTTTGCCAACCCGGATCAGCACCTGCGCGCCAAGGGGCATGCGGCCTGCGTGCCGCCCACCTTTGAGGCGTCCATGGCGATGGCCATGGTGCTGGGGGGCGATGGCACGGTGCTGTCGGCCGCGCGGATGACGGCACCAATTGATGTGCCGATCCTCACGATCAACACCGGTCATCTGGGTTTTCTGGCCGAAACCTATCTGCCCGAACTCGAGCAGGCCCTCGAGCAGGTGATCGCCGGTGAATGGACCGTGGAGGAGCGCACCACCCTGGTAGTGAGCGTGATGCGGGGCGAGCAGCGCCGTTGGGAGGTGCTGTGCCTCAACGAGATGGCCCTGCACCGCGAGCCGCTCACCTCGATGTGCCATTTCGAGATCGCCGTGGGCCGCCATGCGCCGGTGGATATCGCCGCCGATGGGGTGATCCTCTCCACTCCCACCGGCTCCACCGCCTATGCCCTCAGTGCCGGCGGCCCGGTGATCACCCCCGATTGCCCTGTTCTGCAACTCACCCCGATCGCACCCCACTCGCTCGCGTCACGGGCGCTGGTGTTTAGCGATCAGGAGCCGGTCACGGTGTTTCCCGCCACGCCCGAGCGGCTGATGATGGTGGTGGATGGCAGCGCTGGTTGCTACGTGTGGCCGGAGGATCGGGTGCTGATCCGCCGCAGCGAACACCCGGTGCGCTTCGTGCGTCTAGCCGATCACGAGTTTTTCCAGGTGCTGCGCAACAAGCTGGGATGGGGCCTGCCCCATGTGGCCAAACCCGGCGCCCCTTCATGAGCGGGGCCAGCCTGCTGCTGCTCGGCCAGGAGGCCGTAGCCCTGGCGCCTCGACTGGAAGCCTCCGGCTACACCTGCTCCATCGGTGAAGCGGGGATCGCAGCCGGCTGTGATCTGGCCGTGCTCGGCGCCGAGCTTGCCGATCAGTTGCCGGAGCTGAAGCAGCGAATCGGAGCCGTGCCGTTGCTGCTCGACATCGGCTCCGACAGCGTGGCTGCCCGCTCGCGTCTGCTGCGCTCCGGTGCAACCGATTTCTGGTTGTCGTCAGCAGGAGCCAGCGATCTGTTGATGCGCCTGCGCCTGCACCGCAAGCTCCTGGAGAAGGGGCGCCCGCCGGAAGATCGCCTCAGCCTGGGCGATCTGAGCCTGATTCCCAGCCGCCATGAGGTGCGCCGCGGCCAGCGGATCGTGCCGCTCACCGCCCGGGAATACGCCTTATTGCTGCTGCTGATGGAGCACAGCGGCCAAGTGCTCAGCCGCGATCAGATCCTGCGCCAGGTCTGGCACGACCAGCGCGGCGCCGCCAGCAATGTGATCGAGGTGTATGTGCGCTACCTGCGCCAGAAGCTCGAGGAGCAAGGGGAAAAGCGGCTGATCCATACGGTGCGCGGTCAGGGCTATTGCCTGAGCGATGGCCCGCCGCCCCGCTGAGCCCCGGCTGCTACTCACTCTGATGAGCCAAAACTGATGAGGATGCGCCACCTCCACCGCTCCCTGCTGAGCCTTGGGCTGACGCTGGCCCCCTGCGCACTGCAGGCCAAGGAGCCCCCCCAGGTGCTGCCTGTAGAAGCGGAATGGTGCCTGCCAAGCCAACAGTGCATTCAGCTGGAGGTCGCCGATGAACCGCAGGAGCAGGCCATGGGTCTGCAGCTGCGAGGCCCGCTGCCGCCTCTGCGGGGGATGTGGTTTCCCTTTGAAGATGCGCTGCTGCGCTTCTGGATGCACCGCACTCCCGAACCGCTCGACATGGTGTTCATCAACGACAACCGCGTGATCGCCATTGAGGAAGCCGCCACCCCGTGCCCGCGGCTGCCCTGCCGCAGCTATGGCCCGAATGAACCGGGCGATGGCGTGGTGGAGCTGGCTGCCGGTGAAGCGCGCCGCCTCGGCATCGTGGTGGGAAGTGAAGCCGTGATCCGCCCGCTCAGGCCGTCATCGCTGCCGCCGGCCGCTCGCCCCGTAGCACCAGCACGGGATTGAGCGGCGCCAGGCGCGTGCCATCCGCCAGCGGAGCCCCGCGCCAGGCCTGATGCTGAGCCACCGCCACCGTGAGGCCTGCCTGCTCCAGCGGCGGCCGCAGCTCGGCCAGTGCTTCCACGGTGGCCAGCGGAATCACCACCACACCGCCTGGGCGCAGCCGCTCCAGCACGGCTTCCAGCAGGGCACGGCGATCGCGGCCACCGCCACCGATCAACACACGATCAGGATCGGGCAGCTCAACCAGGGCTTCGGGGGCGCGGCCCTCCAGCACCCGGGCGGGCTTCACGCCCAGCCGCTGCGCGTTGGCCTCAATCAAGGCCGCCGACCCGCCGCGCTGCTCAAGCGCCCAGAGCTGCAGGGCCGGCCGTAGCCGCAACGCCTCAAGCCCCACCGAGCCCACACCGGCACCGATATCCCACAGCACACCCTCCTGGGGCAGATCGAGATCGGCCAGCAACTGAATGCGCACCTCGCGCTTGGTCATCAACCCGGGGCGATCCGGGTGCTGGAGAAACAACCCATCCGGCAAACCAAACAGCGGCAGATGAGCCGGCAGCTCCGGCGGCTCGGCCACCAGCACCACCAGATGCAGCGGATCGAGATCGACCGGGATGAGATCTTCGGGCGCCAGGCGCTGCACACGCTCGGCGCTGTGGCCAAGGCGCTCACACAGCCAGAAGCTGTAGGCCTGCTCGAGCCCCGCGGCCCGCAGACAACGCCGCACCGTTTCGGCCCCACCACGGGTTGGATCGGTGAGCACCGCCAAGGCCGCTGGCCGCTGCTGCAGCCGCGCCGTCAGCGGTTCCGGATCACGGCCGTGCAGGCTGAGCCAGCTGGCGTCCTGCCAGGGGCGACCGATTCGCGCGAAGGCCAGCTGGAGTGAGCTGGGGGCCGGGTGAAAACGCAGCTGCGCCGCCGGCAGCCCCTCCAGCAGCAACCGCCCGATCCCAAACCAGAGCGGATCGCCACTGGCCAGCACCACCACCAGTTGCTGGGCATCGAGGCAGCGCAGCTGCTCCAGCAGCGGCTCAGGCTGATCGCTGGCAATCAGCGCAGGTCCGCCCACGCCAGCCCAGCTCTGCAGGGCAGCGTGCAGCCGGCGGGGGGCAGCCACCAACGCTGCCTGGCGCAGCAGCTGCTGATGTGCCGGCGGCAGGCTGGCCGGTGCGCCGGCGTCGGTGCCGATCACCTCAATCATCCCGCCATTGTGGGCGCCCGGCGTTCTGCAGAGGAGCCGAAACTGCCTTACTCTCCGGCCAACTGTCTGAGTCTGCGCCCCACGCGATGGCTGTTCGACTGACCGCACTCACCGGAGCTCTGCTCAGCCTCACGCTGGGGGTGCTGCAACCGGCCCAAGCCGAAACCGTGCTCGAGCGGGTGAGCCGCACCGGAAGGTTGAACACCGTGGTGCTCAACGGCGACCTTCCCTACACCACGCAGCAGGGCAATGGCTATGTGGGCCTTGGCATGGAGTTCGCCAAGGAGATCCAGAAAGAAGTGAGCGAGTACATCGGCAAGCCCGTGCAGCTGGTGCCGCAACCGGTGAATTCGATCAATGAAGGGCTGGCCGCCATCGCCAGCGGAGCTGTGGACCTCTCCTGCGGCGCCGGCTTCAGCTGGGGCCGCTCGATGTTTGTCGACTACTCGCTGCCCTTCGCCCTCACCGGCACCCGCCTGATCACCCCTCCCGGCAACGACGGCACCCCCACCGCTCTGCAGGGCAAAACCATCGGGGCGGTGAAGAACAGCCTCTCGGCCCACGCCATCGAAAAGACCGTGACCGGCGGTGAGCTGGCGCTGTTTGAAAACCCCGCCGCAGCCCTGCAAGCGCTCAAGAATGGCGAGATTCAGTTCCTCGCCGGCGACAGCCTCTGGCTGCTCGCCAACCGCGCCGCCGTGGATCCCTCCGGCAACGTGACCCCCTCGGTGCCTTACAACCGCTCGGCCGTGGGCTGTGTGGTGCCCGAGAACAACTCCGGCCTGCTCAACCTCAGCAACCTGGCCATCGCCAAGCTGATGCAGGCCTACATCAACGACGATCCCTCAGCTCTGCAGCGCATCAACCAGTGGGTGGGCCCCGGCAGCACCGTGAATCTGAGTCAAGACGTGATCAAGGCCTACTTCACCAACGTGCTGCTCACGGCCGCGCTGCTGAACCTGTCCTGAGCCTCCAGCACGTCTGAAATTCACTGCACCCACCACTGCCATGGCACCCCGTTCCCTTCTGCAGCTGCTCACCCTCACCGCTGCTGCCGCCGTGTTCACCGAAACAGCTCAGGCAGCTGTGTATCAGGCGCCTGATCTGAGCAATCCGCTCGAAAGCCGCATCCAGGCCCTGCGCGATGGCGCCTGGCAACCCCAGCTGAGCGCTGGCAACGGTGAGCTTCTGGCCCGCTACTGGGGCAATGGTGGTGGCCGCGCCTGGGGCAATGGCGGCGGTTGGCGCAACGGTGGCGGCTGGGGCAACGGCGGCCGTTACTACGGCGGTGGCGTTGACGTGAACCTGGGCTGGCCCAACGGCGGCTGGGGTAATGGTGGCTGGGGCAACGTGCTGCCCGGCAGCTTCATCAACTGGTGATCAGCGGCGAGATTTCCCAGGCCGGCGCCGCTCTTGCCGATCTCGAGCTGAGCCGGTTCGGCCCCATTGGCCTGGTGGTGGTGCAATCCACCTCGCTCTGCAATCTCGACTGCGACTACTGCTACCTGCCGGATCGCCAGAAGCGGCGGGTGTTCGATCTCGAGCTCCTTCCCCTGCTGTTGCAGCGGATCCTCGAGAGCCCGTTCTGCGGTCCCCAGCTTTCGCTGGTGTGGCACGCCGGTGAGCCGCTCACGCTCCCCTGCAGCTACTACGACGAGGCCACGGCGATCATCGAGCGCTGCGTGCAGGAGTTCACCGGCGGTGCCGTGGTGATCGAGCAGCACGTGCAAACCAACGGCACGCTGATCAACGACGCCTGGTGCGACTGCTTCCAGCGCAACGGCATCGTGGTGGGCGTGAGCGTGGATGGACCGGCCGCCATCCACGACGCCCATCGCCGCTTTCGCAACGGCAACGCCTCTCATCACCTCACGATGCGGGGGATCGAAGCGCTCAAACGCCACGGCATCCCCTGCCACGTGATTGCCGTGGTCACGGCCGCCGCGATGGAGCAGCCCGAGGCGATGTATCGCTTCTTCCGCGACAACGGCATCAGCTCAGTGGGCTTCAACGTGGAGGAGCAGGAGGGGGTGCACACCAGCTCCTCGATGCAGGGGCGTGAGCAGGAAGAGCGCTACCGCCAATTCCTCACGCGCTTCTGGCAGCTGAGCGAGGCCGATGGCCACCCGCTGGTGCTGCGGGAGTTCCAGCAGGTGATCGATCTGATCCAGCGCAACCGGCGCCTCAACCAGAACGAACTCAACCGGCCCTATTCCATCTTCAGCGTGGATTGGCAGGGCAACTTTTCCACCTTCGATCCCGAGCTGCTGTCGGTGAGCAGCGAGCGCTACGGCAGCTTCAACCTGGGCAACATCCGCACCACCAGCCTGCTGGAGGCGGCACGCAGCCCCCGCTTTCAACAACTGTGGAGCGATGTGAGCTCCGGCATGGCGCGCTGCCAGAGCACTTGCGATTACTACGGCCTCTGCGGCGGTGGCATGGGCAGCAACAAGTTCTGGGAACACGGCACCCTCGATTGCAGCGAAACCAGCGCCTGCCGCTTCCGCACACAGATCCCGGTGCAGGTGCTGCTGGATCGCTTCGAGGCCGCTCCACCAGCCGCCAACTGAGATGGTGTTCAATCTCGATGCCCTGATCCGGCTGCTGCTGCTGGTTGGGCTGGGCCTGGCCTGCGCCCTGATCCTGCAGCCCTTCGCCGAGATCATGCTCTGGGCCGGACTGCTGGCGGTGATTCTCAAACCGCTGCAGTTGTGGCTGCAGCAACACCTGCGGTTAGGGCGCTGGTGGTCGGCAGGGCTGATCATGCTGGTGGGGCTGCTCGTGCTGCTCGGCCCGGTGGGCGCCCTGGCGGCGGCACTGCTGAGCAACGTGAGTGAGCTGGTGGAGCTGGTGCGCCATGGCAAACAGGTCTTGCCCCAACCGCCGCCGCTTCTGCTGGGCATCCCTGTGCTGGGCCCAGCGATCAAGCCGCTCTGGCACGGCTTGATCAGCGATCTGCATGGCCTGCTGCGCAGCCACTCCGACACGCTCACCGCCTTGATGACACGGCTGCTCGAGACCACCCTGGCCAAGGGACTGGGGTTCCTCAGGCTGCTCGTGAGCCTGTTGTTGGCGGCTGTGATGTTGGTGTACTCCGATGCTTTGCTGCTGCGGCTGCGGCGCCTGCTGCATCGGTTGTCGCCGGAGCATGCCGAAACGGTGCAGCTGATCACCGCCACCACCGTGCGCAACGTGTCGCGGGGGGTGGTGGGCGTGGCCTTCCTGCAATCCCTGTTGATCGGCCTAGGGCTGATCGCCGCCGATGTGCCCTGGTCGGGGCTGCTCACCCTGCTGGCTCTGATCCTTTGCCTGATGCAGATCGGGCCGCTGCCGGTGGTGGTGGTGGCGCTGGTGATGGCCTGGAGCCATCTGCCGCCCCTGATGGCCTTACTGCTCACCCTCTGGCTGCTGGCCGCCACCCTGCTGGAGCACCTGCTCAAACCGCTGCTGATGGCCCGTGGGCTGCCGGTGCCGATGCTGGTGATCCTGGTGGGCGTGTTGGGCGGCACGCTCAAGGCCGGGCTGGCAGGCCTGTTCCTCGGGCCGGTGGTGCTGTCGCTGGGCTATCACTTTGTGCGTCTGTGGGTGGGCGCGAGCGCACAACCCTCCCCTTGAAGTCGATGTCTCACGCCGATCGCCGCCAACGCATCCACGAACTGGTGGTGGCCCTGATCAGCCAACAGAGCGAACTCGATCTGCTGGATGGCGATCACACCGGCAGCCTGGCGGCCGCCCAGGGCAACCCCGCCAGCTGGCTCGAGCGCAACCGGCGGGTGGTGCAGCGCTATCAGGCGCTGGTGCGCTCGGCCGTCACCCTCGATGCACTGGTGGATCAGGAAGTGGGGGAACAGGCGCCCACCAGCAAGCTCTGACAAGCTGGCGGCACCTTCTGCTGCCCCATGGCGCGCCTCGGCCTGTCTGCCCTGAAATCTCTGCTGCGTCGCAAGGGGCTGAGCCGCGCCACCACATCCAACTGGCAGCCACCACTGGCCAGCTGGAGCCACCCCCTCGGGCTCGGTTGGCAGAAGCCCTACACGGTTCGCTACGCCAGCAATCTCGACGACGGCCCCAACCACGGCATGCCCCTGGGGGGCTTCGGCGCCGGCTGCATCGGGCGAGCGCCGGATGGCAACTTCAACCTCTGGCATCTCGATGGCGGCGAGCACTGGTTCGGGGTGTTGCCCGACTGCCAATTCGCGCTGTTTGAGAGCAACGGCAAGCAGAGCCGCGCCCATGCCCTGGCGGTGAAGCCGGAGTGCGATGCCTCACGTCCTGAGGCTGCTGAACCCCTGCCGAGCTGGAACTGGTATCCCGCCAGCAGCCCCGATCGCACCACGGGCACCTATGCGGCCCGCTATCCCCTCAGCTGGAGCCATTACCAGGGCGTTTACGACGCGGAGGTGAGCTGCCAGGCCTTCAGCCCGATCTTGCCGGGCAACTACCAGCAGACCAGCTACCCGCTGGCGATGTTTGTGTGGACCCTGCGCAACCCCACCCGCAAACCTCTCGATCTCTCGCTGCTGCTCAGCTGGCGCAACACCACCGGCTGGTTCACCAACACCGATGCCTCCGCCGAGGTGCACTTCCGCGATGACGGAAGCCCGGAGCACAACTACGCCCCGGCGATCGGCAAGAGCGAAGGGCATCGCAACCGCTGGATCGACGATGGCTCCCTTAAAGGCGTGCTGCTGGAAGGAGACGTCTCCCAACCGGTTGCCGAAGGTGAAGGCCAGTGGTGCATTGCCACCACGCAGCAGCCCGGGGTACGCATTCAGCGCTGCAGCCGCTGGAATCCCCACGGCGATGGCAGCGAGCTCTGGGGCAGCTTCAGCCGCGATGGCTCCATCCCCGACAGCAACAACGACCGCCGAAGCGGTGCCGCCGATCCCGCCAGTGCAGCCCTGGCGGTGCAGTGCCGACTGGAGCCGGGCCAGAGCATCGAGATCCCGGTGGTGATCAGCTGGGATCTGCCCGTGACGGCCTTCGCCACAGGCACCAGCGCCCTGCGCCGCTACACCGATTTCTTCGGCGCCAGCGCCAACAAGGCCGCCGCCATCGCCGCCGAGGGCCTGCGCGACTGGCGCAGCTGGCGTGATCAGATCGAGGCCTGGCAGCAGCCGGTGCTCGAGCGCAGCGATCTACCCGAACCGCTGAGGATGGCCCTGTTCAACGAGCTCTACGACCTCTGCAGTGGCGGCAGCCTCTGGAGCGCGGCATCAAGAGAGGATCCCTACGGCCGCTTCGGCGTGCTCGAGTGCCTCGACTACGCCTGGTACGAAAGCCTCGATGTGCGCCTCTACGGCTCGCTGGCGCTGCTGCAGCTCTGGCCCGAGCTCGACAAAGCAGTACTGCGCAGCTTCGCGCGCGCCATCCCCGCATCCGATGCCAACCCACGGCCGATTGGTTGGTATTTCACCCAAGGCAAAGGGCGGGTGGAAGCAGCCCGCAAGGTGAAGGGCGCCACGCCCCACGACCTCGGTGCACCGAACGAGCGGCCCTGGGATGCCACCAACTACACCGCTTACCAGGACTGCAACCTCTGGAAAGACCTGGCCAGCGACTACGTGCTGCAGGTGTGGCGCACCTTCAAGCTGGCGCCCAACGGTGAAGACATCAACTTCCTGGCGGAATGCTGGCCGGCGGCCGTGGAGGCACTCCACTACCTGAAAACCTTTGACGCCAACAACGACGGCCTGCCCGACAACGGCGGCGCACCCGACCAAACCTTCGACGACTGGCCGCTGAAAGGCGTGAGCGCCTACTGCGGAGCCCTGTGGATCGCCGCACTGGAGGCGGCACTGGCCATCGCCCAGCAGTTGCAGCTCAGCACCGGACTGGACACCTCCAGCGAACAGCGCACCTTCAGCAGCTGGCTGGAGCAATCGCGCGGCAACTTCGACCAGTTGCTCTGGAACGGCGAGTACTACGACATCGATGCCGAGAGCGGCACCCCGGTGGTGATGGCCGATCAGCTCTGCGGTGATTTCTATGCTCGCCTACTCGGACTGCCTCCGGTGGTGAGCGAGGCCAACAGCCGCAGCACCCTCAAGGCTGTGCGCGAAGCGTGCTTCGAGAAGTTCGAAGGCGGCAAGCTCGGCGTGGCGAATGGCCTGCGGCGCGACGGCACCCCCCTCGATCCCAACGGCACCCACCCACTCGAGGTGTGGACCGGCATCAACTTCGGCATCGCCAGCTACTACCGCCTGATGGGCGACACCACCACCGCCCTGGCAATCACCTCGGCGGTGGTGGATCAGGTGTATGGCGGCGGTCTGCAGTTCCGCACCCCCGAGGCGATCACCGCCGTGAACACCTTCCGCGCCTGCCACTACCTGCGGGCGATGGCGATCTGGGGGGTGTGGGCCACCCACACCAACTGGCAGCAGATTCCGGGGGCGGAGCGAAGCTGACCCGCTCCGTTCCATACGCTGAACGCCAGATCTGCAGCTCTATGGCATCAGGTTCACTCGTTCGGGGGCTGCTGGCCTGGTTGGCCGGAGCTCTGCTGCTGTTCACTCCGCTGCAGCCGGCCTGGGCCCAGGTGCATGCCCATCCGGATGAAAACGGCCAGGAGGTGGTGCGCAGCCTTGAGAGCCTGCGCGATCTCGATTACCAGAGCTGGCAGGCCGTGGCCTACCGCACCGGTCCGCCAGGCGGGCCAGTGACCCTGCGGATCGTGGGCTACCCCGGCAAGGTGCGCCTCGATCACCCCACCTCCTTGATCGTGCACTCCGGCCGAGGCACCTGGACGCTCGACGACATCACCACCGCCAACCCCAAACTGGCCACCGACGGCCGTGATGCCGCCGCCGAGTTCAACCTCAGCCCGCTGCTGGCCGATCTGCACCAGAACCGGCCGCTGCGGCTCGAGCTGCCCGGGGTGTTTGTGGAGCTGCCGGTGCCGCCCTTTGTGGTGGGTGAATGGCGCAGCCTGCCCAGCTGGCGCGAGGGATGAGCGCCCCCTGGCGCCCTTGGATGCAGCGGGCGCTGCAGCTGGCCGCGCTGGGCAACGGCCGCACCAGTCCCAATCCCCTGGTGGGTTGTGTGGTGCTGGATGCCAACGGCCAACTGGTGGGCGAAGGCTTTCATCAGCGAGCCGGCACGCCCCATGCCGAGGTGCATGCGCTCCGCCAGGCTGGGGAGCGTGCCCATGGCGGCACCGCAGTGGTGACGCTCGAGCCCTGCTGCCATCACGGCCGAACCCCTCCCTGCAGTGAGGCCTTGCTCGCCGCGGGAGTGGCGCGCGTGGTGGTGGCGATGCGCGATCCCGACCCGCGGGTGGCCGGAGGTGGCATCGCCCAGCTGCAGAGCGCTGGCATCGCGGTCATTGAGGGGGTGTGCGAGGCCGAAGCCCGCCAGCTCAACCGCGCCTTCATCCACCGGGTGGAGCACGGCCGCCCGCTGGGCCTGCTGAAGTGGGCGATGAGCCTCGATGGCCGCACCGCCCTGCCCAACGGCTCCAGCCAGTGGATCTCGGGCCCAGCAGCGCGGGCCTGGGTGCATCAACTGCGGAGCCGCTCTGATGCGGTGATCGTGGGCGGAGGCACAGTGCGCGCCGACAATCCGCTACTCACCAGCCGCGGCCAGCGCACTCCCGAACCACTGCGGGTGGTGATCAGCCGCTCGCTGGATCTGCCAGCCGAATCCCAGCTCTGGAACCAGCACACCGCGCCAACCCTGGTGGTGCATGGCTACGACGCCCCCGCGAGCCGCCGCTTCCAACTGGATGCCGCCGGAGTGGAGCGTCTGGTGCTGGAGCGCTGTGAACCGCTGGAGCTGATGGAGCGCCTGGCGCAGCGCGGCTGCAATCAGGTGCTGTGGGAATGCGGCCCTGCCCTGGCGGCGGCAGCACTGCGGCAGGGCTGCGTGCAGCAGCTGGCGGCAGTGCTCGCCCCCAAGCTGCTGGGCGGCGAGCCGGCCCGCACCCCTCTGGGCGATCTGAACATGGTGGATGTGAACCAGGCAAAGCCCTGGCAAGCACTGAAGCTGCAGCAACTTGGGGCCGACTGGCTCTGGGAGCTGGGGTGCTAAAGCTCCAAGTCGTCCTCCACACCGCGCGCTGTGTAGCGGCTGATCAGCAAACCCATCACCATTGCCAGATAAATCGTGCCGGCGATCGCCACCATCACGCAGAGCATTTGTGACTGCGCCGTGACGGGGTGGATGTCGCCGTAGCCCGTGGTTGTGAGGGTGACGAACGCGAAGTAGTTGAGCTCGACGAAATCCAACGCCCAAACCGGATTGGCAGGGTTGAGCCCGGTTCCATAGGGGCGCAGGACAGGCCCTGGGCTGGTGCGGGTGCTGATGAAGCTGCCAGGCACCACAGTTTCCAGGGCACTAAACAACAGCCCAGCCCCCAGCCCGAGCAGCAGGTAACCGGCCAGGGCGCCGAGCAACACCTCCCGATTGATCTGGCGTTCCTTCGCCAGATTGCGGATGAGGCGTTCACAGCTCCACAGCACCAACACGCTCCAGAGCACCAAGAGCGGCACTCCGGTGCCCGTTTGCGAGAGCGGCGTGAGGTACCAAACCAAGGACGCCACCCAGGTAACGAAGCCAAGCAACCGGAACCCATGCCTGCGGAGCGTCGGCCAGCGCCCCTCATCGATCGGCATCCCCAGGGAACTGATCAACACCAGCGGCAGTGCCAAATAGCCGATGGTTGCGAGCTGCCGCAAGCCATGGGGCAGCATCAAGCAGATCAACACCCCTAGGCAGGTGATCAGCAGGCTCACATAACCGTTTTGACGGCGACGCGTGTGCGCTGATTGCACGATCACCGCTGACCCAGATGGCGTCATTGTGGAGATCCTGGAAACAACGGCAACTGCTCTGAGCTGAGCTGTGATCGCTTGGCACGGAGCGCCGGCGGTTCTGCAGTCCACCACCCCGGATCCCAGCCCTGCAGCAGCGGCTCAAGGGCCCGCAGCCCAGGGCCATCCTTCGTTTCCAGCCAGGCCTGCTCGAGACCATCCGGCACGATCACGGGCATCCGGTTGTGCAGTGGAGCCACCAGGGCATTGGGCGCGGTGGTGAGCACGCAACAGCTCTCCACCTCGCTGCCATCCGGACCGATCCAGCGATCCCAGATGCCGGCCAACCAGAACAGAGCGCCATCACGGCGCTGAATGCGGTGGCCCTTCTCGTAGAAGGCATCGGCGGGCAGCAGGCAACGCCGATGGCGCCAAGCACCGCGAAAGCTGGCCTTTTCCGCCACGGTTTCGGCGCGGGCATTGAACGGCCGCGGACCCACCAACGGGTCTTTGCTCCATTCCGGCAGGAGCCCCCAGAGCATCAGAGCAGGCTGCAGCGCTCCGTGCTCCTGGCGCAGCGCCAGCACCGGTTCGCCCGGTGCGATCAGACCGCGTGGGGCGTAGTACCGCTCCAAGCCCAGCGGCAACGCTCCCTGGAGACGCGGCAGCAGTTGATCGAGGCGAGCAGTGAGGGAATAACGACCACACACGGCCAGAGCGGCTCCCGTTCGGTTCTCACCCACCACCGGGCCCGTGGGCGACCCCTAGTTTGGAAGCCATTCCGGCTGCCTGTGCATGCCTATCCGTAAGGACGACACACCTCCGAATCGTCGCTTCGGCATCGTGAACCTGGTGCTGATCGGCGTTGGGGTGCTGCTGCTAGTGAGCAGCTTCCTGCCGAATCAAGGCATGCAGCAGGTGCCACGCGTTCCCTACTCGCTGTTTGTGAGCCAGGTGGACGACGGCAATGTGCGCCGCGCCTACATCACTCAGGAGCAGATCCGCTACGAACTGAAGGAGGCGCCGGCGGAAGGCGCCCCGAGCGTGCTGGCCACCACGCCGATCTTCGACATGGATCTGCCGAAGCGGCTCGAGGAGCACGGCGTGGAATTCGCCGCGGCACCACCTCAGAAGCCCAGCTTCATCACCACGGCGCTCAGCTGGATCGTGCCGCCGCTGATCTTCATCCTGGTGCTGCAGTTCTTCGCCCGCCGCTCCATGGGCGGCGCCCAGGGGGCGCTGAGCTTCACCAAGAGCAAAGCCAAGGTGTATGTGCCCGATGAGGAATCGCGCGTCACCTTCGCCGATGTGGCCGGCGTGGATGAGGCCAAGCAGGAACTCACCGAGATCGTTGACTTCCTCAAGACCCCGGAGCGCTACACCGCTATCGGCGCCCGCATTCCCAAGGGTGTGCTGCTGGTAGGCCCTCCAGGCACCGGCAAGACCCTGCTCTCCAAAGCCGTGGCTGGGGAAGCGGGCGTGCCCTTCTTCATCATCAGCGGCTCAGAATTCGTTGAGCTGTTTGTGGGCGCTGGTGCAGCCCGCGTGCGTGATCTGTTCGAGGAAGCCAAGAAGAAGGCGCCTTGCATCATCTTCATCGACGAACTCGACGCCATTGGAAAGAGCCGCGCTGGCTCCATGGGGGTTGTTGGCGGTAACGACGAGCGCGAGCAGACCCTCAACCAGCTGCTCACCGAGATGGACGGCTTTGCCGCCAAAGACAAACCGGTGATCGTGCTCGCCGCCACCAACCAGCCCGAAACCCTGGATGCCGCCTTGCTGCGTCCCGGTCGTTTCGATCGCCAGGTGCTGGTGGATCGCCCCGACCTCTCCGGCCGCAAAACAATCCTTGATATCTATGCACGCAAGGTGAAGCTGGCCCCAGGCGTGGATCTCGACAAGATCGCTCAGGCCACCAGCGGCTTCGCCGGTGCCGACCTGGCCAACCTCGTGAACGAGGGTGCCCTATTGGCAGCCCGGAGCAAGCGCACCTCCGTGGAGCAGGGCGACCTCAACGAAGCGATCGAGCGCGTGG
The DNA here is from genome assembly GCF_014654725.1 of Vulcanococcus sp. Clear-D1. GTDB lineage: Bacteria > Cyanobacteriota > Cyanobacteriia > PCC-6307 > Cyanobiaceae > Vulcanococcus. The sequence continues at coordinate 129,767 of NZ_JACVZV010000036.1, read as the reverse complement.
TGGCCGGCCTCGAGAAAAAGAGCCGTGTGCTCCAGCCCGATGAAAAGAAGGTGGTGGCTTATCACGAAGTGGGCCACGCCATCGTTGGTCACCTGATGCCGGGTGGCAGCAAGGTGGCGAAGATCTCGATCGTGCCCCGCGGGATGGCAGCCCTGGGTTACACCCTGCAGCTGCCCACCGAAGAGCGCTTCCTCAATTCCAAGGAAGACCTCGAAGGCCAGATCGCCACCTTGCTAGGGGGCCGCAGCGCTGAAGAGATCGTGTTTGGTGCCGTCACCACCGGCGCCGCCAACGACCTGCAGCGGGCCACCGACATCGCCGAGCAGATGGTGGGCACCTACGGCATGAGCGATGTGCTCGGCCCCCTTGCCTACGACAAGCAAGGCGGCAGCCGCTTCCTTGGTGGTGGCAACAACCCCCGCCGGGTGGTGAGCGATGCCACCGCCCAGGCGATCGATAAGGAGGTGCGCACCTTGGTGGATCGCGCCCACGACCGAGCCCTCTCGATCCTTCACCACAACCGCGATCTGCTGGAGAGCATCTCCCAGCAGATCCTGGAGAAGGAAGTGATCGAAGGCGACGACCTCAAGAACCTCCTCGCCAGCAGCGTGATGCCCGAAGAGGCCGTGGCGATTGCCTGATCGGCCCTGACTCACAGCTGGTCGGGCAGCATCACGCCATCAGCGTCCAGAGCCGGATATCCACGGATATCCCGTTCTGGGCGCTTTTTGGTGTGCCGCCACAGGGCCAGACCCTTGACGAAGGGGCCCGTGATCTCGGATAAGGGTTCTTTGAAGAAAGGCCGATGGCTGCCAGCAGCGGCTACCCAGCCTTGGCGGAGCTGAAAGGGCGCGACTTTCTCTCCTCCACCGACACCACAGCCGAGCAGACCGCCGCTCTGCTCCAGCTGGCGAGCGATCTCAAGGCAGGCCGCACCCGCATCGATCTCGGCGGCCGCAGCCTCGGCCTGATCTTCAGCAAGGCCTCCACCCGCACCAGGGTGAGCTTCACGGTGGCGATGGCCCGGCTGGGCGGTCAGACCATCGACCTCAATCCCCAGGTGAGCCAGGTGGGCCGCGGTGAACCGGTGGCCGACACCGCCCGCGTGCTCAGCCGTTATGTGGATGCCCTGGCGATCCGCACCTTCGCCCAGGAGGAACTGGCCGACTACGCCCATTGGGCCTCCATTCCGGTGATCAACGCCCTCACCGATCTGGAGCACCCCTGCCAGGCTCTGGCCGACTACCTCACCCTGCAGGAAGCCTTTGGCGAACTGGATGGGCTCACCCTCGCCTACGTGGGTGATGGCAACAACGTGGCCCACTCGCTGATGCTCTGCGGCGCCTTGCTGGGGGTGAACGTACGGGTGGGCTGCCCCAAGGGCTATGAGCCGGATGCCGGGGTGCTCGAGCAATCCCGCCAACTGGCAGGCACCCGCTGCAGCATCGACGTGGTGCACGAGGCTGTGGCCGCCGTGCGCGGTGCCCATGCCCTCTACACCGATGTCTGGGCCTCCATGGGCCAGGAGGATGAAAAGGCCGCCCGCGAAGCCGCCTTCAGCGGCTGGTGCCTGAACGAAGAGCTGGTGGCTGAAGCCGATCCGCGGGCGATTGTGCTGCACTGCCTCCCCGCCTATCGGGGCCTGGAGATCAGCGCCGGCGCCATGGAAGGCAGCAGCAGTCGCATCTTTGACCAGGCCGAAAACCGCCTGCATGCCCAACAGGCCCTGCTGGCTGCCCTGCTCGGAGGCACCTGAGCGTCAGGGCATGGCGCACTCGCATCCAGCCCGAAGGAGCAGGCGGCGGGTTCTGGCGGCAGCTCTACTCAGCGCCTGGATCCTTGCCTGGAGCCAACCATCGCAAGGGCAGCAGCAGGAACTCCGGGGGGTTTGGCTCACCGCCAACGACATGCCCGTTCTGCGTGATCGCGAGCGCATGCAGGCCACGGTGGATCAACTAGCCCAGCTGCAGTTCAACAGGCTGTACGTGGTGGTGTGGAACGGCGGCATGGGCTACTACCCGAGCCAGCTGACCGAGAGCCGCGGCTTTCAGAGCTTCACCTACCGCGGCCTGCAGGGGCAGGACGTGATCGGTGAACTGATCAATGCTGGACGCAGCCGCGGGCTAGTGGTGCTGCCGTGGTTTGAATTCGGCTTGATGGCTCCGCCTGATTCCGAGCTGGCCAAGCAGCACCGCAGCTGGCTCACGCAGAAACGCGATGGCGGCCTCACGTCGATCAGCGCCGCAGGCGAGGTGGTGTGGCTCAATCCCTTCCGACCCGATGTGCAGCAACTGATCACCGATCTGGTGCTGGAGGTGGTGAACCAGTACGGAGCGGAGGGGGTCCAGTTCGATGACCACATGAGCCTGCCGCGGGAGTTCGGCTACGACCCCTTCACCGTGGAGCTCTATCGCAAGGACACCGGCAAGGCACCGCCGGCCAACCCCGATGACCCGGCCTGGGTGAAGTGGCGAGCTGATCGGCTCACGGCCTTCATGCAAAGCCTGAGCCAGGCCATTCGCACAGCGAGGCCCGGCGCCCTCGTGTCCATCTCCCCGAACTACTACGACTTCGCCTACAAACTGCAGCTGCAGGATTGGCGCCGCTGGGTGCAGACGGGTATCGCTGATGAACTACTCATTCAGATCTACAGACCCGATCTAGCCAGTTATCTCCCCCAGCTGAGCAAACCGGAAGTTCTGGAGGCCCGCGATCGCATCCCCACAGCCATTGCCGTGCTGAGCGGCCAGCGCAATCGCCCCACCACGCTCCCCCTGATCCGAGAGAAGGTGGAAGCCAATCGCGGGCAGGGTCTCGGCACTGGATTCTTCTATTTGGAGAGCCTTTGGAGCCTTGGGCCTGAACCCGCCAGCGAACGGATCACAGGCCTGAAACAGCTGCTGGCGCCCCAGAACCTCCCCGCTGCAAGCACGGTGCCACCGCCACTGCCACCACCGCCCGTTGCGCCGACCCTGCACTGAGCCACAAGGCTTGCCATGGCGCAACCCGGGAGGTACAAATGTATTGACAGCCACTCACCCCTCCGGTGCCCACAGGATCGCCTGAACCGCTTACTCCTGCCCAGCAGGAGCTGTACGACTGGCTGGCGAGCTTTATCGGGCAACACCGCCATAGCCCCTCCATCCGCCAGATGATGGAAGCGATGGGGCTGCGCTCCCCGGCTCCTGTGCAGAGCCGCCTGCGCCATCTTCAGCAGAAGGGTTGGATCACCTGGCAGGAAGGCCAAGCCCGCACCCTGCAGCTCCTGGGCGAACTCACCCCAGGCATCCCCGTGCTGGGTGCCGTAGCCGCCGGCGGACTGGTGGAAACGTTTGACGACGTGAGCGAGCGGATTGATCTGGCGCCCGTATTGGAGACCCGCGGCCTATTTGCCCTGACCGTGAACGGCGACTCCATGGTGGATGCCCACATCGCTGATGGAGACGTGGTTCTGATGGAACCGGTGCAGGAGCCCAGCCGCCTGCGCGAGGGAACGATCGTGAGCGCTCTGGTGCCTGGCAGCGGCACCACCCTCAAACACTTCCACCGCGATGGCGGCCAAGTGCGACTGGAAGCCGCCAACCCGGCCTATGAGCCCATCGTGCTCGACGCCGAACAGGTGATGGTGCAAGGAAAACTGGTCGCCGTCTGGCGCCAGGTTTAAGCGGCTGACCAGCCCAGCACCCCTGCGTTGTAAGCTCTCTGCATCGAAACGGCGGGCCGCAAGGCCAGTTCGGGAGTCCAGCCCCGATCAGCCTTTTGATCCAAACGGGGCCATAGCTCAGCTGGTAGAGCACCTGCATGGCATGCAGGGGGTCAGCGGTTCGAATCCGCTTGGCTCCATCGAGTTAACCCGGGCATTCCCCGGGTTTTTTTGTATCTCGCCAACGCCAGGCATCAAAGGCCCAGGCGAATGCGTTCGTGCTTGATCGGCTTGGTGATCTCAGCGTCCACTTCGCCATCCACGCTGGCGTCCACACTCCCACTCACCTGAGCTGTCACGCCGCCCGTTACGGCCACAGCACCGAACACTTCAGCCTTCAACGGCTTGTTCAACTGGGGGACTTGGACTGCCACAGGCGCGGCCAGCCGCACGCCGTCATGGAGTTGCACCGTGGCATGCAGCGCCTGGGTACGGATGGGAGCTTCGATACCACTCACGGCCGCCGACACCGGCAGAGGCTGATCAAGCGTGAGCTGCACGCGCACTGGCCCCTTCAAGATCATCTCGTCGTCGGTGGCAATCACCCAGGCCAAAATCCCTGTGCAGGCCACCAGGGCGAAAGGCCAGCGCAAGAGGGTGAGCGCGCGAAGCACCAGCACGGAACGTGGGCCGAGTTCACCGCCGGAAGGCCAAGACATCAAAACGTGACCCAGGAAACAAAACCTCGGTACACCACGAACACTTTTACACCGGTAGCCGTTGCTACACTTTCAACACGTTCATCCCCTTGTGGGACGCACGCCTTGGCAGCAGGGAACGGGGCTGCCAGCTTGAGGCAACCGCCATGAACACCCTCGCCCTCATCCGCGCGCAGATCCTGAAGGCCCAGCGCCTGCACCAGGCTCAGCTCGCCACTGTGAGCAACCCCCGCGCCCAGATCTTCTGATCCGGGGAGGCCAGTTCATCGATTCGGCGCCCTCTCGGGCGCTTTTTTTTGCGCACCGTCTGGGCTCGATCTAGACGCCGGCAGAGGCGGATCGCTGATCAAGAGCCAGCAGCGGCCTACGCAGCAGCAGCACCGCCAGGATCAGCGCTACTCCCATCGACACCTGCACAGGCCAATAACCCGAGCCAGGGTTACCCGCAAACAACGCGACCCCATGCATCAGCCCACTGGCCGCCGCCGCGCTGAATGACTGCAACCCCTTACCCAAGCTGGCAATGGCCGACACCCGGCCCTGCAAGGCAACCGGCGTGAACCCCTCCACGAGGGCCGTATCAAGATTCACGGCCAACACTCCGCAGACTCCTGCAAAGAACGCCGCCAGCGAGGCCCAATGGATCACGTCACTGGAGGCCAGCAGCACGATCGATAGCCCCAGCCCGGCAGACGCTGCCAACAGCGGCCCACCAGGACGGCGCCCACTACCGGAGGCCATCCCCAACAACGCCCCCACGAACCCTCCCAGCGCCACAGCTGAGAGCAAAGCGGCGTAATAGCCGTGGCTCTGACCCCCGCCCATCGCACGATGACCATGCACAAAGATCGGCAGCAGGGTCTGGAAGGGCATCCCCAACAGCATCACCACCGCCAACAGCTGCAACAGCGCCCTCAAACTCCACTGGCCGCGCACAAACTGCAGGCCCTCAGCAACGCTGCGCAGAAAAGATTCCCCCTTGCTGCGTGCAGCATGGGTTGGGGAGTGCAGCGAAGGCAGAAAGGGAATCAGTGCTAACAGGGGCAAAAAACTGAGCACATTGAAGCAGAAGGCCACCTCTTCATGACTGCGATTACTGGTGCCAATACTGAGCAGCACCCCGCCAAGGGCCGGACCAAAAATGTTGGTGACATTGGACGATGCGCTGTAGAGCTGCTGCGCTTCCATCCATTGGTGCTGCGGCACCATCTCGGTGATCAGCGCCGTTCGGGCAGGTGAATCAAACGCAGAAATGGCGCCATTGCAGGCATTCACAGCGACCAAAAGCCATAGGGGCACAGTGCCATCCATCGACGCCAACCAGAGCGTCAGCGCCACCACCAAAAAACCGGTTTCGGTGAGCTGAAACAGCCGCCGCCGGCTGATGCGATCGGCAGCGGCCCCACCCACCACTTCCAGTAAAAACTGCGGCACGCCATAGCCCAGGGCCAAGGCCGCGATGCCACTGGCGCCGTAGGTCTTCACCGTGAGCCACGACAGCGCCATCACAAAGGCGCTGGTGCCGAGGTTCGACACCAGATTGGCCACCCAGAAGCGACGAAAAACGCGCAGTTGCCAGAGCGAACGGGCGCTGCTCAGTAGCCGACTGAGAGCGGATTCCTGGGAATCCTCAGCATTGAGGGGCATCAAGGCCTGCGGCAGCTTTGACGCAGCAGATGCTGCACCAGTGCGGGATCGGCCTGCAAGGCATAGGCCTCAATTTCCCGCTGACGGCTGTCCTGGGGAAGGGGAGCTGTGGTGGCCACCACGTGCTGGAGATTGCCCTGGTTGCGCAGGTGCTGCAAGAAGAAGCCATTCAACTGGCGCTCCGTGAGATCACCGGCTCGCCTCAGCCCTTCGCTGAGCGGCAACGATGAGGGGGTCTCGAGGCCATCGAGGCAGTCCTGCACCACATGCACCAGCTCGTGATGGAGCACCTTGGAGCGCTCCTTGGCTCTGGTCTGCAGGGCATCGCCCAGGCAGAGCAGATTGGCGCCCATGTTGTATGTGGCGAGCTGACCAGGAGCTCCGCACGCACCGCCCTGCTGCACGCTCACCCCCAGGGCCCGCAGACTCTCGAGCAGCTCCGCCTCCGCCTGCAGCGGCAAACCCTCAGCCCAAAGCGGGGACATTTGCAGCCCAGCCACTCCAAACGCCAGAGCAGCAGCCACACGCCAGCGCGAAGGACGCACAGGCAATCTCAAGAAAGTCTCAAGATTGTCGCACCCGAGACCGGAGCCGGGCTGCGCCTGCTCCTGCGGCGAGCAGCAGCAACGGCAGCTCGCCCGTGCGGCTGTAGCCCGTACGACCAACCCGCACCTGCAACTGCACCAGCAGGGTTGAAGCCTTGCCGGTGCTCAACCGCTGACGCACCACGCCTGAAGGATCCACCAGCAGGCTGGGGCCGGTGTTGGCGGCGCTCACCAGCCAGCGCCCCGTTTCGATCGCCCGCAATTGCGCCAAGGCGGCGAACTGACCCTGCAGCTGAGAGGGATAGGGATCGAGGTTGGCGCTGGCCAACAGCCAGCCGGCCCCATCGCGCGCCGCCGCCGCCAGGGCAGCCCCATCAGCGATCTCGTAGCAAATGGCCACGCCCACAGCGCCTGCGGGACGCGCCAGCAACCGCGAGGGTTCGCCGAAGCTCACGCCACCCACCGCTGACAAGCCCGCCCAGCGCAACCAGCTGCCGCCTGGTATCCACTCCCCGAGCGGCACGAGCCGGTGTTTGTCGATCGCCTGCACTGGCGCCTGCTCCCCGGGCGCAAAGCGCAGCACCGCGCTGCGCAACGCACCATCCACCTCGCGGAAACCGCCGCTCAGCACCTCCACATCCGCGGCGTGGGGGAGGGTCTGCCCCACAGCCAGGGCCCCTTCAGGCAACACGAGCAGATCAGCCCCTTGCTGCTCCGCTTGCAGCTGAGCCCCGGCCAGACGGCGCAACAGAGCCTGTTGCTGGCTCCAGCTGAATTTCTCCCGGGTTGGAATCGCCGGTTGCAGCACCAGCAGATTCAGGCGGCTTGCAGCACCGGCAACCGGCCCAGGCAGCTGCAGCAGCCGCCAACCCCAGGCATGCAGCAGCACCACTACCAGCAACCAGGCGCCGGCCGAACGCCAGACACCACTGCGTTGCGCAGCCCAGGCCACCAGAGCGCGCCAGAGCCACCAAGCCAGCAACAGCTGCAAGGCCGCCAAACCACCCGCCCCGATCCATTGGGCCAAGCCAGCCATGGCGCGATCACCCGGCAACGCGGCGCTACCCAGGCCGATCCAGAACAACGGCCCCTTGGCCAGCACGATTTCCGCCAGCCCCCAGAGCGCTGCGGCCAGGCAAGCCGAACTCCAACGCTCAGGCCCCATGAGCTGCACCAGCAGCCGCCAGCCGCCCACCAGAGCCGCCGCCACCACACCAAGGCTGGCCCAGAGCAGCAAACAGAGCGGCAGGCTTAGTGGCAGCGGCACGCCCACCCAATCGAGGGGATGAAGCCACAGCAACCAGCGATGGCTGACCAACACCGCCGCGCCACCCCAGAGCGCCGCAGGCCCAGGCCCCAGAGCCCACAAGGGGACCAAGGTCAGCCACAGCAACGGTGGACAGCCCCAGGGTGGCAAGGCCAGACCGGCCAGCAACCCAGCCGCCGCCGCGCCGCTCCATGTCCACAACGGCCGGTTCCCTGCCATGGCGACTGACGTTAGGAAGCGCCATGGTTTGGAGCAGGAACCACGGGCGGGCCCATGGACGCGAGCAATCCCCTTCAACAGCTTCTGGTGCGGGGCCTCGGCACGACATCACTGGTCGCCGAACGGCTGCGCAGTGTGACCCAGGCCTGGGTGAGCAGCGGCCGCCTCGACTCGTCCCAGGCCACAGCGCTAGTGGACGATGTTCTGGCCAGCCTGCGGGGCGAGAACCCGGAACTGGAGAAGCAGACCGAGCGCCAGGTGGAGCGCAATCTCGATCACCTCCTGCAGGATCTCGGCCTGGCACGCCAACGGGAAGTGGATGAACTGCGAGGCCGCATCGATCGGATGGAGCAACAACTCAGGCGGCTACGCAGCGACACGGAAGCCAACGACACCAGCCGTTTCAGCGACATTCCCGACTGAAGCTGGGGCAGAATTCGCCGACCCAGCCCTTCTCGAGCCATGCGCGACATCCTGATCAGCTCGGCTGTGTGCGTGGCCTGCCTGCTTCTGGCGCTGGTCAGCCAGCTGGTGGCGCCCTCCACGGTGGAAGCCCAGCCGGCGGCGCAGGTGGTGGTTGCCGCGGCTCCGGCTGCAGCCCCGGCCAGCCTGAGCGGCCAGTTTGAGCTGGATCCTGAAGACCCCAACCCCGCGCTTTTCACCATGGCCAGCGACGCCGACAACAACGACCTGATCGCCGATTCCGGCGCCTCCGCCCTCGGCGGGGAAATGGTGGTCGCCAAAGAGCGCGTGACCCCCAGCGGCCTGCGCATCACCGATCTGGTGCTGGGCGACGGCCCCGAAGCCACCTCGGGCCAAACGGTTGTGGTCAATTACCGCGGCACCCTCGAGAACGGCAAGGAGTTCGACAGCAGCTACGGCCGCGGCCCCTTCTCCTTCCCCCTGGGCGCCGGCCGGGTGATCAAGGGCTGGGATGAGGGCGTGGCCGGCATGCAGGTGGGCGGCAAGCGCAAGCTCGTGATTCCCCCGGATCTGGCCTACGGCGAGCGCGGCGCCGGCGGCGTGATCCCCCCGAACGCCACCTTGATTTTTGAGGTGGAGCTGCTGCAGATCAAAGGCTGATCAGCGCCGATCACAACTGAGCGGTGAACCGCCCCGGACTGGTGTTCGGCATGGCTCCTCTGGGCAACGCTGGCGCCTGAAGGCCGGGACGGTTCTCGCGACTTACGAAACCTGAAGCGATCGTTAGGATGCCGCGGCCGTCCGGCACTTGGCCGGGCCACATCCAGCACGATCCCACGTCACATGGCTCACACGCTGCCTGCGCTGCCCTACGGCCTCGATGCGCTCGAGCCCCACATCTCCCGCCAGACCCTCGAGTTCCACCACGGCAAGCACCACAACGCTTACGTGACCAACCTCAACAACCTGGTGGCCGGCACCGAGCTGGAAAGCAAGAGCCTGGAAGACACCATCACCGCCGTGGCCGGTGACGCCAGCAAGGCCGGCGTGTTCAACAACGCTGCCCAGGTGTGGAACCACAGCTTCTATTGGCAGTGCATCAAGCCCAATGGTGGCGGCACTCCCAGCGGTGCTCTGCTCGACAAGATCAACGCTGACTTCGGCAGCTTCGAGAAGTTCGTTGAGGAGTTCAAGGCCGCCGGCGCGACTCAGTTCGGCAGCGGCTGGGCCTGGCTGGTGCTCGACAACGGCACCCTGAAAGTGACCAAGACCGGCAACGCCGATCTGCCCCTGGCCCACGGTCAGAAAGCGCTGCTCACCATGGATGTGTGGGAGCACGCTTACTACCTCGATTACCAGAACCGCCGCCCCGACTACATCACCACCTACCTCGACAAGCTGGTGAACTGGGACTTCGTGGCCGCCAACCTGGCTGCCGCCTGATTCACACCCCTCGACTGATCAGCTCTCGATCAACTTGAGAATTAGCCCCGTGCGCCCTTCGTTGGCACGCGGGGCTTTTTCATGCCAACACCCAAACAATCAGCCGTGCTCCTCACCACGCGAAACCCCTGCGGAGCGGCGGCGAGACTACAACAACAAAGCAAACAGATTTACACATAGGTGCAAGAAGTAAATAAGTTAATTCAGCCAAATACACCCCTTGCGTGGCAATATTTCTTCGCTAATGCGCCATTGTCATGCGTCTCCTGTCCCGCGCTGGTGCCATCTCGGCAGCCATCGCCACTTCTGTTGCGGCTCCTGCCCTGCTCGCCAACAGCGCCGAGGCGATTGACCTCAAGAACTTCATCCCCCAATCGGTATTCGTCAAGCAGGCGAACCCCACCTCCGTCGCCATCCTGTCGATCCAGGGCACAACCAACACTCCTGAGGGCGTGCTGTGTGATGTGACCTACACCTCCCAGGCTCTGTATCCCAACGTCACTACCTCCAAGGCACGTTGTGGCAGCAGCCGCTCCCAGCTGTTCCTGGGTAGCAGCGACGCCGAGGTGGATTACGACGCCTCCATGGTGAACCTGCTTCAGCTTTACGGCGTGAGCACCAAGACCACCACCAACACCAACGGTGCCACCTTCCTGTGCGCCAAGCCCACCGGTGTGCGCCCCAGCGAGTTCAGCTACACGCTGCAAACCACCAACGTGCCGATGACCGGCATGCTGCTCACCACCAGCAACCCCAAGCTCTGCTGGGGCCAAAGCTGAGCCTTCCCAGCGGCGTGATGCCACGCCACAACTGAGCTGAGCCGCCAACGGAATCGTTGGCGGCTTTTTTTATGGCGTTGATTCCAAGCGGGGCGCGCCTCTGCCCACTACACCCCCAGCTGAGGCTGCGCCTGCTGGAGCACAGCCTCCGGTGCGATCCACATCGCATCGCCGTAGGAGAAGAAGCGATAACCCTCTGCTTTGGCCTGTTCGTAGAGATCCAGCAACCGCGTGCGCCCGATCAGAGCGCTCACCAACAACAGCAAAGAACTCTTGGGCAAATGGAAGTTCGTGAGAAGCCCCTGCACCACCGCGAAGCGATAGCCCGGTTGAATCACCAAATTCACCGGTCCGGCATGGGGCTGGAGGGTTCCACCATGCAGCTGAGCCACCGCCTCCAGGCTGCGCACACTGGTGGTTCCCACAGCGATCACACGGCCCCCGCGAGCCCGGCAGGCCGCCACGGCCTCCACCAAGGCGGGTGACACCTCCACCCACTCGCTGTGCAGTTCCAGCTGATTGAGGTCTTCCGTTTCCACGGGGCGGAAGGTCCCCAGACCCACATGCAGCGTGACCTCGGCCATCTCCACACCGCGTGCCCGGATGGCGGCAATCAGCTCATCACTGAGGTGTAGGCCCGCCGTTGGTGCCGCCACGGCTCCGGGCCGTGAGGCGTAGCGGGTCTGATAGCGGGTGTCGTCGTCGTCGTTTTGCTGCTGGATGTAAGGAGGCAACGGCATGGAGCCGTAGCGGGCTAGCAGCGCTTCGATCGCTTCAGGACTGGTGCACTCCTCAGGGAAACGCACCACACGCCCCCCCGTCTCCTCATCGATGGCCACGATCTCAAGGCCGATGGCGGGCTGCCCAGCATGTTCCAGCTGCAGCACCTCGCCGGGTTTGAGCCGTTTGGCTGGACGAGCCAGGCAAAGCCAGTCACTCGCCCCGGCCGGCTCCAGCACCAGCAGCTCCACGCTGCCGCCACTGGGCCGTCGAGCCTGCAGCCGCGCCTTGAGCACCCGGGTGTTGTTCACCACGAGGAGATCACCAGGCTTCAGCTCATCCTGTAGATCCCAGGCCGTGCGGTGCCGGCAACCACTGGGTTGCCCGGCGTCCACCACCAACAACCGAGCGGCATGGCGAGGCTCCACCGGACTCTGGGCGATGAACGTCTCCGGCAGATCGAAGACATAGCTCGATAACCGTTGATCAGCCGGATCGATCGCCATCAATCGAGGACTTGAGCGCGGGCGGTGTCTAGGTCAGATCGCCAGGCTTTCGGGGTTGGTTTCGATCAGCTGGGCCAGATCCTTGAGGAAGGCTGCCGCGTGGGCGCCATAGATCACGCGGTGATCACAGGTGAGGTTCACCTGCATCTGGTTGGCCACGCGCATCGAGCCATCCTTGCCCGCCACAACGGTGGGGCGGGAGGCGGCGACAGCCAGGATGGCGCCGGTGCCAGGGGGCAGGATCGCGTCGAAGCGGTCAACACCGAACATCCCCAGGTTGGAGAGGGTGAAGGTGCCGGTGCTGTATTCCTCGGGCTGCAGCTGCTTGCTGCGGGCGCGGCTCACCAGATCAGCCCAGTTGCGCGCCAGCGAATAGATATCGGTCTTGTCGGCGTTGGCGAGTACAGGGGTAATCAGACCGCCGTCTTCCATGGCCACAGCCACAGCCACATTCACACCAGCGGGAAAGCTCATGGCGCCGCCATCTGCGCTGGTGGCGGCATTCACCTGGGGGTGACGGGCGAGCACCACACCCACGGCTTTGGCCAACAGGGCCGTCATGGTCACGCCCTTGCTCTTCACCTGCTTGTAAAAGGCGTCGAGCTTGGTGGTGGTGATCGTGTAGCCCACCCTGAAGCAGGGCACCTCCAGGCTGGCGATCATGTTGCGGTTGACCGCGTTCTGCAGCGTGTTGAAGCTCACGCTCTCGCCGGGGCGTCCAAACGCGTCACCGGCGGGTGCGGGAGCCGGCGCAGCGGCGCCATTGCCTGAGGCGGCAGCCGCAGGGGCTGACCCCTCCGCCACGCGGGGCACGGCCACGGTGAGACCGAGGGCACGTTCCACGTCTTCCGCCTGAATGCGGCCGTGGGGACCGCTGCCGCGCAGGGTTTCGAGCGCCACACCGTGCTGGCTGGCGAGCTTCTTGGCGCGGGGGCTGGCCACCACGCGGCCGCTGGCCACGGGAGCAGGGGGGGCAGCGACAACGGGTGCTGGAGCTGCGGCCACCGGCGCGGGAGCAGGTGCAGGAGCGGGCGCGGCAGCAGGGGCAGGAGCCGCGGCCGGAGCGGGAACCGCCGCCGCACCACCAGTGGGGGCCTTGGCCTGAACCTCAGCGATCTCCGCCTGGGTTTCCACGATCAAACCGATGGTTTCACCCACCGGCGCCGTGCCACCAGCCGGCATAAGAACGGCGGCGAGGTAGCCCTCGTTGAACGATTCCACGTCCATGTCGGCCTTGTCGGACTCGACCACGAGCACCGACTCACCGCGCTCCACCTTGTCGCCCGGCTTCTTGAGCCACTCCACGATCTTGCCCTCCGTCATGGTGGAGGACAGGGCGGGCATAAAGATTTCGTGGGTGGCCAACGGAGGTCTGCCGCGCAATTGGGGCGGATTTTACGTGGCTCGCTTCCCCGCCCGGTGCTGACTCAGCAGGCGATTAGAGGGTTCCCTCGATCGCCTCGATCACCCCATCGCGCACCACCACGGCCACAGACAACTTCTCAACGAGGTTGTCGCCCACGCGCACATCGCAGAAGCTCTCCAGCTGGCCCTGATCCACGATCTGCTCCATCTCCAGATCACGCACCTGACGCTGCTGCTCGATCAGCTGGCGCTTCTGCTCCTCAAGCTCGGCGCGCTTGGCCGCCACCTGCTCCTGCACCGACGCCACCTGCTCCTGCACGCGGGGATCGAGGGGATTGATGCTCTGGCTACGGATCGCATCCACCAGCTGCTGGCCTTCCTGCTCCAACTGAGCGAGCTGGGCATCGCTGCCGGCGATGGCGTTGCTGATCTCGCGCTCGGCGTCTTCCTTCCAGCGGGGGGTGACCACGGCACGCACGGTGATCGAACGCTTGATCGAAAGGCTGCCGTCGGCCATGGACTTGGAAATGCAGCGCTCAGGTTGTCAGCCAGCTGCGGCGGCGGCAACGCAGCGGCAGGGCGGGTTTCCGGCCGGAACCGCCCCACACCCCCATCCACGCCACCTCAGCGGCCGTAGATCGCCTCGATCGCGGCGGCGTCGCGCTCGGCGATGCGATCACGCTTCTGCTTGAGGGTCTGGGTGAGCAGGCCGTTATCAAGGCTGAAGGGCTCCACCAAGGCCACCCCAGCCAGCCGCTCATCGGGGCGGGCACCAGGGCGGGCCTGCAGGCGGCGGTTGAGGCGGCTGGTGAACGCTTTAAGCAGCGCCGGGTCTGCAGCAGCGCCGGGCTGCGGTGAAGGGAGCCCCTCCTCCCGGGCCCAGCCGGCCAGTGCCTCCAGCTTCGGCACCACAAGGGCGCCGAGAGCCTTGCGGTCTTGCCCCACCAACATCACCTGCTCCACCAGGGTGCAGGCCACCAGGCACTCCTCGAGCGGGCCGGGTTCGATGTTCTCGCCGCTGCTGAGCACGATCGTGTCTTTGGCGCGGCCGGTGAGCACCAGGGTTCCATCCGCCAGCAGCTGACCCAGATCACCGGTGTCGAACCAACCCTCCTGGTCGAGCACCTTGGCGGTGGCCTCGGGTTTGCCTAAATAGCCCTGCATCACCTGGGGCCCCTGGGCCAGCACCCGCCCCCGCTGGCCGATCTGGAGCAGCGCCCCGCTTTCAGGATCCACGATCCGGATCGCCGTGTCCGGCAGCGGCTGTCCGGAGCTGCCGCGGCGGTTGTTCCAGCGGCGGCGGCAGGTGAGCACCGGGCTGGTTTCGGTGAGGCCGTAGCCCACCAGCAGCTCAATCCCCACCGCCTCAAAGAAGCCATCCACGTGGATCGCCAGGGCGCCCCCGCCGCTGATGGCGGTGCGCAGGCGGCCGCCAATCAGCTGCTGGCGCACCTTGGGCCAAAGCACGCGGCTAGCCAGGCCATGCAGGGGCCAGCTGAGCAGTGCCCCGCCAGCCGCCAGCAGGCGACGGCCTGCAGGCTCAGGCGCCAAGGTGCGGTCCGCCGCCACCCGCCGCGACAGGCAGTGGTAGCGACTCAGGCCGAGGGCCGAGCGCAGCAGCTTCTGGCGGGCGGAGGGCATCGCCGCCAAGGCATCTTCAAAGCCGCTCAGCAGCGCCTCCCACAAGCGCGGAACGCTGATCAGATAGTGGGGCCGCACCCGCTGCAGATCGGGGCGGAGTTGCTTGAGGTTGGTGTAGGTCTGCGCGCAGCCGCAGGCCAGCAGGAAGTATTCGGCGCTGCGCTCGTAGGCATGCCAGATCGGCAACACGCTGAGCACGCGATCCCCAGGCTGCGGCGCCACCGCCACCCCGAGATGGCGCAGCTGATGCAACAGGTTGGCGTGACTGAGGGGCACGCCCTTGGGTTGGCCGGTGGTGCCGGAGGTGTAAAGCACCGTGGCCAGACGCTGCTCACCGCCCTCGGGCCAGGCCGGGGCTGGCGCCTTGGCGCCCTGGGCCATCAGCTCCTCCCAGGTGAAACAGGGCAGCACCGGCACCACCGAGCCGCGATCGCCCTGGAGCAGCACCACAAAGCGCAGCTGCCCCAGCAATTCACTGCTGAGCTTGAGCCGGGTGAGCAGCTCCGCCGATTCGAGCACCAGCGCCACAGCGCCCGAATCAGCGGCGATGTAGCGCAACTCCTCCACCGGCGCCCCGCTGCCGCGCACCGCATCGGCGGCCCCCAACCGCATCAGCCCCTGATCGGCCACCAGCCAGCGGGGGCTGTTTTCCGAAAACAGCGCCACCACATCACCGGGTTTCACGCCCAGAGCGGCAAAGCCGGCGGCAGCTTGCCCAATGCGGGCATTGAGATCGCTGAAGCTCAGCTGCTCGGGTGGCTTGGCATGGGGCGCATCCAGGGCCGTGGCGTCGCCATGGCGTTCCGCCAGCCGCGGCCAGAGCTGCTCCAGGCCCGTGAGATCGCCCCAGTCGGGCCGTTGAGCCAGGGCCTGCTGATCGCGGCGGCTGCCGCTCCAGCGGATCTCAGCGGTGGACATCAGGAGCACGTGAGTGGCCCCGGTCTTACCACCCCTGAAGGGCTTCTTGGGGGGTGGGGGGCCGCAGCGTCAAACCAAAGCGGCGGCTGAAGCACTGAAGCAGCAGCGGCCGCAACACCGCGGCGGAGAGCTCGGGCCGCCAGTCCAGCAGGCGCCCAACGGGCCGATCAGCAATCCCACAGGGCACCACCTGGGCAAAACCGGCCAGATCCGCCTCCACATTCAGGGCCAGGCCGTGCTGGCTGATCCAGCGCCGAGCACCCACACCAATCGCCGCCACCTTCTGCCCCTCCAGCCACACGCCGGTGAGCCCCTCCACCCGTTCACCCTGCAGCCCCAGCTCCATCAGCAGATCGATCACCACCCCCTCCAGCTCGCGGAGATAGAGGTGAAGATCAGCGCCGTGGCGCTGCAGGTTGAGCACCGGATAGAGCACCAGCTGGCCGGGGCAGTGGTGGGTCACCTCCCCGCCACGATCAATCCGAAAGAGCGGGGCCGGAGGATCAGCCGGATCGAACCCCAGAAAAGCCGGATCCGCCCCGCGGCCCAGGGTGTAACAGGGTTCGTGCTCCAGGAGCAGCAAGGAATCCGGACCACCTGGATCCGCCAGCAACCGCTGCTGCAGCTGCTGCTGCCAGCTCCAGGCCAGCGGGAAAGCAATCAGCCCCGCCGGCTCGAAACAGATTGCATCGGCTGTGGTGGAAATCACGCACCGTTCCTAGCGTTCAACTGAGCCCATCGCCCGGGAGGCAAGGGATGAAGCTGTTGATCCACGGCCGCAATCTGGAGGTCACTCCAGCCATCCGCGACTACACCGAAGACAAGCTCAAGCGAGCCATCGGTCATTTCGATGGGATGGTGAAAGAAGCGGACGTGCATCTCTCGGTGGCCCGTAATCCGCGCGTGCCCCAGCAAACCGCCGAGGTGACCGTGTTTGCCAACGGCACGGTGATCCGCGCCCAGGAACGCAGCGAAAACCTTTACGCCAGCATCGATCTGGTGGCCGGCAAGCTCACCCGCCAGCTGCGCCGCTACAAGGACCGCCACGACGATCACCACCACAGCCCAGGTCATCACGCCACCACCACGCCCAGCCTGGCGGAGCTGCCCGGCCAGGACGCCGTGAGCGAATCGCTGCTGGAGGGCAAAGAAGCCACCCTGCCCAGCCCCGGCGTGCGCCGCAAATATTTCGCGATGCCGCCGATGAGCATCGACGATGCGCTGCATCAGCTGGAACTGATCGACCACGACTTTTATCTGTTCCGCGACGCAGCCAGCGGCGAGCTGCAAGTGGTGTATCGCCGTAACCACGGCGGCTTCGGGGTCATCCAGGCCAAGGGCTGACCCTCCCTCCAAACTGGGGTCCAACTCCAAGGGCCCCAGCCCCCAGCCCGCTTGCGCGACCTCCCCGATCTCGCTCCGCTGATCGATCACGCCCTCCTGGATCCCCACCAGGGCGCGGAAGCCGTGCTGCGCTGCTGCGATGAAGCGCGCCATTTCGGCTTTGCCGGCGTCTGCCTGGCTTCACGCTGGCTGCCGGCAGCGCGGGAACGGCTGGGCCCCAGTGGCGGCCGCGGACCGAAGCTGGTGAGTGTGGTGGGGTTCCCCTTCGGCGCGATCCCGGCGGAGATCAAGCGAGCCGAGGCGGAATGGGCAGCAGCCAGCGGCGCTGAGGAGCTGGATGTCGTGCCCGATTTCGGCGCCCTCGCCGATGGCGACAGCCGCGCCTTCTGCAACGACCTGGCTCCCATCGTGGAGCTGGGCCTGCCCGTGAAGGTGATCCTCGAGGTGGGGCGCCTCGAGCGCGCAGCGCTGGAGCTGGCCGTGGAGGCCAGCATCGATGTGGGCGCCACCATGCTCAAAACCGGGAGCGGTTTCGGCCTGGGTACCACCGTGGAGCACGTCACGCAACTGCGCCAACTGGCCCGCGGCCGCGCGGCCGTGAAGGCTGCGGGCGGGATCACCAGCCTCGAGCAAGCCATCGCCCTGGTGGAAGCCGGTGCGAGCCGCCTGGGCACAAGCCGAGGGGTAGCCCTGATGCAGGCTCTGCGGCAGGGCGGCAGCGCGCCAACAGCTGACAGCAGCCGGTGAGCAGCGACCAGCGGTTGGAGGGGCTGGTGCTGCGCAGCACACCCCTCGGGGAAAGCGATCGCCTGATCACGGTGCTCAGCGCCGGGCAAGGCCTGATCCGGCTGGCGGCACCAGGCGCCCGCAAACCGAAGAGCTCCATGGCCGCCGCGGTGCCCCTGGCTCTGCTCAACCTGCAGGTGGGCGGGCGCGGGGATCTCAAGCGCGTGCTGCAGTTGAGCGTGCAACGCAACTTCGCCGCCCTGGCCGAACGCCTGGAAACGCTGGCGGCAGCCCAAGGGCTGGCGGAGCAGACCCTGTTGCTGGTACCCAGCGGTGATGGGGTGGATGGGGTGCTCGAAGATCTGCTGCTGCAACTGGCGCGGCTCGAGCTGGTGGTGAAGGAGCGCCAGCAGAGCGTTGAAGCACTGGCCATCGCCGTGCAGGGTGTGGTGCATCTGCTGGCGCTGGGGGGTTACGCCCTGCCGCTGACCTGCTGCGCCCGCACTGGGGCCGCGCTGGATCCACCGCTGGGGAACTGGGAGTGGCGCTGCAGCCTGCTGCCCGGCGAGGGCTTTGTGATCGGCGGTGTAGCTGGCGCCCAGCTGGTGCTCAACGCGTCCGAGCTGGCCCTGCTGCAGCGGCTGCTGCGGCCGGCCCTGCCCCGCCGGCGCGATGGTGAGCTGATGGGGCCCCTGCCGGTATGGCTGCGGCTGCTGCAGCTGGTGGAGCTCTGGAGCCGCGAACACCTCGGCCGCAACCCGCGCTCCTGGAAGCTGCTGCGCCAGTGCTTTGCCGATGGAAGCTCCGGCGGGGGCGATGGGGCATCATCGTGAGCCAATCCACCCTCCCCCAGAGCCGATTCAGCCCGTGAGCGAAGCGCCACGATCGACCGGCCTGCAGGGGGTTCTGGCGCTGCCTGAATTCCGCAAGCTCTGGCTCGGCCAGATCTTCAGCCAGCTGGCCGACAAGTTTTACATCGTGTTGATGGTGTTCCTGATCGCCCAGTACTGGGTGACAGAAACCTTGCCTGCCGACGGAGCGATCGCCGAAGCCGCCGGCGCCTTCCGCTTCAGCATCGAGAGCCGCGCCCAGCTGATCACCCTTCTGGCCACAGGGATTTACGTGGCCAACACGATCCCAGCCATGCTGCTGGGTCTGGTGGCGGGTGTCTGGGCCGACCGCTGGCGCAAACGTGAGGTAATGGTGGCCAGCAACGCCATCCGCGCCGGCCTGGCGCTGCTGGCGCCGCTCAGCCTGATCCCGGGGCCCGAATGGCTGGGGCTGAGCTGGGGCTACTGGGCCCTGTTGGTGATCACCTTCCTCGAATCGGTACTCACCCAGTTCTTCGCACCGGCCGAACAGGCAGCCATCCCGATGCTGGTGCCCACCCGCCAGCTGCTGGCGGCTAATTCGCTTTACCAAGCCACGAGCATGGGCGCCACGATCGTGGGCTTCGCCCTGGGAGATCCGATCCTGAGGCTGCTCAAGTACAGCCTTGGGGCCATCGGCATCGCCAACGGGGAATTCGCCCTGTTGCCGCTCTGCTACGGCCTGGCCGCTCTCTCGATTGCCTGGATCCGGGTGGAGGAAACACCCCGCCAAGAACGCGAGCAAACCGTATGGCAGGAGATGCGCGACGGACTCCAGGTGCTGCGGGAACGACCCAGCGTGCGCAGCGCACTGCTGCAACTGGTGCTCCTCTACAGCCTGCTGGCAGCGCTGTATGTGCTCGCCATCAGCCTGGCCTCAGCGATTCGGCAATTGGGGCCCACCCAGTTCGGCACGTTGCTAGCGATGAGTGGCATCGGCCTGGCGGTGGGCGCAGTAGCCGTGGCACAGGTGGGCCATCGCTTCAACCGGCGCCGGCTCGCCTCAACCGGCCTGGGCACGATCGCCTGGAGCCTGGTGTTGCTGGGCCAGCTCCGGGGCAACCTCAGCGCCACCCTCACCTTGTGCGCCGTTCTCGGTGTGGGCTCAGCACTCCTGGCCATTCCAGCCCAAACCACCATCCAGGAGGACACCCCAGAAGCCATGCGCGGCAAGGTGTTTGGCCTGCAGAACAACCTGATCAACATCGCCCTGAGCCTTCCGCTGGTGCTTGCTGGTGCCGTTGTGAGCCGCTACGGGCTGCTGCCTGTCCTGTGGGCGCTGGCGGGCTTGGCACTAGTGGCAGCTTTGCTGGAGCGACCCTGGGAGCGCTGCTAGCTTCGGTATCTGGTGACACTGCCCGCGCGTGGCCCACATCGCCTGGCTGGGCAAGAAATCACCGTTCTGCGGCAACGTCACTTACGGGCTCAGCACCACGGCAGCCCTGAAGCAACGCGGCCACGAGATCAGCTTTATTCACTTCGATACCCCGGCAGCGGGTCTTGGCAAAAGCCCTGAGGAAGCGGTCGCCGACCTGACCACCGGCGCAGGCGACAACCCGGAAGTGACGCTGCCCTACCTGGTGAAATCCCAGGTGTACACCATCCCCTCGCCCGGAGCCCAGCGGGAGCTGCGCGAATCCCTGGAGCGGCTGCAGCCGGATCTGGTGCACGCCAGCCTCACCCTCTCCCCTCTGGATTTCCGCCTGCCGGATCTGTGCCAGCAGCTGGGGCTCCCCCTGGTGGCCACCTTCCATCCCCCTTTTGATGCGGGGCTGCGCAATCTCAGCTCCGGCACCCAACAGCTCACCTATCAGCTCTACGCCCCGTCGCTGGCCCGCTACGACCGGGTAGTGGTGTTCTCCGATCTGCAAGCGGATGTGCTGATGCGCCTAGGGGTACCGGCCAACCGCCTCGCGGTGATCCCCAACGGCGTGGATCCCGAGCAGTGGGCCCCCAGCGCGACGGCGGCATCCTCGGACCTGCTCGAGTTGCGCCAGCGCTTTGCAGGCCAGCGGGTCTTCCTCTACATGGGCCGCATCGCCACCGAGAAAAACGTGGAAGCGCTGCTGCGGGCCTGGCGGCTGGTGCAACCGGAGGGCTGCACTTTGGTGATCGTGGGCGATGGGCCCGTGCGGCAGTCGCTGATGCAGAGCTATGGCCTTGAGAGCAGCGTGCACTGGTGGGGCCACGAACCGGATCAGGCCAAGCGCGTTGCTCTGTTGCAGCTGGCGGAGGTCTTCCTGCTGCCATCGCTGGTGGAGGGGCTGAGCTTGGCGCTGCTCGAAGCGATGGCCAGCGGCACCGCCTGTGTGGCCACCGATGCGGGCGCCGATGGCGAGGTGCTCGAGGGCGGCGCAGGAATCGTGATCAGCACCCAGGGCGTCACCACCCAGCTGCGCACCTTGCTCCCTGTGTTGCGCGATCAACCGGTGCTCACAGCCGAGCTGGGCCGCCGCGCCCGCCAGCGGGCCCTTGAGCGCTACACCCTCGCCCGCAACATCGATCAACTTGAGCGGCTCTACGCCGAGCTTGTGCCCGAAGGCAGTCTGGCGGCCTAACCGGACAGTTCGGCGCAGCAGGCTGCAAACGCCGCGGCCGGATCAGCTGCCGCCGTGATCGGTCGGCCAATCACCAGCTGGCTGGAACCCGCGGCGATGGCCTCAGCCGGGGTCATCACCCGCTGCTGATCGCCTAGGGCTGAACCCGCCGGCCGTATCCCCGGAGTCACAAGAGCGAAAGGCTCAGGGTGAGCCGACCTCAGAGACGCCACTTCGAGCGGCGAGCACACACAGCCGCCGATTCCAGACGACGCGGCCAGATCAGCCAACCTGGGCACGTAGGACGTCACCGGCTCCTCGATCGCCAGCTCAGCAGCAAAGCGGGCCGGCTCCCAGCTGGTGAGCACCGTGACTGCCAACAGCGTGGGTAGCGGGAGGCCCGCGGCGGTCGCCGAATCCATGGCGGCAGCCTGAGCCACGCGCAGGGCCTCGCTGCCGGCGCAGGCATGCACAGTGATCAGCTCCGCACCCAGCCGCGCGGCGCTGCGGCAGGCACCCGCCATGGTGGCGGGAATGTCGTGGAATTTGAGATCCAGAAACACCCGCTTGCCCTGATCGCGCAGCTGACGGACCACATCCGGGCCGCCGGCCACGAACAGCTCAAGGCCCACCTTCACCCAGCGCAGCTCAGGCACCAACGCCGCAAAGCCCAGGGCCCGCTCCGGAGCCATGCCATCAAGGGCCACGATGATCCGATCGGCGGCAGACCTGTTCACGCGGAAGCGGGCAAGCGCAAGTCATCTAAGGCTACGAAGCCTGGTGACCGCCTCCCGACAGCCCGCGGCGGCGATGTAGTGATCGTGCTTGTGTCGACTGACAAGCAGCTGGCTACGGAAAATGTGCAGGTGCTGCGCAGCTTTTAACCAGCCACCAACCGCCGGAAGGTTTTCTTACCGAGCTGCAGCACCTTGCCGGCCAATTGATCGGGCCCTGCAAATTCCTGATTGGGATCCCTGAGCTTCTCGCCATCGAGCTTCACGCCGCCGCCTTGGATCTGGCGGCGCGCTTCGCTACTGCTGGCACAGATGCCCACCGCACTGAGCAGATAAAAGGCCTTAGCCGGAAAGTTCACCTCCGCCAGCGAGGCTTCTGGCACCTCCGCATCCGCGGCGCCGCTGCCACTTGCACCGCCCACCAACTTGCCGGCATCAGCCTGGGCCTGTTGGGCCGCCACTTCTCCGTGGCGTTGGCGGGTGATCTCCAGGGCCATTGCCTTCTGCCGCTCGCGGGGGTTGGCCGGCAGGGCCTCCAGATCCAGATCGGTGAGCAAGGTGAGGTACTCGTCCACCACCGCATCGGGCACCTTCTCGAGCTTGGAATACATCGAGAGCGGGTCTTCGCTGAGGCCCACGGTGTTGCCCAGGCTCTTGCTCATCTTCTGAACGCCGTCGAGGCCCGGCAGGATCGGCAGCAACATCCCGAACTGGGTGCGCTGGCCGAAGTGCCGTTGCAGATCGCGGCCCATGGCCACGTTGAACTTCTGATCGGTGCCGCCCAGCTCGAGATCCGCCTGAATGGCCACCGAGTCGTAGCCCTGCAGCAAGGGATAGAGGAATTCATGCAGGGAGATGGGCGTGCCGGAGCCGTAGCGGTTGGCGAAGTCCTCCTTGGCCAGCATCTGGCCCACGGTGGAGATGCCCAGCAGCTCGATCACCTTCGGCAAATCCAGGCCCGCCAACCATTCACTATTGCGGCGCACTTCCAGCCGGCCGGGTGTTTCGAAATCGAGCAGCGCCCTGGCTGGATCCTGACCCTGGCCAAGCTGGGCCAGATAGGTGGCGGCATTCGCTTCCACCTGCTCGGCGCTGAGCTGCACCCGCGTGGCACTCTTGCCGGTGGGATCGCCGATGCGAGCGGTGAAGTCGCCGATGATCAGCACCGCCGTATGGCCTGCGTCCTGAAAGGCCCGGAGCTTGCGGAACAGGATCGAGTGGCCCAGGTGAATGTGGGAGCCGGTGGGATCGATGCCGAGCTTGATCCGCAGCGGCCGGCCATCGCGCTCCGCTTCAGCGAGGCGAGCGGCGAGCTGCTGATCAGGATCCATCGCCGCACCCTCAGCCGTGCCTGCCGGGAACAGATCAGCCACGCCGCGCTCGATCCACTGCGGCAAACCCCACGCACCCTTGGCCATCGCTGCCGCTGCTGTTCAGGGGCGGATCGTAAGCAGCGAGGCTTCAGGCGGGATTTCAGGCAGGATTTCAAGCCTCCTTGTCGAGTTCGCTCTTCATCCGCTCGAGCGTGCGCTGCATCTGCTCAAACATCTGCTCAGGCGTCATGCCGAACTGGCCGAGCTGGGTGCGCAACTGCTCCACGGTGAGCTTGGCCTGGAAGTCCTCCGAGAGCTCGAAGCGCTTCATGAACACCCGATAACGGTCCATCAGCTCTTCCATCCGCTCGATGAACAGCTTTTTGCCCTCGCGATCGAACTTTCCGTATTCGCCCCCCAGCTGCATCAGCTGCTGGTAATCGCCGAATAGGCGCTTGGCTTCCTCCTGCACGATCTCGGAGTCGAAGAAAGCCATGGCGTCCGGGCCCAAGCGCGTTGGGGGATTCTGCTGAGCGCCACCGGGGCTGACGAGTGCGGATCCACGTATATGGGGCTGGGGTTCAGCCCTTAGCTGACGCTGCCACTGAGGCGACACACAGTGAACGTGTGCCCCAGGCCAATTCCCGTGGACTTCACCCCGCTGATCGAGCAGATGCGCGGCCATGTGACCAGTGGCAACACGCTGCTGGAGCGCCATCGCTTGGTGGTGTGCTTTGGGAGCCCGATGACCTTGACCCTATTCCTCAGTGCCCTTGGCCCAGCCCAACAGCTAGCTGGCGCCACGACCTCTGAATCAGATGCACTGGATCGACTGCGGTCCACCAAGGCCGATCTCTTGCTCTGTACAGACCGCCTCGAGCAAGGCAACGGTGGATCGCTGGTGGAGGCAGCCAAGCAACTTCAGCCAGCCCCCTCCACCCTGCTTGTTGTGACCCAACCCCGACGGCTCATCACGATCCGCCGTGCGGTGGATGCCGGCTGCGATGGCATCTGCCTGGAATCTCAAATCGGGCAAGGCACGGTGGCGCAGGCTCTCGAAACCATCAGCGCCGGAGCGGCTTACATCGAAAAAGGGTTGCAACAGCAGTACCTCCAAGGCTTCTGCGGCATCGGAGATGCACCGCTAGCCCCACTCACTGAACGCGAGCTGGAGGTGCTGCAGAGGATCACCGCCAATGCAACCAACCCAGAGATTGCAGCCGACCTCTTCCTCAGCATGGAAACGGTGAAGAGCCATGTGGCGCAGGTCTTACACAAACTCGATGCCCGCAGCCGTCTTCAGGCCGCCATCAAAGGCATCCGCCTCGGTTTGGTGGAGTGGCCGGAAGATCGTTAAGGTCGGGCAACACTCGCTTTCGCCGCCGCCGCCATGGCCCGTGGCCACTGGTTGGATCCGCTTGCACGCAGCCTTCTGGAGGCCACGGGGCAGCTGCCGCGTCGCCCCCAACCAGCCAAGCCAGCCGAGGCGATGGCTGTCGAGGCAACAGCTGCAGACGAGGTTGTGGAGCGCGACTTGCTTGAGCTGAAGCTCCGCCAGGATCCGCAGCGCCGCTTGCAAGACCCCAGCGAGGTGCGACATGCAGCGGCATTGGGCTGGCGCCTGGATGTGAACCGTGCCAGCGCCGACGACTGGCTGCGCCTGCCCGGCATTACACCGGCCCAGGTGGATTTGCTGCTGCGGCTGCAGCGCGGCGGTGTGCAACTGAGCGGGCTCGACGATCTGGAGCGGTTGCTGGAGCTGCCGCGCAGCCAGGCAACAGCCTGGGAGCCGCTGCTGCTGTTCCGCTGGTACGGCGATGGCGCGCCGCTGCAGGCGAGCCCCCGACCGGTGGACCTCAACCATGCCCCAGGCGCAGCACTGGAGCGCGAGCTGCCGCAACTCGATGCGGTGCGGCGGGGCCGCTTGCTGCGCGAGCGCCAGCGTGCCCCGTTTCTGGATCTGGCGGATCTCCAGCAGCGCCTGCAATTGCCGCCCGCCCTGGTGGAGGAGCTGATCGGGAAGGTGCGCTTTGGCCAGGGTCCGGCTGGACCGCAGCTGCCCCGTTCTGCCTGAGCGGATGGTGAAGGGTCCCACCCACCGTCAGGGCGATCTGTTTGCCCAACCGCTTGGCGGCAGCAGCGCCACCCCAGAGGATTTGCCCCTGCAGGACCATCAGCTGCGCCAGTGGCAGGAGCGGTTGCTGGCCTTCCAGCAACCACGCTTTGCTGCCGTGGCTGAAGGCCGCAGCCTCGCCGCCGGCCAGATCAACCTGCTCGATGACGCCGTGGTCGGCCCATCCGAGACGGTGCAGCGGCTGGATCCCCTCGCGCTGGCGCCCCAGAGCCTGCAGTTCTGGCGCTGGCCTGAAGCCAGCAACACCGGCGCCGCCCTCTACTTCGTGCTCGATCGGCCGCCCCACCTCCCAGGCAGCCTGCTGCTCTACGTGGGGGAAACGGCCCAGGCCGATCGACGCTGGAAGGGCGAGCACGACTGCAAGAGCTACCTGGCCGCCTACTGCGACGCCCTCCAGCAGGTGGGGCTAGGCAGCCAGTTGAGCATTCGCTTCTGGAGCGATGCGCCAGTGGCGGTGCGCCCGAGGCGAGCGCTTGAGCAGGCCCTGATCCGCCACTGGCTGCCACCCTTCAACAAGGAAACCCGCGGCCGCTGGGCCACACCCTTCACCGCCGAGCTGGGCTGATCGCCCTACCATCGCCGCCATCTGAACCGCCGAGATGGTCGCCGACATCCGTTGCAGCACCGCCACCCTTGCCAGCTGGAGCGGTGAAGCGCTGGCGGTGGGTCTGTTCAGCGGCGAAGCGGGAGAGGCCAGCCGCAGCCAACTGCTGGAGCGCTTCGGCACTGCCGTGGCGGATCGGCTCGAACAACGCCGCTTCAAGGGCAAACCGGGTGAATGCCTGAGCATCGATCTGCTCGGCCAAACGCCGAGCCTGCTGGTGCTGGTGGGCCTCGGTGCTCCCGCCGACTTCGGCCCAGAACAACTGCGCAGCGCTGCCGCGGCCGCCAGCAAGAGCGCGGCCCATGCCGGTGCCAGCCAATTCGCGCTGGCCATGCCGGTGGAAGGCCTGGCCCCGGAGGCCGCCGCTACGGCCATGGCTGAAGCGGTGCGCCTGAGCCTCTACAGCGATCAACGCTTCAAGAGCGAAACAGATCCGCAGCCCAGCTTGAGCCAGGTGGAACTGCTGGGTCTGGACAACAGCGCCCAGGCCGCCGTGGAGAGCAGCCGCGCCGTTTGCAGCGGTGTGGAACTGGCCCGCGAGCTGGTGGCGGCCCCGCCCAATGTGGTGACCCCAGCCGCCCTGGCCGACACCGCAGCCGACATCGCCCGCGAGTTCGGCCTGGAGCTCAAGGTGCTCGAGCGCAGCGACTGCGAAGCGCTCGGCATGGGCTCCTACCTGGCGGTCGCCCAGGGCTCAGACCTCCCCCCAAAATTCATCCATCTCACCTACCGGCCCCAGGGCGGAGCGGATCGCCGCCTGGTGCTGGTGGGCAAGGGCCTCACCTTCGATTCCGGCGGCTACAACCTCAAAACCGCCGGCTCCCAGATCGACATGATGAAGTACGACATGGGCGGCAGCGCGGCGGTGCTGGGGGCCATGCGTGCCATCGCCGAACTGAAGCCCGCCGGCGTGGAGGTGCACATGATCGTGGCCGCCTGCGAAAACATGATCAGTGGCGGTGCGATTCACCCCGGCGCGATCGTGACCGCCTCCAACGGCAAAACGATCGAGATCAACAACACCGATGCCGAAGGGCGCCTCACCCTGGCGGATGCACTGGTGTACGCCTGCAAGTTGGAACCCGATGCCGTGGTGGATCTGGCCACCCTCACCGGCGCCTGCGTGATTGCGCTTGGGGAGGAGATCGCTGGCTTGTGGTCGCCCTGCGATCCCCTGGCCCAGGGCCTGATTGAGGCGGGAGCCCAGGGCGGCGAAACCCTCTGGCGCATGCCCCTGCGCGCCTCCTACCGCGCAGGCCTCAAGAGCGGCCTGGCCGACATGAAAAACACCGGCCCCAGGCCCGGTGGATCGATCACCGCCGCGCTGTTCCTGCAGGACTTCGTGGCTCCCGAAGTAGCCTGGGCTCACCTCGACATCGCCGGCACGGTGTGGAGCGATAAGGGCCGCGGCCTGGATCCAGCGGGCGCCACCGGCTATGGCGTGCGCACCTTGGTGAACTGGGTGCAGGCCGGGGGCCCCGCCTAGGCTGGCCGCATCGATCGACCCAGCTGCACTCCATGGCCGTTCGCAAGATCCGCTGGTTCGTCAAGGCACAGATCGGGGTGCTGTTGCTGCCCGCCGGTTTGTGCCTGTTTGGGGAAGCCGTTCAACGCCGCACACTGCAGACCCTCGGCCAGGCCCATGGCCCCTGGTTCTGGTACGGAACCCTCAGCCTGGTGGCCATCGTGGCGGGGGTGGGCCTGATGGTGGAAAGCGGACTGCTGCGCGGCTACCCGGGACAGCAGAAGCCCTAAGCAGCGGTGGCCATTCGGCCTGAGCCCCGAAGGACATCCTGCGGCGCCTCAAGGGCATGGATCTGCCAGCGGGCGCGCTCACCGAACTGCTCCAGCAGCCGATCCAGATCATCGGAGGCCTGCTTGGGGCTCTCGTAAGGGCCGATATGGCGGGTCACAAGACCATCGCGAATGGTCAGCAGATACATACACACACCTGCGCTCGCGTCAGGTCAACGCTAGGTGACTCTGCCCAGAGAAAAAAGGGCGGAAACCCGCTCCACCACTCAAAAACAGCCCAAATCAGCACCACGAGCCTTCAGCTTTTCCTTGGAATTGCTCAACGGCAGGCCAAACGCGGCAGGTCAGGGGGCGGACACCCAGGGGGCGCTGCTGCGAGCTTTTGATCCCCAGAGCTGATCCAGGCGGCGATCGCGGCCGCAGGCCCAGCGGTAGTAGTTGTATTTGACGCTGTTGCGCTCCGCGTAATCCTGGTGATAGCCCTCCGCGGGCCAGAAGCGGATGAGGGGCTTGATCTGCACCCGAATCGCCGAAACAGGCTTGCCCAGCTCCCGTGCTGCAGCCTTGAGACTCGCTTCAGCCTGCTGCTTCTGCGCATCACCCCGGGTGAAGATCACGGGCCGGTAGGAACTACCGCGATCGCAGAATTGGCCGCCGCCATCCAGCGCATCCACGTTGCGCCAATAGGCCCTCAGCAGCGTGGGATAGCTGATGCGAGCGGTGTCGAAGCGCACCTCCACCACCTCCTGGTGGCCCGTGCCACCGCCACTCACCTGGCGGTAGGTGGGATTGCGCAGGCTGCCGCCGCTATAACCGCTCTCCACGCTCACCACCCCAGGCAGTTTTTCGAGGTCGTGCTCGAGGCACCAGAAGCAGCCTCCGGCCAGAACGGCCTCCTCCACGGCGGCCTGCACGGGCGCCAGGGGCCAGAGCAGCAGCACCAGCGCCAACAGAACCGGAACGGTGCGCTTGATCAAACTGAGGCAGCAGCGGGCATCGCATCCAGGATGGCAGCGGCAGCACGCCGGGTGACGCCCGGCTCACCCAGGGCCTGGCGCAGCCGCTGATAGCCGTCCTCCACGCGCTGGCGAGCCAAGGGGTCGTCCAGCAGCGGCAACGCTTCGCGCACCACCGCATCCGCCGTGAGCTCGTCTTGCAGCAGTTCGGGCACCAGCCGCTCCTGCAAGACCAGATTCACCGGTGAGATGTGATCCACCTGGAAGCGCAGCAAATGCTGGGCCACCCAGGCCGTGGGGCGGCTGACGCGATAGCCCACCACCTGGGGAACGCCCCGCAGGGCCAACTCCAGATTCACCGTGCCGGATTTGTTGAGGGCGAGATCGGCAGCGGCACACAGCGTGGGGCGGAGCTGATCGGCCTGAGCGGCTGGCACCACCTCGGCCCGCACCCCGGCTGCCGCGAGCAGCTCGGCCAGCACCGGTTCAAACGCCGTCTGCCCCGCCGGCACCATCACCCGCAGGCCAGGGCAGCGGCGCTGCAGCTCAGCGGCAGCAGCCGCCAGAGGCGGCAAGAGATAGCGCAGCTCCTGCTTGCGCGAGGCAGGCAGCAACAGGAGCAACCGTTCACCGGCCTCGAGCCCCAGCTGGGCGCGGGCTGCATCGCGGCTGGGCAGATCCGTGAGGGTATCGAGCAGCGGATGGCCCACCCAGGTGACTTGAGCACCGCGGGCGCCGTAGAAGCGGGCCTCCTCCGGAAAGATGGCAAGGATCCGATCGGTGAAGCCGATCAAGCGCGTGGAGCCACCTTCCCCCACGCGAAAGGCCCATTCCTGCGGGGCGATGTAATAAAAAATCGGCACCTGAGGCAGGCGCCGTTTCACTTTGAGGCCAAGTCTCACATTGGCGCCCATGTAGTCGATCAGCACCAGGCCATCGAGCGGATTGCGCTTCAGCCAGCGGCTCACGCGCCGCTGCACCCGCAGGGTGGGCAGCACCAGCGGCAGCGCTTCCCACAGGCCGATGGAGCCCATCGGGGTTGTGTCGGCCAAGAGCTCGGCTCCGGCCTGGCGCATCCGCGAACCGCCCAGCGCTGCGATTTCAAGAGGAAGCTGACGCCGCTGAGCCTCCTGGCGCAGGGCGGCCACCAACAGGCCACCCTGCAGATCACCGGACACCTCGCCGGTGCTGATCAGCAGTCGTCTCATGAACGACCGGCTGGCAGCGGGCCGCGGCGGCCAGGACCGATCGAAGCTTCCAGGAAACTGACCAAGGTTTCGGCCGGCGGCAGCAACGGCTGGCGGCGCACCTGCTGGAGGGCATCGGCCAGCACCGCACCACTGCGGTAGAGCTCAGCCCACACCTGCTGCAGCTGCTTGGCCTGGGCTCCGTCATCAAGCTCCGCCAATCCACTGCGTTTGATGCCGATGCGGTTGAGGCCGCGCAAACGTCCCGGGTGCCCTTCCACGATCGCGTAGGGGGGCACATCGCGATCGATGCGGCTCATGCCACCCACCATCGCCATCGTTCCGATGTGCACGAACTGGTGAATGCCGAGCACACCGCCGATCACCGCCCGGTCACCGATCACCACATGACCAGCCACCGCCACACCATTGGCGATCACGATCCGATCACCCAGCAGGCAGTTGTGGCCCAGATGGCTGTAAGCCATCAGCAGGTTTCCGCTACCGATCCGCGTCTGCTCACCCTCATGGGTGGCGC
The DNA here is from genome assembly GCF_014654725.1 of Vulcanococcus sp. Clear-D1. Classification (GTDB taxonomy): domain Bacteria; phylum Cyanobacteriota; class Cyanobacteriia; order PCC-6307; family Cyanobiaceae; genus Vulcanococcus. Next base: position 99,235 of record NZ_JACVZV010000036.1, on the reverse strand, counting down.
GGTTGATGGTCACGCACTCACGGATGGCGTTGTCATCGCCGATCACCACTTCGGTGGAGGCACCGTTGTATTTGAGGTCCTGGGGTTCGGCACCGATGCAGGCACCCGGGAAGATGCGATTGCGGCAGCCCATGGTCACGCGGCCATCCAGCACCACGTGCGGACCAATGCGCGTGCCGGAACCGATCGACACCTCGGCACCCACCACCGCATAGGGGCCGATCTCAACGCCCGCATCAATCTGCGCGCGCGGATCCACCACCGCCGTGGGATGGATCCTGGTTTCGCCCGTGCTGGGTTCCATGGCGACTGAAGACATCACGGCGGCGCTCAGTCCACCAAGGAGAACATCAGCTCTCCGGCGCAGACCAGTTCACCATCCACCTTCGCTTCGGCTTTCACCTTGCCGAAACGCTTGCGCTTGAGGCTGAGCAGCTCACAGCTGATCACCAGCTGATCGCCGGGCACCACGGGCCGGCGGAAGCGCACACCGTCAATCCCGGCGAACACAAACAGCCCCTTGGGCAGATCAGGCATCTGGGTGACGATCAGACCACCCACCTGGGCCATCGCCTCCACGATTAAGACGCCTGGCATCAGGGGGCGCCCCGGGAAATGGCCCTGGAACTGCGGCTCGTTGAAGGTGACGTTCTTGATCGCCACAGCCCGCTTGCCGGGCTCGTGCTCGATCACCCGATCCACCAGCGCAAAGGGATAGCGGTGGGGCAGTAGACCCTGGATCTGCTCACTGGTGAGCACAGGCGCCGGCGCTGAGGGGGTGGCAGTCAAGGGGGTCAGTTCGAAGAAACCAGAGCGGCGGCCAGGGCCGTGTGCAGCCCATGGGAGCCGCGGAAGGCAAACACCTGGGCCTGGGGCAGCCCCGCCAGGGCGAGATCCCCCAGCAGGTCAAGGAGCTTATGGCGCACCGGCTCATCGGCAAAGCGCAGCGGTGGATTCACCCATCCCTCGCCATCACACACCAAAGCGTTATCGAGGGCGCCGCCCTTGATTAACCCAGCGGCCAGCAGTTGCTCCACCTGCTGCTTGAAGCCGAAGGTGCGAGCTGGGGCGATCTGCTCCACAAAGGCCTGAGGCGTGAGCTCGAGGCTATAAAGCTGCCGGCCGATCGCCGCCTGGGGAAACTCGATGGCCGCCCCCAGCCGCAAACAATCGGAGGGGAGGGCGGTGGCAAAGCTCTGGCCGTGCTGCAGGGTGATCGGCGCCTGCAGAGCGTGCTGAGGCGATCGGGCGCCTAGAGGCTTGAGGCCTGCTTCAGCGATCGCCTCCACCCATGGCTGGGCGGAACCATCCATCAACGGAATTTCAGGGCCGTCCACCAGCAGGAGCGCCGAGCTGATACCCACACCGGCCAGGGCCGCCATCAGATGTTCCACGGTGGCCAGGCGGCGCTGATCCAACTGCAGGGCCGTGCACAGCTGAGTTTCACAGACCTGATCGGGATGCAGGCGCTGGGGAGCGAGGTTGGGCTCATCCAGCCAGGCCACCCAGTAGCCGGGCTGCTCATAGGGCTCCAAGCGCAACCGCGCCATAGCGCCGCTGTGAAGCCCCACGCCGGAGCGCTCCACCGCTGCCGCCAGGGTCCAGGCCTGGGAGTAATCGCTGGGCCAGATCGTCACGCCGTTGCTCAGAACTTCCAACCCACACCGAGGTTGAAGCGCCACTGACCGGTGAAGTCTTGGCTGGCCACCTCCAGACGGAGCGGACCCACCGGCGTGGTGACGATCAGACCCGTACCCACCGAGAAACCATCACCGGGCTTGAGGAGCAGGCCACCGGGGTTGCCCGGCACGTTCGGCTGGCTGCCGAAGCTGGTGCCGCCATCGACAAACACCTCACCGCTGATGATGCTGAAGATCGGGAAGCGGTATTCCAGGGTGGCTTCACCGAAACTCTTCCCCACACCCAGATCGCAGTCGTAGTAACCGCGAACGGAGTTGGAGCCGCCCAGACAGAAGGCTTCATAGGGGGGCAGGTTGCCCACGTTGGTGCCGGCAGTGACCTGGAAGGCCAGAGCCTGCTTGCAATCCTCCTTCTGGCCAGGTTTAGGACGGCAGCCTTTGAACAGCTTCAGCCAGTTCACCGGGATGTAGTGGGTGTAGCTGGCGCGCAGACGGTTGAAGGTGGGCGAATCAGGCCCCACCGAGAAGAACTGCTCCGTACCCAGGCTGAGGAAATTACCGGATGTGGGGTTACGCGGATCATTCAGGTTGTTCATCGTGGCAGCCACGCGAACGCCCACCAACTGGTTATGCTCTGCGCAGTTGTAGGCAATACAGATCACATCTTTGACCTGTGTTTTGCCATTGCTGTAGTTGTTGGTGTTCATGCCGTAGGGCATCACCGAACCACCGAAATTCATCGGTGTCACTTCCTGACCGCTGAAGCCGAGAACAACGTTCCAGGGAGCGCGCTTGTAGGGATTGCCCCCATTCAGGGGGCGCACGAACTGAACGTTGCCACCGATCCGCTGCAGAGCGATCGAGTTGTTGTCGAGATTGAACCAGTTGAGACTGGGATCCGCTTTCTCCGCCTTCGAGATCGATCCGAACGAGGTGCCGGTGGGGTTGTTGTTGCTCTGGATGTTGTACGCCGTGGCGTTGGAAGGTGCCTTGAAGAAGTCGTTCGACACATCCGAAACGGTATTGATCGTGCCGTTGTTCTGGCTCTGGAAGATCTGAGGCACTTCCCGGCTGAAGAACACCCGGGCCCGGAAAGCCGTGCGGAACTTGTCGCCTTTGATCCAGGGATCGGTGAACGAGATATCTCCCAAGCCACCGAACTGGCCGTAGGTGAAGTTCACCGCCAGATCCCAGGCGCGACCCAGCAGGTTGCTGTCCTGTAGCTGCACCTGACCGAACACACCCTGGGCCTGGCTGTAGCCCAGACCACCCGAGAGGGAACCGCTCGACTGCTCGACGATGCCGAGCACGATCGTCACCTCGCCGGGATTGCCGGCCACGGGCCGCAGCGTCACCTTCACGTCACCGAACAGACCGGTGCCATAGAGGCGCTTGATGTCGTCCTCCAGCTGGCGGCGATTGAAGGTGTCGCCAGGCTTGATCGACACCTCACGGGTCACCACCCAGGGTTTGGTCTTGCCGCGAATCGGCTGGCCCTTGTCGTTGGTGGCTTCGCCTTCCTTGTTGAGGAACTGCACCTCCACGCCGGCCACGGTGCCTTCACGCACCTGCAGCTGCACCACACCCGTCGGACTCACCCGGGTGGGGCCACTCACCCGAGCCAGGGAATAGCCCTGATCGGCATACCACTTCTGCAGCTCACCGATGCGGGCCTGCAGGGTGTTGAGGTTGAGGGTCTTGCCGTAATCGGCCGCGAAGATGTCCGGGATCAGGGTGGGGGGCATCTGGGTCTTCGGCCCGATGCCCTCGAGCTCCACCTCGGTGAGCACAGGGTTGGGCACCACCGTGACCACCAGCTGCACCCCCAACGGGCCATCCACCGGCTGGATGCGCACATCCGAGAACCAACCACTCGCATAGATCGCCGAGAGATCGTTCTGGAGCTCGCTGCGGGTCACCTGCGTGCCCGGCCGCGTCGCCATGGCGTCGTAGACGGCGATCTCGAGCCGCTCCTGCTCCGGATGGCCCTCGATCCCCTTCACCACCACCTCGCTGATCAGCACCTTCGGCTCAGGCTTGGCCGGCCGTGCCAGGGCCTCACCGGGCGGACTGACCTCTGGGCTCACCGCCGGAGCGGGCGCAGCCTCCTGAGCCAGCACCGGTGCACCCGCCAACACCGCCCCTGCCGCCAGCGGCAGCATGGAGGCCAGCCCGAGGGAGCCGCGGAGGCGCAGGGCGCGGCTCAAACCGTGAGGGGTGGCGGCCATGGGTACAGCAGGAGTGCGGCAGAGCCGCAAATTCCGCCGAACTTACTTGCCCAGACGGGGTGAAGGGCAGGCGCCTTGGACCCGTTTGAGAACCTCCCCGTAGGCCTCCACCACGCCGCCGAGGTCCTGACGGAAGCGGTCTTTATCCAGAATGCGATCGCTGGCGTCGCTCACCTGCAGATCCCAGAGGCGGCAGGTGTCGGGGCTGATCTCATCGGCCACCACCAAGTCTCCATCGGCGGTGAAGCCCAACTCGATCTTGAAATCCACCAGCTGCAGCGCGATTCCGGCAAAGAACTGGCGCAGGCAAGCATTCACCGCCATGGCCAGTCGCTCCAGCTCCTGGCGCTGGGCCGGCGTCAGCAGCCCCAGTCGCTCCAGGCGGGCATCGGTGAGCAGGGGATCACCAAAGGCGTCGTCCTTGTAATAGAGATCGAGCAGAGGGGGCTCAAGGGGGGCGCCGGGCTCAATCGGCATCTGCTTGCAGAGCGATCCAAACGCGATGTTGCGCACCACCACTTCCACAGGAACGATCTGCACCGGACGCACCAGCATCCAATTGGGTTCCTGCAGCGCCAGGTAGTGGGTGGCGATCCCCTCGCGCTCCAGCAGCTCGAACAATCGAGCAGAGATCTGGCAGTTGAGCTCCCCTTTACCGGCCAGCTGAGCCTTCTTCAGGGCGTTGAAGGCGGTGGCGTCGTCTTTGTATTCCACCGCCACCAGATCGGCCTGATCGGTGACGAACACCCGCTTGGCCTTGCCCTCATAGAGCAGCGATCCAAGGCTGTAGCTGGTCATGGCTGCGGCGGACGGGGTGAAGCGGGGGATGGAATGGCGATTCGCGCGGCAGCGTGACCACCAGTAGCGCGGGGGCTGCGCAACTGCTGTTGCAGCTGCGTGCTGCGCTCGCTCTGTTGAGGATCCTGCCGTGCCAGCTGCCAGGCGCTGTAGGCATCGTCGACCCGTTGGCTGAGCCGCTCCAGCCGCTCTCGGGGCCGACTGGCGTCCGCACCCTCCGCCACCAGCAGGGCCCGCTGCTGATTCAACAGTTCGATCGCCAGGCCCCAGGCTTCTGCCGCGGCCGCCTGATCGAGGGCCCGCTCCAGGAGCTGATCACGCTCCTGGAGCGGCATCTGGTTGAGCAGCGCCACCGCCTGCTTGAGCCGCTCCGCCATCGGTTTTCCGGGCATCTGGCCAGCCAGCAGCGCCGCTGCTGCATCGCTGCGGCGGCCCAACACCAGCAGATGATCCACATACACGTCCAGCCCCGGGCGGGTGGCGATCGATCCGTCGTCGCGCAGCTTGAGCGGCAAGGCCAAGGTTTCCAGACTGGCAGGGTTGCCCTTCGCCAACTCCTCCAGGGTCTCCACCGCCAGGCCGTGATGCAGGCCAGCCTGGGTAGCCCGCCAACGCTGCACCAGCCACTGATCCCGTTCCACCCCCGGCTGGGGGCTGAAGCGGTTGAGCACGATCAGGGCCGCATCGGGTGCCCGGCAACTGAGCAGGGCATTGGCATTCACCAGCACGGTTTGCAAGGGCTGGGGAGCTGGAGCGATCGTCAGCAGCCGCGCCTGCAACAACTGCAGGCGTTTGGTGAAGCCAAAGCCATCGGCCTCCACGCAGGCCAGGTTCAGAGCCGGCAGATCGCCCTTCTGCAGAAGCTCCTGGAATGGCGCCTCGGGCATGCTGCCGGGCACCGGCGGGGCCGAGGGCCCGGGCTCGGGCACCGGCGCCTTGGGCTCAAAGAAACCGCCGATCACGCGGAGGATGAACAGCTCCTGAGCCGAAGCGGGCCGAGCCGCCAGCAAGGCAATCAGGCCCAGCATCACGAGTAGGGCGCTGCGTCGGGGCACAGACCACCAGGAACGCCTCCGATGGCGGGGCGAGCAGGGAACCACCGGCGTGTAAAGAAGGGATGGCACCAGCGGCAGTCCTCTTGGCCTCAACCTAGGGGAGTCCGCAGGAGCAGACACCCTTTCCAGCTGGCCCATGAGCACCGCCGCCCCCGCAGTGAGCCCCGCCCACGGCGTGAGCCCTGCCCGCGTCTTGGTGGTGGGCGGCGGTGGCCGCGAAAACGCGCTGGCCTGGGCCCTCAACCGCAGCCATGGCGTCCAGCAGGTGTGGGTCAGCCCCGGCAACGGGGGCACCCAGGAGCTGGAGGGCTGCATGCAGCTCTCCATCGCCGAAAGCGACCACGACGGCCTGCTGGCGGCCTGCCGCGAGCACGGGGTGGATCTGGTGGTGGTGGGACCGGAAGCCCCCTTGGCCGCGGGCCTGGCGGACCAGCTCCGCGCCGCCGGATTCCCCGTGTTCGGCCCTGGCGCCGATGGAGCCCAGCTGGAGGCCAGCAAACAGTGGGCGAAGGCGCTGATGGTGGAGGCGGGAGTGCCCACGGCCGGCTATTGGAAAGCCAACAGCCGCGACGAGGCCCTGGAGGCCCTGGAGGCCCAGGGCAAGCCGCTGGTGGTGAAAGCGGATGGCCTGGCGGCCGGCAAGGGCGTCACAGTGGCTGAATCGATCGAGGAAGCCCGCAGCGCCATCGAGGAGATCTTTGAAGGCCGCTTCGGCGCCGGAGCTTCGCTGGTGCTGGAGGAGCGCACCCATGGCCCGGAGGTTTCGGTGTTTGCGCTCACCGACGGCGAGCGCATGGTGCTGCTCCCGCCCGCCCAGGACCACAAGCGCATCGGAGAAGGCGACACCGGCCCCAACACCGGCGGCATGGGCGCCTACGCCCCAGCCCCTCTACTCGATGCAGCAGGTTTGGAGCAGGTGCGCCAGCTGGTGCTGGAGCCCACCCTGGCGGCCTTGAACAGCCGCGGCATCCGCTACCAGGGGGTGATCTACGCCGGCCTGATGCTCACCGAGAAGGGCCCCAGCGTGATCGAGTTCAACTGCCGCTTCGGCGATCCGGAATGCGAAACGCTGATGCCGCTGCTGGGTCCTGAATTGGCGGCGGTGCTGCTGGCCTGCGCCAATGGAACACTCCACCAGGCGCCAGCGCTCAGCATTGCCCCGCACTGCAGCGCCTGCGTGATTGCGGCAGCGCAGGGCTATCCCGGCGAGATCCGCAAGGGCGATGTGATCCACAGCGAGTTGCAACCCGCCGACGACCTACAGCTGTTCCATGCCGGAACCCAGCGACAGGCCGATGGTCGCTGCCTCACCAGCGGGGGCCGCGTGCTGGCCGTGGTGGCCCAGGCCGACACCTTTGACAACGCCTTCGAGCGGGCTTACACCGGCCTGGCTCAGGTGAACTACGACGGCATGACCTTCCGCCGCGACATCGGCCATCAGGTGCGCAGCCAATGAGTGCGGGCACGGCCCCCTTGAACTGGCAGCAGCGGCTGGCGCGCTGGTGGGCCGAATTCAGCCTGCAAACCAAGCTGCTGGCAGCCGCCACCCTGGTGGTGAGCCTGGTGATGGCGGGGATCTGCTTCTTCGCTCTCAACGGCATCCAGGCGGATGTGCGCATGAGCGACACCCGCTTCGCCCGCGACCTGGGCCTGCTGCTCTCCGCCAACGTGACGCCGCTGGTGGCGGAGGGCAACGACCGCGAGCTGGCGGCGGTGGCTGAACGGTTCTGGAAGTCGAGCCGGAGCCTTCGCTACATCTTTTTCGCCGATCCCGACGGCGTGATCTACCTCGGGATCCCGATCAGCGGCAGCAGCGGCAGCAGCAGTGAATTGCTGCTCAGCCGCCGGCTGGAGCTGCCGGCCGATCTAGCCCGCCGCCCCCAGAACCCCCTCATCCGCCAACACCTCAGCCCCGATGGGCAGGTGACCGATGTGTTCGTGCCGCTGGTGGCGGGCGATCGCTATCTGGGGGTGCTGGCCCTCGGCATCAACCCCAACGAGGCCGCCCTGGCCAGTGCCGCCCTCAGCCGCGAGGTGACGGTGGCGGTGTTCATCTCGATCTGGGTGCTGGTGATCCTGGGGGCAGTGTTCAACGCCCTCACCATCACCCAACCGGTGAAGGAGCTGCTGCGGGGCGTGCGCTCCATCGCCAGCGGCGACTTCGAAGCGCGGATCGCCCTGCCGGTGGGCGGCGAACTCGGGGAGCTCCTGGAAGGCTTCAACGACATGGCCTCTCAGCTCGAGGCCTACAACGAAGCGAACATCGAGGAGCTCACCGCCGCCCAGGTGAAGCAGCAGTCGCTGATCGCGACCATGGCCGATGGGGCCCTGCTGCTGGATGCCGAGGGCCGGGTGGTGCTGGTGAACCCCACGGCACGGCGGCTCTTCCGCTGGGAAGGCCGCAAGCTCGAAGGGGCGCTCGTGGGAGATGAGCTGCCGGAGGTGCTCGCCCTTGAACTACAAACACCGCTTGAAACTCTGCTCAGCGGTGAGCGCGACAGCAGCGATGTGCGCTGCAGCTTCGGCGAACCGGCCCGCACCCTGCGCATCGTGCTCCAGTCGGTGCGGGATGTGAGCGGTGAAAGCCTCAAGGGCATCGCCGTCACCGTGCAGGACCTCACCCGGGAAGTGGAACTCAACGCTGCCCAGAGCCGTTTCATCAGCAACGTCTCCCACGAACTGCGCACACCCCTGTTCAACATCAAGAGCTACGTGGAAACGCTCCACGATCTGGGAGATCAGCTCAGCGAGGAAGACCGCAAGGAGTTTCTGGCCATCGCCAACGCCGAAACCGATCGGCTCACCCGCCTGGTGAACGATGTGCTCGATCTCTCACGGCTGGAGAGCGACCGCAGCTGGAGCATGGAACCGGTGGAACTTCGGCCCGCCATGGAACAGACCCTGCGCAACTACCGGCTCAATGCACAGGACAAGGGCGTGGAACTCTCTCTGGAGGTGGATGAACAACTGCCGCGAGTCCGGGGCAACTGGGATCTGCTGCTGCAGGTGTTCGACAACCTGGTGGGCAATGGCTTGAAGTTCACCGCCAGCGGCGGCCGGCTGATGCTGCGGGCCTACCCCTGGCCCGACACCTGCCTGATTGATCCGAGCACCGAAGCCAGTGGTGACAGCCCCACCTGCGCCCTCACCGCCCCGCTTCCGCGCCTGCGCGTGGAGATCGCCGACACAGGTTCCGGCATTTCCCGCGAAGACCAGCAACGCATCTTCGAGCGCTTCTACCGGGTGGAGAACGCTGTGCACACCGAAGTAGGCACAGGTCTGGGCCTTTCGATCGTGCGCGGCATCCTCGAGAAGCACGGCACGCAGGTGCGCATGGCCAGCGAGCTGGGAGTGGGCACCACCTTCTGGTTCGATCTACCGCTCGAGCAGGCCGACGACAGTGAGCTCCAGCTTGAGGTCGAGCGCGCCAGCCGCAGCCCGGAGCTGATCTAGAGCCGTTCGTCGCTGGTCACGCCCTGCACGATGCGCGAAAGCTCGCTCCGCTCATCGGTGTTGATGCGGTGAGGCACACCGCTGATGATCCGCTCGAAGTTGGAGAACGAATCCTTGATCTCGGGGCCGTTGCCCGTGATCATGAATTCGCGGATGCCCTTGTCGTGCCAGGAGCCGCGCATCTTGAACACGTTGAGGGCCCGGGCCATTTCGCCACGAATCTCCACGTATTGCAGCAGCAGGATCGTGTCGGTGATCGTGGAGATATGGGAATCGGTGATCGAGTGGCTGCCCATGAACTCCTCGGAGGTGTTCGTGAAGAAGCCGGCGATCTCTTCCTGCTTGGCATAACCGGTCACGCCGATCACAAACTGACGGAAGGCGTTGTGGCTGACGCCGCGAGCCAGGGCTGAGAGCGAATCAATCGCCATCCGCGACGGCTTGAACTGGCCGATCTCGGTTTTGATGATCTGCAGGTGATCCTCTAGGCCGGTGGATTCGGGGTAGGCGCAGATGATCTTGAGCAGGCCATCACGCTCCATCTGTTCAAAGTCAATGCCCCAGCTGGTGGCATTGCGAAGCAGCTGAGCCCGCGATTCCTCGTAAGCAAACAAGATCGCCCGCTCCTTATTCGCGCAGGCGTTCTCCACAAACTTGCTCACCAGCAGCGTCTTGCCGGTGCCGGTAGCGCCGGTAGCCAGGATGATCGAATCCTTGAAGAAACCGCCGCCACACATCTCATCAAGCCGCGGCACTCCGGAGCTCACGCGCACATTGGAGCTGCGCTGCGTGAGGCGCATCGCCCCGAGCGGGAAGATGCTGATGCCGTGGGAGCCCATCGTGAAGGGAAACTCCCCCTTCATATGGGTGGTGCCGCGCAACTTAAGGATCTCCACGGTGCGGCGCCGCCGCTCCCCTTCGAGCACGTTGCGGAGGATCACCACGTTGTCGCTCACGAACTCCTCCACGCCGTAACGGGCAATGGGGCCGTATTCATCGATGCGCTCGGTGGTCATCACCGTGGTCACACCGATCTCCTTAAGCCGGGCAATCAGGCGGAAAATCTCACGCCGCACCACCGAAACGGCGTCGTATTGCTGAAACACCGCGGTGATCGAGTCGATCGCCACGCGGCGGGCCTTGTATTTGCGGATGGCGTAGTTGATCCGCTCGATCAAACCCGAGAGATCAAAGCTGCCAGCCACATCCTGACCTTCCGGATCCGGGGAGGCATCCAGCAGAAAGAGCTTGTCCTGCTCCACCATCTCCTGGAGGTTCCAGCCAAAACTGGCAGCGTTGCGCAGGATATCCAGCGGCGACTCTTCAAAGGTGACGAAAATCCCCGGTTCGTCGAACTGGCGAATGCCGTTGTAAAGGAAATTCAGGGAGAAAACGGTCTTACCGGTGCCGGACGTGCCGCTGATCAGCGTGGAGCGTCCAATGGGCAGCCCCCCCTGACAGATGTCATCAAAACCCTCGATCCCGGTGGGCAGCTTCTGCACCGTGGACAGGGCATGGTTGGTGGCGGAAGGGTCCTGCATGGAACGTGTGGGCCTTGGGGGAATCTAGAGGGATCTGACTGAATGCACAGGGGAGCAGGGAACGCTTGAAGCCGGCTTCAACACGGCAGTTAAAGCAGCCCGCCCGGGTCCTCCTCCTCGCCATAGGGATCATTGAGCGCTTCATCGCTGAGCTCCTCATAAAGGAGATCAAGACCAATCAACACCCGTTCACGATCGGAGAGATCGCCGATGATGCGGCGCACCGGTGGTGGAAGAATCTTGGCCAGGGTGGGCGTGGCGAGGATCTTGTCTTCCTCAGCGAGCTGGGGATTCTTCAGCACATCAATCACCTTCAGGGCATAGACCCCCTGAAACTCGGTATCGAGGATGTTGCGCAGGGTCTTGAGCGCCCGCATCGAGTTGGGCGTATTGCCTGCCACGTACAGCTTGAGGATGTAGGTCTTGCGCGGGCTCATCTAGATCACCTCCTGGGATAGGGACTGGCTGGCTTCCTCGGGGTCTTGAGGTGCTCCGAGGGGCAAGTCGGGAGGCACCGAGCGGCGGTACATCTCACAGAGATGAGCCATGACATCGAGCAACGCGAGGCGATAGTCCTGAAGGAAGTCGTTTTTGTGCCCCTCCAGCTTGAGCTGCTTCCAGAACGCGTCAATCAGATCGACGTGAATTTCCACCACCTTGTTGATCGGCAGATCACAGAAGAAGGCGGAGTGCACAAAGCTCTCAATCGCCTGGTTGGCGGCAGCAGGGTCGCGGAAATAGCCGATCAACACGTCGCGGTAGCTGCGTTTGAGTGAGCGAAGCAGCTCCTCGCGCTCCTCCTGGGGCAGGTTGCGCAGGAACAGCGAGGGATCTCGCTTGTAAAACACCCCCAAGTAGCCCAGGCGCCCCTTCAGGCGATTGGGCAGGCGCCAGCGTTCGGGCGTATCGCCGCCGGCCGCTTCGCCCCCACCGGCCGGTGCCGCCGGCAACCCCTGGCGCAGAAACCGCGACACGGCCGCGTCAACGCTGTAGGCGATCTGCTCGAGCTGGTCTTGGGGGAGATGCACCTCCGCCTCGTGGTACTCGACCCGGCCGCTCACCTCACCGATCACCACCGCGGGCAACAGAAGCCCCTGCTGCCGCAAGGTTTCGTACACCTCAGGCGGGTGAACCCCCTGCTGCAACAGCACCACATCGAACAACTCGCGCCGCTGCTGCAACTCCTGAATGGGGTCGGCAAGGGAGCCGAGATCCTCCAGCTGATAGCGACCGCCCTTCAACCAGCTGCGACAGGCCCGCTCCACGCGCGGATCCGGCAGCAGCGAGGCAATCGTGAGGGCGGGCTGTGACATGCGCCGCGATCGGGGCCTGGCAACGCTCCCAGTGTTGACGGGACGGAGGGCAAAAGGGGAAGATCATTGTTTGTCTTTCGATTGCCGTGCGGCAGGCCGAAATGACAGGGCTTCCTCCGGGCAGCTCCCGTCAGCCTGTCCACGCCCTTACCGCCATGAGCACGACTCCCAGCACCGGTCCCTACGCCATCGTTGAGACCTCCGGCACCCAGGTGTGGGTTCAGCCCAACCGCTACTACGACCTCAACCGCATCAACGCTGAGGTCGAGAGCACCCTCACCCTGGAGAACGTGCTCCTGGTGAACGACGGCAAGGCCGCCAACGTGGGCCAGCCCTACGTCAAAGGCGCCACCGTGGAACTGCAGGTGATGGAGCATCGCCGCGGCCCCAAGGTGATCGTGTACAAGATGCGCCCCAAGAAGAAGACCCGCCGCAAGAACGGTCACCGTCAGGAGCTGACCCGCGTGATGGTGAAGTCCATCAGCGTGGGCAGCAAAGCCCTGGCCTGATCAGCCGCAGCGTTCCTCAACCCAACATTTCCCTGAACCATGGCCCACAAGAAAGGCACCGGCTCCACCCGCAACGGCCGCGACTCCAACTCCAAGCGCCTCGGTGTGAAGCGTTACGGCGGTGAGGCCGTCAACGCCGGTTCGATCCTGATCCGCCAGCGCGGCACCTCCGTGCTGCCCGGCCTGAATGTGGGTCGCGGCGCCGATGACACCCTGTTCGCTCTGGTGGATGGTGTGGTGAGCTTCGACACCATCAAGCGCGGCCTGCGCACCCGCAAGCGCATCAACGTGGCTATCGGCTGAGTACAGCCCTCGCACATCGCCTGAATTTCAGGCCCTCAAGCCGGCGCCATGGCGCCGGCTTTGTTGTGTGCAGCGGGATGTAGCGCTTCAGAGCAACCGATAAGCCCGAGTGGTGATCAAGAAGGGGTGAAACACCTCCAGGAAGCGACCCTGCAGCGTGCGGAAGAAGCGCTCCACGAGCTGGGGATCGTCGAAGTGGAAGGGGTACTCACCGGCAAAGCCTTTAAAGAAATACCAATTCAGCAACGCCGTGGCCTCCGGGCTCATCCGCGCCGCGAACTGCTCCAGCTGGGCGCTCGGATCCTTGAGGTGCTCCAGCACATCGAGGCAAACGATCGTGTCGAACTGAGACGGCAGCTCAGGCGCCTCGAGATCGCGGAAGCAGCGCAGCTTCTGCTGCAGCCCGAAGCGCTTGGCTCGGGCTTCCACAAAGCGGCGGTTCTCGGGATTGAGATCCACAAACCACACCGCCTCCACGTCCGGCAGCGCCGCGGCGGCCAGAGCATGGGTGCCGATACCACCCCCGAAATCGAGAACCTGGCCGCGGGCGAACTGGGCCTGCAGGCGCAGAGTGTCGGCGATGTAATCCGCGCTGCTCAGGTGCCAGGCCGCCAGCTCCAGCAGGTGCCCGGTGCCTACGGCGGTTTCGTAGAAGGCTTCCGCCTTGTGGGGATCAAACGCCCCGGGATGGGCCGCCGCCAGCGATTCAGTGGCCAGGGGCAGGCGCCGCTCCAGCTCCTGCAGCTCCAGGGCCAGGTGGTCCGCCAGCTGGCGGCGCAGATCAAAGCCTCCCTCGAGAAAGTGATCGAGGGAGAGGGTGGCGGTAGGGCTCATGGCTGCTCACCGTAGTGGTGAGCCCAGAGCGGGGCCTAATTCGCTGCCCGCCCCCGGCACCACCAGCCAACGCCGCAACCAGGCCGTAAGCCAATAGAAGGGCAGGGTGTCCGCCAGGGCCGCCAGCACCTTGAACAGATACCCGCTGGCAATGAAGCTGGCCAGTTGCGGCAGCACCGGCAGCTCAGGCTTCACCGGCAACACGTGGGCGGCGTAGTGGCTGATCAACACCACCGCACTGGTGTCCACCAGCTGACTCACCAGGGTGGAGCCGTTGTTGCGCAACCACAGGGCCCGGCCGCCGCTCACCCGCTTCCAGAAATGGAACAGCCGCACGTCGGTGAACTGGGCTGCCATGTAAGCCACCATCGAGGCACCCACCGCCCCGAAGGCCAGATCCTGCACCGCAAAGAAGGTGGCCTCCGGCGCACCCGGCAAACCGGGCAACACCCCCCCCAGCCACAGGATCAACACAATCCAGCCATTGAGCAGCAACCCCACCCACACCAACTGACTGGCGCGCTCCTCCCCCCAGATCTCGCTGATCAGATCCGTGCAGAGGAAGGTGATCGGATAGGGCAGAGCTCCCACCGCCACCACCACCGGCCAGGAGCCGATGCTGCCCAGCTGCAAAAAACGGGTGAGCCCCAGGATGTTGAGCATCCCCATCGTGCCGAGAAACAGCCCGGCCAACACCAGAAAGGCCAACTCCCGGCGCCGCTGCAACACCCCTGCTGGCACGGCTGGCGACAAAGCATTGGCATTCGGCGTGATCCCACGTGGCATCGCAACGGCGCCGGCAGCCTCCCAAGCCTGGCGCGATCAAGGCGAGGCGCAATGGGAGCATCGGACTTCTGCACACACCCCCTGCTTTGATCTGCGGCTTCCTGGTGCTCGACAAGCCCGCCGGCCTGAGCTCCCACGGCTGCGTGTCGCGGGTGCGGCGGGCCTATGGCCTGAAGCGCGTGGGCCATGGCGGCACCTTGGATCCGGCCGTGACCGGCGTGCTGCCAATCGCCCTGGGGCCCGCCACGCGGCTACTGCCTTACCTGAGCGGCGATAAGACCTACCGCGGCGTCGTGCAACTGGGCGTACGCACCGACAGCGACGACCTCGAGGGACAGGTGCTGGAGCAGCAGGCGATCCCGCCCCTGAACACCGCCGAGCTTGAGGCGGCCCTGGCGCCCTTCCGCGGCGCGATCGAGCAGCGACCGCCGACTGTATCGGCCGTGCATGTGAATGGGGAGCGGGCCTACAAGCTGGCCCGCGCCGGCCAGGCGGTGGAACTCCAGCCGCGGCCGGTCAGCATCCACGGACTGGAACTGCTGAGCTGGAACCAGGAGCTCGGGCAACTGGAGCTGGAGGTGAGCTGCTCCGCCGGCACCTACATCCGCTCCCTCGCCCGGGATCTGGGGGAGACCCTGGGCTGCGGTGGCAGCCTGGCGCGGCTGCGGCGCACCGAAGCGCTGGGGTTCGGGCTTGAGCAGAGCGTGGCGCTGGAGGAGCTGGAGAGCGATCCCCGACCAGCCCTCGTGGATCCGCTCGTGGCCCTCAGCCATTTGCTCCAACACCGGCTGGAGGGCGATCAGATGCCGGGCTGGCGTTGCGGCCGGCTCCAGAGCTGTGATCCCGCCTGGCCGATCGACGCACCAGTGCTGGTGGTGGGCCCGGATGGCAACCTGGCGGGCATGGCCCGCGTGCAGGCTGGCGGCCAGCTGCAGCCTCGCCTGGTGCTCGATGCCGCCGGCTGAAGGCCAGCGCCGCAGTCGGCCAGAGTCGCCCCAACCCTTCGTTTTCTTCCGCAGCAACCATGGCCGGCCACAGCCGATGGGCCCAGATCAAGCGCACCAAAGCAGTGGTGGATGCCAAGCGCGGCGCCGTGTTCACCAGGCTGGGCCGAGAAATCATGGTGGCGGCGCGGGCGGGCGCGGATCCCAACGGCAACTTTCAGCTGCGCACGGCGATCGAAAAAGCCAAGGCGGCCCGGGTGCCCAACGCCAACATCGAACGGGCGATCGCCAAGGGCGCCGGCCAGGCCGGCGGCGGCGGCGAGCAATTTGAGGAGGTGCGCTACGAGGGTTATGGACCCGGCGGCGTGGCCGTGCTGATCGAGGCCCTCACTGACAACCGCAACCGCACCGCCGCCGAGCTGCGCCTGGCCTTCAGCAAAAACGGCGGCAACCTCGGTGAAACCGGCTGCGTGGGCTACCTGTTTGAGCACCGCAGCGTGGTGCGGCTGGAGCAGCCAGACCTGGCGGAGGACGCTCTCCTGGAGAAGCTGCTGGAGCTGGAGGAGCAGGGCGGCCCAGCGGTGATCAGCTACGAGCTCAATCCCGATGGCGCCGAGGTATTTGGGCCCTTTGAACAGCTGGAAGCCCTGCAGGACGGCCTGCGCCACCAGGGCTTGCCGGTGAGCAGCTGGGAGCACCGCTGGATCGCCAGCACGCCCTGCAAGCTGGAGGATCCCGACGCTCTCGCAGGCTGCCTGAAGCTGCTCGATGCCCTCGAAGAGCTCGATGACGTTCGCAGCGTGACGAGCAATCTCGAGGCGGATGAAACCCTGATCGAAGCTGCCCTCAGCTGAGCTCCAGCTGCGCTGCGGCGGCCAGATCCACCACCACCTCCAAGCGTGGATGCCGCTGCAGCCAGCTGGCCGGCACTTCCGGGCAGGGGGGCTCCAGCAGCGCCCGCCGCAGGATCCCGGCCTTGGCGGCACCGGTCACCACCAGCAGCAGCCGGCGCGCCGCCAGGATCTCCGCTGTGCCCAGGGTGATTGCCCTGGCGGGAACAGCCGCCGGATCGCCGCCGAAGGCCTCGGCGTTCTGTTGGCGGGTGGCGGGGCTGAGGGTGAGGCAGCGGCACGGCTCAGCCTCCGAGCATGGGGGTTCGTTGAAGCCCACATGGCCGTTGCTGCCCAGCCCCAGCAGCTGAAGGTCAACCCCGCCAGCGGCCACCACGGCGGCGCTGTAGCGCCGGGCCTCAGCATCGGCATCCAGCGCCAGGCCGTGGGGGATCGCCAGGCTCCCCCGCTCGATTTGCAAAGGCCCGGCCAGCTGCCGCTGCATAAAGGCCGCGAACGACTGGGGGTGATCCGGCCCCAAGCCCACATATTCATCGAGATTGAAGCTGCGCCACTGGCGCAGGAGCAGCTCCCGCTGCGGCTTGGGCAGGGCCAACAGCCGTTGCCGCAGGGCGGCATACACCGGTTCCATCGTGCGGCCGGTGGCCAGGCCGAGCACCCCACCATCTTCCAGGGCCTGGTGCAGGCGTTCGGCCACATGGGCTGCCACGGCCTCCGCATCTGGCTCAACCCGCAGCTGGCCAGGCCAGGTGAGGGTGGTGAGGGAGGCGGAGGAAGCGATCAAGGCGATATGGCCAGGGAGCGCGGGTCGTCGTTCCCCCAGCCTCGCCCAGCGACTGCGGTGCGCGCCAGCTCGCTGTAGGGCTGCAGCGCCGTACCGCGGTAGTAGTGCTTGAGGATCGAGGCGTAAGACTCACCGCGCTGGGCCATCGCCAGAGCTCCCCACTGGCTCATGCCCACGCCGTGACCGAAGCCACGCCCCACGGCGACCAGCTGCACCACCTCCGGCGCCTTGGTGGAGGGCACCGGCAAGGAGAACGCCGGCAGGGGCGGCGGCGCCAAGGCTGGAGCAGCTCCGCTGGCCGAATCCTGGCTCAAACCCGCCAGGTCAGGCCCAGCTGAGCTGGCGGTGGGCACCAGCTCGAAGCGAACCCAGGTGCTCTTCAGGCCCAGGCGGGAACGCAACTGGGCTCCCGTGAGCGACAGCTGCCCCGTGGGACCCACCACCCGCGCCTGACGCACCCGGCCGGTGGGCGTGGTGGCGACTACATCAATGCCCAGAGCCCCACCGAGCTCTGGAAACGCCTGCTGCAGTCGGGTGCGATCGAGGGGCTGGCGCCAATCGCGCACCGGTGAGGCCTGATCGAAATCGGGCACGCTCACCAGATAGGGCAGTTGCCGCGGCCAGAGGTCGCCGCTGCTCTCGGTGCTGCCGCCGCTGCTGCTGTGAAACACCGCATCGATCAGGGCGTTGTTGTAGGTGAGCACCTGACCCCGCGTCGCGGCCACCGCCGCCAGGGTGGATGGGGTCTCAGCCTCCACACCCTTGTACACCTGGCTGGCCGTGGTGGCCTGCACATCGAAGGGCGCCGATGGCTTTCTCGCCTTGAGCGCATAGGTGCGGGCTGCGACCGCCTGAGCCTGCAGCGCCTGCAGGGGCCAGCTGGCGGGCATTTCACTACCCACCACGCTGGGCAGGTAGGTCTCCAGGGGCACGTGGTTCACCACCTGCAGCTGGCCTGCCTGGGGCAACAGCTGCAGCCGGCCCCGATAACGGCGTTGCCCAACCCACAGGCCCGGATCCCGCTCTTCAGCACCAGCCAAGGCTTCAAGCCACACCTCCCGGAGCTGCCACTGCTCGCTCTCGGATCCATCGGCCCGCACCAATCGCAGCCAGCCGCCATCAGGGGCTGCCTGAAGCACCACCTGTCCGCCAAGCTCCGCCAGCACCCGCCCCTGACCATCCCGCAGGCGCAGCCCTGCCGCCGACAAGGCCGGCCTCAACCGCGCTTCCTGGCCCTGCAACACCAGCACGCGCAGCACCGGCTCGTTGGGCTGATTGGAGGCGGCTGGCTGGGCGGCCTGGGGCTGGGCCGATCGCGCCAAAACGCTCGGGGTGGCCAGCAAGGAAGCCGTCAGAGCGAACACTCCCAGCGGCAGGCGTCTCAGGCGAGCCATCGCAGGCCACATCAGCAGGGCAGGTCATTGTGACGAGCGACTGACCATCCCGCCAGTGCCCAGCGGCGGCGCCATGGCACGATCAGATCAGTCACACCGGGGAACCTCCGGCCGGCCGTGCAGGTCACCTTCCTCGGCACCAGTTCCGGCGTGCCCACCCGGGGCCGCAACGTGTCGGCGGTGGCCCTGCGCCTACCGCAGCGGGCCGAGCTCTGGCTGTTCGACTGCGGGGAAGGCACACAGCACCAGTTCCTGCGCAGCGAGCTGCGGGTGAGCCAGCTCCGGCGCATCTTCATCACCCACATGCATGGGGATCACGTGTTCGGCCTGCCGGGGCTCCTGGCCAGCCTGGGGCTGGCTGGCACCTGCAGTGGCATCGATCTCTACGGTCCCGATCCGCTACGCGACTACCTCGAGGGCGTGCTGCGCACCTCCTCCACCCGCATCGGCTACCCGCTACGCAGCCACCGGGTGAAGGACGCTGCCGCCAGCGGGGCGGTGCTGCTCGACGACGACGACATCACGGTGCGCTGCACCAAGCTCATCCACCGGGTGCCCGCCTACGCCTACCGAGTGGATCAGAAGCCCCGCGCTGGCCGCTTTGATGTGGAGCAGGCCCGCGCTCTCGGCATTCCGCCTGGCCCGATCTATGCCGAGCTCAAGGCCGGGCGGGACGTGGTGCTCGACGACGGGCGCATCATCAACGGCGCCAGCCTCTGCGGCCCGGAGCGGCCGGGTTGCAGCGTTGTGTACTGCACCGACACGGTGTTCAGCGAGGCGGCGGTGGAGCTGGCCCAGGGGGCCGATCTGCTGATCCACGAGAGCACCTTCGCCCACGCCGAAGCCGAGATGGCCTTCGCCCGCCAGCACTCCACCAGCACGATGGCGGCGCAGACGGCCCTGGCTGCCGGCGTAAAACAGCTGATGCTCACCCACCTCAGCCCGCGCTACGTGCAGGGCAACCCGGTCACGCCCGACGATCTGCTCAACGAAGCACGGGCCATCTTCCCCAACACCGACCTGGCCAAAGATTTCCTCAGCGTTGAGGTGGCCGCAGGCGAGAGCTGAGGCTGCAACAGTTCGTGAGTGGCTGGGGCCTGGGCAACCAGCAGGCCCATTGGCCGTGATACAAGGGCTCTGGCGCGGTTTTCACCGCCACCTTGCCGGCTTTTTCGATGGCCTCTTCTTTCTCCTCTGCCCTCCGGACCCTGGCCCGGGTGCTGGTTCTGCCCCTGGCCCTGCTGGTGGGCCTGGCCGGCCCCGCCCAGGCTGCTCAGTGGACCGCTGACCAGCTCACCGTTCCCGCCAATGCCGATGGCGTTTCGGTGACCTTCAGCGAACAGGAGATCAAAGCGGGCCGCAAGATCTTCAACAGCAGCTGCGGTGAGTGCCACGCCGGCGGCATCACCAAGACCAACCAGAACGTGGGCCTCGATCCCGAGACCCTGGCGCTGGCAACCCCTGCCCGCGACAACGTGGACGCCCTGGTGGATTACATGAAGGATCCCACCAGCTACGACGGCGAATACAGCATTGCCGACGTGCACCCCAGCATCCGCAGCAGCGACGTGTTCGTGAAGATGCGCGATCTGAGCGACGAAGACCTGCGCCTGATGGCCGGCTTCATCCTTGTGGCTCCCAAGGTTCAAGGTTCTGCCTGGGGCGGCGGCAAGATCTACTTCTGATCGTCGAGCCACACCTTCAACCACCTTCAGCCCCTGCCCAAGCGGCAGGGGCTTTTTGATGTCTTGAGTCGCGCCTCAAGGCGGCGGTGCAGCGCCCTCCTGCTGTGGCGGAGCCGTGTTCTCGGCTTCCAGTGAAGCGGGCTGCTTGCTGTACCACCACTCCTGCAGGGGCGAGCTGAGCCGCAGGGAGAAGAGCGTGAGCACGGTCACCGTGGGGCGGGAGCCGGGCTGCAGCAGCTCCACGGCATAGGAAGGGCAGCGCCGGGCCGCCAGATCGGCCACGAAGCGGCGGCCCACGCGCCGCCAGCTGGGCTCCTTGCTGCGCCAGGCGATGCGGCAACAGGGCCAGGGCAGCTCCTCGCGGTCAAACAGGCGGCAGCAAGGCCCCAGCACCCGAAAGCTGTATTGCCCGCCAAGGCTGGTGTGCTCGCTGCCATGGGCATAGAGCTCGGCCACCTGAGGAGGTATCGATGCCGAGGCGGAGGCGGCAGGCACGGCGAGGGCGGTGTGGGGAGGAGTGGATGCAGACAAAAAAACCACCCCGAAGGGTGGTTGGGGAAATCAAGCTGCCGGGACGTGAACAGGCACGACCCGAACAGGAGCTCAATAGAGCTCTTCTTCAGCGTGGGTCTTGATGGTGCAGTCGCTGGTGGGGTAAGCCACGCAGGTGAGCACGAAACCAGCTTCGATCTGGTCGTCGTCGAGGAAGCTCTGGTCCGACTGGTCCACGGTGCCAGCGGTGATCTTGCCGGCGCAGGTGCTGCAAGCACCAGCACGGCAGGAGTAGGGGAGGTCGATGCCCTGCTCTTCAGCGGCGTCGAGGATGTACTGGTCGTCGGGAACCTCGATGGTCTTGTTGAGGCCCTCTGCCTCGCTGATGAGGGTGACCTTGTAGGAAGCCATGGAAGGGATTGGGGCTCACAGGCTCCTGGGAAAGTTCCCGGGCCCGTAGGACGGACCCTTCCTACATCCGCCAAGGCGTTGTTCTGGGGTTCTGAGGGCATCTGGCCGTGAAGCCCAATCAGACCGCAGGGCACAGATCAGCGTGCCTTATGCAACATCAGCAGATCCGGCGCGCTGATCCTTAGGCGCGTCGGATCGTCATCAGCCCCCACTGACTCTGCTGGGCGGTGAGCTCGGCACGCCAGCCCTGCTCAGCCAGCGCTTGCTCCAACCGCGGCGCCTGGTCCACCAGGAGGCCACTGAGCAGACCGAGACCATCCGGTGCCAGAACCGAGTGGAAGGCCGGACAAAGCGCCTCGATCACGGGCGCCAGGATGTTGCAGAGGAGCAGATCAGCCGGCCGCCCCTCCAGGAGCTCTGCGAGCTGCTCCACCGAGCCGAGCTCCACGGCCAGGCGATCGGCAAAACCACTCACCACGGCGTTGTCGCGCGTGGCACGCACGGCGAGGGAATCGGTATCCGCCGCCGCCACGCTGGTTGCGCCCTGCAGCAGGGCGGCAATCCCGAGAATGCCGCTGCCGCAGCCCAGATCCGCCACGCGGATCGGACCGAGATCAGGGCCCTCAGCGCTGCCCCGCTGCTCAGCCAACCGTTCGATCGCTTCCAGACAGAGGCGTGTCGTGGGGTGGCTGCCGGTGCCAAAGGCACTGCCGGGATCCATCCGGATCACCAGGCGATCGGCGTGCTCCGGCGGCAGCTCGAGCCAGGCGGGAAGGATCAGCAGCCGGGCCCCAACCGGATCGGCCTGCCAGTGCTGCTTCCAGCTGAGGCTCCAATCTTCATCGTCTTGCTGCTCCCAGCGGAGGGGAGGCAGGGTCAGGCCGAAGGTGTCGGCCAGAGGCGCCAGGGCCTGTTCCAGCTGCTGCCGTTCGGCCTCCGGCCAGTCGGCTTCCGGCAACCAGGCCACCAGCTGCCGCTGATCCGGAGCTTCAGGGCGATGGCGCACCGCCACCCTCGGGATTCCGAGGGTGTTCAGCTTCCAGATCAGAGATTCCTCGAGCTCAGGCAGCGAAGCCAGCTCCAGCCGCCACCAGGAAAGCGTCATCCGTCAGGGGCCTCCGGCTTCAGAGGGTCACCGGATGGGCTTCCTGGATGCCGTCGATGGCATGGATGGTGGCCAGCAGGGTCGCCGGCAGGGGGTCATCGAGGCTCAGCACCATCACGGCATCACCGCGCACGATGCGGCGCCCCACCTGCATCGAGGCGATGTTCACGTTGTGCTCGCCGAGCACCGAACCGAGATTGCCGATGATGCCCGGCATGTCGCGGTGACGGGTGAACAGCATGTGGCGGCTGGGGGCCACGTTCACCGGGAACTCATCGATGGTGGTGATGCGCAGCTCGCCGTCGGCGAACACCGCACCGGTGACGGTGTGATTGCCGTTGGCACTCTTGGAGCTGAGCTGCAGCGAACCACCGGCGAAATCACGGGCGGCGTCATCCTTCACCTCGAGCACGTGGATGCCACGCTCTTTGGCCTCCAGGCCGGCATTCACATAGTTGATCGAATCCCCCAGGGCGGTGGAGAGCAGACCCTTGAGGGCCGCAATCACCAGGGGCTGAGCAGGGTGACTGGCGAATTCGCCCTGCAGCCGCACTTCCAGCTCGCTGATCTGGCCGCCAGCGAGCTGGCTGAGCAGCTGACCGAGGGTTTCCGCCAACTGCAGATGGGGCTTGAGCTGCTCCATTACCTCGGCGTTGAGGCCAGGGATGTTCACAGCGCTGCGGGCCGGCAGACCCAGCAGCACATCGCGAATCTGCTCGGCCACATCGATGGCCACGTTTTCCTGAGCCTCTTCCGTGGAGGCACCCAGGTGCGGCGTGAGGATCAGCCGCTCGCTCACGCTGCGCAGCGCTGAATCGGCCTCGAGGGGCTCTTTGGCGTACACATCGAGGGCTGCACCGGCGATCACACCCTTCTCCACCGCTTCAGCGATGGCCGCCTCATCGATGATGCCGCCGCGGGCGCAGTTCACGATCCGGGCTGTGGGCTTCATCGTGCGCAGCAGCTCGGCATTCACCAGGTTTTCGGTGTCCGGAGTGCGGGGCAGGTGCAGGCTCACGTAGTCGGCCTCGGCGAACAGCTCCGCCAGCGGCAGCAGCTTCACCTGCATCTGTTGGGCGCGCTCGGGCGAGACGAACGGGTCGTAAGCCAGCAACTCCATGCCCATGGCCTTGGCCACGCGAGCCACGTGGGAGCCGATCTTCCCCAGACCCACCACACCGAGCTTCTTCTTATAGAGCTCGTTGCCCACATATTTTTTGCGATCCCATCCGCCGGCCATGGTGCTCACGTGCGCATGGGGCACATGGCGCGACAGCGACAGCATCAGCGCCAGGGCATGCTCCGCGGCAGCGATGGTGTTGCCCTCAGGCGAATTCACCACGATCACGCCGCGCTTGGTGGCCGCCGGCACATCGACGTTGTCGACACCCACGCCAGCGCGGCCAATGATCCGTAGCTTGCTGGCGGCTTCGATGATGTCGGCCGTCACCGTGGTGCCGGAGCGAATCATCAGAGCGTCGTACTCGCCGATGATGTCTTTCAACTGCTCGGGCGGCAGGCCCGTGCGCACATCCACCTGAGCCACCTGCGACAGGATGTCGATCCCTGTCTGATCGATGGGATCGGAAACCAGAACCTTTGTCATGACCCGGCGGGGTGGGGGCGGCCGGAGGTGAAGTGTAGAGAGGTGGGTCTCACGCCCCCCGCCACAGGCTCAAGCCGTGGAGAATCAAGCCATCTGAGAGCTGGAACTCTGTGGGCAGCAGCGTGGTGGTGGTGGTGGCGGAGCGCAAACGGCTGCGGCAACTCACCGAGCAACTGAGCCAGCTCACTCCGGCGCCGCAGCGGCTGGTGGCCATCGGCCAGGGCGAAACCGACATTGCCGAGGTTGCTGAACTCAACCCCGCTCTGGCGAGGCGGATTCGGCAACGGCGCATGTCCACCTGGCTGATCCCCTTCGGATTTTTTGCCGGTCTCACCTTCACCTTCATCACCGATCTCGACACCTTCGCCTTTGCCGGCCCGATCGGCTCCCATCTGATCGGTGGCCTTTTGGGACTGGGATCCGGGTGGATGGGCAGCTTCGCCGCGGCCGCCAGCGTGAGCTCCGATGTGGATGATCGGGTGCGCGCCCTGCGCAACCGCCTCGATGAAGGCAACTGGCTGCTCCTGGTGGAGATGCCCAACGGCATCGAAATGCCCTGGACACGGCTGCAGGAAGCCCGCCCCAAAGCGGTGGTGCGGCTCAACGACAACTGATGACCCGCGATGCTGCCGCGCGACACGCTGCTCAAGGGAAGCCGCTGCCCTCAGGAGCTGGGGGCCCTGATCGATCTGGCGGAGGAGGCCCTGCGCACCTGGGAACCGCGCTGGAGCGGTTTCGTTGATGCCGAAGTGAACGAAGAAGCCCAAGCGCGGCTTGGCGCGCTCAGTGAGGTGACTCTCTTGAGCGATGGAGGCTGGCCCCAGGCTGAACGCTGCCGCCTGCTGATCCGCCGGGCCGACATCACGGCTGATGGCGAGTCACCAGCTCCTGCCGCCGCCGTCTGCGGACTGGTGGTGAGCGGCAACTTTCTGTTCGACCCGGCGGAACCCGCCGATGTGCGCCAGGGGTTGCTGCAAGCGGGGCTGAAGGCCGCTGATCTGGGCGATCTGTGGATGCGCGGCGATCGGGGCGCCCTGGCTGTGCTCAGCCAGGAGGCTTCAGTCCTGGCCGATAACCGAGAGGCTCAGGTGCGCAGCGTGCCGGTGCGACTGCAGGTGGTGCCGCTCGAGCAGGTGCAATGGCCCGCCCTTCGCTCACCGAAGCAGCTGAGCAGTGTGGAGGCCTCCCTACGGCTGGATGCGGTGGGCTCGGCCGGGCTCGGCCTCTCGCGCAGCCGCATGGCTGACTTGATCCGCCAGGGAGCGGTGCGGGTGAACTGGCAGGTGGTCACCAGCCCGAGCAAAGAACTGCGCTGCGGCGATCGGGTCCGACTCGATGGGCGCGGTGAGCTTGAAATCCTGGAGGTTCAACCCACCAAGCGAGATCGCTGGCGGCTGGTGATGCAGCGGCGCTGAGGCTTATCAGAGTCTCAGCTGCTAGGTTCCTGAAGCCGCAAGGCTCTGAGGGCGATTAGCTCAGAGGTAGAGCACTACCTTGACACGGTAGGAGTCACTGGTTCGATTCCAGTATCGCCCACTTGTTTTGATGCCCACGCAGATGTCACTGCAGGTGGTGCTGGGCCTTGGGCGCTCGGGAATCGGTGCGGCACGCCTGCTCCATCAGCGCGGTGGCTCGGTGCTGGTCCTGGAGAGCGGTGACAGCCCCGCCCTGCAAGAGCGGGCGGAGGCGCTTCGCGTGGAAGGCATCGATGTGCGGCTGGGGATTCCGCTCGAGCCCTCCAGCTTCACGGCATTATCCAGCCGGCCCGAAAGGGTGATCGTGAGTCCTGGCATCCGCTGGGATCACCCCACCCTGGAGACCCTGCGCAGCGACGGCATCCGGACCGACGGTGAGATCACCACCGCCTGGGAAGCCCGGGGGAACGTGCCCTGGATCGGCATCACAGGAACCAACGGCAAAACAACGGTCACCCATCTGATCGCCCACCTGCTCCAGCAGGCCGGCCTCGATGCACCGATGTGCGGCAACGTGGGTTTCTCCGCAGCGGAGCTGGCGCTCGAGCGCGGCAGCGGGCCGCTTCCGGCCTGGCTGGTGGTGGAGCTGAGCAGCTACCAAATCGAATCCGCACCGGCCCTGGCACCGCGCATCGGGGTGTGGACCACGCTCACGCCTGATCATCTCGAGCGCCACGGCACCCTCGACAACTACCGGGCGATCAAGCGCAGCCTGCTGGAGCGCTCCGACGTGCGCATCCTCAACGGCGACGATCCCGACCTACGCAGCCGCGCCGCCAGCTGGGATCACGCCCGCTGGGTGACAGCCGGCAGCCGTGAGCAGGCCCGAGCCGCAGGCTTCGAACCCCATCTGTGGATCGAGGCCAATCAGGTGTGTCAGGCCAGCGGACCGCTGTTGCCGGCCGATGCCCTGGCCATGCCCGGCGCGCACAACCGCCAGAACATGCTGATGGCCGTGGCGGTTGGCCTTGAGGTGGGGCTGAGCCCCGCTGTGATGAGCGAGGCACTGCACGCTTTTCCTGGTGTGCCCCACCGGCTCGAGCTCATTCGCCGGCTGGATGGCGTGGCCTGGTTCAACGACAGCAAGGCCACCAATTACGACGCCGCCGAAGTGGCCCTCAAGGCACTGCCGGGCCCCTTGGTGGTGCTGGCCGGCGGTGAGGCCAAACAAGGCGACGCCGCAGGCTGGCTTGCCGGCTTGCAACGCGAAGCCCGGGCGGTGGTGCTGTTCGGCGCCGCACGGGAAGCCTTCCAACAACTGCTGCAGAACAGCCACTACGAGGGAGCCATTCATGCGGTGGAGGGGCTCAGCGAAGCAGTGCCCCTGGCACGCCTGATCGCCACTGAACGCAACTGCCAAGCCGTGCTGCTCTCGCCAGCCTGCGCCAGCTTCGATCAATACCGGGATTTCGAAGCCCGCGGAGAGCATTTCCGCCAGCTGGTGCAGAGCCTCTGACCCTGCTCGGTGCCACCGCAGCAGCACCGCTAGCCTCGCGGCACCGCACACAGCAGCGATGGCCCATTGGCTGATGAAAAGCGAACCCGATGTGTACGGGATCGAGCATCTTCAGCGGGAAGGCACAACGCTCTGGGATGGGATCCGCAACTATCAGGCCCGCAATTTCATGCGGGCGATGCAAATCGGCGACCGCGCGTTCTTCTATCACTCCAACGCCAAACCGCCCGGCATCGTGGGGCTGATGGAGGTGGTTGAAACGGGCCTTGTCGATCCCAGCCAGTTTGATCCCTCCAACAAATACTTCGATCCCAAATCCAGTCCGGACAAGCCCCGCTGGGACTGCGTGCGGCTGCGCTATGTGGGCACCTTTCGCGAACTGCTGAGCCTCGATGCCTTGCGCGAGCAGTTCAGCGTGGAAGAACTAACGGTGGTGCGCAACGGCAACCGGCTCTCGATCCTGCCCGTGCCGGATGCCAGCGCCCAGCGACTGCTGGAGCTGTTGGGGCCTCTGTGAGCCCCGTGCGGCTGAATGGCTGGGGCGCCTTCCAGCAGAGCTGGGCTGGCGTCAGCCGCCAGCCGCTGTTGCTGGGGTTCAGCCTGAGCGCCCTGGGCACCCACCTATTGGGCTGGGCCCTGTTCGCCGCTGCTGAACAGGTGGACAGCGGGGTGCTCGCAGCCCTGCTTCACCTGAGCGGCATTGCGCTCTATGGCGGCAGCTTGATCTGGATGATCGAGGGCTTCACGCTCGCTGGCCTGGCCATCGCGCGCGGGCAGCGCATTCACTGGCATGAGCTCAGCCCCGCCGAATGCCGCCACAGCGGACGGCTGTGCCTCTACCTGATCTTGCTGGCTGCAGCACTGGCCGCCATCGCGCTGATCGCTGGCCTGGTGTGGTCGCTGGCGCTGCTGCTGCTGCCTGGCTTAAGCGCCGTTCCCGCCCTGATCGGCCTCCTGGCCGCCGTGGCTGTGGTGGTCAGCCAATTGTTCGGGCCTTGCCTGGTGTTGGACACCCGGCTGAAGGGCATCGCCCTGTTTCGCCAGGGGGTTTGGTTGCTAGAGCATCACGGACCCGGGCTGCTGCTGCTCTGCAGCGGCCTCGCCGGACTGCTGATCATCCCTGTGCTGATCGGGCTCCTGGCGGAAGGACTGATTTCAGGCCTCGGCCCGTTAGCCACCGCGATGGCGTTGGTGGTGGTGTTGCCGCTCATCACCACCACCGTGACGGGCGCCTACGTGCAGCTGCGCCCCGAACTTCAGACCAACCCCGCCAACCTCAACGCCAGCTTCAAACGATCGGATCGGTGAAGCGGCGCTGCTGTGGAAACAGGTTGGCCAGATAACAGCGGGTGATCTCACGGCTCTGCACGCCGTTCTGCACCAGAAAGCCGGCCAGGGCCGCTTGGAACAGGCGGTACTGATCCCAGTTGGGGTGCGCCTCGATGAAACCCTGCATCGACTGAAGCAGGGGCTCAGGTACCTCGGCTCGCATGCTCACCGTGCCAGCACTGTCCATCCAGATCTCCCCGTTACGCCCACCAGTTCCCCACAGGGTTGAGCCCCGGTCAACCAGTCCCAGACAGGCCTGTTCGCAAGCGCTCTCAGGGCAAGAACCCACCTCCAGCAGGGCATCTGATGCGTCCGGCCACAGCCCGCCCCAGAGAGCTGGCAACCGAGGCTGCGGCTGTCAACGGGAAAGCGCGGAAGAGCCCCGTTCTCCCCAGGGGCCAGCAGCAGCGGGGCAGCGGCCGCAAAGAGCTGTGGAAAAACCGGGCAAAAGCCTGGGGAAGAGCGGCACACCATTGGGAGAACAGCGGCAATCAGCAGTGCTGATCAACGGCCCGATCTCAGGGCCGATCTCATGGGGGCAACTCAGGCAAGCTGAGCGCCATGACCATTGCTCTGCTTGGAACGGGCCTGCTCGGCAGTGCCATCGCCACGCGGCTGCTGGCTTGCGGCCACAGCCTCAGCGTGTGGAACCGCAATCCCGAACGCTGTGAGCCCCTGCTGGCGCTCGGCGCCCGGCAGGCCACCAGCCCGGCCGCGGCGGCGGCTGAAGCCGATTGGCTGCTCACCGTGCTCAGCGACGGACCGACCACCCACGCCGTGCTGATCGACCAGGTGGCGGAGGAGCTCCGGGGCCGCCGCGTGCTTCAGATCGCCACCATCGGCACGGCTGAAAGCCGGCAACTGAGCGATGCGGTGGCGGCCCTGGGTGGCTCCTATCTCGAGGCACCGGTTCTCGGTAGCCGGCCGGAAGCCCTGGAGGGCACGCTTCAGCTGATGACCGGTGGGCCAGCGGAGCTCATGCAAGACGCCCTGCCGCTGCTCCAGCAGCTCAGCCGAGAACCGGTGCATCTCGGGCCGGTGGGCAGTGCCATGACAGCCAAGCTCGCCCTCAACCAACTGATCGCCAGCCTCACCCATGCCTTCAGCCTGTCGCTGCACCTGGTGCAGCAAGGCGGTGTGGAGCTGGAGCCGTTCATGGCGCTGCTCCGCAGCAGCGCCCTCTACGCGCCCACCTTCGACAAGAAGCTGCAGCGGGAGCTGAGCGGCGACTACGCCAACCCCAACTTCCCCACGGCCCACCTGCGCAAGGACCTCGATCTCTTCATCAGCGCTGCCCAACAAGCCGGTCTCAACAGCGAAGGGCTCTCTGGGCTGGCGGCCCTGTTGCAGCGCTCCAGCGCCGCCGGCCTGGATGCCCTCGACTACTGCGCCCTGCACCAGCTCACGGCTGGCCGAACAGCTGCTGAAGGGCCTGACTGAACGGCCTGGACGCCTGCACAGACCAGCTGCCTTCCAGCGCGCGTTGCCCAGGCGCGGGGGTGAGCACCACCCGCAACGACCAGTGGCGACGGTCGCCCTCAATCGCTAGCCACCAGGGATCACGCTCGAGTTCCAGCTCGATCTCCTCCTCCTCCATCAGCTGATCCACAAGCCCCTGGTGCTGGGCCACCAGATCAGCCACGGCATCGCGCAGGGCCTCGGCCTCAGGCTCGGTGAGCTCCGCGGCCCAGCCCTCGCCAGCCATCAACACTGAAAAGGGTTGGCGGCTGCCATCCCAGGCCAACCGCCAACCCTCTCCTTCGCGTTCAATCACAGCAAAGCTGCTGCTCAGCCGGGCAGCAGGTCAGGCTGATCTTGTTCGTCGCTCAGCTCGATGATGGCGCGCTGCACGGGCTTCACCATCGAATCCTCAAGCAGACCATCAAAATCATCAAAGCGACGCTGCTTGGCGCGGAAGGCGATCCGCACGGTTGTGAGATAGCGGTTGCTGGAGTGCCGAACGAGGCTCTCGGCGCGCTGAGCGAGCTCCTTGGGGCTGACGTTAACGCCGAGATACATGAACTAATCGCCGATGGATTCATCGTAGGCCAGGAGGCTGCTCGGCAAGGGCACACTCACGGGGAACACCAGGGGCTCAGCACCAGGGGCCAGCAAGCGGATTTCCCGCACCAGCGCCAGGGCTTCCAGGGGAGGCCGCAACAGCCCCACCACCCGGCAGACCATGGCCCGGTGGGCACAGTCGCGGCATTCGATCCGCAGGCCACTCCAACCGCGGGACACCCGGCAGGCCCGCAGCGGATCCAGACGCCGCAACAGCTCGGGATCCTCTCGATAGAAGGACAACACGGCCTGGATCACACGCTCCATCGCCCCTCCCGCCTCCTGGAGACCCACTGGTCTCACCATGCAGGCGAAGACTGCGCCACGCTCAGGGGCGTTGTGTTCCCTTCAGCTTTCATCCGTGGCCGGCACCCTTGCCATCGACCTGGGCAGCACCACCACCGTGGTGGCTTACCAAGGCAGTGGCGATGTCGCCGCCACGCTGCTCGATCTGGCACCGATCAGCTCCAGCGAGCCCAGCGTGGTGCCCAGCCTGATCTGGCTGCAGGAGCCCAGCTCAAGCCAGCCGCTGATCGGCCGGCAGGTGATCGAAGCCGGCCTGCTCGAGCAGGGCGGAGCCGGCCTGCATCGCGACTTCAAGCGCCGCATCGGCGCCGGCAGCGCCTCAGCCACTGAGGCGGAACCCCAGGGCGGCTGGCTCAGCCCGGAGCAGAGCGGCCAGCTGTTGCTGGAGCAGATCTGGCAGCGCCTGCCGGAGCAGCTGCAGCCCCAGCGGCTCGTGCTCACGGCCCCGATCGACAGTTACCGGGGCTATCGCCAGTGGCTGCTCGAGGCCACCAGCCAGCTGCAGGTGCCGGAGATTGCCCTGGTGGATGAACCCACGGCAGCGGCGATTGGCGCAGGGCTGCCGCCGGGGAGTCGGGTGCTGGTGATTGATGTGGGCGGCGGCACCACCGATCTGTCGCTGGTGGCCCTGGAAGGAGGCGAGGGCAAGGCGGCGCCCATTGCCCAGTTGCTGCGTTTCGGCGGCCGCGATCTCAGTGCCAGCCGTCAGAGCCTGCGCACCGCCCGGGTGCTGGGCAAAGCGGGCCTGGCCCTGGGGGGCCGCGATCTGGATCGCTGGATCGCCGCTGATCAGGTGGAGCGAGGCGGCGCCCTGGTGGGAGTGGATCCCACAACCCCCTCCCTGCTGCACTGCTGCGAGCGGCTGAAGTGCCAGCTCAGCGATACCGAAGAGGCGCTGGCTCTGTGGAGCCCAGGCCCTGGTGAACGGCCCCTCGAACTGCGCCTGAGCCGCCGCCAGCTGGAGGAGCTGCTGCACGAGCGGCAGCTGGTGGCGCTGCTCGATGACCTACTGGAGCAGGTGCTGGCCGCAGCCAGAAGCTGCGGCGTGGAGGCAGAGCAGATCGATGCCGTGCTGCCCGTTGGCGGCAGCAGCCGGCTGCCGCTGATCCGGGCCTGGCTGCAGGAGCGATTACCCCAGGTGCCGCTGCGGCTCGAGCGCCCTGTGGAGGCGGTGGCCCTGGGGGCGCTGCGGCTCACCCCTGGCGTCAGCGTGAAAGATGTGCTGCAGCGCGGAGTCTCCCTGCGCTGCTGGGACCAGCGCAGCGCCGAGCACCGCTGGCATCCGCTGTTCCTGCCCGGTCAACCCTGGCCCAGCGAACAGCCCCTGACCTTGCGCCTCGGCTGCAGCCGCCCCCAACAAACAGAACTGGAGCTCGTGCTGGGTGAACCCCAGGCGGAAGAACGCAGCGAGGTGGTGTTTGTGAACGGTCTGCCGGTGCTGCGGCGCCAGAGCGCCGGCACGGCAGCGGTGCAAGCCTGGGCTGAACAGCCCGCTCGGATTCCGCTCACACCTGCCGGTGAACCGGGAAACGATCGGCTGGAGCTCCGCTTTGCCATCAACAGCCGCGGTGAACTAACCGTGGAAGGACGTGATCTGACCAACGATCAACCTGTGCCGCAGCAACGGCTAGGCAGCGTGCGCTGACGTGACGGCTGCAGGGCTGCACCCGAT
Organism: Vulcanococcus sp. Clear-D1; assembly: GCF_014654725.1. GTDB lineage: Bacteria > Cyanobacteriota > Cyanobacteriia > PCC-6307 > Cyanobiaceae > Vulcanococcus. The sequence continues at coordinate 67,204 of NZ_JACVZV010000036.1, read as the reverse complement.
CGGGTGATCCAGGGAGCATCGATCCATAGAACGGATGGATTGATCGGGCATCCCCTTGGCCATCCGCCGGCACCGGCTCCCGCGTTTCTGGCTGGTGCTCACCCTTGGCCTGGTGGCCGCCGGCGTGGGCTCGGCCTACTGGTGGGAGAAGCAATTGCCGGAGCGCCTCGAGCAGGCCGCTGCCCAAGGCCGCCTCGACGACTGCCTGCGCTACGGCGAACAACTCGCCGCACTGCGCTGGCTGGGTGGCAAGGCTCCCCTGGAGCAAGGCCGCTGCCGGCGCCTCAAGGCTGAAGAGCTCTGGCGCAAGGGGGCCTGGGCCGAAGCGCTGAAACTGCAACTGCAGCTGGTGAACTCAGGCACCAGCACGCCTGCGGATCAGCAGCAGCTCCTCAGCTGGCAGCAACAGCTGGAAACACGAGCGCTGAATCTCTATCGCGAGGGCCGGCTGGAAGAAGCGCTGAAACTGCTCAGCACTCTCAATGCCGCCCACAACGCCGGCGGCACCGCCCTGGGCGATCAGCTCAGCGAAGACTGGAACCGCCAGAAGTTCCTCAAACAGCGGGCGGAGCAACTGATTCCGCAGAAGCGCTGGTGGGAAGCCCTCGATGCGCTCAACCGCATCGAACACCCCTGGTGGAAGCAGCAATCGGCGCCGTTGCGCCGCCAGGTGGAACAGGGCATCGAGGGTCTGCGCAGCGGAGAGCAACGCGAGCACGATGTGCACGGCGGCTCCCTGAGCTCCAACGTGCCGGCTGAACGGCTCAACGACCTGATCACCCAGAAACTGGCCCAGGGGATGGACGACTGGCAGGCTTTCAGCGCGGCCTGCCGTGAACTGGGCGGGCGCGTGGTGGAGGCTGGCCCTGAAACCGCCTGTCGCCGCTGATCACGCGTGACAGGATGGGGCACCCATCGCCATCACCCTCGATGCAGGCAGGAGATCAGGTCCAGGTGAGCCAGAGCGTGGTGGTCTTCCACCATCCCGAGCATCGCGGCCAGGCCTTCGATCTCAAGGGCCAGCAGGGTGAGGTGTTCCAGGTGCTCAACGACTACAAGGGGCGCACCATCAGCCCCACCATGCCGGTGATCGTGGCGTTTGGCCGTTTTCGCGCCCACTTCCGCTCCGATGAGCTCGAGCCGGTGGCCTGATTACACGCCCAGCTGAATTCCGTTCAACCGGCTTCCTTGATCAGGAACACACCCTCCTCCTGATCGATCGCCTGGAGGCAAAGGGCAATCAACTCCTGCCGGCTCGTGGGCACCACCCGTCCGCAGAAATCAGGTTGGATTGGCAGTTCGCGATGGCCGCGATCCACCATCACCAGCAGCCGCACCCGCCTGGGCCGCCCCCAGGCCTGCAATGCCTCGAGGGCTGCGCGCACGGTGCGCCCGGTGAAGATCACGTCATCCACCAACACCAAATCGCGCCCCTCCAGGTCGGCAGGCAGCTGGGTGGGGGTGGCCAGCCGGGTGCCGATGCGCGCGAGATCGTCGCGGTGGAAGGTGGGATCGAGGCTGCCGCAGGCAATCGGATGGCCGCACAGCGCCTCAAGCCTTTGGGCCAACACCTCCGCCAGAGCCACCCCACGCGTGGGGATGCCCACCAGCACCAACTGCTGGCTGTCGGCCACACTCTCCAGCACCTGGGAGGCGAGGCGATTGAGCGTCCGTCCCAGCTCGTCGGCCGAGAGGATCTCCATGCGATCGGCGTACATCCACGCGCTGCCGGGCGCCGATGGTACCGGGATCAGCGGGTGTGACCAAAAGCTGACGCAGACGGGATCACGCCTGGACCAGCCCTAGGCGCAGGGTAGGTTGGACTGAGAAGGCGTTGCGGAGAGGCAGGATTCCCCGGGTGACAGCTTCACCGTCGACCGATCAAGAACAACCGACAAACGGTTTCGGAGGCGAGTCACACCGCGGCGGCGTTGCCCCAGTGGTGCTGTGCATCCTTGATGGTTGGGGCTATCGCCACGACGACGCCCACAACGCGATCCGGGCTGCAGACACCCCGGTAATGGATGCCCTCTGGCATGCCTACCCCCATACCTTGATTGAGGCCAGTGGCGCCGATGTGGGGCTGCCCGACGACCAGATGGGCAACTCGGAGGTGGGCCACCTCACGATCGGCGCTGGACGTGTGATTCGCCAGGAGCTGGTGCGGATCAGCCAGGCCGTGCGCGACGGCAGCATTAATCACAACCCTGAGCTCAACGCTTTAGCCGACCGCCTGGTGGCCAGCGGCAAAACGCTGCACCTGATCGGCCTCTGCTCCGATGGCGGGGTTCACAGCCATATCGATCATCTCGGGGGGCTGCTCCAGTGGGCCGCAGGGCGCGGCCTCCAGCACGTGTGCGTGCATGTGATCACCGATGGTCGCGACACCCCAACCCAGAGCGCACCGGGCTACCTGAGCACGATTGAAGGCCAGATCCGCAAAGCCGGCGTCGGCAGCATCAGCACCATCTGTGGCCGCTACTGGGCCATGGACCGCGACAACCGCTGGGACCGCACCGAAAAGGCCTATCGCCTGCTCTGCAACGACGGTCCCGCTGAGGCTCCATCCGCCTTGGAGGTGCTCGAGAGCGCTTACGCCAACGGCATCACCGATGAGTTCATCGAGCCCACACGGCTCAATCCCGGCTGCATCGCCCCGGGCGACGGGGTGGTGTGCTTCAACTTCCGACCCGATCGGGTGAGGCAGATCATCCGTGCCCTGGTGCTGAGCGAGTTCAACGACTTCCAGCGCGAGCAGATCGACGACCTGGCCGTCGTCACCTTCACCCAATACGAAGCCGGTTTGCCGGTGGCCGTGGCTTTCCCGCCGGAATCCCTCGATGGCCTGCTCGGTCAGGTTGTGTCGGAAGCCGGCCTGCGCCAGTTCCGCACCGCCGAAACCGAGAAGTATCCGCACGTCACCTACTTCATGAATGGTGGCATCGAGCAGCCCTATCCCGGCGAAGACCGCCACCTGGTGCCCTCTCCCCGCGTGGCCACCTACGACCAAGCCCCGGCGATGTCGGCCGAGCAACTCACCGAGCACTGCATTGCCGCCATCAACAAAGGCATCTACGCCTTAGTGGTGATCAACTACGCCAACCCCGACATGGTGGGGCACACCGGCGAAATGAACGCCACGATCGATGCCATTCACACGGTTGATCAAAGTGTGGGCCGCCTGCTGGAGGCCACCAACCGCATGGGCGGCACCCTGCTGGTGACGGCCGACCACGGCAACGCTGAATTGATGGAAGGCCCGGATGGCCGGCCCTGGACCGCCCACACCACCAATCCGGTGCCGGTGATCCTGGTGGAAGGCGAAAAGCGGAAACTGCCTGGCCATGGCAATGCGGTGGAGCTGCGCAGCGGCGGTGGCCTTGCCGATATCGCCCCCACGCTGCTCGAAATCCTGGGGTTACCCCAACCAGCCCGCATGACCGGCACATCTCTGGTGGTGCCGCTCGGCAGCCCGGCTGTGCCCAACAGGATTCCCCAGACCTTGGGAGTCTGATCCGGCCCTTTAGGCTTCCGCCATGCTCCAAACCGTTTTCACCTGGATCTGGCTGGCCAGCGGCATTCTGCTGATGATCAGCGTGTTATTGCACAGCCCCAAGGGCGATGGCATGGGCGGCCTGGCCTCCAGTGGCAGCTCCATGTTCAGCAGTGCCCGCAGCGCCGAGGCCACGCTGAATCGCATCACCTGGACGCTGCTGGCGGTCTTTCTTGGTCTGGCCACGGCCCTGAGCGCCGGCTGGTTCAAGCTCTGATCACAACCCTGATCACACCTCAGCCTTTCCAACCCGCACCTTGACGATGCCCCGCCGCAGTTTTCTGGCGAGCCTCACGGCTCTGTTCAGCCCGATGCTGGGCGCCAGCGCTGCGGAGGCGGCGTCAGCGGCGGCGGACCCACAGTGGAACCTCAGCGATGCCGAGTGGAAGCGGCGCCTGAGCCCTGCCGCTTACCAGGTGCTGCGCAAGGAAGGCACCGAGCGCCCCTTCAGCAGCCCCCTCAACAACGAAAAGCGTGCCGGCACCTTCAACTGCGCCGGCTGTGATCTGCCCCTGTTCAGCTCCAAGGCCAAATACGACAGCGGCACCGGCTGGCCCAGCTTCTGGCAGCCCCTACCGCAGGCCATCGGCACCAAGATCGATTTCAAGCTGATCGTGCCGCGCACCGAATACCACTGCAAACGCTGCGGCGGACATCAGGGGCACGTCTTTGATGACGGCCCCAAACCCACCGGCAAGCGCTACTGCAACAACGGCGTCGCGCTCACCTTCAAACCAGCCAGCAAGGGCTGACGCTCACATCGTGAACTCGGTGTTGTAGGCCTCCTCGCCATGGGCATTGATGTCGAGGCCTTGGCGCTCCTCGGCATCGCTGGCCCGCAGCGGGATCACCATGCGGAGGGCCTGGAGGATCACAAAGGTGCCCACACCCACCCACAGCGCGGTGAAGCCGGCCGCCTTGATCTGAATCAGCAGCTGAGCGGGGTTACCAGCCAGCAGACCGTTGGCGCCAGCAGGATTCACCGAAGACAGTGCCAACACACCGGTGAGCAGGATGCCCAGCAGGCCTGCCACGCCATGCACCGGCAGCACATCGAGGCTGTCGTCGAGGCGAGAACGGTTCTTGAGCTGGAGGGCCCAGCTGCAGAGGAAGGCCGCTGCAAAACCGATCACCAGGGCACCCAACGGGCTCACATAACCGGCAGCGGGGGTGATCGCCACCAAGCCCGCCACCGCACCGGTGGCCACACCCACCGCCGTGGGCTTACCGCGTTGCACGGTTTCAATCAGCATCCAGCCCAAGGCCGCGGAGGCACCGGCAGTGTTGGTGGTGAGGCAAGCCAGCGAGGCCAGATTGCCGGCCACCAGGCCACTGCCACCGTTGAAGCCGAACCAGCCGAACCAGAGCAGACCGGCCCCCAACAGGATGAAGGGCACGTTGTGCGGCGGGGCATTGTGCTCGGGATGGTTGCGGCGACTGCCCACCACCGCGGCGGTCACCGCAGCCCCCACGCCGGAGGCCATCTCCACCACCAGGCCACCGGCGAAATCCAGGGCACCCAGGCCCTCAGGGCCAAGGAAACCGCCAGGCCCCCACACCATGTGGGCCAGGGGCAGATAGATGAAGGTGCTCCAAAGCAGCACAAACAGCATCCAGGCGCGGAAGTTCATGCGCTCCACCACCGCACCTGAGATCAGCGCGGGGGTGATGATCGCGAAGGTGAGCTGGAAGAACGCCACGGCGCCGTGGCTCAGCTGACCATCGCCGTAAGGGGCCGACCAATTACTCAAACCAGCCCATTGCAGGCCACCGATGAACGGCGCCAGGGGGCCACTGCCGGGTGAGAAGGCAAGGCTGTAGCCAAACAGCACCCAGAGCACGCTCACCAAGCCCATGGCAGCAAAGCTCATCACCATGGTGTTGAGCACATTGCGGCTTCGCACAAAGCCGGCATAGAAGAGGGCCAGAGCCGGCGTCATCATCAACACCAGCGCTGCACTGATCAGCACGAAGCCGTTGTTGGCTGCATGCTGCGCTGGTTCAGCCGCAAAAAGAAGCAAAATCGCCTCAGCAGGTGCTGCGACCTTCCTGCGCGCCCACACCATTATTCGGTAGCGAAAGCTACCGTTGCGCCGCCATTTCGTGTCGTTCGTAACACTTCATTGGTGCGGCCGCCATCCCAGGCCCGGCTTCCACCAGACACGAAAAAGGGAGGGCCGAAGCCCTCCCTGGATGCATCAATCAGACCGGATTGGTTCGGTTCAGTGAACCCGAGCGGGATCAGTAGTCGAAGTCGCCGCCCATGCCGCCGCCGGCAGGAGCTGCTTCCTTCTTCTCGGGCATGTCAGCCACGATGCACTCGGTGGTCAGCACCATGCCGGCGATGGAGGCGGCATTTTGCAGACCGGAGCGGGTCACCTTGGCGGGGTCCACGATGCCGGCAGCCAGCATGTCGACGTACTCGCCGGTGGCGGCGTTGTAGCCCTCGTTGAAGGGCTTGTTCTTCACGTGCTCGGCCACCACAGAGCCGTTCACACCAGCGTTCTCAGCGATGCGCTTGAGGGGAGCGGTGAGGGCGGAAGCCACGATGGTGGCACCGATCAGCTCTTCGCCGGCCAGGTTGGAGGCAGCCCACTGCTCGAGGGCAGGAGCCAGGTGGGCCAGGGTGGTGCCACCACCAGGGACGATGCCTTCCTCAACGGCCGCCTTGGTGGCGTTGATGGCGTCTTCCAGGCGCAGCTTCTTGTCCTTCATCTCGGTCTCGGTGGCGGCACCCACCTTGACCACGGCCACACCGCCGCTCAGCTTGGCCAGACGCTCCTGCAGCTTCTCCTTGTCGTAGGAGGAGTCGGTTTCGTCCATCTGCTTGCGGATCTGCTCGCAGCGGGCCTTCACCGCCACCTCGTTGCCTTCGGCCACGATGGTGGTGGTGTCCTTGTTGATGGTGATGCGGCGGGCGGTGCCCAGCATCTCCAGCTTGGCGTTCTCCAGCTTGAGGCCGGCGTCCTCGGTGATCAGCTGACCGTTGGTGAGAACGGCGATGTCCTCGAGCATGGCCTTACGGCGATCGCCGAAGCCAGGGGCCTTCACAGCCGCCACGTTCAGCACGCCGCGGAGGCGGTTCACCACCAGGGTGGCGAGGGCTTCCTTCTCGATGTCCTCAGCAATGATCAGCAGAGGCTTGCCTGTGCGGGCGATCTGCTCAAGCACGGGCACCAGATCCTGCACCAGGCCGATCTTCTTGTCGGTGAGGAGGATGTAGGGATCCTCGAGCACCGCTTCCATCCGCTCGGTGTCGGTGGCGAAGTAGGGCGAGATGTAGCCCTTGTCGAAGCGCATGCCCTCGGTGACCTCCAGCTCGGTGGTCATCGACTTGCCTTCCTCGAGGGAGATCACACCCTCTTTGCCGACCTTGTCCATGGCGTCGGCGATCATGCGGCCCACCTCTTCGTCGTTACCGGCGGAGATGGTGCCCACCTGGGCAATGGCGTTGGAGTCGCTGATGGGCTTGGCGTGCTCCTTGATCTTCTCGACCAGAAACTCAGCAGCCTTGTCGATGCCCTTCTTCAGGGTGATCGCGTTGGCGCCAGCGGCCACGTTGCGCAGACCAGCCTTCACCATGGCGTGAGCCAGCACGGTGGCGGTGGTGGTGCCGTCGCCGGCGGCATCGTTGGTCTTGGAGGCGGCCTGACGGATCAGGGCGACACCGGTGTTCTCGATGTGGTCTTCGAGCTCGATCTCTTTGGCGATCGTGACGCCGTCGTTGATGATCTGGGGAGCGCCGAACTTCTTCTCCAGCACCACGTTGCGGCCCTTGGGGCCCAGGGTCACGGCAACAGACTCGGCCAGGATGTCGATGCCTTTTTCGAGGGCGCGGCGGGCCTGCTCGTTGTAAATAATGCGCTTAGCCATGGAAAGCGGATCTCGCTGTTGAAACGGTTAATAGTGAAACGGTTAAGCGGAAATCGATCTCGCGGTGCGCGATCGCTCAGCTGACGACAGCCAGGATGTCCTTCTCGGACAGGAGCACGTACTCGTCGGTGCCGAGTTTGATGTCGGTGCCGGCGTACTTGCTGTAGAGCACCTTGTCGCCGATGCTCACTTCAGGGGCCTGACGGGAGCCGTCGTCGTTGCGCTTACCGGGACCCACCTGCACCACTTCGCCCACCTGGGGCTTTTCCTTGGCGGTGTCAGGCAGAAGGATGCCGCCGGCGGTTTTTTCCTCAGACTCCGACACCTTGATGAAGATGCGGTCGCCGAGGGGCTTGACGGTGGAAACGCTGAGAGAAACAGCAGCCATGGATGGAATGCGATGAAGAAGGCGAAACCATTGGCATGGCGCCAGAGACGCTGCCAGGGTCGCGGCGTCGAGACGCCCGGCGGAGGGAGTTAGCACTCGCCTGCCGTGAGTGCCAAGCTATGGGGGCAGCCCACCGCGGTTCAAGCGCCCACTGGGGCGGTTGACCGAACAGCTGGTGTCGCTCTACCGAACAGAACGGAGGGATGGCACGCAGTGGTAAGGTTGCGCCGCTTCGGAGCGGGTCTGGACCCGCTGCGCGTCCCCAGCGACTTCTCCCATAAATGGCTGCTGCTACTGCCACCGGCACCAAAGGCATCATCCGGCAGGTGATCGGCCCGGTGATCGACGTTGAATTCCCGGCCGGCAAGCTGCCCAAGATCTATAACGCCCTCCGCGTGACGGGCAAAAACTCGGCCGGTCAAGACGTGGCTCTGACTGCTGAGGTGCAACAGCTCCTGGGTGACCACCGGGTCCGCGCTGTGGCCATGAGCAGCACCGATGGTCTGGTGCGCGGCATGGAAGCCGTTGACACCGGTGCTTCGATCTCCGTACCCGTTGGTGAAGCCACCCTCGGCCGCATCTTCAACGTGCTCGGCGAGCCCGTTGACGAGAAGGGCCCCGTGAGCACCACCGTCACCGCTCCGATTCACCGCGAAGCTCCCAAGCTCACCGATCTCGAAACCAAGCCCAAGGTGTTCGAGACCGGCATCAAAGTGATCGACCTGCTGGCTCCCTACCGCCAGGGTGGCAAGGTGGGCCTGTTCGGTGGCGCCGGTGTGGGCAAGACCGTGCTGATCCAGGAGCTGATCAACAACATCGCCAAAGAGCACGGCGGTGTGTCCGTGTTCGCCGGCGTGGGTGAGCGAACCCGTGAAGGCAACGACCTCTACGAGGAATTCAAGGAATCGGGCGTGATCAACCCCGACGACCTGTCCAAGTCGAAGGTGGCCCTCTGCTACGGCCAGATGAACGAGCCCCCCGGCGCCCGCATGCGCGTGGGTCTCTCGGCTCTCACCATGGCTGAGCACTTCCGCGACGTGAACAAGCAGGACGTGCTGCTGTTCGTGGACAACATCTTCCGCTTCGTGCAGGCCGGCTCTGAGGTGTCTGCTCTGCTGGGCCGCATGCCTTCGGCTGTGGGCTACCAGCCCACCCTGGGTACCGATGTGGGCGCGCTGCAGGAGCGCATCACTTCCACCCTCGAAGGTTCGATCACCTCGATCCAGGCCGTCTACGTGCCTGCGGACGACCTGACCGACCCCGCACCCGCCACCACCTTCGCCCACCTGGACGCCACCACCGTGCTCAGCCGCGGCCTGGCTTCCAAGGGCATCTACCCCGCTGTGGATCCCCTCGATTCCACCAGCACCATGCTCCAGCCCGCTGTTGTGGGCGACGAGCACTACCGCACCGCCCGTGCCGTGCAGTCCACCCTGCAGCGCTACAAGGAGCTCCAGGACATCATCGCGATTCTGGGTCTCGACGAATTGTCCGAAGACGACCGTCGCACCGTGGATCGCGCCCGCAAGATCGAGAAGTTCCTCTCCCAGCCCTTCTTCGTGGCTGAGATCTTCACCGGCATGCCCGGTAAGTACGTGAAGCTCGAAGACACCATTGCTGGCTTCAACATGATCCTGGCTGGTGAGCTCGATCACCTCCCCGAAGCTGCCTTCTACCTGGTGGGCAACATCGACGAAGTGAAGGCCAAGGCCGCCAAGATCCAGGCTGACGCCAAAGGCTGATCCGGAGTCTTAACTGATGTCTCTCACCCTCCGCGTTCTGGCACCTGACCAGAGCGTCTTCGACGGCAACGCCGACGAAGTGATCCTGCCCAGTACTACCGGTCAGCTCGGCATTCTTCCCGGCCACGTTTCCCTGCTCACCGCCCTCGATTTCGGTGTGCTGCGGGTTCGTGAGGGTAATGGCTGGAAAGCCATCGCCCTCCAGGGTGGCTTTGCCGAAGTCGATGCCGACGAGGTGACTGTGTTGGTGAATGCTGCCGAGCTCGGCAGCAGCATCAACGCTGAAGCCGCCGGTAAGGAGCTGGATGCCGCAACCGCGGCCCTCGCCAAGTTCGAAGGCCAGCCCTCCAGCACCGACAAGATCAAGGCTCAGCAGGAACTGGCCCGCGCCCGCGCCCGCATGCAAGCCAGCAAGGCCTGATCAGCGCCACGATTCATGATCGACAGCGCCCCCTCAGGGGCGCTTTTTTGTTGTTGCCTGCGGAATGCAACCCATGGGTGTTGGCCACGACCTGGGCGAGCAGCTGAACCGGTGGCTGGCGGCGGATCCCGCGGGCCTGCGCCAATCACGGGCACTCACCAACCGGCTGATGGATGCGCTGGGGGCCAACGATGGCCTGCGGGGCCCCATCCGCGATCTGGCCAGCCAGCCGCTGCTGCTTCAGGTGCTCCACAGCCAAGGTGCCGAGCAGCAATCGGCCCTGGCAAGCCTCACCGCCCAGCTGCGTGCCACCTATGCACCAGCTGTGCTGCAGGAACTGCTGGATCTGCTGCACACGGCCACTGGACAGCTGCCGGCTCCTGATCCCTCCGCAGCCGAGCCCTCCAACGCTGTTCAACCATCAGCACCCGCTCCTGCAACGCCCGCTGAGCCCAGTCCGCGCGCGGCAACTGCCGCTGCTGAACGGCCCGTCAGCATGCGGCTTCAGCTCGAACGCTTCGGCCCGGGCTTAGCCCTCTCCGCCGCAGGTGCGCTGGTGTTCGCCTGGGTTGGAGCCGAACTCGATCGGGCGCTCTTCGAGGGCTGGGGCTGGAGCGGCGGGGTTGTGCTGGTGCTCGTGCTCGCCCTGCTGCAGGCCCTCAGCCTCGGACCGCTGAAACCACTCAAGCGGCATTGGCCGCTTGCCAGCGCAGAGGCCGAGCAGCCGCGGCAGGCCTGGCAATGGCTGAGCCAGGCCTGGATTCATGCCAATGGCCTCGAAGCAATCCTCAACCTGATCGTGCTGCTGATCCTGCTCGGGGATTCGCCTTTGCAACTGGGGTCGGTGATCCTCCGCTACTGCCTCACAGCCCTGGCCTGTTTAGGGCTGGCCGCCCTGTGTGCCGCGCGATGGCACATCACACGCCGCTGGAGCGGGGCTTCCGGCGCCATCAGTGCCTTGATTGCCCTAGCGGCAGGCTTGAGCCTGCTGCATTGGCGGGTCTTCCGTTTCAGCAGCGCCGGCCTGGAGATCCCCGCCTGGGTGCTGCTACTGGTCTACGGAGCACTGCAGCTGGGCTGGCAGCTGCCGCGCCAGAACCCCGATGAACGCAGCCGTGCTCTGCAGCGGGTGCTGAGCAGCAGCTGGGGCTGGGGTCTGCTGCTGGGGCTGAGCTGGGCCGTGATCACCCGGATCCGGGAACTGCTGTAACCGCCTGCTGCATGTAGCGGCCCCACAGCTCCGCCACCAGCGCTCCACTGGCGGCCTGGGCCGGGGTGTTGTCGTCGTTGCCCATCCAGATGGCGGTGAGCAGCTTGCTGGCAGGCGAGTACCCCACAAACAACACATCCACACCGTTATTGGTGGTGCCCGTTTTGCCGCGGGCATCGGGCACCAGCGCCGCCGCTCGGCCGGTGCCGCCCTGCACCACCCCAGCCAAGAGCTGATCCATCGTGGCGGCGAGTTCCGGCGAGAGCAGCTGACGGCTCTGCTCGCCGATCGGCACGGTGACGCCCCGCTCAGGGCATTGTTCAAGGCTCTTGATCGAGCCGCAGATGCCGAGGTCGTAGATGCGGCTGACACCATGCATCGGCACGGAGCGCCCACCATTGGCCACCACGGCATAGGCGCGGGCCAGCTCGTAGAGATAGGTTTCACGGCCGCCCAGCATCGTGTTGTAGTCCGCGTCGAGCGGGGTGGAGATGCCCAGGCGGCGGGCCAGCTTCAGCACGTTGCCCAGGCCGGCGCGCTCCGCCAGGCGCAGGGCCACCACGTTCTCGGAACGAGCCAATCCCTCCGCCACGCTGGTGCTGCCGCCACCACTGCGGCAACCCGCCACATAAGCCAGCGGCGCACACGACACCGGATCAGAAGGGCTCACCCCGGCCGCGAGGGCCGCCAGAAAGGGGAACAGCTTGAACGTGGAGCCGGGCTGACGCAGCGCCTGCACGCGATCAAAGCTGGAGCGGCCGTAGTCGCCACCACCCACGTAAGCCAGGATGTCGCCGGTTGCGGTGTTCACCGTGATCAGGGCTCCCTGGCTGAGCCCCGCCGCCGCGGCCGGCCCTTCCAGAAAACGCTTGAGCTGATCCTGGGCCAGCTGCTGCAGCTTGGGATTGATCGTGCTGATCACGGCGTAGTTGCCGCCTGCATCGGCGCTGCTGAGATCCAGGCCGAAGCGGGTGCCTTCCAGCTCCCCCAGCACGTAGTCGCTGAAGAAGGGATAACTGCTGAAGGTGGATTCGCGGCAGGCTGATGGATCGATGTTGAGCGGGCGGCGCTGGGCATCGATCAGGGCCTGATCGCTGAGCCAGCCCTGCTCGTGCATCAGTTTGAGCACCAGGTTGCGCCGCTCCAGCCCCGCTCCGGGGTCCTCAAGATTGCAGGGGCTGTAGCCATTCGGACTGGGCAGCAAACCGACCAGAAAGGCCGCCTGGCCCACATCCAGATCGCTCGCCGACTTGCGGAAATACAGCTGGGAGGCCTGTTCGAAACCTTCGGTGCCGAGGCCCAGATAGGCGCGATCGAGATAGAGCTTGAGGATGCGGTTCTTGCTGAAGCCCACCTCCAGCTGCAGCGCCACCCACAGCTCCCTGAGCTTGCGGGTCAGGCTCACATCCCGGCCCACGTCCGGATACACCATGCGCGCCACCTGCTGGGTGAGCCCACTGCCGCCGCCGGTGCCCAGCAGGGCAGAGCGCAGGGTGCCGAAGAGGTCGATGCCGCTGTTCCAGCCGAAACGCGCCTCCTCGGAGGCCATCAACGCCTGGCGCAAATGCAGCGGATACGACTGCAACGACGGCAACGCGGTGGAGGATCCCTCCCGGGCATCGATCTGGCGGCCATCGGCCGAAAAGATCTTCACCGGCCCGGAGATGGAGCGGATCTTTGAGCCACCGCCAATGCTGGCGGCCACGAGCATGCCGCTCACCAGCAGGGTGGAGCCGGCCAGGGCCGCCACCCCCAGCAGCAGGGCAGCCTGCTCGAGCGGGCTGCGGGGATGGTGGTAGCGCAGTTCCGGCGCCTCACCCTTGAGCGGCGAGCCCAAGCGCACGGCATCGCCATCGCGCAGCTGAATCCAGCGGATTCGGCGATCCCGATGGAACAAGCCGTTGGCGGAATTGAAATCCTCGAGGGCGAACTCGCGGTCGCTGGGGCGCTGCTTCTCGAGAATGGCGTGCACCCGGCTGAGCCCGGGCTCCGCTAGAGGCAGCTCACAGGCGGGATCCCGGCCCAGGCGGTAGCGCTGGTTCTCGAGCACCAGCTCGCTCAGCTTGCGTCCACCAGCCCAGAGCTCCACGCGGGCCTGATGGGAGCGCAGCAAGGGCCAAACCCCAGCGATCGCTGCTGGGCGCTGCCGCCAGGGCCCCTGGCCAACGGCTCGCGCCAGCTCAAGCCAGGCACGCCTCACCGGCGCGGGCGCCAGGCGCTCTTTCAATGAAGCCAGATGCGATGCGGTGGCCAGGCGGGTGTTGCAGCCCGGCCATAGGCTACGGCCAGCCTTCAAGCGGATCGTTGCAGCGCCAACGGGACCCCTGGGAACCCTTCCGGCTGTGGCTGGCGTTCACGATCGGGCTGTACGCGATCCGCGCCTTCTTCGCCGCCACCTGGGTGGGTGCGATCCCCGGCTGGGTGCTCCTTGTGCTGGTGCTGATCGCCCTGGCCCTCGCCAGCAAGGCCCTGCTCTTTCCTGGCCGCGTGGTGCCTTACCGCGAAGGCGACGGCGGCTGGTGGAACGACCTGCGCGATGACTGGCAGCTGTGGTGGCGCCGCCGGCGCAGGCAACCATGAGCGCCCCTGCTGCACGCCTGGTGCTGGCGGCGGATCGCCGCAAGGTGGCGCCGCTGGATCCCGCCAAACCGCTCACCATCGGGCGCGCGGCCAGCAACAGCCTGTGCCTGGCCAACCTGGAGGGGGTTTCAGAGCACCATGCCGTGGTGCGCTTCTCCCGCAGTCAGGGCTGGCTGGTGTGCAACTGGCAAAGCAACGACGGCACCTTTCTCGAGGGGCGCCAGGTGCATCAATGCAAGCGCCTAGAAAACGGTGATGAAATCCGGCTCGGCCGCAGTGGCCCGGTGCTGGTGTTCGAATCTGCCGTAGCCGTGGAGGCGAAAGCTCCCCCAGCTACGGCGGCTGCTACGGCAAAACCACCTGTGGCGCCGGCCGCCACCGCACCACCTGCCGCCCCGCCCCGCAGCATCAGCGTTGGCGAGCAGCACGTGGCCGTCGCCGAGATCCGATCGGCAGCCGTGCAAAGCCTGCCGCTGCATCCCCACATCTTCAGCTGGTGGCTGCTGCTCTGTCTGGGAGGTCTGCTGCTGTTGCCGTTTCCGCTGGTGTTCTGGCCGCTGCAGGCCGGCGCCCTGGCCGGCTGGATCCTGCTGGGTTCGCGCAAGCAGCATCAGTTGGTACTGGTGCTGCGCGATGGACGAGCCGTGCGCCATGGTTTCGCCAATCGCCGCACGGCCCTGGCCCACCGCAACGGCATCCGTCAGGCCATCGGCCAGGACGCCACCTCCGCATGAACTGGTTGCTGCCCGAAGGCGCCAGCCTGCCCTTTGCAGGCCTGGAGCAACCCCTACGGATTGAGCAGGGGCTGGGGGGAGGCAGCCAGGGCCAGGTGTTTGCCGTGCAGCTCGGCGGTGAGCGGCTGGCACTGAAGTGGTACTTCCCGGCTTGCATCGGCAGGGATCCACAACTGCGGGAGCGGCTGCAGCAGAGCATCCGGCTCGGCGCCCCGAACCGTGATTTCCTTTGGCCCTTGGCACTGTTGGATCCCATCCCCGGAAGCCTGGGGCGCTTTCCTGCTGCCGCCGGCGGCTTCGGTTACCTGATGGGCCTACGCCCGGACGCGTTTGTGGGAGCCCATCGTCACGCCGGGGGCGATCTAGCCATCAGCCTTCAGTGCGTGCTCAAGGCCTGCTTCCACCTGGCGGAGGCCTTCCATCAACTGCACCTCAAGGGCCTCTGTTACAAGGACGTTTCGCTGGGCAACCTGTTTCTGGATCCCAGCAGCGGCGGGATCCTCATCTGCGACAACGACAACGTGGATGTGGATGGCCAGAGCAGCGGAAGCGTGCTCGGAACACCTGGATTCATGGCGCCGGAAGTGCTGTTGGGCCAGGCGAAACCGAGCGCGCGCAGTGATCTCTTCTCCCTGGCGGTGCTGCTGTTCCGGCTACTGACGCGACACGACCCCTTCCGCGGCCAACGGGAACTGGCGATCCGCTGCCTGGACGAACCGGCCCGGCGCCGGCTATATGGCGATGAGGCCCTGTTCATCTTTGATCCCAACGATCCACGCAACAGGCCCGATCCGATCGAGCACAGCGCCGCTCTGATCACGTGGCCCATTTATCCAGCCGGCCTGCAACGCCTGTTTGAACAGAGCTTCGGCCCCGGGCTGCGCCAGAGCGAGCAACGCACACTCACAGGGCAGTGGAAGCAGGCGATCAGCCTCTGCCTGGATCAACGCCAGCTGTGCAGCCATTGCGGCCAGGAAACCTTCCCCGCTGCCGATGCCCCAGGCGCCTGCTGGAGCTGCGGCACACCGCTGCCAGAGCCGCTCCGCCTGCGGCTGCCCCATGGCCTGGTGAGCGCCGCGGCCGGCAATGAACTGCAGCCCCATCACTTCGATCCCCTGGTCGGCGAGGCCATCCGTGAACCCCTGGCCCGGCTGGTGGCCCACCCCAGCGACCCCGCCCTGCTGGGCCTGCAGAACCTGAGCACCAGCCGCTGGCGTGGACGCACCACCAGCGGGCAAAGCATCGAGCTCGACCCGGGCAAAACCTGTAACCTCTCGGCCCTGCAGCAGATCGACAGCAGCGCCGGAGCGATCCTGGTGCTACGCCCCTAAGCCATGCCCTTCCCCAACGTTCGGCTCAGCAACCGGCCGCTGCACTTCATCTACCTCTGCGATTGCAGTGGCTCGATGGCTGCCCAGGGCAAGATGCAAGCCCTCAACCAGGCGATCCGCCAATCGCTGCCGGGCATGGCCGAGGTGGCCCGCGAGAACCCCGAAGCGCGGGTGCTGGTGCGCGCCGTGCGCTTTGCCGATCAGGCGGCCTGGCACCTGGCCGAAGCCACCCCCGTGCAGCAGCTGCAGTGGCGCGACCTGGAGGCCGGCGGCATCACCGCCATGGGCGATGCCCTCAATCTGGTGGCCGATGCCCTGCAGTCGCCGCCGATGGAGGAGCGGGCGCTGCCGCCGGTGCTGGTGCTGATCTCGGACGGCCAGCCCACCGATGATTTCGACGCAGGCCTGGCCAACCTGATGCGGCGGCCGTGGGCCCAGAAGGCGGTGCGTCTGGCGATTGCCATGGGCCATGACGCTGATCTGGAGGTGCTGCAGCAGTTCATTGGTCCGGAGCCATCGGCACACGGCAAGTCGCCGCGGCGGCCGCTGCAGGCGAGCAATGCCACCACCCTGGCCCAGTACATCCAGTGGGCCTCCACTGCCGTGGTGGGGGCTGCTTCCATGCCCGCCAGTCGCGTGACCGCAGCCGATGCCGGCGGGCCGAACAGCCCGGCCAACATCCCTCTGCCGGATCTGCCACCCACGCTGCTGGATCCCAGCGACGACGTGGGCCCCCTGGTGTGGTGAGCCCGCGCTGGCAGCACCTGCAGGCCTGCAGCGTGATCGGCGCGGCCCATCGCCGCCAGCAGAAACCGTGCCAGGACGCCAGCCTGAGTGTGGAGCTCAAGGGCAGGGACGGCAGTCTGCAGCTGCTGGTGGTGGCCGATGGCCACGGCGGCCATCGCTACCGGCTCAGCCACCGGGGCAGCGCCTTGGCCTGCCAGGTGAGCCAGGAGGTGGTGGAACAGTGGCTGGCCTGCACACCCCTGGCGGATCCAGAGCGCTGGCGGCAATGGCTCAAGCAGGAGCTGCCAACCACGATTCATCAGCGCTGGCTGACAGCGATCACAGCCGACTGGGCGCTGCAACCGCAAGCCGAGCACGAGCCCTTCTCACCCCTCCTTTACGGGAGCACCCTTGGGCTGGTGCTGCTGGCGCCGCAGTGGTGGGGCTGCACGGGCATCGGCGACTGGGATCTGAGCGCCATCGATCAACAGGGCCAAGCTGCACTGCTCAGCGAGGAGCGCGAGCACAGCGACAGCGAGGCCACCGGCAGCCTCTGCCAGGAGCTGGATCAGCAGCTCTGGCTCCCGCGCACCCAACTGCATCCGCTGGAGCCCCAAACAGATCTGCAGGCTCTGGTGCTCAGCACCGATGGCGTGCGCAAATCCTGCGCCACCGACGCCGACTATCTGCAGCTCTGCGCTGCTCTGGTGGATCTGCGCGATCGCCAGGAGCTGGAGGAGGGGCTCGCCCACATCACCCAAGCCGGCAGCGGCGATGACGTGTCGCTGGCGATGGCCCACCGAGCTGCCAGGCCAAGGCGGAGCGGCGTGCTGCCGGCGGGATCATGGCGCTGGCTGCTGCTGTTGTTGGCGGCGTCTGGCATTGGTCTGGGGGCGTGGCTGATCACACGGCAGGAGACGCCGCTGCAGGCCCAAGCACGCCAACTCTGCGCTAATCCCGAGCAGATCCAGAGCAACCTCAACCAGCGCCGCGCCCAGTTCAAGGCCCTGCTTGAGCAGCCGCAACTGGCCAGCCAGCTGCAACAACCCACCAGCACCGATCCACTCGGCGCCTTGATCGCCGCCAGCCAGAGCGGCCCGATCCCCGGCTGCGCTGCGCTGAACGCTGAGCTGAGCCGCCAATGGCAACGGGCCCGCACCACGGCCGCGCCGGCAAAGGGCAAGATGCCTGCAGCTGCAGCGCCAGCCGCGGCGCCAAAGAACCCGTGAACGATTACGCGCTCGGAGCCAATCTGCGCCGCCAGATCCTCAGCGATCTGGAGCGGGGCCTGCCCCTCGATGGACGCCGGCTCCAGGCCCTAGTGGGCGATTTCTGCGGCCAGAGTCAACTGGCCCTGCTGCCAGCCCTGAAATACCTGGTGCTCTCACCTGGGTTCAGCAGCGCCGCCAGCCAGCAACCACCCCTGCCCGCCGATCCGCGCCTTCAGCTGCGGCTGCAGCAAGAACTCAATGAGGTGTTCGCTGCACCGATCTGCGCACGCATGGATGCGGTGCTGCGCGGGCTGATGGGCCTGCAGGAGACCAACGCGCCGCCGGCTGCAGCGCCGTTGCCAAGCCCTATAGCAGCCAGTGTTCAGCAGAACGAGCCAGAACCGGCGGAGGAAGTGACAGAGGAGTACGACGACGCAATGGGGCCTACCGAGGCCCGTGGCGGCAGCAATGGGCTGGTGGCCGTGCTGAGCTTCATGGCCGGCGTGCTGGTGGTGGGTGTAGGTGGAGGCCTGGCCTGGCTGCTGCTGCAAACCACTCTGCCCAGCAACAACCCTGCAGAGGCCCAACGGCCGCGGCTCCCCGGTGAACTGATCACCCCCAGCCCCGACACCACCACCACCGAGGCACCACCGGCGCCGGATCTGAGCCAGCAAGCCAGCAGCGATGCCGCCGCAGCTCAGGCGATTGCGAGCGTGGAGCAGCTTTACAACGACCTCTCCCTGGGCAATCTCCAGGGCGCACGCCAACGTTTCAGCGGTGAGGCGGCGGATCAGTTCGATCCCGCCTTCTTCCGCCAATTTCAACGCGTCAGCGTGGATCAGCTGCGGACCATCGGGATCAATGGTTCACAGGTGAGCCTTGAAGGGGTGGTCACCTTTGTGTATCCCGATGGGAGCAGCCAGAGCGAGTCGCGCCAGTTCACGGTGGACACCAGCACCGATCCAGCCCTGATCACCGGCAGCAGCTTCGGCCAAGTGACCCGCGGCCGGCAGTGAGCTGAGCCCTTGCGGTTAAGGCATGAAAAAGCCCCCTTGCGGGGGCAGCTGCCAATGCGTCGTGCGCAGCGATCAAGCGGTACCGCAGAAGGTGACATCGGGGAACTTGAGCTTGGCCTCTTCGAGGCTCTTGCCCTTGCCCTCTTCCTGCCAGTAGTTGATTACCTCGGTGGCCTTGTTGAGGATTTCAACGCGCTCGTTGTCGGTGATCCAGCTCTTGCCCTCAAGTTCAGTTTTGAGGGTTTCCCAGGCGTCCTCACGGGGCCAGAAGAAGTAGGAAGTGAGGGGGCTGGGGCCACCACCCACGATCTGATCCACAGCCAGGGCCACGTTGTCGGGCAGCCACAGGATCTTCACGAGGAAGCGACCCTCATCGGCCTTGGGGGTACGGCCGGAGGGAACGCCGTTCTCGTCGATGGTGGCTGCTGCCAGAACAGCACTGGCACCACGCAGCACGGGACGGCCTTCGGTGGTGTCCTCCGAGGAAACCTCAGCGGCGGCTGTCGCCACGGCGCTTTCAGCGCTCTCTGTGCTCATGGTGTCAGCGCTCAAGGCTTAATCACAAACAACTAACCTACCAGCCGCTGTTGCCAAGCCCCTGAGTCCCCGCGCTGTCCTGCTGTTCGACATCGACGGCGTGATCCGGGATGTGGGCGGCAGCTACCGCCGGGCCATCGTGGAAACGGTGCAGCACTACAGCGGTGTGCGGCCTGAGCCCTCCGCCATTGATGCGCTGAAGGCCGAGGGCTGCTGGAACAACGACTGGGAGGCCTCCCTGGAGCTCCTGCGCCGGGGCGGCCTGGCGGAGCTGCCGGCGTTTCAGGCGCTGGTGGACGTGTTCAACGGCTTTTATTTCGGCGGCGACCCTGAGGGCGACCCAAGCGCCTGGCAGGGCTTCATTGGCAGTGAGCCGCTGCTGGTGGATCGGAGCTTCTTTGAGGAACTGAGTGCAGCAGGCGTGTCCTGGGGCTTTGTGAGCGGCGCCGAACCGCCCTCCGCCCGGTTCGTGCTGGAGCAACGCCTGGGGCTGAGCCGCCCGCCGCTGATCGCCATGGGAGACGCCCCCGACAAACCGGACCCAACCGGTTTTCTGCGCCTCGCCAGCGACCTAGTCGGCCCCCTGGGCGCCACGGCGGCCCCTGTGGCGTACCTCGGCGACACCGTGGCCGACGTCCTCACCGTGCAGCGCGCCCGACAAGTGCAACCCGAGCAGCGCTTCCTGAGCCTGGCGGTGGCACCGCCCCACCTGCACAGCCCCGAAGCCGGCGAGCGCCGCGGCCGCTATGAGGCCCAGCTGTGGGAGGCCGGTGCCGATTCCGTGATTCCCAGCACCGCGGCGGTGCTGGCGGGTTTGGAGCAAGCGCTAGCAGGCACGGATCACTGCTAGCAACTATCGCTAGCTTGATGGCACTCTCTGCCTGCGTTCCGTGGCAGCCATCAGCGTGCGAGGCCTAGAAGCCCAACAACTCGAGGATCTCAAGAACGAAGCCCAGCGCCAGGGCATCAGCTTGAACAAGCTGGCTCTCCAGCGCCTCACGGGCAGCGGTGACAACGCCGCAGGAACCCATGACGACCTTGATGCCCTCGCGGGCACCTGGAGCCAAAACGAGGCCGATGCCTTCAACGCAGCCATCGCCCCCCTGGAGCAGGTGGACCCTGAGCTGTGGGAGTGAAGGATGCGAGCGATCGCCCTCGACACAAACACCTACGCCGGCTTCAAACGCGGTGACGCCGCCTGTGTAGAGGTGATCCGCCATGCCGATCAGCTGCTGCTGAGCAGCACCGTGGTGGGCGAGCTGCTCGCCGGCTTCGCCTGCGGCACCCAGGAGGCACGCAACCGCGAAGAGCTCAACCGCTTCCTGGCCTCACCACGGGTGAGCGTGTGCGCCAACGGCCTGGCCACCGCTGACAGCTATGCCCTGATCTACCGCGACCTGCGTCGCCAAGGCAGGCCGATTCCCACCAACGACATCTGGATCGCCGCCTGCTGCCTCGAGCATGGCGCACTGCTGTTCAGCTTCGACCAGCACTTTGAGCAGATCGCTGGGCTGCGGGTGATCCGCAGCTGGGCGGAAGCGCTGCCGTGAGCCCTCTCAGCGCTCCATCGCCGCCGGTGCCTTCAGCGCCGAAGCCGTGAGGTTCTCGTGGCCGTGATCGGTCACTGCCACGTCGTCTTCGATGCGGATGCCGATGCCCTTCCAGCGATCTTCGATGGCGGGTTGCCCTTCCGGCACCGGCAGGCGATCGCTCACATACAGGCCGGGCTCCACGGTGAGCACCATCCCCGGCTCCAGCGCCACGTGGTGCTCACCTAGGCGGTAGGCGCCCACGTCGTGCACGTCGAGTCCGACCCAGTGGCCGGTGCGGTGCATGTAGAGGTGGCGGAAGGCTCCCCGCTCAATGATTCCGTCGATCTCACCGGCCAGAAGGCCCAGATCGACAAGGCCCTCAACCAGCACTCGCACAGCCGTGTCGTGCACAGCTTCTGCGGTTTGCCCAGGTGCAACAGCGGCCACAGCCGCCTCCTGGGCCGCGAGCACCAGCTCATAGAGAGCCCGCTGTTCTCCGCTGAAGCGGCCGTTGATCGGGAAGGTGCGGGTGATGTCTCCGTTGTAGTAGTCGTTCAGGGAGCAACCGGCATCGATCAGGAGCAGATCGCCGTCGCGCAGCTCGGAGTTGTTGGCGGTGTAGTGCAGCACGCAAGCGTTATCGCCGCCGGCAACGATCGAGTTGTAGGCCGCGCCGCGGGCGCCCTGCTCCAGGAAGTGCTGCTCGATCACCGCCTGCACCTGGCGCTCGTTCAGCCCCGGCCGCACCACCTGGCGCGCCAGCTCATGGGCCTCCGCCGAGATGCGAGCCGCCTCGCGCATGCGATCGAGCTCCTCGGGGCTCTTGCGCAGCCGCAGCCCATGCAGCAGCGGGCAGGGGGCCACGAGCCCGAGGGCGGCAGCACCGCTGCGGGGGGCACGATCCAGCTGCCCGGCCCAGGCCTGCAGCACCAGCGGCTCCACCGCCGGATGCTTGCCCACGCGGAACGCAATGCCCTCGGCTCCACTCAGATACTCCGGTAGGCGCTGGGCCAGCTCGCTGCGG
This sequence comes from Vulcanococcus sp. Clear-D1, assembly GCF_014654725.1. Lineage (GTDB taxonomy): Bacteria > Cyanobacteriota > Cyanobacteriia > PCC-6307 > Cyanobiaceae > Vulcanococcus. The sequence goes on along the minus strand of NZ_JACVZV010000036.1, from coordinate 45,326 downwards.
GGATGGGCCAGGTCGGCACCGAACTGCTCCACCGCTCCCTCACAGCCCCAGCGGAAGCCGTTCCACACCTCGGCACTGGGTTCTTTGGGGTTCACGAACAGCACATAGCGCTCCCCCTCCGGCCTGTGCGGCAGGAATAAGGCCACCGCATCAGGCTCATCGAAGCCAGTGAGATACCAAAAATCGCTGTTCTGGCGGAACGGCCACTCGCAATCGGCGTGATGCGTCACCAACGGGGCCGCAGGGATCACTGCAGCGGCTCCGCCCAGGGCCTGAAAGAAACGGGCGCGGCGCTCGGCGTACACGGCTGGGCTGATCAGCATGGAAGCGAGCGGGGCTGAGCGCGACGATGGCACAACCGCTTCAATGCATGGCGTTCCCGCCACCGCCCTTGCGTTCTCCCTCCACCGCCGAGCGCTGCGAGCTGCTCCTGGGCGAGTGGCGCAGCGGGCTGCGACTGAGCGACCGGGAGCGCAGCGCCCTTGGACCGGAACTACAGGCCCTGGATCAACAACTGCTGGCTTTGAAACAGCGGCGCCTGCGGGTCGCCGTGTTCGGCCGGGTGGGGGTGGGTAAATCCAGCCTGCTCAATGCGCTGCTGGAGGAGGAGGCCTTCGCCACCGATGTGGCCCATGGCTGCACCCGCAGCCAACAGCGGCGCCCCTGGAGCGTGCGCATCCCCGGGCTCACCGGCGTGGACTTGGTGGATACCCCCGGCATCGATGAGATTGCCGCCAAAGCGCGGCAGCGGCTGGCGGCACGGGTGGCCGTAGGGGCCGACCTGGTGCTGCTGGTGCTCGACAGCGACCTCACCACCCCGGAAGCCGAAGCCCTGGAGCAACTGCTGGCCGCCGGCAAACCAGTGCTGCTGGCGCTCAACCGCATCGATTGCTGGCCGGAGAGCGAGCGCGAGGCCTTGATCAGCAGCATCCGCCGGCGCTTGCCTCCGGCTCACCGCGATCTGGAGCTGTTGGCGGTGGCCTCGGCGCCGCGGCAAGCGGTGGTGTTGGCCGATGGCCGTGTGCGCAGCGAACCGATGCCGCCCCAGGTGGCACCCCTGCGATGGGCTCTGCTCGAGCTGCTCAGCCAGCACGGTGCGCTGCTGCTGGGCCTCAACGGCCTACGAGCGGCTGATCGCTTCGCCCAGCGCTTGCACCAATGGCGCTTGCGCCGCGGCAAGGAGAGCGCCCAGGCGCTGATCGGCCGCTACGCCGCCCTCAAAGCCACCGGCGTGGCGGCCAACCCTTTGCTGCTGCTGGATCTCGCCGGCGGCATTGCCCTCGACACCGCCCTGGTGGTGCAGCTCTGTGAGCTCTACGGCCTGGAGCTGGGGGGCGGCGGCGCCCGCGCCCTGCTCACGCGGCTGTCAGCCCAGAACGCACTCCTGGGAGGCACCCAACTGGGCATCCAGCTGCTACTAGGGGGCCTGCGCCAGGTGCTGCTGCTGGCGGCTCCCCTGAGCGGCGGCCTCAGCCTGGCGCCGGCGGCGCCGGTGGCCTTGGCCCAAGCAGCACTGGCGGTGCACACCACCCGGCTCACCGGCCGGCTGGCGGCCGCCGAACTGCTGCGCAGCGCCGAACGGGGGAGGCTGCGGCCGGCATCCTTGCTGCGGAGACTGGCCCGCCAAGACCCTCAGGCCAGGGCCTGGCTGCAGCAGTGGCACGACCGAAGCAACCAAGCGGCAGCCCTACTGCCGCTGCTGCCATGAGCGAGCTGCCCAGCCTGGCATTGCTCGGCACCAGCGCCGACCCCCCCACCGAAGGCCACCGCGCCCTGCTCGAGGGACTGGCTGATCACTACGGCCAGGTGGCCACCTGGGCCAGCGACAATCCGTTCAAACAGCACGGTGCCCCGCTGGGACTCAGAGCCCGGCTGCTGGCTGCCTTGGTGGAGGCGATCGGCAATCCCCGCATTCGTCATGTTCAGCAGCTGAGCAATCCGCGGGCCCTGATCACCGTGGAGCGAGCGGCTGAGCGTTGGCCCGGCCACTCTCTGGTGTTTGTGGTGGGTGGGGATCTGGTCGCGCAAGTGCCGACGTGGTGGAAAGCGGCTGAACTGCTGCAGCGCTGCCGTCTGGCGGTGGTTCCAAGGAAAGGATTCGCCCTGTATCCGGCGGCACTGGAGGCGATCCGCAACCTGGGCGGGCAGCCAGAGCTGGTGCACCTGCCGGTGCCAGCCACCGCGAGCTCCTCGATCCGCCGGCATCCCAGCCCCGAGCAGGTGCCGGCGGCACTGTGGGCGGAACTGGTTCGTCACAATCTCTACGGCCTGGGGCAGCAGCCCTCCCGCTCCCTCCGCTGATGCGTCTCGCCCTCGCCCAGATCAACCCGCTGGTGGGCGACTTGGCCGGCAATGGCGAGCAGCTGCTGCAGGCCTGTCGCCGCGCCGCCACAGCTGGCGCCGATCTAGTGGTGGCGCCGGAGTTGGCGCTCTGGGGCTACCCACCTCGCGATCTGCTGCTGCGCCCGGCGCTCCGCCATCAGCAGCAGCAGGCTCTGAACAGGCTTGCCGGCGAGCTTCCCCAGGGGCTGGTCCTGCTGCTGGGAGTGAGCGAGCCCACGCCCGATCGGCAGATCCCCGATCTGTTCAACGCCGCCGCGCTGGTGGAGCACGGCAGCTGGCGGGTGGTGGCCCGCAAGCGCCTGCTACCCAGCTACGACGTGTTCGATGAGCGGCGCTACTTCCGTCCGGCCGACCAGCCCTGCTTGGTGGAGCTGGAACGCCATGGCCGCCTCTGGCGCCTCGGCATCACCATCTGCGAAGACTTGTGGGTGGAGGAAGAGCTCCACCAGCAGCGGCTGCTCGGGGATGATCCCGTGGCGGATCTGCAGGCACTGCAACCCGATCTGCTGCTCAACCTCTCGGCCTCACCCTTCGGCACAGGGAAGGCACAGCTGCGGCGTGAGCTAGCCGCCGCCGCGGCCCGCCGGCTGCAGTGCCCGGTGGCGTATGTGAATCAAGTGGGCGGTAACGACGAACTGGTGTTCGACGGCGGCAGCTTCGTCACCAGCGCCGATGGCGAGGTGCTGCGCCAGCTGAGCTTTGCCGAGGCTGATCTCGGCCTCTGGGACAGCCGCGATGCCACGCCCGCACAGAAACACCATCCCGCCCTGCCCGCAACCGACGAGCTGCTGCTGCGCGCCCTGGTGCTTGGGGTGCGCGACTACGCCCGCAAGTGCGGTTTCAGCAAGGCGCTGCTGGGGCTGAGCGGCGGCATCGATTCAGCCCTGGTGGCGGTGATCGCGACCGCGGCCCTGGGGCGAGAGAACGTGCAGGCGCTGCTGATGCCCTCACCCTGGAGCTCGGAGGGCTCGATCCAAGACTCCCTAGCCCTCGCCGATCGCCTGGGCATCGCCACCCACACGGTGCCGATCGCGCCCTTGATGGCGAGTTTTGATGCGGCCCTCACCCAGCCACTCGGCGCTGAACCCGCGGGATTAACAGCCGAAAACCTGCAATCGCGCATCCGCGGCACCCTGCTCATGGCTGTGGCCAACCAGCAAGGGCAGTTGCTGCTCTCCACCGGCAATAAAAGCGAGCTGGCCGTTGGCTATTGCACGCTCTATGGCGACATGAACGGCGGGCTGGCCGTCATTGGCGACCTCTACAAAACCAGCGTGTTCCGGCTCTGCGCCTGGATCGATTCCACAGCATCAGCCCACTGCCGCGCTGAGCTCGGCCTGCCGGCCGCCGGCGAGCTGGTGGGCGCCGCCATCCGAGAAAAACCCCCCAGCGCCGAACTGCGTCCCGACCAACGCGACAGCGATTCTCTGCCGGATTACGCGCTGCTCGATCCGCTGCTGCAGGCACTCCTGGAAGAGCATCAAAGCCCCGAAGATCTGATCGCCCGGGGCGTCGATGCTGCGCTGGCCCAACGGGTGATGGGCTTGCTGCGCCGCGCAGAATTCAAACGCCGCCAGGCACCACCAGTGCTCAAACTCAGCCAACGCTCCTTTGGCAGCGGCTGGAGGATGCCGATCGCTGCGGCCATCAACCGTGGTCAATCCCTGCCAGCGGCGCCAAGCTGAAGGGCGATCCGCCACCGCGATCGCGCCATGGCCGCCACCATCGCCCCGATCGCCAGCATCGGCGTGCCGCGGGAGATCAAGCCCGATGAACGGCGGGTGGCGCTCACGCCCGATGCGGTGCGCGAGCTCGCGAGCCATGGGCTGCAGGTGCGCATCGAACAGGGCGCTGGCGAAGGAGCCGGCATCAGCGATGCAGCCTTTGAAGCCGCCGGTGCCGCCGTGGTGGATCAAACGGAGGCCTGGGCTGCCCATCTGGTGGTCAAGGTGAAGGAACCGCAGCCCGAAGAGTTCGTCTTCCTGCGGCCCGATCTGGTGCTGTTCACTTATCTGCACCTGGCGGCTTACCCCGCGGTGGGCCGAGCCTTGCTGCAGTCAGGCACCACCGCCATCGCCTACGAAACGGTGCAACTGGCCGATGGCAGCCTGCCTCTGCTGGCGCCGATGAGTGAGATCGCCGGCCGGCTCGCGGCCCAGGTGGGTGCGCGCCTGCTCGAGAAACCCCAGGGCGGGCGGGGCGTCTTGATCGGAGGCTGCACCGGCGTGCGGCCGGCCCGGGTGGTGGTGCTTGGTGCCGGCAGTGTGGGTTGGAATGCCGCTCGGCTGGCCGCCGCCATGGATGCGGAGGTGTTCCTGCTCGACCTCTCCCCCGAGCGGCTGCGGCGCCTGGAAAACCAGCGGCAGGGCCGCCTGGTGAGCCTGGTGAGTAGCCGCGGCCTGCTGGAGCGGCTCGTGCCCTCCGCCGATCTCCTGATCGGTGCGGTGCTGCTGCCGGCCGATCGCGCTCCCACCTTGGTTGAGGAAGCCCTGGTGGCGCAGATGCAACCGGGCTCGGTGATCGTGGATGTGGCGATCGATCAGGGCGGCTGCATCGCCACCAGCCGCGAAACCACCCACACCGATCCCGTGGTACGCATTCACGGGGTGCAGCACTACGCCGTGGGCAACATGCCCGGGGCCGTTCCCTTCACGTCCACCGAAGCGCTGGTGAGTGTCACCCTCCCCTACATCGCCGCCGTGGCTGGTCGCGGGCTGGTGGAAGCCGTCACCGATCGGCCTGAGCTGGTGTCTGGGCTGAACACGGTGGAGGGATCGCTCTGCCATCCCGGCGTGGCCAAGGCCCTGGGGCTGCCCACGCGGCATCCGATGGCCTGCCTGAGCTGAAGCGCCGGAGTGGAAAACAATCTGAGCAGGCGGTGAACCCTGCACCGCGCCATCCATACGTTGAAGGCACGGCCCGTCCCACGCCATGGCCTACTGCCGCGCCCTCGTTCCCTTCCACGGCTCCCGCTCCCCGGGAGAGCTGCTGCGCCCCCTGCTGGAGCAGCTCGGCCTTGAGGTGGAGCAACCCGACCAGCGCACCCTGATGGCGTTCGAGCGGCCCTGCTCCGGCCGCCGCGTGAACGATTACGTGCGGGTGTGGGCCGACTGGAGCGACATCGCCAGCACCGGAGAGCTCTGGCTTGAAACCCTGAGCGGTGAATGCATGGCCCGATCGAGCACCCGCTGCGCCTCGGTGCTCGATCGGATCTGCACCGGGCTCAACCGCTGAGCTCGAGCGCCTCGAGGTAGAGCCAAGCCCCATCGGGCCTGCCACCCTCGCGGGCAAAGCGGGAGCACTCCCGCAGGGTCCCCCGCTCCGCACCAGCGCTGTAGTGCGCGATGAAGGTCACGGTGCCCTCCAGATCGTCAGGGCCGCCGGCTTCTGTGGCCACGATCTCCAGACCACGCCAACGTAGCTTCCGGCAGCTGGCCTCCAGCGAACGGCGCCGGGCCTGCACGGGTTGCTCGGAGGGTTGTGTGCGCAGCAGATGATCAATCTGGGCGAGGGCAAAGGCGCTGTAGCGCGAGCGCATCAGCTGCTCAGCCGTGGCGACAGCTTGTTCCTGCCGGTGCAGCGGGCGGCAGCAACGGCCATAACTGGCGCCCACACTGCTGCCACCGCAGGGGCAAGGCTGCTGCGGGTCTGGGCCTGTGCTGCCAAAGCCCGCCATCAGGCCTGCAGCCGCAAAGGGGGCAACGGCCGGCGCAACGCGGCAGGAGCGATTCCCTCGCGCAGCGCCAACACCAGCCCCGCCGCCTCGCTGTAGCTGGAGGCCGCAATCACCTCGAGCCCCAGCACCTCTGCCGTCACCGCCAGCAGGCAGGGGTTATCAACGGCTATCACGGGAATGCCGCGTTCAGCGCAAGCCAATACAGCGCCGCCGCCGAGCGCTCCCGCTGGAGCAATCACAGCGCCCACCGCATCAATCCCCAGCGCGGAGCTCGTCGCCCCGCCCACGACAGGTGAGGGTGCGGCAGGCAACAGATCCGGTGCCCTGCTCAGGCCCACCAAAACACAGGGCAGAAAGGTGAAGCCCAGCTCCTCGCCGGCAGCACGGGGGTCGAGATCGGGATCGAGCGGCAGCGGGCTGAGGGCCGGCGCATGGGCACAGGGCAAACCCAGCTCACGGCTGAGCAGGTGGCTGATCACCGCTTCGGCACCGGCCAGAGCATCCACGCCACTGCCTTGGCGGTAGGCCGCCAGGGCTTCGCTGTCTGGATCATCGGGGAAGCGGGCGACCACGGCGATGGCGGTGGCCCCTGCGGCCTTGAGCTGTCGGCCGGCCCGCAGCAGCGCCTCCGGCTGGCCCAGCTGCCCCCAGCTGACGCCACTGACCCCAAGGCTGAGGCTCACCTCCAGAGGACGATCCGTGATCACCACCGGGCCGATCTCAAGCCCGAGGGTGGCGCGGCACCCATCGGCCACCTGCAGGTGACGCTGACGTAACTCAGGCTCGATGCCGGCATCCAGCAACAACCCCACCCGCTGCTGGCGAACCGGTTGGAGCAGAAGCTCCCCCGCCGCGAAGCGATCGAGACTGGATCCCTCCACGTAGTGGATGCGCGGATCACTCCAATAGAGAGCCGCCCCATTCATCACGTTGGGATGGGTGATCAGGCAGCCGCTGGCCGCCGCAAGCAAGCGTGCCGCCGGCAGGGCATCGCCGGCGTATCCGCCCACGGCACACCCAATGCCGGTGGGGATCACCAACAGGGTGGGCAGGGCTGGAGACGTGCTGATCACGCGTCAACAACCTCCGCAGCAACGCCGCTGAGCACAACGGCCTCGATCTGGAGCAATGGCGGCTGCTCTGGGCGGTGCTGAACGGCGGTGATTGCCCAGCGCAGTGGCGTGCCATGGGCGCGAACCGCCGCTTCAACCTGAGCACGCAAGGAGCCGGACTGGCGTTCGAGCTGCAGCAGCAGCGGGAGCAGCTGGACGCTGCTCACTTCTGGTACTGACCGAACTGCGCTTCGTAAAGGGCATCTTCTTGGCCGGCGGTGAGCTTGAGATCACTGCGAGGGAACGCCACGCAGAGCAGCGCGTAGCCCTGCTCCTGCAGCTCGGCCTTCACGCCCATGGCATCCGGCTGGTGCACGCTGCCCTCATGGATGCGGGCGGCACAGGTGGTGCACACGCCGGAGCAACAGGAGCTGGGCAGATCCACACCGGCGGCCTCCGCAGCGGCCAGCACGGTCTGCTCAGCGCTGCAGCTGAAGCTGTGGCTGGTGCCGTTGATCTCGCAAACAACGGTGTAGGTGTCGCTCATGGGGCGCAGCGGCAGCTGGGGCTGGTGGCCGTTCATTGTCCCGGATCACCGGCCCGCTGCTGCAGCTCCGTCCATTGAGCCGGATGGGGAGCCAGGTATTCCGGTGGGGCCGCATCAGCCGGCCCGGCGAAGGGAGCGGTGAGCGCCAGATCGAATGCCAGCGACAGCCGCAGGTCCTCGTCGTCGTCGTTGGAGGTCACAGCGTGATCCGTGTGGGCAGGGAAGAACACGAGCAGGCCTGCCTGCGGCGCCACATCCACCCAGGGAGCATTCCAACGCAGGCCTCCTGCGGAATCGGCATCGATCGGGCCGCCATGGCCCACCGCCAAACCGAGCACCAGCTCGTTGCTCTGCTGACGAGGGAACAGGCGCAGGTAGCCGCTGCGGCCACTGCCATCCCCGTTGAGATACAGCACGGCACTGAGATGCGCATTGGGATGGTGATGACGGCCCACCACCTGGCCCGGCTCACTCACCACCGGCCAGGCCCGCTGCACATGCAGCGCCACACTCCCCTCGCGAAAACCGAGGTCCTGCAGGTACCCCCAGGCCTGGCGCTCCACCTCTGCCGTGATCGCCGCAAAGGCCTCCAGCCGGTGCACCTGCCAAATGCCGTTGATATCCCCCGTCCAGGCGCAACCAGGCATGGGATTGCCCACGGCATCGCCGCGCAACGCCAGCACCTCCTGCATCAACAACGCCAGATCCCAAGGATCCAGCCGCAACTGCACCCGCCCCAAGGCCAACGGAAATAGCGCCTGCAACTCCATCCCCATCAACCACTCACCCGTGCTGCCATCCGTTCATCCTGCGCCCGGATCGAGGCTGGGGCCGCAGGGAACTGACTCCCCGATGGCGGCCAAATGAAAACCCTCGCCCCGCAGAGGCCGTATCCGCGAAGCGGTAACGGCCGAACGGGGCGAGGGTTTTCGGTTGGCTAAACGCCTCAGGCCATGGCAGCCGCACCACCTACCACTTCCAGGATCTCCTGGGTAATGGCGGCCTGGCGGGCCTTGTTGTAGTCGAGGGTGAGGGTTTTCGCGAGCGCCTTTGCGTTATCGCTGGCGTTGTTCATGGCCGTCATCCGGCTGGCCAGCTCGGAAGCTGCGGCTTCCTGGAGGGAGCGCAGCAGCTGGTTTTGCAGATAGAGCGGCAGCAGAGCGTTGAGGAGCTGCTCAGGGGTCTGCTCAAACACCAGATCAGAGGGCAGAGCTGGTTGCTCATTGGCAACCTTGCCTGTCTCCACGCCCAACTGACCATCGCGGGTGGTGAGACGGAAAATCTCATCATCCGGGCTGGCAATGCCCTGGGGATCCAGGGGCAGCAGAGTTTGCGACACGGGCTTGGAGCTCACCAGGTTGATGAACTTGGTGAAGATGATCTCCACGCGATCGGTACTGCCAGAGAGGAACTCCGCCAGCACTTCCTCAGCGATCTTGCCTGCTTCAGAAGCATTGGGCACCTGCTCGAGCCCCATAAAGGTGGCGCGAATGGTGTACTGGCTGGAACGGTTTTGGAAGTAGGTGGCCACTTTCCGGCCGATCAGCACCAGGTCAACCTTGTAGCCCTGAGCGGTGAGCTCAGCGTGACGTTGCTCGGTGCGCTTAATGATGTTGGCGTTGTAGCCACCACAGAGACCGCGATCGCCAGTCACGGCGAGCAAGGTGATGGTGCTCACATCGCGACTCTCCAGCAGGGGAGCATCCACCGATTCGAACTGCATGCGGGTCTGGAGGTTCTCCAGAATCCGCGCCAGCCGGTCGGCGAACGGCCGGCTGCGCAGCACCTGCTCCTGGGCCCGGCGCACTTTGGCGGCGGCCACCAGGCGCATAGCCTCGGTGATCTTGCGGGTGTTCTTAACCGAACTGATCCTGTCGCGGATCTCCTTGAGGTTGGCCATGGAAGGGGTTCTCCGGGTTAACCGTCAGGATCAGGCCGCAGCCAGCATCGACGACTTCACTTCATTGATGGCGTCCTTGAGCATGGCCTCAGCCTCGTCGCTGAGCTGCTTCTCGGTCTGCACCTTGTTAATGAACTCGGCCTTGTTGCTCTTGAGGTACTCGCGCAGTTCGCGGCAGAACTGAACCACCGACTCCACGGGCACTTCGTCGATCATGCCCTTCACACCGGCGTACACCACAGCCACCTGCTCAGCCAGGATCAGGGGGCTGAACTGGGGCTGCTTGAGGATCTCGCGCAGACGCTTGCCGCGGGCCAGCTGCTGCTGGGTGGCGGCGTCGAGGTCGGAGGCGAACTGGGAGAAGGCAGCCAATTCGTCGAACTGAGCCAGCTCGAGCTTGAGGGTACCGGCAATCTTCTTGATGGCCTTGGTCTGGGCAGCACCGCCCACACGGCTCACCGAGATACCCACGTTGATGGCGGGGCGCAGACCGGAGTTGAACAGGTCGGAACTGAGGAACACCTGACCATCGGTGATCGAAATCACGTTGGTGGGGATGTAGGCCGACACGTCACCAGCCTGGGTTTCGATGATCGGCAGGGCGGTCATCGAGCCCTTGCCCATGGCGTCGCTCAGTTTGGCGGCACGCTCGAGCAGACGGCTGTGGCAATAGAACACGTCGCCGGGGTAAGCCTCACGACCGGGGGGACGACGGAGCAGCAGCGACATCTGGCGGTAAGCCTGAGCCTGCTTGGTGAGGTCGTCATAGATGACGAGGGTGGCTTTGCCCTTGTACATGAAGGACTCAGCGATGGCGGCGCCGGTGTAGGGAGCCAGGTACTGCAGCGCAGCCGACTCAGAGGCGTTGGCGGCGACCACGATGGTGTAGTCGAGGGCGCCCTTCTCGCGCAGCACTTCCACCACGTTGGCCACAGAAGCAGCCTTCTGGCCAACAGCCACATAGACGCAAACGACGTCTTCGCCCTTCTGGTTGATGATCGTGTCGATCGCGATGGCGGTTTTGCCGGTCTGGCGGTCGCCAATGATCAGCTCGCGCTGGCCGCGGCCGATGGGGATCATCGCGTCGATGGCGGTGATGCCGGTCTGCATGGGCTCATGCACCGACTTGCGCTGGATGATGCCAGGCGCCATCGACTCGATCAGACGGGTCTCGCTGGTGGCGATGTCGCCCTTGCCATCGATGGGCAGACCCAGGGGGTTCACCACACGGCCGAGCATCGCGTCGCCCACGGGCACCGAGGCGATCTTGCCGGTGGCCTTCACGGTGCTGCCTTCCTGGATGCCCCGGCCCTCGCCCATCAGCACCGCGCCGACGTTGTCGTCTTCGAGGTTCAGAGCGATGCCCTCGGTGCCGTCTTCGAACTGCACAAGCTCACCGGCCATGACCTGATCGAGGCCATAGATGCGGGCGATACCGTCGCCGATCTGCAGCACGGTGCCGACGTTGCTGACGGAAACCGACTTGTCGTAATCAGCGATCTGCTGCTTGAGGATCGCGCTGATCTCGTCGGGGCGGATGGAAACCATGGGAGGCGAGAAAGATGAGGACGGGGTGTGAGGAAAGGATTCGGGTGCGGGGCTAGCCCACCTTGGCCAGCGCCAGTCCGAGGCGACGCACCTGACCCGCGAGGCTGGCGTCAATCACCTTGGAGCCAACCTTCACGACGAAGCCGCCGATCAGATCAGGATCCACAGAGAGGTTGATTTCCAGCTTGTCGGTACCGGCCACGGCCTGAACCTTCTTGCTGAGCTCGGCTTGCTGCTCTTCGCTGAGAGCTGTGGCCGAAGTCACGTTGGCGAGAGCGATGTTGCGCTGCTCGCGGTAGAGCTCGAGCATGCGATCAAGCACAGCGTCGAGCACGCCGATGCGCTGACGATCGGCCAGCAGCTTCAGCAGGTTGAGGAAAGAAGGGGTGAGCTGATCTGTGAACAGCTTCTCGAGAGCAGCCTTCTTGGCCTCCACTTCGAGAACGGGCGAAGCCATGGCCTGGCGCAGCTCGGGTGAGTCGTGCCACAGGGCGAGAACGGCCTTGGCCTGATCCACCACCTGGTCGACTTCCTGGCGGCTCTCAGCCACCTGCAGGAAGGCTTCGGCGTAGGGGGTGGTAATCGTGTTGAGCAGCGGCATCAGGCGTTCCCCAGGGTGTTGATGGACTGGCTGACCAGCTGGGCCTGGGCCTCAGGGCTGAGCTTGCCGGGGAGCGTGGCCAGAGCTTTTTCAATCGCCAGGCGGGCAGCCTCACGGCGGAGCTGATTGCTCACGCGAGCAGCCTCGGCATCCATATCGGCAGCAGCACCCTGCTTGAGACGAGCCATCTCATCGATGGTGCGCTTCTCGCTTTCGAGACGGATGGCTTCGGCACGGGCTTTGCCGTCAGCACGGATCTGCTCGGCCTTCTGCTGAGCCTCGGCGAGGTCCTTCTGAGCCTGGGCGAGTTGTGTGGTGGCGCTGGCCAGACGCTCCTCGGCATCTTTGAGGTCGGCCAGGATGATCGCCCGACGCCGCTCAAGAATGCCGCCCAGGAAATTGGGCAGAAACTTGTAGAGGGCGAAAATGACGATCGCCAGGTTGATGATGTTGGTCTCGAACACGTTGAGGTTCAGACCAAAGCCACCGTGGTTGGCGAAAAGGCTTGGGAAAGTCATTTGGCGGCCAGCAGACGGTCGACGATCAGGTCACCGAGCTTCTCGGCGTCACCCTTGAGCTGGCCAAGGGCCGATTCCCGCTGGGCATCGATCTCACGACGCGCCTGTTCACGGGAGGCATTCGCTTCTGCCGTGGCCGTGGCCAGGGCTTCGCGATAGAGCTTGTCGGAATCCTGTTCCGCTTCTTGAATCAGCTGTTGGGTGGCCTTGCGGGCCTCCTTGAGCTGCTCACGCAGATCCGCCTCCAGACGCTCCACCTGAGCCAGCTTTTGCTTGGCCTCGGCACGGCTGGTGGTGATGTAGCCCTCACGCTCCTCCACGACCCGTCCAACGGGGCGGAAGAACAGGGCATTGAGAATGAAGGTGAGGAGAACCACCTGCACCGCCATCAGCGGCAGGGTGGCATCGAGGTCAAACAGACCTCCCTCCGTTGCACCAAGCAGGAGCCAGCTGGTCATGAGGCGGGGGTGCGGGCGGATGAAAGCGGTCGCGTGCGGATGCAGTGAGGTGAAACGAGTGCGGAGACCCGGCCAGTGCCAGGCCTCCGCTCACCTCAGGCGCGATCAGCCGGCGAAGGGGTTGGCGAACAGCAGCACCAGTGCGACCACAAGGCCGTAGATGGTGAGAGCTTCCATGAAGGCCAGCGACAGCAGCAGGGTGCCGCGGATCTTGCCGTCGGCCTCGGGCTGACGAGCGATGCCTTCAACAGCGGAACCGGCTGCGGTGCCCTGACCGATACCAGGGCCGATGGCGCCGAGGCCGACAGCCAGACCAGCCGCGATAACAGACGCAGCGGAGGTGATGGAATCCATGGTGGAACGAAGGATGTAGGGCGCTGGGAGAGCGCGGACGGGGACCGGGACGTTATCCCTGCGCCTGGGACATCTCGGATTGACTCGAGATGGGCCCGGATCGTGCCGGACCTGCGCGCAAGGAGTTTGCCAGAGCGGGTGTCCTGCTCTGGCGGGGTTGAGGACAGGCCTCAGTGATGTTCTTCGTGCACCGCTTCACCGATGTAATTACCGGCGAGGGTGGCGAAGATCAGTGCCTGGATCGCGCTGGTAAACAGGCCCAGGAACATGGCCGGCAGGGGCACCAGCAGAGGCACCAGGAATGCCAGCACAGCCACCACCAGTTCGTCAGCCAGGATGTTTCCGAACAGACGGAACGACAGCGACAGAGGCTTGGTGAAGTCTTCGATGATCTTGAACGGGAGCATGATCGGGGTCGGCTCCACGTAGTACTCGAAGTACCGGAATCCTTTGCGGCTCAGGCCTGCGTAGAAGTAGGCCAAGGACACCAGGAGGGCCAGGGCCACGGTGGTGTTGATGTCGGCAGTCGGAGCGCCGAGCTCACCTTCGGGAAGATGAATCAGCTTCCAAGGCACCAGGGCGCCGCCCCAGTTGCACACAAAGATGAACAGGAACAGGGTGCCGATGAAAGGCAGCCAATCGCGGTAAGCCTTCTCACCGATCTGCTCGCGGGCGAGATCACGGATGTAATCCCACAGAAACTCGAGCAGGTTCTGCATGCCGCGCGGATCGCGCTCCATCTTGCGGCTGCCCACCAGCACAAAGGCCAGCAGAGCACCAATCACCACCCAGGAGCTGAGAAACACCTGGCCGTGGATCTTGAGATTGCCCAGCTGCCAATAGAGGTGCTGACCCACCTCCAGTTCGGCAAAGGGAAGAGCGAGTGGCAAGAAACCCATCGGGTTGTGCGTTCGGTGTCGCGGGAGCGACGGTTCAGGGAGAGGTCAGCTCAGGAATCGAGCAGAACCTGAAGAATCAAGGCCGGTTTGTAGAGCAGGAAGCCGAGCAGCGCCGGCAGGAGCTCCAGCTGGGGAAGGCGGGCCGAGGCCAACACCAACACCACGGGCACAAGCAGCTGCGTCTTGCCCACCTTCTTGGCGCCGTTGCCGAGCTTGCCCACGCTGCGAGCGAGAAGCCGCAGATAGAGCAAACCGCCGAGTGCACCCACCAGCAGTGAGCCGGCGATGTGAAGGTTGAATGCCAGGGCCGTGATCAGCACCGCAATGGCGGACACGATCAAGGTGGCCAGGAGCAGACGCCGCTGGAGGCGCAGGTAGTCGTCGGAGGAAACTGCCGCAGCCTCGGGGACTGGATCAGCTGCCACCACTGGCAGATCCTCGCCCTCACCTTGCAACACCTCAGATGAAGCGCTGTCGTTGTGAGGGAGCGGGGGGGTTGCCAGCAAGGGCTCCTGCGCTCTGAAAAGGCGCGCGGAATCTATCACGCAGCGCCGCCGGCACCGGGCTGAAGCAGCAGCACGCGCTGTGCGAGCAAGTTCCTTGCCACAGAAGCGATCTGCCCCTCAGACCAGCCCAGAGGCAACCGTCCGATCGGCGTCAGGGCTGGTGCCAGCTCCAGCGCCTGCATCAGGGCCAATCCATCGGCAGTCAGATCGAGCGGCGCCATATCGGAATCGAGCAACGCTGCACCAGGCCACCCCCAGAGACAGGGGTTGCGCTGACCTGCTGCCGCGAGCAGAGCCGCGTCGTCCTCCCAGCTCCAGCGCTTCAGGGGCGGTTTGGCCAGGAAGAACTCGAAATGGCTGATATCGGGATCGAGGTCCTCCACGAGCTGCCACTGCTGCAAGGGCGGCAGGGCCTGAGCCCGTTCCAACAGTTCGCCCTGCAGCAGCCGGGCCGGATCCCACACCTGGGGATTGGAAAAACCGGCGAACTCCAGATCGGCGGAGGCCACAAAGGCCATCAGCCGCTCGAGGTTGTAGCTGGTCTCCTGGGGATGGAGATACATGTCGGCGAAGTTGGCGTCCGCCGCGCAATCCATCACCCAGCGCTGCTCGTGGTGATGGCGCAGCCGGTTGTGCTCTGGCAGTTCGGCCAACAGCTGCCGCCCCAGCCGCAGCCCTTCCTCGCCCGTACCCACGCCCATGGCTGTGAGCGCACGCTGGGTCCGATGGATCTCCCAGCGGCCGCCATCGGCATAGAGGAAGAGATGCAGCAGCGCCCCGGGCTTCAGCAGCGCCGCCAAAGCCTTGAGTCCAGCTTCCGGCTGCCGCAGGTGATGGAGCACTCCAACAGAATTGATGTAGTCGAAGGCTCCTTCCCCCTCCAGCTCCAGCAGGCTGCGGTTTTCAATGCGCACCTGGGCCCTTTGGTGACCTCCGGAGCGGCGCAGGCGCTCCCGCGCCACCTCGAGGGTTCCCGGCGAGATGTCCACGGCCAGGATCTCAGCGCCAGGGTTGAGATGGGCCAGGTAATCGGTGCTCACACCGGTGCCGCAGCCGGCATCCAGCACGCGCAGGGGCGCTCCATCCGCCGAACGGGGTGCCACAGCACGGGTGCAGGCGGCGTAAGCCGCATCCACGCACCAGCGCCAGTTGTATCCAGGCGGTGGGCCGTCCTGCAGGGGGTCACCGGGATAGGGAAATCGGTCGTAAAACGCGCTCACCACTGGGGTGGCGGCATCAGCCGGGGCCTGGGTCATGGCGCAGGAACAGCTCCGCAACCGAGCGAGCTTTTCATGGCTCGGGGGGCCGAGAGGCCGGGGTTCCGGCCCGGCTGCAAACATTTGTTCATGGGCCGCCGGGAGGCCAGAGGGCCAGCCGTAACGTGCCTTGGCCTGGTTCGCTCTCCTCCATGACTGTGACCGCCAGCAGCGGCAGCAGCAGGGTTGCTCCTCAGCGCTACGACACCCTGCCGCTCTCCAGCGTCCGCGAGGCGGAACAGCAGGACCGCTTCCTCGATGGCGGTGAGCTGAACACCCTGGTGACCTTCTTCCAGAGCGGTCAGCTGCGTGTCGAAGCCGCCCGTCGCCTCTCGGCCAACGCCGAGGCGATCGTGGCCCGTGCCGCCAGCCGGATCTTTGCCGGCGGCACGCCGCTCTCCTACCTCGATGCGCCCCTGAGCCCTGCGGTGGACGCCGGTGCCACCCCATTGGCCACCGACCAAGCCGCGTTCCAGCGCTCCGTTCAAACCTTTGCCGGCGCTAGCGGCGCCAACAAGCGGGGCAATGCGCTCTCCCGCCTGCTCGAGGGCGCCGGTGGCGATGCCGACGTGCGCGTCGTGCTGCCCACTGGCTTCAGCCCGATCTCGGTGGCCCGCTACGGCACCGAGCGGATGAAGAAGTCGATCCGCGACCTGGCCTGGTTCCTGCGCTACGTGGGCTACGCCGTGGTGTCGGGTGACCCCAGCATCCTGCGGGTGAACACCCGCGGCCTGCGCGATGTGCTCGAGAAGGGCTGCTCGCTGGCGGCCACGAACGTGGCCCTGCAGGAAATGCGCGCCGCCTCTGCTGATCTGCTCAAGGATCTGCCCGAAGCGCGCCAGCTGTTGATCGACAGCTTCAACGTGCTGCTCGAAGAGCTCGCCGTTCCCACCCCCTCGCCGCGTCAGCGCCTAGGCAGCCCTGAAAACCAGGGCCTGCAGCTGCCCGCTATCTATGCCCTAGCCGCCCAGGGCAAGGCCCAGCGCTTCAACATGAAGCCTGGCATGAGCGGCGCCCAGAAAGCCGAAGTGGTGCGCGCCGCCTACCGCCAGGTGTTTGAGCGCGACATCGCCAAGGCCTACAGCCAGATGCCCTGCCCGGTGGAAGCCACCCAGGTGCGCCAGGGCGACATCTCGATGCGGGAGTTCATCCGCTCCCTGGGCCACAGCAAGGAATATCAACAACAGTTCTACGGCCGGTTTGTGAACAGCCGTGTGGTGGAGCTGGCCTTCCGCCACTTCCTCGGCCGTGGCATCAGCTCCCGCGAGGAGTTCACCCGCTACTTCGACATTGTCTCCGCCCAGGGCCTCAAGGGCCTGGTCGATTCGCTGGTCAACAGCATGGAGTACGCCCAGGTGTTCGGGGAGGAAACCGTTCCCTACCTGCGCGACATCGGCGAAGAAGCCCAGGAAAGCGCGGGCTGGGGTTCCAACCGCAAGCTGTTCCGCTTCAGCGCACCGTTTGAGGGCGCGCCCCAATACGTCACCCTCTACGCCAGCTATCGCCAGCCCTACGCCGATCAGCACCCCTACGGCGGTGGCAATGATCCCCTGGGCCTGAACTACGGCGCGATCTTCCCCTCGGGAACCGCGAATGTGGGCACCCGGCCTGCACCGATCCGCTACGACGCTCGCCGCATCCTGGTGGGCAACGGCATGCGCCAGCCGGGCCAGATGAACAGCCCGCAGTTCCGCGCCTCCACCCCCCGCAAGCTCGGGCCCAAGGTGGTGCGGCTGCAGCAGATCGCCACGGGCGGCAACTCCGTTCCCCGCCGCGGCGGCCAACCCAGCATCCGCAACACCGAAGCCAGTACGCAGGCCGTGATCCGGGCCGTGTATGTGCAGGTGCTCGGCAACACCGGCTACGCCGGTGAACAAAACAAGGTGGAGGAGATCAAGCTCGAAAACGGCGATCTCAGCCTGCGTGAGTTCGTGCGCCAGGTGGCCCGCAGCGATGCCTTCCGCCGTCGCTACTGGAGCGGCCTCTACATCTGCAAGGCGATCGAGGTGATGCACCGCCGCCTGCTGGGCCGTCCCACCTTCGGCCGTTGGGAGATCGACGCCTACTTCGACGTGGCCGCTCGCAAGGGCTTCTACGGCGTGGTCGACGCCATGCTCAACAGCGCCGAGTACAGCGAATCCTTCGGGGAAGACACCGTTCCCTACGAGCGCTTCATCACCCCCACCGACCTCAACACCCGCCGGGTGCCAGCCCTGAAGCGGGCCTTCAACGCAGCGGCTTACGCCGATATCACGCCGAAGATCCGGCCTGAGGTGAACCCTCCCGAGCGCTTCCGCGGCAGCGGCAGCCTCACTGAGCGCAACCTGCCGGGCCGTAGCGGCGTGATCCGCGGCGTCTGGAGCGCCACTCTCACCGGTGGTGAAACCCTGGCACCCACCGCCAGCGCAGCTGCCGGTCCTGGTTCCGTGCAAACACGGCCGGCCCCTGAACGCCGCTGGAGTGCACCGCGCTGGCAGCCTGGCGGCGGTGCAGCCCCCACCTGGAGCTCCGGCACCACCAGCTTCGTGGCCGCCCCCGCGGCTCCGGCCAGTGGCACCACGATCGGCATTGGCGGCGGCTGGAGTTCGGCTGTGTCGAGCGGTGCAGCTGGCGCGCTGGCTGAGCAACCCGGCGCTGCCATGACCAAGGCCCTCAAGCCTGGCAACCTGCAGGGCTTCAGCAAGCGCCGCAGCCTGGGTAGCACCGTGAAACTCTCGATGCGCCCCAGCAGTGCCGAAGTGAACGAAGCGATCGAAGCGGTGTATCGCCAGCTGCTCGGGCGTCAGCCCCTGGCCGCTGAAGCCCTCGGCGATGCCGAATCGCAATTGCGCAACGGCAAGCTGAGTGTGGCTGAATTCGTGGCAAGGGTTGCCGGCAGCGACTTATTCGTGAGCCGCCTCAACCGCATGGCCCCCTTCAAAGCCGCTGCAGCTGCTTATCTGGCCCTGCTGGGCCGTGCCGCGCAGCCCGCCGAAACCAGCCGTTTCCTGGC
Source organism: Vulcanococcus sp. Clear-D1 (assembly GCF_014654725.1). Lineage (GTDB taxonomy): Bacteria > Cyanobacteriota > Cyanobacteriia > PCC-6307 > Cyanobiaceae > Vulcanococcus. Next base: position 26,676 of record NZ_JACVZV010000036.1, on the reverse strand, counting down.
CACCCGTTGCAACGACGGCCTGCGCAGTGCCATCGATGCGGTGCTCAACTCCCCCGAGTACGCCAGCAGCTTTGGCCGCGACACCGTGCCTTACCTCAAAGGCATGGGCACCAGCGATGGCATCCCCCTGAGCACGGTGAACCGCACCGCCGCCCTCTATGGCGGCAACGCTGCGCTCAACCCCACCGCCTAAGCCCGGATCGAGCCTCCCCTGAATCGTGTGACGCTTTCGAACCCCCTGCCGGATGGCAGGGGGTTTTTCATGTGCATGGATTTTTTGCAACAAAAGCGCGCATAATTCATGCCAACAAAATGCAACAAAAGCGCGCTTGAAGCGCGATTAATTGTGAACAACTGCCACGCGCATCACGGTGAGCAATCCCCGGGAAAACCCAGTCACCGCAAAGGGTTTCAAGGACACAACTCGCCGTGAAGAACTGTTACCGGGACCCGGGAGGCTGCAGGGCTCTGCCACAGAATGACTCGGCGGTCAGCACTGCTGCCGCGCCTTCAGTCACCCGCCCCCGACGCAGCCTGCTGCGGGAGGAGCACACCTCTGAAGACCTCCCCCCTTACCCACCGGATATCGGTCACCGTTCAGGCGACCGCTTGTTTCGAGGCAGAACTGCATGAGCATCGTCTCCAACTCGATCATCAACGCGGACGCCGAAGCCCGCTACCTCAGCCCTGGCGAACTCGACCAGATCAAGGCTTTCGTGAGCGGCGGTCAGCGTCGTCTTCGCGTCGCCCAGGTCCTGGCCGAAAGCCGCGAGCGCATCGTTAAGACCGCTGGCGGTGCTCTGTTCCAGAAGCGCCCCGACGTCATCTCCCCCGGCGGCAACGCCTACGGCGAGGAAATGACGGCGTCCTGCCTGCGCGACATGGACTACTACCTGCGCCTGGTGACCTACGGCATCGTCGCTGGTGATGTGACCCCGATCGAAGAGATCGGCATCATCGGCGCCAAGGAGATGTACCGCTCCCTGGGCACCCCCCTTGAAGCCATGGCTGAAGCCGTGCGCGAGATGAAGAACGCCGCCATGAGCCTGCTCACCGGCGCTGATGCCGAAGAGGCTGGCTTCTACTTCGACTACGTCGTCGGCGCCCTCTCCTGAGGATCTTCCTTCTCTAACCACTGCCTCTTCCATCAGGTTCCATGCAAGACGCCATCACCAACGTCATCAACCAGGCCGACGTTCAGGGCCTTTACCTGGACACCTCCTCCATGGGCCGCCTGGAGCAGTACTTCGCCAGCGGTGAGCTGCGCGTGCGTGCCGCTGCCACCATCAGCGCTAACGCTTCCGCGATCATCAAGGAAGCGGTAGCCAAGTCGCTGCTGTACTCGGACATCACCCGTCCCGGCGGCAACATGTACACCTGCCGTCGCTATGCAGCCTGCATCCGCGACCTCGACTACTACCTGCGCTACGCCACCTACGCCATGCTGGCTGGTGACACCTCGATCCTCGACGAGCGCGTGCTGAACGGTCTCAAGGAGACCTACAACTCCCTGGGTGTGCCCATCGGCGCCACCGTGCAGTCGATCCAGGCCATGAAGGAAGTGACCGCCTCCCTGGTGGGCCCTGATGCCGGCCGCGAAATGGGCGTGTACTTCGACTACATCAGCTCCGGCCTGGGTAACTGATCCCTGCCTTCGGCAAACCTCGAGGATCCACCCATGCGCCTGTTCAAAGTCACCGCCTGCATCCCCTGCCCTGAAAAGGCCCGTTCCCAGCGCGAGCTGCAGAACACCTTCTTCACCAAGTGGGTGCCTTACGAAAGCTGGTTCGCTGAACAGCAGCGGATCATGAAGCAAGGCGGCAAGATCCTGAAGGTTGAACTGGTCTCCGGTCGCCGTCAGGTGAACGTGGGCAACTGATCTTCAGAGCCAACCCGAGCGATTCGCATCGTTCAAAAGCCCGGCATTGCCGGGCTTTTTTAGTGCGCCCGTGTTGGCAAGGCCGCCGCAAATACGGGATAGTCGGAACCTCATATCCACGCAGCATTGGCCCGTTCCGCCAACCCACCCGCTCTGCTACCTGTGCCCTTTCAGCATTGGCCAGCGGAGGCGCGCCTGCTGCTGGGCATGGTGGCCCTCTGGAGCGTGCTGGGCCTGGTGGTACTCGGCTCCGCCAGCTGGTGGGTGGCGGCCCGCGAGATGGGCGATCCCACCTACTACCTCAAGCGCCAAGCGATCTGGATGGTGGCCAGCTGGGGCCTGCTGTATCTCGGGGTGAAAATCAACCTGCGGCGCTGGCTACGGATGGCCGGGCCAGCCCTGCTGGTGGGCATGGTGCTCGTGGCCCTCACGCTGGTGATCGGCAGCACGGTGAACGGCGCCAGCCGCTGGCTGGTGATTGGGCCCATCCAAATTCAGCCCACTGAATTGATCAAACCCTTCCTGGTGCTGCAGGGCGCTGCGCTCTTCTCCCACTGGAGCCGAATCGCGCCTGATCAGAAGCTCACCTGGCTTGGGGTGTTCGCCGTCACCCTGGGCCTGATCCTCAAGCAGCCCAACCTCAGCACAGCAGCCCTTTGCGGGATCCTGCTCTGGCTGATGGCGCTGGCATCAGGCCTGCCCCTCTGGGCGATGTTCGGCAGCGCGGGGCTCGGCCTCAGCGTGGCGATCGGGAGCATCGCGATCAACGAGTACCAACGCATCCGGGTGACCTCCTTCCTCAACCCCTGGAAGGATGCCCAGGGCGATGGCTATCAGCTGGTGCAGAGCCTGCTGGCCATCGGCTCGGGTGGTGTGTGGGGTGAAGGCTTCGGGCTTTCCACGCAGAAGCTGCAATACCTCCCGATCCAGAGCACCGATTTCATCTTTGCCGTGTTTGCCGAAGAATTCGGCTACGTGGGCTCGGTGCTGCTGCTGCTGTTTCTGCTGCTGTTCGGGTTCGTGGGGCTGCGGGTGGCACTCAGCTGCCGCAGCAACCAGCAACGGCTGGTCGCGATCGGCTGCACCAGCCTGCTCGTGGGGCAATCGATTCTCAACATCGCCGTGGCCAGCGGCGCCATGCCCACCACCGGCCTGCCCCTGCCGATGATCAGCTACGGCGGCAACTCCCTGCTCTCCAGCCTGCTCACCGCCGGCCTGCTGCTGCGCTGCGCCCTGGAAGGTGCTGGATTGGAACCCGGTCGGCCACGCCGCCGCGAAGAGCGCCAGCGGGAAGGCTCAGCCGGCGGAAGCCTCTCGATAGGCTGACGCCACTGCCGACTCAAGAACCGCGATGGTGGCTCCGGCCCTGGCCGACTGGGCCCGCAGCGGAGAGCAGCTCCTCAGCAGCTCCCTGGCCCATCCAGGAGCCCTGACGCTGCTGCTGGTGTTCGCCGGCGGCCTGCTCACCAGCCTCGGCCCCTGCTCGCTGTCGCTGCTGCCAATCACCCTGGCCTACCTGGCTGGTTTTGACGACCAGAAGGAGCGCCCCTGGCGGCGCAGCCTCAGCTTTTGCGGAGGCATTGTGGCGTCGCTGGTGCTGCTCGGCCTGGCCAGCGGTGCCCTCGGACGCATCTACGGCCAGGTGCCAGGTCTGGTGCCCACTCTGGTGGCGGTGCTGGCGGTGTTCATGGGGCTCAACCTGCTCGGTCTGCTGCCTCTGCAGCTGCCCAGCGGGCCGGATCCGGAGCAATGGCGCCAGCGTGTGCCGAGGGCCCTCGCACCTTTAGCGGCTGGCCTGGCCTTCGGGTTGGCCGCTTCTCCCTGCACCACGCCGGTGTTGGCGGTGTTGCTGGCCTGGATCGCCCAGGCCGGCGATCCGCTGGCGGGCGTGGTGCTGCTCACCGCCTTTGCCGCCGGCCAGGTGATGCCGTTGCTGCTCGCCGGCACCGCCGCCGCCTGGGTGCCACGGCTGCTGGCCTTGCGTGCGCTGGGCCAGTGGGTTCCCCCCATCAGCGGCGTGGTGCTGCTGGCCACAGGCACACTCACCCTTCTGGCCCGCTGGGGCTGAGCCCTCCTCGCATTGTTGATGAAACGCCTGATCGCCTGGATCTCCGACCTTCGCCTGGCCATCGGGCTGTTGATCCTGATCGCCATCGCCAGCGGCCTGGGCACGCTGGTGCCGCAGCAGGAGAGCACGGAGCTCTATCACCGCGTCTACGACGCACAGCCCTGGCTGGGGTTGCTCAACGGCGATGCGATCTTGCGCCTGCAGCTCGATCACGTGTATTCGAGCAACTGGTTTCTGGCCCTACTGGCCTGGCTGGGCCTGTCGTTGATCCTGTGCAGCTGGCGCCGCCAATGGCCGGCGCTGCAGGCCGCTCTGCGCTGGATCGACTACAGCAGCCCGCGTCAGTTGAGCAAGCTCACCCTGGCGGAAACCCTCAGCAGCCCCAACGCCGACACGCAGCTTGGGCATCTGCAGGAGCTGTTGCAACGGCGCGGCTGGCAGGTGCAACCCCACCCCCATCGCCTGGCGGCCCGGCGGGGCGTGAGTGGCCGGGTTGGCCCCCTGCTCGTGCACGCTGGCCTGGTGGTGCTGATGGTGGGAGCGGCCTGGGGCGCCCTGGCCGGCCAGCGACTCGAGCGCTACCTCGCCCCCGGCAATGAGCTGGAACTGCTCAACCGCCGCGGCGAAACCCAGCTCACCGTGACGCTGGAAGGCTTTGGCATCGAACGCGACCCGGCCGGCAGACCGGAACAGTTCCGATCCCAGCTCCGCCTGCAGCCCGGTGACCCCGCTGCGGCGCAGCCACTGAGCGCCACCAGCCGCGAGATCAGCGTGAACCATCCCCTGCGCTTCCAGGGGATGACGGTGTATCAGGCCGACTGGGCCCTGGCCGCCATCCAGGTGCAGCTGGGCAAGAGCCCGATCCTGGAACTGCCGCTGCAGAGCTTCCCGCAACTCGGGGATCAGGTGTGGGGCATCGTGCTGCCCACACGCCCCGATGGCAGCAACCCGGTGTTGGTGTCGCTCTCGAGCGAGCAGGGCCCGGTGACTGTGTATTCCGCCGAGGCGGAGGTGCTGGGCACACTGGTGCCCGGCGGAGAGCCGGCGGAGATCGCCGGCATCCCCTTGCGCATCGCCGGCGTGGTGCCGGCTAGTGGTCTGCTGCTCAAGCGCGACCCTGGCGTGCCTCTGGTGTATGCCGGCTTCGCCATTGCGTTGGCGGGCGGGGCCTTGAGCCTGATCGCCACCCGCCAACTCTGGGCCATCGCCGAGCCCGAACAACAGAAACTGCACGTGGCCGGGCTCTGCAACCGCAACCTGGCAGCCTTCTCGCGGGAGCTCCCGGCGCTGCTGCTGGACCTTCAGCAGGGCTGACGGGTGCCGTGACTGGCCCGGATCACGGTGTGCACGTTGCCGCGGGGGTTGAAATCAGCCTCGAGCTGCATCCACACCGGTTCGCAGGCCGCCACGAAGTCGTCGAGGATGCGGTTGGTGACCTCCTCATGGGAGATCGAGCGATCCCGGTAGCTGTTCACGTAGAGCTTGATCGCCTTGAGCTCCATCACGCGAGGGCCCGGCTGATAGGTCAGGCGCAGGGTGGCGAAATCGGGATAGCCCGAGAAGGGGCACTTACAGGTGAATTCCGGCAGGGTGATCGACACCTCGTAGGCCCGGCCCGGACGCGGATTGTCGAAACAGATCAGCTCCGCTTCGGCAATGGCCCGCTCTCCATAGAGGGGGGTGCGGGTCTGGTCGGCGCTCATCGGCAGGGATGGTTCAAGGGGGGATGCTAGGCAGCCGCCCCCAGGCACCCGTAGCGGTAGCAACCGCAACACCCCTGCCCCGAAAGCTGCGGCCTAATAGGGCTGCCGGGGCCCAACTCCCCGCGTGTCTTTCCAGAATTCCTGAGAGACTGTCTCCGACAGAGCGTTCCCAGCCACTCCCGCAGCCATGAAAAAAGTTGAGGCCATCATTCGCCCGTTCAAGCTTGAAGACGTGAAGCTGGCGCTGGTGAATGCCGGCATCGTCGGCATGACCGTGAGTGAGGTTCGTGGCTTCGGTCGCCAGAAGGGCCAGGTGGAGCGCTACCGCGGTTCCGAGTTCACCGTGGAATTCCTGCAGAAGCTGAAGCTCGAGATCGTGGTCGACGATGCCCAGGTGGACACCGTGGTGGGCGCCATCCAGGAAGCTGCCCGCACCGGCGAGATCGGCGACGGCAAGATCTTCATCAGCCCCGTGGATTCCGTGATCCGGATCCGCACCGGCGATCGCGACAGCAGCGCCATCTGATCGGCGCGTCCCACGCCGCAGGCAGCCTCACACCCCCAGTGTTTGCCCCACCAGCCGCCGGATCGCCTCCCCATCGGGAGAGGCTCCGGCGGCTTTTTGCTGCGTTGAAGCCTCGATCGTCTCCACCGCGGCAGGCCAGGCACCGCTGCGCAACCAAAGCAGATATTCGTGATTGCCTGCGGGCCCGGTGATCGGCGAAGCCGTCACCCCGCAGGCGCTCCAGCCCTCCAGCGCCGCGGCGGCGATCACGCCTTCAATCGCATCCACGTGGGCCGCCGGATCGCGTACCACCCCGCCCTTGCCCACGCGCTCTTTCCCCACTTCAAACTGCGGTTTCACCAGCAGCAGCGCCTCGCGCCGCTCCGGCCGCAGCAGCCGGCCGATGGCCGGAAGCACCAAGGCCAAGCGAATGAACGACACATCCGCCACTGCCAGATCCGGCCAGGGGTCGGCATCGCCATAGAGGTCGGCTGGCTCAAGGTGCCGCAAGTTGGTGCGCTCCTTGAGCACCAGGCGCGGATCGGTGCGCAGGCTCCAGGCCGTCTGGCCATACCCCACATCCACGCCATAAACCCGGCTGGCGCCGTGCTGGAGCAGGCAATCGGTAAAGCCGCCGGTAGAGATGCCGCCATCGAGGCACACCCGCTCCGTGAGCTCGATCGGGAAGGTCTCCAGGGCGCCCTGGAGCTTTTCACCGCCGCGAGAGACAAACCGCGGCGGCTGCTCCACCTGGAGGGGCAGATCCGGGAGCACATCCAATCCAGGCTTATCGAGCACGCGATCGCCGCTGCGCACCTTGCCAGCCCGGATCAGCTGCTGCGCCTGCTGGCGGCTGGTGGCCAGACCCAGCTCCACCAACTGCAGATCCAGGCGTTGCTTGCGGCCCATCAACAGCGGTGTGCTGGTGTGCTGTCACAAAAGCACAGGGGAAACCGAACAAATACGGGGGCTGGAGCGGCAAAACGGGGAACACTCCGGAGGATGACCCTCAGCACAGGGGATCCCCCATGCCGCGCCAGCAATCCAACGTGGTTGAACTGCTTCAACCGGGCAGCTTCGTGAAACTGCGCAACCAGCCCGACGACCTCCCCCCCTTCCAGCTGATCCAGTGCCGGGGCGGCCGCTGCTGGGTGCGCCAGCAGGCCTGGGGGAAGCTGGTGCAGTGGGAGGTGGAACACCGCAAGCTCACGGCTGTGGCCTGAGGCTTCCCCGTGCGCCGATCAGGGGCCGATCCCAGCGCCCCATACATTGGTTTGGATGTGAGCCCGCGGCGGCCTTGATCGAGCGTTACACCCTGCCCGAGATGGGCGCCATCTGGAGCGAGGAAGCCAAGTTCCAGAGCTGGCTGGATGTGGAGATCGCGGCTACTGAAGCCAACTGCGAGCTGGGCCGCGTGCCCGCCGAGGCCGTGGCCACGATCAAGGAGAAGGCCAGCTTCAGCGTGGAGCGCATCCTCGAGATCGAGGCGGAGGTCCGTCACGACGTGATCGCCTTCCTCACCAACGTGAACGAGCACGTGGGTGATGCGGGCCGCTACATCCACGTGGGCATGACCAGCTCCGATGTGCTCGACACCGGCGTGGCCCTGCAGATGAAGGCCTCGGTGCAACTGCTGCGCACCGAGCTCGACAAGCTGGCCGAGGCGCTGCGGGTGCTGGCCCGGGAGCACAAAGGCACCGTCATGATCGGCCGCTCCCACGCCATCCACGGTGAACCGATCACCTTCGGCTTCAAGCTGGCCGGCTGGCTGGCGGAAGTGGTGCGCAATCAGGAGAGGCTTGAGCGCCTGGAGCGTGTGGTGAGCGTGGGCCAGATCTCTGGTGCCATGGGCACCTACGCCAACACCGATCCCCGGGTGGAGGAGATCGCCTGCGCCAAGCTCGGCCTAGTGCCCGATACCGCCAGCACCCAGGTGATCGGCCGCGACCGCCACGCCGAATACATCCAAACCCTCGCCTTGGTGGGTGCGGCGCTCGAGCGTTTCTCCACCGAGATCCGCAACATGCAGCGCACCGATGTGCTCGAGGTGGAGGAGAACTTCGCCAAGGGCCAGAAGGGCAGCTCGGCCATGCCCCACAAGCGCAACCCAATCCGCAGCGAACGCATCAGCGGCCTGGCCCGCGTGCTGCGCAGCTATGTGGTGGCGGCGCTGGAAAACTGCGCCCTCTGGCACGAGCGCGACATCAGCCACAGCTCCGTGGAGCGGATGATGCTGCCCGACTGCTCCGTCACCCTTCATTTCATGCTGCGGGAGATGACCTCCGTGGTGCAGGGCCTGGGGGTCTACCCGGAAAACATGACCCGCAACATGAATGTGTACGGCGGCGTGGTGTTCAGCCAGCGCGTGCTGCTGGCCCTGGTGGAAGCCGGCATCAGCCGCGAAGACGCCTACCGGATCGTGCAGCGCAACGCCCACACCGCCTGGAACACCGCCGGCGGCGACTTCCGCGCCAATCTCGAAGCCGACCCCGACGTGACCTCACGCCTCAGCGCCGAGCAACTGGCCGACTGCTTCTCCACCGATCTGCACCAGGCCAACCTGGGCGTGATCTGGGAGCGCCTGAGCATCTGAGCCAGCAGGCTCACTTGTGATAAGGCCCGCCCTGCTGAATCGTGAGGGCGCGGTAGAGCTGCTCGAGCAACAGCAGCCGCGCCAGCTCATGGGGGAAGGTCATCGGCGAGAGGCTGAGCTTCCAACGGGCCTTGGCCTTCAGGGCGGGATCGATGCCTTCCGCTCCACCAATCACCAACGCCAGGCGTTCTGAGCCAGAGCCCTCCAGGCGTTGGGCAAAGGCCGGCGAATCGAAGGTCTGCCCCTCCTCCGCCAGCACCACCAGCTGCTCATCGGGCCGCAAGGCCTCCAGGATCGCCGCGGCCTCCCGTTCTTTGCCGGCATCGCGCAGCTCGAGCACCTGCAGGCCTGGCAGCCGCTTGAGGTAGGTGGCAATGCCTTCGAGCACCCAGTCCTTGCGCACCTTGCCCACCGCCAGGATGCGAATGCGGGAGGGATTGATCAAGCTAGCTCCCTGCGAGAACACCTTGCTAGCGGATCATCGGACCGAGCAACGGAGTAAAAGAAATAAGAAACATGAAGCCAACAATCAAGTCTCACCGAATAAGCGAGACACACCAAGCAACCCAGAAGAGCACTATGGGGCTAAAAGTACAATTTAGCGAACAAGGCGAAGGAAGCAGTAACACAGACAGAACCCAGGCACTATCTAACAGCATGCCTGATACACCGAATCGCCAGACCGAAACCGACGAGAACCGTTAGCTAATAGAAAAGGGTCAGGAAGAAAGATGGAGAAAAATGCAATCACGGACCCTTTGTGAGAATGTTATAGAGAGATGCAGCATTTAACAAAGGACCAAGGGGCTCAACCGCCTGGACAAGACGCTGATTCAGGGATGTCCATCCGTTTCGCGCGACAACAATAACGTCACCATTTTGAAGAACAGGGTTATTACGCGAGCCCAGCGGTGCTGCAGGATCCAAGCTGAGCCGAAGAGAAACGACACTACCATCACCCTGCATACGCAAAAGTCGAATAAAATTAGGATCAGCACGCAACTGATTAAGGTCACCAGCAGCCATCACCGCATCAGTCAAGGAACTATTAAGCCTGATCTGCTTCAAGCCCGGCGCGTTAACTTCGCCTACCACAGTAACTGCTATAGCATCAGCAGAAAGGTTCGACTTTCCTGTCCGTATAAGCACGTCGCTTGGGATCACACCTTCAATCTTGGCCACCTCAATAGTGTCACCATCTTGGATCAAAGGGTTTGGCGAAGACCCCATACCCATAAGAGTCGAAAGAAAATCATAATTATAGACTTGACGTTTTAAGAGCGATGGATTTGACGACCGAACAAGCCGCACTCTCGAAAGATCGGCCGTGCCAGTAATGCCGCCAGCTCGCTGAATCGCATCAACGAGAGTTGGCCAGCCAGAGCTATCAACACTGGTTTGGGCCGCGGCCACGGTACCCAGGCTGGACTCACGAGAACCCTGGGAAATACTATAGAAGCCAGGCTTCTGAACTTCGCCTACCACCGTTACACGAACCGGGCGAGGCACCAGTAGATCTAGATAGACTAACGGTCTGCGCAGGTAAATTGTGTACAACTGGCTGATCCGACGCTGAGCATCATCAAGAGTAAGACCTGCTACAGAAACAGAATTGAGTCGTGGAAGGCTAATGGTACCGTCGCTGAGTACTTCTACATCGGCTGCGTAGCCCTCGACCTTAAACACCGACATGCGCAAGCGATCGCCAGGACCCAGCCGGTAGCGAAAGGTACGACCAGGGGACGTCTGAGCACCAGAGGTTGAAGCAGGAAAAGAAGGACTCCTTTCAGGCGATCCGGGCTCGTGGGTGAGTGAGACCGGTGATTGTCCCAACGCAGGCTCTTGAGCAACAGCTCCAAGGGGAAGAGCCGGCGCTGACAGGAAGGCCATCGCGAGACAGTAAGACAGACAACGGACCTGTGGCATGACTGAAAAACGCAGGCAGGAGGGCTAGAGCCCGGATGAGCCATAGGCCCCACGTTAGTCTTTGGTCACAGCGCGTCAAAGCCGTGAAGGCCAACGAAGAAAGGGGTCGGTCGATCGCCGTCCCGCAGGCTCTGTCCACCGAACTCAACCGGTACCTGGCGGATTACGGCCTGTTTACCTCGCATGGGCTAGACCTCTACCTAGTTCCCGGCAATCGCTTCAAAAAGTTTGAGGAGGCGGTGGGGATTCTTCGGGAACTGACCTATCGCCAGCAACTCTCTGGTTCAGGGCGAAGCCACGACTTAGATAGCCGAGACGCATACTACGATCATTTCCTGTTAGTGGAGAGGTCCTCGGGAGAGATTGCCGGATGTGCTCGACTTCAGTTTATCCCCCAACAGCCGGAGCGACAGCAGGATGGAACCAGATTTATCCCTACAAGCCATCAGTCGTACCTAGAACACGTGTACCCCGGAATCAAGGCGAAGCTGACCAAACGCGGAAACAATCTGGAAATCGGCCGAGTAGCTCTAGCGCCGCGCTTTCAACGCTTACCTCACACACTGATGTGCCTATTTCGCGGCGGCCTTCAGGTAGCACTCAGCTCAGGATACACTTCAATCCACGGACTTGTCTCATACAACCATTTCGCTTACAGCGACGCCGTGAACAACTCTTTTCTAAGCAGACTTATTCGTCCACCCTTTGCCGAGAACAACAAATCGCGGCCGCAGCCTCGCCATCCGCACACTGGAATAAGATATAGCAATGAATTAGAATACACCAGCACAATACAAGATCTAGAAAAGCAGATTCAGGTAAAACTAGATTCACACTTCAGACTACCCATTCTCCTGCGTCAGTATATCAATTTGATGGGGGCAAGGGTAGAGAATCTATCGCTAGCGCTTGACTTCAATCAAATCACGGAAATCTTGATGTCGGCAGATCTGACGCGAATCCCGACAACTCGCTTGCAGCACTTCACGGGCTTTAAGCACCATGCCGTGTACAAGAAGTTCGAATGGTACCGAGGCCTGGATACTGGGGCAGGCCAATGCTAGAATAAAAAAATAAGTAGGCAAGGCCAGATGGATGAAGTTCCACGTCGGGAGCCGGGTTGCGAAGGCAGGGGGAGCAAAACACCCACAAGCCTCCATCGGCAATCAGATATAAGCGAAAAAGAGATCGATTCAGAGCTATATCATCAAATCGTTGAAATCGTAGCGAGAGTCTCCGGCGCTGAACCGAGCCTGATAAGGCCGGAATCAAGGCTATTAGAGGATATTGGCATTGACTCACTAGGATTTTATGAAATCCTAATCGAAGCAGATGAGCACCTGCACACCAGGATTCCAGAAGAAGACTTGCTAAGGTTCAAAACAGTTGAAGATATTGAGATGTATCTCAGTTCCCATACTTCTCTGGATGACTAAGCCAACTAATCGTCTAGCAGTTATCGGCTGGGGTGCATTGACGCCTCTTGGGGCTACAGCTCAGGAAACGTGGATCGCATTGGTCAATGGACAATGTGGGATTCGGGCGATTGGGGAGTCTTGGGCCAATGATCTTCCTACCCGAATTGCGGGGAGAGTGCACAGGTATCCAAGCGATAGTGGAGAAAATTTGCTTGAGCCACTGCTTCAACGACGTCTTGATCGAGCTACACAACTGGCGGTGCTCGCAGCTCGTGAGGCATGGGGCCAAGCAAGAAACTACCTCAACAACGTTGATCGTAGTCGAATAGCTGTGGTAATCGGTACCGGCATCGGCGGCCTGTCAACCTTAGAGCGTCAACACACGAACCTAAATGATGCAGGTCCGAGCAGAGTGACCCCCTTAACAGTGCCGATGATGATCCCAAACGCTGCTGCCGGGCAGATTGCGATTGAGCTGGGGATCCACGGCGGTTGCCATACGCCGGTATCAGCTTGCGCTTCTGGAGCAGAAGCCTTACTCCTTGCTCAGTGGCTGCTTGACGACGACCGTGCCGATGTGGTGATTGCTGGAGGGTGTGAAGCTCCGGTCAATCGACTGGGATTAGTGGGGTTTTCGGCCATGCGGGCACTATCCACTCGAAACGAAACACCCGAACAAGCTTCGAGGCCTTATTGCAAAGATCGCGATGGCTTTGTGCTCTCGGAAGGAGCAGGCGTACTAGTACTTAAACGTGAACGAGATTTAGCTTACAAAGAAAAGCCCTTGGGGTGGCTGCTGTCTTGCGGAAGCAGTTGTGATGGGTACCAAATGGTGGCGCCAGATCCCGATGGTGTCCAGGCAAGTCGAGCTATAAACGATGCATTGGAGAGGGCTGAGGTTAGCGCAAAAGATCTCAGCTTTATCCAAGGTCATGCCACAGGGACTCGATTGGGAGATCTTGCAGAGGCGCGTGCACTCCACCGAGCACTGGGACCAGCTTTAGATAGCCTGCCAGTTACTGCTCCAAAGAGCCAGCTCGGTCACCTACTTGGCGCGGCAGGTGCTGTAGAAACAATCCTCGCGATTCAGGCTTTAAGAGAAGGGAAAATACCAGCCAGTATTAACGCCGAGAGAATAGATCCTGAGGTGAGACTGAACGTAGCACAACAGAATGTTGCGATTGATGGCAATTCAAGCACTGGCGATAACGGTCAACGATTTGCTCTGAAGAACGCCTTTGGCTTCGGTGGTCACAACATTTCTTTGGTACTAGGATCGGCTTGCTGAGCATAATAAGACTGCACGGAGATCTTGAACTGTCGAGCATCGCAGATACCTTCCGGCAAGAGCAAGTCCTTAGACCGTCCTCTACGACAATAAATGAATCCCAAAGGTGCACTTAGGCGTGACAAAACAAGCCGAAGGGGCCGGTAGTTGAGGCGGGCAAGGTTGGTAAGTCCCTCCACCACAAACGTCCAAGGTACAATCAAAGCACCGTGACGGCGCGCTAGGAGCAAAGCACTGGCCGACACTCTCTCTTCGATCGGAGTAACCAGAGAGCCATTAGGAGCAATAATAATTTGGCCACTCTCAGCAAGAGTGCGAGATGCTGAGTAGAGTGCTGCGATGCGGGATGCTCTATCACGATGATCCATCAAAGTATGTCCCGCATTTGCAGCCGACTTAGCAAACCAGGGCAGAAGATGGCTTAAATGTAGGTTGGCCGTGGTGATGCTAGGAATCCTCAATACTCCCTGCACGACCAAGACATCAATCGGACTTGCATGGTTCCAGATATGAACAAGGGGAATACCTTCCTGCTCACTGGAATGACTGTCATCAACAACAACTTTGATACCAAGGGCTCTCAGCGCAGCTGCCGATGCGATAGACAGCATCCAAGAAGCGAATCTACGAGACCCGAGTGAAAGGAGTAACAGCTGTAGGCTATAAATCGACAGCGAACAAAGAATCCAGCAAAGCCTGGATACGATTCTGGGAATTACAGCTAGTGTTGTAAGGATGCGGCTATCCCAAGTTAAATCGGTTGAACAGGCAGAAGGGAGGGTAAAGCGGTTCGCATCAGCTGCAATGGGAAATGTACTGCGGAACGGGAATGCACCATCAAAGTTGCCATTAACCTGTGTCGTGGTGATCAAGTGGGAGTAAAAGCGGTAGAAAAGTGCACGATCACTAGACTGGGGAGAAGCCCAGAATTGGTGCAGAGGTTGCTGGTCAGTTAGGCCGGGTAGGTTATAGAAAGAGTGGCCCATAACCTTTGTGGGAACAGCATGGTAGAGAGACTGGAGACCCACGGTACTGTTAACAGTAACTACACCACGGCAGACGCGCAAGAAACGACTCAGATGACCATCATGGAAGTAATGCACGCGGCCGGAAATACCATAACGGCGAGCCAAAAGAGAGATGAGCGAAGAATAGTTGTTGTAACCTCTGTCCCGCGGGTGATGCTTAAATGCCAGATGATCAGAAGCGTGAGCATTAGCAGCGAAAGAACAAATCACCTCTTCGATAAAGTCATGCATGCCTCGATAACGGGAGCCCATCTGAATCTGGCTGTCACTTGAGACCTGGAGAATAGCCAGAAAAAACGAATAGCTCTCGAGAAGTCTATCCTTGATTCGCCTTTCCCGAAGCCGATAGAGCCAATAGAGCCAACTGCCACGCAACTGGTACCAAAGGAAGCGTGGAGACGGCTGCAACTTATGGTCACCCTCTATAATCCGGTATCGCGTGAAAGCATGCTGAATAAATGTAGGCACTTTCCATATCTTTCGCCACCGCAAACCTGAATCTAAACGGCATGACGGAAGACTACTGACCAGAGGAAGAGAATGATAAAAGCCGGCAGATTGGTTAAGGTGTGAACGCGCGTTGACGCGATCACGCTCCAAAGTAACGTAATTTGGTCGTATATAGCCAAGCTCAAACACCCAGGCTTCAACACCAACAGCCCGCGATTCCTCGATGGCAATGCGGTGAGGAATAATGAAGTCACCATACATAAAAACATGACGTATCTCATGCTTGAGAAGCAAATCACGCAAAAAGGGTCGCCACTCATCCATATCTCCAGAGAAACGCACACGGGCGTGACGAGGAAAGCCAAATTCATGCAAGGGGAATTCGACTTTACGCACTGGGATACCACAACGCGTCAAGTAGTTATAAAAGCGAGAAAAGAAAAGACCAATTGGACCCATGAGAAGCAGGACAGGTCCCTTGATTTCGACTTGGACGGATGGGGTCATTGGATGCCGACTGGAATTCAAGATAATCTCCTTCTAGTCCAATAAGGTTAAACTAGAGAGTCAGGAAGGATGCCATCCAATGCATCCTTGAACCGCGCTGCAAGCTGGGCACCCGCAAATTGCACACGAGGGGAAGTCGCGAAGAGGGTTGACGCCAGAATCGACCGAGAGCCTGGCCAACGGTGACGATGACGGCGCTGCATTGCCAGTTCTTCAACAGCCTGTTCAGCTGTGATAAAACACCCGGAACGCTGACTAAAGTAGCGAGGATAGTAAATGAGAGCGCCATAAACCAACTCGTCGAGGCTTAAGGAGCGCCCCCTGCGCGTGCAGATGAATTGATCCGAGGTAAGACCCCATCCGGCGTAGAACGGCATACCCCAAGTATGCACAGGGACGCCGCGAAGTATGGCCTCAAACCCGGTTCCGGAGGTGCGAACATGTACCTCATCAACTGCAGAAATTAATTGATCAATAGGAGCATCGGGCAACACCAGATCGCAATGTAAATGGGTCAGGCCTTCCCCTTTCCCTGGACGTCTACGACCAGCAACCACGTCGGGGTGAGGCTTGTAGATCAAAAAAGCTTTTGGATAAAGAGACCGCACAGCCTGAAGCAATTCTAAATTACTACGTATGCAGGCATCTGGGGGTGTGCCATAGCGGATCGAGAGATCAGACTCGACTTGGCCGGCCACTAACAGCACAGGCCGATTAAGCAATGCGGCAGGCCGCTGCCAGGCCGGTGCATTAAGATTGTATTTTGTGAGGCCCAAGGTAACCAAATGCCGGCGTAAGGCGGCAGCCCGCTGACGTTCCTCAACCGTGAAGCGATGGCTGGCCAGAAAACATTCCAAGTCACTTGACTTTGAGGCGTCATAATAAATACCCTGCTCGTCAAACACCCAAGACACTGGCGGCACCCAGCGAAGAACCCAGCCTTGTCCAACGGAACGGAGAAAGCCATCCTCCACTCGAATGGGTTCAGGTACGATCCCTCCTGCCATAGCCCGCCGTAGACCCCGGCCAATGCGATGTCCCCAAACCAACTGGCGAAGATCAGATTGTCTTCCGGGTGCGGCATCCAGAGGCCGAAAGTGTAGCTTCGCAGGCTTGAGAGCCAATAGATATTGGCGTGCAGCTCGGCGCTTCCAAGGTGCAGTACCGAACACCTCCAGATTGCGTGGAAGACGCGCTCTACAATTACGCTGAAGCACGATGTGCTCGATGAGCTGCTCAGGTGTGCAGACTTGGTTGGTGACAGGATGCAAATAACGGGAATAGGAGACAAGACAGGAATGGACTAAAGCTGGCAAATCAGGCTTAGCATCACGGCGTCCAATACATTGTGATTCGAGGTCATCCACAGTTAGGCCCCACCCGGCATAGAACGGCATCCCGAATGTGCGCACAGGTCGCTGCCAAAGCAGAGCCTCAAATCCCATCTGTGAGGTAACAACATACACCGCATCAGCGGCCTCCAAAAGCGCCGCCGGGTGCCCTCCATCTACACAGAGTCTTACCCGAGGATGCTCCAAATAGATGGCATTAAAGTGGCCATGCCGGCGCCCATTCACAACATCTGGATGGATCTTAACCACCACTGTGTGATTAGGAAATTCAGCAAGTGCAGCGTCCAGCATCCGGGGAAAGGCAGATGCATCCGCGAAGCCAAAGCGGATCGAAGCGTCGTCGGCTACTTGATCGACAACCAGGACAAACGGGGTGTCCGGAGGAGGTGATTCAGCAGAGGCGTTGGTCTTGCTCAGGCGATGCTGACGCCAGCTACTGGCTAAGCTCTCAGCTCGCTGGCGTTGTTCATCACTGACGCCGGCTGATATCAAGAGCTCCAGTCGACTAATCCGAGTTGCATCGTAATGAATACCCAAGTCGTCGAGGACGATCCCTAAAGGTGGGATTCCGGAACCTGCATCCATGGAACGCAGAAAAGCGTCCTCAAGGCGCCATAGCGGCAGGGAGCGTCTTTGGCTCAGGACTTCAGCGAAACGACCACTGGGTCGGCGGCCCCAGGCCACAAGAGCGTGGATTGGCTCCCTCACACACCGACGACGACCCGCAACCACCTTGGCGGGGGCCAATAGTGACGCAATCGTGGAGTGGGTTAAAAGCAGACGATCCGGGCATCCAACTAACTGGGCCTGACTCAGCACCGACACAGCCCAATCTCCCTGTACCAACCAAAGCCTACATGCGCAAAATTACTTGAGAGGATGAAGCCCAGAAGCAACCGTTGACACAAAGAGGCTGGTCCGCTACAGTAAAAAGGTATAGCCATACGCAGGGGCCGAGCCACCCTAAGATGACCGAGGTTCTCATTCGCCGTAGGTTCAATCGTATAGAGCCATGTCAATCATTTCATTGATTCCGGCACGCGGCGGATCCAAGGGTATTCCAAACAAAAACCTGCGAACAGTTGGAAATATCCCGCTCCTAGCAAGAACCATTCAAGCTGCACAGTCTTCCGAGAAAATACAGCGCACTTATGTAAGCAGTGATTCACCCGAACTACTGGCGCTGGCACAAGCTGAGGGGGCACGTACTATTCAACGACCACCCGACATAGCAGGCGACACTGCCAGTTCTGAATCAGCTCTGATCCATGCCCTCGACGTGCTGGCCTCCGAAGGCTTAAGACCAGAGGTTTTTGTATTTCTGCAGTGCACATCACCGTTCACCCGGGGGCGTGAGATCGACCTGGTGGTGGAGCGGCTTCAGGAATCCGGTGCAGCTATGGCCTTCTCAGCCTCACCATGGCATGGATTTCTATGGAGTGCTAGCGAAGAGGGCTGGGGCATCGGGGTTAATCACAACGCCGATGCCCCTCGCCCAAGGCGTCAAGACCTTCCCCCCTGCTGGCTGGAGACAGGCGCTATTTACGCGATTCGCACCGAGCCCTTCGTCGAAGCGGGGCATCGCTTTGTTGCTCCACGGCTACCAGTACCTATCGATGGTTGGCACCCTGAGATCGATACGCCATACGATCTGACAATTTGCGATCAAGCGGCAGCGTTATTTGACCAACCAACATGAGCGCATCCCTCAACGGTCGCAGGATCATTGCGTTGGCATGTTTCGATTCCTTTGGGAAAACAGGTATGAGCATGCTCGCGGCATGCCGCAATGCCGGGGCTGATACGTACTTAATTTTACTGGATGTGGACGGTCGAACAATTTCCCGTCGCCAGCGAGTAGAAATTCAGAGGGTTGATCCCAAGACAAAAATTACACGCCACCCTTGGAATGGGCGGCAGATGCTACTTGAAAACAAACTAGATAGTAGCGACGCAGTCATTCTAGCTCTAGATGGCAAGCGAAGTCGAGATACGTTGTTACTATTGAAAAGGCTATGGAACGAACATCCCAAACGCCCCTTGCTCGTAAGCGCTTACCCAGGAATCCTCTTTCGCCACCAGCTGGAGGGCATGCTGGATCGCGCGGGCGTGGACTTGCTGTGCCTTAACACCCCGAACGACTTCGAGACCTATGCCAAGGGATGCCAAGGACTCAATTTAGATAGCAGCAATGCAGTTATAACTGGACTCCCGATACTGTGGAACCTTCATCCTCGAACACAATCAATAGAAAGGGGTTCTCTAGTGTTTTTTGAGCAGCCTTCAGTGCCCTCGAATCCTCTCCAAAGGCGGTATTTATGCCAGCAACTCGAAAGACTAGCCAATCACTGGCCCGAACATCAAATCATTTTCAAACCTCGAATATCGGGCCTTGAACGAACATTACATCGCCATCACGGCGAGATGACACGAGGGATAAAAAGACTTTCAAAGAAAACAGAAAACCTCACTATCAGCTTCAAGCCGGCGGCTCATCTGCTAAGAAAGTGCAGCTGCGCAATTACTATATCGTCAACCGCAGCGCTTGAGGCCATGGCAATGGGCATCAGCACAAGAATCGTGACAGATCTCGGACTCAATGAAACTCTAGGCAATCACTATTTCATCGCCTCTGGGGCGCTCGCGGAATTCGAGTCAATCTGCTCTGATCCCTTTTCAATACGACATGATTCAACCTGGCTAGAGCACCATGGCTATCAACCAAACGGGAAGAATCAATTTTTGACTGCGTTGCGCACCTCACTAACCTCTCGGGACAACGAACTGAATGACAATGCAATCGAGCTAGCGGGCTGGGGTAGCCGGGATTGGCAGGAGTTTGCGCTTGCTAACGGTGGTATAAGTATGCTTGCAAGTGGCGGCGTACGCTCAGCTCAGCGCAAGCGAAACCGCACCCGCAGCTTGATTAGACAACTCCGCGATTTCATTATTGGCATGGGTTGGATTGAGAAGGTAGTACGAGGCCGATGAGCATAATTCTACTTGCCGACTCTAATCTAGGTGCCTATGCCTGCACACTACTAGCCAATGAACTGGCCCAAGAACATTTGGATTGTCTGGTAGTGACAACAGAAAGAATCTCGAGTCTGGTTTCACCGCTTCCTGAGAATCCAGCAGGGAATGGCAGAGTGGCACAATTGAACTGCTCAATAAACGAGCTGCTCCTCTCATCGTTGATTCTCAAGGCCACGGCTATCGGAGTTTTCATACGAGCTAGCAACGTTGAGACATTTGTGACGAACTATCGACAGATCTGTCAACTAAATGCTCAGCGACCAGCGCCTGTGTTCAGCGGTCCGGTATTTCCGTTGGCTGGTGACACACTCATCGAGGATTTGCTGCCACGCATGTGTTGCGACCTGCTCTGCTTGCATGGTGAAAGACAGCTAGAAGAGGCTCATGACCTGATGCATCGCTGGCCCAATCCGGTACCGACAGTCGCAATCGGGTTCTGGTTTATGCCCGAGGCACCAGAGACCGGAGGACTCGTCGGTGTAGGTAAACCAGATTCTCCACATACACTGGTTGTCTTAGCGCAAAAGGGTCTGCCAAAACTGAAAGGAGCCGCAGAGAGGATGCTTAGGTTGCTCGGCCAAAAGGCAAGCGCGTCTCCACACTGGCAAGTATTGATTCAAACCGATCACACGCAGTCCGAAAAACAACTTCCCCTCAACGCCGACCAGCGCGTACTCGCCGAGCTCCCCACAAATATCAGCTTCGGTGCCTCTGGAAACCTACCGATAGTGTTGGGACGATGTAGTGCATGCATCACCATCAGTTCCCCGTGGATCTACACCGCGATGGCGTGGGGGCGCGCCGTGGTTGTGATGGCTGACCATGGCATCCGCACCGATCATGGGTCTGTTCCATTCTCCAGCTCTGGTGTGATGCACCGTCTAGACAGCATCACAGCGCTTGATGACCTATTAGAAATGCCAATAGTGAACTCAAATTGGCTGGAGAAGATGGGCTGGGGCGTCCACGATGGTGCCTCACAGCTTGTGAAGGCCCTGAGGACCAGGGCGAAACCGGAGGCTTCCCAGTGACGACAGAGGCACCAAACAAAACCAATACGCCACTGGAGCTTTTACTGGTGGGCGACAGCGACAGTCAGTTACTGGCGTGTGAGGCTATAGCCCAATTTCCAGAGGATGGACCAGCAGTCAATATCACAGTCAACGCCATTCCTCGCGAGGGGACTCCAGATGGCGTATTAGAGCGGGCCAGGGCACTAGGCAAGCTGTGGCAACTAGGGCTGAGCCAACTATTGAGCCACCGATTACTGATGAGATTTGATGCCATTGGGGTATTCTTAACAGGTAGCAAACTGGCGTATTTTCGCCATGCTGTAAGCATAATACCTGGCTCCTACAAGCCGATGCTATTTTGCGGCTTTAATGGGATTGTGCTCAGTGGATTTGAAGAGGCGATCAGTTGGCGGCTTGGCTACGACCTCATTTGCCTGAATGGACCGCGGGACGCATCAGCAATAAAACGAATGCTAGCTGACACTCCATTCGAGACTCAGCCATTCCTGACAACTGGTATGCAGAGAAATATAGCCACGAAGACACCATTGCTACCAGCAGACAAGCGTAAAAAGATGCTGGTATTTGCCGAGCAGGTCGTAATTCCATCTCGTCAAAAGGATCGACAAAAGCTAGTCCGCATTCTTGCTGAATTGGCCAGACGCTCCCCTAACTGGGAGGTACTAATCAAACCTAGAATTGCGCCAAACGAAGCCACCTTCCATAGAAACGATCAGCACATCAGTCAAACAATTCAGGAGACCATCGGACACCCGCCAACGAACCTTCAGCTCGACTATCGACCTTTACCAGAAGTGTTGCAAGAAGCACGTTTGATGGCCACAGTGTCATCCACGGCCCTGTTCGATGCACTCGATTATGGTTGCAAGCCTGTGGTGATGGCGGATTTCGGGAATTTGCCAAGGTCAGGAGGCCATGTATTTGTCGGCTCGAGCGTGTGTCACTATTTTGACAAGCTGACGGACCTCGATAGCCTAGAAGAACAGCTGGAGTGGCCCAATCCTTATTGGCTTGAGTGGGTGGGATACGGCAAGACACATCAACCAGCCAAGCTTCTGGAGTTCATACAAGACTGGAAAGAACGACAAGGCAGTATGTCAGCTCCTATCGATCTAGAGCAACCCGGCTATGTCGTGAACTCACACAACATGAGCTTCAATCAGCTTCGCAACAGTGCCGAGAAAGCGATAAGGGCTAGGCAGTTCGGTGAGGCTGCAGCAAGTCTGGAACTGGCGCAACTGATTCGCCCGGATCACCGAAATGTTAGGAGGCGGCTAGTGGCGTTACGACGAAATCACTGGATAGCACGTCGGCTAGGACTGCTTTTGAGCCCCCGCTTTAATGGATAGGCTATGATGGAGCGATAGCCATGACGAGAAAACTAAAACCATGAGAAAAGTGCATATCGACAGAAACTTTACTCAGTTCGTTGTGTTCGCCGAGGACAGCATCCTCACCGCCCTAAGCAAAATCACGGCCAACCAAACGCGTCTTATCTTTGTCGTCTCTGAGTCGGGAATTCTGCTAGGGGTGATGAGTGACGGCGATTTTCGTCGCTGGATTGAATCCTGCAGCGAAATTGACCTCAATCAGCCGGTTACCGCCGCCATGAATCCGGCATGCCGAAGTGCTCCTGAAGGGACGACCAGCACTGTGCTTGGGGGAATGGTTTCTGATCAGATCAACGCCCTGCCCCTACTCGACAGACATGGCCGGATCGTGGCCATTGCTCGTGCCGGAGAGCGCAGCTTGCTACTTGGAAATCGACGAATAGGAGAAGATGAGCCAACCTTTGTGATTGCCGAGATCGGCAACAATCATAATGGCAATGTAGATCTAGCGATACAACTCATCGACGAAGCAGTCAAGGCCGGTGCCGATTGCGCAAAGTTTCAGATGCGCGACATGAAACAACTGTATGTCAATGCAGGTAACAGCAACGATATAAGCTCAGACCTTGGAACACAGTACACCTTAGATCTTCTGGAACGATTTCAACTAAGTGATGAGGAACTGTTCCGCTGCTTCGATCATGCTGCATCGAAAGACCTAGTGCCACTCTGCACAGCCTGGGATGAGGTAAGCCTGGCGAAACTGGAGGCATGGGGAGTGCCAGGATTCAAGGTGGCGTCTGCAGATTTTACAAACCATGCCCTGTTAAGCAGCATGGCTGCAACCGGAAAGCCTCTCCTGGCCTCAACCGGGATGGCCTCTGAACAAGAAGTCCGCGCAGGCATACGCCATTTGAGAGATTGCGACGCGGCATTTGTATTGCTGCATTGCAATTCTACCTATCCCACACCATTTAAAGACGTAAACTTGCGTTATTTGGAGCGGCTGCGTGAGTTAGCTGGCGCGCCGGTTGGTTATTCAGGTCACGAAAGAGGGATCGAGGTACCAATAGGTGCTGCTGCCCTTGGCGCAGTGGTCATTGAAAAGCACATCACACTTGACCGCACCATGGAGGGCAACGATCACAAGGTGAGCTTGCTGCCTTGTGAATTCACTGCAATGGTGAAGGGAATTCGTCGCGTGCGCGAATCCATGGGCACTGGTGGTGAACGTACTATTAGCCAAGGCGAGCTGATGAATCGCGAAGTCTTGGCGAAAAGCCTTGTGGCTAGCTGTAGCATCCCAGCAGGCACTGAGATCACTGAAGAGATGGTGAGAATCAAGAGCCCAGGTCAGGGTCTACAGCCGTACCGCCTGCATGACCTATTGGGACGGAAGCTGCCAATCGAGAAAAAGCCAGGAGAACCATTTTTCCCCTCCGACCTCGAAAGCCCAGTTGCCAGCCCAAGGGCCTATAACTTCAGTCAACCTTTTGGAGTTCCTGTTCGCTACCACGATATCAAAGCCTTCAGCCACGCCAGCAACATAGACTTGGTTGAAATACATTTGAGCTACAAAGATCTTGATGTAAATCTTTCTAGCGTGCTGGCGCCACAAAACGAGCTTGGACTAGTGGTTCATGCGCCCGAACTGTTCGCTGGCGATCACACCCTGGATCTGTGCAGCAACAACGAAGAGTACCGACAGACTTCGATCGCCGAGCTTCAACGCGTAATTAACATTTCAACTGAGCTGAAGAGCTACTTCCGCTGTGAAGGACGAGTTCTGCTGGTAACCAATGTGGGTGGTTTTTCTGAAAATAGACACCTAAGCGGCAAAGAAATTAAGCCTCTACGTGATAACCTCAAAGACAGTTTTCATCAACTCAGGGGTTTAGACGAGGTAGAGGTTATCCCCCAAACCATGCCTCCATTCCCATGGCACTTTGGCGGCCAACGCTACCACAACCTTTTTGTCGATGCGGCGTTTATTCGAGAATTCTGCCAGGACGAAGGCTACCGAGTGTGCCTAGATGTTTCACATTCCAAACTCGCCTGCAATCACCTACACATGCCGTTCCGTGAGTTTCTGGAGCAAATTCTACCATTCACGGCCCATCTGCATCTTGCCGATGCGGGCGGCGTGGATGGTGAAGGCCTGCAAATCGGCGAAGGGGAAATTGACTGGCCACAGGTTTTTCAAATGCTCGCTGATTTGGCCCCAGAAGCGTCATTTATACCTGAAATCTGGCAGGGTCATAAAAACAGTGGGGAGGGAGCCTGGCTGGCCTTGGAACGCCTTGAAGCCGCCCAGGGCCGATCACAACGTTCAGGGTCTTCAGTCATGCAGGAGACCCAGAAAACGGAGGCGATGTCTTCATGAGCACCACTCACCATTTCATTCTATTTCATCATCTGCCATTGATGTATGGTCGAGTACCGAAGGTTGCCAATTCTTCGATAAAAGCTTCACTCTGTAATCTGCTTAAGAACCCTGCTGACGATGGGGTTCGTACAACTGCTGATAGTTTCTGGCGTGATGCAACACATGGAGAAACAGAGCTGATAACCCCACTGCAAGCACGTCGCCATCGTGGTACTCATTTCAGCTTTAGCTTTGTTCGCAATCCATTCGACAGACTCGTTTCTGCATACAACAACAAAATAGTTGAGAATAGTGAGCCAACAAGATCCATGCTGGAAATGGGCTTACGCCGCCAGATGGGGTTCTCAGACTTTATTGACTGCGTTTGTTCATGCCCAGATGATCAGCTAGATGTTCATTTGTTACCACAGAGTACGATTCTGTGCGCAGGAGAAAGACTTGTGCCAAAGTTTATTGGCCGCTTAGAGCAGATTGATGCCCACTGGGCCGCACTCAGGCGTCGGATGCGCAGAGAGGGGTTGCCTACGCTAGGTAAACTCCCAGAGA
This sequence comes from Vulcanococcus sp. Clear-D1, assembly GCF_014654725.1. Classification (GTDB taxonomy): domain Bacteria; phylum Cyanobacteriota; class Cyanobacteriia; order PCC-6307; family Cyanobiaceae; genus Vulcanococcus. The sequence continues at coordinate 1,626 of NZ_JACVZV010000036.1, read as the reverse complement.
AAAACAGACGCCGGGATAAAACGGACGACTTAAGCGAGTATTTCAACAGTGACGAGCTTATCAGAAAAACAGCTGACCGATACAGTAGAGACATCCAGATCTTCTACACTGATGTCAATATCGAAGACCTAGCACGCAACTCATTCATCTCCGAATCCCCCCCGATTCAACGAGGGCGCGGCATAACGACCAAAACCTGATCCTGTAGAATATTGTCATTGATAGATTTCAGCTTCATGGCTCTTGATACCGGATTGGCATCTGCGATTAAAGCAGGCATCAACGGCGCGCATCAAGATCAGGTCGACGAGCTAAGGATCCGGCAACATCTTCCGAATTTCATCATAATCGGAGCCGCTAAATCGGCTACCACAACGCTCACGGATATCCTGCCAAGACATCCAGACTGCTTTATCAGCAAACCCAAAGAGCCCAAGTATTTTGGTAGATATTATCAAAATGGCTGGGAGTGGTATGGATCTCGTTTTGCGAAGGGAGCCGACAAAATGGCGAGGGGTGAGGGAAGCACGATGTATGCAAGTCTTCTCACCACATATCGACACACCCCCGAGCTAATGCATCGCTACCTGCCTGATGCCAAGCTCATTTACATTGTGCGTCATCCACTGGATCGAATTGTCTCGCAGTGGCGACATCTGCGAGGTCGAGACGAAAAAACGGCCGACTTCAATTGCCTTATGCGCAATGCAAAGCTTAAGAAGTTAGTTGTTGGTTGTTCGCTTTATTTTCAGCATCTTGAACGCTTTAAAGCCTATTATCCAGATGATCAAATCCACTGCCTAACCTTCGAAGACCTGATCAAAAAACCCAAACCAACCCTAAAGCAGCTGCTTCGTTTTCTTGACTTGTCCCCAAAAGTAGGAAAGCTCTTGGATGACGGCGCCCTTCCAAAAGCAAACGAAGCCGGAGACAAGGGGAGGATTTTAATCGAGAAACCCGAATGGCCCCCAAAGCTTCGCAATCGGGTAATCGATTATCTCAGACAGGACAGCGAAAAGATGCTCGCATACATGGGCAAACCCCTCGACTTTTGGGCTTGGTAAATATGCATATCCAACAAATAACCGATTCAACCAGCCATTATCTTCTGCCATTAGCAAGCAGGCGCACAATACATTAATATTTAATAGACAAGTTTCGGTCACATATGATTTTACAGTTTGAATGTGGAATGCGGCTTTTGAATGATGCCCCAGAGCCAATACATCATCAGACCAGCTGCTTGTAACTGCCTGCCGACCGCAACGAGTTCCTGGCGGATAAAATGCGGATTAAAAATCAATCGTAGGGGCTCTTTCCGGGCCGGTAGACATTGAGTTCGGCAAAAATTGGTCACTCCTTGTTGACGTGACCCCCTTTGCTGGTCCAGTTCTTCTGAGAGCTGGTGGGTAGTCAGGCCGCTTTCCATTGCTGGATGACCTCCAGGGGCGTACGCCCCTGGAGCGCCGAATGCGGTCTGTAGGTGTTGTACTCGAGTCGGTGCTGCTCAGCCAACAGCTTGGCCTCCTGCACCGAGTTGAACAGCTCAATATTCAGGAACTCATCCCTGAACCCAGGGCTGATTCAAAGTGTGTCACAGGCACTCTTGCCGGGGCTGCGCGCATG
>NZ_JACVZV010000035.1 GCF_014654725.1 Vulcanococcus sp. Clear-D1 | reverse complement strand
GTAACCCTTCGCGGTGGGCCGTCTTCTTGTGCTGAAGCTTTCCGTTTAGGTCCGACGTTATGTCCGACCATAGATACAGACCCGACGTAGAGATCCTATCTGTGACCGATACCGGCCGCCGTCGGCGGTGGACGGATGCGCAGAAGCTTGGCATTGTTGAAGAAAGTTTTGGCCCTGGTGGGAGCATTGCGGATACGGCGCGTCGCCACGACATCGGACGCACCTTGCTGGTGCGGTGGCGGCGTCAATATCGCAATGGAGAATTATCGGGTGGTTTGGCGCCACTTCGGTTCACACCGGTGACGCTTGCGCCCCCTGCAACCCCAGCGGGACCAATGGCAGCAGAACCGGGAGTTGTGTCGGTTTCGAGCGACCGTGCCGAGATCACGCTTGTGAATGGCAGGCGTCTTTCGGTTGCAGCGACGATCGATCCTGTCGTGCTGGCGCGGCTCGTTCAGGCGTTGGATCCGTCATGATCGCGTTTTCTGCAGGGACGAAGGTGTGGATCGCAGGTGGCGTGACAGACATGCGGTGTGGGATGAACACCTTGGCGCTGGCGGTCCAGCAGGGCCTTGGTCGCGACCCACATGCGGGTGAAATCTTCTGCTTCCGGGGGCGCAAAGGTGATCTTGTGAAGCTGCTTTGGCATGATGGCCTGGGCATGTCGCTGTATATAAAGCGCCTCGAGGCGGGAAAGTTCATCTGGCCTGTGAGCCAGAGCGGGACGGCAGTGGCGATATCCGCAGCGCAGCTTGGCTATCTTCTCGAAGGTATTGACTGGCGCAATCCGCGCTGGACGCAAAGGCCTCAAACGGCTGGATAATTTGCGGAAAAAGCCCTGATTTTGTTGGCTCTTTGTGGTGTCCATGGTATGAATTGGCCATGTCAGATGCCGCTTCCGAAATCGCCAGATTGCGTGCCGCCCTTGTTGCGGAAATGGCGCGCGCCCGGGCAGCGGAAGGCGAATTGGCGCAGGCCCGTGCCTTGGCCTCCTGCACGGAGGCGATGATCCAGGAATTGAAGCTCGAGATCGCCAAGCTGCGGCGCGACAAATACGGCGTCTCGTCCGAGCGCCGCGCACGGCTGATTGATCAGTTGGAATTGCAGCTTGAAGAATTGGAGGCAGGTGCCACCGAGGATGCGCTGGCGGCTGAAGTGGCCACTGCTGCGGACACGACCAGCACGGTGCGCGCCTTCACGCGGCGCAAGCCGGTGCGCAAACCCTTTCCAGACCACTTGCCGCGTGAACGTGTTGTGGTCGAGGCGCCGACCAGCTGCACCTGCTGTGGTTCAGATCGCATCGTGAAGATGGGCGAGGACATCACCGAGACGCTTGAAGTGATCCCTCGCCAGTGGAAGGTGATCCAGACCGTCCGCGAAAAGTTCACCTGCCGCGCTTGTGAAAAGATCAGCCAGCCGCCGGCCCTGTTCCACGCTATTCCGCGCGGTTGGGCAGGGCCGCAGCTGATCGCGATGATCGCCTTTGACAAATATGGACAGCACCAACCACTGAACCGGCAATCCGAACGGATCGCACGTGAGGGGATTGAGCTTAGCCTGTCCACTCTGGCTGATCTGATCGGTCATGCCTGTGTTGCACTGGCCCCGATCCATGCGCTGATCGAGCGTCACGTGCTGGACGGCGGCCGTCTGCATGGCGACGACACTACTGTGCCGCTTCTGGCCCGCGGCGGCACGAAGACGGCGCGGCTCTGGACCTATGTGCGCGATGACCGGCCTTGGGATGGGGGCGCGCCACCTGCCGCCCTCTTCAAGTTCTCGACAGATCGTCGCAAGGAGCATCCGACCCGACATCTGGCTGGATGGCACGGCGTGCTGCAATCAGATGTCTATGGCGGCTACAACGATCTTTATCTGGCAGATCGCAGTCCAGGTCCGGTGCGTTCTGCGCTGTGTTGGAGCCATGCAAGGCGCAAGTTCTTTGAGCTGGCCGATATCAAGGCCATCGCCCGCAAGGGCAAAAAGGTTGCGGAAGAAATCTCGCCTATCGCGTTCGACGCTGTAACGCGGATCGACGCAATCTTTGCTGTCGAGCGCGAGATCAATGGCCTGTCCGCTGCAGCGCGTCATGAGGTCCGCCAGCAGCGGGTCGCACCTTTGGTCCATGATCTCTATGATTGGATGCTGGCCGAGCGGGCCCGGATGTCCAAGCACAACCCTGTCACCAAGGCGATCAATTACATGCTGGACGGAGAAGGTCGCTGGGAAG
>NZ_JACVZV010000034.1 GCF_014654725.1 Vulcanococcus sp. Clear-D1 | reverse complement strand
TGTGAGTGCTGGACGTAATCTCCCCAAAACGGCTGGATGAATTTTCCCCAGTTTGGCGCGACCGAGGGTCAGGCGGGCATGCCCGTCTGACCCTCGGTCGCGCAGAATTACCCCTGCTGATGCCAATGGAAGGGCCTGCAGGTGGTTGGATTGAGGGAGATCGTGATGATCTTGGAGTTGAAACGACAGGGGCTTGGCGTCAGCGCGATTGCGCGGCAGACCGGGCTGGACCGCAAGACGGTGCGGAAGTATCTGGCGCAGGGCCTGGAGATGCCCGTCTATGGCCCGCGCGACGTGGGGGAGCGGCTGGCCGAACGCTTTCGCGCCTATCTTGCGGAACGTCTTTATGCCTTCCCGGGGCTCTCGGCGCGCAGGCTGCATCGTGAGGTTCGGGCGATGGGGTATGAAGGGGCTTATTCCACGCTGACGGAATATCTCCGGCTGATCCGGCCCGCGGTGCCTCGGCAGTTTGAGCGACGCTTCGAGACGGCACCGGGTCAGCAGGCACAGGTAGATTTTGCCGAGTTCCAGATCGAGTTCGAGGCCGAACCTGGCGTGCTGCGCAGGGTCTGGCTGTTCAGCATGGTGCTGGGGCACAGCCGCTGGCTCTGGGGCCGGTTCTGCCCGAACCAGACGCTGGAAACGGTGATGCGCTGTCATATCGCGGCCTTTGCCGCGATGGGCGGGGCCTGCACCGAGATCCTGTATGACCGGATGAAAACGGCTGTCATCGGTGAAGATGCCGCGGGCGTGGTGACCTATAATGAATCCTTGGTGGCGCTGTTGGCCCATTACGGCTCGGCGCCCCGGGCCTGCCAGCCTTATCGCGCCAAGACCAAAGGCAAGGTCGAGCGGCCCTTCCGCTATGTGCGTCAGGACTTCTTCCTAGGCCGCAGCTTCCACGACATGGACGATCTGAACGCCCAGTTCGAGGAGTGGCGCACGACCATCGCCAATCCCCGGGTGCATGCCACCACTCAGCGGATCGTGGATGAACATTTTGCCGAGGAACACCCGCAGCTTATGGCCCTGCCGGCCCGTCCTTACGACGCGGTGCTGACCGTGGAACGGCGGATCAGCCAGGAAGGCATGGTCGCGGTTGGTGGCAACCAATACAGCGTGCCCGACACCACGCGGCGGCGGATCGTCGAGGTCCAGAACCACCCTGCCGAGGTTCGGATCTTTGAGGACGGCCAACTGGTCGCCAGCCACCCGGTGCTGGAGGGCAAGAACCAGCGCCGCGTCGATCCCAGCCATCGCAAGCCCGTCCCGCCCGCACGGCGCGCCGTTCAACTTGCCACGCCCCCGGCTGATACCCCGGTTGCCCGTCGATCCCTGGCTTTCTATGAGGCAGTCGGGCGCCGTCTGGCCAATGCACCGGAGGGCCGCGCATGATCCCGGTCACCGAACGCATCCGCCAGAGCCTCGTCAGCCTGCACATGGCCCGTGCCCTGGAAACGCTGGACCAGACCCTCAGTCGCCTGGAAAAGGGCGAGATCAGCGCCATCGAGGCGATCGACGAGCTGCTGGCCGAAGAGCTGAACCTGCGCGAAGGCCGCCGCATCGGCGTGGCCCTGCGCACCGCGCGCCTGATGCCGATCAAGACGCTGGAAAGCTTCGACTTCTCGTTCCAACCCTCGCTGGACAGACACCGCATTATGGCACTGGCGCAGTTGGAGTTCATCAAGCGGGCCGAGGTTCTGCACCTCCTTGGCCCACCGGGCACCGGCAAAAGCCATCTCGCCACAGCCATCGGCGTGGCGGCGGTCAGGGCGGGGCGCAGTGTCTACCGCTGTTCCCTGGCGGAACTGATTGAAGCCCTGACCAAGGCCGAGCGTGAAGGGCGTCTGGCAGAAAAGATACGGTTCTATGCCCGTGCCTCGCTGCTGATCGTTGACGAGATCGGCTATTTGCCCATCACCAGCGGCGGCGCCAATCTGTTCTTCCAACTCGTCAACGCGCGTTACGAAAAAGGCGCCATGATCCTGACCTCGAACCGTGGCTTCGCGGAATGGGGTGAAATCTTCGGCGATCCCGTGGTTGCAACCGCACTGCTGGACCGCCTGCTGCACCATGCCGTCGTGGTTCAGATCGAAGGGGCCAGCTATCGGCTGCGCCATCATGCCGACCTGATCCCCGAACACACTCGGTCACATGCAACCATCACCCCACCGCCGCCGCCCAAACGCCGCGGCCGGCCACCAAAAAACGGAGGCGCCAATCACATGCACGGCTGATCGCCAAACCCGCGAGGTGGGGAATTTTGCGCCAGCACTTCCGGGGAAATTTGATCCAGCATTTACA
>NZ_JACVZV010000033.1 GCF_014654725.1 Vulcanococcus sp. Clear-D1 | reverse complement strand
GAACGGGTGAAGGCTCTAGAAACAGAGAAGGCGGAGGCAGCCAAGGCAGCGGAGGAGCTGAAGCAACAGCTCTCAGCGCAGAGCGCCCAGGCGGCGGAGGTCAAGCAGGCCCGTGATCAGCAGGCTGAACGGGTGAAGGCTCTAGAAGCAGAGCTCGCCCAGCAGACAGGCAACCTTGCTGCCATGGCAGAAGCGTTGCAGCGGCTACGCCAGCTCGCGATGCGTCCCGCCTCTTGAGCGCTTCGCCTTCCTCTGTCCTCTGACGGTGGATCGCGAACAGGGGCTGGCCCAGCCGGCCAACCAGGACCGTGTACAGCAGCGTGTTTGCCTTGTTCCATCCGGCTCCGGCCCCAACTCGATCCGCCTCTGGGAGGCGCTCGGCTACGGCGCTACCCCGGTGATCCTTGCGGACCATCTCTGGCTACCCGGTAACGCCGAGCTGTGGCAACAGGCGGCGCTGTTCGTGCCTGAAGCAGAGGAGGCCGTGGCCGCATTGCCCGGGCGCCTGGAAGCGCTCGCTGCCGATCACCCTCGCCTGCAGGCGATGCAGGCGGCTGGGCAGCAGCTCTGGCAGCGCTATGGCTTGCCCGGCTTTGCGATGGATGTGTGCGCCTTTCTGCGCGACCCGATGGCTGTGCTCAGCGCCCGCGCCCGTCAGCAGTTGCCGGATGCTCCTGTGCAGGTGGCGGCCACCAGCCCGGCCGAGCTGCCGCTGCGTGTGCGCCGGAGCCTCCTGAACGCCGAGCCCTCCCGTTCTGTGCTGATCCGCATCGGCGACAATGCTCCTGCTGAACGCCGGCAGATTCGCTGGCAGGCGGCTTTGCGGATCTGTGGGTCGTTGCTCGGGGATCGCCCGTGGCGGGTGTTGAGTTTGTCGCCTGGGTTGGAGCAAGGGGTGGAGTGATTGGCGGTGCCCGCCGAAGGCGGGGCCTGGCTGGCGCGCTGAGCCCGCTGCGGGCACTCAGATAATACGGGCGTACTATGCGGTGGTTGCTCGTGGGCGGCCGTTGTGGTTGTTGGTTGTGAATGGCGCCGGCGATCGGGGGTTGGGCCGTGAAGACGGATCATTGGTTCTACGGCCTGTTCCAGAGCGCGCCTGATCTGATCACGCTGTTGTTGCCGGGTGTTGCTGCGGCCAGTCTTGGGCTCGATGCTCCGGGTGATGCGCTCTATCGATTTGAAGCGCCTGAGCTCAAAGCAGTGAATCACCGCCTCGATGGCGTCCTCTGGCCGCGGGGTAATGAGCGCGGCACGCCTGAGCAGCCTGTGGTGCTGCTGGAGGCGCAGATGCAGGGCAAGCCGGGCTTCAAGCACCGACTGGCAGCCCAGAGCTTTCGCTTTCTCCAGTTGCATCCGGAGGTTTTGCACCTGGAGGTGGTGGTTGTGGTGCCCCACCGGCGGCTCAACCTGGGGCCTGATCGGCTGCCCCGTCAGTTGAAGGGGTTCGTTGAGGGTGTGCACTGGCTCAGCCTGGAAGAGCTCGGCCAGCGGCCTGGGCTTGATCCCCTGGTCAGCCTGCTCACGCTGCCGGTGCTGCCCAAGCCTGAGATTCCCGGCGCCACCGATCAGATCCTCCAACCACGACCAGATCTTGTCGTGGCTGTTCTCTCTATCCTGGGGGAGCGGTTTCCCCATCTCACTCGCGAGGAAATCATGGCCTTGATCAATCTCCCCACCGATCACCTGCGCCACACCCGTCTCGCCCAGGATTGGATGGCGGAAGGCGAAGCTCGCGGAGAAGCACGCGGAGAAGCACGCGGCCGCCAGGAGGGCGAAGCCCTAGGAGAAGCCAAGCTGGCGCTCCGCCAGCTCAACCTGCTCTGCGGCCCCCTGAGCGAAGCCACCACCGCCCGCATCCAGGCCATGCCGCTGGAGCAGCTGGAGGCCCTCACCGAGGCGCTCCTGGATTTCGGCGGCCCCGCTGATCTGACGCGGTGGCTGGCTCAGCACACCGTCTGAGCGCTGGGCTCAAGGCAGGCTGCAGTTCGTGAGGTGGGTTTCGGCCCCCAGCCCCTGAGGCCACGCTGGCCCAGGCTCCCTTGGCAGGCGTCATCCCATGGTGGCCGCAAGAGGAGCACCACTCTCTCTTTGCCCCCCCGCCGGCTGCTGCAACACCAGCTCCCAGACCTGGTTCACCAAGTTTGCTTTGTGCGCCACTTCGACGCTGTGCACCGGCAGCCCCTGCCCATCGCGCCGAGTGGCACCACGAACAGGCTGTGTAGCGCGAGCAGGTGGATTGGTCAGCCGCCCAATCAGGACCGTGCAGCGCAGCGTGTTTGCCTTGTGTCCATCCGGCTCCGGCCCCAATGCGATCCGCCTCTGGGAGGCACTCGGCTATGGCGCCATCCCGGTGATCCTTGCGGATCATCTCTGGCTGCCCGGTGATGCCGAGCTGTGGCAACAGGCGGCGCTGTTCGTGCCTGAAACAGAGGAGGCCGTGGCCGCATTGCCCGGGCGCCTGGAAGCGCTCGCTGCCGATCTCCCTCGCCTGCAGGCGATGCAGGCGGCCGGGCAGCAGCTCTGGCAGCGCTATGGCTTGCCTGGTTTTGTGCCGGATGTGCGCGCCTTTCTGCGCGACCCGATGGCTGTGCTCAGAGCCCGCGCCCGTCAGCAGTTGCCGGATGCTCCTGTGCAGGTGGCGGCCACCAGCCCGGCCGAGCTGCCGCTGCGTGTGCGCCGGAGCCTCCAGACCGCCGAGCCCTCCCGTGCTGTGCTGATCCGCATCGGCGACAAAGCTCCTGCTGAACGCCTGCAGACTCGCTGGCAGGCGGCCTTGCGGATCTGTGGGGTGCTGCTCGGGGATCGCCCGTGGCGGGTGTGAGCTTGTTGCCCGGCTTGGAGCCGGGGGTGCTGCGAGAGATGGCGCCTGTGGATCCGCGAATCCACGGATGCACCAGACCTGGTACTGACGTACTGTTGAGTAGTCGAGTCGGGTGCGGTCTCGCTACGGTGATGCCAGTCGAAGTTCCCTCGGCACCGTCCGATCTGCCGCCGCCGCGGCTGCTTGACCGTCAAGGCTGGTCAACACTCCTGGCTGGCGCACTGCTGCTCCTGATTTCGTTCACCACGAACTACGGCGATGACAATCTCCTCCGCTTCGCCAGCCTCAAGACCGCTCACCAGATCGGAATGGGTCTCCACTTTGCCGCCCTGGCGGCGCTTGTTGGCGATGTTGAACTGGCGTCCCGTTTACGACATCGAGCAAGAAACCGAGAGATTGAGGATCGCATCGCTCGAGAGCGAGAAGCGGCTGCAAGAGAGCGAGAAGCGCTTGAAGCTGCTCGAGCAAGAGGACAAGCGGCTCGCCGAGCTCGAATCCAGGCTCGATGCCTTGTTGCTCAATGCCGATTCCTCCTCGCAGACACCGCCCGCAACAGGCTCCAGCTGAGTGAGGCTCTGGCGGTGTTGATTGAGGAGCTCAGTCCATTGCAGAAGTGAATCCCACTGTTCGTGCGCGAAACAGAAGTAGTAGTTCCCGCGCAACCGGATCGACTGGAAGCCCTCGTTGCAGACCCTCCCCGCTGCAGGCGATACAGGGCGCCGGGCAGCAGCTCTGGCAGAGCTATGGCTTGCCTGGTTTTGTTCCGGATGTGCGCGCCTTTCCGCGCGACCCGATGGCTGTGCTCAGCGCCCGCACCCGTCAGCAGTTGCCGGATGCCCCTGTGGAGGGTGCGGCCACCAGCCCAGCAGAGCCCTCCCGTTCTGTGCCGATCCGCATCAACGACGACGCTCCGGCGGAACGCCTGCAGATTCGTTGGCAGGCGGCCTTGCGGATCTGTAAGCCGTTGCTCAGTGGCCGCCCGTGAGCTCTAGGTGCATTGCATCGAGCTCCTGAAGCAGCTTCGTGGCCCAATTCGCTCTCACGAATCCCGAGCGACGGCCAGCGAAGTTCCCCAGCCTCAGGTCCAACGATCCATAAAACGTTGAACCCGCCGTCGCCTGATGCCGGAGGTGTACGGCGTGGCAGATGCTGCTCTCCCAGCGCAGACCTCTGGGGATCTGTTGTCGCCAGCGGCTGGCTTCACCGTGCTGCATCAACGCCAGCTCCAGCTCCTGATCGCTCAAGCGTCGGATCATGTGGCTGGATAGCGCATAGCTGCTTCTCACCAGCTTTGGACAGGTGCTTGCTTGCGTTTCCGGGAGGATTGCAAACGGGTCTGTGCAGCGGTGCTGATCAGGGTGGATGTAGATCAGCTGTGATGGCCATGTGGCCAGCCAGGCTCGGCTGATGGCTGGGTCTTCCAGAGCGTTGATCAGATCAGGCGCCAGCCAGTCGTCGTCATCGATTGAAATCACCCAACGGGCTGCACGCAGCTGCAGGATCACCTTGGCCGGCAGGGGCACCTGATGGGGCGCATCCGCAGGCATGGCGTGTCGAATCACCTGCGCACCGCTGGCCTGCCAGCTGCGCAGGGCAAGCTCCTGCAGTTCCTGCACCTGATAATCGTGCTGGAAGCTGGAGCATTGTGGCTTGCTGGTGCCTGAGGGCTGCCCATCCCAGGTAACCCAGCGCCGGCAAAACACCACCACAGGTCCATGGCGAGGTGCCCTGCTCGCTGCGGTGAGTGCCCCCCCAGAATCTCACGCGTCTCCCAACAGCGAGCGGCAGCTACGTTTCGGAGAGCTTGTTTTGGGCTTGGCTGTGGCCCTGAAAGAGCGTATGCACCACCTGAAGGCACAGGCCCGGTTGACCAGTGGGCATCAGGCCAGCCACGACGACAGACCCGCAGACATGACCCTGAGCTACAACAACAGTGGTTTGCCAAGGCTGACGGTGATTGACCGCTACAGCTTCAACGAAGAGATCGTCGAGCAAGCGAGCGGTTGCTCTCAGCTGCGTCTCTCCTGGAGGCCTCCATTGTGATCGGCGCCTGCTACAGCTCTGATGGGCAGGCTGATCTGGTCGCAGGTGCCGCTTCCTCGACCCGACTGTGATGGCCTCACTGGTGAATGGTCTGCAGCAAGAGCGGTTGCCCAGCGCCTGCGTCTCCGTGTTGATGCCCTGCCGCAATGCAGGCCAGTATCTGCAGGCGGCGGTGGCCTCGGTGCTCGCGCAGCCGGAGTGCCTGGAGCTGCTGGTGGCCGATGGCGGCTCCAGCGATGACAGCCTGCAAACTCTTGAGGCTCTGGCAGCTAAAGATTCGCGTCTGCGCATCGTGAGCCGTGCCGATACCGGCCCTGCAGACGCACTCAACCAGGCCTTCCGCGCCGCCCGCGGCACCCTGATCGGCTGGCTGAATGCCGACGACCTCTCTCCGCCGGGTGCTCTGGCCCGCGCCGTGGCGGCCCTCAACGCCCATCCCGAGTGGCTGATGGTTTACGGGGAAGGCGAAGAATTCAACGACGACACAGGCAACACCCAGCGCTACCCCACCCTCCCATCATCCTTAAGGCTAGGCGGCTTCCGCTCCCATTGCTTCATCTGCCAGCCCACTGTGGTGTTCCGCCGCGCGATGGGCGTATTGCTCGGGGGCTTCGATGCGCAGTGGCGCACCGCCTTCGATTTCGACTATTGGCTGCGCGCCTTCGCCGCCTTCCCCCACCGCATCGGTTACCTGCCCCACCTGCAGGGCCGCACCCGCCTCCATAGCGCCACGATCACCAGCCAACAGCGGGCTCAAGTGGCGTTGGAGGCCACAAAGCTGTTAGCCCGCCACTTCGGATCCGCCGATGCCAAGCGGCTGCACAACTACGCCCTGGAACTGCAGCTCGGCATCGCAGCGTTGCCCAAGGGCCAGAGCCTGGCTGAGCATCTCCAGGAGATCGTGGACCAGGCCATGCCCTGGCTGGCCCCGGCGGCATTGCAGCAGCTGCGGCACACCTGGCTCCAAAGCGAACCGCCCCCGCCGCCGCAGACGAAACGCTGCCGCTGGCAACCCGCCGGCCTTGAGGTGGCGCCAGCGCTGGAGAGGCCCTTCCGGGAGCGGCCCTTCGGGGTGAACCTGATCGGCCATGCCTTCGAGGTGTTCGGCATCGGGGAAGACGTGCGGATGGCCGCCCGCGCCCTGCAGGCCGCCGGTGTGCCCTGCTGCGTGATTCACCACCCCGCCGCCAACGGTTCTGCCTGCAGCGATCGCAGCCTGGAGCCACTGCTCTGCAGCGATCCCGCCGGTGGTCCCTTTGCCTTCAATCTGGTGTGCCTGGCGGCCCCGATCCAGGCGCGTTGGCTACGCCAGAACGGCTGTGATCCCCTGCGCGAGCGCTACACCCTCAGCAGCTGGCCCTGGGAAACGCAGCAGTGGCCTGAGGCCTGGATGCCGTTGCTGCACGTAGCCGATGAGCTCTGGCCCTCCAGCCGCTTCACGGCCGCCGCGCTGGCTGCCCCCGCCGCTGACGCTTGCTTGACCCTGCAGGTGATACAGATGGCGGCGGAGATCACTGAGCCTGAACGGTTCTGCGGTGCTTCGGCTCGCGTCGCTGCGCGGGCGCGCCACGGTCTGCCCGGCGACGCAGTGCTGTTCGGCTATGGCTTCGATCTCAACTCCACCGCCATCCGCAAGAACCCGATGGCGGCGCTGGAGGCGTTCCAGCTGGCCTTCCCCCTGCCGCACCTGCCGGTCACCTACGGGCGGGAGTGCAACGACCATCCCCTTTCGGAGCAGGTGGCGCTGCTGATCAAAACCTTCCCGCCCCGGGGTTTCAGCGCTGAGTGGGAGTGGCTGCAGGCCCGCGCCGCGGAGGACGCCCGGATCGTGTTAATCGCCGAAAGCCTGCCTCGGGAGGAGTTGCTGGCGCTGTACGGCTGCTGTGATGTGTTTCTGTCGCTGCACCGCTCGGAGGGGTTCGGGCGGGGGATGGCAGAAGCCCTGCAGCTGGGTGTGGATGTGATCGCCACGGATTTCGGGGGGAACACGGATTTCTGCACAGGTCCGCTGGCGCATCCCGTGCGCTGGCGGTCGGCTCCGATTCCCCGGGGCGCGTATCCCTACGCCGATGGGCACAGCTGGGCGGAACCGGATCTGGAGCATGCGGCGGAGCTGTGCCGCCAGGTGGCGGCGCGGCGGTTGGCGATCGCTCGGGATCCGTTCGCTGCCGACCCCAGCCGGGATCCGGCGGTGTTGGCTGGCTATCGGGAGCGGTTTTCGTTTGCGTCGGTGGGAGCCTGCTACCGGGCGCGGCTGGACGAGTTGTGGGCTGAGCGCGAGAGCGTGGGTAAGCGGCTGCGCTGGCGGGCGGACCGGAGTCCGGCGGGGCTGTGAACTCGGGGGCGGTAATTACTCGGACACACCGCGACTGATATTGGCGCACTAGTGAGTGATTGGGATATGGCGCTCTTCGTGGCGCCTTGCGTGGCTGGAGGCTGAGCGTTGAAAACTGATCACTGGTTCTATGGCCTGTTTCAGAGCGCGCCCGATCTGATCACGCTGTTGTTGCCAGCTGTTGCTGCAGCCAGTCTTGGGGCGGATGCGCCTGGCGATGCGCTCTACCGCTTTGATGCGTCGGAGCTCAAAGCGGTGAACCACCACCTCGATGGAGTGCTTTGGGCGCGGGGCAACGAGAACGGAGCCCCCGAGCAGCCTGTGGCGCTGCTGGAAGTGCAAATGCAGAGCAGGCTGGGGTTCAAGCACCGGCTGGCAGCCCAGAGCTTTCGCTTTTGCCCAGCTGCACACGCAGGTGCCCCACCGTCGGCTCAAGCTTGGCCCTGGCCAACTGCCACGTCAGCTGCAAACGTTCCTTAACGATGTGAACTGGCTCAGCTTGGACGAGCTCGGCCAGCAGCCAGGGCTTGATCCGTTGGTCAGTCTGCTCACCCTGCCGGTGCTGCCCAAAACCGACATCTTCAATGCCACTGATCGGATCCTGCAGCCACGCCCCGACCTGCTCCAGATCGTTGTCTCTATCCTGGGGGAGCGGTTTCCCCATCTCACTCACGAGGAAATCATGGCCTTGATCAACATCCCCACCGATCACCTGCGCCACACCCGTTGGGCCCAGTAGTGAATCGAAGCAGGCGAAGCTCGCGGGCGCGCCGCCGGGGCCGCTGCTGTCGCCCTGCGCCTGCTCAACCTGCGCTATAGATTCCTGAACGAAGCCGCCATCGCCCGCGTCCAGGCCCCTTCCGCTCGAGCTGCTGGAGGTCACCACGGACGCGCTTCTTGATTTCAGTGGGCCCGCTGGGCTAGAGCCCTGCAGCAAGTCGTGAAGTGGGTTGTGGCACCCACAGCCTGTGGCTTCGCTGGCCCAGGCCACATTGGCAGGTGCCTGCCAGGTTCGGATCGGTTCAACCAGAACTGTTCCGGACCCATCCGGGTGAAATCCGTCTGGTCGAGTCACGCGGACCGCTGGCACCCCGCAACTGATGGCCACACCCAAGTCCCCCCCCCGATTCGACGTTGTTCTCAACGAGCAACGCGCCAGAGACTTCGATGAGCTCGCCAGGCGTGACCACGTCAGCCGTGCTGACATCTTCAAGCGCGCATGGTGCGCAGATCATCGTTCAAGCGGATGGACAGCTAGACAACCAGCCAATCCCTTTGTGAGCATGAGCTCAGCGCCACAGCCGTGGCTCGCCCACCCTCTTGGTCGACTAAGTTGAACCAGTGCTACGGGTGCTGGTGATGCGCCAAGTCAACATGCACGAGGCCAAGACCCACCTCTCCCGCTTGGTGGAGGAAGCTGCAGCTGGCCAAGGCTTCGTGATCTGCAAGGCCGGCAGGCCCATGGTGCGCGTGTCGCCTCTCTCAGAGCTCATTGCGGCGCCTTCACCGCTTCGGCGGCTCGGGCTGCTGCAGGGCCATTGCTCGGTTCCTGATGATTTCGATCGCCTAAGCAGCGGCGACCTCGCCGAGCTGTTTGAAGGCCTCTGAACCCCTGTGCAACTGCTGCTCGATACCCACTAGCTCATGTGAGCCATGGGGTCACCGGAACGGTTGCCGCCCGGCCTCGCCCCATGCTCGAGGACCCTGCTCAGATCCCGTTGTTCAGTGTGGCCAGCCTCTGGGAGCTGGTGATCAAAGCCGGGCTGAATCGCGCCGGCTTCGATGTGCAGCCTGCCCTGCTAAGGCGTGCACTCTTGGATGCGGGCTGGCAGGAACTGCCCCTTCTGACTAATCATGTTACTGCCGTCGCCGACCTGCCGCTGCTGCACCGCGACCCCTTCGATCGCCTGCTTCTGGCTCAGGCCAAAGCCGAGGCGATGCTGTTGATCACCGCAGATCAACAGTTGGCCTGATACCCCGGGCCAATTCGCTGGATGGCATCTCTCTGACATGAAGCTCAGCTTGTGTAGCCGGATTCACTCGAGCTGCTGGTGGCCGGCTCCGATCCCCCGGGGTGCGTATCCCTGCCGCTGATGGCCACAGCTGCGCAGAACCGGATTTGGAGCATGCGGCAGAGCCCTGCCGGCAGATAGCGGCGGGACGTCTGGCTATTCCGGCGGACCCACACACTCCAGACCCAGCCGAGCCCCTCCAGTGTTGGCCTCCTATCGAGCGCGCTTGTCCTTCGAGACCATGGGCGCCCGCTAACGGGCACGGCTGGAAGAACTGTGGGCCAATCGCGGGGGCGTGGGCATGCGGCTGCGTTAGAGAGCGGATCGAAGTGCGCTGGGACGGTGAGATGGGGACCGTGATTCCACGGATGAAACGCTATTGATACTGGCGTGCTTTGGAGTGGTCAAGTTGGGCGCGACCTCGCTACGCCGAGGCGACTCAAATTTCCCTCGGGACCGTCCAATCTGCTGGCGCTCAGACTCCTGGATCGCCAGTGCTGATCTACACTTTTGGCAAGTGCATTACTACTAGCGAACATTTATCATGAACCAAGGCAATGATTGCAGAACGTAGCGCACACTACGACTTGGTGCGTCAGCAGCGTTCGTGGGGCATTTGGACAGGAGTTTGCAGGCGGGGTCAATGTGGAAGAAAATCATTTTTCAGCCTGCCAACTGGACAACATGAGACATCCAGCGCCGATTAACCCTCCAGACAAACAACCCAATAAGTCAGTCGGCTGAATCACTGGTGAATCAAGGATCTGTCCAGACCGCGTCAGCCATACGACCTAGACTATGGTGAAAAGGGTTGCACCATCATTGGCATTGGCGACTGCTTCTCTGGATGCTGATCAAGCGCGAAAGCGCATCTCGCGCGCTCTCGCTAGGCAACGAGACGGCGAGCCTGAGCTCTTAATCAGACTGCTGCAACGGCATCGCCGCCTGCCGATCTCGGCAGCTGAGTGGAGGGAGCTGCTGACACCCATCTGCCCCCAGATACCGGTTGAATACCTCCATCCATCCTTGCTGCCGGCTCAACTCCTAGCCGCGCCCGATCATTGGCAACCCGCCAACTCCGGAATCAATAACACAGCACTATTGGCGGCCCATCCGGATCTCGCCGATCCGGATGCACTCATATCCAGTCCGCTCTTCTCATTAATCCTCACAGGCCAAGCATCCCTCTACAGCGACATCCCACCAGTCGCCCTTACCGCTTACGCAGCGCAACTGAGGGCAACAGAACGAAACTTCTCTCGCCAACAGGGTCTGAGTGCACTCAGCCACCTTGCCAGCAGGGGCTGGCAGCTCTTTCGCAGCGGCGTTTCCCCGAGCAAGGTGCTTGACCGGTTCCTGCCTACACCTGATAACCACGACCAGCACAAAATACCCAGCCAATCTCAGGAGAGCTTGAACCAACTGCTGGTGGTCTTGGATGCAGATCAAGCAAGTGCCCAACGACAGGCCGCTTGCGGTGGCTGGTCAAAGGTCATCGGCGTTATGCCAGGCCAGCTATCTCAAGTAAAGGAGTCACTGGCCGAGCTGACAGACGAGGCTCTAGTGAGCTTCTGCCATGTCAGCGACAAGCTCGATACACACGCGTGTGGACGCATAGCTGTCGCCGCAGCCACCCAACCCAATGCGGCCCTAATCAGCAGCGACGAGCTCCTCCAGTGGGCCATCGATGATGCGGCACCGGCGGGGAACCGGCAATGCCGGGTAGCGCCAACTCCGTTACGCCTCCTCACCCGTGGAGCGCTGGGGGGGCTCGTGAGCCTGCGGGCAAGCGCCATGAAAAGCGTTCAACTACCTGAGCACGTCAGCTGTTTACATGCACTGCTACTACACCTCGCACTGCAGCTGGCCCAGCGAGAAGAACCACTTGGCCACTATTCAGAGGCGTTACTCACGCGCAACCTGCGAACCAATCCCAACATTCCGGATGTGGCGACACCGCGTGATCGCCTTGCGATTCAGGAAAGCCATTGCAAAGAGATTCTCCAAATTGCTTCGCGACAAGCAGGCACTTTGCTCGCGCCTGGTGGTCGAATGGAACTGCACCCCACTCTGCGGGGGTGCTTACGCCTGGCATTCAAGCCGCCAGAAGATGTTCTGATCTCGATCCTGATCCCGTTTCGTGATGGGCTGGAGCTCACCAAAGCGTGCGTGAGCTCAATTCGCCGCTTCGCTGGAGATGTACCTCACGAATTGATCTTGATCGACAACGGCAGCGAGCATGCATCAACCCTAAGCTGGATAGAAGAGCAACGTGAACTGCCAGACGTTGAGATCCTACGCCTTCCCATACCATTTAACTACGCCCGCCTCAACAATCTAGCTCGCCCACACTGTCGCGGAAGCCATCTCTTATTGCTGAACAACGATGTCGAGTTCGCAGGCCCAAATGTGTTGGCACGGCTCTTGGATCCATTCGCCTACTCCAAGACCGCAGCAGTAGGAGCCAGATTGCTTTATCCCGATGGGAGCATTCAACATCAGGGAGTAATTCTCACAAGCGGCGAGCGCGGATGCCTCCGGGAGCCTGGAAAGTACATAGCAGAACAAGCCCTTCTCCAGATGCTCACACCTTTGCTGGTTCAGGAGGAATTCAGCGCTGCATCAGCAGCGTGCCTGCTGGTTAGAGCCGACATGTTTGACGCCATCGGCGGTTTTAATGAAGAATTCGAAATCACCTTCAACGACGTTGACCTCTGCCTCAGGCTTCGGCGCGCGGGTGGGAGCATTGTGGTCACCCCAGATCCGAAGCTGATCCACCATGAATCAGTCAGCCGCGGCAAGGATCTAAGTGGCATACGCTTGGCTCGCCATGCGCGCGAGCAAGGATTACTACGTCATCACCACGCCGACCATTACGCCAATGGCGATCCGCTAACCAGCACCTTGCTGTTACCAAGCACAACCCAGTACGAACTGCGAGGTGAAGCAGTACAACCCATCGGCAGGGTAAGAGAGCAGCTGCTGTACAGCTGGCGAGATCCGCTTTATCGACCAAAGCCCAGTCGTCCACTCCTGGTGTTCGCCCAGTTCAGCGAAGATGGACGGCTAAGGGGAGATTTACTTCCCTTGCTTCAAGCCTATCGAGCTCATGCTGACTTGATCTTTGTTGGCGCGACTCCCGCCCTACTCCAACAACCTAGGGCCATGCGGCAGCTCCAGCGCCTCTGTTCAATTGTGCTGATTCGCCGCAATGAGGGCTATGACTTCGGCAGTTGGATGAGCGCCCTCAGGTTTTGCGCCGACGACTTGCCAAACTGCCGCGAGTTAATCCTCACCAACGACAGCTTCTACGGTCCAGTTCTCCCGTTGGAACCACTCTTCCAGCGCCTTCAGAGCTGCAAAGCCGATGTGGTCGGCCTCACAGACAATCTGCTCTACCAACCACATCTGCAATCGGCATTCATGGTCTATCGCCATCCAGTGATCCAAAGCGAGGCATTCACCAACTTCTGGGAAAATCTACAAGTCTGGCCGACCAAGCGTGATCTTGTGAAACAATGCGAAGTCGGACTGCCGGTGCATCTCCACAAGAGTGGGTTCACCCTCGCCAGCCTTTATAGCCAGAATGCCAATGGCAATATCCTCCACTTTGACTGGAGGCAGTTAATTGAAGAGCAAGGATTCCCCTTCATTAAGGTGAGCCTTCTACGCGATAATCCCACAGGCCAAGACATCAGCGATTGGCATCAAGTCGTAAGACGTCACAACCCAGATCTAGCTTGCAAGATCCAGGAACACCTGGTTTACCATGCTGCACAAGACCAGCCGGATAACCATGCTTGAAAAGGCCATTCTGCATATCGGCCTGCACAAAACTGGCAGCAGCTCTATTCAAGCTTCATTGGAGGGTTACGACGACGGCACTCGCTTCTACGCCGACCTAGGCTGGATCAATCACAGCATTCCTCTGTACACCGCGTTCTCCCACAATTCAGCTCATTATCATATTTGGACTAGACAAGGCGCCAGCCGCGAGCACATCAGAGAAACCAAAGAGCAAACTCTTCGCAAACTTGAGCTTCAGCTATCCAGACCTAGCCACGACACGATCATTTTTTCAGGGGAAGACATCAGCCATCTGAGCCAGCCTGATGCCAATGCGTTGGTTGGATTCTTGCGCAAGAACTGCAAGCAGATCATCGCAGTAGCCTATGTGCGAGACCCCCTCGACTATGCAGCCAGCGCATTTCAACAGCTGGTCAAAGGCGGATGCAAGCAGGTCCCTAGTCGAATCAGCCAACATATCGAGGCCAGAATTGGCATCTGGGAACAGGTACTAGGCTCAGAAAACGTCTACATTCGCTCATTTGATAGGCAGGCTTTGCACAATGGCTGCGTGGTACAAGATTTTTGCACAATCGCTGGTCTTGACTTTAACCAAATCAGGCTGAAGCGGCGCAATGAATCCCTGAGTGGAGCCGCGACCAAGATACTGTTTCACCTAAACCAAACCAGTCCACTACAGTTTGGGGATGCGGCCCTGAGTCGCACAAGACGGCGACTCATCAATCTCCTGGCGAAACTTTTTGTCGACACGCCCAGGATCGATAAACACTTGTTTTTCGACTACCTCGACCTGCAGGATATTGAGTACATCAAATCCAAGGACCTGCTCACGACTGCATCGAGACCACCAGACAACCAATCGCAGGCAGCCACAACCCTTACAGCGTGGCTTAACAGTCTAGACGACAATATATATTCTAAGCTATCAGAGTGGCTCACCGAACAGGGTGAAATTCAATCCTGGAGTGGTAACACATCTGAACTCATACATCGGACCTTTTACGCAGTTCTCCAATCCGACAAAACCAACACAAATGCAAAACTTTTCAGGGCATGTGCGCTTACATTAAAAGGGTGCACAAACGGCAGGATTTCAGAGTGCATCGCGCTTCTAGAGCTTGCGAGCCATGGAAAACCATTCAACCAAGAAATCAAGAAGAACCTTCAGGAGTTGCAGCAACTAAATATTCTGAACCATCAAGCATCGCCGTGATTTCATCAAGCTCTTGATTGATGTGAGCCATACGATTCTCAAGGTCCATTACGCGGCGCTCCATTTGATTGCGCTCGAGAATCAACTCTTGACACTCCAATCTCGAAAGGACCAAAGGATCTCGCTCCCAAGCGAACGGCTGATCAGCCACCGACGCAAATCCTCTCTCATGCAACCATGACTCCAGTACTGGTCGCCACAGCTGATCTGCCGCGAATCCAATCAATCTTACGCGCTGCAAGCGCCGCTCCCAGAGGCCAAGACCACCCAATGCTGCGAGTGGGCTGCCCTGACGCACAATCAGCTGTAAGAGGGGAGTCGTCGCTCGAAACGAAGTGAGCTCTTGCTGCCATGCATCGAGGAGGCCATCAAGTCGCTGACCGGAGAACGTCACGATCTCAGGGTCTGTAATATTGGGGAAGACAGTCCGCAACTGATCGACTGGCAGAACTCCATCCAAACGATGATCGGCGTAGCAATGCCACTGCACGAGCTCATCGGTCTGTTCAGTCAGTACGGCTTCAGCGCACGACAGATCGTCAGCACCGCTGGCGCGAAGCACCTCAAAACGGCTGGCCTTTGCATCGATGACAAGAACAGGGCCGATCGGCAAATGGCTAGCCAGACTGGGAGCACCAACGACAACCGAGATCAAGTGATCCACCCAAGCGCGAAAAAGACTCGTTGACATCCTAGTATCTATCCATCTTGGAGGACGACTAATGCTGCACTGGTACGCCCCATACCCGCTCCTCAGCGGCCTCGAGCAACGACTAAGCGATGCTGAGGTTGTTGAAGGGACTCCAGACGATCAGTCGATTGACCTGTGGATCTATGACAGCCCTGATCGACTGTTAGCAAGCTGGATTCAGCGCAAGCAATGTGCACCCACCACGAAAGAGCTGGTCAAGGCGTATTCCAGCCTGGTATCTCTACCGGCTGGGAGTCGATTGATCAGCGGATGGAGGCTCGAACAGATCGATCCAGCATCGCTCAATGCTTGGTTGCGTGGAGACGGCGAAATCGATGCGGAGCTGGCCGCACACAGGCAACTGCAGCCAGAAATCACACCACTGGATGGTCAACTGGTGGTCCGAATATTGGAAGATTTTCCGAATGTGCTCGAAAGCTACCTTGATCTGGAATTACGAGCCGAGCTGGTGGGTCACCAACCAGACAGCACGTATCTCGAACGCCTGCTCCACACATGTACGCCAGAGGCACTTTTGGAGAACTGGAATAGGCTGCACGCAGAACACCTCAGCCAATTACAGCTATTCAATAGTGAGCGAGATGAAGCACTTGCCCAACGAGACAAACTAGCTAATCAGCTAAAGGAGTCCAACGACGAATCCGAACTCACTTTGCTGCAGCTCCACGAAGTTCAGGAAGAGCTCGAGCATTACTTCCTTAGTAGTCGTGATAGAGCCAACCTACAGACCGAGCGCGATACGCTTGCAGCAGAGCGCGATACGCTTGCGGCAGAGCGCGATACGCTTGCGGCAGAGCGCGATACGCTTGCGGCAGAGCGAGACAGGCTAGCAACCCAATTGAACGAATCCAAGGAAGAAGCCGTGCTAACAAACCTGCAACTGCACCAGGTACAGGAAGAAAGCAATACGATTGTGGCTGAGCGAGAGAGGCTAGCTACCCAATTGAACGAATCCAAGGAAGAAGCCGTGCTAACAAACTTGCAACTGAACCAGGTACAGGAAGAGCTCGAGCGTTGCTTCCTTGTTTGCCGGGAACAAGCCAACTTATTAGACAGGCAAAATCACTTAGCACAGAATGCCATCAAGCTGGCATCGGGATCAACCCGTAGCAGTATCTGAACTTCGCACCCGCTGGAGAGCATCAAGCAATCGTTCGTTAACATGGAGATCAACCGTGGCATCACGGATCTCGGGACTCAGTGCATCTCCACTGCGTTCTGTGATCTCCAGGCGAACAGCCTTCTCTAACAGTTTGCGGTAGTCACTAGAGTCAGGTTCATGGACCAAGGCATCAGCCAACAATGTGGCTGCTGCGTGACAAGAGGGTGGATTTGTGTCGAGTAGAGCTTGCGCCTGACTCAGCACGCTGGCCTTAACGGCCTTAGCACGAGATCGTTTGAGATTCTCTTCAATTCTCGGATGATCGAGACCCAGCACCCCCGCTTCCGTCGCCAGAGCGACTACCAAGGAATGCTGTCCGGCCTGGCGACAGCGTTGCATCTCGAGAGCGCAGCTCAGTGCCAGGTCGTCATCAGGAGCGTTTTGGAGGCATTGAGGGGCCCAACCTCTCTTCAGGCAAACGCTCTTCAGAGACTCAAGCTGATGCTCGCGCTTTGAAGGTGAGGTTTGGTCCTCCAATGCTGCACTGGAAGTCGACGGAGCTGCTGGCTTTGTACGCTGCTTAGCTTCATGCGCTGACGGAGCATTCCGTGAAAGCGCGGTTGATAAGCGTCTCCACAAACTCTTCGACCGTTTCGCGGGAGACTCTGCCTTGGAACCTCGTGGCCGCTTTTTTGTGGGAGAGGTCTCAGGTACAGATTCAGACTTCTGCTGTGCGCGCACAGCACGTTCCCGATTAGCCGCAATGCGCGAATGTTTAAGTCCCCGAGCAGCGGCGGCGTCGCACAACCCCAAGGTGAGCGCAAGTTCTCCTGCTTCTCGGCACGCCACCAGTTCCTTGATCAAGAGTTGTGTGAACTCCTGATTGGAACCAGCTGGCTCTCGCAGGTGCTGAGGAGTCCATCCGGCCTGCCGGCAGAGGTCTAAGAAGGGCTTTTTCTTCACTAAACCAGCCTCGGCAAGCGGAATAGCCGGTTGGCCCGACACCGGACTTTGTTGGACGGCGGAAATGAGTTGACTACGAGGTCGCTTAGTCTTCTTTGAAGCCATCTGGTGGACAAAGTCTACTCATGATCATAGCATGACATGGTTTTGCAGGATTGCGTATCATCGGCTAAGAGCGTTTGGCAACCCCAATCAAGAATCCGCCCACACCCCACACAACCATTAACCCCCCAACACTTGCGAGGAAAGCCTTCCAACGCCAACTGCTCTCAGGCTGGGAAGGGAGAACAGGATCTCGCAACATTATCAAGAATTTTAACTGTCGTTGACTTTCTATGCGACTATTATCGGCTGCAAGCATCGATGCTTTCAGCGCATCGCTAGCAAATGTTACTTCATTTTGAAGATTTTGAGCTTGGATCGCCAAGCGATTCAAATCCCTTTCACCTGGATTCACTGCCTTACGTCGCTCCTCGGCAATCTGTTCTTTCAGTTCCCGAACCTGGTCGGCCACGTAGACAACCTCAGGAGCCTGGGGATCACGGAACTGACGACGCAGACTGGCTTCCTGGACCTTCAAATCAACAAGCCTCGATTCAAGCGCCGCCAAATAGGTTGTCGTTGCATCCTGCTCTGCAACAGCATTCAGCTGGCCATGCCTAGCCTGAAAGAGATTAAGTGACTTATTGGCCCGATCAAGACGTAACCGGGCCTTGACTACTTCACTCTCTGCAAACCTGAGCTGGTCAGAGCTGATACGCTGGTTAACAATGTTAACAAATCGTTGCGATTCGGCGAGCAGAGATCTATTGAGCTCATGTGCCTGCAGAGGCGTATAGCCATTGGTTGCAATAACTACAGAGCCTGATAGCTCTTGGGGCACTACAGATTGCTGCCTTTGGTAAAATTGCAAAATCTGTTGACGGTTAGCACCTCTTCGCAAGCCCGTGAATGGATCCGTCCAGTTAGGTGCGTAGAGTAGTTCGAGACGACCTGGACTTGGATAAAGTCGACGCATCGATTCATACGATCCAAGGTATGCTTGCAGGTAACGACCATCTTCCAAGGATCCAAGGATCGTGGGACTACCAAGGGCTGGAGACAGCAGAGATGAACCGGAGCTATTGGGAGGAAGTGGTTGACGGATTACAAATTCAGATATCGACTGATAGCGATCGCGCCCAACCCAAAAACAATAAACAGCAGAAACAGAAACATAAGCGCCCACAAAAATCATCCCAAGCCAAGGCTTCAGTGTCCGTGCAGAGTTTTTGCAGAAAGTAAGGGAATCTTGGAGAGCATTGCGGTTTACTTTTTGGCGCAAAGCCGTAATCCCGTAGAAGATTGAAGAAGAGCGTGTCCGGAGCGCCGCTTGCGTGGCATTACAGTTTTCAGTCATCGGAAATCAAGAGATCTTCATTCAGAGAATAAAACAACAAACTAAAGCCGCATGTAAGCAATGCACAAGCAGATAAGTATGACAATGAAATCCCTGGAACAGGGTAAGCGATATTTATTGAATGCCTGAAAAGTTCTACGGAATGAATAAGAGGGTTCCAAGTAACGAATGGACGAGCAGGACCCGGGAGCAGATAAACAGCATAGAATACGCCGGAGGTCCAAAGCAAGAGACGCTTGAGCCCAAATCGAACAGCGAGTTTAAACCACGGCAAGCGGTGGCCGATGACTAAAGCACTAACACCAACACCAAGCGCCAGCAAAACTGTAAATAAGACAACCACAACAGCTTCACCTGGGTTGTCAAACTTGACTTGCCATGTAAATGCCCAAACCAAAAGAATTATCAGAGTCAACACAGTCCCATAGATACGAGTTGCAACCATTGCTGAAGCCAAAATCGTATCAAGCGGGCGGATTCGCCTATAAAAGAAGACATCTTGTGATTTTTTTACACCACTAAGTGATTTGAGGCCAACATCCAGAAAAAGCTTGAATAGGCATACACCGATTGACATCCAAATGACCGGATTAACAAGGTCAATTCCCTTTAGACGCAGAGCAAGGCGAAAAAAAAGCAAGGTGGCAATTAAGATCAGCGGCTCAAGCATTACTCCAAATGCCCCCATAACTCCCTTGCCAGACTTCTCCAGCAAATCCCTATCTTGCAAGGCAAGCACTATGCGTATTTGGAGCAAGATGTTAATAAGTATTGTTCGAAGATGGATCATAAGAACGTCATGCACTCAGAGGCTCCTCGAAATGAGGGATCTCAACATATTCCCTTGACTTACTCACGCGTTCATTCAGCCAATCTCGACAGAACGAAAGATCTCCTTCCAAAGCCAGAGAACCATTTTCGATGACAACAGCCTTGTCACAATAGGCATCCTGAAAAAAGGGATTTGGATTACTCACCAATATGGCTTTGCCAAATGTAGCCTTCTCAAAAGCAGCTTTAAACCGCTGCGCTCGAAGATTGGAGGACCTAAACGGCCAAGCAGGCATTTTCGGTACTACATAAAGGTCAAAATCAAAGGCGAGAGAAATAGCCAATCGCAATCTTGATTTCATAGCGCTTGTTGAAAGCTTTAATGGCTTGTCGTATAAATCAGCATTAAAATCAGACAACTGGCGAATAAGCTGGAGTTGCTCTTCTCGCTTTAATTTGCAGCCATATATCCTTTGTAGAAAAGCAGCATTCTGATTGGGGGTTAAAACCCCCAAAAGAGCCTCAGTCTCTCCTAGAGGCCAACTGACACGACCATCAGTTATTACTTTGCCTTGCTGGACGGGGACCGTGCCCGCAGCACACTCCAAAAAGCTATCTGCTTCCGATTGATTTGCGGATAGGATTGCAATCCTTGATTGTGGCTCACACTTCCAATCAATACCTCTCAGAAGGGTTTTAGTGACTTGCCTTGCGTTCTGGACAGTTCTTGTCACACCACAAAAACTAATTAACGTCATAACGCTTTTTATCTTTGGTATATCCTAGCATATTGCGGCTACCATGCAGGGGGTGCAGCTGTTGTTGCCCGAATTGATAAGCTGATTACTCTCTCTTGAAGGAGTCTGGGTGCCCCATCCCAAAGGCAGCCATCGAGCACATGGAGCACTCAGGAGAGCAAGTGCTTTGCACTAGATTCAACTGTAGCGAACAACCAGGTACCCACTATGACGAATGACATGACCAGTCAATTGCATCGATCTATCGTAGATTATGCAAGCATCTATACGCCTTGCGAATGACAGCAAGTGATTTATCCCTGTTCACTCTCAGATCAGGGAAATCGGACTGCAGGATTTAAACGACGCAAAGAGACGTTGCCGCTGGCTTTATTCAGGATGCACTACTTGACCAGCGGCAAGATTTGCGCGATCAAGACGCGTATTAAGCACGATGCAATATTTGTTGTATACAAACTCAAATGAGAGCCGGGATTGTCTTCACTAGCACACAAAGATGAAGGCCATACTTTCAACCCACATGAGAGAAGATCACTAGGTAAATAGGGAGAATACTTCTACTGGACTTCGCTTTTCTTCTCATAGGCCCCCCTAGTCGACGATAGGATTGTATAGGCTATCGTAGCCGGTTTGACACATTAACCTAACATCGACCAGTGAAAAGATCTTGTGAGCAAGTTCTCTTCCGAGAGATTCGCAAGGATCATAGGCTATAACCTCCTTTTTGTAGTCGTCGTAGGTCTTTGCGTCACCACGATGAGATTTGGTTGAGTCCTTGGGAATCTTAATACTGTCAAACTTAAATTGAGTCAGGCCGGAGAGCTGGTCTTTGATTATCTCTGGATTCGCGACGAGATCTTCGTACCTGATTACACGGACGTTTATCGGATGATCTTCATAGAAATTGTAGTACGAAGATACTTTCTTGTTCCATATTTCAACCGGATTGCTCACATATAGATCGGGAATGCCGTCTCTATAATTCAGCAAGAGGGGGGCAGACACAAAATCCGATAAACTACTAACTGGGGGCGGCGCAAGATTATACGGCCTCTTGTGCAGGCCGCTTACAAAGCGCCATGGATTGCGGACGATACATAAAAATAGTGTGTCGTGAAAGCGTTCAGTCGATGATATTCGGGAGCTGTCTATTGCAGCATGTTTCCATCCATAGTATAGTGGATAGTGCTGTTCGCGTTCCGCGTCGAGTAGCTTTTCCTTGATGAGCTTTAGAGCTAGTGCGTCGGAGATACGGTAAGATGCCAGAATATGTTTTAGTCTAGGCTTAAAGTTTGGCTTTCCGCCATCCCCAAGCACCGTCATAGAAGTATTAGCCTTGAGTAGTTGACATAGCCAATTAGTTCCGGTGTTTCTTTCTCCGAAAACTTTAACATAAGAGTGTGAGGATGATTCCATGGGTTTGGATGCAGTCAGAAAGTAAACTATGGTTGCATGAATATATCACTGAATCCTTGGCAGAAGCTCTCAAGCCTACTCAAGCCGTGGTCGAATCAGAAGCGAGCATTCGCTCAGCAAGATAATCGATAAATACAGTATCACTAAACGACTTGGTCCAGATTTTTTGACTATTCTTAATTTCCAATGGGTCTATTGTTTGTAGGCGCTCAATGATAGCCTCGTGGTTGATTGCTTTTCTTGCGACGTATAAGTCGTTCTCGACATCGCACGTCACTAGAAACTGAGACAAAGAGTTGTGATAGGCTTCAATACTTCCACTAGGGAACAACTTGCTTATTGATTTATCGGGAAGTCTTAAACCCTGTATATTTCTATAGCCAAATCTATTGGCCTTAAAAGGAGCGGTTTTCTTGGACTGTAAATGTCCTTTTAGCTGATTGGCATGAGGCTTCAAAAGACGATAACAATATTCCGTTTCGGATCTTGTGAGCCTGTGAAATACAAAGGAAAGTTCCGCGGTTTCAATATCTTTAGCAGTAACAGAAAAGGACGTGGGCAATGTAAAGCCGATAGGGCCATATGAAGATCGGACTAACGAACCTAAAGGATCAATACAATGCGGCGCTGATGTATCTGCTGCTAAAATGGGAGAATGACATCGAAGTTCCAGAATATTAGAGCTGTAGGATACGATTGATTTGCAGTTTGACTTGACACTCAAGTCAACATCCTCAAAATCTAAGGGTGCAGAGAATTCACGCGTTTCAAAACAGTTAACCCAATTAAATGTTAAGACTTCGGCACCAGGATAACGTGAAAGGTAATCAGAAATCGTCGTTGGGAAAGGTGATCCAATCCAAAACTCGTCAATATCAACAAACATGCAGTGCGTTGAGGTCGAGAGACTAATCGCTTTTCCCCATAACTCAGTATAGGCTCCGCGCTGATTAAAGCGCCGCATGGATTCATCGACATCAAAGATGTGCACTTGGCTATATGCTTGCGAGATTTTCTTGGCAAGAGCAAGAGTGGCATCTGTTGAATTATTTACACCAATAAAAATATTCTTAAATCCAAGGTAAATATAGTGGTGAATAAAATCAGGGAGATAAGGAGCTTCGTCTGATGCTATGGCGATCACGTCGCATTCGGGCCTTGATGATCTTAATTGGGTTGACCGAGTTTTGTGGGAGACGCATAATGCTTCAGCATTATCTATTTGAGCCCGCAGCTTGAGAAAACGAGGGTTTTCTACCGAAGCTCGTGCGATATACTCTCTACATGCAGAAAAATTCGCGATCGACAACAGGTCCTCGATAAGCTGAGCAAGGTAATCAAGGTTAGCAGGATAAAGATCATGCAGCCTTAGGCTTAGCTGGGATGCGCTACGAAAGTCAAAAGATTTCCTGCATACAAAATGAAGCTTCTTAATAACAGAAGGCTCATTGATGTCCAGAATGTCAATCCTTTTTACAAGTCTAGTAGCCTTTTTTAGCTTATTTTTCTTACATAGCTGATAAGCATTCGCGACAAGCTGCGAGGAGCTTCGAATACGAGGCAAGCTCTGCTGAGGATTGTCTTGTAATTGCAGCTCTTTCTGCTTGACAAGGAAGGTTAGTTTTCTGGCTAGAGTTTCGGGCAGGATATTGCTATCATCTCCAGTCGCTATCTTTTGCAAGAGAGCACGTGCTGCCTCAATTTTTTGTTTCCGAAGTAAGCGTTTAATTTTCTTTGCGATCGGGGGCGAAGGTTCCCCTTCGCCGACTAGAATTGACGAGCCTGCCTTGTTGAAATCTTTAGTGTCACCTTCATAAGTGTTTTGCATTGCCAATTCAGCCCCTCTGCTTTGTAATTGTAGCCTGTTAGCCCGCGCCATCGTGAGTGGTGTCAATCCCTGGGGACCTCAAACCCGGCGTAGCCGGGTTTGAGCGCTCGCCTGAGTGACTCGGCTCCGCTGCTGCAGCTCTTAGCGTTGCAAGGGCAAAGCAGGCCCGCCTGGTGCCGCAGCGGGTGATCTAGGCCACGCAGGCCCAACATGCTGGCGGTGCTGCCGTGATCCCATTGGATGCCATCCGGCGCTCCGCGCTGGCCAGACCGCTGAGCGACTACGCGGCTGTGGTGGCGGAGGTGGGCTGATGGCAGGCCGCAAGCAACCGCAAACCACCGCAGCGGCAACGGGGGCGATCACCTCCTCACAACCCCAGGTTGCGGCCGGTGACGCCAACGACATCGCTCGGATGGTGGAGGACCTCGACGCCATGCTCAGCCGCCTGCGGCTGGGCGCCATCCGCGATCAACTCGATGGACTGCTTGAGGAAGCAGCGCAGCGCAACTGGAACCTGCGCGAGGCCCTGGCCTGGCTGTGTGCCGCCGAGGTGGCCAGCAAGGAACAGCGCCGACTGGCGATGGCGATGACCATCGCCCATTTCCCCTGTGTGCGAACGCTGGAGGGATTCGAATTTGAGGCGCAGCCCTCGATCGATCCCGGCAAGATTCGCGATCTGGCCACCTGCCGTTGGGTGGCCAATGGCGACAACGTGGTGCTGCTCGGACCGCCGGGTGTGGGCAAGACCCATCTGGAGGTGGCGCTGGGCCGTGAGGCCGTCACCCGTGGCTACTCCGTGCAGTTCACCACCGCCATGGAGCTGTTGGGCTCGCTGGTGAAAGGCCAGCAGCAGGGAACGCTGGAGGTGCGTCTGGCGCAATACGCCAAGCCCAGGCTGCTGATCATTGATGAACTGGGGTATCTACCCCTCGAGCCAGAGGCTGGACACCTGTTCTTCCAGTTGATCTCACGCCGCTACGAGCAGGGCAGTGTGCTGATCAGCTCCAACCGCCCGGTGGAGGAATGGGATGAGGTGTTCGGTGACCAGGTGGTCGCTGCCGCCATTCTCGATCGGCTCCTGCACCACAGCCATGTGGTGACGACCCGGGGCGACAGCTACCGGCTCAGGGAGAAGCGCCGATCCGGTCTATTCCGCCCGCAGGCGGGGGGCTCCAGCTCAGCAGGCAGCGGCGGCTCCTCTCCGCCACCGCCTGCTGAGCTGTCCTGACGCAGAGCACTGAACAAGCCAACGCCAACAGCAGACCTGAAACCATCCATCCGAACAACCGCTCATGAGCAGCAACCAACCCAAACGAGCAGCCCCAACAGCCCAGGCATCAGCCCAGCAGCTCAACTCACAGGTGGCTCAGTTTTCAGTGTCGGATCTGGCTCACTTTTCAATGTCGCTTGACAGGCCAGAAGCCCTCGGATCAGGGCCTATTAGGAGTTTGCTGAAAAACCTCCTGAGAAGGCGCGCTTTTCCCTTCTGAGCGCTGATCACGCTCCGTTCGAGCTCGGTTTCAACGTTTCAGGGGCTCAATGCGGCCGATTTCAGGCCTGCTGCGCTGTTTTGGCTCTCTGATCGCTGCTGCCTGGCCACACCTCTGGGCAACCTGCCATTCATGCGGCCTCCATTGCAGGGTTGAGCAGGTTGCCCAGCCGGACCAGGTTGTAGGCGATCACGTGCAGACCAAACACTGCGCTGACGTTCTCAGTGCCGCGCAGCTTGAACTGACGCAGTCCGCTCCACTGCTTGATCCAGCCAAACACCAGGGCCGCCTAAAAGTCTGCCCTGGTAGCTCTTGGCGGTGCTGTCAGCATTTGG
>NZ_JACVZV010000032.1 GCF_014654725.1 Vulcanococcus sp. Clear-D1 | reverse complement strand
ATGGCACCCAGCCGGAAGAGCTGGTGGATGGTGAGTGCCTGCGCAGCGACATGCGCGATCTGCTCGAGCAGCTGCCCGACTTGCAATGCCGCGTGCTGAAGATGCGCTACGGCATTCCCTGCGCCGACGTGCCCGAACCCGATGAGCCGATGAGCCTCACCGGCATCGGCCGCATCCTCGGCATGAGCCGCGACCGTGTGCGCAACCTCGAGCGCGATGGTTTGGCTGGTCTGCGCCGCCTCAGCGAAAACGTGCAGGCTTACGTGGCGGTTTGATCTGATCAGCCGATTGTCCAAGCAATCGTCTCAGCAACCTGAGCTCGTTCTTGATCAGCTACATGAGCTCCGTTTCAAGCTTCTGCGCTGGTGGCAGCACAACGGCCGCCAAACCATTCCCTGGAAGCTGAAGCCGGATGGGTCTTTACCCGCCCCGGATGAACAGCTCGATCCCTACGCCATCTGGGTGGCGGAGGTGATGCTGCAGCAAACCCAGCTGCAGGTGGTGCTCCCCTATTGGCAGCGCTGGATGGTGGCGTTCCCTTCTTTGGCGGCGTTGGCCGCCGCTGAAGAGCACGACGTGCTGCTGCTCTGGCAGGGCCTGGGGTACTACTCCCGTGCCCGGCGGCTCTTGGCCGGAGCCCGGCAGATGCAGGCCCAGGCGCCATTGCCCTCCGCCTGGCCACAGGATCTGGAGACCTGGCTGGCTTTGCCCGGCATCGGCCGGAGCACAGCCGGCAGCATCTTGTCGTCGGCCTTCAATCGCCCGTTCGCCATCCTCGATGGCAACGTGAAACGGGTGTTGGCGCGGCTGATCGCCTACGAGCGGCCTCCATCCCGGGAGCTGAAGCGGTTCTGGGCCCTGAGTGAATCCCTGCTCGATCCGGCGCGGCCGCGGGATTTCAACCAGGCCCTGATGGATCTGGGGGCCACGGTGTGCACCCCTCGCAATCCCCGCTGCCAGCAGTGCCCTTGGCAGTTTCAGTGCGCTGCCTACGCTGCCGGCGACCCTGCCGCCTTCCCCGTGCCCGACGCCCCCCGCGAGCTCCCGTTTCAGGTGATCGGCGTGGGGGTGGTGCGCAATGCATCGGGCCAGGTGCTGATTGATCAGCGCCTCAATGAGGGCCTGCTGGGCGGGCTGTGGGAATTCCCGGGCGGTAAGCAGGAACCGGGCGAGCCGATTGAGACCACCATCGCCCGCGAACTCCAGGAGGAGCTGGCGATCGAAGCGGAGGTGGGTGAGGAGCTGATCACCCTGGAGCACGCCTACAGCCACAAGCGGCTCCGGTTTGTGGTGCATCTGTGCCGCTGGATCAGCGGTGAACCCCAGCCTCTGGCCAGCCAGCAGGTGCGCTGGGTGGAGCCCACCGAGCTGGGTGATTACCCCTTTCCTGCAGCCAATGCGCGGATCATTGCCGCCTTGCTGGAGCGTTTGCAAGCTGAGGGCAGTGCCGCAGCGGCCTGAGGCCGCCTGAGCCATGGCTGCTGGGCCTACGCCGCAGGTGATCTGTCTGGGGGAAGCTCTGGTGGATCGCCTCGGTCCCCTCGGCGGTGATCCCGCTACCGAAGCTCCGGGGCAGTGCGACGACCGCCTGGGCGGTGCCCCCGCCAATGTGGCCTGCGCATTGGCTCGCCTTGGCACCCCTTCCGCCTTTGTGGGCCGTCTTGGGTCGGACGCGATTGGTGCGGCGTTTGACCAGTTGATGCGTGAACGGGGTGTGGATCTCAGCGGCCTGCAGCGCGATCCCATCCACCCCAGCCGGATTGTGTTGGTGCGGCGTGATGCCAGCGGCGACCGTAGCTTCGGCGGCTTCGCCGGTGATCAGGGCGATGGCTTTGCCGATCAGGCCCTTGAGGCCAGCGGGGTGCAAGCGGCCTTGCCGCCCCTGCTGGCGGGTGCTCGCTGGCTGCAGATCGGCACGATTCCTCTGGCGTCAGCGTTGTCTGCGGGAGCGTTGTTGGCTGCGGTGCAGTTGGCCGTTGACGCCGATGTGGCGATCGCTCTGGATGTGAACTGGCGGCCCACCTTCTGGGATGCCAGTGCTCCGGCGGATGCCGGGCCCACGCCGGCGGCCGTGGCGGCGATGCGTCCGCTGCTGGAGCAGGCTGGCTTGATCAAGCTGGCCGCTGAAGAGGCCCAATGGCTGTTTGGCAGCCGTGATCCCGTAGTGATCCGCGCTGGCCTGCCTCAGCATCCAGCGGTGGTGGTCACCGATGGTGGCGCCCAGGTGGCCTGGTGCTTCGGCTCCAGCAGCGGTGTGATGCCGGCCTATCCGGTGGCGGTGGTGGACAGCACTGGAGCAGGGGATGCCTTCCTGGCTGGGCTGTTGCACCAGCTCTGCCTCCAGCCCCAACTGCTCGATGGCGGCAGCGCCGAGGCGGTGCGCTTTGCCAGCGCCTGTGGGGCCTTGGTGTGCAGCGGCGCTGGTGCGATCGACCCCCAGCCCACCCATGAACAGGCAGAGGCTTTTCTCGCCACACGGGTTTAGCGCGCGCCTGGCTTAGCGTCTGGCCTCATTGAGGCTCAGCTCCGCCCGCCGGCCTGCCTCCGGACGATCGGGATCCACCAGCGCGAGGCTTATGCACCAGGCCCCATCGGGCCGGAAGCTCAGCCGCTCGCTCCACTCCACGGCCATCAGGGCACCGAGCTCCAGCGCTTCCTCTTCTTCCTGGGCGAAGAGTTCATCGGCCGCGAGGGCTTGCTCAAGCCGGTAGAGATCAAGGTGCACCAGCGCCGTGCTGTTGTTCGAACCGACACGGCCTAAGTAGTGCTGCGCCAGGGCAAACGTGGGGCTGGTGATCGGTTCCTCGATGCCCAGGCCGGCGGCGATGCCTTGCACCAGGCAGGTTTTGCCGGCGCCGAGGGTGCCCTGCAGCAACAGGATCGGCGGTTGTTGCCCCGCGCTGCAGTTAGTCCGTTGGCGGAGCCAGAGGGCCGCGAGCTCCTGGCCCAGGGCCTGGGTGGCGGCGGCATCCGCCAACAACACGCTGCGCGATTCCATCCCGGTAGATTGCCCCCACGCGAGCCCGAAGCCTCGGCGTCTCTGCAGATATTTCTAGTTTCCAAACCTTCAAGTTCATGGTGGCAACCCCCACGGCGCCTGCGCTGCAGAGCACCAGCACCTATGTGATCGCCGACCTCGGTCTGGCTGATTTCGGCCGCAAGGAAATCGAGATCGCCGAAACCGAAATGCCGGGCCTGGTGGCTCTGCGCAGCAAGTACGGCGCTGAGCAGCCCCTCAAGGGCGCCCGCATCGCGGGTTCCCTGCACATGACGATTCAGACCGCGGTTCTGATCGAAACCCTGGTGGCTCTGGGCGCCGAAGTGCGCTGGGCCAGCTGCAACATCTTCTCCACCCAGGACCACGCCGCCGCCGCGATCGCAGCTGCTGGCATTCCTGTGTTCGCCTACAAGGGCGAAACCCTGGATGAGTACTGGGCCTTCACCCACCGCATCCTCGAGTGGGGCGATGGCGGCACCCCCAACATGATCCTCGACGACGGCGGCGATGCCACCGGTCTGGTGATGTTGGGCACCAAGGCTGAGAGCGATCTCTCGGTGCTCGACAACCCCTCCAATGAAGAGGAGACCGCCCTCTTCAACAGCATCCGCCAGAAGCTGGCCGCCCAACCCGGCTTCTACTCCCGCATCAAGGCCCAGATCCAGGGCGTGACCGAGGAGACCACCACCGGCGTGGCTCGTCTGTATCAGCTGCAGAAGAGTGGCGAGCTGCCCTTCCCGGCGATCAACGTCAACGACTCGGTCACCAAGAGCAAGTTCGACAACCTCTACGGCTGCCGCGAATCGCTGGTGGACAGCATCAAACGCGCCACCGATGTGATGGTGGCCGGCAAGGTGGCCCTGGTGCTCGGCTACGGCGATGTGGGCAAGGGTTCGGCCCAGTCGCTGCGCGGCCTTGGCGCCACCGTGATGATCGCCGAGATCGATCCGATCTGCGCCCTACAGGCGGCGATGGAGGGCTACCGCGTCGTGCGTCTGGACGACGTGGTGCGCGATGTGGACATCTTCGTGACCGCCACCGGCAACTTCCAGGTGATCCGCCACGAGCACCTGATCCAGATGAAGGATCAGGCGATCGTGTGCAACATCGGCCACTTCGACAACGAGATCGATGTGGCGTCGCTGAAGCAATACACCTGGGAAAACATCAAGCCCCAGGTGGATCACATCGTGCTGCCCTCCGGCAACCGGATCATCCTGTTGGCTGAAGGCCGTCTGGTGAACCTGGGCTGCGCCACCGGCCACCCCAGCTTCGTGATGAGCAACTCCTTCACCAACCAGGTGCTGGCTCAGATCGAGCTGTTCACCAAGGGCGACCAGTACGCCAAAGAGGTGTATGTGCTGCCAAAGCACCTCGATGAGATGGTGGCCCGCCTCCACCTCGAGAAGATCGGCGCCAAGCTCACCGAGCTCACCGCCGAGCAGGCCGCCTACATCAATGTGCCGGTGGAAGGTCCCTACAAGCTCGACCACTACCGCTATTGATCAACAGGCTTCGCGCACGCCCTCGGGTGTGCATGGCCTGATCGCGCTCCGCAGATGGATCTCCAAGGAGATCCGCCTGCGGCGCATTTTTGTAGGCAGATGCCGCACAATCAGCCCATACACACGCAGGCCGAATGGGACTCACAGAGTTGGTGCAACAGCTGCCGCAGCTGATCGGTGCGGCAGTCGAGGCCAACCCGTGGATGGGGTACGGCGCCATCTTTGCGGCGATGTTCCTCGAGAACCTCTTCCCGCCGATCCCCTCAGAGCTGATCATGCCGCTGGGCGGCTTCTATGTGCACCAGGGGCAGTTGGCGCTGATTCCGGTGGTGCTCGCGGGCTTGATTGGCACGGTGCTCGGTGCCTTGCCCTGGTACGGCATCGGCCGCCTGATCAATGAGGAGCGCCTCGAGCAGTGGCTCGAGCGCCATGGCCGTTGGATCGGCATCAGCCCCCAGGATCTGCACCGTACCCGCACCTGGTTCAACCGCTACGGCACAGCCCTGGTGTTCTGGGGTC
Source organism: Vulcanococcus sp. Clear-D1 (assembly GCF_014654725.1). Lineage (GTDB taxonomy): Bacteria > Cyanobacteriota > Cyanobacteriia > PCC-6307 > Cyanobiaceae > Vulcanococcus. The sequence continues at coordinate 20,724 of NZ_JACVZV010000032.1, read as the reverse complement.
GCCTGGTGCCCGGCATCCGCACCCTGATCTCAGTGCCCGCCGGCATCGAACTGATGCCGATCACACCGTTTCTGATCTGGACCACCGCCGGCAGCCTCATCTGGACCCTGCTGCTCACCCTGGCCGGTATGGCCCTCGGCGAGGGCTACGCCAATGTTGAGCTCTGGATCGACCCTGTCGCCAAAGCGATCAAGGTGCTCCTGGTGATTGCTGTGGTCGCTGCCGCCGCCTGGCTGGGGCTGCGCACCTGGAAGAAGCGCAACTCCAGCCACTGACGGCAGCCCTGAGCCTCAGAAGGGAACTTCCTCCTCGGTGGGCTCCCCGCTGAAGCCGCCGCCGCCATAGCCACCGCCTGCGGCTTCGGCATCGCGTTTGGAGCCCAGCAGTTCGAGTCGATCCACGCGGATCACCGGCTTGCTGCGCTCTTCGCCGGTGGCGCGGTCGGTCCAGCGGTCGAGCTTGAAGCTGCCGATGATGCCGAGCAGGGAGCCTTTGCGCACATAGTCGGCGGCCACTTGGGCCTGCTTGCCCCAGATCTCCAGGTTGAACCAGTCGGGTTCGTCGTTGCTGGAGCGGCGGTTCACGGCCATGGTGAGGTTGGCCACCATGCTTCCCGATTCGAAGTAGCGAACTTCGGGGTCGCGGCCGGCCCGGCCGACAAGGGTGATCGAGTTGACGCCCATGGCGTTCTCCTGCTGATGCGTTGGGTCAATGATGCAGTCCGTGGAGGAGCTGCTTCATAGGGAGAGTTCCACCCTTTGGCCCGGATGTTCCATCGAGGCATCCCACCTATGATTCGCGCCGCTAGGCGGCCCCTCAGTGTTCTTCAAACGTTTCCAGCTCTCCCGCGACATCGGCATCGATCTGGGAACGGCCAACACCCTGATGTACATGTCGGGCAAGGGCATCGTGCTGCAGGAGCCCTCAGTGGTGGCCATCGATCTCGAACGCGGCAGCTGTTTGGCCGTGGGTGACGAGGCGAAATTGATGCTCGGCCGCACCCCCGGCAACATCCGCGCGGTGCGTCCTCTGCGCGACGGCGTGATCGCCGACTTCGACGCCGCCGAGCAGATGATCAAAACCTTCATCCAGAAGGGCAATGAAGGCCGCGGCATCGTTGCCCCCCGCCTGGTGATCGGCATTCCTAGTGGCGTCACCGGTGTGGAGCGCCGTGCCGTGCGTGAGGCCGGTCTGGCCGGTGCCCGCACCGTGCACCTCATTGATGAGCCCGTGGCGGCGGCCATCGGTGCCGGTCTGCCTGTGACCGAGCCCGTGGGCACGATGATCGTCGACATCGGTGGCGGCACCACTGAGGTGGCTGTGCTGTCGCTGGGCGGCACCGTGCTGAGCGAATCGGTGCGCGTCGCCGGTGATGAACTCAGCGATGCTATCAGCGTCTATCTGAAGAAAGTGCACAACCTGGTGGTGGGTGAGCGCACCGCCGAAGAGATCAAGATCCGCATCGGCTCCGCCTTCCCCGATGAGGTGCACGACGAAACCTCGATGGATGTGCGCGGCCTGCACCTGCTCTCCGGCCTGCCCCGCACCATCAACGTTCGCGCCGGCGACGTGCGCGAGGCGATGGCCGAGCCCCTCAACGTGATCGTGGAGGCGGTGAAGCGCACCCTCGAGCGCACCCCGCCCGAGCTCGCGGCCGACATCGTGGACCGCGGCATCATGCTGGCGGGCGGCGGCGCGCTGGTGCGCGGCATCAGCGATCTGATCAGCCACGAGACCGGCATCCTCGTGCACGTGGCCGAAGACCCGCTGCTCTGCGTGGTCAACGGTTGCGGCATGGTGCTGGAGGACTACAAGCGGCTTGAGCGCGTGCTCGATACGCCTGACTTCAGCCGCGTCACCGCCTGATCCCTATGCCCGGACGCATCCTGCGCGTCCCGCTGCTGCGCAAGGTCGCTGAAGCCTGGCCCTGGTGGTTGCTGTTGCTCGCCTTGTTGGCTGTGCGGCTGAGTAAGGGGGCTGCCTTTATGGATGCCTATGCCCTGCTCAGCCGTCCCTTCTGGCCCGGTTCGGCGCAGTCGGAATGGTTGCGCTCGGCCCAGCATCTGCAGGATCAAGCCAGCCTGCAGATGCTGCAGCGCGACAACGAGCGCCTGCGCGGCCTGCTCACGCTCGATCGCAGCGGTGGCGGCCGCGTGTCGGCGCCGGTGATCTCGCGTGAGCCCGGCGGCTGGTGGCAGCAGCTGGAGCTGGGTAAAGGCAGCGTGGATGGCCTGCGCGCCGGTGATCCGGTTCTGGCTCCGGGTGGTCTGATCGGTCGGGTGAGCAGCGTCACCCCCAGCACCGCCCGCGTGCAGCTGCTCACTGACAGCGGCAGCCGCCTTGGCGTGTGGGTGGCCCGGGTGCAGCGCCATGGTCTGTTGGTGGGTCAGGGCACGGCCCGACCGCGGCTGCAGTTTCTCGAGAACGACACCGGTGTTCGACCCGGTGATGTGATCACCACCTCCCCCGCCAGCACCCTCGTGCCCCCCAATCTCTTGGTGGGTGTGGTGCAGAGCGTGAATGAGTCGCTGGCGCCGGCCCCGGATGCGGCGGTGCAGCTCAGCGCGCCGGTGGATGCGGTGGATTGGGTGCAGGTGGTGACCCGTTAGCCATGGGGGTGTTGCACCGTCAGCGCTGGTGCGGGGCCACGGGCCTGGCGGTGCCCCTGCTCACCCTGGCGTCGCCGGCCTTCCTGAAAATTGCCGGGGTGGCTCCCAGCTGGGCTGTGCTCTGGTTGCTGCCCTGGGCCTTGGTGGATGGGCCTGCCTCCGGCGCGATCGCTGGCCTCTGCCTCGGCTTGGTGCTGGATGGCTTGCACCTGGGCCTGGCGAGCGAGGTGCCGGTGTTGATGCTTCTGGGCTGGTGGTGGGGGCGGATCGGTCGGCGCGGTGTGCCGATCGAGCGCAGCTACAACCTGGGCTTACTGGCTGTGCTCGGCACGTTGCTGCTCGGCGCCAGCCTGTTGCTGCAGCTCTATTGGGCCGGCCAACTGCCGCTGGTGGAGGCCGGGTTGCACACCCTGGTGGCCCAGAGCCTGATCACTGGTTTGCTGGCACCGGTGCTCTGCTCGCTGTTGTTGTTGCGCTGGCGCCGCATCGCCGACCTGAGGAGTTGAACCGATGACCCGTCAGCTCACCACCACTGGCCGGCCTGCCTTGCGCCGCCGTTCGCTGCTGCGCCGGCTCGCCGCTGGCGCGGCGGGTGCTGCGCTGGCTCTGGGTCTCAGCGCCTGCCGCGGTGCGGCGCCGCCGGCTGTCTCTGAGCGCACGATTCAGTTCTGGACCCTGGATCTGGCGCCGAAGTTCAACAGCTACCTCCAGGGCGTGATCGCCGCCTGGGAGCAGCAGAACCCCGGCTACCGCGTGGTGTGGACCGACATCCCCTGGGGCTCGGTGGAGCGCAAGCTGCTGGCGGCGGTGTTCGCCCGCACGGCGCCCGATGTGGTCAACCTCAATCCGCTCTTCGCGGCGAACCTGGCCAGCAAAGGCGGCTTGCTGCCGCTGGATGGCGTGCTCCCCCCGGGTGCTCCTCAGGCCTATTTGCCCTTGATCTGGCAGGCGGGCCGCAGCGCCGGGCCCGATGGTCAGCCCCAGCAGTTCGCGATCCCCTGGTATCTCACCGCCCGGATCACCCTGGCCAACACAGGGCTGCTGCAGCAGGCGGGCTACAACGCCCCGCCCCGCACCTGGGCGGAGGTGCCGGCCTACGCCGAGGCCGTCCGGCGCCGCACCGGCCGCTACGCCCTGTTCGTCACCGTCGTTCCCGACGATTCCGCCGAGCTGCTCGAGAGCCTGGTGCAGATGGGGGTGACCCTGCTCGGCCCCGATCAGCGGGCCGCCTTCAACAGCCCTGCTGGCCGCAAAGCTTTTGCCTTCTGGACCGACCTGTATCGCCGCGGCCTGCTGCCGCGCGAGGTGGTGAGCCAGGGCTACCGCCGGGCGATTGAGCTGTATCAGAGCGGTGAGCTGGCCCAGGTGGGCAGTGGCGCCGAATTTCTGCGCAGCATCCAGACCAACGCTCCGCAGATCGCAGCGGCCACCCGCCCCTACCCGCCGCTCACCGGCGCCAAGGGTGAGGCCAATGTGGCTGTGATGACCCTGGCGATTCCTCGCCAGAGCCAGGTGGCGGGCAAGGCGGCGGCGTTCGCCCTGTTCCTCACCGATGCGGCCAATCAGCAGCGTTTCGCTGAGCAGGCCCGGGTGCTGCCCTCCTCCCCGGGGGCGCTGCAGCAGTTGCGCCGCAAGCTCGAGGTGGAGCGGCCAGCCAGCCAGCCGGAGGCCCTGGTGCAGCAGGCCCGCTTGCTCTCGGCAGACACCCTCGCTCAGGCGGGGGTGCTGGTGCCCGCCAGCCCCGGGGTGAAGCGGCTGCAGGCGATTGTGTACACGCAGCTGCAGCGGGCGATGCTCGGCCAGATCAGCAGCGATGCGGCTCTGGCGGAGGCGGAGCGGCAGTGGAACGCCTACGCGCTGGGACGCTTCGCCGGGCAGACCAGCCGTTAAACCCCGGGCCGGAAGAAATCCTTAAGAGTTCCCCGGATAGCCCTGGTTTCAGGGGTTTTGGGCTGCGAAGGGTTCATCCTGAGATGTATCGTTGCGCTTCTTCATCACCTGTTGTGCGTATGGCCCTCGGCGACCAGCACCAGCTCGGTGAGGCGTCGGGAGCCGCGTCTGGGCCGGAGGGCCACCGCGCCACCTTGCTCGTGGTGGACGATGAGCCAGCGGTGCGCCGCGTGCTCGTGATGCGCCTGCAGCTGGCCGGCTATCGGGTGGTGTGTGCCGAAGACGGCGAAGAGGCCCTCACCCTCTTCCACCAGGAGCAGCCCGATCTCGTCGTGCTCGACGTGATGCTGCCCAAGCTCGATGGCTTCGCGGTGTGCCGGCGGCTAAGGGCGGAATCCTGCGTGCCGATCATCTTCCTCTCGGCCCTCGATGCCATCGCTGAGCGGGTGGCTGGCCTGGATCTCGGCGCCGACGACTACCTGCCCAAGCCCTTCAGCCCCAAAGAGCTTGAAGCCCGGATCGCCACGATCCTGCGCCGGGTAGGCCGCGGCTCCGCCGCTGCTGAACCCCGCGATGTCACGCCGGGCCAGGGCGTGCTACGGCTGGGAGATCTGGTGGTGGATACCAACCGCCGCCAGGTCACCCGCGATGGTGAGCGCATCGGCCTCACGTACACCGAATTCAGCCTGCTGGAGCTGTTGTTCCGCGAGCCCGGCCGGGTGGTGCCCCGCGCTGAAATCCTTGAGCAGCTCTGGGGTTATCCGCCGCGCCGGGCCGCTGATCTGCGGGTGGTGGATGTGTATGTGGCCCGTCTGCGGGGCAAGCTCGAACCCGATCCCCGCAACCCTGAGTTGATCCTCACCGTGCGCGGCACCGGTTACGCCTCGCAGCGGGTGGGTGAGCTACCTGGAATGGCTTCGGCCGGCTGAGATTGTCCAGCGCAGGTTGTGTTCAGCGTTCCTGCAAGATAGCGGCAAGCTGAGTTGTACCGGTCCTTTGTCTGAGCTGCGCGAGACCCGCCTGGAGAAAGGCAAGGCCCTGGCGGCGTTGGGTCAGGGGCCCTATGCCCTGAGGTTCGACCCAAGCCACCGCACCGTTGAGCTGCAGCAGGCCCACGCCGATCTGGCCAACGGCGAGGAGCGCGATGTGGCTGTGGCTGTGGCCGGCCGAGTGATGACCCGCCGAGTGATGGGCAAGCTTGCCTTCTTCACCCTGGCCGATGAAACCGGCCCAATTCAGCTATTTATTGAAAAGGCAACCCTGTCGGCCTCGATGCCGGACGACCCCGAGGCTTTCGCCCACATCACCTCGCTTGTCGATGCCGGCGACCTGATCGGGGTTCAGGGAACCCTCCGCCGCACCGACCGCGGCGAGCTCTCGGTGAAGGTGAAGAGCTGGCAGATGCTCAGCAAGAGCCTGCAGCCCCTGCCCGATAAGTGGCATGGCCTTTCGGACGTGGAGAAGCGCTACCGGCAGCGCTACCTCGATCTGATCGTGTCACCCGACACGCGCGAAACCTTCCGGCGCCGGGCCGTAGCGGTGAGTGCGATCCGCCGCTGGCTGGATGAGCGCGGGTTCCTCGAGATTGAAACGCCGGTGCTTCAGAGCGTGCCCGGTGGCGCTGATGCCCGGCCCTTCGAAACCCATCACAACGCCCTGGATCTCCCTCTCACCCTGCGCATCGCCACCGAGCTGCACCTGAAGCGGCTGGTGGTGGGCGGTTTTGAGCGGGTTTACGAGCTGGGCCGCATCTTCCGCAACGAGGGCATCAGCACTCGGCACAACCCGGAGTTCACCTCGATTGAGGTGTACCAAGCCTATGCCGACTACAACGACATGATGGATCTCACGGAGCAGCTGATCGCTCACGTGTGCCAGCAGGTGTGCGGCAGCACCACGATCCGTTATCAGGGCAACGAGATTGATCTCACACCTCCCTGGCGCCGCGTGACGATGCACGAGCTGGTCAAGGAGGCTACTGGCCTCGATTTCACTGCCTTCATATCCCGGGCTGAGGTCGCAGAAGCCATGGAGGCCAAGGGCTTGGCGGTGCCGGCCCTGGCGGATTCCGTGGGTCGTTTGCTGGTGGAGGCCTTCGAGCAAACAGTGGAAGCGGATCTGATCCAACCCACGTTTGTGATTGATTACCCGGTGGAGAACTCGCCTCTGGCACGGGCCCACCGCAGCAAACCCGGGCTGGTGGAGCGCTTTGAGCTGTTCATTGTGGGCCGCGAAACTGCCAACGCCTTCAGTGAGCTGATTGACCCGGTGGATCAGCGCCAGCGGCTCGAGGCCCAGATGGCCCGTAAGGCCGCCGGCGACGACGAAGCCCAGCAAGTGGATGAGGATTTCATCCAGGCTCTCGAGGTGGGCATGCCTCCCACAGGCGGCCTGGGCATCGGCATCGACCGCCTCGTGATGCTGCTCACCGACAGCCCGTCGATCCGGGACGTGATCGCCTTTCCCCTTCTCCGACCAGAATCCGTCAACTAGCAGGTTTAACCCAAGCGCACCCAGATGGGATAATGGGTCTTCAGTAGCGTTCCCCCGACGTGGGGGAGTTGGTTCTCATGAGTGGTGAGCGCGTCGGTTTCCGTTTTAAGCATGCAGACGCAGTGGTCAAACGCAATCCGCAGGGTCGCTCCCGTCGGGGATGGGTGATGGAGCCTGTCGAGCAGACAACGAGTCGCGGTACAAAAATGCCGGCTTATCGAATTCGTTGGCGAGACAGCGAGCGTCCAGAGATTGTTTTACAACACATGTTGATTGCAGATCCAGACCCCACTCCGCCACCGGAAGGCGTGAGTTTGATTCCGCCGACCAGCAAAAAGTAAGTAGATCAGATTCTGAAGCACCTAGGCTTGTTCGATAATGAGAACCATCTGAGCAATTTCTGCCCAAATGGTTCCCGGGTAATACGGAGTTTAAAAAATAAAAGCTGATTTTGAAATTCTTTCGATTCCAGTTAGCTCGATTTCAAAATCGGACCTTTTGTCTCCATTTGCATCAATAGACACTAGGCCGGCATCAAACCGGAGTTCTCCGGATGTTCCACTAAACTCACGTTTGTTGATCCAAGTGATGCGGTCGAATCCATCGCCTGCAATCTCCGACAGATCGATCTGGTCCCCTTCAGCTTGATTGAATCCCAATATTGTTTCACGACTAGTCAGGCCATTCCGTGGCGTAGCGGCGTCAGCGATATTTGTGTAAATGTATTTGTCGGCATCTTGACCACCAATTAAAAGGTCGGCGCCTAGGCCACCTTTCAATTGATCATTTCCGGCAAAGCCAAGCAGAATATCAGCTTTAAGCTCACCAAAATCCTTGCCTGCTAGGATATTTTCTTGATCATAGCCAAGAAGATTTACTGGAGACTCTGCAACAATCGAATCTGACACAAGCGATTTGCGAAACTCAATCAGCTTGCGAACTTCTGTTTGATTTAGGCCAAGATCACGGAACCTTGGAAATACAAAGCTCTCATCGTTGCTGGGTTTTGCGGCAATCAGCTCGACTGTAAAGATCAAGTCTGCATTGCCAGGGATGGATGGTGGGCTACCTGTTGTTCCGTAGCCGAGCTCAGCTGGAATGTAGAGCTCAATAACTTCCCCAATACGCCTGTTGGAAAGGGCTTGCTCCCAACCCGGAATCACTTGACCTGCACCTAGCTCAAAGGTAAAAGGGCTGCGAGTGTCTGTCGCAGTGGCGAAGTTAAAGTTTGAATCAAAACGACTGCTAGGGTCTGCAGCCAGGATTCCTGAGTACCAAACGCCAAGCACATCTCCTTTGCGAACGCGTCGACCGGTACTCGGTCGCAAGACCGTTGTGGAAACTTTCTTCGACATGGATGAATTACTCTGGATTGCAGCATTCTAGCAACTGGGTGGCCGATCCAGCCGCAGAACCCCTATTAATGGTGATGTTCATCAGGTCAATGAGCGTTCGACCATGTTCTTATGGGGTGGCAAAGATCTAAAGCATATTGAGATCTGCAAGCGTGTGATGGACTGCATCTGAATCTCGACCGTACGATGTTTGCGAGGAGGGAGACAGTGAGCGGACGGCTTCGTGCGATGCCAGCCACTGACAGGCCTCAGCTAAGTCATTGGCCGTGTCAACAGAGATTCCTGGCGTGTCGAGAAGAATGCCTTTGAGTCTGCGATTGTTCACAATCCATCGGAGCATTTCAATGCTTTCCCTCTTTTCGAGAGGGCTTTCGGGGAGCCGCCTGAATTCTTTGAGGCTAGATAAAGAGCATCCATATAATCCCAACTGCTTCACACATGAGACTGAGTCACGACCCAGATTTTTACATGCAATGGGATTAGTTTCTGTATTCTTAGTGCAAGAAGTAACCTCAGAAAATATAGGTAGACGACTCAGGTACAGAATATCGTTTTCCCGGTTTATGCTTGCCTTGACGTTGTTGTGGTCGGATCCCGCCAAGTCTGAAATCAGACTCAAGCCGTTCAGAATAAGAACATCTATAGTGTTAAGCCCAGCTACAGCTTGAGCAAATATCTCAATGGCTTCGACACCGATTAAAGGCTCATCCCCTTGTAAAATAATAAAGCGATCATGATTCAAGCCTTCGGCCGCCCACGCGCAGCGATCAGTTCCTGTTGAAAAGGATGGCGTAGAGATTGAATCAATTCTATGTTGCTTACATGTTTCAAGGATTTCTGCACTGTCACTGCATACATATGTCTCTAGGCCTGCAAGAGTTGCCTGCTGGGCACAACGGATGACCATCGGTACACCGCCAATAAGCGACAGAGCTTTAGCGGGTAATCGTTTACTTTCTAGGTGGGAAGGGATTAAGACAGTAGGCTTTGACATGCTCATGTTATCCATTTGTGATTTCTTGCTCAAGGATCTCACGTAAGGTTTTGCAAGCATCTTGCCAGTCTCCCCATTTAGACGCGCGAATTAATTGGAGTGATGGGTACCAAACCGACTGGTCTGAGTTCCCATACACAAAGTGGCAACCTGGGGGCAGTAGCACCAAGCCACGTTTGTTTAATGCTCCAGACAAGTGTGCATTGGTTTGCTGCGACGTTACGACTAGGTCTAACGCAGAGATTGTCGCCGCTAGTAGGCGTAGATCTTGGGTTAAGTCCGGATAGTGAAGAACTTGCAGGCCAAGCAATTCAGCCTCCTCAATCAACTGCCTTGGAAATTCGTTGTGCTCAAGATTGACTAGCGTGACAGGAAGGTCTTTGAATTGACGAAGCACCTCTGACCGAGGGAGTGTACGCTTGAGCCTTTGATATTCATCGCCTTGGCGACCGGCTATGAAGGAGATGCCGACCCTATAGTTATAATGTGAATCTTTGTCAATTCGATCGCGCATGCATTGAACGGCATTCTCGGCAACTTTTAATGGATTGAAATGTGACCTAATCTCCTCAGCTGATCGACCATAAAGAAGTGGCAATGAACCGAGTGCAATCTTGCATCTCGCAGATGCCGCAAGATTCATATGGCTGGGCTCAGAAAAAATATGCAATCCAGGAAGCTGATCCTCAATGAGATTGGCTATTCTTGGCTCAATAATTAAGGAGCTATTTGGATTATCTTCTAAAAGTGGCTTCAGGAATCTGCTGAAGTAGCAAACATCTCCGACTCCTTGTTCTCCTAGAACTAAAATGTCTCGATTCTTTAGGGGTTCTCCTGCCCAATTTGGAGAGAGGCCGTAGTGAATCTGATTGGCAGGGAGGCGCAGTCGATATGCGTATGATTTCCAACCCTTTTCGAAGTCTCCTGTACGTAGTGCCTCGCGCGCTTCAACTAAACGTGCATTGGCATCGGAAGGATTTTCTGTTAGATGTTGCTGGAGCCGCAGCTGTACGTCTTCTGCATGGCCACTTTCTGCTAAGGCTCCAATCGCAATGCTTTTCACAGACACACCTTTCCAGGTGCGATCGCCGAGTGTATCTAGCAGAGCAATATAGTTCCTGAGTCTACCCATGCTGAATAGTGTTCGGGCTTCAAGCATGTAATCATCAGAAGTTGCATCGAGAGCCCGAGTTAATGTTTGAGCCTGGGTGAGAGCTTCGTCTTTTTCGTTTAGCTTCAGCAGAATCGGAATGAGTGCGCGCCGAATATTCGCACTGTTGCTGTGGCGAAGAAAATCGAATAAGGTTGATTTGGCTTGTTCGAGCTTTCCCTGATTCTTCTGAATCTTGGCAAGCCCTAGACAGGCTTTCTCATGATGTAGATCAATGGTGAGTGCTTTTGAAAAGCATGGAGCCGCCTCGCTGCTACGGCCTACCTGAAGAAGAGCGCAGCCATAATCGTTCCATCCATCGGCCCAGTTTGGGTTTCGTTTAATTACTTCATGAAAAAGATCAAGTGATTGAGCTTGATCTCCTAACGCTAACAAGGCTTTGGCCTTGATACTTGCTAGTGAGACGGCTAAATCACTTGATCCACTAAAGCTTTGAAGCAGCTCTAATGCCTTAGAAGCTTGCCTCATAGATATCAAGGCATTGGCATAAACAGTCAACGCCTTGATATCGTTCGGAGCTGCTTGGAAGATTCGCTGATAGAGGCTCAGTGCTTGGGCTTGGTCGCCTTCACCCCAGAGCCGGTCAGCGGCTTCAGCTAGCTCCTGGTTGATCACTGAACAGGATACGGTAGTTGTTGTCCTGCAGCATAACCTACGTTCACATAGTGGTGAGCCAAGCTGGCTTCATCGAAAACAGCTCCGGTTTGGAAGAGAACATCGGGATAAGTCTCTACGTAGTAGTCGTAGACACCAGGTTCATTCAGAGGACGTTTTTGGAAGAATCCTTTGTTAAGATACTGATTCCGCGCTTTATCAACCGCCTTGGAAGGACCGCCAAGAGGTTTGATCAGGTCTGAATTGCTGGTGAGATACATCTCGCTGGTTGCCGTAGTCCAGTCTTGTTCCTTGGCAATCTTATACATTGCGATTGTATCTTTTGCCTGAGATGATTTCATGCCACTGGTGAAATCAAGCAGCTTCTGCTGCCTATCGTCAGACAGAGAATCCAGGAATTTGCGTGGTTTGAAGCCATCGACGAGCAGCTTGCCCGTGATGACATCCGAACGAAGACCCTCTTCGCCTGCTTGTCCATAGGGCGGCAAATTGGCGGCGAAGGCTCCTGCTGCCCCATGGATATCGCTGCCGAACTCTTTGATGAGTTGAGAATTCCCTGCAACAAATCGGGCTGCGTTAAACTTGATCAGGTTGTTCTCTGAAGGCTTGAATCCCTTTGCGAACTTCGTGTAGTCGTCATAGAATGCTCCGCTCACATTCAAGCTAGAACGCTTGAAGTTTGCGCCAAAGATCACGGAATCTTTGAATGGCATTTTGCGCTTCGAGACGGAATCCATCTCAAGGCTCAGCGAGTTCTGAGGTGCGCCTGTGGCTCCGGCGAAATTAGCGCCTGTGAGATTGGCATTGGTGAAGGTGCTGCCTGTCAGATTCGCATTGGAGAAGTCTGCGGCATTCAGGTTTGCCCCATCGAATGATGAATTGGAGGCATCCACACCAGAGAACATCCCTTCTGCTAGCAGGGCACCCGTATAATCGCCGTTGGGTACGATGGGATAGTCCGAATAATCCCAGGTTGCCGCAGTAAGAGCTTGGACGTATGGTTGAATCGTGGAGAGCTGAGATTTAAGCAGCGAATTTAGTGCAGCCTCGCCTGCTGCATTGATGTCGGCCTGCACCTCTTCTGCCGAATCTGTGATGATGTTGGCGAGAGTCTGGCTGGGGGCTTCTGGTGCAGTTGCGCCTACGGCAGTGTAGAGGGGAACAACGCTGTAGTTCCAGAAATCGGTGAGGTAGCTCAGCAGGTCGTCGTTAATAAAATCAGCAACAGCTGTTACACCCGATGAGATGTACACATTGTCAGTGCTGACGCTGCTGGCCAGTGGGAAGAGCTCGTACGCAACACCATTGGCTGTTCTATCTGGCGTGCTGCTGTAGGAAGGGATCTCAATGATCGCATCAAAGTAGATGGGAACATTGGGAATGGGGTCAAGGCTGAGTGTGCCAGTCGATACGTTGCCAAAATTAGTAGTGACGCCAGCAACATCGACACTCAGATCATCAAACGCTGCACGGCCTGTGATCCGAATGGCATTCCCAGAAATGATCTGGTCAAGATTATAGGTGACCGTTTCAGTGGCAAGCCCCTGACTGTTGGGCCCAGTCATTTCACCACTGGTGAAGGTGACGCTTGAGAACAGCGGATTCAGTGCATCGCTAATTCCTTGAACGGTGGCAGAAATATCCAGCTCGGTTGAATATCCACCGGTGAGAGCTGGGATCGCAGGAGAAACAACCGCTGGAACGACGTATGCTGGGGTAACTGTGTAGGCAGGTGTTCCGGGGACTTCGGTGGTGCAGCTGCTCCATGGCCCACAGATATTCGTAGTTCCCCACCCAGGTACGGCTGGGGAAACAACGGCTGGCACTGTATAGGCGGGAGTGATCGTGTATGCGGGCACCCCAGGAACAATCGTTCCAGAATCTTCGTAAGTCTGTGTATAGTCGTAATTTAAGTTGTTGGGACTGCCTGTGAGCGTGCCACCCCCGCCAGGTATTTCGTAGTCGATGACCCAAAACGCGTTGACGAGATCCTGGATCTCATCCATCAGCGTTGCTGCGATCTCTGCGCTATTTTCGAGAGCAGAGTCTCTGAGAATTGAGGGTGCCGCCATGTGTAGATAGTGCGTGCCCTCCTACTATAGTGCTTGTACAGGTGTTTTGCTAAGCTTTAATGAATTCTTTGTGGAGCTGGCTAATCTCGGCAGATCCTGCTCTGCTTGACGAGGCCACAGCTGAGCTCAGGGAAGGGCATAGGTCCTTCCTGTCTGGCCAGCCCCAGCAAGGCTTGGCGGCAGCCGCAGCTGCTCTGCGACTCAATCCAGAGGATATTCCGGCATTGGTGCTCAGTGCAGATTGTTTTCATGCTTTTGCTCAGTCTATTCAAGCATTAGAACTTCTGAACAAGACGTGTTCCCTTTCAAAGAATTCTACATCCCTTGAGGTTTTAACCTCTGAATACCTCTTAAGGATCGGCCGTCCAGCTGATGCTCAGCTACGTTTAGAGCGAGTTTTATTAAAGTCTTCGGAATCGACCGAGAACTACTCCTCAGAACTGTATCTTCTTGCGCGTGAGTGCTACATCAAAGTTCTGGTTTCGCAGGGGCTATACGAGAAGGCATGGCTAGAGGTTCAAGCTTCACTCCCCTTCTGCGAAAGGCTGGCGGGCCAAGCTGTCGAAATCTTGCAAAAACTCGGCCAAGACGGGGAGGCCCTTCTATGGGCTCAGAAGTACCACGATGTGATCCTGAATGATGACTCCGCCTTATTGCTCGCCAACTCTTATTTTCGCTGTGGCAACGTTACCGCCTATGGAGATACCCTGTTGGAGGCGGCTCAGGCTTGTCCTGAGCAATCCTCTCTAGGCACTTTGGCGGCCCAGGCCCTTTTTGATCGCTCGGACCATCCACATACGCTTGAAGCCGCAACTAAGTGCCTTGATTCTGTTCTCAGTCGTCAGCCTCAAGTATTCGAAGCTTTCTATCTGCACTCACGTCAGCTTTTGCTTGATGGCTCCTTTGTAGATGGTTGGAAGGCCTACGAGGCAAGATTGAGACTTCCTAGTTCGCAACTCTATGCTGCGTGCCCTTCTGATTGGTCTGGAGAGCATCCAGGGGGTAAGAGTGTTGTCGTTGTTGCTGAGCAAGGAGTTGGAGACGTCTTATTCTTTGCGCGCTTTCTTCCTCAACTTGCTTCAGAGGCGGCCAGGGTTTTTCTCCTTGCAAATGCACGTCTCGCGCCGCTTCTTCGTCGGTCATATCCCCAAATTATTATTTTAGAGCAGCCATCGCTAGCATCAGCGCTTGCAGGTTCAGACGCTCTTTGGATCCCATTAGGAAGCTTGCCGCTTCGCTATGGGAGTAGTCTCAATGCAATCCAGGCATCGTTGGTTCAGCCTCAACTCAAGACCCACCCTCGGCTTGATTCTGCTTGGAGGCTAGAGCTCCCTGATCGATGCTGCCAAAAACTGAGGATTGGCATCTCACTTACTGCAGGGAATGTTCATCAAGCTTATCAGCAGCAAAAGCGTGATGTTGATGCTGGCATTGTGGCAGTGGCCCTAGATGGTTTAGACGCTTGCTTGGTTGACTTGCAGCATCGCGACAGATTGGTGAATGTCTTCGGTTGTAATGCTATCCACTTTCCTGGCATTACTGAAGATCTCGACCAACTCTGTGCTCTCATCAATCAGCTTGATGTGCTGGTTACCTCAGACCAAACCAATGCATTCCTTGCCGGAATGCTTGGCGTTCCAACAGTTGCGATTGTTCCGCCTAATCCTCATTTCATGTTTATGAGGGCAGGCGAGCGCACGCCTTGGTTTTCCTCTCTTCGCATTGTACGTGCCAAGAGATGGGCTGATTGGGCTGGTTGCCAATCTGCTATCCGCGCATCCATTGATTCCTTGCTTACGGAACATACGCCAACTCTTCAACACGACCCATTGGCCCCTTGAACCAGGTGTTTACAGACAGCGTCATTCGTGCGTGTACCTCCTGGTTGGGCTCCACTGCATGTTTCAGTGTTGATGGAAACACTACAAGTTGCTTTGCCTGCCCATTAAAATCAAATCGCACTTCTTTTTGTCCACTTTTCTTGTCAGGTGCCAACACACGTGGCAATGCGTAAATTGATGGAATAAAAAAGCTTGTTACTGCTGGTTCGGTCAGGTATAGGATTGCAGATAGTACCGATAGAGGATGATGGTGCCTGTGGTGCATTTCTCCGATGTCAGACCGATTGAGCCAGCTTTGGCTTATGACTAGCTCCCGCACGGTTTCGTCTCTCCAGCCAATATCCTGCCGAACTTGATTCACTGCCTGCTCGATCCAGTCGTGTAGTGGCTGTAGCTCTTCGACGGATTGCAGTGTTGCTGAAGGATGAATGTATGATCGGCCGGATTGTTGCCCTTCGCCTCGCTTTCCAACTTCATCCCATGCCAATTGATAGGCGTAATTTAAGATTCCAGAGAAATGCTCATCCGGGCACTCGAAGACATACAGATGCTGTTGAAGGGCAGATTGCTTTTCCATTGTGAATGCAGATCTTCGAGTGTCGTCACATGCATTTTGGCGTGACCCCCTTCATTGGTCCAGGCGCAACGAGAGTGGGTTGTCAATCAGTAGCTACATGAGCAGGTTCCAGGGCCGTACCCCCCGGGCGGGGCGATTAGAGGCAGCCCTAGAGCTCTGCTCAGGATTGTCCGCCAGCCCAGCGCAATGGCGTCCAGGTGCTGCCCCTGCTGCGCAACTTGGCATTGAACCTAGTGAACTGCAACCATATCTATCCGAACTGCGCAGGCCTGATGGCCGTGCTACACAAAGTTATCCGAATGCTCGGATGGGTTGGCGTCATCTAAGCAGAGGCGGGGCAAGACGACCTTCAGTCAGCCCTTGGTGCCCGGCCGTTGCCGTCGATCAGTGTCTCCGTCTCAATTTCTCTAGTTCTTGCTCTAACTCGAACTGAGCCCAGGCCTCGTCAAGCGTCGTGTTGTTTGTGTTGCTTGAGCCCTGGTTGTCCAGTGCTGCACTCCCCCGTTGCGCCGCCTCACCCAGGTCCTCCAGATCCTGCCAGCGCTGTCGGCCACGCTCCATGAGCTGCGTCACCCGCTGTTCCGCTCGTGCCGCCAGATCCGAGGCACCGGCCGCGTGGGCTCGTTGGGCGCGGTCGCGCCACTCGCGGATCTCCCCCGCTAGCTGCAGCAGTTCGCTGCGCAGCGCTTCGGCCTGCGCCAGCAACCGGCGCTGCCGCTGGCGTTGCTCTTGCCGCTCCTGCTCCTGAAGCAGCGCCTCCTGGGCGGGATTCGCACGCAGGAAGGCCTGCAGCTGTTGCTCCAGCCGGGCCTCGAGCTGCTCGAGCCAGTCGGCGGCTTGGCTCAAGGGGCCTCGGGGGCGCGGGTGATCAGCGGCGCTTCGATTTCTTCCTGCAGCGGCGTGATCGCGGCTTCGCGGGAACGCAACAGCAGTTGGGTGAGCCGGGCGATGCCGCCCTCGCCCAGGTTTTGGGAGGCCAGGGATTCGAAGGCGTTGCCGTAGAGCTCCTCAAGCTGGGTGATCAGGCCTTCCCGCAGTTCGCGCACGGCCTGGCGCTGCTCTTCCCTCGACATGCTGCGGCTCCTCGCTGGCTTCAGTCTGCCTGCACCAGCAGGTGCAGGGATAGATCGCCAGCTGGATCACTCCAACGTTCCGACCCCCGCCAGCCGGCCGAGGCGGCCAGCTCCAGAAACGCCTCCGGGCTGTATTTCGCACTGGTTTCGGTGATCAGCGCTTCCCCCGCCGCGAAGCTCCAGCTGCGGCCCGCCAGCTCCACCTGCTGGGTGTTCTGGCTCACCAGTGCCATCTCGATGTGGCTGTGCTCCTCCACCCAGCGGGCCCGGTAGTGGAAGGCCTCTAGATCGAAGCTTCCGGCCAGATCGCGATTGAGCCGCCGCAAGAGGTTGAGGGCGAAGGCGGCCGACACCCCAGCCGCATCGTCGTAAGCCGCCTCCAGCCGCTCCACATCCTTGGGTTGGTCGATCCCGATCAGCAGCTGACCGCCGGGCCCCAGCAGCCGCCGGAACTGCGCCAGCAGATCCCGCGCCGCCGCCGGCTCAAAGTTGCCCAGGGAGCTGCCCGGGAAGAAGCCCAGGTGGGCCGTGCCACTGAGTAGTGGGTGCTCTGGCAGGGCCTCCAGCTGGCTGTAGTCGCAGCAGATCCCCAGGATCGGCACCGCCGGAAACTGCTGTTGAAGCCGGGTGCAGGCGGCTTGGAGATGTTCAGCGCTGATGTCGAGCGCTACATAGGCCGGTTGGGCCAGGACCTGCAGCAGTGGTGCCACCTTGCGGGCGCTGCCGGCGCCGAATTCCACGAGGGTGCCGCTGCCCAGCGCTGCCGCGATCGCCGGCGCCTCCCGTTCGAGCAGGGCGGTTTCGGTGGCGGTGAGGGTGTATTCCGGCTGCTGGCAGATCAGATCAAAGAGGCGGGAGCCTTCGGCGTCGTAGAGGAACCAGGCCGGCAGTTGTTTGGGGCTGCGGCTCAGACCGTCGATCACCAGCTGGCGCATGTCCGCCGGGGCGGGATGCAGATCGAGCAGGTCCACGGCCGGCGCCATTCCGGTTACCGCGCTCCCACTCATCGCTGCACCTCGCGCACCAGCCGCACACCGCTGGCCACCCAGCGGCTCGCCGGTGGATAGAAGTTGCGGTAAGTGAGCCGCTCGTGGCCGTTTGGAGTGAGGAAGCAGCTTCCCCGCAGCACGAATTGCGAGGTCATGAACTTGCCGTTGTATTCGCCTACCGCCCCGGCGGCCGGTGCAAAGCCGGGGTAGGGGCGATAGGGGCTGCCGGTCCACTGCCAGAGGCAGCCGTAGGCCTGAGGCAGATCGCCAGCGGCGGCGGCCAGCTCCCACTCCGCTTCACTCGGCAAGCGCGCCCCGGCCCAGCGGGCGTAGGCATCCGCCTCAAACCAGCTCAGATGCCGCACCGGGGCCTGGGGTTGCCGGGGCCTGCGGCCCGCCAGGGTGAACTCCCACTCCCCTCGCCAGTAGCGCGGTGCCTGCCAGCCCCGCTGCTGCACCACGGCCCAGCCTTCGCTCATCCACAGCTCCGGCCGGCGGTAGCCGCCATCAGCGATGAAGGCTGAGAACTCGCTGTTGCTCACCAAGCGGTTGGCGATGGCGAAGGGCTCGAGCCAGACGCGGTGGCGGGGCGCCTCGTTGTCGAAATGGAAGGCGCCAGGCGAGGGGCCGGGGCCGCTACTTCCCCCCGGATGGCCGATCTCCGCCAGCCCTCCCGCAACCTCGATCCAGCTCGGGTCGGCCGGGGCCGCCGCGGCGCCGCGCTCGTAGGCGGATTCAGGATCCACGCACCCTGCGCCGGCCGGGTAGGCCACCGGCTCGAGCGGGTTGCGGCTGAAGCCATCGAGCAGATCCATCAGCAGCAACTCCTGGTGCTGCTGCTCGTGCTGAAGGCCCAGCTCCACCAGCGCAGGATCCAGGTGCTCCAGCTCCTGCTCAAGGGCTGCGGTCACCCGCTGGCGCCAGGCGAGCACCTCGGCGATCGGCGGCCGGGTGAGCAGGCCGCGCTGGGGCCGCGGGTGCCGCTCCCCCACGGCCTCGTAATAGCTGTTGAACAGATAGCCCCAGCGGCTTTCCGCCGGCTCATAGCCGGGCCGCTGCCGCAGCAGAAACTCCTCAAAAAACCAGGTGGTGTGGCCTAGATGCCATTTGGCCGGGCTGGCATCGGCCATGCCCTGGAGGCAGAGGTCTTCCTGTTCGAGACCTTGGATCAGCGCTTCGCTGGCCTGGCGGATCTGGCGCAGCCGCTGGAGCAGAGCAGGGGCTGCGCAGGGCGCCATGGGTCAACGCTATCTAGAACGACCATAGAGAAGGCTTGCATGAAATGTTGTTGCTGGTGCCCTTGATAACGGCGAGCCTCAAGGCATTGGCCCACTCAGCTGGCAACTGGGACCCATACATCTTGATCATATGAGATCACAGTGAGCTTCGGAAACAGATCGCTCAGTGGGCTGATATTGCCAGCCGTGTCGATCTGGCGCGCCAAAATATCGCCTGGGAAGTAATTCCCTTCTCCAAGGCTGAACGAGCTGCCAAAGCCGGTCAGCCAAGTTCGACCTGCATCCGTCGAATACTTCCAGGTAGCCCCCTCTTCGATACCGGTGACCCTTATATTGCCGTTAGTGGTGATCCGGTCTGTGCTGGAGTTACCTGTATCTGCTGCCAAGGCCAAGACGAGTGCCACAGGTGCTGTGGTGTCGGAATTGTCGATGTCATCAGGTTGGTCGGAAGGCCGCGCCTTGGCGCTCTTGCGGAAATCGAGATTGAGTGAGGGCAGATCCATATCGCTGCGGCTGAAGCTGATTCCCCCATAAAGCAGTTCACCGGTCAGGGGATCAACAGGCCGCGAGCCTCCTATTCCAACGGTCAACACCATGTTGCGGCCATTCGGTTCGCCAGCCCAGTCGTTTAGAAGCTCAATCCCCTCTGCATCGATCGGAATGGTCAGTCGCGTGCTTTGGTCGCCATTGTAAGTAGCCTTATCGAGTACTGCTGTCGCCAATAAATCGCCTTTGAGTAGCTCCTGGTGGGTGGAGGCGCCGTTCTCATAGGACTGTGCGTACTCAATGGCTTCAGCGGGGGTAATGCCAGGATTCACGCGGATTTCCAAGAGCTCTTGTGTTGCAGGCGTCCAGAAATTGGTGACCTGGATCTGAAAGTCGGCCGAGCGAATCGGCTTCTTGAGCCTTGGCAAATCAAAGAAAAGCATTGGCATACAGTCATAGTTATTCTGATTGCCCGCTTGTGCCCAGATTTGATCGCCATAGCCAGTATAAGTCCCGCCTGATTCACGCATCTGGCTGCCATATTTCCATTGAGGCAAAAGAGTGAACTCATTCAGCTTGTCTTTTGCGGAACTATGCAAAGACTTAAAAGCGTTTAAGCGCCCACCAGTGGTCACCACATTCGTAAGCGTGTTGATCTGATCAACGCCTTTAAGGATTCGGGAGGCAATCTGCGACGGCTTCAGTTTTGGATACGCACTTTTGATGAGACTGGCGACACCCGCCACCATAGGACTGGCCATGGAAGTGCCATCCAGATATCCGTAGGGTCCGTCAACCGAGCCACGTGGCAGAGTGCTGAAGATATACGATCCTGGCGCAGCAATACCCGCAACATTCAATCCATAGTTGGAGAAGCCGGAGAGTTGATCCTGCGCATCAGTGCTGGCAGCAGTGATCTTTCCGGGAAGCTTGATTGCGGCAGGCCATTTCCCCTGATAATCATTGTTATTGATGTCATTCCCGTTCGCTGTTGCCATAAACATCCCCGACTTGACAGCTCTCTTAAAAGCCTGCTCCAGCGCTTTCGAACTGTTTTTGGGCCCGGTCCATCCCCAGCTGTGGTTGGCAACCGTCGCACCCATTTTTACGGCATAATCAATGGATTCAAGGAGGTCGCTCATCCACGCGCCCTTTGTAGATGGCAGGATCTTGATAGCCATTAGACGTGCATAAGGATTGATCCCAGAAATCCCGATACCATTATTTTGCGTTGCACCGATAATCCCAGCAACATGGGTGCCATGCCCCTGGTTGACCGACACATCTCAGCCGCGAGATTCATGTGACTGCCAGCAGCGGC
>NZ_JACVZV010000031.1 GCF_014654725.1 Vulcanococcus sp. Clear-D1 | reverse complement strand
CTCTGTTCTGGAAAGTATTTGGCAAAAATCTGGCATTCGCTCCAGTAGGTCTGCACTCCCCCCACCTGCCGGCCATAGCAATACTGCACAAGTCCATCGGCCAGTGGTTGTACAAGATTCTGCAGCCAGTGCTGATCGCAGGGAATGCAGTGGCCGCTAATTAAGGCAAAATAGGTTCCGTGGGCTGCTTCACAGGCGCGATTCAAGCTACGCCCAAAGGAAAACTCAGCTCGGCTGATGTGCAGAATCCGGCAGCCAAATCGCTGGGCAATGGTCAGTGTGCTGTCGGTTGAGCCAGAGTCGATCAACACCACTTCATGGGAGAAGGATGATCGCTGCTCCTGAATGCTGCTGAGAAGCTCAGGCAGGTAGCGCTCTTCATTGAGCGTGCGAATGATGATCGAAACATCCGGCTTGCTCATAAGCTGATGCCTCCCGCTTCAATCAGTTCAAAAGGCCAGGCCTCTGCCTTGTAAACAGCCTTGATCTCCTCTGGGCTGGCACTGTTCACGGCAAACATGTCCCAGTGCACTGGCACAACGCTACGAATTCCTGCCTCAGCCGCCAGTCCAAAGGCTTCGCGGATGCTCATGTTGCCCACAATTCCGCGCCGCCTGCGAAAGAAATTATCCTCATTCACCGGCAACAGCGCAGTATCAATGGGCCCAGCGCTCTCTAGAGATTCCAGTAGTTCATCACAAACAGATGTATCCCCTGCCAGGTACAGGCTCCGGCCATCATGTTTAAACAGATAGCCCACGGCCTGTGGCTGGCCGTCTTGATCGAAGCGAATCCTGGGGTGGGCCGCTGGAATGGCCTGCACACTCAGCCCTACACCCAGATCAAACTTGTCTGCCGGGGCCGGCATGATCCGTTCACCCGAGATTCCCCACTGCTCCAGCTGCCTGCGCACCGCTAGAGGCCCCATGAAGCGAGCCTGCGGGCTGGCCAGGGCCAGGGCTGGCAGGGTATGCGGATCGCAGTGATCCATGTGTTCATGGGTGATCAACACCCAGTCAACCGTGGTGAGTTCGTGGGGTTGATAGGGGATGGGCACCCGCCGCACCAAATCCGGTGCATCCAACTCCTGCACTGAGTGGCTCAGGTAGGGGTCGACGAGCACGGTGAGATCACCGAGATCGATCCGCAGGCCCGTTTGGCCCAGGTGCTCAATGCGGGCCCTGGTCGCTGTGTTCATGCTATGGCCTCCTGCAGGAAGCCGGCCAACAGCTGAATCGCCTTCTGGCTGGTGCGCTCCACACCGTCCACCGTGTTGGAAGCATTGTGTGAGCCAAAGACGCAAGATGGGTGGCTGCGCAGCGGCGACTCCGCTGGCAGGGGCTCCTGTTCAAACACATCCAACGCAGCTGAGTGCACCTGGCCACTGGCCAGCGCCTCGATCAGCGCCTGCTCGTCAATCACCGGCCCTCGGCCTACATTCACCACGCGCACGCCAGGCTTCATCGCAGCAAATGCTTCAGCGTTGAGCAGGTGATGGCTGGATGGGGTGAGCGCACAGTTCACTACTACAAAATCTGCGTCGGCGAGGCGCTCTGGCCAGGCTGCCAGGCTGACGCCTGGCTCAAGGCTGGCTTCATCCACATAGGGGTCGTAGGCGATCACCTGCATATCAGCCACCAGCAAGCGACGCGCGGTGTTGCGGCCGATATCGCCGTAACCCACCACGGCTGCCGTGCGACCTGCCAGCGAGAGTCCCCGTGGCTTCGGCCAGCCACCGCTGCGGACTCCACGGTCAATGTCCACCGTATGGCGAGCCAGGGCGATCACGTAGCCCACCGCCACATCAGCCACCTCCCCGCCGAACATGCCCGGTGTGTTCGTAATCGGGATACCCAGGGCCTCACAGGCCTTGAAATCCACGTTGTCCACGCCAATACCCCATTTCACCGCCGCTTTCAGCGATCCCCGTTGGCCCGCCTCAAACACCTGCTGGGTGGCCGGGTCATCACCGATGATCCAACCATCAAACTGAGGCAACAGCTCAATCAACTCCTCTTCGCTGAGGGTCTGGGTGACCTCTGCCGGCACCAGCTCCAAACCCAGCTCAAGCGCAGGGGCCACGAAAGCCTCGATCATGCCGAGCATCGGCGGACAGGTGACGAGGATGCGGTGGGCTGCCATGGAGTTCAAGCGGGGTCGTGCAGGCGGCTGTGGATGCCACCGCCGAGCGGAAGCACACAACCATTGAGGAAGCTGTTGGCTGGATCCAACAGAAACAGCACAGCGCGGGCCACATCAGCCGGGCTACCGATGGCACCCGTGGGATGGAAGGCCTGCAGCTGGCTCTTCAGATGTGGAGCGTCAGCAAAGCCCACCTCCAACATCGGCGTGGCGATCGCTGCTGGCTCGATCGCATTCACCCTCACGCTGCCCCCCAACTCAACGGCCATGGCCCGCGTGAGACCAGCCAAAGCCGCCTTGCTGGTGGCGTAGGCGGTGAACCCGGGCTTGGTGAGTTGGCTATGGATGCTGCCGATGTGCACGATCGATCCACACTGTCTCTGGAGCTGA
>NZ_JACVZV010000030.1 GCF_014654725.1 Vulcanococcus sp. Clear-D1 | reverse complement strand
CCGCTGCTGGCAGTCACATGAATCTCGCGGCTGAGATGTGTCGGTCAACCAGGCTCAATACTCCCTCTGTGAGCTTTACGCCCCAGAAGGCCGACCATCGGTGCCGCCCGAGCAACTGCTGCTGGCCTCGCTTTTGCAGGCCTTCTACGGCCGCGTCCCTTCCAGAGGTGTAAATCTTGAGGCCCGATTGCCCTGATCTGAGAGTGAACAGGGGTGAATGACAGGCTGTCATTCGTGAGGCCGATATGTGCCTCGCTGTCTCACGATGAATCCAGACGATTGACTTGTCAAGTCGTTCGCCTGGATTGGTCTCGGCTATTGGCTACGCCCGAATCTCTGCTGCTCCAGTTCCCGGCGGCCTCCGGGCGCTGAGTAAAGCCACCGCGCCCTGTGGGGGCGCTGCAGCGCCGCTCAGCTGGGGCCTGTCGCTGGCCCTGGCGTCAGGCGGCTGCTTCCTGCAGGGATGGCTGCACCGGCAGCTCCTCCAGCGACGGGATGGCGCTCATGCTCTCGGCGGAGAACATGCGCCGGCCCTCCAGCTGCCAGTGCTCGTCCTGCTCCAGCAGCACCGCTCCCACCAGGCGGGTGATGGCGGCATCGTTGGGGAAGATCCCCACCACGCGGGTGCGGCGTTTGATCTCCTCATTGACCCGCTCGAGCAGGTTGGTGCTCCAGACCTTCCTCCACTGCTGATCAGGGAAGTGGCGGAAAGCGAGCACATCTTCTCGGGCTTTCAGCATCAGCTCTGCCGCCTTGGGGAAGCGCTCGGCCAGGGAGCTGGCCAGGTCATCCCAGCGGGCCTCGATCTCAGAGGCTTTCTCCTGGGCGAACACCGAGCGCAGCGCCGCGGTGACCATGCCCTGATGGGCTTTGGGGACGCTTTGGAGCAGGTTGCGGGCAAAGTGCACACGGCAGCGCTGCCAGCAGCTGCCCTGCAGCATTCGGCGGATGGCGTTGGTGAGGCCCTTGTGGGCATCGCTGATCACCAGCTTGACCCCAGTGAGGCCGCGCTCTTTCAGCGAACCGATGAACTCACTCCAGAACGCCTCCCTCTCGCTGTCGCCCACCTTGAGGCCGAGCAGCTCCCTGCGGCCATCGGCGTTCACGCCCATGGCGACGACGACGGCCCTGGAGCAGACCTGCATCGCCTTGCCGAGCCGGCCGTAGAGGTAGGTGGCATCGAGATACAGGTAGGCATAGCCCTGCTCCTGCAGCGGCCGATTCAGAAAGGCCTACACCTGCACGTCGATGTCGACGCAGATGCGGCTCACCTGGGATTTCGAGATCCCGCTCTGGCTGCCCAGGGCGGCCACCAGAGCATCGACCTTGCGGGTGGAGACACCGCTGACGTAGGCCTCCATCACCACGGCGTAAAGCGCCTGATCCACCCGGCGGCGGGGCTCCAGGATCGACGGCAGGAAGCTGCCCGAGCGGAGTTTCGGGATCCGCAGATCGATGTCGCCCACTTGGGTGGTGAGCAACCGAGGCCGGTAGCCGTTGCGATGACCAAGGCGCTCCTCGCTGCGCTCGTAGCGATCGGCACCGAGCACGGCGGCGACCTCCAGCTCGATCAGCTGCTGCAGGCCGTGACGCACGAGCTCAGGGATCAGCTCTCCGGCGGTGCTGCCATCCAGTAGCGGCGCCAGGGCAGTGGCGACAGAATCCATCTTGGGCACGGTTCGTCTGGTTGAGGTGGTACTCGAACCAGGGTCACGGGCCTGCCCACCCCCTGCGACGCCAGCCGCTGGAGCAGCGGAGCCGACTCAGTGAGGCGTGCGCTCAACCCCGGCTACGCCGGGGTTGAGGTCCTCAGGGGTTTACACCACTCCCGGGGACGCGGGCGCGGCGAACACTCCGTCGATCCACCAGTGCAGCTGCCCCACCTGAGCGGTAGCGGGCCAGCCTCTTGTAGGCACAGCGGAGGCTGATGCCTGCTTCTGCAGACAGTTCGGGCAGGGACCGGTTTGACGTGACCCCCTTTATCGGTCCAGTGCTTATGAGAGTGGGTGGTCGTGGTCATGCTGCAGCTCCTGGTTGAGCTGCCTCCAGGGGCGTACGCCCCTGGAGGGCCGAATGCGGCCTGAACGTACTTAGTCCCTGCGTTTGCCAGCGATCAGCCAGGAGTTGAGCCTCGGGAGCCGTGGTGAACAGCTCGGTGTTGAGGAACTCATCACGGAAGCGTCCGTTGAACGATTCTGCAAAGCCGTTCTCCCATGGGGATCCCGGCTCGATGTAAGCCGTGCTGGTGGTGTCGCTGTCCTCGCACCAGTCCCGTAGTGCCTGGGCGATGAATTCCGGCCCGTTGTCAGACCGGATAAACGTCGGCGCCGGATAGACGCTGGTCAGCTCTTCCAGCACGGCCACGACGTCCTTGGCCTTGCAGCGCCTGCCGACTCGGATGGCCAGGCAGAGACGGCTGTGCTCATCGATCACGTTCAGAAATTTGAGTCTGCGACCGTCGGCCGTGGCATCGAACTGGAAATCCATGGCCCACACCTGGTGGGGATGCTCAGCCCGGTGACGCCGCACGGAGCCATCGGCTGGCCTGGCCCGCTTGCGTTTCCTGGAGATGGGCCGCTGCAGGCCCTCTTCTCGCCAGAGCCGTTGCACCCGTTTGTGGTTCACACTCCAGCCCTCTCTCCGCAGCAGGCGGTAAGCCATCCGCCTGCCCCAGCGGATGTGCTCGGCTGCGATCTCGCGGAGACGATGCCGCAGCTTTCCCTCCTCGATCGAGACGACCTTGGCTGGATGGCGCTGGGTGCTGCGGTTTTGACCCACCACACGGCAGACCTTCCGCTCAGATGCCCGGTAACGCTCCTGCAGGACAACAACGGCCCGCCGGCGACGCTCCGGGCTCAGAAGTTTCCCTCGGCGAGATCCTTGAGCATCGCCTTCTCCAGCTCGGCTTCTGCCAGAAGCTTTTTCAGCCGGGCGTTCTCCTTCTCCAGCTGAGTCAGCCGCTTGGCCTCCTCCGCTTGCATCCCGCCGTATTGCTGCCGCCAGCGGTGATACGTCGGCTGAGTCACCTCGATCACGCGACAGACGTCGGCGACGGTCTTGCCTTGGGCAATCAACTGCTCGGCAGTTTTGAGCTTGCGGATGATCTGCTCGGCTGTATGCCTGGTGCGTTTCATGGTCGAGTCCCCGGCCCAGTCTGGCCGGATGAGGGCTCTCATTCACCCTGGACCGATCACCAGGGTCCACGTCAGGTTGTCATGCAGGTGATGAGAAACCAAACGCAGACGGCCTCGCTGCGTCAGGCGGGCATTGGCGTGTGTATGCATGGGGCGTGAGGTCTGGGTTGGTGAGTTGCACCTCAACCCGTAGCGGCCTCACACCTTCTTGTCAGCTGAACAACCTGCTGAGACAGAACACATAGGTGGATCGCCTACATCGTCGGGACCCGCCTTGAGCAATACACGAATGTGCGGGGTTATTGGAACGCTGCGGCAGCTGTGGCCTCGCTCGGTCTCAGCTCTGGGGATCTGCAACCATCCGTGGCATCGCCACGGCTTGACCTGTGCGGGTCGCCTCAACGATCGCTTCCGCAAGTTGCAGGCCTTCGATCGCCTGGTCCAAGCTTGCGGTTCGCGAGGGGATTCCTGTGCGTGCAGCGTTGGTGAAGTCAGCGAGTTCACGCTCCAAGGCCCCATGGATTTGCCCCTGGTGCAGCGGCCACAGCTGGGCATCTGGATGGCGCTGATGGTCTTGCCCCCAGATGCTCAAGGGCGAATCGAGAAGCCTCAGCTGAGCCGTTTGCTTGGTACCGACTACAGCCAATTCGGCGTCGATGGTACCCGCCCAGGTTTCCGTCATCACGTTGGCAGGGGCCTTGGGAGGCACAAACCAACTGGTTTCCGCCATGGCGACACAACCGCTGGCCAGCTCAATCAGGGCATAGCAGCCTTCGGGGGACTGATGGGTCCCGAAACGGCGTTCCATCGCCATCACCCGCGTGGCCCTACTGCCGCTCAACCACAGCAGCAGGTCGAGGTCATGGATCAGGCTTTCAAACACCGTATGGGCCCGATCCGCCACGGCGCTGAACCAGGCAGCGCTGAGGTTGCGCTTCACCCGGATCGATACCAGCTCACCAAAGTTGCCTGCGGCCAGTTCCTCCTGGAGGAGCGCATGCTGCAGTTCGTAGCGAAGGAGCAGCCCCGTCTGCAGCAGGCTGCCTGAGGCTGCGGCTGCTTTCTGGAGGGCCATCGCTTGTTGAGAGGACGAGGCCAGCGGTTTTTCGATGAACACCGGTTTGCCCGTGGCCACTGCCGCCAGCCCCTGAGCGCCATGCTGTTCATCGGGCGTCACCAGCACAAACGCATCCAGCTCGGCATCGTCGAAGAGCTCCTGCGTCGAGCCATAGCGACGCGCGACCTGATGGCGATCCGCCACGTGGCGACAGCGTTCTGTGCAGGGATCGGCGATGGCCGCCAGGGTCACGTTCGGTAGCGCTGACAGCACAACGGCGTGCAGTTGGCCAAAGCGCCCTGCTCCGGCAAGCCCCAGGCGTAGCTGACTCATGGTGTGTAATTCATAGCGATGGCCTGCCAGGTCTGCCGTTCTCGATGCCGCCATCCGGTCCTGAACGCCTCGGCCACGATGGCTTGAACAACACCATGGGTGCTCGCGGTTTCAGGCGGGATCACCGATCACGCTCCTCACGACTGGTTCAAGAGCCAGGGCGAGCTGACGATGGCCCTGCTGATTCAGATGAATCCCATCCTCCCCCACGCTCGCCACGGAGTTGCTATCAACAAAGCTGCAGCTCCACGGTGCGCAGGCGTCCTTGTAAATCAACGCTAGCTCCGCCGAGCGCGCGACCGAACCCTCGAAATGATGGGCCATGAGCTCTGAGAGGTTGCCAAACTTGGGTGGTGCAACAACTAAAATAGTGGGCGAGTTTTGGTTAAAGTTGCTGCCACTGTGGCTGGCAATCTGCAAGAGGGAACTCAATCCCCTCGCTGATTCATGGGCAGATACGTTGAGATGGTGCTTTAAGTCGTTGGTGCCGAGCATGATGATGAGCAGATCAAGCGGCGCATGACTGTCCAAGACAGCCAGCAGGGTTTTGCGTGCGTTGCGCCCGTCTCGGAATGGCTCATCGAACGCTGTTGTTCTCCCATTGAGACCCTCTTCAATCACATTGAAGTCCGCGCCTAGGGCATGTTGCAAGATCCCGGGCCACCGTTCTTTACGGCGCATTCGCTCCCCAGTGAGCGGTTTGTATCCCCACGTGTTCGAATCGCCAAAGCAGAGGATCGCGTGATCGCTTGTCACCAGCCTTGACCGTCGGAACCTAGGCTTGGCTTAGCGACACCTGTAGCGCCTGGCAGTGATCGCTTCACATTTCCGTGCGTTGTTGCTCTTCGAGTCACTTCGAATCTGGCCGTCTCCAGCGCTTCTGTTTCCTTGCCGCCGCTGTTCACGAACCCAGATCACAGGGCTGGATGCGGCTGTCAGGTGTGTCTAGCTGTCGTGGGCTTGAGTTCTGGCTGTGCGGCGCTCCTGCATGGCGTAGACAGCAGCCCCACCTGCAGCCAGGACTATGCCGCCGCTGATGGCCAGGAAAACAACGTCTGCAGCAGCGAAAAGAGGATCCCTAGGGCTGAACCCAGGACTGATTCAAAGTGTTACGCCGGCTCCTCGAGCGGTTGACGCATCGCCATCGCCAGCAGTGCCTTGATGTCATGCATCACCGCCTGCAGGCCCTCTCGGATCGAGTCGAAACCGGCCAGTCGCAGCAGGTTGAGTCCAGCGGTGCGCAGGGCTGCCATCACGCTGGCACCGTTGCCGCGGTAGCGGTGATGGTCTTCCCGTAGTTGGGTGTCACGGATCCAGTGCCAGCTTTCGATGCTCCAGCGCTCTCTCACCAGACGCAGCAGGGCTTCTGGGGTAGTGCGCAGGCTGGTGATGAGCCGATGGGTGGCTTTGAACGGCTTGCCATCACGTGTGCCTGTTGCCATCACTTCCGCAATCCAGCTGGCACCATGCCAGTTCTCTTTGATGTGGCCTGGTGCCTCTTTGGCTCTGAGATCCCAGGTGATGTCGCGCCCATGGCCGACCTCGTGATCACTTGCGATGAAAGGGATCTTGCGCTTTCCAACCAGCTGGCTGGCGATCTGCCGGTAGAGGGTTTTCTGGTTGGCTTTGACCGTCAGCAGGAAGTCGGCCCCCTGCTCTGTGAGCTGCCGAAAAACGCCTGCTGTGTGTGGATCGCATCCGCCTGGATGAGCACACCCTCGAGATCCAGCTCCCCAAGCAGCTTCTGGAGCACGGCACGCTCGTGGTTTTCACCGGTGGCGTAGCAGGCCTGAGCGATCGCCACGCCCAAGGCTGCGGAGTACAGCGTCACCT
Organism: Vulcanococcus sp. Clear-D1; assembly: GCF_014654725.1. Classification (GTDB taxonomy): domain Bacteria; phylum Cyanobacteriota; class Cyanobacteriia; order PCC-6307; family Cyanobiaceae; genus Vulcanococcus. The sequence continues at coordinate 221,565 of NZ_JACVZV010000030.1, read as the reverse complement.
GGGCGATAAACGCAGAACCGCCGCCACTGGTGGGTTCAATTGAGCCACGCAGGGTCTTGCCATCACAGATCAATTGGTCAAGATCGGTCGTCCTGCCCGGGATCTGGGCGATGGTCCAGTCACGGATGGCGGCGCAGACGCCATCGACATCCACCTGCAGGAAGAAGTAACGGAAGGCGGAATCTGATGGAGGACGTTTGAGCTCAAGGCCTAGGGAGAGTCTGGGAAACCCGAGCCATCCACGCGACAATGGCCCTGTAATGGCAGGCCGGGATAGAGTTGATGGGTGGCAAGCAGCTCGGCTTCTCGGATTACGAGCTGACCACGGCCAAGAAGCAGACCAAGCGTGAGAAGTTTCTCTCTGAGATGGAGGCGGTGGTGCCCTGGCAGGCACTGATCGATCTGATTGAGCCCCACTACCCCAAAGCGAACAAGAAAGGCGGCCGCCCTCCTTACCCCCTGGCGACGATGCTGACCATTCACTTGCTGCAGCAGTGGTATTCCCTGAGCGATCCAGCGATGGAGGAGGCCCTGATCGAGGTACCCACCATGCGTCGCTTTGCCGGTATCGAGCTGATCAGCGATCGGATCCCGGATGAGACCACAATCCTCACCTTCCGCCACCTGCTGGAGAAGCACAAGCTGGGCGAGCAGATCTTTGAGACCGTGAAAGCCCATCTCAGCGAGCGGGGTATGACGATGCGGCAGGGAACGATTGTGGATGCCACCTTGATCGCGGCGCCCAGTTCGACCAAGAACAAGGAAGGGAAGCAGGATCCGGAGATGCACCAGACCAAAAAGGGCAACCAGTGGGATCACCGCTTCGCGGAAGGCTGCGCCTACGGCATGAACGTCCATGCCGGTGTGGACAAGGACTCGGGTCTGATCCATTCAGTGGTCGTGACCGCCGCCAACGTGCATGACCTCACTCTCGCGGCAGGGCTCCTCCACGGTGATGAGGAGGTCGTTTACGGCGATGCCGGCTACCAGGGAATCGCCAAGAGACCTGAGATGGCACGCAAGGCAACGGAATTCAGGGTGGCGATGCGACCTGGCAAACGCAGGGCTCTACCGGATACACCAGATGGAAAGCTGCAGGATCTGATCGAGACGGCCAAAGCTCATATCCGCTCCAAGGTCGAGCATCCCTTCCGCGTGATCAAGCAGCAGTTCGGCTTTCAGAACACCAGGCTGCGCGGCCTGGCCAAGAACCGCTGCAAAATCCACATGCTGGCAGCACTATCGAATCTTTTCCAGGCCCGAAGGCAATTGCTCGCAACAGCCTGAGTATGGGATTGGTATGGCTGAAACGAGCGATTCAGCCTCAAGAACCAGCCCAGAGTGGATGAATACGAGGCCAGAAGTCATCAGAAAATCGTCTCAAAAGCAATTCATGGTCCAAGGCACTCTTTCGTGCTCACTGCCGCCGCTTTACCCCGTTTATCCAGAGATTCCCTAGGAGTTCGCTGAAAAACCGTCCACCTCTGCGAAAATGGGGCAACTGCCTACCTGAGATGCGAGGTCAACGGGAGCGCAGCGGCTCTCTGTTCTCCTACGTCTCGATTGAGGAGCGGATTCCGGCGTCTCATCCGCTGCGGCAGATCAGGAAACTGGCGGATCAGGCCCTTGATCGACTCAACCCCACCTTCTGTGAGCTCTACGCCGTAGAAGGCCGTCCGTCGGTACCGCCCGAGCAGCTGCTCCTGGCCTCGCTGCTGCAGGCGTTCTACGGCATCCGATCGGAGCGGTTGCTGCTGGAGCAACTCAACTACAACCTGCTGTTTCGCTTGTTTGTGGGGCTGAGCCCGGATGATCCGATCTGGCACCCCACCACATTCACCAAGAACAGGGAACGGCTGCTCAACGAGCAGATCATGGAGCGCTTCCTGGAGAAGCTGATGGCGGCTCCTGAGGTCAAGCCCCTGCTCAGCGATGAGCACTTCTCTGTGGATGGAACCCTGCTGCAGGCCTGGGCGTCCCATGCCTCCCTGGAGCGGATCGACGGCCAGGACGATCCACCACCGCCGCCATCAGGACCTGGCGAGGGTTTCGGTCAGCCCAAGAACGGCAAGCAGCGTGCCAAAGGCGACTTTCGCGGCATCAAGCTCAGCAACAGCACGCATCGCTCAACAACTGATCCCGACGCGCTGCTGGCGCGCAAGTCCAACGCCCATCCAGCGCAGCCGAGCTACCGGGGCCATGTGCTCATGGACAACCGCCATGCCCTGATCGTGGATTGCAAAGTCACGCAGGCCACAGGCACCGGTGAACGGGATGCCGCCAAAGCGATGGCAGCAGATCGTCCCGGTGCCCACCAGAAAACCATCGGCGCCGACAAGAACTACGACACCAAGGGCTTTGTGGCTGAGATGCGGCGCATCGGCGTCACGCCACACGTTGCTCAGAACACCAGCCGCCCTGGTGGTTCTGCGATCGATGGCCGCAGCACACGCCACGAGGGGTACGCCAAGTCGATCAACGCCCGCCGCGGCATCGAGAAGGTGTTTGGCTGGATCAAGCAGTGGAGCGGACTGCGTCAGTTCAAGCTGCGCGGCACTGAGAACGTCAGCGCAGTGTTTGGTCTGCACGTGATCGCCTACAACCTGGTCCGCCTGGGAAATCTGCTCAACGCTGAACCGGAGGCCGCATGAATGGCAGGTTGCCCAGAGGTGTGGTCAAGGGGCACCAATCAGAGCGCCACAACGGGGCAACAGGCTTGAAATCGGTCACATTGAGCGGCTGAAACGCTGGAAATCAGATCAAGCGGATTGCAATCAGCTCTCGAGAGGAAAAGCGCAGACTCTCAGGTAGTTTTTCCGCAAACTCCTAGGGCCTCGCTCAGCACAGCGTAATGGCGCCGAGCAAAACGCTCCAAATCCCGGAGACTCTCACACTTGCTCATGAAGCCGAGTACCGCCACCAGCAGCAGTCACCAGGCCGGGATGCGGACACCCCGCCGCATCCGAGCATCGGGGATTGCCTTGAGATGGCTGATAAAACGGTTGCGGCAGAAACGCTTTGGAGCACTGAGAGGGATTACTCCCACCGACCTCAGCCCATGCTCGCAGCCCCGGCAAGAATGCCTGTGACAAAATTTGAAGCAGCCCTGTCTTGCATTGGCGTTGCGCTGGTTCGGTCGGCACCTCAACGAATACGCGTGGCGATTCCATGCCTCCATGCAGGTGGATGCCATCGCCCAACAGCTCCACCAGGGGCGGTTGTCAACGGTTTGTCAAGCAATGGAGCACCAGGGCGCAGAAAAGCAGTCCCACGCTTCATAGGTCATTTCTATCAACCAAATGATCCATGGGGGCTGGGAGGCCCCTTCAACCGTTCTGGCGCAGGCGATCTGGCGATTACGTCAGACCCTCAAAAAAGCGGTGTTGCCAAAAGTGTTGTCAAAATCCCTGCGGTCTTGGACGGCATGGATAAGGCAGAGGCGTTGGCCTTTGTCAGTCGTTTGTTTGGGGTGCCCCCGGTTTGGTGGACACATCGGTAGTTCCCGCGACCTGACCACCGGACTGTTCACCGATGACGAACCCAACCCGTAGCCGCCGGCGTTTCACCGTGCAGCAAAAGGAGGAAGCAATCGATCATGGGCAGCCCAGCCCTGGTGATCAGGCTGCCCTCACCAGCGACGAGCGCCAGGAACTGGCCCGGCTGCGCAAGGAGAACCGCGAACTCCGGAGGGAGAAGGATTTTTTCAAGCTGGCGGCGGCTCACTTTGCGAAAGAGCAGCTGTCGCCGAAAGGTTTCGCCTGATCCAGCAGCTCGGCGGATGATTTTCTGTGCAATGGCTGTGCGGCCGGCTGGGCGTAGCCCGCAGTGGGTTCTACGCCTGGCGTAGGCGGCAGAAGGCGCCAGGGCGTCGGCAAGCCGCGAACACCGTGCTTACCGCTGAGATCCAGGCGGTCTATGAGGCTCATCGCGGCTTCTACGGCTCACCACGCCTTCATCAGGAGCTGCGGGAAGCAGGCTGGTGCATCGGTCGCCACCGTGTGGCCCGGTTGATGCGTAAAGCTGGTCTGCAGGCACGCACCCGCAGGCCATTCCGCCCGTGCAAGAGCGCCTCGAGAGGAGCTCATGGCGTGGCAGATACCCTGCTGCGGCAGGAGTTCCGGCCTCCAGTCCCGAACCGTTGCTGGGCAGGCGACATCACCTACATCCGTACAGCAGCAGGCTGGCGCTACCTGGCGGTGTGGATCGATCTGTTCAGTCGACGCGTGGTCGGCTGGAAGCTCGACGAGCGGATGGATGCTGCTCTGGTGATCGAGGCCCTCAATCGAGCCCTGGGTAATCGCCAGGTCAAGGCTGAACAGCTGCTGATCCATACCGATCAGGGCAGCCAGTACAGGGCCACCGATTACAGAGAGCTGCTCAAGAAGCACCAGATCCGCTGCAGCATGTCAGACAAGGGTTGCTGCTGGGATAACGCCGTGGTCGAGAGCTTCTTCTCGACACTCAAGCTGGAACTCGCTCTGGACGACAACCGCAAGGAGCTGATCAATCCCAAACAGCTGCAACGCGATCTGGCCTTCTGGATTGAGGGCTACTACAACCGAGAGCGGCGTCATTCAACGATCGACTACGAGCAACAGTTCACCGTTGCTCATACACTCACAAAGAAGGGCATCTCATCACTGTCCACTAAACCGGGGGAACCCCACACATATAGGATAAACCACTAACCCACCAGGCTGAATCTTTTGGCTCGGGCTGTGCCTCAACTCACCAGGCCTGAAGGACTGAACCGCAGCGTCAGGTCGTCGAAGTCGCGTAAACGACCTCCGAGGTCGCTTTCCAGGGCAAAGGTGTTGTCTCCGATCACCTGGAAATGCTGTTTGTTGTCGGGATTGGCCTGACTGAATGCGGCATAGGTGATGCTGCTGTTGTCTGTGTTGACGATGGCGTAAGGGGCAAACAAAGCGGCCTCGGATATGGTGACATCTTTGCGGATCGTGTGTTGGTTGGATCTGGTCAGCCCATTTAGATCGCCAAGCAGATTGGTTTCATGCAGTGCCGCCTGCAGATACCCTTCCTGGCCCGGATCCAGCATGTTGCCTGTGAGGTGATCGCGCACGGTGCCGTTGTTGTTGAGCACCCGATAGAAGCCAGCAACGGTGTCTCGATTGGCTTTGTCTCCCGAAATCTCGAGCGTGCCCATTACGGAGGCCTTGACCAAGCCAGCTTCGTCGAGGCCTGTGAAGTCGAGAACGGTAGCCTGGTTCTGTTGCCTGGCGATGAAGGCCATTAGCCCTGGATCCGTCGTCTGAATGGTCAGTTCGACAGCTAAGTCTGAGGCTTCTGAACGGATCGTAGCGCTGTTTCTTTCCTGCAGTTGCGTGGTTTCCACCTCCAGAACTCCAATCTGTTTGCTGAGCTGATCCAGTGTGGTGCTGCCTGCCGCTGTCAGGTCGTCGAGGGTGGCATTCATCACTTCAATGAACACCAGCCGATTGCCGGCACTGAACTGATGCAGTCTTTGGCTGAACTCTGGCTTGTTGGTTAAGCCAGCACCTAGAATCTGCAGCCGCTGCCGCAGTGCATCAAGTGTTAAGGATGAAGGATCCCATTGCTCTCCGGGTTCCAACAAAAGATAGCCCACCTGATTGACCTTGCTTCCTGGTCGAGATAGTTCTGTGCGGGCAAAGACAGCTCCCGATCGCAGCCTCCGGAGTGGTGCTGAGATGCTCAAGATTCTAGATGCGGGATCGGTCGACAAGCTGCGCGTTTGCTTCACCTCCCCAGAGGTGCCTACTGCTTTGATGCCACTCGTGGCTTGATTACGGTCACCGATTTCACCGTCACGGAAGGACAATTCAACAAGGAGTGGTTGTCCTTTGCCGAGGTTGAATAGGCGGGCACCTGTTTGAGTATTGGGATTGAATAGGAAGGGAATCGGGATTGTATCCGTGTCGGTGTAGTAGGTGAAGGCTTTGCCGTTGGTGCGTTCGTTTAAACCAAAGCTCCTCAAATCAGCAAGAACCCTTGCAGGTTCATCTATGCTTGCTTGATCGTCGGGGCGTCGCTCCAGGTTCACCTCTAGTTGGCGATTGCCGAGAGTTGTTTTCCGCTTTTCTAGGATGTTGACACTGCTGAATGGTGTGCGGCTGATGTTGATTCCGTCCGGATTAATCTGCCATCCTTCTGAGAGCTGGTCCAGGGCTTCGATGCCGGTTTCGATATAGTAGTCTTTGACGAAGCTTCTATGGACGGCCTGAAGACGTCCGAGGGCCAGCTGGCGCAAGTCGGACAGACTCTCAACCTTGTAGAGCCCTTCGTTGATCTTTTCGCTGGCGTTGCGGTAGAAGTCGAAAGAGTCTGACTTGATGCTGTTGATCAAGGCCAGAGCTTGCTGAGGTGATACTTCTCCTTGGCGCACATGATTAATGATGGCATCTAACTGATTGGAGAGTTCCCAGCTCGCATTGGCGGCCAACTTTGCGGCTAACTTGGCCATTCTGGCGATTTTGGGTTTCTCGATGTCGAGTTGTTGTTTGATCTCCCGCAGGGCTGCTACGGCGAGTCGATCGTTGTTTGGAGTCTCTGTTGGAAGTGTGAAGAACTCCTTCGCAAAGGCTTCCAGCAGCTGGAGCTCATTAGGTAGCCGGTCGGGGAATTGCTTGGGTAGCAGCTGTTGCAAGCCGTTTGCCAGCACATCCCAGAGGAAGTTCACTTTGATGTGCGCGGCATAGGCTGCCAGATCTTTGAGCTGATCTTTGATCGGCTGATCGCTTCCGTTCTCGAGCATCAGCACGGGGTCGCGACTGAGATAGTCGAAATCGCCGAGGCCGAAACTGCGACGAATCAGGCGATTGACCTTCGCTTCATTCATTCCCTGTGCGATGCCGAGGCTGTGCAGGGTGGTCAGCGGTGTCAACATCTGCCCCAGCGGAGCCAGGAATGGCACTTTTAGAGGCAAACCTGTGCTGCTGTCGATGCCACCGAACGCCGTCAAACGCCCTTCATCGGCATCGATCTTGCCATTCCTGTTGCGATCAAAGCGGCGGTGATCGATGCGCAGGTTGTAGTGAGCATCATCGCTAACAGTGGTGCTGGGTTCCAGCAAGTCGATCTGACCATTCCCATTGGCATCAAAAAACACAGTGGTGCCTTCCAAATAGCCATTGGACACCGTGCCGCTGCCATAACTTCCGCCGACGCCAAATTCAAACAGAGGAATGGAGGCCAGCTTCTCCTGCCATACGGTGTCCCAGATGGAGTAGAAGCCCATGTCGAGACCAACCTGAACTTTTGATTTGAGATAGGCAGACAGGCTGCCCACCAGTTCAAACAGATCAAGTGGGTTGCTGATGCGATCACTGATTTCGCTGCCCCGGATCTTGCCATCGGCTGTGCCTGCAATTTCACCTTCATCCAGCAGGTCGAAACTGGCCGCAGCTTCGAGGCCTCCTGTGATGTCAGCCCTCACCACGAGCGCTGAGAGCCCTAGTCCGGCCCCCATGGTGGCGTCGATGCTGAATTCAGGGATATCCACGCCATTGGCATCGAGATCGGCTACGTAGAAGCCGTTGAAGACCTTCCAGGCCTCGCTGGCCTCGAAGCCATCGTCTTTCCATTCATTCAGTCCATGGGTGTCGAACCCGAAGCCGATGTTGGCGTCGATGCCAAAGCCACCTTCGATGATGCCTTCGATGCCGGCATAGATCGGGAAGCTTTCCTCAATCTCTGACGACATGCCCATGCCAGGCATGTGCCATACAAAGAGATCAACATCTTGACCCAGCAGCAGCTTGATGGCGTTCTTCGGATCGTCGATCAAGGGGATCTGGAAACCCAGCTCATCGAGCTGTTTCATGATGTCCTTGAAGGTGCTGCTCGATTTGCCACCGCTGCCGCTGCCGCCAGCATCAGCCTGGCTTGCGGTTTCATCATTGAGTTCGGGCGTTGAGGCCTCATCGACGCTGACAGCTTCGGTTTCGGCTTCGGGATTGCCGGCGCTGAAAGCTTCGAGTTCGTAACTGCCGTAGTCGATATAGAAATTGCCTTCTTCGCTCATCGTTTCCAGGTCACGGATCAAATCCATGACGCCTTTCACAACATCGAGAAACTCAACAGTGGCGTCGATTGTTGCTTTGAGCTCTGTGCCGCGAACAGGATCGAAGGTGGAGTAAAGATCGGCAAACCATTGTGCCAGGTCAATTGCCGTGACATGACCATCGTTGTCGACATCGAAAGCGTTTTCTATGCCGATTGTTGCAAAGATCTGGGTGTCAGCGTAGAGGGCATCTACGATTGGATAAAGTGGATTTAAAATCTGATCAAGACCATCAACAATCGGATTCAACATCTGAGTGATGTAGGTTCCGAGGTCAAGTTTGATGTTGTCAAAGAAGATATTGGTTGCGTTTTCTTCTTTTTCACTTTCAGCCTTGTTGGAGTAATCAAAGATCGGTAACAGGCTGGCCAGGTCAAAACTGAATGATGGAATCGCAGCCGAGCCGTTGATGCTGGTTGTCACGCCAAATGACATGGCGGCATTGCCGCTCAGCTCATATTGGAACAGCTCCTCCACATTGAGCGCACTGCTGATCAGTTCGGTGTAGGTCAGCTTGTTGTCGCTGCCTGCGCCACCGTTGAGATCCAGTTCAAAACTGACATCCAATTCTGTACTGGCTGCCTCACCTTGGATGGTTACATTTTCGTTGACGCTGGGTTGGTTGACTGCATCCAATTGCAGGAAGCCAAGCCCGCCCGTCAGGCTGAAGTCGGGGGACAGAGAGGTGTTGAAGTCGGCACTGAGATACGTCTTATCTGATGCCGTATTGAGGTAGACATCACCACTGCGCGGAAACACCAGTTCCAGCCCTGCGTCATAGGCAAAGCTGGCATCAAGGCTTCCGCTGCTTTGCAGGCCCAGACCGGGCAGGCCGAAGTCGGCAGCAAGCGGAACGCTGAAGATGTCGTAGCTGTCGGCGAACTGGAAGCTCACCACTACGGCGCTGGTGCCCTGCATGGCCAGCTTCACGGTCACTGACTCTTCTGGAACGCCCAGGGCAGAGGCGATTTCGCTGCTCAGCAGCTTGCTGAGTTTGCTGGGAGTTGGCGTGCCGATCTGACGCACGCTATTGACCAGGTTGGTGATGAATTTGCGAAGGCCTCCGCCGGCTTTGCCATCGAGACTTCCCACGATCGGCAGAGCGAGGCTGTCAATCCCCTCCTGCAGGGAGGTGAGTGACGAATTAAGCGATTCGGCTGTCTGGTTGGGCAACTTAAAGTCGACCACGTCCACATCCTGGACCAAATTCGTGAAGTGATCGGATTTGTTTGATTTGCTGTTATAGGCCGAATCATCGCTGCTGAAGCTGTATTGCAGTTGTGCTGGGTGGATGCCTGTGAATTGATACGCGCCTGTTCCATCTTCGATGCGTGCGTCGTCATATGACTGGACACTGATCTGCTGTGGGACAAACCAGTTGCTCGGTGTGAACGTGAGTGTGCGGGTGAATCCGGTGCTACTGCTACCCAGTTGACGTGTGCCGCCACTGGCGATCAGCTCATTGATGGTGACAGTCACGTTGTGCGATGGCTGGGTCATCAGGGCCAGCTGGAACGTGGCGGGATCACCACTCTCTTCCACCGAAACGCGATCGCCAGAGATGATCAGGGCAATGCCAGCTATATCGTTGTTGATGATCTGAACGCTTGCACTGTTTGTATTGCTGTCGTCGCTGATGTTGTACCCCGTGCCACTGGTGAGTTGAACGGTGAAGGCTTTGTTGATTGAGTCAGAGTAAAAATCATCGATCGGCACGACCAAGGCATCGGCCGTGGTTTGGCCTGGGGCGATGCGCACACTGCCGCTGGTTGTACCTGGCAGTTGGGTGATCTTGTTGATGCTCGAGGGGTTGGCTGCATAGCCGAGCCCCGAATCCAGGCTGATGGCCGTGATCTGGTAGTTCACGACGACCCCATCGGATCCAGCAGAGCTTGGTGCGGGGTTCGTGAGTTGGATGCTGAATCGCCCTGGCTTTGCTTCCTCGGTGCTGTCGGTGACCAGGGAGATGCTGGCTGTGGGCAGATCGTTATCGACGATGTCAATGCCCACAGGCGTGATGCTGAGGGCGTTGAAGCGGCTGTCAGTGCTTGTTGTGCTCAGTTGCAGCTGACTGGAGGTGATGTCTTCGGTTGTGTTGTCATCAACCGCCCATAGGGTCACGGTCTGGGCGGTCGACCAGTTATCTGGCGTGAAGGTGACTGTTTCACTACGCCCTCCACTGCGGTCGTTGATGGTGAACTGGGTGTCCGAGGGAACCAGGGTCACCACCACATCGTCTGTGGGTTGAGCCGTCAGGCTTAGGTTCAGGCTGCCGTTGCCAGCTCTGCTGATGCTGGTCTGTTGCAGCTCCACAACCAACTTGGCCTGATCGTTATCAGTGACGCTGTATCCCAGGATGCCGGCTTCTCTGATGCTGAAGAAACTGTCGCTGCTGGCTGTGCGGCTGTGGATGTCGACGTTGATGGTCCCGTCGACCAATTTGTCGTCTGCAGGGAGAACCGTGAAGGCCTGGGTTGTCTTCCAGTTATCGGGTGAAAAGGTGAGAGCGACACGATTGCCTGCTGGGGCCTGGTTGCTACCTGGTAGTTGCAATAGTGCTTCGCTGGAATCAGATGTTTCCAGGTACACCGTGACCACATCAGTGGGTTGGCTGGAGAGAGCCACATAACTGGTTACGCTGGCTCCAGCTTCCTTGAGGCTGGTTCGTGTCGATGAACTGATCGGTTTAGTGCCCTGGCTGTCACTGCTGAAAAGAAGTCCAGCCTGATCGTCATCTTTGATCAACAGCTGACTGTTGTTGGGGGGTAAATAGAGGCTGCTTGTGCCGACAATGGGCGAATTACTCGAGCTGATGTCTAGTCCACTGCTCACGGAGGTTGTGGTGACTGCCACGTTGCTGATCGTTTGACCGCTCTTGATGCTCAGTGTGTTGCTCAGCTGCAATACAACGCTCTTGTCAGTGTTGGGTTCGGTGTAGGTGAGTGTTGTGCCGGCAGGTAAATCCACCGTGCCACGGTTGGTTGCATCCAGAGTGAAGCTAGTTTTGTAGGATTGCGATCCCGTGCTGTCGGCGTTCAGCGGCGCGGCCAGAGTGAGCGAGACGCTGGGATCGGCGACCTGGTAGCGGTCTCCGCCATAGCCTGCAACCAATCCACTAACTGACGTGTTGTAGTTGGTGGTTTGCCCATAACTCGTCCAGCTCAATTCTCCGCTGAGGCTGGCGACACGATCGCGATAAACCGTTGTCGCGCTGTCGAGGGTAAATGAGGCGATCGTATCGCTCTGGGAAGCTGTGCTAGTTAGGTTCTCACCCAGATTGAGCACCGTTCCGGCTGGCAATGTGATCGACTCACGATCGGTGGTGTTGAGACTGGCCTGCAGCACTTGGCGGCCCGAGGAGGATGTGCTCTGTTCGTTGATCAGCAGTTCTACGCCACGGGCTGCGAGCAGCGAGATGGCAATGGTTTCGTCATGCTCATCGCGCGAGTCTTGCAATCCTGTGACGTTGAAGCTGGCACTGCTGCTTCCCTGAGGTATCAGCAGACTGAAGCCATCAGTAAGGCTGAAGGCTGAGCTGGGAATCACTTCATCGACCGTTCCAGCCCCCCCATTGCCAGGCCGGGTCCAGCGCAGGGATACACTCGGGCTTGACGTGTTGAAGGAACTGTAATCCAGTTTGACGGCTACATAATCTCCCTGCTCTAGTTGGATGGTATCTGCATTCCAAGTACTCTTCGAGTCAAAATATTTATCGATCACCGTCTTGCCATCGAGGCTTAGCCGCACTCCACCCTGAACTGGAACGCTGAAGGTATACCAGCCGCTTTCTTGAATACGTACATATCCTGACCACGTGCTGGTAAAGGACCCATTTTGGTTGTTGCTTGAGAAACTCGTGCTGGTTTCATTGATGCCATCCTTGTCCAGCTTTATGGTTTCTGAGCTGCTCCCTGACGTGGTGTCAAAGCGTCTCAGCCCAGCCATCGATTGCGAACTATTGTCGATAGAGAGAGTGATGTCATTGGTTGCGATATCACTCAGCCGGAGGTCGAGATCCGCAAACACCAAGGTGTCGACCGATGCAGCCGACGGTAGGGAGATGGTGAAACTTGCTTTGCCGGCTTCGCCGATACTGCTTAGCGACGGTAGTGATAGCTGCGCCAACGGCGCCGATGAATTTTGCTCACTCGCTAGGGCTTCATTGGCTGTTGTGGCGTCGTCGTCGACGGTGACTACCGTCACCCCTGGCGCCAGCCCGGCATAGATGGCGTCATTGCTACTGACGTTAAATGACACCCACTGGCTGATGTCGTTGTCGTCATTGTTGTCGTCCACACCCTGGATCTGAACCTGTTGCACCTGGTCCCAGGTATCGGGTGTGAAGGTCAGCTGCACACTGGTGGCGTTGTTACTGCCCGTCACCTTGAGTTCCTTGCTGCTGAAGGAACTGGTGTTGAGCGACAGTGTCACGTTTGCACTGGGTTTGCTGCCCAGGCGGATGCCCATGGGTACGGGTGTGGGATCCGCTTCTTCGACGCGAAACTGATTGCTTACTGTCCAGCCGTCTCCGCTGCCATCACTACCCCGTTCGGTGGCGGCAAGAAACAGCACGTCAGCTTCGTCGTTGTCGTCGAGCACAGCCGTGGCTGTTCCAGAACTGCCGCCCACGCTGTAGCGGCCGCTGTCGATCAAGGTCAGGGTCAGTGATTCGCTGCCTTCAGCGCTGAGATCATCGATTGGCACAATCGGCAAGCTGACACGCGAGGCATCGACAGGAATCTGAATTCCGTAGAAGGGGGTGCTGGCAAAGCTGGCTGTGTTGCTCGAGCCGTTTTTCAGGACAGCCGATGCTGCACCCGCGACTCCATTGCTCGTTGAGTTGTTCAGAGGCCAAGCCCCGACGAGTCCAGTGCCGCTCAGAGCTGCGTCGAGCATCGACGCCTTGATCTGTTCTTGACTGCGCGAGGCATTCCAGATGCCTACGTTGCGGATTGCGCCATTGAGAAACCCGGACGTGCTATTGCTGCTCGAGCTGGACACGCTCCGTCCGAACGAATTGAGGCTGCGTGCTTTGGATACCAGTGCGGATGGATTCGACAAATGACCGCGCTTGGCCAGCTCGCCGTTGAGGTAAAGACTGGCTACACCATGCCTGTCGACGTTGAATGCAAGATGGTTCCATTCGGCCAGGGCAACGGCGCTCTCGGCGATCAGGTTGATCAGCACAGCACCTGCTGAATCGCGGATCTCCAGCTGAGGCTGATTGGTCGACCCCGAGAAACCGAGTTTGATTAAGTTGCTGTTATTGCTGTCGCTGAATTCCAGGATTCCTGCCGACGTCGTGACGGCATCGCGGCGGACCCAGGCCTGAGCGCTGAATTCGCGTTCGTTGCTGACGGTGGTCAGCCCGCTGACTTCGGCATAGGCATTGCCGCCGCTGGTGCTTGTGTTCTGCAGCACCAGCGGTTTGTAGGTGGCATCGGGTTGGTGAATGGCATCGCCTGAATCCGACAGCACAAAACCATTGGATGCTGTCAACTGATAGAGGAGCTCAACGGGGGTGTCGATCACCGGTGCCCCCAGAGTCAGCTTGAAGCCAAGGCGGCTGTTGGCGTCTTCACTGCCATCGATGGCTATCACACCTGCTGCCGGTTGAATCGGTACCAGGGCTCCGCCCTCCCAGAGGGTCAGATCCAGTTCCGTTGACCAGTTAGATGGAATCAGACGCTGGCTGGCCTTCAGGTTGGAGTAGTAGCTGTCGCTGCTAGTGCTGGTGATCGAAACCGTGGTGTCCTGATCGGTGCGTTGATCGTTCAGGGTGACCCTCTGGGGGCTGCTCCAATTGCTGCTGCTGAAGGTCAGCTGTTTGGTGGAGAGGGTGCCGCTGGTTGTGCTGAGGTTCAGCGTGACTGTGCTTTGGGGTTGGCTTGTGAGATGGACATCAAAGCTGCCCTGTTGCTGACCATTGACCAAGAGTGCACGAACTGTTTTGCTACCAGTGCGATCGGCCGGTGTAACAACAACTGCCGGGATGTAAGCATTGCTGTCTGTGATATTAAGTGTGGCCTGGTTGTTAACTGCATCAATACTATAGTTATAGTTGCTGAAACCTTTGTCGTCTGTGGTCAGATCCTGAACCAACTTGACTGTAACCGTTTCTGTTCCCTCGCGAATGGCGTCGGCGATGGCTGCAATATAGATCTTGGCTTCTGTGGAATTTTGCGACATCACCACGATGTCTTCCGCTTTGAAATTTGCCGTCGTCAGCGTTGCCTGTGGTGCCGTGTAGTCAATGCCGCGAATTGCTGTGCCGCCCGAAATCGCATAGCGGACTTTAAATAAATCTTTGGGAATGGGTACGTTCGACGTGATGGTGAACCAGCCCAGATCGCTTTCTTTGCTGCCTCCTTCGGTTGGATTTTGGCCCGCTCGAATCGACAGTACCGGTCCGTTGCTGCCGATGGTTAGAGTTTGGCTCTTATTGTCTACGCCATAACCCGTGCTTTCGATCAGGTTGAGCGTGACAGATTCAGTGCCTTCGGCGTAGTCGTCTCGGTAGGTGGTGAGGTCAAAGTCTCGATAGTTTTTTAGGGAGCTAGGTGTTTGATTCGGTGTCCATTGTGTTGTTCCAACTCCTGCGTTGTAGAGATCCAGTGGATTGAATTTGCCAGCAAAGCGATTAACGCTTGATGCGGTTGTGAAGGTACTGGCCTGATTTGATTTTTCGAGTTGTACGCCATCCCACCAAATCACTGTATTTGTGCCGCCACTATCAGGGCCATCCAGCCTGACTTGGATATAACGACTTGCAGGATCGGCAAACGTATAGCTGAAGGAGTAGCGCTGCCAATCTGTGCCAATTTGAATGGTGGTTGCCGGTGCTTTTGTGTAAGCGCCGTTTTCGTTGGCTTCAAAAATGAAAAGTTGACCTGTGGTTGAGCGGTCTGCCTTCGCATAGACGCTCAACGTCCAGGTCTCACCTTGCTTTGCCTCGGCAACATTCCAGGTACTGCTGTTATATGTCACTAGATATGGGTCATTGTTGCTGACCACCATTCGCAGAGGGACTCCATTCACCGGCGAAGCGCTGGTGGCGGTATCACGGCTCATTGTCGCCGCGTTAGCCACTTGCCCGAAGCTCGACAGCCTGGCGCCATTGACCACGCCGTTGAGGCCGATGAGATCGCTGCTGACAACGGCATTGCTGCTGATCAGGGCGTAGTCATCACCAACTTTTGTGCTGGCGGTACGCCGTTGTGCCAGGGTGCTATTGGCTGTGGTGTTCGCTGACTCTGAGCTGGAGCTGAGTTTGACGTCGAGGGCATTGCTGTTTTTGTTGGCGAACAACTGGAAGCCAAGACTGGTCTGGTCGCTGCTGGGTTCGCTGCGGTTTACGCCCTGTGCCAGTTCTTTGGACAAAAACATGGCACTCGCCGGTACGAGCTCATTGCTGATTGTTCCGCCGCTGCCATTGGGGCGGTCCCAGTAGAGTCCTGCAGTGGCGCCGCCGTAATTTTCAAAATAATCGTATTGAATCCATACCACATCCCCTTTGTTGAGGCTGATGTTTTTTGTGCTACTGCTGCTGGTGCCAGTGAGGACCCAGTTGCTGAAGCTGTCAAGAACGGTTCCGTTGCTGTCGTTGCGTTTGACCGTCAGTTTTCTGCCTTCATCACTCGTGCAGCGAAACACGTAATTACCGGTTTCGGGAATGCGAATGTATGTTTCCCAGCGAATCGCGAACGTGTCATAAAGACCGGCTGCATTGAAGCTTGTGTCTGTTTCGTAAATGCCATCGCTGTCAAACACCAGCACGTCGGCGTTGGTGCTGAGATCGCTACTGTTGGCCGGCAGAGTGTTGGTGCTCGAGGTGTAAATGTACGGGGCGCGGATGAATTTGTAGGTGCCTTGTCCCAGGCTTAAGAGTGGCTCATCATCAAACAACCAGACCTGACTTCCAGTGGTGCTCGTGAGCCCGTAGATTCCCTCGCTTCCATCTGCACCCAACGTGGCCGTGATTGTGCGAGGGGCCTGCCAGGTGTTGTTGTTGATCGGGTTGAAGTTGAGCGTGACCGATTGAGTATTTTTGACATATAATATGCCGTTGCTAATGCTGCTGTTGCCACTACTTGTTAGTGAAATAGTGTAATCGGTGTTAAGTACGGCTGTGCCGCCGAAGGTGATCGGAATGTCAATTAGGGCGGTTGAGTTGCGAATATCGACATAGTCGTCGGGCACGAAACGATCAAAGGTGATCGTCATTTTCGGCAGCGCCGAGCCATTCTCATAGCCATTTGCAATATAGTCAGTATAGTTGTTGGTATTCAGAGCCGTAAAGCCTGCCGTGAACTCGACGCCGCTCTTGCCCCATTCAGTGACATAGCCGCCACCGCTATTGTTATCTGGGTCGTCATCGTTCCAGTAGCCTGTGTTATAGATTACCATGAAATCTTCGTTGTCTTTATTGTTCGGTTCACCGCCGTTCCAGTTGGCATAGCCAGTGTTGGTGGATCCGGATCTGAATCTCACGCCATCTTCGGCTGAGCCAGGAGCTTTCCAGATCCAATTGCTTTCCGACGTCCCCTGCGCGTTATCGTCAGTGCCTGCAATAAAGCCGGTTCCGGGGATGGCTCTGCCGCCAAAAGAATATTGTTTGATGAAGTCGTTTTCGCCGCTCGATGTAATCGTTGCTAGGTAGCCATTGAGCCCATTCAGCACTTGGGCTTGTGAGCGGTCGCGACCGTCGTGCCATTTGGCGGTTTCTTGGGTGAAGGCGTAGTAGTGGCCATTGCCCCAATAGGGCCTGGCATTGCCGGTGTTGACTCCCATGGGGAACGGTGCGTTTGCGTTCTCCCATTGTGTGGCCTAAGACTCAGATCGGCCAAGTTCTTGGACGCTGGGTTCCTGCTTGTTGGCTAGCAGGGCTGAAGTTTCCGTTACTGATAGAAATGGATCCGAACTGAGTGGGTTGTGGATAGGGCTGATGGGGTCGCGCTGTTCCAGTTGACAACTCCTGTGTCCTGGCCTTTGCATCGCCTCGCTCACCAGCGCCTGCTGCGTCAATCTCGGTTTTTGTTGGCTGCGTTCTGAGGCGGCGCCAGCCAGCGCTGTGCGGCCTGCTCCAGCATCTCTGTCCAGCTCCCCCGTTGGGATTGCTGGAGGAGCTCGAGCGTGGGATACCAGGCCCAGCGGATGCCGTCGCCCCAGTAGCGCCATTCGGGCCGGGCAGGAACCAGCACCTGGCCTGTTTGGCCCAGGGCCCCGGCCAGGTGGGCCACGGTTTGGCGCGTCGTGACGACTCCATCGAGGGCGGCGATCAGGGCCAAGGCGTCGTCAAGGTCATGGCCGGGCTCTCCGAGCCGGTGCAAACCTGCATCGCGACTGAGCTGGGTCCAGTGGCTATCGCCGCTGGGCAGGTACTGCAAGTCGAGCCACTGCACCCCGGGCCAGGCGCCCAGCTGCTTGAGCTCCGTGGGTGAGAGACTGCGCTCACGCCGTTCGGACCCGCTGGCGCCGCCAAGCCAGCCCAGGCCCAGGCGCAAGCCCGGTGGCATCTTTGCAAGCTTGGACCGCCAGTGCGCCACTCGCTGGGGCTCGGCCTTCAGATAGCCTTGGCTCCCCGCTGCGGCCATTCCCAGGCAAGGCCATAGCAGCATGGCCAGACTGCCACTGCCGATCACCACCGCATCGTCGCCGCGCGCTTGGCTGCCGGTTGCCACGCTCACATGGGGCGGCAGCTGACGCCGTAGCAGGCCGGCCAGCCGGGGCGCCGGCTCCACCCGCAACCTGGGGCAGGCAGCTGCCAGGGGCGGCAGGTAGCGGCTGGCCATGATCTGATCCCCCACGCCTTGTTCGCCCTGCACGATCACGTGGTGTTGCGCTAGCTCCTCCAAAGGCGGCAGGGGTCTGGGGCTGCCGTCTGGCCGGAGCCTGGGATTGCTGCTGCGCCATTCGTAATGGGGCCAGGCCTCAGCGCAGCGGCGCTGGCTCAGCAGGGCGAGAGCCAGGTTGAGGTGGGCTTCCCGCTGCCGGGGGCGTTGCTGCAGTACAGCGCGGTAGAGCTGCTCAGCGGCACTCCAGTTGCTGCTGTGCACATGCACCGCAGCCAGCGCCATGGTCCAGCGCCAGTCGCGGTCGGCCGCTGCAATCTGCAGCAGCAGGGCGAGGGCTTCGTCGCTGCGGTTGAGCTTGGCGAGCAGCGCGCTGCGCAGTTGCAGGGCTGTTGCGGGCAGTGGTGGCTGCAGTCCTTTGAGCAGCTCCAGGCCCGCTTCCCATTGGCCGCTGCCGGCAGCGATCTCGGCTGCAGCGAGGCGTGCATGGGGGTGGTGGTGGCTGTTCTGGAGGGCCTCCTCTGCCAGCGCCAGCCAGTGTTGTTCGGGACCCTGGTGCGCACGGCAGCCGCAAAGGGCCAGATTGAGGGTGAGCCGCCAGTCGCGGCCGCCCTGCTCACGCCAGCTCTGGCCTGCCTGGATCGCTGTCTGCCAGTCGCCGCGTTCCATCGCGGCGCGCATCACCGCCTGCGTTGCTGCAGGGGTTGAGGCTGCCGCGGGGGATTCGCTGTCAGGGGAACTCTTCAAGCCAGGAGGTGAGGATGTATTTATCGCCACGCAGGGGAGGGTTGCCCCGGTGGGTATGGGTGAAGGCGGCGGGGAAAATCAGCAGTCGCCCCTGAAGCGGCTTAATGCGTCTGTGCAGATAAAGAAATTCGGTTTCGCCACCCTCTTCGACGCTGTTGAGGTAAAGCATCGTGACCAGTTTTCGATAAGCGTTGTCGCCACCGTTTTCGAAGTGCCATTCGTGAAAGCCCTCTCCCGGTCTGGTGCGTTGAAACTTGCAGTTGAGATGGAAATAACGGCCTGATTTGAGAATGGGATAGCGCTCGAAGTAGAGCTTCAGGGCCTGGTCGCAGAGACTCGAATAGTGGTGATAAATCGGTGCGATCAACCGGTCTTGATAAAAGCGTGGCGCCACCCGGTTGAGCAGAGCCTGTTGGTCGTGGACCTCCTCGCGGCCCCGCTGGCGCTCCACGATCAGGCCGTTGGTCTGCAGGTATGTGAAGAACTGCTCCAGCGCCAGAGGCTGGTGGTTGGTCTCGAAGCAGCCGATGAAGTCGGACCCGATGCTGTGCTCAAGGATCCTCGGTTCTTGCATGGCTCATCACAGTCTCCTGCTTCAGGCTAGGCGGTTTCGCAGCTCCTCCTAGCCCGAATTGAGCCTTGGTCTAGCGCCAGAGCCTTTCGAGCTCGCATCTGTTGCACCACACCATCAAGGGGCTCCCAGGCTCTCCGGGCGATCGGTTTGCGCTTGAGCTGGGGTGAGGGCACCAGCGGCTGTCATCCAGTAGCAATTAATCAGCAGGCCCTTGCCATAGCCCACCCCGTCGAAGATTTTATCAATCCAGTCGGTCTCGATCATGGGCGCGGGGGCGATTCATTCCAGAATTGCGCATCCCCGGCGTGCCCCTTCGATGGTTGATTGGCAGGTGCCAGTGGCGGGGCGCTCACCGGGGCTGATTACCGCCAGCGAGCTGCGGTGGCGTTTTCCCCGCTCGTCTGGGCCGGGCGGGCAAAACGTCAACACCACCGATTCGCGGGTGGAGCTGCTGTTTGATCTGAGGGCGACGACGGCTTTCTCGCGGGCGTTAAAGGCCCGGGCCCTGCAGCGTCTTGGCGCCAGGCTGGTGGAGGGCTGTTTGGTGATCGCGGCCAGTGAGCACCGCTCCCAGTGGCAGAACCGTGTGGAGGCGCAGCGGCGTTTGGTGGAGCTTCTCAAGGAGGCGATCAAGCCGCCGCCACCGCCGCGGCGCCCCACCAAACCCACGCGCGGTTCGGTGCAACGGCGCTTGGCGGCCAAGAAGCAGCGCAGCGCTGTGAAGCAGCAGCGGCGCGGGCGGATTCAGCCGTCAGAGGATTGAGCCGCTCGGATCTCTGCCTTTGCCTTTTGCCATAGGCCTTCGAGTTCGCGGATGCTGCGGCCCTGGAGGTCGCCGCCGAGGCCCGCCTCCACGCGGGAGAAGCGATCGAGGAAGCGGCGGTTGGTTCCAGCCAGACCCGCTTCGGGGTCGATGCCGCACCAGCGGGCCACGTTCACCAGGGTGAACAGCACATCGCCGAGTTCCTCCTGGGCGTGGGCCTTGTTGCCACTGGCCACGGCTTCCTTGAGCTCGTTGAGCTCTTCATGCACCTTCTCCCACACGCCGGCCATGTCGTCCCACTTGAAGCCGGCCGCGGCCAGTCACGGCAGACTGACCCTCGAGTCCACCACCACCAGCTCCATGCCTCCTGAGTCCTGCGTTGCACGGACCGCAGAGCAAGGCATGTCAGAGCTCAAGCGAGCCGAGCACGCATGGATCAGCTTGGCCAGCAGCAAGGACCCGCTCTACTTGGCGATGGCACTGCGCTGGTTTGGCCGTCACCTCAACGAATACGCCTGGCGATTCCATGCCTCCATGCAGCTGGATGCCATCGGCCAGCAGCTTCATCAGGCGCCGTTGTCAACGCATTGTCAAGGAATGGAGTAGCAGGGCTCAGGAAGGCAGTCTCACGCTGCATAAGTGACACCTTAGAGACAAATGATCCACGGGGGCTGGGAGGCCCCTTTTAAGTTTCAGTCGATGGGCTGCAAATGTGCTGCTTTGGCCTGTCGACCCTTGTCGATGTGCGCAGGATGTCCTGTATGGATCCTTCGCGCCGTCGGCACCTCGCTGAGCTCAGCCTGCGCGACTTTTGCCTCTACCGGGCCATTTGCATCGAGCTGGACGATCTGCAGGAGACGATCCAGTTCGATGGCTTGTTAGGGCGCGACTTCCTGGCCTTGTCGGTGGCGATGCGGGATCGGCGCCTCCTGGTGGAGTGGTTGCGGGATCTGCGCTTCCCTCCATCGTCGCTGTATTCCGATCACGGCATCAGCGAAGCGGTGGAAGAGCAGTTATTGGCTCACCCGCTCGATTGAATGTTGGTGGGAAAGGGTTGGCGGATCCAGGCTGGGGCTTGATCCTTGCGCCACTGGAGCGATCAAGTCGTATGGCTCGTCCCCTGCCGGTCACCACCACGTTTGAGCTGCCTGGCTACCGCATTCTTGAAAGCCGCGGTGTGGTGCGCGGCATTGTGGTGCGCTCCCCCACGCTGCTGCAGGGCTTTCTGGGTGGCCTGAAAACCATGATCGGCGGCCGCATCGGCGCTTACACCGCCATGTGTGAGCAAACGCGTCAGCAGGCCTTCGATGAGATGGTGGAGCATGCCCGCCAACTCGGTGCCAACGCCATCGTCGGCATGCGCTACGACGGCTCCACGGTGGAGACGGGCTCGACGGGCGCCACAGAAGTCCTTTGCTACGGAACTGCTGTGCTGGTTGAGCCGCTCTTGGCTGCGGGGCCACCCGTCTGACAGCATCGCTGCCAGATCCCCGCCATCTCGCTGTGTCTGTTGCTGATCTGAAGGCGTTCCTCGCGAAGGTTGAGTCCGACGAGGACCTGCGTCAGAAGCTCCACGCCGCCTCCGGCATGGATGACATCGTGGATCTGGCTGCAGCCCATGGCCACAGTGTGGATAAGGCCTCTGTGCTCCGCGCCCACGGCGAAGCCCTGAGCGGAGCCAGCGACCACCAGCTGAAAGGGATCAACAGCTGGGGCGATGCTCTGATGCACTGCTTCGGGGCCACCGAAGAGGAGTGAGCTCCGGCTTAGCGGCTGCTGCTTGATCCCGTGTTGTAGCCGCTCCAGATTTCCAGTTCTTCAAGGCTGAGCACGCCAAGGCGCCGCTCACCGTTGAGTTCCCAGGTGGGGTAGCCCCTTACCTGGGAGTCCTGGCAGCGTTGTCTGCCTGCGTCGTCTTTGTCGCATTCCACATAAGGCAGCAGCTCGATCGCTTCGACCCCGAACAGCTCCTTTTGGTGGTTGCAGTGGGGGCACCACCAGGCCCCGTAGACCACCGCCCCTTTGAGCTTGAGGTGCTGGGCCAGGCCTTTCTGGCGATTGTTGGAGGGCTGAATCGTGCTGCTGGCGGTGCTGTTGCCACTGCTTTCGGCTGCTGGGGTGGCAGAACCGGCCGCTATCGAGCCTGCCGCGATCAAGCCAAGCGCCCAAGGGAGGATCCTCCAGGCCTTGATGGCCTGCCGGGGCTGCAGAAGCCGATCGGAACCACGGGGCATTGTGTCGCGCGCGCTTCGGCAAGACCTTAAGCGCGCTGGAGCGTTCGGCCTTCCGCCCCGCGCTGGGGCCGCCTGCACCCCGGGCGGCTGGGAGACTGGTGGGGCCGGCCCCGGTTTCCCAGCACCTGCGATGAGCGCCAACGGATATCGCGACTATTTCAAGGTGCTCGGGGTGGATCGCAGTGCCGATGCCGACACGGTGAAAAAGGCCTTTCGCAAGCTGGCCCGTCAGTACCACCCAGATGTGAACCCCGGCGACAAGGGCGCCGAGGCGAAATTCAAGGAGATCAGTGAGGCCTATGAGGTGCTCTCCGATCCCGACAAGCGCAAGCGCTACGAGCAGTTCGGCCAGTACTGGAACCAAGCCGGAGGTGCCGCCGGGGCTGGTGGTGTTGATGTGGATTTTGGCCGCTACGGCAACTTCGACGACTTCATCAATGACCTGCTCGGCCGCTTCGGTGGCCCTGGCGGCGGTGGCTTCGCGGGTGGACCCGGCGGCTTTGGTGGCTTTGGCTCAGGCTTCCCGGGTGGTTTCGGTGCCTCGGGCTTTCCTGGTGGCGGCTTTGCCGGCGGCGGCCAGCGGGCGCAGGCTCCCAACCTCGATGCAGAAGCGAGCATCACGCTCAGCTTTTCGGAGGCCTTTCGAGGCTGTGAACGCACCCTGGCTGTGAACGATGAGCGGGTGCAGGTGCGCATCCCTGCTGGGGTGAAGCCCGGCAGCCGCCTTCGCCTGAAGGGCAAGGGCAATCTGCAGCCCGGCACCGGCCGGCGCGGTGATCTCTATCTCAACCTGCAACTGCAGGATCACCCGGTGTGGAGCCTCGAGGGTGATCAGCTCAAGGCTGACCTTCCCCTCAGCCTGGATGAATTGGCCCTGGGTGGTGAGGTGCGTGTGGCCACCCCCGATGGTGAGGCCACGGTGACGGTGCCCCCCGGTATGGACGTGGGCCGCAGCCTCCGCCTCAAGGGAAAGGGCTGGCCCACCAAGGGAGGGCGGGGCGATCTGCTGCTCAGCCTCAGCCTCAAACAGCCGGCCAGCTACAGCGATCAGGAGCGCCAGCTGCTCGAGCAGTTACGCGCCGCTCGCAGTGTGGATCCACGCGCCGATTGGATGAGCGCCGCCCGGCTCTGACCGAAACGCCCCCTGATGGATTCGAACCATCGACCGGCTGCTTAGAAGGCAGCTGCTCTATCCAGCTGAGCTAAGGGAGCTGACGCTGGGCATTGTGGCATTTGATCCCTGGCAACGCCGTAGACCGTGGCTTCTATGGTGGTGTGCTGCGCACTTGTGCTCGATGCCCGCTCCACGGCTCAACGACAGCCAAAAAGAGGAGCTGGTGGTTCGCTACCGCCAGGGTGAAACAGCCCAGGCCCTGGCGGTTGCCTTCGGCTGCAGTCCCAACACCGTGAGCCGGGTGCTGAAGGCGGCGCTTGACCCCGGTGAAATGGAGGCGATCAAGCGGCAGTCCAGGGGCCGCACCCCTGCGCCCGTGGCCGATCCATTGCCGGAGGTGGTAGCTGACCCAGCCCCGGCTTTCCCAGTCGAGCTTGCGTTCCCCGGTGCTGCTGAAGCCGACCAGACGCCCGCCTCTTCCACTGCTGACGAGGAGGAGCCCACCACCCTCGCCATCGACGACGCCGACGATTTCGGCGATGACGGCCTCGATGACAGCGAGGGCGATGACGACACCGACGAAACGGACGCCGATCCGCTTGTGGTTGCCGATCCGGTTGTGGTGCTTGAAGCTAAGCCCCTAATCCCAGGAGCGCTCCCCGCCAGCGTGTACATGTTGGTGGACAAAACCGTGGAGCTTCAGCCCAGGCCTCTGGCTGACTTCACGGAGCTCGGCTCTCTGCCGGAAGAAGAGCAGGCCCGTCAGGCCCTGATGCTTTACACCAATCCGCGTCAGGCCAAGCGCCAGTGCGGCCGCACCCAGCGGGTGATCAAGGTGCCGGATGCGGGCGTGCTTGAGCGCCGCTCCTCGTATCTCGTGGCGCAGGGCATCACCCGGTTGGTGGTGGAAGGGGGCAGCCTGTTTGCCTTGTCGAATAACTGAGCTAACACCGAATGAGTTCTCCTCACACGCATGCGTTCAGGGCTGTGGCTCATCGCTGCCGGGGTGTTGGCGGGTCTGCTCAGTGGCTGTGATCCCCTCCCCGGGCGCCTGCGCACGGATCCCCCGGGTACTGCCCTCAACACCAGTAGCTCCCGCTGGTATGGGCAGTCATCAACCGGCGCCTACAGCAGCGTGCGGCAGGTGACCACTGGGTTGAATCAGTTTTCGTTCAAGGAAACCTGGTTCCGCGGCAAAGGCAGCCAGCCGTTCGTGACGATCGGGAAGGGCAGCTACACCCCGTCTTCCGGGATCAATATCTACGAGTACAGCCAGCCCCCGGGTGTCGTGGTGGTGCGCACGTCTGAGGGGCATGAGGCCCTCTCCACTCAAGACGACGTGTTGGCCAGCACCCTGCCCCAGTTCCAACCGGGTGAGTGGATCACCTACACATTGCGGCCTTGATCGCCGCGGGGGAGGAGGAGCGCTGTGGTCACGCCGCCGCTGATCACACCGGTGACCAGCGCCACCCCCAACAGAAACCCCGTGGGCAGTTCAGCTGTTTTGCCGAAGCCCAGGTTGAGCCGCGCGCGTTGATCCAGGTTCTGGGCTCCCAGGCAGAGGATTAGCAGCAGCAGTACGCCGCCACCCAGGCTGGCCACCAGCAGGCGCAGGCGCAGCAGCATCAGCTCGGCTCCTCAGCGCGATGGAGCAGAGCGTAGAGCTCTCGGCGGGCCATGCCCGTTTCCTGCGCCAGCTGCCGGGCTGCATCGCTGCGGCTCAGGCCGGAGGCCACCAGGGCATTCAAGGCGTCTTGCAGTTCTGCCTCGCTGCGTGGTGCGGCAGCAACCGCCTGGGCGCCCCCCAGCACGATCGTGAATTCCCCCTGCGGTGCCTGCTGGCGGAAATGCTCGAGCGCCGCCGACACGCTGGGGCCTACCTGTTGCTCATGCCGTTTGGTGAGCTCACGCGTCACGGCGATCGGGCGATCCCCCAGTTCCGCCAGTAGGTCTTCGAGCAGGTGGAGCAGGCGATGCGGGGCCTCGAAGAGCACCAAGGTGCGGGGTTCTGCCGCCAGCTCCTGCAACCGGGCGCGGCGTTGTGTGCTCTTGGGCGGCAGGAACCCCTCAAAGCAGAAGCGCCCGGCAGGCAGGCCGCTGCTCACCAGGGCGGTGGTCACCGCACAGGGCCCCGGCACGCAGATCACGGTTCGTCCGGCGCATCGGGCGGCGGCCACCAGGGCTTCGCCGGGGTCGGAAATACCCGGCAGGCCGGCATCGCTGATCACGGCAATCGCCTCGCCCTCCGCCAGGGCCTCGAGGAGTTCAGGAATGCGGCTGCTCTGGTTGTGCTCGTGGAAGCTCACCAGTCGGGGGGGCTGATCACCGCTGCGCAGGCCGAGGTTGTGCAGGAGCAGGCCGCTGTGGCGTGTGTCTTCGCAGGCGATGCGCTGCACGCCGCCGAGCACCTGGCGGGCGCGGGGCGACAGGTCGCCCACATTGCCGATGGGTGTTCCCACCAGATAGAGCACTCCTGCAGCCGGTTCGGCGCCCTGCATCACAATGCCCCTTTGCCAGCTCCATGATGCCCGCCGCCGCCTGCATGCCTTCGGGGATCAATGAGCAGCAGCTGCTGGCGGAATTGCGCCGCCTCAGCTGGGGTGCTGCCGACATCCTGCTCGCCTATGGCCGCGGCGACCAGCCCCCTTTCGGCTTTCCTAAGGCGCTGAGCGTGGATGAGGGCGGCGAAGGCCCGGTGAGCGCCGCGGATCTGGCGGTGAATCAGTGGCTCCTGGATGGTCTGGTGAAGGCCTTCCCCGATGCCGGCTGGACGCTGCTCAGCGAGGAGACCGCGAAGGAGCAGCTCACGGCCGGTGAGCCCCTCGATGCCGAGTGGTTGTGGATCCTGGATCCCCTCGATGGCACCAAGGATTTCCTGCAGGGCACCGGCGAATACGCGGTGCATCTGGCCCTGGCCCACAACGGCGAGCCGGTGCTGGGTGTGGTGTTGCTGCCTGAGATGGAGGAGCTGTGGATTGGCCTGGTGCCGCAGCAGCGGGCCTGGTGTGAAAACCGTGCCGGAGAGCAGCGTCCTGCCAGCCTCAGCCCTCGCCAAGCCCTGGGGGATCTGGTGTTGGTGGCCAGCCGCAACCACCGCGATCAGCGGCTGGAGCAGCTGCTGGAGGCCCTGGCCCTGGGCGATACCAAGGCGATCGGGAGTGTGGGAGGCAAGGTGGCCACGATTCTGCGCGGCGAAACCGATCTCTACATCTCCTTATCCGGCAAGAGCGCCCCGAAGGATTGGGATATGGCGGCCCCTGAGGCGGTGCTCCGCGCTGCCGGTGGCGCCTTCACCCACGCTGATGGCCGCCGCCTCAGCTACAACGACGGCGACATTCGCCAGGCCGGCTGCCTGATCGCCAGCCACGGCCGCAGCCACCAGCAGCTGTGTGACAAGGCTGCCGGTGCCATGGCGGTGATCGATCCGGGCTTCCCTGTCTGAACCGCTCGGCGGCGCATGAAAAAGCCCCCGTTGCCGGGGGCTGATCATTCAGAGCGTTGAGGCCTTGATCACTCGGCCACAACCACTGCTGCTGCAGCGGCGGGTTCTTCCGACTGGGGCACGCCGCGCAGGGTGAGGTTGATGCGGCCGCGGTTGTCGATTTCGCGGACGCGCACGGTTACGTGATCGCCCACGCGCACCACGTCTTCCACCTTCTCCACGCGGGCTTCGCTGAGCTGCGAGATGTGGATCATCCCTTCCTTGCCGGGCAGGATTTCCACGAAGGCGCCGATCGGGATCACGCGGGTGACAGCACCGCTGAACACTTCGCCTTCCGACACGCGGCGGGTGAGGCCTTCGATGATGCGCTGCGCTTCCTCAGCGGCAGCACCGTCGTGGCTGGCGATCGTGACGATGCCGCCGTCTTCGATGTCGATCTTGGTGTTGGTGCGCTCGGTGATGCCCTTGATCGTGCGGCCGCCGGGGCCGATCACGGTGCCGATCAGTTCCGGATCAATGCGGAAGCTGAGCAGGCGCGGAGCGTGGGGGCTCAGCACGTCGCGGGGCTTCTCGATCGCCTCGAGCATCTTCTCGAGGATGTGCAGGCGGGCCGGGCGGGCCTGGTTGATCGCCTCGGCCACGGTCTTCACCTCAAGACCGGTGATCTTCATGTCCATCTGCAGGGCGGTGATGCCCTTCTCGGTGCCGGCCACCTTGAAGTCCATGTCGCCGAGGAAGTCCTCGATGCCCTGGATGTCGGTGAGGATCCGCACCTCTTTGCCTTCCTTGATCAGGCCCATGGCGGCGCCGCTCACGGGGGCCTTCAGGGGCACGCCCGCATCCATCAGGGCCAGGGTGCTGCCGCACACCGAACCCATGGAGGTGGAGCCGTTGGAGCTCAGGCACTCCGACACCACGCGCAGCACGTAGGGGAAGGATTCCTTGCTGGGCAGCACGGGGATCAGAGCCCGCTCCGCCAGGGCGCCGTGGCCGATTTCGCGGCGGCCGGGGCTGCGCATCGGCTTGGTCTCGCCGGTGGAGTAGGGCGGGAAGTTGTAGTGGTGCAGGTAGGTCTTCTCGTTGGACGGGTTGAGGTCGTCCATCTCCTGGGCATCGCTCGGGGTGCCGAGGGTGGCGCAGGAGAGCACCTGGGTGAGACCACGCTGGAACAGGCCAGAGCCGTGCACCCGCTTGGGCAGCACGCCGGCGGCGGCACTGATCGGACGCACTTCATCGAGGTTGCGGCCATCCACGCGCTTGCCGTCTTTGACGATCTGGTCGCGCATCAGCTTCTTGGTGAGCGACTTGTAGCTGTTGCCCAGCGCCTTGCCGTTGCTGCTCACCGCCACCTTGATGGCGTCGTCGTCTTTGAGGCCGTCGATCTTCTCGGCCACCTGGGCCTTGATCGCATCGAGCTGTTCGTCGCGCTCAGCTTTGGTGAGCTTGAACTGCTTGAGCACATCGCCGATGCCCTTGGCGCATTCCTTCTCGAGGAACTTGGGCAGGGTTTCGTCGGTGGCTTGCGGCTCGGGGATCACCTGCTCGATGCCGAGCTCCTTGAGCAGGGCCTGTTGGGCCTTGATCAGTTCGCACACGGCTTCGTAACCGAAGTCGATCGCTTCGATCACGTCTTGTTCGGGCAGCTGGTTGGCACCGGCTTCCACCATGATCACGCCCTCAGGCGTGCCGGCCACAACGAGATCGAGGTCGGAGCGCTCGATTTCGCGGTAGCTGGGGTTGAGCACGAAGTCGTCGCCCAGCAGACCCACGCGCACAGCCGCCATCGGGCCGTGGAAGGGGATCTTGGCCAGCAGGGTGGCCAGGGAGGCGCCGGTGACGGCGAGCACATCGGGCGGCACGCGCTCATCGAGCGACATGCAGGTGGCCACGATCTGCAGGTCGTCGCGCAGCCAACCGGGGAAGAGCGGCCGCATGGGGCGGTCGATCAGGCGGGCAATCAGCGTGGCGCGTTCGGGCGGACGACTTTCACGGCGCATGAAGCTGCCGGGAATGCGGCCAGCGGCGTAGAGGCGCTCTTCGTAATCGCAGATCAGGGGGAGGAAATCGATGCCCTCACGACCGCCGGAGCGGGTGGCGGTGACCAGAACGGCTGTATCTCCGCATTCGACCATGACTGAACCGCCTGCCTGAGGGGCAAAGCGGCCTGTGGTCAGCCGGATCTCCCGACCATCGAAGGAGATCGACTGAGTGTGACCTTGCACTTGGGCTTATGTCTTGTTTGTTGTCAAGTGCGATTCTCGCATCCGACGTGCGAATGCCGTGACAACGTCCCCAATCTCTTTGGAAAGTGTGGGAGGGAAGGCGCAAGTCTGAGCGCCACCTGCGCAAGCCAATAAAAAAGCGCCGTGAGGCGCTTTTGAAGAGTCTTTGGCTGGGAGGCCAGGCTCACCAGGAGGACTTGACCACGCCGGGCAGTTCACCTTTGTGGGCACGCTCGCGCAGTTGGTTGCGGCACAGGCCGAAATCGCGATACACACCGCGGGGCTTGCCGGTGGCCCAGCAACGGTTGCGGAGGCGCACCTTGGCGCTGTTGCGGGGCAGACCCTGGATCTTGCGGTGAATCTCCAGGCGCTCCATCGGGTCGGCAGCCGCGTCGAAGGCAGCCATCAGAGCAGCGCGCTTGGCAGCGAAGCGCTCAACCGTCTTCTGGCGCTTCACGTCGCGCGCAATCATCGACTTCTTCGCCATGCGGCCTGAACTCAACGGGCAATGACAAACCAGCGTACCCCTCGGGGTGCCCTTAACGGCCGAGCAGCTGCTGCACAGCCGCCAGCTGGCTGGTGTCTTTCACGATCAACACCAGGCTGAGGCCCACCAGAAACACAAACCCCGACTGCATGAAGGCCATCTGGAACTTCTCGGGCAGGGGTTTGCCGCGGAGGCCCTCCAGCATCAGCAGCACGAACTGCCCGCCATCCAGCAGGGGCAGGGGCAGGGCATTGAGCACAGCCAGGTTGATCGAGATCAGCGCTGTGTAGAGAAACAGGCTGCTGCCGCCCTGCTTGGCCAGCGATGCGCCCATTTCCACGATTTTCACTGGGCCTGACACCTGGCTGGCCGTTTCGCCGAAGTGGGTGGCAAGGGTGACGAAGCCCTCCACCGTGCGCTGGGTGAGGCTCACGAAGTCATGGTTGGCCTGGTGCACGATCTCGCCCGGGCCCTGGGGCCGGCGGAAGGCTTCAGTGCCGCTGGGCTGCAGCTGGGCACCGATGCGGCCAACACCGCTGAGATCCGCCGGTGTGAGGTTGATGCTGATCGCTTTGCCGGCGCGTTCAGCCTGGAGCTGCAGGGTTTGATCCGGTGCTCCTTTCACCCGTTCCACCAGTTGGGCCACGGCGCTTTGGCCCCCGCCCAGATCCACACCATCGGCCTTGAGGATGCGATCGCCGGGGCGCAGGCCCGCCGCCGCGGCGGCCTGCCCTGGCTGAACGCCAGCCACGAGCACGCCGGGTGTGGTGCTGAAGCCAGCCGGGATGCCCACCATCAAGCCCTGAGCCACCAGCACGCTCCAGGCCAGCAGCAGGTTGGCGAGCACTCCCGCGGCGATCACCAACGCCCGTTGGGGGATCGGGCGGTTGCGCAGCAGATCGGGGTCATCGGCGGGGATGGTGCTCTCTTCGTCGTCGTCGGGGAACGACACAAAGCCCCCCAGGGGGATCGCCCGCAGGGCGAACTGCACGCCACGTCGCTGGCGCTCGAGCAGCACCGGCCCGAACCCCACGGAGAAGCCGCTGACGCGGATGCCCTGCCAGGTGGCGGCAAAGAAATGGCCGGCCTCGTGCACCACGATCAAGCCGGCCAGGATCGCCAGGGCCGTGAGAACCCCCATCCGCGCAGGTGCAAAGTGACTCCATTGTGGAGGGATGCCTAGGCCCGATGACGCACCGCTGCGACGCCCTGCTGGTGGGGGCCGGAATCATGGGCGCCACCCTGGCGCGGT
This sequence comes from Vulcanococcus sp. Clear-D1, assembly GCF_014654725.1. Taxonomy (GTDB): domain Bacteria; phylum Cyanobacteriota; class Cyanobacteriia; order PCC-6307; family Cyanobiaceae; genus Vulcanococcus. The sequence goes on along the minus strand of NZ_JACVZV010000030.1, from coordinate 190,880 downwards.
TGCTGCGTCAGCTCGATCTATCCCTCGAGGTGGTGGTGCTCGAGCGGCTGCCAGGGGTGGCGGCGGAGAGCAGCGCGGCCCTGAACAACGCCGGCACCGGCCATGCGGCCAATTGCGAGCTCAACTACACCCTCCAGGCCGCCGATGGATCGGTGCCGATCGCCAAGGCACTGGCCATCAATGGCGCCTTTGAGCTGAGCCTGCAGTTTTGGAGTGCCCTGGTGGAGCAGGGCGTGTTGCAGGATCCCGCAGCGTTCATCCGCGGGGTTCCTCACCTCAGCCTGGTGTGGGGAGAGCACAACGTGGCCTTCCTGCGTCGCCGCTGGGAAGCGTTGAACGCCACCCCCCAGTTCGCCGGCATGCAATGGACTGGCGACAGCGCCCAGCTGCGCGAATGGATGCCGCTGGTGATGGCGGGCCGCAGCCTCGATCAGCCGTTGGCGGCCACGCGCGTGGCCCGCGGCACGGATGTGAATTTCGGCGCCCTCACGGGAGCCTTGCTGGAGGGCATGGATGTGCGGCTCCAGCATGAGGTGGTGGGCCTTGAGCGCGGCGGCCGCGGCTGGTTGGTGGAGGCGCGTACACCCAGTGGCGCGTCGCAGGTGTTTGAGGCGCCGTTTGTCTTTCTTGGCGCTGGTGGTGGCGCCTTGCCGCTGCTGCAGCGCTCCGGCATCCCGGAAGCGCGGCAGTACGGCGCCTTCCCTGTAAGCGGTCAGTGGTTGGTGTGCCGCAACCCGGAGGTGATCGCCGGGCACAACGCCAAGGTCTACGGCAAGGCGGCTGTAGGGGCACCGCCGATGTCGGTGCCGCACCTCGATACCCGCTGGATCGAGGGCCAGCGCGCTCTGTTGTTTGGCCCCTACGCAGGTTTCAGCACCCGCTTCCTGAAGCAAGGCTCCCTCTGGGATCTGGGCCGATCGGTGAAGCCGTTCAACCTGCTGCCGAGCCTGCAGGTGGGCAGTCAGAACTTTGATCTGGTGCGCTATTTGGTGGGTCAGGTGGTGCAGAGCCAGGAGCAACGGCTCGAGAGCCTGCGCCAGTTCCTCCCCCGGGCCCGCGGCGACGACTGGGAGCTGGCGGTGGCCGGCCAGCGGGTGCAGATCATCAAGCAGATCGATGGCCGCGGCACCCTGCAGATGGGCACCGAGGTGGTGAGCAGCGCCGATGGCTCCTTGTCAGCCCTGCTGGGGGCTTCACCGGGAGCCTCCACGTCTGTGACAACGATGGTGGAGGTGCTGCAACGCTGTTGGCCCGAGCGCTTCAACAGCGCTGCCTGGCAAGACAAGCTGCGCGGCCTGATCCCCAGCTGGGGTGAAGACCTCGGCGCCGATCCCGAGCGCCTGCGCGGCCTTCGCAAGCGTGCGGACGCCGCCCTGCAGCTGACGGGCAGCTGAGGCGTCGCGGGATCCGCCGGGGCTGGCTGGGGTGTGGCATCTGTTGGGCCACTGTCTGCCCCTGGATATCCATGGATATCCGACCGCGGAGAGCTCCCCACGCACGATGGCCCAGGCCCCGGAGCGCCGCAGCGCAGGCTTCAGCCGATGCGCTCAGAGCCGAAGTAGGGCACCAGGGCGGCCGGGAGCTTCACCGAGCCATCCACCTGTTGGCCGTTTTCCAGCAGGGCAGCCATGGTGCGGCCCACGGCCAGGCCACTGCCGTTAAGGGTGTGCACCAGCTGGGTGCCCTTGCCCTCTTTCATGCGGATGGCGGAGCGGCGGGCCTGGAAGTCGCCGCACACCGAGCAGCTCGAGATCTCGCGGTAAGCGCCGGCGCCGGGTAGCCACACCTCGAGGTCGTAGGTGCGTGAGGCGGAGAAGCCCATGTCGCCCGTGCAGAGCTCGATTTTGCGGTAGGGCAGCTCGAGGGCCTCGAGCACGGCTTCGGCGTCAGCGGTGATCTGCTGATGGGCCTCGGCGGAGTGTTCGGGGTGGCAGAACCAGTAGAGCTCCACCTTGTTGAACTGGTGCAGGCGGATCAGACCGCGGGTATCGCGGCCGTAGCTGCCGGCTTCGCGGCGGAAGCAGGGGGTGTAGGCCACATATTTGAGCGGCAGCTGCTCGGCTGGGATCACCTCATCGCGGTGCAGGGAGGTGACGGGCACCTCCGCGGTGGGGGTGAGCCAGAGGTCGTCTTCGGCGCAGCGGAAGCTCTCCTCGGCGAATTTGGGCAGCTGGCCTGAGCCGGTGAGGCTGGCGCTGTTCACCAGGATCGGCGGCAGCACCTCGCGGTAGCCCTTGCCGCCGTGCAGGTCGAGCATGAAGTTGATCAGGGCGCGCTCAAGCCGGGCGCCCTGGCCCAGCAGCGTGACGAAGCGGCTCTGGGCAATGCGCACGGAGCGCTCGGCTTCAAACAGCTCGAGGCGCTCGGCGATCTGCCAGTGCTCTTCAAGCCAGTCTTCCTTGGCGCGGGGGGTGCCCCAGCGCTTGATCTCCACGTTGTCGTCTTCGCTGCGGCCATCGGGGGCCTCGGGCGACGGGAGGTTGGGCAGGGTCAGTAGCTGCTCGCGCAGCTTGGCCTCGAGTGCTTTTTCTTCTTCTTCCAGCACCGCCACCTGATGCTTGATGCGGTTGCCTTCGTTGCGCAGCTCCTGCACTTCAGGGCTGTTGGGAGCAGCGCCGCCCTTGATCTTCAGTCCCACCTCCTTGCCGATGCGGTTGCCTTCGGCTTGGAGGTTGCTGCGCTGCTCTTCGAGGTCGCGCTCCTGGCGCGCCATCAGTTGCAGGCCCATGAGGTCGAGCGACATGCCACGACGCCCCAGCTGCTGTGTGATCAGCTCGGGGTTGTCGCGCAACAGGCGCTGATCCAGCACGGGCCCACGTTCATTTGGTGGGCCGAGCCTAGGGGCCGGTGCTCAGAGCACCTGCACCACTTCGCTCACTTCGGGGATGGCTTCACGCAGCTTGCGCTCGATGCCCATCTTCAGGGTCATGGTGCTGCTGGGGCAGGAGCCGCAGGCGCCCTGCAGGCGCACCTTCACGATCGGGCCGTCGATTTCCACCACTTCCACGTTGCCGCCGTCGGCCATCAGATACGGGCGCAGCTCATCGAGGGTGCGCTCCACGTTCTCCAGGGTGAGGGCGCGGGGATCGCTGGCTTCAGGAGCAGCGGCTTCTGAAGTGGCGTTGGCGGTGTCGGTGCTCATGGGGTGCTCTGGTGTTGAGCCGAGCTTAGGTAGCCCCCTTGGCGGCCTGGCCCGGCTCACTCGTGCAGGGGGCCCGTGAGATTCACAACCGCCACCCCTGCTGTGATCAGGGCGATTCCCACCAACTGGCCGACGCTGGGGATCTGGCGGTAGGCGAGTACGCCCACCAGCACGATCGCCACGATCCCGATGCCGCTCCAGAGGGCGTAGGTGACGCCCAGGGGGATCGTTTGCACCACCTTGGAGAGCAGCAGCATCGCGCTGCCATAAGCCGCCAGCACCACCAGGGTGGGCAGGGGCCGGCTCATGCCGGCAGACAGCTTCAGGCACGAGGTGCCCACCACTTCCGAGGCGATGGCGAGGAGTAGAAGCAGCCAGGCGGGATTGGTGGGCATTGGGGGATCGGCACCTCTCCCTAGGATCACCCCACCGAGATCCACCGCCCCGAGCCGGGACGTACCCGAGAGCCCATCAGCGAATGACCGACGTTCCCGCCTCACGGATCCGCAATTTCTGCATCATTGCTCACATTGACCACGGCAAGTCGACCCTGGCCGATCGCTTGCTGCAGGAAACCGGCACGGTGGCTGCCCGCGATATGCAGGAGCAGTTTCTCGACAATATGGAGCTTGAGCGTGAGCGGGGCATCACGATCAAGCTCCAGGCCGCGCGCATGGAATACAAGGCGGCGGATGGTGAGACCTACATCCTCAACCTGATTGATACCCCCGGTCACGTTGACTTCTCCTATGAGGTGAGCCGCTCGCTGCAGGCCTGCGAGGGGGCACTGCTCGTGGTGGATGCCAGCCAGGGCGTGGAAGCGCAAACACTGGCGAACGTGTATCTGGCAATTGAGAACAATCTCGAGGTCATTCCGGTTCTCAACAAGATTGATCTTCCCGGCGCCGATCCAGAGCGCATCAGCGAAGAAATCGAAGCGATCATTGGCCTCGATTGCACAGGAGCGATCCCCTGCTCCGCCAAGAGCGGCTTGGGCGTGCCCGACATCCTTCAGGCGGTGGTGGATCGCGTGCCGCCGCCGCCCGATCGGGTGAACGAGCCGCTGCGGGCCCTGATTTTTGATTCCTATTACGACCCCTACCGGGGCGTGATTGTGTATTTCCGGGTGATCTCTGGCTCGATCAGCACCAAAGACAAGGTGCTGCTGATGGCCAGCAAGAAAACCTATGAGCTCGATGAAGTGGGCGTGATGGCCCCCGATCAGCGCAAGGTAGACAGTCTGCAGGCCGGCGAAGTGGGCTACCTGGCGGCGTCGATCAAGGCCGTGGCCGATGCCCGCGTGGGCGACACGATCACGCTGGTGAACAACCCAGCCTCTGAGCCCCTGCCGGGCTACACCGAGGCCAAGCCGATGGTGTTCTGCGGCCTGTTTCCCACCGATGCGGATCAATACCCCGATCTACGCGAAGCGCTCGACAAGCTGCAGCTCAGCGATGCGGCCCTCAAATACGAGCCTGAAACCAGCAGCGCCATGGGCTTTGGTTTCCGCTGCGGTTTCCTTGGCCTGCTGCACATGGAGATCGTGCAGGAGCGCCTGGAGCGCGAATACAACCTGGATCTGATCGTTACCGCGCCGTCGGTGATCTATCAGGTGAACATGCTCGATGAAACCACCGTGATGGTGGATAATCCCGCCACGCTTCCTGATCCGCAGAAGCGCGAATCAATCGAAGAGCCCTACGTGAAGCTCGAGATCTACACCCCCAACACCTATAACGGCACCTTGATGGAGCTGTGCCAGGAGCGGCGTGGTGAATTCATTGACATGAAATACATCACCACCGACCGGGTGACCCTCCACTACGAGATGCCCCTGGCAGAGGTGGTGACCGATTTCTTTGATCAGATGAAGAGCCGCACCAAGGGCTATGCCTCGATGGAGTATTCCCTGATCGGCTATCGCAAGAACGATCTGGTGCGCCTAGATGTGTTGATCAACGGCGAAAAGGCCGATCCGCTCACCACGATCGTGCACCGCGATAAGGCCTACAACGTGGGCAAGGGGCTGGTGGAGAAGCTCAAGGAATTGATCCCCCGCCAGCAGTTCAAGATCCCGATTCAGGCCTCGATCGGCAGCCGCGTGATCGCCTCCGAGAGCATCAGCGCCATGCGTAAAGACGTGCTCGCCAAGTGCTACGGCGGCGATATCTCCCGCAAGAAAAAGCTGCTGCAGAAGCAGGCCAAGGGCAAGAAGCGCATGAAGGCTATGGGCAAGGTGGATGTGCCCCAGGAGGCCTTCATGGCCGTGCTCAAGCTCAACCAGTGATCCGCGTTTCGAAGGCTGCCGCCGCTCTGCTCGGCGCTGGCCTGTGCATGGGTCTCCACGCCGCATCTGCCGCTGAGCTGTCACCAGCTGCCGGCTCGCCCACAGCCCCAGCGGTCACTCCGGGTCAGCCTGCTCCCGCTGGTCCGGTGATCGTTCCGCCAGCGCCCCTGGAGCCTCCCGGCGCCACCCAGACCCTGCGGCTCGCCAGCGGCGCCGAGCTCTGGACCATTCCCTACGCCGCCCTGCAGCAGTTCGTGGCCGATGGCACGTTCACCGACCGGCGCCTGCTCCAGCTGGCGGCCAATTCCGGCTGGCCTGATGATCAGCTCCGGGCCGCTCTAGCCAAGCCTTATGCCGTGGGGCTGGTGCCTCTCTCCAATTTCCTCTACTCGCCGGCCGGCGTCGCTTTCCTGCAGCAGCAAACCCAGGCCTTCAGGCCGTTGTTGGCCCCTGGCCGCGACCTGCGGGTGGAAGGCTTGCGGGCCGCGATCCTGCGCAACGCCAAGGGCGGCACGATCTCGGCGATGGGCATCCTGCGGGAGCTGCCCACCACTTTTGTGGTGGAGCTCGGCGGCCCTCCCACGCAGCGCTGCTCCAGCCTGCCTTGTGAAAACCCGGCGCAGTGCACCTCAACACTGAGTTGGTGGGCGTTTTTGCCGGCTTGTTTGCAGGCTGCTGCGATGAACCCTGCTCCCGTAGCTGCTACTTCGCCCTGATGCGATCGCGGGCCAGCAGAGCCCGCTCTTCGGCGCAGTAGTCGCGCAGGCCGAGCTGATGGGCCGTGCGGCTGAAACCAGTGCGGGCCTCCTGGCGCAGGTTCTCGGTGCAGCGGCGATAGAGCGCTTGGCGATCGATCACGGCCTGCTCCCACCACCAGAAGCCGGAGCTGGCAATCGCCTGGCAGACCAGTGTTCCCGCTGGTGACACCAACCATTGCGCCGCACTGGTTCCCGGCGCCAGGGTGCTGCCGCCGCAGCTGCGGGGCTGCTGCAACGGTGCAAAGCTTCGGCTTGTGATCACCACTGTGGTGGGGTAGCTGGGATCACAGAACAGATCGCTCCCATCGAGCGGATTGCGGATGGGGCCGTCGCTGCTGCCTTGGCGCTGGGCTAGGGCGCAGCTGCGGGCGATCTGATCGGATTCCGTGATCAGCTGTGCTGCCGCCAGATCAAAGGCCGCTTGCTCATTCCCACCTGTCCGCAGCTGCTGCAGCGCTTCGACACCGCGCCATTGGCCGTAGGCCAGGGGCGGGGCCGCCAGCACGCCGATTAGGGCCCAGGGCAGCCAGTTGCCTTCCAGCTTGCGAAAGGCGATCAGGGAGGCGATCAACCCCATCGGCCCCGCTGTGAAGAGGCCTGCGGCGGCCGCTCCGAGCTGCTGGCGCCAGGCGGAGACTTCGTGGATCTCCAGCAGTTCGATGTCGCGGTCAAGCCCTTCGGCCATCGCAGCAGTGCTGCCGATGGCTCCTTTGTAGCTGTAGGGGGAATGCTCAGCCCATGGTTTGCCGGAATGCTCCATGGTTCAGCGTGTTCACCCGGCCGGGGAGGCTGGATTTGTGTTGCCCCTTTCGATCACTGGGGCTCTGGTGCTGCTGCTGAGCAGCCTGTCGCTGCAGTCGTTGGTGCTACACACCCGGCAGGTGCAGGCGGCTGAACGCATGCGCCTTCAGGCGGAAGATCGCTTGGCCTCAGGGGCGCAGCGCTTAGCGGCTGACTTCCAGGGGCGCCTTGCCTGCCTCAAAGCGGTGCCTCTGGCGGAGTGGCGCTTGCAGGCGCTGCGCGAACCCTGCCCATCCGGGTTGGATCCAGACGCCCTCCAGCGGATTTGGATCGATGGGCAGCCGCTCCAGCTGGCGGGTTGGATGCCGCAGCCCGGTGGTGGTGCTTTGCAGCTCCAGCTTCCAGACGGCGGCCTGAAGCGCCGCTACTGGCTGGGCACGGCGGGCGTGAAGGAGCTGGGCTGATGCAGTTGGTGGAAGTGATGGTGGCCGCGGCAGTGTTCACCGCTGCCTCCGGCGGCTCCCTGCAGCTGTTTGCCCAGGCGGCCAGCAGCGCGCAGCAAGGTGAGCTCCGCCAACAGCGGATCGCGAGGATCGAGCTCGACCGCTTGCAGTTGCAAGCCTATTGGCGCCGAGCAGTGGAGTCAGCCGACTCGTGTGCTGTGAGCTCTGAGCAGCTGAGGGAGATGGCGGCTTCTGTACCGGCTCCACCGCAGCTGCAGCGCGAGGTGCTGCTGGGTGAGGAGCCCGATGAGCTGTGGCTTCGCTGGCGGTTTGCCGGGGAGTCAGTTGTGGTGCGCGAGCGTTTAGTCACCACGGCTGGCCTGGGAACCGCCTGCACGGTTGATGAGCCGCTCACCGACAGCCAGGTGGAGGGCTTGCCGTGATGGTGCGCGTGAATCGTCAGCAACCCGACGGGTTCTCGTTGGCTGAGCTCCTGGTGGGGATCGCCATTGTTGGCCTGCTGGCTGTGTTGGGCTGGAGCGGCAGTCGCGAAACCCTGGCTCGTCAGCGGCTGGAAGCCGCCACGCGCAGGCTGGATCAGGGCATCCAGCGCGGCCGGGCCGAGGCTCAGAAGCTGGGGCAACCCTGTGGTCTGAGTCTCCAGCCTGAGGGATGGACCCCGCCGGCTCAGAGCAGCCTTCCCCCGTGCCTCCAAACGCTCGACACCCTGCAGGAGCCCATTGCTGCTGGGGAGATGCAGTTGGTGCACAACTTCCCGGCTGTACTCCGCTTCAGCAGCAATGGTCTGGTGCTTGATGGAGGCACCGCAGTGCTCACGAGCTCCGGCACAACGCTGCAACGCTGTCTGGTGATGGCCTTGCCGCTCGGGATTACCCGGCTGGGCCGTTACCAGAGCGGTCGCTGTGATCCCGACCCTGCGCTGTAGGGCTATGGGCGGCTTTTCATTGGTGGAACTGATGCTCTCGCTCAGCCTGGGTATGGCGCTCAGTGGCGTGATGCTGCAGGGTCTGATGGCTGATGGGCAGAACGGAGCGCGTTTCTCAAGGTTGTTGAGGGAGCGTGCCGCTCAGCGACGAACCCTGGAGCTGGTGAAACACGATCTGGCCCAGGCCCACGCTGTGAGCACAACGCCGGAGCTGGAGCAGCACGGCTGCAGCCTGGCGGGGCGCACAGCCGTGTTGCATCTGAGTACAGCCGCCGGAGCGATCACCTATTCAGTGGGTGCCGCGCCGAGCAGCATCTGGCGAGGTCGCGTGTTGATGCGTTGTGGGCCTGCGTTTGGCTTGGATGGGCTGATGACGGGTGGCACACAGCCCATCAATCGAGTCGTGATTGATGGGTTGGCTGTGAAGCCCACTCAATGGCAGGCGTGCTCACCCATGGTGGGGTTGATGAGCAACGAGCCAATTGATTTGGCCGGGTCGTCAGCGCTTGGTTTTTCGGCTTGCCTGCAGGTGGGAACAGGGCTTTTGGGTTTGCGTCTTGAGCAGGTCTTCAAGCACAACGCTGGCTCTCTCGAGCAGCACATGAGCCAAGAACTTGTTACTCAGATCGTGCTTTAGAGACGTGCTGTCTAAATCAGGTGCTCAGGGGCACCAGCCTTGCGCTGGCGTGGTGAGCGTTGTGTTGAGTTTGAGCGCAATCGCACTATCGGCTGTGGAGCTGTAGCTGATGGCGATCAGGTTTTTGTTGTCGGATGGGATCGTGATCGCTCGATTGATCACAACCGTTCCTTGTCGCATCGGCACACCTGTGAGATCCACAGTGCTGACCACGGGCAGCTGGCTGGATCGATCGGTGAGCAAGGTTTGCGCCAGAGTTCCATCCGCGCAAGCCGAGGCGGTTGGGTTGTAGGCGAGCTGACCATCGTTGTTGGCGCTCAACGACCACTTCGAAACCTCATGGCGCACCTGTTCCAGATCAGCGTTCACGGCTGCGTTCACGCCATCACGAAGCTTGGCTTTGCCCGTGGCCTGCATGGAGTTGGTGAACAGTGCCGTGGACTGGGTCACGGTCATCATCAGGATCGCAGAAGCCACCATGGCTTCAACCTGGCTGAAGCCTCTTGCCTGCTTGCGGTGTCGTCTGAGGTTGACGTTCAAAGGATGACCTCCCGGAGGTGCCATGCCTCTACGTCCCAACAATAGGCCAGATGCTGGCCTTGCGTTTGGCTTGGCCTGTGCGAAAACATCGGCTTCATCGCTCTTAATCAGGAAGATCAACGCGGGCATCCTGGAAAATCAGAATCTCAACGTTCTGGAGGGTGTCAGTTCCGTCGGGACCGGTGACGCTGCAGCTGGTTTTGGTGCAATTGCCCAAGGTGTAGCTGGAGCGGTTGCCCGAGAAGAAGACAACATCAAGATTGGAACCGCCATTGACGGCATCGTTGCCTGAACCCGGCAGGTAGCTGTTCTGTTCACTGCCTCCATTGAGGGTGTCGTTTCCATCGCGTCCAATCAGAACATCGTCGCCACTTCCCCCATTGAGGATGTCGGCCTCGAGAGTTCCCCGTAGAACATCATTTCCTCCTTTGCCGTCCAAAGTTGCTCGCCCATAATCCCCGGCTTCCAGGATGTCGTTGGCGCCATCAGAACCGGTGATGTTGTCGCCGGATGCGCCGACAGCACTGGTTCCAAAGCCCCTTCCGCAGATCAGTACATCCTCTCCAACCTCGACCTGGGCAATGCTCATTACCAAGGTGTCAGCCTGGTTCGCACTTCCTTCCAGCCTCACCAGGTTGGCTGCATCACAGAGGCTGTTCTCATTGGGTCTGGAGTAAAGCGGGCTGATGCGTGTGTGGGCTGAGTCTTGCTGGCTGTAGGTCACTTTTGCATGACCTTTCAGTGCCAGGGTGAACGCCGCTTGTTTGGCATCCGACGAGGCCGATGCGATGAATCCTGCTCCGTTTGCTGATCCATCCAGGCCATCGAGGATCGGCGCGAGGGTGAGTGTGTTGTTGTAGGAGCCGTCGTTATTGAGGCCAGGACCGCAGCGCCAGAGGGTGTTCTGGGGGAGCTAGCCCGAAGTTGAGGGTTTGATCGCATAGATCACAGGCGGCAGATCGCGTCGCAGATCAAGGCCAAGCCTGAATTCGTTGTTGTTGAATCCACAAGCGGCCGGAATGCCAATGTTGTTGACAGCATCAATCACCCTTTCTGAAAGAGCGACTTCGGCCTCGATGAAGCTGGTGGTGCGACTCCAGTCGCTGCGTTGTCGCTCCATCGCTTCAGCCCGTTCGCTGCTGCGGATGTGGGAAATGAGTAAGTCGCCAGCGACTGTGGCCGTGAGCAGGCTGATGGCTGCTGCAATCAGCAACTCCGGGAGGGTGAAGCCCCGTCCTTCAGAAGGCAGTTGTGAAGTCACAGCCGGTGGAGGTGGCTTTCCCGGAACGGACCTGGCCGAGAGGTGCCAAGACGGCAACGCATCGATCAGCTCCCGCCTGGGGCATGTGGAATTTGAGCAACAGGCCTGTTGGGGCAGTGCCTCTGGGTGTGAACACCACACTGCTGCTGCCGTCTTGAGCTGTGGTGCAGCTCAGGGATGTGATGGCTGGATCCTCATTGGCCACGAGGGCGGTGCTGCAGAGGATGAGCTCGCTGCTGTTCTGAACTCTGGTTTGTAGATCCAGCGGGGCATAGAGAGTGGTGGCGCAGAATTCGGAGGGGTTGTTGGGATTGGGATCAAGGGAGAGTTGCCGGAGCTCTCGATCAACACGGATGCGGCATGGCGTGGCTTTCTGGATAGCGATACGCCGAGCTTCATCAAGCCAGGCCGCCGTTTCCCTGCTAGCGGCCTTCACCCGCTCATCGCGCCAGTTTCTTGTGAAGGTGACGAAGCTGATCCCGGAGAGAATGCCGAGAATTGCAACAGTCACGATCAGTTCAACCAGTGTGAATGCCGGTGGCTGTTCCATGGCTTGCCAGGGTTTGTTGTTCATTGGCTGAACCCCTGGAATCCGCGCCAGCTGTTGATGCCCAGCGCTACGTAGTCGCGGATGCTGATCGCGAAACTGGTGCCGAAATTCTCCAGTAGTTGGGATCCCATGTCTTTGGGAACGACAAGCTGAGCTTGGTTAGATGCTGATCCGTTCCAGATCTTGGTCCATAACGCTCCATAAACGTCTCCGCCTCCACATTCTCCATCGGGCGTGCATGTCGCTGTTGCCTGTGCGCCGCCGTTGATGCCCATTTTTCCGCAAGGGAAGTACGCGAACACGCCGGCTGCTTTGCTTGGTTTTGATGTCCCCGCCAGGGTGATGGTCTGATTCGTGAAGTTGGGGTTGCTGCTGCAGCTTGCATCACTGCTGATCGGATTGCCAAACAAGCCCAGCCGGCCCGGATCGCCGGCGTGAGAGATGCCTGCCTGGCCTCCAGCGTTGATGTCACCGCTCACATAGAGCCTCACCGGACCTGCTGTGGTGTCCACGGTCAACACTTTTTGGCCTTGTAGATCGATGCGGCTGATCAGGCAGTGCGTGATGGGTGGTGTGCTGGCATCTGTGGCGCACATGCCACTGTTATTGCTGGTTCCAGTGGAGGTGGTTCGCGTACTGCTGGCTGTGATCGTTGTGTTGCCAGTGATAGATTTTTCAGTGACGTAGGGCTTCAGTGCTGCTGGAAAAATCGGTACGTCTGGTGTGCTGATCTTGCCCAGGAAAATCTTTCCATCCACGTCGCTGTTGGCCAGGGCTCCAACAGCTGTTTCTGCCTCGGCTTGTGTGTAGGTGCCATCACTTTTCGACGGATTGGTCACGGTGCAGAGGATGCAGAGCACATTGCCTGAGGTGACCCCCTTCACGTCGTTATTGCCGAGACTCACCGTCCATCCCAGAAGGCCAGGGAAGCCGCTGGAGGTGGCGGGGTCTCCAAAGCGTGCGTCACAGGGCTTGGGTTTCACGTCAAATGTCTGCTCCACGCTGGCGCTTGCGAGGATGCGGCTGCCATCGTTGCTGAGCCGCTCTCCAGTGGCTTTGAGCTTGCCAGTGCCGCCGTAAAACTGAGTGCCGGCGTAGGCGTAGAACTCAATGCGATAGCGGCCTTTGGGCGTATTGATCTCTTTTGTGAGTGGGAAGTTGGCGGTTGAGGTGTCCGACCCCGGGCAGATGGAGGATGGCAGCTGTGGAGAGCTCCAGGTTCCTGTGTTGATGCAATCGTTGGGTGTTGGTGGGGAGCCGCTCAGGGAGTAGCAGTTGATCAGGAGATAGCTGTATTTGCGGTTCAGAAGTTCAACGGTGGTGGCGAGACCGGTTTCGGCAATCTCTCTGGCCTGTCTGGCCTGCTCTTGCCTCGTGGCGCCAAAAAGGCCTGCAAAACTGCGGGCCAGCATGGTGAAGCCGCCCACCGCCAGGATCAGGCCAAGGATGACGACTAGGGGAAGAATGAAGCCTTCCCCTGGAGTTAGTTTAAGGTTATGACGAAATGCTCTGTGATGAAATTTGATTGACTTTGCATTCGTCATTCTCGTTGTATCTGCCTCCTTAGGGGTTGGCTGGTGCGGGCGCTGCGGCAGCAGCGGCTAAGGCGCCCATGGTCACTACACCGGTGTCAAGATCAACGGAAGAAGTCATTGTCTGACCATCAAGGCTCCCTGCTTTTGCTGTTCCCTCGGCAGTAATAGATGCTGCCGCTGGGTCGCACGTGTAGCTGAAGTATTTATCAGCCTCGTTAACTGTTGCTAGTGGGCAAGGGATGCTCCCTGTGCCATCGGCAGCCCCTTCGGCGGTTGATCCGCCCTCTTGGTAGGCGGCATAAACCTGCTTCAAGTATGAGGATGATTGCTGTTTGGCCTCCGTCGCTTTCGCCTTGTCGGACTGACTCAGGAAGTTGGGTAATGCAATTGCCGAGAGGATGCCAACGATCACAATCACGATCATTAGCTCCACCAAGGTGAAGCCTTTCTGGAGCAGGTTCTTCTTCTTGGTGTCGTTCTTGCTGATCTGCCGAAGCAGAGCAGAGCGCATTTGGGGGCCAAGGGTGGATGCCGTCATGGGTGGATGGATTCGGGCTTCTTTTCACCGTATGCAGCGCGGATCTGCTGCACCACAAGCGTGGCCTGTTGATTGGCTGAGAGTTTGCTGAGAGTGAGCTCGAGTGGTGAGACGCCCGGATGCTGCCTACGGTTGCAGCATCTGTAGACCTTGGGTGCCGCGCTCCCGCCCAGCTGCTTCGATCCGGCGGCATCTGCAGGCCACCAGCCTCTTGGCCGTGCTTGCGGGCTATGTGGTGTTGCTGCTGGTGAACCGCCAGCTTTCGGCGCGATTGCGGCTGGATCGTCATCAGGCCCAGGTGCAGGCCACCACCCAGGCTTTGCAGCAGCTGATGCCCGAGCAGCTCAGCAGCACCCAGCAACTCCAACGTCATCTGGCCGATTTCGCCAGCCCTTCCTTGCTGGTGTGGATGGTGTGGATGGAGCCAAGCCACCGTGGTGCCGGTCCGGTGATCCTCCCGAGTGGCGATGCGTTTCGTGAGTTCCGTTCGGGTTCGGGCTTGATCCGCGCGGCTGATGAGGCCCGGGGAGCTGATGGCCAGCCCCGCGACTTCCGCTTCAACGGGCGCACTTATTTCACCTGTGCGATACCGGTGCGCCTGGCAGGTCGCCCTTACGAGCTCCGCTTTCTGCAGGACTTCACCCTCGAAACTGAACAGGAGCAACTGATCAGCTTGTTGCTGGTGGCGGTGGCTGGCGCCTCAGCGCTATTCACCTCGGCTTTGCTGCGTTTGGTGATTCATCGCGGCCTGCTTCCCCTTGACAGCTTCAGCACCACCCTGGCGGGCATCTCCAGCGGCTCCTTAAGCACCGAGCGTCTTTCCCTCAAAGGCCAACCGCGGGAGCTGCATCCGATTGCCCATGCGTTCAATGATCTGTTGGATCGCCTTGCGGAGGCCTGGGAGCATCAGCGCACCTTTGTAAATGGTGTGTCGCACGAATTACGCACGCCGATCACCCTGATCAGTGGTTACAGCCGGCGTTTGTTGCGCCGCGCCGATGGCCTCAATCTTGAGCAGCGCGATCAGCTGCAGCTGGTGGCAGCGGAGGCGGAGTCCATGGGGCGCTTGGTGAACGACCTCTTAGAAATCGCCCGCGATGATGCAGGGCGCCTGCAGCTCGACTGCCGGCAGCTCGATCCCGCTCTCCTACTGGAGGAGTTGCATCAGCGTTTGCAGGCGTCGTGTGCCGGGCGCTTGCTCCTGCAGCCCGTGCCGGAGGGATATGCCGAGGTGAGCGCTGATCCGGAACGGCTGAGCCAGTGCCTCACCAACTTCGTGGAGAACGCGCTCAAATACAGCCCCGCCCATCAGCCGATCGAGCTGGCCCTGAGCAGCGATGTGAACGAAGTGGTGCTGCACGTGCGCGACCACGGTGCCGGGGTGCCCGAGGCCGAGCGTGAGCAGATCTTTGGGCGCTTTGTGCGCGGTAGTGGCAGCAGCGAGATCAGCGGCCATGGCATCGGCCTGGCGGTGGTGAAAACGCTGATGGAGCGCATGGGAGGCCGCGTGCAGGTGGTGAATGCCCCCGGCGGTGGTGCGGATTTTCAGTTGCGCTTGCCGGCGCTGCTCAGCACGGCGGTCAGCGAACGGCCCAGCCGCAGTGCCAGCCTGCGGCGCTGGTTTACCCCTGGGGGCTGAGCCATGCGCTCAGCTGCTCCAACGCTTCTGTTTTGAGCAGGGTGGCTGCAGCACCGGCGTTCCCAGCCATGCGCTGCACCTCTGGATCGCAGAGAGCTGTTACCACCACCACTCGTCCCCTAAACGACAGATCGGCCAACGCCTTGAGCGTGGCGGCCCCATCGAGGCCCGGCATCATCCAATCCAGCAACACCAGCTCCACCTGATCGAGCTGCTCCTGAGCCAGCAGTTCTGATCCTTCGCGGCAGCGCAACACGGTGGCCTCCAGATCCTCCAGTTCTGCAGCGAGGAGGTCACGGATGCGGGGGTCGTCATCGACGACGGCCACGAGAGGCTTGCTCACGGTGCGGTCTCCTTCAAGGGCCCGGCCTTGAGCAGAAACCCCACGCCGCGCACCGTCTGGATCAGGGTGGGCTGTCCAGGTGGTTCGAGCTTGCGGCGCAAATAGCGCACGTAGACATCCAGCACGTTGGCGTCGCCCACGAAGTTGCTGCCCCACACCGCATCCAGCAAGCTCTGGCGGTTCTGCACGCGGCCCGGCTCGCTCATCAGGCAGCGCAGCAGTTGGAATTCCGTGTGGCTGAGGTGCACCGCCACGCCGCCACGGTTCACCTCATGGCTGGCCAGATTCAGCTGCAGATCGTCGAGCTCCAGCAGGTCTTGGGGGGCGTTGGCCGCTCCGGTCCCTCGCCGGCCCAGTGCTCGCAGCCGTGCCAGTAGTTCTTCGATCGAAAACGGCTTCACCAGGTAGTCGTCGGCGCCGGCATCGAGGGCTTCCACGCGATCCTTCACCGCGTCGCGGCCGGTGAGCATCAGGACGGGCAGATTGACGCCGGTGGAGCGCAGCCGCTGGCATACCTCCACGCCGCTCAGATCAGGCAGCATCCAATCGAGCACCAGTAGATCGGGCGGTTCCTGGCGGATCTGCGTGAGGGCGCCGATGCCATCGCCGCAGCTGCGCACCGCGTAGCCCTCTTCGCTCAGCTCCAGCTCCAGGAACTGGCGCAGCCGTGCATCATCGTCGGCCAGGAGCACGGTGGTGGCTTCCATCAATTGCCGCAGGGCTGCACCCTTCTTACCCGGATTTGCAGCGCTTGGCTTGGCTGCGCACGCTGGTCGGTGGCATGGTGAGCCGCGATGAGCACCCCTCTCTCCCCCGCATCGCGCCTGCTCGCCTGGCGGCCTCGCAACCTGGCGGGCCGGATGGCCCGCTGGGGGGTGGTGATCGTGATCGTCTACCTGCTGATCGCCCTACTCACGCCGCTGTTCATCCATCTCGGCTTGCTGCCGGATGTCAACGCCGGCCTCGATAACCCCATCTATGCACCGCCCTCCTGGCACCACTGGTGCGGCACCGATCGCCTGGGGCGCGATGTCTGCAGCCGCACCCTGGCCGGTAGCGGTGTTGCGCTGCAGGTGGTGGCGATTGCGCTGGTGTCTGCCCTGGTGATCGGGGTCCCGCTGGGGATGGTGAGCGGCTATCTGGGCGGCTGGATCGACCGCAGCCTCGTGCTGCTCATGGACACGCTCTACACCCTGCCGGTGTTGCTGCTCTCAGTGGTGTTGGCCTTTCTGCTTGGTAAAGGCTTGCCCAATGCAGCGGCCGCGTTGTGTGTGGTGTACGTGCCGCAGTATTTCCGGGTGGTGCGCAATCAGAGCGCTCAGGTGAAGGCGGAATTGTTCGTAGAAGCAGCACGCTCGCTAGGGGCTGGTCCGGTTTGGATCCTGCGCCGCTATTTGTTCCGCAATGTGATCACGTCGGTGCCGGTGCTGCTCACTCTCAATGCTGCTGATGCGGTGCTTGTGCTCGGTGGCCTCGGTTTTCTTGGCCTGGGTCTCCCGGAAACCGTGCCCGAATGGGGCAGCGATCTTCAGCAAGCCCTCAGCGCGCTGCCTACCGGCATCTGGTGGACGGCGCTGTACCCCGGTGTGGCGATGTTTGTGTTGGTGCTGGGGCTCTCGTTCCTGGGGGAGGGGCTGGAGAGCTGGCTCAGTGGCAGCGGCAGCAGCAACCGCGCGCAGAGCTGAGGCTTAGTAGCGCAGCTTCAGCGTGCGAGGCAGCTGCTCGGCTATTTCGCCTTCCTCGCTGAGCGGTGGATAGGGGCGACCCTGGCGGCGGCACCAATCGGCCACCTGGGGATAGGCCCACTCGAACAGCAGCTGGCGGTAGGCCTCCTCGCCGCCGGGCACTCCTTCGCCCTGGCTCGGCACCAGTCCGGCCCGATCCCGTTGCCGCAGTGCTTCAAACAACAGGGTCGCGGCAGCCACGCTCACGTTCAGGCTCTGCACCATGCCGGTCATCGGGATGAACAGCGGCTGATCCACCATCGCCAGCGCCTCATCGCTCATGCCCCACTTCTCGGCCCCCATCAGGAAGCAGCTGGGGCCGGTGAAGTCGCAGTCGCGGTAGTCGCGGGCATCCACGCTCAGGTGGGTGCCGTAGATGCGAAAGCCTTTCTCTTTCAGCCCGCTCAGGCAGGTTTCGATGCTGGGGTGCGGATGCAGCGGCACCCACTTCTGGCTGCCCTTGGCCGTTTTGTTGAAGGTGCGGGGCCGCCCGGGCAGGCTCACCACATGGGCCTCCAGCACGCCCACCGCATCGCAGGTGCGCAGGATCGCTGAGAGGTTGTGGGGTTTATCCACCGCTTCCAGCACCACGGTGAGATCGCCCATCCGGCGGTTGAGCACGGCCTGGAGGCGCTCGAAACGGCGGGGCAGCAGGGGCATCGGTGCTGGCGGGCTTGCCTCCATCGTCCTGGATCGCCGGCCAGCCCCGATAGCGTTGTCCTGTGGAGCCAACGTTCGACGAGCGCGTGCAGCAGGTGGTGGCCCAGATCCCGCCGGGTCAGCTCGCCACCTATGGCCAGATCGCGGAGTTGATCGCTGCCTATGGCTGTGCGCGTCAGGTGGGCTGGGCCCTCCGGCGTCTGGTGCTGCCCTCCGAGGTGCCCTGGCACCGGGTGGTGAATGCCCAGGGGCGGATCAGCATGAGCCTCAGCCGCGAAGGATCCGACTGGATGCAACGCGAGCTCTTGCTTGCTGAGGGCATCCCGGTGGATGAGCAGGGGCGGCTGCCGCTCAGTCGTTATCGCTGGCTCCCGCCGGGCGCTAGTTGTGGAGCAACGTCTGATGCGCTGCCCTGTTGAGCTCGACCCCCACCGCTGCAACGGCCGCTGAACCCAAGGGCCTGGCGCCGCGGCGGTTGGCCTGGCAGGTGCTGCAAGCGGTGGCGGCTGGGGCCTATGCCGATGGTGCGCTGGAGCGTGAACTGGGGCGCACATCGCTCTCGCCAGCCGATCGAGGCTTGGCCACGGAGTTGGCCTATGGCGCGATTCGGCAGCGGCGCCTGCTGGATGCCTGGCTGGATCAGTTGGGCAAGGTGCCCGCAGAGCGCCAGCCCCCCAAGCTCCGCTGGCTGCTGCACATCGGCCTGTATCAACTGCTGGCCAGCGATCGCGTGCCGCCCTCCGCGGCGGTGAGCACCACTGTGGAGCTGGCCAAGCGGGGTGGGCTTGCGCGGTT
Source organism: Vulcanococcus sp. Clear-D1 (assembly GCF_014654725.1). Taxonomy (GTDB): domain Bacteria; phylum Cyanobacteriota; class Cyanobacteriia; order PCC-6307; family Cyanobiaceae; genus Vulcanococcus. The sequence continues at coordinate 172,341 of NZ_JACVZV010000030.1, read as the reverse complement.
GGCACCGGTGGCCAATGGCCTGCTGCGTGCCTGTCTGCGTCGCCGCGAAGCCGGCGATTCTCTGCCGCTCTCGCCAGCCCAATCAGCCGATCTGGCGGTTTCGTTGGGGGTGCGCCACTCCCTGCCGGATTGGCTCACACGCGAGCTGCTGCAGTGGTTGCCGCCCGACCGCGTTGAGGCCTTTGGCCGTGCCTCCAACAGCCCTCCAAGCTTGGATCTGCGGGTGAACAGCTTGCGAAGCAGCCCCGCCGCTGTGCAGGCGGCCCTGGCTGGCGCGGGGGTGGAGGCCATCCCAATCGAGGGACGACCCGCCGGGCTCACGCTGAAGGGCCGCAGTGGTGATCTGAGCCGCTTGCCTGGCTTTACCGAGGGGCAGTGGTGTGTGCAGGATCGCGCCGCTCAGCGCATTGCTCCCCTGCTCAATCCGCAGCCGGGCGAGCGCATCCTCGATGCCTGCGCGGCCCCCGGTGGCAAGAGCACCCATCTGGCCGAGTTGATGGGTGATCAAGGCCTGGTGCTGGCTCTTGATCGTGGTGAGGCCCGGCTGCGGCGGGTGAGCCGCAATGCAGAACGGCTTGGCCTGCGCAGCATCGTGGTGCAGCACGGCGATGCCACGACCCTGGCGCAGCAGCAGCCCGAGCTGCTGGCCAGCTTTGATCGCATCCTGGTGGATGCTCCCTGTTCGGGGCTGGGCACCCTGGCTCGCCATGCCGATGCCCGTTGGCGGATTGATCCAGCTGCCATCGATGAGCTGGTCGTGCTGCAACGCCAGCTCATCGATGGGTTGCTGCCGCTACTCAAGCCTCAAGGGCACCTGGTGTACGCCACCTGCACCGTGCACCCCCGTGAAAACGCGCAGCTGATCGATGCAGTTTTGGCAGAGCACCCGGAGTTAGAGCTGCAGCAGAGCTGGCAGCTCTGGCCCGGAGACGTGCTCGGGGCAGGGGATGGGTTCTATGCCGCGCTGCTGCAGCGGCACGGTTAACCGCAGCCTCAGGGCAGTGGCGGTGGCGCCGAAGGCGGTGCGGGTGGTGCCAGCGGCGGTGGTGGAGCTGGCGGAGCTGCCACGGGAGCGGGGGCCGCGGCCGGTGCTGCAGGGCCGGGCCCTGACGGAGTGCCCTCGGGAATCACCGGTTCGGCAGGGCCCTCGGGGTTGGGGCCTGGGGCCAGCGGTTCGGCGGGAGTGGTAGCTGGGGCCGTGGCTTCGGGCTTGGGCTTGAGGACTTTGAGCGGGTCAAATTTGCCGGCCAGCTGGGGCTTCGGCGGGAACTGGCGCACCGGCAGATCCTTGAGGATCGGGCCCATGTAGTCGGCCCAGGCCACCACGGCCACGGCGCTGGTGCTCTTGGTTTCTTTGTTGTTGTCGTAGCCGAGCCACAGGCCGGTCACCAGTTGGGGCACGCCGCCGATGAACCAGAGATCACGGCCCCCCTCGGAGGTGCCGGTTTTGCCGGCGGCGGGGCGATCCGGCGGCACGGCGCCGTAGCCGGTGCCGCCCTTCACCACCTGCTGCAGCATCCAGAGCATGGCGTCGGCAATGTCGCTGGGCACGGCGCGGCGGCCCCGATCGCCATCCACGCGGCGGCTCCAGAGCAACTCCCCGTTCGGGCCGAGGATTTCTTCGAACGGCGTGGGCGTCACATACACGCCGCGGTTGAAGATCGCGGCGTAGGCAGCGGTCATGTCGAGCACGGTCTGCTCGGTGGCGCCCACGGCCAGCGGGTAGAACCGGCCCAGCTCGCGGGTGATGCCCAGGCTCTTAGCTGTGGCGATCACTTTGTCGAAGCCCAGCTGTTTGAGCAGGCTCACCGACACGGTGTTCAGCGATTGCTGCAGTGCCACCCACAGCGGCACCACACCTCGGTATTTGTTCCCAAAGTTGCGCGGGCAGTAGCCGCCGAAGCACTGGGGTTTGTCGTTCACTTTGTCTTCGGGCTTCATCCCTTCCTTGAGGGCCGTGAGATATACGAACAACTTGAAGGTGGAGCCCGGTGAGCGCAGGGCCTGGGCGGCGCGATTGAACTGGCTCGTCTCGAAATCCTTGCCGCCCACCATCGTGCGCACCAGGCCGGTACCCGGTTCCATCGACACCACGGCGCCTTCCATGGCGCCAGGGGCGTGTTTGTTGATCGTGGCTTGGGCCCGCTCCTGCCACGCCAGGTTCAGGCTGCTGCGGATGGTGAGACCACCCACCTCCAGATCTTCAGGGCTGAGCACCTTGGGGAGCTCTTGGGCCACCCAGCTGGTGAAATAAGGCGCCCGGCTGGTCCAGTATTTCGGCTCTGCTGGTTTGAGCAGCAGTGGTGCGGCATTGGCGCTCTGCAGCTGCAGATCATCAATGAAGCCGGCTTCGCGCATGCGCCGGAGCACCGTGGCTCGTCGTTCCAGAGCTAGATCGGGATTCACCAGGGGTGAATACACCGAGGGGGCTGGCGGCAGCCCTGCGATCAGCGCCGCCTCAGGCAGGGTGAGCTCGGCGGGCGTTTTGGAGAAATAAATCCAAGCAGCATCTGAAACGCCATAGGCGCTTGAGCCCAGATACACAAAGTTCAGATATTGCTCAAGGATTTGTTGCTTGCTGAGCTGGCGCTCCAGCTTCCCGGCCAGCAGCGCTTCCTTGAGCTTGCGGATGATCGTGCGGTCCTGGCTCAGGAAGACCGTGCGCGCCAGCTGTTGGGTGATTGTGCTGGCGCCCTCCTCCACCGCGCCGCGCCGCACATTGCGCAGCAGCGCTCGGCTGATGCCAACGGGATCGATGCCGTCGTGCTCATAGAAGCGGCGATCTTCCGCGGCGATGAAGGCACGCTGCACCAGCAGCGGCATTTGGCCGCTGATGAGCTTCTCGCGAGTGGCTGGGCCCAGCTTCTGGATCACCTGTCCATCGGCTGAGAGCACGGTGACCGTGCCGGGGCGGTTGTAGCTGCTCACCCGTTGCACGTTGGGCAGGAGCGCATCCACGCCCTGCACCAGCAGGTTCTGGCCTACGGCAACGGCCACTCCGGCGCTGGCCCCAATGAGGCCGGCCCGCAAAAGAGGGCGGCGGCGCCTGGCCGTCACATCACCACCAGGTCGCTGTGGCCAATGGCCAGAGCGGTCACCAACATCCCCAGTACCAGGAACGGCTGTGCGCTGGCCTGGTACTTCACATCAAATGCCACGGGATCGCGCAGCAGCCAGATGTCCTGGAAGGTCATCTGGGGAATGATCAGCAACACCAGCAGCACCGCAGCGAAATGCTGCCCGATGGCAATCAGCACGGCCACCATCGCCAGCTGAAACACATCGATCATGCCGGCGCTGATCCAGCTGGCCTTCTCAATGCCGAAGGCCACGGGTAGTGATTGAAGGCCCAGCGCACGATCACCTTCGACGCTCTTGAAGTCGTTCACCACCGCAATCCCTAGACCAGCAAGGGAATAGGCAAGGGTCAGCAGAGCTGTGGTCCAGGTGAGGTGGCCAAACAGGGCCTGACCAGCCCACCAAGGCAGAGCGATGTAGCTGGCGCCGAGGGCGTAATTGCCCAGCCAGCCGTTCTGCTTGAGCTTGAGCGGGGGAGCTGAGTAGATGAAACTCACGAACGATCCACCCAAGGCCAGCAGGAACAGCACCGGCGTGCTGTGGCCGGCCCAGAGGTCGAGCCCATAGGCGACCCCCAACCCGGCGAGCAGCAACACCCAGATCTGCGCTTTCACCTGCCAGAGCGGAATCGCGCCGGAGGGGATCGGCCGGTAGGGCTCGTTGATCGCGTCGATGTCGCGGTCGTAGTAGTCGTTGATCGTTTGCGTGTAGCCGGCCAACAGAGGGCCGCTCATCAACATGCAAGCGATCGAGGCGCCCACTTCGCTGAAAGTCCAGTGGAAGTTGCCCGATGCGGCGGCACCGCAGAGCACACCCCAGATCAAGGGGATCCAGGTGACCGGCTTCATCAGCTGCAGCCGGATCTTCCAGATGTTGGAGGTGCCGCTGGCACCTTTCATGCCTAGCAGCTGGCGTGCACCCGCACCGCTGCTGGCGGTGGGGTTGGGGGAGTTGGGGTTGGAGTCGCTCGTGGTTTCGCTCACAGGGGCTGACGGATCAGGCAGCGGTGATCTCGTCGTCGAAGAACCAGGTGGTGGTGCCATTGGCCAGCTCCACCACCACACCGATGCCCTTGCCGTCGGTCACCTTGAAGTCCTTCACGGTGCCGGTGGCATCGGCCTGAAGGGCGGCCACGAGATCAGCGGGGATGCGGTCGCGCACCCGGGTGACCCGCACCTTCGAGCCGATGGTGATGGCAGCCTGGGACATGTCCGGCGCGACGCAAAAGTGGCGCCAGGTTAGCCCCTGTCCTGCGGCCATCTGGCCGTCAGCCCTTCCCCTGCCGCCATGGTTGCCAAACGGATCATTCCCTGCCTCGACGTGGCTGAGGGCCGGGTGGTGAAGGGTGTGAATTTCGTGGGGCTGCGCGATGCCGGCGATCCCGTGGAGCTGGCGTGCCGCTACAGCGCCTCCGGTGCCGATGAACTGGTGTTTCTCGACATCGCCGCGTCCCACCAGGGCCGCGCCACGCTGGTGGAGTTGGTGCGCCGCACCGCTGAAGCGGTGACCATTCCCTTCACCGTGGGCGGTGGGATCAGCACGGTGGAGGGGATCACGGAGTTGCTTCGCGCCGGAGCCGACAAGGTGAGCCTCAACTCCTCGGCGGTGCGCGATCCCGAGCTCGTGGCCAGGGGGGCGGAGCGGTTTGGTTGTCAGTGCATCGTGGTGGCCATCGATGCCCGCCGCCGCGAGGGTGGTTGGGATGTGTATGTGAAGGGTGGCCGCGAGAACACCGGCCTCGATGCGGTGGAGTGGGCCCGGCAGGTGGTGGCTCTGGGGGCGGGCGAGATCCTGCTCACCTCGATGGATGGTGATGGCACCCAGGCCGGCTATGAGCTCAACCTCACCCGCGCGGTGGCTGACGCGGTGGACGTGCCCGTGATTGCCAGCGGCGGTGCCGGCTGCATCGATCACATCGCCCAAGCCCTTGATGCCGGCCCCCAGGGCGGCCATGCCTCCGCGGCCCTGCTCGCCTCCTTGTTGCACGACGGCGTGCTCACTGTGGAGGAGATCAAGCGGGATCTCCTCGGTCGGGGTTTCAACATCCGCCCGCTCGCGTAGGCCTGTTACGCGCCGTTACATTTGTCTCAGATTCGATTGATGGCGCGTTCGTGCACGCCCTGGTTCAGACCCACTCCACAACGCTGGCCGTGGTGCTGGTGCTGGCTGTTGTGGCCATGGTGGCCTGGGCATTGCAGCTGATGCAGGCGGCCGCCGATCGCAAAGAGTTTTCCCTGATGCTGGCGGGGTGCATGGTCTGTTCCGCTGCGGTGGGTTTGGCGGCAGTGATGGTGATGAGCTTCACCAGCGCGGATCGCGTTGAGGCCCAGCTCCAGGCGGGAGGTGTCAGTCTCGATGCGATCTCCCTGCCCTGGGATGCCAGCTTCGATCCAACCCGGCGATCCTGAGCAGGTTCGCGATCTCTTTGATCGCATCGCTCCGGCCTACGACCGCCTCAACGACCTGCTCAGCCTGGGCCTGCACCGCATCTGGAAGCGGCAAGCCGTTGCTTGGCTGGAGCCACGAGCAGGTCAGTGTGTGCTCGATCTCTGCTGCGGCACAGGTGATCTGGCCCTGGTGCTGGCCGAGAAGGTGCGCCCGGCTGGCCTGGTGCTGGGGATTGATGCAGCGGCGGCGCCGCTGGAGCGTGCCCGGGAGCGGGCTCGCGCTCAACCGTGGTTGCCGGTGGAGTTTCGCCAGGGGGATGCGGCGGCTACGGGCCTGGCGGATGCCTCAGCTGATGCCGCGGTGGTGGCATATGGGTTGCGCAATCTTCCCGATCCGGCGGCCGGGCTCCTGGAGCTGCGCCGCTTGCTGCGGCCCGGTGGCCGCGCTGCGGTGCTCGATTTCAATCGACCGGCCGAGCCCCACGGCTCTACAGCGGCCTTCCAGCGCTTGTATCTGCGCCGTCTGGTGGTGCCGTTGGCCCGCCGGGCTGGGCTGGAAGATCAATACGCCTATCTCGAGCGCAGCCTCGAGCGTTTCCCAACGGGGGCGCAGCAGGAGGAGCTGGCGGTGGCAGCGGGCTTCAGCCGCGCCCGTCATCGCTTGTTGGCGGGCGGCCAGATGGGGCTTCTGCAGTTGGTGGCCTGAGCGCGCTGCTGTTGGTGGAGTTCTCGCTCTTCTTTGGCCGAAAGCATCACGGTGATGGCGCTGATCAGCAGAGCAGGCAGAAAGATGCTGAGTCCGAGATCGGGTCCCATCTGAGAGCGGCGAGTGCTTTCAGCGTGGATCTGCGCTGCGGGCGCGTCAGTAGGTGGTTGTGCCTGCTCTGATCCGCCGCTGGGCAGAATCGGTGGCCGTGCGTGCCCACGCCGGCCTCATCAGGAGCAGATCGTGCATTTTCAGGACATCATCAGCACCCTCAACCGCTTCTGGGCTGAGCGGGGCTGCCTGATCCTGCAGCCCTACGACACCGAGAAGGGCGCCGGCACGATGAGCCCCCACACGGTGTTGCGGGCGATTGGCCCTGAGCCATGGGCGGTGGCTTACCCCGAGCCCTGCCGGCGCCCCACCGACGGCCGCTACGGCGATAACCCAAACCGGGCGCAGCACTATTTCCAGTACCAGGTGCTGATCAAGCCGTCCCCCGATGGCATTCAGGAGACCTACCTGGCGTCCCTTGAGGCCTTGGGCATCAAGCCGGCCGACCACGACATCCGCTTCGTGGAAGACAACTGGGAATCACCAACCCTCGGCGCCTGGGGCGTGGGTTGGGAGGTGTGGCTCGATGGCATGGAAGTCACCCAGTTCACCTACTTCCAGCAGTGCGGCGGTATCGACTGCCGGCCCGTGTCGATCGAAATCACCTACGGCCTCGAGCGCCTAGCGATGTATCTCCAAGACGTGGAAAGCATCTGGGATCTCTCTTGGGATGGCAAGCGCTCCTACGGCGATATCTGGCTGCCGTTTGAGAAGGGCCAATGCACCTACAACTTCGAGGCGTCCAATCCCGAGCGCCTCAAGCAGCTGTTCGCGATCTATGAGGCGGAAGCCGCTGATCTGGTGGCCAAGCAGCTCCCCGCCCCCGCGCTGGATTTCGTGCTCAAGTGCAGCCACACCTTCAACCTGCTGGAGGCCCGCGGCGTGATCTCGGTGACCGAGCGCACCGCCACCATTGGCCGCATCCGCAACCTGGCGCGGCAGGTGGCGGAAGCCTGGTTGGCGGAGCGAGAAGCGCTGGGCTTCCCCTTGCTTGAGCGCTAAGGCGCCGGCGGCACCGGCACGGCGGGGCCATCGAGGGTGTTGCTGCACAGATCGAGCACGATCCGCTGGCCCACGCTGCCCGGGACGGGGGTATCCCAGCCCTGCCAGGTGCCGTCGATCCGCCAGTTCTGCCGCAAGCTCGTGCACTGCACGGCAACGGCTGTAGCGGCTGAGCCCCTCAGGCCGAGGTCGCTGATCGAGGGCTTCACCAGGGTGATGCGCACCCCGCCGGGGTGCAGCTTCCAGCCCGACCAATCCACGGCGGTGTTGTTGAACCATTTCCAGCGGGCTTGCCCCGATTGCTCCCGCCACTCGAGTTCGGCGCGATCGCGGCGTTCGGCGGGGCTGAGCAGCAACGCGGCTGACGCCTCGGCGCTGCTCCCCTCCGGTGGAGGTGGGGCCATCGCGCCGGTTGGGGTGTTGTTGCTGCTCTTCTGGGTGGGCTGTCCGGGCAGTTTCAGCACCTCGCCCACCTGCAGCAACGTGGGGTCGCGGATGCCGTTGAGCTCGATCAGGGCCTGCAGATCCACGCGGTAGCGCAGGGCCAGCTCCTCGAGCGTGTCGCCTTCCACCACTGTGATCGTGCGCGACTGGCCCCACGTGGGCCCTGCAGCGATCACCGCCAGAGTGCAGGCCACTGCCAGAAAACGCTGCCGTCGCCGCATGACCACAGGGATCTCGGCGGAACCTTAAGGGAACACTCCCTGTAGTGCTGTTGCGGATCTGGCCATGGGTGCCGTGGGTCTGGGCGTCCTCTTGCTGGCGCTGGCGATCGGGGTGTTGCCGCTGAGCGGGCCGCTCAAGCTTGGCTTGCTCGGGGTGCTGCTCCTGGCGCTGGTGCTTGGGCTGAGGCGCCGGCCGCGCCTGCTGGTGCTCTTGTTGCTGGTGCTGCCGCTGTGTTGCGCGCGAGGACTGCTCGGCCAGCCCCACCCGGCTCCCTCTGATCCGGTGCATCGCCTGGCGGATGGTGTGCATCAGCAGGTTGTGCTCACCGCGAGGCTGCTGGAGGATCCACGGCCCGATCCCACTGGGAAGCGCTGCCGGGCTCTCGCCCAGCTGCCCGGCGGCCGCAGCGAGCTGCAGTTCAGCCCCTGCCCATCGGCGCGTCAGGGGTGGCGATTGCAGGTCGATGGCACGTTGCGCAAGCTGCCGCCAGCGCCCCACCCCCTGCTCTCCGGTTCAGCCGAGCGCCTGCAGCGCCATGAAGCCTGGACGGCCTTGGATGTGCAGCAGTGGCAGCTGGTGCAGCGGGCGCCGACCCCCATCGCCGACCTCAGGCGCCACATCGGGGCGGCGTTGCGCCAGGCCGGCGGCGAGCAGGCCGGTGGGGTGCTCTCAGCCCTAGTGCTTGGCAGTGCCGTGAGCCCCTTGCCGCAGGAGGTGCGGGAGGCGTTCCGGGCGGCTGGGTTGTCCCATGCGTTGGCGGCCAGTGGATTTCATCTGAGCGTGTTGCTCGGTGCGGTGCTGGTGATCGCTCGGCCGTTGCCGGCTGCCCTGCGTTGGGCCTTGGCCCTCGGCGCGATGGGGAGCTTTTTGCTGCTGGCCGGTGCGCAGCCCTCAGTGGTGCGGGCTGTGTTGATGGGGGCGGTGGCGTTCGGGCTGCAGGAATGCGGCCGGCGCAGTCGTCCTCTTGCGGTGTTGTTGCTGTGCTTGCTCGTGATGCTGGTGTTGCGGCCGGCCTGGTTGCTCGATGTGGGGTTTCAGCTCAGTGCCGCTGCCACAGCGGGCTTGATCCTCACGGCCCGACCTCTGGAGCAGCAGTTGCGGCGCTATGCCCCCACCTGGGCCGCAGCCGCTGTGGCGGTGCCGGTGGCGGCTTCGCTGTGGACGATCCCGCTGCAGCTGCTCCATTTCGGTGTGCTGCCCCTCTACGCCGTGCCCGCCAACCTGCTGGTGGGGCCGCTGCTGACACCGCTCACCTTGGGGGCGATGGCGATGGCGGCTTTGGCCTTGCTCTGCCCGCCGTTGATGACGGCCCTGGGTTGGCTGTTGGTGCCGGCGGCGCAGCTGCTGGTGTGGCTGGTGCGCCAGATGGCGGCGTTGCCGTTGGCTCAGTGTCAGCTGGGCCGCCTCTCGCCCTGGCTGGCGCTGGCGTCGGCGTTGGGCCTGCTGCCCTGGCTGGTACCTCAGCTCCGCCGCTGGCGGGTGTGGGCGGCTCTGCTGCTGGGATGTGTGGCGGCCTTGCAGGTCCAACTGCTACAGGCTGATCAGCTGCTGCTGGTGGAGGACGGCAGCCGCCAGTGGTTGTTGGCGCGCCATGGCGGACGGGCCGCCCTGATCAGCCGCCGCGCTGATGGTCTCAGCTGCAGTCGCGGGGCGCAGCTAGCCCAGGGGCTGGGCGTGCAGCGGTTCGATTGGGTGCTCTCGCTGGATGCGCTTCCGCCGGAGACCCCTGCCTGTTGGGCGGCGCTGACGCCCACCCTGTTGGCGGGTCAGAACGGCAGTTCGCCTTTGGCCCGTGGCCAGCGGCTGCAGAGCGCTGGGCTGGCGGTGGAGGCGGTGTCGGACACCAGTCAGGCGCTGCTGCTGGCCGCCGGTCGCTGGCGCTGGGGGTTGCTGCCGGATCGCCAGGCCTGGTGGAGCTGGCGGGAACAGCCCGGTCTGGCGGTGGATGGCCTGTGGCTCGGGTTTCGGCCCCGCCCCGCTGAGCAGGCCGCCTTGCCCGCGCTGCCGCCCCAGCGGCTGTGGTGGCCCGCTGCCGGTTCAGCCAGCGGATGGCGCCAGGCCTGAGCTGGCACCCTGGTCTCTACACTGCATCCGTCGCCTGGAGAGGTGGCTGAGTGGTCGAAAGCGAACGACTCGAAATCGTTTGAAGGGCAACCTTCCGTGGGTTCGAATCCCACCCTCTCCGTATTCAGAAGGTCCTGCCAAGAACCACCCAATCCCCCGTCCCCTGCGGCGGTGGGATTTTTGCGATTGGGGGTGTATTCGGTTCTCTTCAGCTATTCACTGTGGCGATGACTCGATGACGCCGCCTGTTGATCCTGTTGCCAGATTCGCTCCAGCGACTGTCTGAAGCGCTCCGGATTGGTTTGGGCTTTGGCCATCTGATGGCGAAACACACTGGTGAGTCGCCAGAACTTCAGCCCAGCAGCGAGGGCAAACACCGCCCAGGGAACCAGCATCCAGAGAGGGTGGGACATCAGCTGTGGAATAACAGCACCAGGCCGCGGCTCACTTGGTGGAATTCTCGCTCCTCACGGCTGAGGTCGAGACCCACCTGTAGGCCTTCCTCTAGAGCGTTGTCGAACGGGGGAGGCGTCGGGGGGTGGCCATCGGTCCACAGCGCCGCAATGCCTACCGGCGTGGCATGCCAGACAAATCGCTGGGTTTCCCCGATCGAGGGCTCATCGAGTGCGTCTTCCAGGAGCTCGCGGATCGCCATGGCAAAGGGGCTCTGGCGTCAGCATCGAGATCTGCCGCTCGAGACGCAATCAGCTGACAGTTTTTGTGATCTGCTGAGCAATCCTTAGCTTGGCCGCGATGGCATCTCTCCCTGGCCCCGCCGCGCTCGTGCACGAGTGGTTCACTCCCCGCTCAGTGGGCGGGGCGGAGTTGGTGGTGCAGCAGCTCGATGTCCTCCTCGAGCGGCCTCAGCTGGCTGCCCTGGTGGATGGGGAGAGCGCCCGCCCCGAAAGTTGGCTCGCAGGCCGCTCGATCCACACCTCGTTTGTGCAGCACCTGCCCTGGGGCGTGAGCCACGTGCAGCAGTACCTGCCGCTGCTGCCGCTGGCGATCGAGCAGCTCGATCTGGCTGCCTATTCCCTGGTGATCAGCAGCAGTCATCTGGTGGCCAAAGGCGTGCTCACCAGCCCGGATCAATGCCATCTGAGCTACGTGCATACCCCCGTGCGTTACGCCTGGGACCAGATGCACGCCTACCTGCGCCAATCGGCCTTGGCGCGCCGTGGCCTGTCTCCTTTGATTCGCTGGCAGCTGCATCGCCTGCGCCAGTGGGATGTGTTGAGCGCCCAGCGGCCCGATGCCCTGATCGCCAACTCCCGCTTCACCGCGGCCCGCATCCGCCGCTACTGGGGCCGTTCCTCAACGGTGGTGCATCCGCCCGTGGCCGTGGAGCGGTTCAGCTGGGATCAGCCCCGCAGCGATGTGTATCTCTGTTTGTGCCGGTTGGTCCCCTACAAACGGGTGGATCTGGTGGTGCAGGCGTTCAACGCCACCGGCTTGCCGCTGGTGGTGATTGGCGATGGTCCGGAGCGGCAGCTTCTGGAGGCCATGGCTGGGCCCAATGTGCGGCTGCTCGGCCGCTTGCCCCAGGAGCAGGTGAACGATTGGCTCGCCTCGTGCCGCGCCTACGTGTATGCCGGATTGGAGGATTTCGGGATTGCACCGGTGGAGGCGATGGCCTCGGGCGCGCCGGTGATTGGTCTGGGCCAGGGCGGCCTGCTCGACAGCGTGCGCTGCATCAGCAGCGGTTGTGATCACCCCACCGGGTTGCTCTTCCCGCAGCAATCCGTGCCGTCGTTGGTGGGGGCGCTTGAGCATTTCGAGGCCAACAGGCTTTGGGCGCAGCTGCCGGCGGATTCCCTGCGCCAGTGGGCCGAGCGCTTCAGCCCGCAGCGTTTCCGCCAGCGCTCCCAGGCGCTGATTGAGCAGGTGTGGAGCCGCCACCAGCGCCAGCTCGCCCAGCGCGGCCGCGCCATGTCTGTGCCTCTGGGGTGAGTGACCGCCGCCCGTGGGCCCGCGGAGCGGCGCACTTCTTTAATGAAGCCACTGTGCACCGCGAGCGCTCGGCGTTTGTCCTCTGCCTCCATCCCGGCTGAGTCCACGGCCAGCACTTTGCTGGCTGCTCAGTCGCTGCGTGGGCGGGTGCTCAAGCGTGGCGGCGACATCGTGTTTTCGCTGCTGGTGCTCAGCCTTGGCTCGCCCCTGTTTCTGCTGCTGGCGGTGCTGGTGAAGCTGAGCTCCCGCGGCTCGATCTTCTATTGCCAGCGCCGGATTGGCCGCGGCTACAAGGGCTTTGGTTGCTTGAAGTTCCGCACGATGCGGCGCGATGCCGATCGGGTGCTCGCGGCCATGCTCGATGCTGATCCCAAGCTGCGGGCTGAGTTTGAGCGGGATCACAAGCTCAAGCGCGATCCGCGCATCACGCCCCTCGGCAAATTTCTGCGTCGCTCCAGCCTGGATGAACTCCCCCAGTTCATCAACGTGCTGCGGGGCGAGATGAGCGTGGTGGGGCCCCGCCCGATCGTGTGGGATGAGCTTCGGCGCTATGGCCGCAGCATGGATGAGGTGCTGTCAGTGCGGCCTGGCCTCACGGGCCTTTGGCAGGTGTCGGGCCGCAACAACCTCACCTACCGCACCCGCGTGCGCCTCGATCTCGCCTATGTGCGCAACCGCAGCTTCTGGCTGGATCTCGGCATCGTGCTGCGCACGATTGGTGTGGTGCTCCTGCCGATGGACCGCGGCGCCTACTGAGCAGCGCTGATGCCGGCCCCGAGTGCCAGACCTGCCGCTAGCCACAGGGCCTCAAGCCTCAGGCTGAGCTTCAGGATTCGCTGCACGGCGGCTGGACTGGCCGGTGGGCAGTCCTTCGCTAGCAAGGGTTTGGCTTTGATCGCGTCGCCATAGCGGTTCAGGCCCCCCATCTGCACGCCGGCGGCATGGGCATAGGCCGCCTGCGACACGCCGGCATTGGGTGAGGGGTCGGGTGCACCGTCACGCAGGGCGGCTTGGAGCAGGACAACGCAGCGCTTCGTGGCGTGGATTCCAGCCACCAGCGGCAGGCTTAGCGCCACCAGGCGGCAGGGCAGCCACACCAGTAGATCATCGAGGCGGGCGCCGGCGGTGCCTAGCCAGGTGAGGCGGCCGCGGCGGTAGCCGAGCATCGAATCGAGGGTGCTGGCGGCCTTGAAGCCCCAGGCGAGGCAGAGCGGCCCGGGGCCGCCCGTGAGCCCTGCGCTCCAGAGGGCGGCGCCCACCAGCATCCAGAACAGGGGGGCGAACAGGCCGTCCACCGCGTTTTCACTGGCGGTTTCGGCCGCCGCCCGCAGGATCTCGGCGCTGCTGAGGTCGTCGGTGCTGCGTCCCACGATCCAGCTCAGGGCGCGGCGAGCAGGCTCCAGATCTTCCGGGCCCGGACCACTGGATGGCTCAGGATCCTCAACAGCCTGCGCGATCCGTACAGGCCGTACGGAATGCTGGATAGTTGAGCGGGCTTGTGTCCTGGTACCGAGCGGGCTGGTCGCCGGCGGCAGGGCGCGCAGGACCTCGCGCACCGCCTGCTCCAGGCTGCGGCCCGCCAGGGCGCTGGCCAGCGCCACCAGCAGCAGCAGCGGGCCGAGCGTCACGGAGAGCGGTGCCGGAAGCTCCGCCCGACCAAGGTGCTGTGTGGCCTGCTCCAGCGCCCAGCCGGCACTACCGCTGCCACCCACCAGCAGCGCGGTGATCACGCCACCGGCCAGCCTCAGCGCCAGCGGCCGATCCCCCGCCCACTGCTCCGCCAGCCGGCGCAGCCAGCTGATCCCCCAGCCCATCACCACCACCGGGTGTAGGCACCAGCGCGGGTCCCCCACCAGCCGATCCAGCCCAGCGGCGGCGATCACCAGCAGAAAGGGGTGGATCCCCGTGAAGGAATCCACCCCTGAAGCGAGCAGCGTCATGGCTGCGCTGACGCGGCCTGAATCAGGCGGCTTTCAGCCAGGAGAACATCGAACGCAGGCCCTTGCCCACCTGCTCGATCGGGTGCTGGCTGTCGCGGTCGCGGATCTTCTGCATCTCGGGCTTGCCGGCTTCGCACTCGGCCACGAAGTTGCGAGCAAAGGTGCCGTCCTGGATGTCGGACAGGATGCGCTTCATCTCGGCCTTGGTGTCGGCGGTGATCAGGCGGGGGCCGCTCACGTAGTCGCCGTATTCAGCGGTGTTGGAGATCGAATCGCGCATGGCGGTGAGGCCGCCCTTCACCATCAGATCCACGATCAGCTTCACTTCGTGCAGGCACTCGAAGTAGGCCAGCTCGGGCTGATAGCCGGCTTCCACGAGGGTCTCGAAACCAGCCTTCACCAGCTCAGAGAGGCCGCCGCACAGCACGGCTTGCTCGCCGAACAGGTCGGTTTCGGTTTCTTCCTTGAAGTTGGTCTCCAGAATGCCGGCGCGGGTGCCGCCGATGCCCTTGGCGTAGGCCATGGCCAGGGCGCGGGCGTTGCCGGTGGCGTCCTGGTGGATGGCGAACAGCGCAGGCACGCCCATGCCGTTCTGGTACTCCCAGCGCACGGTGTGGCCAGGGCCCTTGGGAGCGATCATCACCACATCCACGTCGGCGGGGGGCTTGATCAGCTCGAAGCGCACGTTGAAGCCGTGGGCGAAGCTCAGCACCTTGCCGGCGCTGAGGTGAGGAGCGATTTCCTTGTCGTAAACGGCCTTCTGGGTTTCATCGGGCAGCAGCACCATGATCCAGTCGGCCTTGGCGGCGGCGTCAGCCACGCTGAGCACTTCCAGGCCGTCGGCCTTGGCCTTCTCGGCGGAGCGGCTGCCTTCGTAGAGGCCCACCACCACGTTCACGCCGCTGTCCTTGAGGTTCAGAGCGTGGGCATGGCCTTGGGAGCCGTAGCCAATGATGGCCACCGTTTTGCCGTTCAGCAGGCTGAGGTCGGCGTCGGTGTCGTAATACAGCTTGGCCATCAGGGGCTTCGGTTCAGCGCTGGGCAAGGGTCGAGCTTACGAAAGCGCCCGCCGCACTCCCTCAGGCCTCCGTGGGATGGGCGATCACGCGGTCGATCAGGCCGTACTCCACGGCCTCGGCGGCGCTCATGAAGTAGTCGCGGTCGGTGTCCTTCTCGATCTTGGCGAGCTCTTGGCCGGTCATGTCCGCCATGCTCTGGTTGAGCATGTCTTTAATGCGCAGGATCTCGCGGGCTTCGATCTCGATGTCGCTGGCCTGGCGCTGGCTGGTGCCGCCCAGGGGCTGGTGAATCATGATCCGGCTGTGGGGCAAGGCCAGGCGCTTGCCTTTGGTGCCTGCACCCAGCAGAAAGGCACCCATCGAGGCGGCCAGGCCCACGCAGATGGTCACCACATCTGATTTCACGTATTGGATCGTGTCGTAGATCGCCAGGCCGGCAGTCACCGAGCCACCCGGTGAGTTGATGTACAGGTAGATCGGCTTGGAGTTGTCCTCGGAGTCGAGGTAGAGCATCTGCGCCACCAGGCTGTTGGCGATGGCGTCGTTGACCTCGGAGCCCAGGAACAGGATCCGCTCCACGCCCAGACGTGTGTAGATGTCAACCCAGCGCTCGTACTGGCTGCCGGGCAGGCGGTAGGGAACGCTCGGGGTGCCGATGGGCATGGCGGATGCGGTGGTGGTGGCCTGCGGGAGGCCTTTGGTGAAGAGAAGTGGTTGAGGGTCTAGGCCGGTTGAGAGGCCCAGCCGGTTTCAGCTGATACCGGGATTGCCGGGGCTGATGCCGGCGCCAGCTGGAAGGGCGCTCGGCAGCTTCTGGCTGGTGAGCACGCGATCGATCAGGCCGTACTGCACGGCTTCCTCGGCGGTGAGGTACGTCATGCGGTCGGAGTCCTTGGCCAGCTGCTCCACGCTGCGGCCGGTGTTGACCGAGAGCATCTCGAGCATCGTCTGCTTGTTGTGCAACACCTCTTTGGCCCGGATCTGGATGTCGCTGGCCTGGCCGCGGGCGCCGCTTCGGGGTTGGTGCAGCACGATCGAGGCGTGGGGCAGGGCGGCGCGGTGGCCCTTGGTGCCTGCACTCAGGATCATCGCGGCGGTGCCCATGGCCTGGCCGATGCAGATGGTGTGCACCGGGGGCTTCACGTACCGGATGGTGTCGGCGATGGCGAAGGCTTCGGTCTCAAAGCCGATGGCATCGCCGGAATACCAGCTGGTGCCGGTGGAGTTGATGTAGAAGAAGATCGGCTTATCCGGGTTGTCGAACTCCAGATAGAGCAGCTGGGCAATGATCAGCTCCGTCACGTCGATGCCCATCTGGCGCTTGGCATCGTCATCGCTGAACAGCGGCAGACCCAGATACACGATCCGCTCTTTCAGCAGTAGAGACGGCAGATCCGGCGGTGGGGTGCGCATCACGGCGGAATCGCCGTAGTAGGGAGCTGACACCGACATCCGCGGATCACTGCAGGCCTGAGCCGGGAGCCTAGCGGGGGTTGGCGGTGCCCGGATCGCCTTTGGACGGTGCGGATTTCTTTCCCGGGGATCGGGGTTTGGCCGGGGATGGCCCGGTTGCTCCTTCGAGCTTGCCGAACACCATCCGGCCCGTGGGGGTTTGCAGAGCCCCGGTGATCACGACTGGCAGGCGCTCGCCGCTGCGGCCGTGGGCCCCATCCACCACCACCATCGTGCCGTCGTCGAGATAGCCCACCCCCTGGTTGGCTTCCTTGCCGTCGCGAACGATTTTGAGGTTGAGCTCATCGCCCGGCTGCACTTCGGGGCGTAGGGCGATCACCAGCTCGCTCAGGTTCATCACCTTCACGGTCTGCACCTCAGCCACCTTCGTGAGGTTGTAGTCAGCCGTGAGCAGGGTGCCGCCGGTGTCGGCCGCCAGCTTGAGTAGCTTGTCGTCAACCCCATTGCCCTCATAGCGGGTGGTGTTCACCACCAGGCGGCGGCCGTAGCGCTCCCGCAGGCTGCTGAGCAATTTCAGGCCGCGGCGGCCTTTGCTGCGCTTTTCGCTGTTGCTCGAATCGGCCAGAGCCTGCAGTTCATCAATCACCGACTGGGCCACGATCACCTGGCCCTCCAGCAACCCTGAATCGAGCAGGCCGCGCACCCGGCCGTCGATGATCACGCTGGTGTCGAGAATCTTGGCGCTGGCGGGCATCAGCACGCCATCGGCCACCAGCAGGGCTTCGGTGCTGTTGGGATTGAACAGGCGCAGCAGGGTGCGGCCGTGCACCTCCGCCAGGTTGTAGCCCGACACGCCGAAGAACACGTTTGCCGCTACGGCCGCCAGAGGCTTCACCAGCACCAGCTCCCAGGGCAGGGAGAGGAACAGGATCGGTGAGATCAGCAGGTTGGCCACCAGCAGGCCGAGGATCAGGCCAACCGCACGGCTCACCAGGAGATCGGTGGGCATCGTGCGCACCTGCTCCATCAGGCGCTTACGCAGCCGCTGGAACACCACGCCCGCCAGTAGGCCGGCTAGACCGCCCCCCGCCCCAAGAATCCAGCTCAGCTGCTCGAGGTTGGCGATGCGGATCAGCTGCTGTTCGGGCAGCAGGTCGACCCCCAGCCATCCAGCGGCGGCCCCTGACACCACGAACAGCACCAGGATGAGGGTGTCCACCATGACCGGTGCTGTGGCTGCCGACGGCTTGAAAGAGGCAGCATGCCTGATCCCGGCGGCTTTGGCCCGGGAAGGTAACCGGCATGCGCCGCTCGGATGGCCGCCGCGCAGCGCCTATGTGCACATTCCCTTTTGCCACCGGCGCTGTTTTTACTGCGATTTCCCCGTGGTGCCGCTCGGGGACCGGGCCTCCGCCGACCCCGGTGCCCCCGGTAGCGCCTCGATTGCCGCCTACCTGCAGTTGCTGCATCGCGAGATCGCCGCCGCCCCTTCCGGGCCGCCGCTGTCCACGGTGTATGTGGGTGGTGGCACTCCCTCGTTGTTGAGCGTGGAGCAGCTGCGGGCCCTGCTGGAGGCGCTGCGGCGCCGCTACGGCCTGGCACCGGGTGCGGAGCTGAGCCTCGAGCTCGACCCCGCCAGCTTCGATGAGCAGCGCCTGGCCGGCTACCTGGCGGCCGGGGTGACCCGCGTGAGCCTGGGGGGGCAGAGCTTCACGGACGCGGTGCTCGAATCCCTGGGCCGCCGCCATCGCCGCGCTGATTTGCTCGAGGCAGCCGACTGGCTGCAGCAGGCCCAGCGCAGCGGCCGCCTGCAGAGCTGGAGCCTGGATCTGATTCAGGGCTTGCCGGGACAAACCCTCAGCGGCTGGCGGGAGCAGCTTGAGCAGGCGATCGCTCTGCGGCCGCCACATCTTTCGGTGTACGACCTGATCGTGGAGCCCGGCACGGTGTTTGAGCGCCTGGAGCAGCGCGGTGCCCTTGAGCTGCCCGAGAGTGACCTGGCGGCCGATCTGATGGAGCTCACCGCCCGCCGTTTGGCGGAAGCCGGCTACGGCCACTACGAGATCTCCAACTACGCCCTGCCGGGTCATGCCTCCCGCCATAACCGCGTGTATTGGAGCGGCGCTGGTTGGTGGGGTTTTGGTATGGGAGCGACCGCAGCGCCCTGGGGCCTGCGCGAGGCCAGGCCGCGCACGCGCGAGGGCTACGCCGCCTGGCTGGTGCAGGCAGAAGCAGCGAGGCATCTGAACGCAGCGTCATCGCCTCCCCAGCCGGAGGCAGGGATGCCCCTGGATGAGCGCTGGATGGTGGGGTTCAGACGGCGGGAGGGGGTGAGACTCCAAGTGCCGGAGGCTCTGCACCGCCGCTGGCAGCCCTTCGTCGAGCGTGGTCTGCTGATTCAGGAGGGTCCGCGCTGGCGTTTGCGAGACCCGGAGGGATTCGCCCTCAGTAATGCGGTGCTGCGGGAGCTGCTGGCGTGGTGGGAGGAGGAGGGGATTGGGGTTGCAGGCCTGCCACCCAGCCCCTGAGGGCTTCGATACAGAGCTGCCGGCCGGCCAGCAGCGGCGGTGAGAAGGGGGGCTGCCGTTCCGTGAGGCCCAGCAAATCGGCGGTGACGCGCACCTGCCCATCGCACTGCTCGCCGGCTCCGATGCCGATCACCGGAATGCTGAGCTCCTGGCTGAGGTCCGCGGCCAGCTCTGCAGGCACGTGCTCGAGCACCAAGGCAAAGCAGCCTGCCGCCTGTAGATCGCGGGCGTTGCGGCGCAAGCGCTCCTGGCTGAGGGGATCGTTGGCCTGGCGCCGGTAGCCCAGTTGATGCACCGACTGCGGTGTGAGCCCCAAGTGCCCCATCACCGGGATGCCGCTGCGCACAAGGCGATCCACCACGGCAATGGTTTCCGGTTCGGCTCCTTCGAGCTTCACCGCTGCCGCCGGGCTGTCTTTGAGCACCCGTCCAGCAGCACCCACTGCGGCGTCCACGCCGCACTGATAGCTGAGAAAAGGCAGATCGGTCACGATCAGGGGTTGCTGGGCGAGAGGCCGCTGCAGCCCACGCCCCACCGCGCGGGTGTGGAGGATCATTTCCTCGAGAGTGACCGGCAGGGTGGTGGCGTGGCCGAGCACCACCATCGCCAGCGAGTCGCCCACCAGGATCAGATCGGCGCCCGCCTGCTCCACCAGAGCCGCGGATAGCGCATCCCAGGCGGTGAGGGCGGCGATGGGCCTCCCTTCCTGCTTGCAGGTGAGCAGATCAGCTGGACGCACCCCGGATCCCTCCCGGCCGAGGCCCATTGCTAGCATCTATCCGACTCGGACCCATGCGGCCCGGACGCCCAAATCTGGTCAGGACCGGAAGGGAGCAGCCACACGGGATGCTCCGAGCAGGCGTGGACTCCGGGTCACCCCTTTCCGTTCAGCTCTCGCGCTGACGATTGAGCAGGAAGGAGGGGATGGCGGCACCGCCTTGATCCGCTTCCGCGTTCCCGTTGTTGGTGCTGGCGAAGCTGGCGATCGAGCGCTCCGGCCGGTAGCTGCCGCCCCCTTCAAAACCGGTGGCGATCACGGTCACGTGGATCTCGCCTTCGAGGCGCTCATCCACAACGGCGCCAACAATGATGTTGGCCTCGGGATCCACCACGTCGTAGATCACCTCTGAGGCGGTGGTCATGTCCTCAAGTGTCATGTCCTTGCCACCGGAGATGTTGATCACGCAGCCCTTGGCACCATCAATGCGGGCGGCTTCGAGCAGGGGGCTGCTGATGGCGGCCTGAGCAGCTTCGGTAGCACGGGAGCGGCCGGAACCCACACCCAGCCCCAGCAGGGCGGTGCCGGCGTCGGTCATCACCGAGCGGACATCGGCGAAGTCAACGTTCACCAGGCCTGGTTTGGTGATGATGTCGCTGATGCCCTTCACGCCCATGCGCAGCACGTCGTCGGCGGCGCGGAAGGCATCTTGCAGAGGGGCGCCGGCGATGGCCTCACGCAGGCGGTCGTTGGGGATCACGATCAGCGTGTCCACATGCTCCGAGAGCCGCGCGATGCCTTCCTCGGCCTGACGCATGCGCCGGCGGCCTTCAAACCCGAATGGCTTAGTGACGATGCCCACCGTGAGGGCGCCGCATTCCTTGGCCACTTCCGCCACCACCGGGGCCGCACCAGTGCCGGTGCCGCCGCCCATGCCGGCAGCGATGAACACCAGATCGGTTCCCTGCAGGGTTTGGGCGAGATCGGCGCGGGATTCCTCAGCGGCCTTCTGGCCGATGGCTGGATTGCCGCCGGCGCCAAGCCCGCGGGTCAGTTTCTGGCCCAGCTGCACCCGTTGTTTGGCAGCTGACTGCAACAAAGCCTGGGCATCGGTGTTGAGCACGCGATAGCCCACACCCTGCAAATCCGAGGCGATCATGCGGTTGACGGCATTGCTGCCGCCGCCCCCCACACCGATCACTTCGATGCGGGCCGATTGACTGGGCACGATGCCGGTGGCTCCATTGCTGCTGGCACTGAGGCCTTCAGCTGCGATCTCCATAGAAGGTCCCATGCCTGTGGTGCTGCGCAGCATTATGTCGTTGATCTGTTCGATCAGCCGCAGGAATCATCACACCTTTGCCGGTAGCAACAGGTGAAGCAATGGGCTGTCACCGTTTGAACGTCGTCTAGTCCGCTGAGGGGGTTGTAGCTGCCGGGGGTGTCGTGCCTGTGGCCGGTTTGGGGCGATTGGCCTGCGCTGTCGCTTTCTGCAGGGCTGCAATGCTCAGTCGGCCCTTGCCAGGTAGGCCAAGTTCGGGTTGCTCAGGATCGCTCAGATCGATCGATTGGATCTTGAGCGTTTTGATCTGCTTGGGCAGGTGGGTGGAGAGATGGCGCAGCACATCCAGCCGGCGGCTCAAACGTTCATCCGGGAGCCCGAGGTGCACATCACCCAGTGCAGCCGTGCGCAACCAGAGGCTGCCATTGGGCTCAAAGCGCACCTGTTGCAGCGTGCTGCCCAGCTGATCCTGTTGCGCGATCACCTCTGCCAAGGGAGCGCGCAGGCGTTCCTGCCAGCCCATCACCACCACCTGAGGAGTGCGATTGGCACCGCTGCCGCGCTGCTGCCGGCTGGTCATCCAGTTGCCCAGGCGATCCACATAACCCCGCTCCATCCCTTTGCTCGAGCGGCGCTGGGCCTGGGCGATCGCTTCGCGTTCCACCAGGTTGATCCGCAATCTGGGCGGCAACATCAGCCGGCTCACCTGCACCTGTTCCACCGGCAGGCCCGCTGAGAGGCGCTGCGCCAGCTCCTGGGGTTTGAGGCCCAGCAGGGGCTGGGGCAGCCGCAGCTGCGCTTCGCGGATCACCTGCTCACGGCTCACCTGCGAGCTGCCAAGCATCTCAATCTGATCGGGGGTGCGCAGCACCCAACCCTCTCGCAGCAGGCCCCATCCCAAGCCCGCCGCCGCTGCGCTGAACAGGCAGATGCGCCACAGCTGCCGAAGCCGTTCTTGGCGGCGTTGCTGCCGCAGTTGCCGCCGCCGCTCAGGGGCGATCACGGGGCGCGTTGGGGTTCGCGTCACAGCTCG
Source organism: Vulcanococcus sp. Clear-D1 (assembly GCF_014654725.1). Taxonomy (GTDB): domain Bacteria; phylum Cyanobacteriota; class Cyanobacteriia; order PCC-6307; family Cyanobiaceae; genus Vulcanococcus. The sequence goes on along the minus strand of NZ_JACVZV010000030.1, from coordinate 150,444 downwards.
CAGCGCGAGCGCGCCATCAGCTCCGCGATCCAGCGGCGGGCGCGCTCGGCATCGGCGAAGGGCACGTCCTGGTGCTCGCTGCCGCTGATCAGCCGCAGCCGGCAGGCCCCCTGGGATTCATCGGTGAGCGGGGCTTCGCCCGATCCCAGCGCCAGCAGCTCCACCTTTTCGAGGGTCTTCACCTGGAACTGGCCCTGCTCCACGAGCTTGCCCGATTCGAACACGCTCCAGGCGAGCACCCCATTCATCAGCCGGGCACCACCACAGTCGTCGAGTTTGGAGAGTTCCGCCCCTTCGGCCCACTCGCGGAACAGGCGCTGGCGCCGCCGCTCCAGCCAGCCCAGGGCTGTGATCAGGGGGAACACCACCAGCAGCGGCAGCCAGAGCAACCCGTGACTCATGCGGCTTCAGCCCTCCTCCCGATCGCCGGTGCGCCCGATTCTTGCGCCAGTTGCACCAGTTGGTGCACCAGCTCCTCAAGTGGTAACCCGCTGGCCTCCCAGAGCATGGGGTACATGCTCTGGCTGGTGAAGCCGGGAAGCGTGTTGATTTCGTTGAGCCAGAGCTGGCCGCTGCTGCGATCCAGGAAGAAATCCACACGGGCCAGCCCCTCGGCCGCCACGGCCCGGCAAGCGGCGATGGCCATGCTGCGGGCGCGCTCGCTCAGCTCGCTGCTCACCTCAGCCGGAATCACGGTGTGGCTTTTGCCGTCGCTGTATTTGGTGTCGTAGTCGTACCAGTCGGCGTCAAAGCAGATCTCGCCCAGCACAGAGGCCTGCATGCTGCGGCCCCCGAGTACGGCGCATTCCAGTTCGCGGGCATCCACGCCCTGCTCCACCACCAGGCGTGGGTCATGGCTGGCGGCCAGCGCCAGACCGGCCAACAGTTCACTGCGGTTGGTGGCTTTGCTGATCCCCACCGAGGAGCCGAGATTCGCGGGCTTGATGAAGCAGGGGTAGCCCAGCTGCTGCTCGAGCCGATCGAGCAGTGGCTGGGGATGTGCCTCCAGCTCCTGGGCGTCCACGCAGGCGTAAGGCACTTGCGGGAGCCCAGCCGCAGCGAAGGCCGCCTTCATGGCCTGTTTGTCCATGCCCACCGCCGATCCGAGCACGCCTGAGCCCACAAAGGGCACCTGCATCAAGCTGAACAGGCCCTGGATCGTGCCGTCCTCGCCGTTGGGGCCGTGCAGCACTGGCACCCACACCTGCATGTCGAGGGCGCCTTCGGGAAAGCCCTGAAAACCGGGCCGCAGTGGCGCTGCCGGCAGCTCCTCGCGGCTGGCGGGCGTGCCCTTGGCCAGCACGGCATGGGCCACCGCCGGCGGCCACCAGTGACCCCATTGATCGATGTAGAAGCAGCTCAGCTGGTAGCGCTCCGCATTGGCGCCGCGGCGCAGGGCCGCCGCCACCGTGTTGGCTGAGCGGATGGACACCGCATGCTCACCCGACACACCGCCGAACACCAGGCCGAGTTGCATGGGTTCGCTGGTCATGGGCGACTGAATCGAGAGGCCAAACGTATCAGCGATCTCGGCGCTGACCAGGGTTACGGCTGCGCCGTTCCACTGAGGGAGAAAGCCCGGACCTCTTCAATGCGCACCTCCACCAGATCGCCGGCCTGCCACTGGCCGCCACCGGCGCGGGCGGCTGGGAAGAAGGTGAGCCGATTCGTGCGGGTGCGGCCCATCACCTGCTCGGGATCCTTCGGGTTGATGCCCTCCACCAGCACCTGTTCGCTGCGGCCGGCATAACGAGCGCTGCGCTGCCTGGCCACGCGTTCCACCAAGGCGTTGATCTCCCTGAGGCGCTCCACCTTCACCTCCTCGCTCAGCTGGTTGGGCCAGTCGGCGGCGGGTGTGTTGGGGCGGGGCGAGTAGGCGGCGGTGTTCACCTGATCGAAGCCGATCTCCTCGATCAGATCGAGGGTGCGGTGGTATTGGGCATCGGTTTCGCCGGGGAAGGCCACGATCACATCGGCGCTGATCGAGGCATCGGGCATGCGCTCGCGGATGCGGTCGATGATGCGGCGATAGCGGTCCACGGTGTAACCGCGGGCCATGGCCTTCAGCACCTCGTCGTCGCCGCTCTGGAAGGGGATGTGGAAGTGCTCGCACACCTTGGGCAGATCGGCACAGGCATCGATCAGCCGTTCGGTGAAGTAGCGGGGGTGGCTGGTGGCGAAGCGGATGCGCTCGAGCCCCTCCACGTCGTGCACGAACTGCAGCAAATCGGTGAGGGTGTGCTGGCGGCGGCCCTCGGGTGTGATGCCGGGCAGATCGCGGCCGTAGGCATCGATGTTCTGGCCCAGCAGGGTGATCTCCTTGAACCCCTGGGCGGCCAGTCCTTCCATCTCCAGCTTGATCGCCTCCGGCAGGCGCGATTGCTCCTTGCCGCGCACCGAGGGCACCACGCAATAGGTGCAGCGCTCGTTGCAGCCGTAGATCACATTCACCCAGCCGCAGATGCTGCTGTCGCGGCGGGCGGTGGTGATGTCTTCAAGGATGTGGTGCTCTTCGGTGGCCACCACCTGTTGGCCCTGCTCCACCTGGGCCAGCAGCACATCGAGGCGGTTGGCGTGCTGGGGGCCCATCACCAGATCCAGCTCGGGCACGCGCCGCAGCAACGATTCGCCCTCCTGCTGGGCTACGCAGCCGGCCACCACCAGGGTGAGGTTGGGATTGACGCGTTTGCGCTGCGCCTGCCGGCCCAGATAGCTGTAAACCTTCTGCTCGGCGTTATCGCGGATGGTGCAGGTGTTGTAGAGCACCAGATCGGCCTCGAGCTCCGCCTGGGCTTCGCGATAGCCCATCGATTCGAGGATCCCGGCCATGCGCTCGGAATCCGCCTTGTTCATCTGGCAGCCGAAGGTGGTGATCCAGTAGCTGCCGCGCCCGCCCGTTGCGGAGGGGGAGGGAGATGTGCGCAGAGATGTCGCCGTCATCCACTCAGTCTCCGGTATCGCTGGTTCACCTTGCTGTTGCTAGTTGTTGGGTTGCCTCCGGGAGTGGGACCAGATCTGGCTTGATGTGGTCCCACTCCCGGAGATGCAGCCGATCAGCTCTGCCCGCCTTCGGGCCTGGCGGCTGTGGCGTCCACATGCCAGCTTGAAGGCAGCGCCGAGGGGCCATGCGCCTTCGCTTGCATCGCTTCCGCCTGAGCAAGGCTGTGCCGCTGGCGATCAGCCGCGGTATTACCACCGCAGTGGAGCACCTGTGGCTCGAGCTCGAGCACGAGGGCTTGATCGGTCGCGGCGAGACCGGTGGCTTTGAGACCGGCCACCGCAGCTACGACACCACCGCCATCGCCGCTGAGCTGGAGGCCCTTGGGCCTGCGCTCGAGCCGCTGAATCCTCAGCCTCTACAAGCGTTGGAACCCTTGCTGGAGTCCCTCAGCCCGCCGGCCCGCTGCGGCCTCGATCTGGCCCTGCACGATTGGTGGGGGCAGCGCCTGGGGCAGCCGCTGCACCGGCTCTGGGGCCTGGATCCGGGAGCTTGTGTCGCCACCAGCGTGACCCTCGGGTTGGGGGAGCCCTCGGCGGTGCTGGCGCGGCTTGAGCGCTGGCGGCGGCAGCTCCCCTCCACCCGCATCAAGCTCAAGCTGGGATCGCCCGATGGCCTCGATCACGACCGTGCGCTGGTGCAGGCCGTGCGCGCCGCCTTGCGCCCGGGCGATGAACTGCAAATCGATGCCAACGGCGGTTGGGATCTGGCGGGGGCCCGGCAGATGATCCCCTGGCTGGCGGAGCAGGGGGTGGTGCTGGTGGAGCAACCGCTGGCTCCGCTCCGGGATGTTGAGGCTGATACCTCCGGCTTTGCGGCGTTGCAGGGGCTGGCGCCGATTCCTGTTGTGGCGGATGAGAGCTGCTGGGATCTGGGCGATCTGCTGCGCCTGGCCCCCCATGTGGATGGCATCAACATCAAATTGGTGAAGTGCGGCGGCCTCAGCGAGGGGCTGCTGATGGCGCGCACCGCCCGGCGACTCGGGCTTGGGGTGATGCTCGGCTGCTACTCCGATGGCGGCCTGCTCAACAGCGGCGCTGCTCAGTTGTTGCCGTTGGTGCAGTGGCCGGATCTCGACAGCCATCTCAACCTGATCGATGACCCCTTCGCCGGACCCGATCGGGATGGAGATGTGCTGCGGCCGCCGGCGCGGCCCGGCCTGGGTGCCCAGCGGCTACAGGAGGTGGCCTGATGCTCAGCTCTGATGCTCCGCTGGTGCTGTTGCAGCACGGCGGCCTCGACAACCTCTCCGGCAAGACCGGGCTGGCGATGCTCCGCTACCGCCAGGGTCCGATCGTGGCGGTGATTGATCCCGCTCATGCTGGCAGCGATCTTCGTGCGATCACCGGGATCGATCGTCCAGTGCCCGTGGTGGCGGATCTGGAGTCCGCCCTGGCGTTTGGCCCGGCTGTGGCGGTGGTGGGGTTGGCCCCCTCCGGCGGACGGTTGCCGCTCGAGATGCGCGCCGATGTGGTGGCGGCGCTGCGGGCGGGGCTGAGCCTGGCCAGTGGTTTGCACAGCCGCCTGGCGGCGGATCCGGAGTTTGCTGCGATCCCGCTGGCGCCGGGCCAGTGGATCTGGGATTTGCGCCATGAGCCGGCGGAGCTGGAGGTGGCCGCGGCGCGCTGTGCAGCGCTGCCTTGCCGGCGGTTGCTGGCGGTGGGCTCCGATATGGCTGTGGGCAAGATGAGCGCTTGCTTGGAGCTGCAGCGGGCTGCGCAGCGCTCCGGTATCGATGCGCGTTTTGTGGGGACCGGCCAGGCCGGCATCCTGATCAGCGGCCAGGGTGTGGCCCTCGATGCGGTGCGGGTGGATTACGCCGCTGGAGCCGTGGAGTCGGCGGTGATGGCCGTGGCGGAGGGGGCCGGGCCCCAGGCCTGGGTGCTGGTGGAGGGGCAGGGTTCGCTCGCGCATCCGGGCTCCACGGCCACCTTGCCGTTGCTACGCGGCAGCCAGCCCACAGATCTGCTGCTGGTGCACCGCGCTGGTCAGAGCCATGTGCGCACGCGGCCAGGCGCGGCCCCCGTGGCGATTCCGCCGCTGCCGGAGCTGATCACGGCCTGTGAGGCGTTGGCGGCCCTGGGCCGGCCCGACGGGTGGCGGCCGCGGGTGCGGGCCATCGCGCTGAACACCGCCTTGCTCGATGCGGTCCAGGCGGAGCGCGAAGCCCAGCAGATCACAGCGCTCACCGGCTTGCCGGTGGTTGATCCGGTGCGCCACGGGGCTGAGCAGTTGCTGGCAGCTCTGCTCGAACCGCCTGCAGCTTTGTTGAAGAAGCCTGCGGCCGCATAGGCGAAAGCCCCACCACTCAACGAGTGATGGAGCTTTCGTTCAGGGGCGGACGAGGGGACTTGAACCCCCGAATGCCGGAATCACAATCCGGTGCCTTAACCACTTGGCTACGCCCGCCAGGGCTGCGCGATCCTATCAATGCGTGTGCAGCCTCGAATGGAGCGGCTTGGCGGGCTGAGCAGGCCATGGGGGTGGTGCCTCGCGGCCGTGGCGCTTGGGGGAGCCCTGGTGGCCACCAACCCTGACGAACAGGATTTTGAGGAGTTCGCCGGTGAGCGGCTCGTGCGTTTGGTGGACGAGGAGCTCTGCGATCAGGGCGGCCTGCCGATGGTGGCGCGGCTCTTGATTCAGAACTGCTCCGAGCTGGTGCAAGGGCAGCAGCGCGTGCTGGGCAGCCTGGCCCTGCAAGGCAGCACACGCACCAATGCCGGTTTGTTCAGCTTCTACAGCACCCAGCTCGGTGGGCAGTCGCTGTTGCCTGGTCTGCGTCTGCCGCGCTATCGGATTCTCACGCTTGGGGTGGCCGGCCAGCTGGTGACCCTTCAAGCCAGCCGTGATGAGGGCTGATGCGCCCGGGCCCAGCAGGCTGAACCTGCAGCTGCCGCGCCTGCTGCTGGATCCCTGCCAGCGCGATCTGCCCTGCGGGGATGCCGATGGTTTGGTGCCGGTGCAGCTTGAGCTGCAGGCCGGCCGGGTGGCGGCGATCCGCCCCCTGGCTTCGTCGCAGGGGTTGCCCCTGGCGCTGACGCCTCTAGTGGAGGCCCATGCCCATCTCGATAAGGCGTTCAGCTGGGCGCAGCACCCCAACCGCAGCGGCCAGATGGCTACCGCTTTGAGCGTGAATCTGCGGGAGGGCGAGCAGCGCACCCTCGAGCAGGTGCGCCAGCGCGCCGGTCGCGGCCTGGATCAGGCCTGGCGCTATGGCCTGCGTGCCATCCGCAGCCACATCGACAGTGGCGGGCCGGGAGCCGCGGCTAGCTGGGAGGCCGTGCTGGAGCTCAAGCAGCACTGGCTCGGGCGCGTGGAGCTGCAGCTGGTGGCCCTGGTGCCGATCAGTCACTGGAGCACTGAGGCGGGTCGGGCCTTGGCGGAGCGGGTGGCGCAGGCCGGCGGCTTGTTGGGGGGTGTGCTCGGACCGCCCTATCCCCGCGCCCGCCGAGACCGCCAGGCCTTGCAGGAGATGTTGCAGCTGGCCGAGCAGCTCGGCTGCGGCATCGATCTGCACGTGGATGAAAGCGGCGAGGCCCCCGGCCAGGGGGTGGCGCTGTTGCTGGAGCAGCTGGAGCGCCGGCGGCCGGAGCTGCCGATCACCTGCAGCCATGCCAGCAGCATGGGTCTGTTGCCGCTCGCAGCGCAGCAGCGGTTGGCGGAGCGGCTGGCGCGCTTGCAGGTGGAAGTGGTGGCCCTGCCCACCACCAACCTCTGGCTGCTCGGGAGGCGCGGGGATGACGATTTGGCTCAGCGCCCCCTGGCGCCGGTGCGCCAGTTGCAGCGGGCCGGGGTGGTGGTGGCTGTGGGCGGTGACAACGTGCAGGACCCCTGGGATCCCGGCAGCGATTTTGACCCCCTCGAGCTGCTGCGCCTGGCCAGCCGTGTTTGCCACTGCTCACCCTGGCAGCGCCAGGGGCTGACCCCCTTCACAACAGCGCCAGCGCGCATGCTGGGTCTGGCGTGGGATGGGATCGTGCGCCAGGGCTCCCCGGCTGATCTGGTGATCACCAGCGCCACCCGTTGGAGCGAGCTGCTGGCCCGTCCGCCCCAGCGGCGGGTGCTGCGCAGCGGCCAATGGCTGCCGGCGGCGCCCACGCAGCAGCCCTCGCCAGCCCTTGCCAGGCTGGAGACTCCAACACCCTGTTGATTGCTTGATGGCTTCGTTGCTGCCCAGCGCCCTGCCGCAGCCCCTGCCGGAACCGGCCTCGGCGCAGCAGCTGGAGCAGCTGGCTGCTGATCTGCGGGCGGCTGGCTTGATGCCCCTGCGCAGCAGCGGAGAGCTGGAGCAGCTCTCCGCCGATGCCTTTGTGTATTCACCTGTGCTGCAACCGCTGCTTCAGGGGTTGCGGGCGCAACTTGGGGTGCGGGCCGTGAACGCGGAACAGGTGCTGGCGGTGGCGGCGGCCTGCGGGCGCTATGGGGTGAGCCTCACCCTGCGCGGTGCCGGCACCGGCAATTACGGCCAAGCCACGCCCTTGGCCGGCGGCCTGGTGCTGGAGCTCAGCGCCATGAACCGATTGCAGCAGCTCGATCCCGCCAGCGGCGTATTCACGGCGGAGGCGGGGATTCTGCTGGTCGATCTGGAGGAGCAGCTGCAGGTGCGGGGCCGTGAGTTGCGCCTAGTGCCCAGTACCGTGCGCAGCGCCAGCCTGGCGGGGTATCTGGCCGGCGGCTCCAGTGGGATCGGCTCGCTGCGCTGGGGATTTCTGCGGGATCCAGGCCATCTGCTCGGGCTTGAGATCGTCACGCTTGAATCCACGCCGCGGCTGCTGCAGCTCGGAGCTGCGGAAGCCCAGGCCATCAACCACGCCTATGGCTGCAACGGCATCATCACCAGCGCCACCATGGCCAGCGCAGCTGCCGTGCCCTGGCAGCAGTGGGTGCTGGAGTTTGCATCCTGGGAGCAGGCCCTGGCGGCGGCACAGCAGTTGCCCAACACGGCCCTGCTGCTCAACGCCCTTTGCGCCTTGGAGGGGCCTGTGGCGCAATGGATGCCGTGGCCCAAGGGCTGCCCTCCTGCCACGGCATCGGGCCATCGCCTGTTGATCCTGGCGGCGCCGGATGCACGGCTGGCTCTGGATGCGCTGCTGCCGCGCCTGGGGGGGCAGCTGGTGTGGGAGGCGCCCCAGGGGCAGAGCCGGGGCATCCCGCTGCGGGAGCTGTGCTGGAACCACACCACCCTGCACGCCCGCAGCCACGACCCCGGCTTCACCTACCTGCAACTGCTGCTGCCCCAGCCGGAGCAGGCAGCCCTCGAGGCGCTCCGCCAGCGCTGGGGCCACGACGTGCTTTGGCACCTGGAGGCTGTGCGGGCCCAGGGGCAGCAGCGGCTGGCCTGTCTACCGCTCGTGCGCTGGCGCGGCCGCGAGGCCTTGGAGGAGCTGATCCGCCAGGCCTGCGATCTGGGCTGCCTGTTGTTCAACCCCCACGCGATCACCGTGGAAGATGGCGGCCTGGGCGGCGTGGATGCCGAGCAGGTGGCGGCCAAGGCCTCCTACGACCCTGCCGGGCTGCTCAATCCCGGCAAGCTGCGCGGCTGGCTCGAGCGTTCAGCGCTGGTTGGCGCTTAACAGCCGAGGCTGGCTCGGGTGTCGACGCCGGTGCGGGGGTTGGTGCCGCTGGCCTGGGCGCAGAGCTGCCGTTGATCGGCGCGATCGATCAGGGCGTCGCTGAAGTCGGCGCCGGTGATGTCGGCGCCATTAAACGATGCACCAGCGGCAATCGCACCCACCAGCAGCGCATCGCGCAGGTTGGTGTGGCTCATGTCGGTGCGGTCGAGCAGTACATCGCTGAGGTCAGCGCCACTGAAATCGGCTTCGGGGAAAGCCCCCTGGGTGAAGATCGCACCGTGCAGATCGGCGCCCGCGAAGTTGGTGCCCTTGCCCACCGCGCCGGCGAAGGAGGTGTTGGCCAGCTGCTGGCCGGAGAAGTCTTTGCCGCTCTGGTTGGTGAGCGTGTAATCCACGGTGTCCTGGAACAGGGCCCGATCCTGAAGGCCAACTCCGGTGCTCGTGTCGAGAGCCACAGCCGGCAAGGCGGCCACCAGTAGCCAGAGGCTGGCCACAAGGGCCATGAGGCGGCGGATCGGCATGGCGGCTCGGGCGTCTGCGATCAGTCTGTCGTCTGAAGCAGGGGCAGTAGCTCCGCCACCAGATAGAGCGAGCCGCAGGCCACAGGCAGGGCGGGTGAGTCCACAAGCCAGGCCAGGTTGCTGGCTAGCTCAGGGGCCCCTGTCTCCAGCTGAAACCCTGTTGCGGCCTCGAGATCGCCGGCACTCCAGCTGCTGTGCTCCTGCGGCAGGGCCACTACCCGCACCGCATCGCCCTCGCGCAGCAGGGTGCGCAGCAGCGACGGCGCATCCTTGTGGCGCTGGATGCCGATCAGCCAGCGCCGCCCCAGCGGTTCTTCGTGGGTGCGTTGATCCAATTCGCGGCGCAGCGCCTCGGCGGCCGGTGGGTTGTGAGCGCCATCAACCAGCAGCGGCTGGCCCTGGAATCGGCGCAGCTCCAGCCGGCCAGGCCAGCGGGCCTGGCGCAGCCCCTCGGCGATCGCGGCTGGGGTGATCGGCCAGCCGCGATCCGCCAGGGCCTCGGCTGCCGCACTGGCCACAGCGGCGTTGCTGCGCTGGAGATCCCCCCTCAGCCCCAGCGCAGGGCCGCCCTGGTCCGCCGGGGCCAAAGGTTTCACCCAACGCAGCGCGCAGCCCTGGCGGGCCGCCAGCTGGCGAAGCACCTGGGCGGCCTCCTCGGTTTGCGGGCCGCTCACGGCTGAGGCCCCGGGATGCAGCACGCCGGCTTTTTCAGCAGCGATGGCCGCGATCGTGGGCCCCAGATGTTCGGTGTGATCGAGGCCGATGCTGGCGAAAGCCAGCACCTGGCGATCCGGATGCACCGTGGTGGCATCGAGGCGACCCCCCAGGCCCACCTCCAGCACGGCGAGCTCCACGCCGGCCTCAGCGAAGGCCTGCATGGCGGCGGCGGTGATCAGCTCGAAGGGGGTGAGGTTGTGGCGCAGGGCCAGCGGTTGCAAGTTCCGCAGCAGCCGTTGCAGGGCGTCCTCGCTGATCAGGCTCTCCGGCAGGCGGATGCGCTCACACCAGCTGAGCAGATGGGGCGAGGTGTAGAGCCCGCAGCGGATGCCGGCGGCACCTGCAATGGCGTGCAGCATTGTGCTGATCGAGCCCTTGCCGTTGGTGCCGGCCACCTGGATCGCCGCAAAACGCCGTTCGGGATGGCCCAGCTCCGCCAGGGCCGCCTGCAGGCGTTCCAGGCCAAGGTCGACGCCCCGGCGACTGAAGGGAGCGATCAGCTCGCTGAAGGGGTCTGGGCCTGGCACGCGATCAGGGCTCGTTCCAGACGCTTCACCGCTTCGCGGATGTGGCGGGGTTCGATGGTGAGGGGCGGTACGAAGCGCACCACATTGGTGCCGGCGGGCACCAGCAGCAGCCCTTCGGTCATGGCCGCCTTCACCACATCAATGGCGGCAGGGCCTTCGGGCCTGAGCACCAGCCCCTGCAGCAGCCCCCAGCCGCGGCAGCCCTCCGCCAGGGTGGGGTGACGCGCCACCAAACCGGCGAGCTGCTCCTGCAGCAGTTGGCCCATGGCCTCGGCATGGGCGGGAAGGTTGCGGCGCACCAGCTCCTCCGCCACGGTGAGGCCGGCGCGGCAGGCCATCGGGTTGCCGCCGAAGGTGCTGGCATGTTCACCGGGCCTGAGGTGATCGGCAGCCGCCTTCACGCACAGCGCGCCGATGGGGAAGCCGCCGCCCAGTCCTTTGGCCAGGGTGAAGGCATCGGGTTCCACACCGAGCTTCTGATAACCCCAAAGGCGCCCAGTGCGGCCGACGCCCACCTGCACTTCATCGAAGATCAGCAGGATGTTGTGCTGATCGCAGAGCTCCCGCACCCGGCGGAAGAAGCTCTGGTTGCCCGGGTTGACGCCGCCTTCGCCCTGAAGCGGCTCCAGCATCACGGCGGCCACGCGCGGACCATCCTTCTCGCATTCGGCCAACAGGGCCTCGAAGGCGGCGGTGTCGTTGTAGGGGAAGTAGCGGAACCCCTGCACCATCGGTTCAAAGCCTTGGTGGTACTTGGGTTGACCGGTGGCGGTCACCGCCGCCAGGGTGCGGCCGTGGAAGCTGGCTTGGGCGGTGAGGATCAGCGGGCCGCCGGCCTCATTGCCGATGCCGCGCACCTGATGGCCGTGCTTGCGGGCCAGCTTGATCGCGCCTTCGTTGGCCTCGGCGCCGGAATTGCAGAAGAACACCGCATCGGCGCAGCTGTTGGCGGTGATCCAGGCCGCCAGCTGTTCCTGCTCAGGGATCCGATACAGGTTTGACACGTGCTGCAGCTTGCGCAGCTGCCGGCCCAGAGCCCGGCGCATCACCGCGCTGCTGTGGCCGAGGGTGCACACCGCAATGCCGGCCACCCCGTCGAGATAGCGCCGGCCTTGGCTGTCCCACACCCACACGCCCCGGCCGCGCACCAGTTCGAGGGGGAAGCGCCCGTAGGTCTGCATCACCGCCGAGCTGGCGGGGGTGATGCGAGGGGGCGGAGTCATAGGAGCGGTGGGACTTGAACCCACATGCCCGAAGGCGCTCGATTTTGAGTCGAGTCCGTCTACCAATTCCGGCACGCTCCCGCGTGGCCGACTTTAAGGGTCAGCCTTCAGCCGACGCGGCGGATCGAGGCGCCGACGCGGTTGAGCTTGCCCTCGAAATCGGCGTAGCCGCGATCGAGGTATTCCAGGCCCTGCACCGTGGTGATGCCTTCCGCCGCCAGGCCGGCCAGCACCATGGCGGCAGAGGCCCGTAGGTCGCTGCCCTGCACCGGTGCACCGCTGAGGCGCGCGACCCCTTCAATGAAGGCGGTGCTGCCCTGCACGCGGATCGCAGCGCCCATGCGCTGCAGTTCGGCCACATGCTGGAGCCGGTTCTCGAAGATGTTTTCGGTGATCACGCTCGTTCCCTGGGCCGTGGCCAGCAAGCTCATGAACGGGGCCTGAAGATCGGTGGGGAAGCCCGGGAAGGGTTGGGTGCGCAGATCCACCGCTCGGATTTCCTCAGCGCTGATCGTGACCAACGTGCCGTCGATGCTGAGCTTGCAGCCGGCTTCTTCGAGCTTGGTGAGCACCGCACCAAGGTGATCCGTAATCACAGGCCCCACGGTGAGCGTTGAGCGGGTGATGGCGGCGGCCAGCAGGAAGGTGCCGGCCTCGATCCGATCGGGGATCACGGCGTAGTCGGCGCTGTGGAGGCGCTCCACCCCCACGATCGTGATGGTGGGGGTTCCGGCGCCGCGCACCTTGGCGCCCATGGCCAGGAGCAGGCCGGCCAGGTCCACGACTTCCGGCTCGAGGGCGGCGTTTTCGATCACCGTTTCACCCTCGGCGAGGGCTGCCGCCATCATCAGCGTTTCAGTGGCGCCCACGCTGGGGCAATCGAGGTGAATGCGGCCCCCCTTGAGGCGATGGCCGCGGCCGGGCACCACCGCCGACACGACACCGTGCTCGATCGTGACCTGGGCCCCAAGCGCCTTCAGACCCTTCACGTGCTCCACCACCGGGCGGGTGCCGATCTGGCAGCCACCGGGAAGGGGCACCCGGGCAATACCCAGCCGTGCCAGGAGCGGGCCGATGCAGAAGAAGCTGGCCCGCAGGCTGTTCACCAGCTCGTAGGGCGGCGCGGATTGGTTGAGCCCAGATCCGTGCATCTCGAGGCTTTCGCCATTGCGGCGCACCTTCACCCCAAGAGAGCTCAGGATTTCCCCCATGCCCTGAATGTCGGTGAGGGGCGGCACGTTGCGCAGCCGCAATTGGTCTTCGGTGAGCAGGCTGGCGGCCATCAGCACCAGGGCTGAATTCTTGGCGCCGCTCACCCGCAGTTCGCCCGAGAGGCGGCGATTGCCCGCAATCTCAAGCTGGGGGTTGAGAATCTGTTGAGACGGGACAGCGGTCACAGTCATGTCTACAGGCGTCCCGCCTCAGGTGCCTCATCCTGACAATCGGCCCTGAGACCGGCAAGACGTCCGGCGCCGGAACTGGCTTGGCCCAGGGGCGCCACCCCTGATGGGGTACATTTCCGGGGTCGCCGACGCGACACGCCAGCCCCTGCGGATGTGGCGGAATTGGTAGACGCGCTAGTTTCAGGTACTAGTGGCAGCAATGTCGTGGGAGTTCAAGTCTCCCCATCCGCACTGAACAGCTCTCCTCATTGAGGGGAGCTTTTTTATTGCTTGTTGCCCTCGGATCATTAGCCCAATCGGGTGGCTGCCAGCTGTTGCTGTTCTCGGCTGGGCTTGCCAGGGTTGAAACGCAGCGCCGGTACCCCGGCTGCTGCTTTCATCGTTTGTGCTGCACGGCCCGTCGATGCTCGTTCTCAAGATCACCAATGCCTCGGATGTCGTGGCGGCCAAGATCGGACGCTTCCTAGAGGCGCTCACCCCCGATGCCCTCGATGAAAAAACCGTGGAGGACGTGTTGATCAAGGAGTTGATCAAAAACCTCAGCGCCGAGGGTCTCAAAGGTGAAGTGGCTGCGGTGCGCGGCCTGGCGCTGCATGAGCATGGACTCGAGGTGGAGGACGGTCTGCACGTCCGCCGGCGCGAAGCCTTCTGATGGAGTTGATCACCAGCCGGCGTAACCCGCTGGTGGGGCGCCTAAGGGCGTTGCATCAACCCAAGGGCCGGAGAGAGCAGGGTTTGCTGCTGCTGGAGGGCACCCACCAGTTGCAGGAGTTGCTGCGGTTGGGTCTGCGGCCCGAACAGGTGCTGGCGACCCCAGGCTGGATCGAGCGCAACGGCGGCTTGCTGGCGGCGGGGTCCCTGCCGCTGCAGCCCGTAGGCGATGAGGTGATGGCTGCAGTGGCCACCACCGATCACCCGGATGGTGTGGTGGCCACCTTGGCTAGAGAGGCCTTGCCCATCGCAAGGGGCGATGGCTCCTTCGTGCTGCTGCTTGATCAGCTCCAGGATCCCGGCAACCTCGGCACGCTGCTGCGCACGGCACTGGCGGCTGGTGTGGATGAGGTGTGGCTTGGGGGCGGCGCCGACCCTCTGCAACCCAAGGTGCTGAGGGCCTCCGCCGGCGCTGCGTTGGCGTTGCCGCTGCTGCGGCTCGCTCAGGGTGATGCGCTGCTGCCCTTGCTGCAGCGGGCTGCTGCGGCTGGCCAGCAGCTGGTGGCCACCGAGGTGCAGCCTGGCGCCCAGCCCTACTGGCAGCTCGACTGGACCCGCCCCACCATCTTGATGATGGGCAATGAAGGGGCGGGCCTGGATCCGCAGCTGGCGGCCTTGGCCACCCATCGGATCACCATTCCCCACAGCGCTGCGGTGGAATCGCTGAATGTGGCGGTGGCGGCCGCGCCATTACTGCTGGAGCGCTGGCGCCAGGACTGCAACGCTGCTGAGGGGGCCTGACAGGAGAGAATGCCCGCCAACTGCGCAGGGCAACCGGTGAGCGACGGCAGCTTCGATTTTGATGTGATCGTCATCGGCGCCGGCTATGGCGGCTTCGATGCGGCCAAGCACGCTGCCGACCACGGCCTGCGCACCGCCATCATCGAAAGCCGCGACATGGGCGGCACCTGCGTCAACCGCGGCTGCGTGCCCTCGAAGGCGTTGCTGGCCGCCAGCGGCCGCGTGCGTGAGCTGGCCGATGCCGAGCACCTCAAGGGTTTCGGGATTCATGCAGCACCGGTGCGTTTCGAGCGCCAGAAGATCGCTGATCACGCCAATCAGCTGGTGGCCACGATTCGCGGCAACCTCACCAAAACCCTGGAGCGTGCGGGCGTCACGATCATCCGTGGCGCTGGCCGCCTGGAGGGCCCCCAGAAGGTGGGTGTGCGGGAGATCAACGGTGTCGACCGGGTGCTCAGCGGCCGCGACGTGATCATCGCCACCGGTTCTGATCCGTTTGTGCCGCCTGGCATCGAAACCGATGGCCGCACCGTGTTCACCAGCGACGAAGCGGTGAGCTTGGAGTGGTTGCCCCGCTGGCTGGCGATCATCGGCAGCGGCTACATCGGCCTGGAATTCGCCGATGTGTACACGGCCTTGGGCTGTGAGGTGACGATGATCGAGGCCTTGGATCGGGTGATGCCCACCTTTGATCCCGACATCGCCAAGATCGCCGCCCGCAACCTGATCGACGGCCGCGACATCGACGCTCGCTCCGGCGTGCTGGCCAAGTCGATCAAGCCCGGCTCGCCGGTGCAGATCGAGCTGGTGGACATGCAGACCAAAGAGCCCGTGGAAACCCTGGAGGTGGATGCGGTGCTCGTGGCCACCGGCCGTGTGCCCAGCAGCAAGGGTCTGAACCTGGAGGCCTGCGGCATTGAAACCAACCGCGGCTTCATTCCCGTGGATGACGCCATGCGTGTGCTGGTGAACGGTGCACCCGTACCCCACCTCTGGGCTGTGGGCGATGTAACCGGAAAGATGATGCTGGCCCACACCGCCGCTGCCCAGGGCACCGTGGCCGTGGACAACATCCTGGGCCACCCTCGCCAGATCGATTACCGCTCGATTCCAGCGGCCACCTTCACCCACCCCGAGATCAGCTCGGTGGGCTTGAGCGAAGCCGATGCCAAGGAGCTTGCCGCCAAGGAAGGCTTTGAGCTGGGCTCGGTGCGCAGCTACTTCAAGGCCAACTCCAAGGCCCTAGCTGAGCTCGAGAGCGATGGCCTGATGAAGCTGCTGTTCAACAAGAGCACCGGCGAAGTGCTCGGCGCCCATATCTATGGTCTGCACGCGGCGGATCTGATCCAGGAGATCGCCAACGCCGTCGCCCGCCGCCAGAGCGTGAAGCAGCTGGTGACGGAGGTGCACACCCACCCCACCCTGAGCGAAGTGGTGGAAGTGGCCTACAAGCAGGCCGCCATGGCCGTGGGAGCCTGAAGCGATGGAGATCCGTCGCCGGCCGCCCAACCCCAAGGTGAAGGTGGCTCACCTGGAGTACGCCATCCCCCATGAGGAGAGCGAACCCCGCAACATCCTCGAGAAGATCGTCTGGGAAAAAGACCGCGAGGTCACCTCTGCCCGGGATCGCGTCAGCCTCGATCAATTGAAGAAGCAGGTGGCCGAGCTGCCCCTAACCCGCGACTTCCTGGGGGCGTTGAAAGCGGCCTGCTGCAAGCCGGCGGTGATTGCCGAGGTGAAGAAGGCCAGCCCCAGCAAAGGCGTGATTCGCGAAGACTTCGATCCGGTTGCCATTGCCCAGGGCTACGCCGCTGGTGGTGCGAGCTGCCTCTCAGTTCTCACCGATAAGCAGTTCTTCCAGGGCGGGTTTGAGGTGCTGGTGCAAGTGCGCCAGGTGGTGGACTTGCCCCTGCTGTGCAAGGACTTCATCCTCAGCCCTTATCAGCTATATCAAGCCCGCGCCGCCGGTGCCGATGCAGCCCTGCTGATCGCGGCGATCCTCACCGATGCCGATATGGCCTACCTGCTGAAGGTGGCCCGCGCCCTCGGACTCACCGTCTTGGTGGAGGTGCACGACGCCGAGGAGCTGGAGCGGGTGCTGGCCCTCGAGGGTGTGCAGTTGATCGGGATCAACAACCGCAACCTCGCCACCTTTGAAACGGATCTGGCCACCACCGAGCAGCTCACCGAGCGCTATGGCGATCAACTCCGCTCCAAGGGCTGCTTGTTGGTGAGTGAATCGGGGCTGTTCAGCCGTGACGATCTCGATCGTGTGCAAAGTGCCGGCGCCGATGCGGTGCTGGTCGGTGAATCCCTGATGCGTCAGCCGGATGTGACAGCTGCGCTCGAGACTCTGATTGCTGGATGAGGTTGGCGGTTTAGAGGTCTGCATTGATTCAGTACAAGGAATGGCCAATGCAAACTTCCTGCCTAGATTGATTGGATCCACGGGCGGTTGCCTGGTATGGCCTTACGTGTCAACAGCTTCGGCCCTCATTCGTCTGCTCGACTGTCGCATCGATTGATTGCAGCGTTGGTTACTGCATCCGCACTCGCTTTGGCGCCTGGAATGCTTGTGGTGTCACCAGCCTCTGCTGAGCAATGGAAGGCCGGTGAATGTGAAGCTGATGTGGATGATGGCGGTGAACCGATCAAGGTGTGCGACGACGGCTACCACATGGCTGTCTTTTGGAACGACGGTTCCTTCGTGAACGGAGCCTGCACCGAGGATGGCTCCTACAACGTGGACTACAAAGGCATCTCGAAGAGCGATGCGATCGCTTGGGTGAAGGAGTTCTGTGGCGACTGATCACTGATCAACCGCGAGAAAAAGCCGCATAAAAAAGCCCCCGCGCGGTGCGGGGGCTTTGCTGCTGAAGGGGTGCCTGAAGATCAGACCTTGCGGGAGTAGAACTCCACCACCAGCAGTTCGTTGATTTCCAGAGCGACCCACTCGCGCTCGCACTTGCTGATCACCTTGGCGGTCAGCTTGTTCTTGTCGAGCTCGAGGTGGGGAGGAATGTTGGCCAGACCCGGGAACTCCAGGTTGCCTTCGGCCAGCTTCTTGCTCTGCTTGCGCTCGCGGATGGCGACCACATCACCGGCTTTGCACTGGTAGCTGGGGATGTCCACGACGCGACCGTTCACGGTCACGTGGCCATGGTTCACCAGCTGACGGGCACCGGGAACGGTGGGGCCGAAGCCGAGGCGGAAGCACACATTGTCGAGACGGTTCTCGAGCAGCTTCAGCAGGTTGGTTCCGGTGGAACCCTCCTGGGCGCGGGCTTTCTTCACGTAGCGCACGAGCTGACGCTCGGAGATGCCGTAGTTGAAGCGAAGCTTCTGCTTCTCTTCGAGGCGGATGGCGTATTCGGAGCGCTTGCGACGGGCTTGGCCGTGCTGACCGGGGGGATAAGACCGCTTGGCGGACTTACGGGTGAGACCGGGAAGGTCTCCCAAGCGCCGCGTAATCCTCAGGCGAGGGCCGCGGTAGCGAGACATAGAAAACCGTGTGGTTGGGCAATGGAGCGGTGCGAGCCGTGGCTGGTAGAGCGGCCTTGCGAGAATCTCGCGAAGCAGACAGCTCATCCAGCGGGCTGTTGCCACGCCAGTTGTCGATCCTATCGCTCAGCCCTGGTTTCACCCTCATGCCGCCTATGAACCAGCTGCTGCAACGGTTGCTCCTGGCCTTGATCGGCTTTTACCGCCTGTTCATTTCGCCGCTGCTGGGGCCACCGCGCTGCCGCTTCATCCCCAGCTGCAGTGCCTACGGCCTGGAGGCGATCGAGCGGCACGGCCCCTGGAGGGGCAGCTGGCTCACCTTGCGGCGTCTGTTGCGCTGCCATCCCTTCACCCCCTGTGGCTGCGACCCGGTGCCCGATTGATGACTGAGTTGGTGCTGATCACCCGCGAGGGCTGCTGCCTCTGCGAAGGCCTCGAGGAGAAGCTGGCGGCTCTGGCACTGCCGTTCAGTCGGCTGGATGTGGATGCCGATCCACAGCTGTTGGCCCGTTTTGATCTGGAGGTGCCGGTGCTGCTGTTGCGCGAGGCCGGCCAGGAGCGGCAGTTGCCGCGGGTGTCGCCGCGCTTGCCCGCTGCCCAGCTGCGCGCCTGGCTGGAGGGTCAAGGCGTGGCCTGAGCGGGCGGCCGGCGCTCCAGTCTTGCCTGAGGCTCACAAGACTGGTCGCAGCGGCAACCGTGCCGGCCTGGAATGCGCTTAAAACAAGCGCATCAGCGCTGCCGCCATGTCCGATCGGCTTCACCCTCTGCTGCGTCAGGTTGGCCTGGCGGTGCCGCCTGGGTTGGCCAACGGTGAGGTGACCAGCGTCAGCTGCGATTCGCGGCGTGTGGGGCCAGGCACCGTGTTTGTGGGGTTGCCTGGCGCGCAAGTGGATGGCGGGGTGTTTTGGCCTCAGGCGCTCAAGGCTGGTGCGGTGCTGGCTGTGATCGGCCGTGCTGCCGCTGAGGCCTGCCCTCCCGCCGATCATGATCCGGTGCTGGTGGTCACCGAACCCGTGGCCCGTTGGGCCGGAATGCTGGCGGCGGAGTTCTGGCAGCAGCCGAGCCAACGCCTGCACCTGATCGGGGTGACCGGCACCAATGGCAAAACCACCACCACCCACCTGATCGAGCATCTCGCGGACCATGGCGGCATGCCTTCGGCCCTGTTTGGCACGTTGGTCAACCGTTGGCCTGGTCACAGCGTCACCGCGCAACACACCACGGCCTTCGCCGATGTGCTGCAGGGGCAGCTGGCTCAGGCCGCTGAGGCCGGTGCCCAGGTGGGGGCCATGGAGGTGAGCTCCCATGCGCTGGATCAACAGCGCGTCAGCGGCTGCCGGTTCGCCGGGGCGGTGTTCACCAACCTCACTCAGGATCACCTCGACTACCACCCGTCGATGGAGGCCTACTTCGAGGCCAAGGCCAGCCTGTTCGGCTCTGGCTTCCTCGAGCTCAAGCCGGGCCAGGCCACGGCGGTGGTGAATGTGGACGATCCCTGGGGCGAGAGGCTGGCACAACGGCTGGGCGGGCATGCCTGGCGCTGCTCCCTGCAGGATGGCAGCGATGCCGAGCTGCGGATGGAGCAGCTGCAGTTCAGCTCCGAAGGGGTGAGCGGGGTACTGGTGAGTCCGGTTGGGAGCGGGGCCTTTCAGTCGCCGTTGCTGGGCCGCTTCAACCTGATGAATCAGCTGCAGGCGGTGGGGGCGCTGCTCCAGCAAGGGTTGCCCCTGGCGAACCTGCTGCAGGGCCTCACCATTTTCCGGGGGGTGCCGGGACGGATGGAGCGGGTCGGCGTGGGTCGGGCTGAGTGCTGCGAAGGCTCGTTGCCAGCGGTGCTGGTGGATTACGCCCACACACCCGATGGTTTGGAGAGCGCCTTGAAGGCCTGCCGGCCGTTTGCGCGGGGGCAGTTGATCTGCGTGTTCGGTTGCGGTGGTGATCGCGATCGCACCAAGCGGCCCCTGATGGGCGCCATTGCGGCGCGCTTAGCCGATCAGGTGGTGGTCACCTCCGATAACCCCCGCACCGAAGACCCTCAGCAGATCCTCAACGACGTGATCGCTGGTATTCCAGAGGGCGTGGCGGTGCAGGTGGAGGCCGATCGGGGCCGAGCCATCGCTGCTGTGGTGGCGGGTGCGCAGCCGGACGATCTGGTGCTGATCGCCGGGAAGGGCCACGAGGATTATCAGATCCTCGGAACCACCAAGATCCACTTCGACGATCGCGAAGAAGCCGAGAAAGCGCTGCGTGATCGGCCTTGTTAGGCCAACGCGCTCAGGGCCTCCAGCAGCTTGTCGATCTCCGCTTCGGCGGTGGTGATATGGGTGCAGGCCCTCAGGCAATCCGGATCATCCAGCCGCCGGATCCAGAGGCCCTGGGCGCCAAGGTGCTCCACCACTGAGGCGCTGGGGAGTCCAGCCAGCGTGAAGCTCACGAGTCCTGCCCGCGGAGGTTCCGGCAGCAGGGTGCTCACCCCCGTGATCGTTTGCAGCCCCTGCCAGAGCCGGTGGCTCCCGGCCTGAATCCGCTCCAGCCGTTGCTCGGCTGTGCCCGCCGCCGCCAGCAGCTCCAGCGAGGTGGCAAGGCCGGTGCACAGCGGCAGGCAGGAGGTGGCGACCTCAAAGCGGCGGGCATCGCTGTGGAAGCTGCTGCCGGCGGAGGCCTCGTGGCGCAGGCTGCGCCAGCCGATCAGCGTGGGTTGCGCCTGCTCGAGCAGCCGCTCGGAGAGGGCGACACCGCCGAGACCCTCCGGGCCGCAGCACCATTTGTGCCCGGTGAAGGCATAAATGTCGGCGGCGGCAGCGGCCTCCTCTGCAGGGATCGACCCCATCGACTGGGCCGCATCGACCAGAAGCCAGGGCTTGTTGGAATCCTGCTTCAGCCGGTCGGCCACAGCCGTGATCGGCATCACGCTGCCGCTATTCCATAAAAGGTGCGAAAGCGCGAGCAGGCGCGTGCTTGGGGTGAGGGCCCGCTCCAGGGCCTCCAGCACGGCGTCATCGAGATCGGATTGTGGTGTGTTGCGGCAGAGCTCCAGCACCGGGAGCCAGCGGATCTCCAGGCGTTCGCGCCGCGCCAATTCCTGGCAGGCCGCCACCACGCCAGGGTGTTCGCAGTCGCTGATCAGCAGCTGATCGCCAGCGTTCCAGGGCAGGCCCCAGAGCGGCAGCACGCAGCCGCTGGTGACGTTCTCCGTGAGGGCCAAACGATGGGGCCCCACGCCACAGAGAGCAGCCAAGGCGTGGCGGACCCGTGCGGTTTCCTGTTCGATGAACGGCCAAACCGCCCCGGTAAAGGGCCCAAGCTCTTGAATGCGCTGCCAGCTGGCATTGATCGCTTCAAGAGAAGGTCTGGGCAGGGGGCCCTGGCCGCCGTAGTTGAAGTAGGTCTTGTTGGCGAGGGCGGGGCAGAGATCGCGCAGGAGGGAGCTCAAGGGCGGTGATCGATCCGATCAGCGCAGCATTTCACGCTGGATCTCGTCCTCGCTGAAGGGCCGCAGCGGGTGGCTCATCTTCCAGCCTTGGATCACCATGCTCGCGCCCCAGCCGAAGATCGGCCAGATCGGCCAGAAATAGCCGCGGCCGCTGGCTGCCCATACGGCATCAGGGCTCGTCATGGTCTGGTGAGCCGTCAGATCACCTGACCCACCATCACAGCCGCAACGGCTGAGAACAGGGTGATGCTCAGAGCGGTGAGCGGGTTTTGGCCCTGGGCTACGGCAAAGCTGGTGATCACGCCGGCGCCGAGGCAGGCAACGGCCAGTTGGGTGGTGAGGGCTGGACGCTGCTCCACGGGCTTGGGCTCGATTGCGGGCAGCTTGCTGGGGGCAACGGCGCAAGACCTGGCTTCTTTACCTGGCGTTGGTCTTCGTTACGCGGCGCAATGTCAGCTGCGTTGGCGGGTGGAGGCGGGCCTGGCGCGGCCGCTGCTGGCCCACTGCTGCAGTGCTTCCAGCTGTTCCCGCGCCGTGCGCGAGAGCGGTACCAACTGAGCGGCGGCGCTGATCAGATCGCTCTCGCCAAACTCGCGTTGCTCGCTGAAGGCCTGGTGCATGGCCTCGATCACCACCTGCTCCAGCTCGGCGCCGGAGAAGCCGGCGGTGCGGTCCACTACCACCTCCAGCGGCAGGGTGTGATCAGGGCGGCGGCGCCTCAGCTGCAGATCGAGGATGGCGCTGCGCTCAGCCGCATCCGGTAGGTCGAGCAGGAAGATTTCATCGAAGCGGCCCTTGCGCAGCAGCTCTGGCGGCAGTTTCTCCACACCATTGGCCGTGGCCACTACAAACACGGCGCTGCTCTTTTCCGCCATCCAGGTGAGCAGGCTGGCCAGCACCCTCTGGCTGGTGCCGCCATCGCTGCGGCCATCGCCGGCAGCGCCGAAGCCCTTGTCGATCTCATCGATCCAGAGCACGCAGGGGGCCATCGCCTCGGCCCGCTGGATCATGTCGCGGGTGCGCGCTTCTGAAGCGCCCACCAGCCCGGCGAACAGCCGGCCTACATCCAGGCGCAGCAGCGGCATCGTCCAGCTGTGGGCGATCGCCTTGGCGGTGAGTGATTTGCCGGTGCCCTGCGGGCCCACCAGCAGCACACCGCGGGGCAGCGGCAGGCCGTAGCGGCGTGCGTCATCGCTGAAGGCCATGTGGCGCTGCTCCAGCCAGCGCTTCAAGGCATCGAGTCCGCCGATATCGGCGGGGGTGGCTTCAGTGGGGCAGTACTCGAGCAGTTCGCTGCGGGCGATGGCCTGGCGTTTTTCCTCGAGCACCTCGTCGAGATCGGCCAGACCCAGTTCGCCGCGGCTGGCAAGGCCCAGGGCAGCCACCTGGCGGATGCGTTGTTCGCTGAGGCCGCTGCAGCACTGGCTGAGCTGCTCGAGCACGGTGACATCCAGGGTGTTGCCGCTGGCCTGGGCAATGTTGCGCAGGAGTGCCTCGATTTCCTGCTGATCCGGCAGGGGCAGATCCAGCAGGGTGATGCACTCATCGAGATCGCGAGGCGGCTGCCAGTCGGTGGCCGTGATCACAACTGTGTGAGGTTGTTGGCGCAGGCTGGTGGCGAGGTTGCGCAGCTTGCGGCAGATGCTGGCGTCCTCGCAGTAGCGGTGGAAGTCGTTCAGGACCAGCAACGCGGGCTGCTCAGCGGGAAGGGCGGACAGGCTCTCAAGGGCGGCCAGAGGATTGCGTGCAGCCTCGCCATCGCGCCCAGGCCAGCCCTGAAGGCCACTGATGAAATCCCAGCGGGCCAGTGCTCGGTTTCCGAGGCGCCGGGCTGCGGCAGCCAGTAGGGCGGCGATGCGCTCCTCCTCCTGGCTGCGGATCCAGAGGATGGGAGTTCGCGCCCGGATCAGCAGATCGAGGTGGTCGGCCCAGGCCTGGCTCATGGCTGCAGCTTTTTGAGGGCCGCCCAGCGCGGATCGATCGGTTCGTCTTCAGCGGGCGCGCCAAGCAGCTCGGGGCCGGGGCAATCACTGCCGCAGCGGTTCACGAGCGGCAGCTGCAGGCTCAGCTGCTCAAACACCCAGTGTTCAGGATCAAAGTTGCCTGTGGGATCGAGGCTTTCTGTGAGCGCGTCGGGGTCGAGCTCGAGCACATCACTGCCCCCCTCCAGCACGGTGTCGGCGGCGATGCCCTCCAGACGTGCCTGATCACCCAGCCAAAGCACCTCGTGGTGCTCGAAGCTCAGGGGATGGTTGTAGTGCTGCAGGCAGCGATCGCAGCGCAGGGTGATGATCGTGCTGGCGTGGCCATCCACCTCGAGGATGTTGCCGCGATGAACGGCGTGGAGTTCACCCCGCACGGGGGTCAGGCTCTCCAGCTCGCTGAGGGTTTGATCCACATGCCAGTGGCGGCCTTCGGCCAGGGGCCGCAGCTCCTGCAGCGGCACCGGCTGCAGGGGATCACCCGCCGGTTGCGCTGCGCTCATCGACTCACTTCTTGCCCTTGGGCTCAAAGGGCAAGCGCTCGCTGCCGCTCACGGTGGCGGTGACCGTCTTGGCTTCGGTGGCCAGCTGCTGATCGAGGATCGCCTGCAGGTTGTCAGGCAGGGCTTCGCGGGAGAGCAGGAAGGTTTGCGCGGCCTGGAAGATGTTGGCCACCACCATGTAGAGCAGCACGCCCGCGGGCAGCGGGAAGAACAGGAACATGCCGGTGATCATCACGGGCGTGATCTTGTTGGCCGTGGCCTGCTGCGGGTTGGCGGGCATGCCCATCCCCGAGAGGATCTGGCTCACAAACAGGCTGGCGCCGAAGGCGGCTACCAGGATGGCGATATCCCAGTTGATGACGCCATCGGTGTAGAAGCCCACCTGGCCCAGGGCCTTGATGAACAGGAAGCCGCTGCGGGCTGCCAGGCCGGGGATCTTGGCTTCCACGGTCACATCGCCCGGGGCAATGGCGTGAATGGTGCCGTTCTGATCGACGCTCACCAGGCCTTCACCCTTGGTGACGCTCCAGGTGGGGGTGAAGGCACTGCCGTTCTCCACGCCGCTCAGCACCGAAGCGAAGCTGGAACCATCTTTGGTGTGCAGGCTCACCGTTTCGGTGTCACCCACCCCGAGCTTGGTGCCCTTCTCGAGGCTGGCTACCACCGGCACGTGATTGGTGGCGGTGACGAAGATCGAATGGCTGGGGCTGTTGAACGGCTTGGGTTCAACGGCGGCAATCTGCTCAGCCGGCAGCACCTTGAGGTTGAGGGTGTAGGGCACATCGGCGAACGGTGATCCGCGCAGGGTGGCGAACAGCGCGAACAGGATCGGCATCTGCACCAGCAGGGGCAGGCAACCCGAGAGAGGGCTGCCGAATTCCTTCATCAGCGACCCCAGCTCCTCCTGCTGCTTCTGGGGGTTGTTGGCGTACTTGGCCTTGATTTCGGCCTGCCGCTTCTGCATCACCGGCTGGGCGATGCGCATGCGACGGGCACTGCGGATGGAGCCGGCACTGAGGGGGAACAGCGCCAGGCGGATCACCACGGTGAGGGCAATGATCGCCAGGCCGTAGCTCGGCACCAATCCGTAGAAGAAATCGAGGATCGGCAGCAGCAGGTTGTCGGAGATGTAGCCGATCACGGCGTGTGCAGGTCCGGGGAGAAGGGAAGTGGAGCCAGTGTGTCAGGCGGATGGCTCAGGCCGCCGCGTTGTTGTTGAAGCCGGTTTTGGCGCTGGCCTTGGCGGCCGGGCTGGCCGCCATGCGCTCTTGGATGTAAGCCTCGGCGTCCTTGTAGTGGGGCACGGCGCGCATCTCGAGCTTCGTGCCGTCGTTGAGCACGAGCACCATGTCGCCCCAGAAGCCGAGCCCGCGGGCCACCGAGCGCACCTCGCGGATCTGGCTGTACACCACCTGGCTGCGATCGCGGCCAAGCCATCCACCGCTCACTTCCACGCGCCGGCTGGTGATGCGGAAGCGCAGCCACAGGGCCCGCACGATCGCTCCCACGGCGAAGGGGATGCCGATCAGGGTGAGGCCGAACAGCAGGTTGGTGATCAGGTCGCCCTTGGCGGGCCCGCCTGCGTAGAAGACGTCTTCGTTGATGCTGGCTCCGGGAGCCACCGGGGGCGTCTTGGGCGTGCCTGTCATGGCCGTAGACCTGCCTTGGCGAGGAGTTGAGAACATTCTCCCAGCAGGGCCTCGTCGCTGGCTTCGGCGCTGCCGGGTTTGAGGGAGATCAGCAGCCACCGGCCGCTGGCTTGATCCGGAAGCGCATGCACAGCCGCCGTGAGGTGGCTGTGGAACAGGCGGCGCAGCTGATTGCGGCGCACGGATCGTTTGCTCACCTTGGTGCTCACCACCACCGCCAGCCGGCAGCTGTTGGGGCTGTGGTCGCGGGGATCGGGTTTGAGCAGTTCGGGCTGCGCGTTCAGGCAACGCAGCACCATCAGGCTTCCGTGATGGCGCTGGCCTTTCTGGTAGAGGCGGTCAAACACAAACCGCCCCCGCAGCCTGTGTTCCCGGGATAACACCATGGGAAACGGGCTGGCGGGGGCGGTTGATCCGGAAGCTCAGACGGCCAGGCGGGCGCGGCCGCGCTTCCGGCGGGAGCGGATCACGCGGCGGCCGGTGTGGCTGCGCATGCGAACGCGGAAGCCCGACACACGCTTGCGCTTACGGCTGGTTCCTTCAAGGGTGCGCTTGGTCATGGCTCCGGCTCGGCTACGCCTTCAACGTCGATCGCCCAACCTACCAGTCCGCCTTGGCTCAATCCCCCTGGGGATCGATCTGGATCACCCAGCTGCCGAGGTAGCCCGAAACGGGCACGTCACCCGGGGCCTGGGCCAGCGCGTTGAACTGATACATCCCGATGTTGAAGGGATTGAACAGGTTGATGTACACGCCGATGGTCTTGCCCACGGGTACCGGTGTATCCGGGAAGATCTCGATGGCGGTGCCATCGGCAGCCACCTCCACAGTGGCGGGAATATCGGCTTCGCAGCGGGTGCGGGCGAGCATGCCGCCTTCCTTCATGTAGCAGAGCTTGACGAACTTCGGATCGATCTTGGTGTCGAAGCTCTTGGGGATCCCCACGGTGAGCTTGAGGATCGCCGTCTTGCGGTCCTTGGGCTTGAGGATCAGGTAATACTCCGAGCGCTTCAGGCGCTTGGTATCAGTGATGAAGTAGTAGAGCTTGCGGTAGTCCTTGCTGGAGTCCCAACGGAACTCAACCAGCCCGGGGGTGCCCTGGCCCTTGGCCGGAAGCATTGGTGCGAGAGCGGCGGCGGCGCTGGCGAGCCCCAGGGCTGCTGCCAGAGCGGTGCCAGCGGCACCCATGCGGAACCCAGCCATGGATTGGATCGGGCAAGTGGTTAGTTGCAACCATTCTTGGCAGCCGGAGCTGACCCCGGGGCTCCGCAGGGTGCCGGCCCGGGGGTTGGAAGCTGTGACCAGGTGCAACTCAGCCGGCCAGGTCGGGGCGCAGGCGGGAGGCGTCACGCAGGTAGGCATGACGAACAGGCTGGTGCTGCTCCAGCCAGGCATGGGCCAGCAGGCGGATGCAGCGGGGCAGATCTCCCGCCACGGCCATCTGCTGGCAATCGAGCAGGGCCACCCCATCCCACCCCTCACGCCGCCTGGCGATCGCGGCCGGGAAGATGGCATCGAGATCGGCAGTCACCGAAAAAGTGACCGACAGGATCTGGCCTCCCTGGAGGTTGTTGCGTTCCACCAGGGCATCGATCAGCTCAGCCACCGCCTCGCTGATGGCCGCGCTGGTGTTGGCCGTGGCCGTGGTGGCGCCGCGCAGGGCCCGCAGTTGGGAGGTGCTCATGGGCGGTGCAGCCAGAGGGGTTGGCCGCTCCAGGCCAGCTCCAGGTGGAGTGCATCGCTGAGGCGGGCAAACAGATTGCGGCCGGGGATCATCCCCGCCAGGCCCTTCTTGGGCTGCCCGAAGTTGACCGGCCTGGTTTTCTCCACGTCGAGTTCGGCAAGCTCACAAGCCAAGCGGCGGGCGCTCTCCTCATCACCTAGCCGATCCACCAGGCCCAGCTCCAGCGCCTGGGCGCCGCTGAATACGCGGCCATCGGCAAAGCTGCGCACCGCGCTCTCCTCAAGGCCCCGGCCCTCAGCCACAGCGGCCACGAACTGGGCGTAGCTGGAGTCGATCAGTTCCTGCAGCAACTGGCGCTCGGAGGCGGTGAGGGCGCGGTCCGGCGAAAGGATGTCCTTATAAAGGCCGCTTTTGACGGTTTCAAACTGCACGCCGATCCGCTCCAGCAGCCGGGAGAGGTTGTTGCCGCGCAGGATCACGCCGATGGAGCCGGTGATCGAGCCGGCATTGGCCACGATCTTCTCCGCTGCGACGCCGACATACACCCCGCCGGAGGCGGAGATGTTGCCGAAGCTGGCCACCACCCGGCAGCCCTTCTCCCGCAGTCGCTGAATGGCGGCATGGATCTCCTGGCTGTCGCCAACGGTGCCGCCGGGGCTGTCGATGCGCAGTAGCAGGGCAGGGAACTCGCGCTGCTCCACCTCCCGCAGCGCTCTGAGCACCCGTTCACGGGTTCCCGAGGCAATCGCCCCTTCGATGGCGATGCGTGCCAGTTTGCGGCGGGACTTGCGGCGCCAGGGCCAGACCATCGAAGCGGTGTGCAGTGGCTGGATCTTAAAAAGGAGCCTGTAGCCCGCTGGTGCTGGTGAACGTGCGCTGGCTGCTGATGTTGTTGCCGTTTGCCCTCTGGGGCACGGCGATGGCGGCCATGAAGCCGTTGCTGGTGGAGGCAGGGCCCTTGACCCTGGCTTGGATGCGGCTGCTGCCGGCGGGCGTTGTGTTGCTGCTGGCCGCCTGGCTCTGGCGCGGCAACTGGCGGGTGGATCGGCGCGATTGGCTGTGGCTGGCGCTGTTTGCTCTGGTTGATGCCACCGCCTTTCAGGCCTTGCTCGCCCGCGGCCTGGTGGGCACGGGCGCTGGTCTGGGTTCGGTGCTGATCGATTCGCAGCCGCTGCTGGTGGCTCTGCTGGCCCGCAGCTTGTTCGGTGATGCGATCAATCCGGTGGGCTGGCTAGGGCTGTTGGTGGGGTTGCTCGGAATCCTCTGCCTGGGCTTGCCGGCTCCACTGCTGCGCCACTGGTGGTTGATGGGACCTGAGTTCCTGGGGGATCAGGCCTGGAGCCATGGCGAGCTCTGGATGCTTGCCGCCGCCCTGGCCATGGCCGTTGGCACCGTGATCAGCCGCTACGCCTGCCGTCATAGCGATGCGGTCGCGGTGACGGGTTGGCACATGCTGTTGGGTGCTCTGCCGCTCCTGGTCGGATCGGCGATGCTGCCGGCCTTTGGCGCGGAAGCGCCGGCGTTTTGGCCCCACTGGAGCCCGCTGGAGTGGGGATTGATGGTCTACGCCGCGTTGCTCGGTAGTGCCGTGGCCTACGGCTTGTTTTTCTGGTTCGCGAACCACGGCGATCTCACCAGCTTCACGTCGCTCACCTTCCTCACGCCGGTGTTCGCCTTGCTCTGCGGTGTGGTGCTGCTCGACGAGCAACTGGAGCCGCTGCAGTGGCTGGGTGCTGCTCTGGCCCTGGTGAGCGTGGTGCTGATTAATCGCCGTGCCTTGCTCTGGCATCCCGGCGGCGCAGCGGCTGAAGTGGTGCCATGAAGCTGTTGGTGGTGGCCACGGCCCTTGGGCCTCTGGGCAGCGGCCGCGGCGGCGGGGTGGAGCTCACCCTCGCCGGCTTGGTGGCAGGGCTGCTGCAGCGGGGGCATCGGATCACCGTGTTGGCGGCCCAAGGCTCGGAGCTGCCGGCTGATTGCGCGGCTGCAGAGCTCTGGAGTTGCGGTGGGTCGCCTCAGCCGAGCGTGCAGCACCAGGGCCGCGAGGCGCTGATCACCATGCCGGCGGATGCCTTGCTGGCTCGTTTTTGGCAGCGGGTTCTCACTGAGGCGCCAGCGGCGGGCTTTGAGGCGGTGCTCAACCTCGGCTACGACTGGCTGCCTTTCTGGCTCACGCCAACAGCGCCGCTGCCGCTGTTTCACCTGGTGAGCATGGGTTCGGTGAACGCCGCCATGGATGCGGTGATCGCCGAGGTGGCCGCCTGGGATCAGCGTCGCCTGGCCTTTCACACCGCTGCTCAGGCTGCCGACTTCGCCCTGGCCCATCCGCCGCTGCTGGTGGGGAATGGCTTCGATCTGAGCGCCTATCAGTTCAGAGCTCAGCCCGAAGTGCTGCTGGGGTGGGTGGGTCGTGTGGCGCCGGAGAAGGGCCTTGAGGATGCGGCGGCGGCGGCGGCCCGCTGCGGGCTACCCCTGGCGGTGTGGGGCCTGGTGGAAGACGAGGCCTATGCCGCCGCGGTGGAGGCCTCCGTGCCGGAGTGCACGTTGCAATGGCGTGGTTTTCTGCCCACGGCACAGCTGCAGGCGGAGCTGGGTAGTTGCCGGGCGCTGCTCAACACGCCCAAATGGAATGAGGCCTACGGCAACGTGGTGGTGGAGGCCATGGCCTGTGGTGTGCCTGTGGTGGCCTACCGCCGCGGTGGGCCGGGCGAGCTGGTGCAGCCTGGTGTGAATGGCTGGCTGGTGGCCCCCGACGACGTGACGGCCCTGGTGGAGGCGGTGGAGCGGGTGGAGCAGATCGATCGCAGCGCCTGCCGCCAGTGGGTGGAGCGGCACGCATCGCGGGCTGTGCTGGCGGAGCGCATCGAGGCCTGGTTGGAGCAGGGGCTGCAGCCGTAAGCGATAACGTCGTGCCTGACGCAGCTCGCCCTGGTGCCCCGCAGGTTCGTGTTGCCGTTGGTGCTGATCTGCGGCCTTGCCCTGTTTGTTTGGGGGCTTGGCAGCACGGGGTTGGTGGATGAAACGCCACCGCTGTTTGCCGCCTCGGCCCGGGCCATGGCGCGCACGGGCGACTGGCTGATTCCCCGGGTGAATGGCTTGCCCCGCTACGACAAGCCACCGCTGGTGTACTGGCTGATGGGGCTGATCTACGCCTTGCCCGGCCAGCCGCAATGGGATCCCCTCGGCACCTGGGCGGCGCGGTTGCCGTCGGCCCTGAGCAGTGTGGGCTTGATGCTGGTGATCGCGGCCACGCTGCTGCGCTGGCCCCAGCCCTTGCCTGGCGGACGCTCGCCTCTGCCTTCCCAGCAGGCGATCACCGCGGTGAGTGCTGCGCTGGCTTTTGCTCTCTCACCGCTGGTGTTGCTGTGGAGCCGCATCGCCGTGAGCGATGCTTTGCTCACCGGTTTGCTCGGGGCCGTGCTGCTGCTGTTCTGGCGTTGTTACGCCGGTGGCGGCTGGTGCTGGTTGGCCTGGATCCTCTTGGGGCTGGCGGTGCTGGCCAAGGGGCCCGTGGCGCTGGTGCTGGCCGCTCTCACACTGTGTGCCTTTGGCCTCTGGCAGCGCGATCTGCGCGGGCTGATGGCCCGGCTGCGCCCTTGGCCTGGACTCGCCATGACGGCTTTGGTGGCCCTCCCTTGGTACGGCCTGGCGGCGCTGGTGGAAGGGCGCCCCTTCATCGACAGCTTTTTCGGATACCACAACCTGCAGCGCTTCACCGGCGTGGTGAACAACCACCTGCAGCCTTGGTGGTTTTTCCTGCCGGTGCTGGTGGTGGCTTCGCTGCCGTTCACCCCCCTACTGCTCGCCGGATTGGTGGGAGGGTTCAGCAGCCGAGCGGCCAGCCTTCCGCCCGAGCAATCCCTGCAGCGCTACGCCATCTGCTGGCTGCTGGCAGTGCTGCTGTTTTTCACCCTGGCGGCCACCAAACTGCCCAGCTACTGGATCCCTGCCACCCCTGCCGCCGGTCTGTTGATCGCCATGGCGGCGCAGCAGCGCCCGGCGCGCTGGGTGATGGTGAGCACCCTGGCGCTGCAGGCCGTGCTGGCGGCGGGGTTGGCGGCCTCCGATCGCTGGGTACCGCTGATCAACGAACCTGAACTGCCCACCCTGCCGGCCGAGCTGCTGGCGGGTGGACTGCTCAGCCGCGCCGCCGCCTGTTTTGGCCTTGCCTTGTTGGCCGGGGTGCTGCTCTGGTGGGCCCAGACTCCATGGCGGCGGGGTTGGCTGCTGGCCCAGCAGCTGGCAGTGGTGACGTTTGTCGTCACGGCTCTGCAGCCCCTGGTGGCCCTGGGTGATCGCCTGCGGCAGGCACCGCTGCGGCGCCTCGCAGCCGCTGCCTTGGATCAGAGGCGCAGCGGCGAACCCCTGGCGATGGTCGGGATCCTCAAGCCCTCACTGCACTTCTATACCGATCAGGTGGTGATCTACGAGGGCGTGCAGGCCAATGGCCCGCTCAACCTCAACGACCGCCTATGGAAGGAGCGCCGCGCCGGGCAGCAACCATCCCCGGCGGCCGCCAGCAACACCGTGTTGGTGGTGATCGATCAACGCACCGCCCAGCTACCCCATTGGCGGGGTCTGGCCCACCAGCCCCTGGCACAGGAGGGCTTGTTTGCCCTTTGGCGGGTGCCACGGCAAGCCCTGGATCAATGGGCCCAGCACTTGCGGGTTGCGGGCTTGCCCCCGCCGGATTGGCAGCAGCCGAGGCCCGAGCGCTACTGAGCTCAGCAGGGCATGCGCTCAGCCGTCGGCGGGTGTCCCCATGGCGACGCCGTTGTCCATTCGTTCTCGCTGGCAGAAGCTGCAGTGCCCCCAGCGCTGCAGTTCACCGGTGGGGGCTGGTCGCTGGCAGCTGGGGCAGCTGGCCATGCCGAACACATCGACGCGGCTGGGGTGGTGCGCCCACACCTGCGCCTCTTCATCGCTGCCGAAGGGAGGGAGGGGGGTGGCTTGATGCTGCTGCAGCACCAGATCCTTCACCGAAAAGCCAGCACCGCGGAGGGCACCCAGCAAGCGGTGTTTGTTGAAGCGCAGCGCTTGCAGCCATTGGGGATGGCTGGCGCCCACCACCAGGCGCCCGCCCTGCAGCCGCAGCGGCCGGCAATGGGGGGCGAGTTGGGCGCCAGCAATCTTTGGCCAGGCCTGCCACAGGGCCGCCAGGTTTTCGTCGCGCTGCCACTGGCGCTGCAGCTGCTCCAAGCAGCCCACCACGGTTTGCAGCGGTGGCCGCGGTGGCGGCACCAGCAGGTTCACGCTGCCCTGGCGCCGGGTTTGATTGCGGGGGGCGGCAGGCATGGCGTCACGCTACGGGAGATGCGGCAATCACGCTGTGCCGCTGCGGCGGGCACTGGTTAGCCTCGTCGCCTGCCCCGTATCCCTAGCCATGGGCTTTTTTGATCGCCTCAGCCGTCTGGTGCGCGCGAACGCCAATGCCGTGGTGGGGGCCATGGAGGATCCGGCCAAGATCCTCGATCAGT
Source organism: Vulcanococcus sp. Clear-D1 (assembly GCF_014654725.1). GTDB lineage: Bacteria > Cyanobacteriota > Cyanobacteriia > PCC-6307 > Cyanobiaceae > Vulcanococcus. Next base: position 117,804 of record NZ_JACVZV010000030.1, on the reverse strand, counting down.
CGGTGGCCGACATGCAGGCCGACCTGGTGAAGCTGCGCCAGGCGGTGGCGACAGCGATCGCTAGCCAGAAGCGCATTCAGAACCAGGCCGAGCAAGCCGAAGCCCAGGCCAACACTTGGTATGAGCGCGCTGAACTGGCGCTGAAGAAAGGCGAGGAAGACCTGGCGCGCGAGGCCTTGGGCCGCCGCAAAACCTGCCAGGACACCGCCACGGCGCTCAACACCCAGCTCCAGAGCCAGGCCGGTCAGGTGGAGCAGCTCAAGCAGAGCCTGGTGAAGCTCGAGAGCAAGATCGCCGAGGCCAAAACCAAGAAAGACATGCTCAAGGCCCGGGCCCAGGCGGCTCAGGCCCAGGAGCAGCTGCAGAGCGCTGTGGGCAACCTCGGCACCAACAGCTCCATGGCCGCCTTCGAGCGGATGGAGGAGAAGGTGCAAAGCCTCGAAGCCCGCAGCCAGGCAGCCGCTGAGCTGGCTGGTGCTGATCTGGAGAGTCAGTTCGCTGCCCTCGAAGGTGCGCCTGAGGTGGATGACGAACTGGCCGCCCTGAAGGGCAAGCTGGCCGGCACTGCTCCGGCGGCGGCACTGCCTGAAGCGGGCGGTGCGGTGCAACCGGTGAAGGTGGAGGAGGTGGATGCGGAGCTCGAGGAGCTGAAGCGCTCGATCGACAAGCTCTGATCCATACAATCGCCGCAGCGTTGACTGTCGCCGTGTCTGTTCTGCACCTCACTGATGCCAACTTCCAGGCCGAGGTGCTGGATGCCACCACCCCGGTGCTCGTGGATGTGTGGGCCGAGTGGTGTGGGCCCTGCCGGCTGATGGCCCCGATGATGGATTGGGCTGCCGGTGAATACGCCGGCCAGCTGGCTGTGGGCAAGCTCGAGGCCGATCCCAACCCAACGGCCCGCGATCAGATGGGGATTCAGGGCCTGCCCACCCTCGTGATTTTCAAGAACGGCCAGGAGGTGGCACGCCACGAAGGTGCCATGGCTCAACCCCAGCTCAAGGCCTTCCTGGATGCCCATCTCTGAGGCGCTGACGGCACTGCATCGCTCCGATCGGGTTGCTGCTCTCGGCAGCGGTGTGTTCGCCCGCAACGATCAGCGCAAGCAGGCCTACCGGCTCGCTGCTGCGGCATCCGGTCAGCCGCCCCTGCTGGATCTCTCGCTTGGTTCGACCGACCTCCAGCCCCCTGAAGCGGCGATCCAGGCGATCCGCGATCAGCTGGGACGGCCAGAGAGCGCTGCTTACTGCCTGCATGGCGCCACCCTGCCATTTCGTGAGGCCGTGGCGGCCTGGGCAGGGCGACGCTTCGGGGTTTCGGTGGATCCGGAGCGGGAGGTGTTGCTGCTGGTGGGCTCTCAGGAGGGCACAGCCCACCTGCCTCTGGCTGTGCTCAACCCGGGTGATCCTGCGTTGTTGCTTGATCCCTACTACCCCTCCCATCTCGGCGGTCTTCGCCTCGCCTCAGCCGAGCCGCATTTCCTCAAGCTCGATCCGGCTCAGGGCTTTGCGCCCCGCTTTGATCAGCTCAGCACTAGTGCCTGGGATGCCCTCAAGCTGATGGTTCTGGGCTTTCCCCACAACCCCACCGCCACCACGGGCCAACAGGATTGGGTGGATGAGGCTGCTGAGCGGGCCGTACGCCACGGCGTGGTGTTTGCCCACGACAACCCCTACGTGGATCTGGCTCTGGAGGGTGACGCACCGGCACTGCTGCGCTCACCGCTCTGGCGCCAGTGCGGGATTGAGTTTTTCTCGTTTTCCAAGGGCTGGTGCCTGGGGGGCTACCGCATTGCCTTCGCCATTGGCGCTGAGCCCTTGATCACGGCACTGCGGCAGCTGAAGGGTGTGGTGGATTTCAACCAGAGCACGGCGCTTCAGGCTGGCGCTATTGCGGCTTTGGAGCAGGCCGGCGATTGGCCCGAGCGCATCAAGCCGATCTACCGCGAACGGCGTGATCGGATGGCTGCGGTGCTGCAACAGGCCGGCTGGCCGCTGCGGATCCCCTCAATGGCGCTGTATCTGTGGCTGGAGCTGCCGGACCGTGCCCGCGCTGCGGGTTTGGATTCGGAGCCGTTCTGTGCCCAGCTGCTGGAAGCCAGCGGGGTGTGCCTCACGCCGGGCAATGGTTTTGGTCCAGGCGGCGAGGGGTTTGCCCGATTGGCGCTGGTGCATCCGATCGAGCAACTCGAGGCCGGTGCCCAGCGGATGGTGGCTTGGCTGGCTCAGCTCTGACGGCCGCTTCGATTGCCGCTGCCTTGCGGCGGATTCCGGCGGATCAACCGCTGGCTTGGCGGCTGAGGGTGCTGCCGGTGTGCGCCAGCACAGAACTGGAGCTGGAGCGTTGGCTTGCGGCCGGCGTCCAGCCGCCGTTGGCGTTGCTGGCGCAGCAGCAGCGCCATGGTCATGGGCAACAGGGCCGGGTGTGGCAGTCGCCGCCCGGGGGTGTTTGGCTGAGTGCTGCCCTGCCCTGGCCGGCTCAGCCTGCGGAAGCGGCCTCGCTGGCCCTGGCCGCGGCGGTGGGGATCGCGCTGCAACTGGAGTCGCTCGGGCTGAAGCCTCAGATCAAGTGGCCCAATGATCTGTTGATCGATGGCCGCAAGCTGGCTGGCATCCTGCCGCGGCTGCGTTGGCGCGGCGGCCGGGTGCGCTACGCCCAGCTTGGGGTGGGACTGAATGGGCTGAACCGGGTGCCCGCCGGTGCCATCAACCTGGCGGAGGCCCTGGGCCAGCGTCAGCACCCCCAGGCCCAGCCGGCGTGCCTCGCTGCGCGGCTGTTGCGGGGCCTGGAGTGGGCAGCAGCGGCCGCCGATCAGCCCGAGCTGGTGCGGCGTCAGGTAGAGCAGCGCCTCTGGCAACCCGATGGAATTGAGCACAACGGCGAGCTCTGGAGCGTGGCGGGCTTGGCGGCTGATGGAGGTTTGCGGCTTTGCAGAAACAACACGGAGGTTGTGCTGATACGTCAGTTCTGAGTGCTTCTGAAAACGTCAGTTTCCGGCCTAAAACGCCAAGCGCTTTAACAGAGCGGATCGCAGCTCGCCGGCGCGATGCGTGGTGTTCACAGCATCTTGAGGATCGAGCGTGTCACCCGGATATCGGCTGGCGACAGCGTTGGTGCTCAACTCCTCGAGAACATCCAGATCCCAAACCCAAGTGGGATCAAGGCCGCTCAGCAGAGTGGACAGAGTGTTGAGGTCGTGCGTTTTTGGAATGGCGCCTCCGCTTGCCAACAGCGCCGCTTTGAGGAGTTTCTCGGCACATTGCTGCAGTGGAAACAGGTGGTTGCTGCTTGTGAGGGACTGGTGATCAGCAGTCGCGCTGCCTCCCAGTCATCCTCGGCTTTCTGAATCCGTTGCTGAACCAATGGGCTCAGATCTGACTCAGCCATACAGAAGTTGCCCGTGGTCGAGGGCTTCCCGTAGGAAAGGGTCACCTTGTTGATAGCGAACAGCTGCTTCTTCGGGGCGCCAGAGCAGCAGGTCTAGCGGAAATGTGGCTTGACAGGTTTTGCGGATCTCGCGGATTTTGTGGAGATGGGAGCCTTCAAAGGGCATCACCACCATCAGGTCAGCATCGGAATCCCACTGACCCTCACCGCGGCCAGGGAGCCGAACAGAATCACTTTCTGAGGGGTGAAATGTTGGACCAACCTTGAGGTGAAGGCCTGCAGTGCCTCTGCGGTAACGAGTGGGGATGGTGTGCCGGTCATGGAGGCATCCTCGCCTGTTCTTGAAGTCGGTGCTTGGGTCGTTGGGATGTCCTAGCTGTGTTGCGGCGGGGTTTCTAGAGTTTGAGCCGCTTTGTATGCGATAGCTGTGCCTCGCCTCCAACCGCTGAGCCTGATGGTGGCGCTGCCCGCGCTGCTCGGCGGAGGTCTGGCCTGGGCCCAGCTGGAGGCTTCCCAGCCTGAGACGCCATCGGCAACATCGGCACCGGTGGCGCCGCTGTTGCCCCCGCCGGGGAGCACCGCCGGGCCGCTGCGGCCTGATCCCGCGCGGCTGAGTGGTGCAGCAACGGCGCCAAAACGTTTCGATCAATCCCTCGATGAACTCGTGCGCCAAGGGGTGGTGACCCCCAGCGAGCGCAACCTCGTGCGCGGTGGCGGCGGCGGTGCGCTGGCTCCGCTGGATGTGGGAGCGTTCCAGCAGGCTTGCCGGGGTGGTGCGCTCTCCGCCCGGGAATGCCGCGGCGGGATTGCGCTGCGATGGGGTCGCCGCAGCGGCAGCAATGGCAACACCGCCTGGGGCGGTCGTATCGGTGCCGATGGCATGCCCCTGCCGCCGCTCACCGTGCCGGTGTCGGCTCTGCTCGCCGGCAATGGCGGCAGTTTCAACCTGGCCAGTGTGTTTCGGGTCACGCCTCGTCCCGCGCCGGTGCTGGGCAATGGCAACCGCAGCCTGCTGCTGCCGATCATCGGCAGCGCGGTGAATACCAGCGGCTTCGGCTGGCGCCTGCATCCCCTGCTTGGGGCTTGGCGGTTGCATGCCGGTGAAGATCTGGCGGCGCCTGAGGGCACTCCGGTGGTGGCGGTCTTGAGCGGCAGGGTGGTGAGCAGTGGTCTTGCGGGCGGCTACGGCCTGGCCGTGGAGGTGGAACATCAGCGGCCGCTGCGGCGCAGCCTCTATGGGCACCTCTCCGAGTTCTATGTGAAAGCCGGTGATGTGGTGCGCCAGGGCGAGGTGATCGGCCGGGTGGGCAGCACAGGGTTGAGCACCGGTCCGCATCTGCATTTCGAGCTGCGGGAGCCGGCGGCCGGCGGTTGGGTGGCGATCGATCCGGGCGACTTCGACCCCGGCAATGGCCTCAAGGGCAGCGATGCGATCGCGCTGCTGATGGGCCAGCTGCTGCAAAGCCTGGAGCGGCCTCAGGCGAAGACCTAAGCCTGGGAACCTGCGCCGCTATCCACGAGCCGCCCATCGTGGAAATGCACGATGCGCTCGGCGCGGGCGGCCACATCGTGTTCGTGAGTCACCAGCAGGATTGTCATCCCCTGCTCGCGGTGCAGCTCATCAAACAGATCCAACACCTCCTTGGTGGTGCGGGAATCGAGGGCGCCGGTGGGTTCATCCGCCAGCAGCAGATTGGGGTTGTTGATGATCGCCCGGGCCACCGCCACCCGTTGCTGCTGGCCGCCGGAGAGCTGGTTGGGTTTGTTGTGCAGCCGCTCGCCTAATCCCACCCGTTGCAGCGCCGCGATGCCGAGTTCGCGGCGCCGTTCCGCCGGCACTCCGGCGTACACCATTGGCAGCATCACATTCTCCAGGGCGGTGAGCTCCTGCAGCAGATGGAACTGCTGAAACACAAAGCCCAGTTCGCGGTTGCGTAGATCCGCCAGTTGATCGTCGCTGAGGTGCTCCACAGCGGTGCCGTTGAGGCGGTAGCTGCCGCTGCTCGGGCGATCCAGGCAGCCCAGGATGTTCATCGCCGTGCTCTTGCCCGAGCCGGAGGTGCCCATCACCGCCAGGTATTCACCGCGGCGTACGTTCAGGCAGAGATCATCCAGTGCGGCAACAGCGGTGTCGCCGCTGCCATACACCTTGCGGATGTGATCGAGCTCCGCCACCAGCGGAGCCGCGGGGCTGGTCATCAGCCGATCGGCATGCCGGAGGCTGCCAGCGCTTTCTGCAGCATCGGGGTGCCAGCCACGGCTCCATTGGCCCAGCCGAACAGAGGATTGGAAAGGATGCCTCCCACAGCGGTCACCACCACGCACGAAATCAGAGCGGCCCGCAGCGGTTGAAGACCAGCCACATTCCAGGTTGTCTCTGGATAAGCCTTCACCACCTCAGAAGCTTCTTGAGGCTCCTTCACCACCATCATCTTGATCACCGAGATGTAGTAGTAGATCGACACCACCGAGGTGAGCAGGCCCACCACCACCAGCAGGTATTGGCCGTCAGCCCAGCCGGCGAAGAAGAGATAAATCTTCCCGAAGAAACCGAGCATCGGAGGGATGCCCCCCAGGGAGAGCAGGCAAAGGCTGAGGCCCAGGGTGATCAGTGGATCCTTTTGATAGAGGCCGGCGTAATCACTGATGCGATCGGAACCCGTGCGCAGCGAGAACAGGATGATGCAGGCGAAAGCCCCCAGGTTCATGAACAGGTAGGCCGCCATATAGAGCACCATGGCGGCGTAGCCGTCTTCGGTGCCGCACACCAGGCCGATCATCACGAAGCCCGCCTGGCCGATGGAGCTGTAGGCCAGCATCCGCTTCATGGAGGTTTGGGCCAGGGCCACCACGTTGCCCAGCACCATGCTCAGGATCGCCAGCACGGTGAACAGCAGCTTCCACTGGGTCTCGAAGGGCTCAAAGCAGCCCACCAGGATGCGCAGGGCTAGGGCAAAACCAGCTGCCTTCGAGCCCACCGAGAGGAAGGCCACAACGGGAGTGGGGGAGCCTTCATAGACATCCGGCGTCCACTGGTGGAAGGGCACCGCCGCGATCTTGAAGGCCACCGTGGAGAGCACAAACACCAGGGCGAGGGCCGCCACCGGCGAGGCGCTGGTTTGCAGCGCGATGCCCACGGCTTCGAGGCTGGTGCTGCCACCCGTGAGGCCATAAAGCAGTGAGGCGCCGTAGAGGAACACGGCCGCCGCCGCCGAGCCCACCAGCAGATATTTCAGTGCTGCCTCCGAGCTGCGCGCATCGCGCTTCATGTAGCCGGAGAGCAGATAGCTGGCCACCGAGAGGGTTTCCAGCGAGACGAACACGCTCACCAGATCGGTGGAGCCGCATAGCAACATCGCGCCCAGGGTGGCGGCCAGCAGGATTGCGGCGTATTCACCCACCGGTGTGCCGGCGCGCTCCACGTAGCGCCAGCTGATCAGCAGAGACAGCAGCGTGGAGGCTGCCACCACGGCACGGAAGGCAATGGCGAGGTTGTCGGCCAGGAACGAGCCCAGGAAGGAGGGCTCCAGTGGCGAAGCGTTCCACTGCAGCGCCAGCAGACCCAGGGCGCTGCCAAGACCGATGTAAGAGAAGAGGGGGACCCAGCGGGATGCGGCCTTCTCGCCGGCCAGATCCACCAGCAGGCAGGCCAACATCGCCAGGAGTACCGCACCTTCCGGTGCCACCGCGCCTGCATTGAGCTGCAGGGAGGTGATCGCACTCACCGCAGGTGCGGCGCCGGGATCGGCGGCGGCCAGAAGAGAGAGCACAGCTGGTTCAGGGTCGCCCGTTGGCGAGGACTGTAGCCGCGCTGACGGCGGGATTTGTCGCCTCACCCCAGGGCTTGACCGCCGGTGCGATAAAGAGGGAAGCGGTTTACCGCCTGCCTGTGGCGCACACCCTCGTCATCGTTGAGAGCCCCACGAAGGCCCGCACCATCCGCGGGTTCCTTCCCAAGGACTTCAAGGTGGAAGCCTCGATGGGGCACGTGCGCGACCTGCCCAACAACGCCAGCGAGATTCCGGCCGCCCACAAGGGTGAGAAGTGGGCCAATCTCGGCGTGAACACCGCCAACAACTTCGAGCCGCTCTATGTGGTTCCGAAGGACAAGAAAAAGGTGGTGAAAGAACTCAAAGACGCCCTCAAGGGCGCCGACCAGCTGCTGCTCGCGACGGACGAAGACCGGGAAGGTGAATCGATTAGCTGGCACCTGCTGCAGCTGCTCAATCCGAAGGTGCCGGTGAAGCGGATGGTGTTCCACGAGATCACCAAGGAAGCGATCGGCCGAGCCCTCGAGCAGACCCGCGAGCTCGATATGGAGCTGGTTCATGCCCAGGAAACGCGGCGCATCCTCGATCGTCTGGTGGGTTACACCCTCTCGCCACTGTTGTGGAAGAAGGTGGCCTGGGGCCTCAGCGCCGGCCGGGTGCAATCGGTGGCGGTGCGTCTGTTGGTGCAGCGCGAGCGGGCGCGGCGGGCCTTCAAGAGCGGCAGCTACTGGGACCTCAAGGCACAGCTGAATCAGGGCAGCGCTGGATTCGAAGCCAAGCTCACCCACCTCAAGGGTGAACGCATTGCCGGGGGCTCCGATTTCGATGAAGCCACGGGCGCTCTGAAGGCCGGTAGCAAGGTCCGCCTTCTGGCTGAATCCGAGGCGCGTCAGTTGCGGGAAGCGGTGTTGGCAGCCCCCTGGAAGGTGGCGGCGGTGGAGGAGAAGCCCACCACCCGCAAGCCGGTGGCGCCCTTCACCACCAGCACCCTGCAGCAGGAGGCCAACCGCAAACTGCGGCTCTCGGCGCGCGAAACGATGCGCACGGCCCAGGGCCTGTACGAGCGCGGCTTCATCACTTACATGCGCACCGACTCGGTGCACCTCAGCGATCAGGCGATCAATGCCGCCCGCAGTTGTGTGTCCGATAAGTACGGCAAGGAGTATCTGAGCCCTTCGGCTCGGCAGTTCTCCACCAAAGCTCGCAACGCCCAGGAGGCCCACGAGGCGATTCGTCCTGCCGGTGAGAGCTTCCGCGACCCCTCCGCCACAGGTCTCGATGGCCGTGATCTTGCGCTCTACGAGCTGATCTGGAAGCGCACCGTGGCCTCCCAGATGGCCGACGCCAAGCTCACGATGCTGAGCGTGGATCTGGAGGTGGATGGCGGCAGCCTCGGCCCCGCAGCATTCCGATCCACCGGTAAGCGCATCGATTTCCCCGGTTTCTTCCGCGCCTACGTGGAAGGCAGCGACGATCCCGATGCCGCCCTGGAAGGTCAGGAGGTGTTGCTGCCTTCCTTGAAAACCGGCGACAGTCCCGCCTGTAAGGGCGTGGAAGCCCTCGGCCACCAAACCCAGCCCCCCGCCCGCTACAGCGAAGCGGCCCTGGTGAAGATGCTGGAGAAGGAGGGCATCGGCCGCCCCTCCACCTACGCCTCGATCATCGGCACGATCGTGGATCGGGGTTACGCCACCCTCCAGAACAACGCCCTCACCCCCAGCTTCACGGCCTTTGCGGTGACGGCTCTGCTCGAGGAGCACTTCCCCGACCTGGTGGATACGAGCTTCACCGCTCGCATGGAGAACACCCTCGATGAGATCTCCCACGGGCAGGTGCAGTGGCTGCCCTACCTGGAGAGCTTCTACAAGGGCGACCAGGGCCTGGAAGCCCAGGTGCAGCAGCGCGAGGGCGACATCGACCCCACCGCCTCGCGCACGATCGAGCTCGAGGGCCTGCCCTGCGTGGTGCGCATCGGCCGCTTTGGTGCCTATCTGGAAACCAAGCGCGTGGCCGACGACGGCACCGAAGAGCTGCTCAAGGCCACGCTGCCCAATGAGATCACCCCAGCTGATCTGGATGCCGATAAAGCTGAGCTGATCCTCAAGCAGAAGGCCGATGGGCCTGAATCCCTGGGCGAAGATCCCGAAACCGGCGATCTGGTGTATCTGCTCTTCGGCCAGTACGGCCCCTATGTGCAGCGCGGCCAGGTGAGTGATGAGAACCCCAAGCCCAAGCGCGCCTCCCTGCCGAAGGGCACCAAACCGGAAGACCTCACCCTTGAAGACGCCCTCGGCCTGCTGAGGCTGCCGCGGCACCTGGGCGAACACCCCGACGGCGGCAAGATCGAGGCCGGGTTGGGCCGCTTTGGTCCCTACGTGGTGCACCACAAGGGCAAAGGCGAGAAGGACTACCGCTCCCTCAAGGTCGAAGACGATGTGCTGATGGTGGGGCTGTCACGGGCAGTGGAACTTCTGGCTCAGCCCAAGCGCGGCCGCGGCGGCCGCACGGCCCTGAAGGATCTCGGCACGCCCGAGGGCGCCGATGAGGCGATCCAGCTGTTCGATGGTCCCTACGGCCTCTACGTGAAGCAGGGCAAGGTGAATGCCTCCCTGCCGGAGGGCACCACGGCTGACACGGTCACCCTGGAGCAGGCGGTGGAGCTGCTGGCGGCCAAGGCCGCCGCCGGCAAGAGCAAGGGCCGCAAGGCTGCTGGAACCGCTGCCAAGAAGCCTGCTGCGGCCAAGAAACCGGCGGCCAAGAAGGCTCCCGCCACCACCAAAACCGGCCGCCTGCGGGCCAGTGCCGTGCGGGTGATCCGCGCCGCCGATAGCTGATGCAGCTGCGGCGGTTGCTGGTTCCTCTGCTGCTGGCTGCCGGGGTGAGCGGCTGCAGCGGCACGCCCTTCGGCGATCAGCTGTCGCGCAGCTTCTCGCCGCCACCCGCCACCCCGGTAGCGCCGGCCGCCAAACCCACCACCGCCACCCCTGCGGCCAAGCCCGCTCCCCAGGCGGAAACGCCTAAGAGCGAACCCGCCAAGCCCGCGGCCAAGCCAGCTCCAGCAGCGCCGCCGCTCACCCCGGCCCCTTATCGGGTCACGATCAAGCTGCCCGCCGCAGATCCTTCCTCGCCGGCTGAGGCCGTGACCGACGCCCTGCGCCAGGCCGGCGTGGCGTTTGAAGTGGAAACGATTGAGCGGGTGCCGGCCGGCGGCGCTGAGACAGCCGCGCCCCTGCGCACCACCCCGGCCCCCCCAGCGCGATGAGCCTCAGCCGGCGTCAGGCCCATCAGCTCACCGACACCGCCTATCTGGCGGCCTCGACAGCCTTGCTCTGGGTGGGGCTCTACTACCTGCCGGTGGGCGGTGCCCTGTTCCGTCTGGCCTTGCCGCTGCCCCTCGCTCTGTTGCAGCTGCGCCACAACCGCCGTTGTGCGGTGGAGGGCGTTGCCGTGTCGGCCCTGTTGCTGGTGGCTCTGATGGGACCGGTGCGGGGGCCGTTGGTGCTCTTCCCCTACACCTTGCTGGCCCTGTGGCTGGGCTGGTGCTGGACACGTCAGCTCAGCTGGTGGATCAGCTGGGGGGTGGGGGTGTTGATCGGTGCGACTGGCTTTCTGGTGCGCGTTGCCGTGGTGTCGGTGCTGCTGGGTGAAAACCTCTGGGTGGTGATCACCACCGCGGCGGCTCAGTTGCTGGAGCGCCTCAGTGGCCTGTTGCAGCTCGGCGGCGGGCCTGATCTCTGGCAGGTGCAGCTGCTGGCCCTGGGGCTTGTGCTTCTGCAGAACGTGATCTACGTGCTGGCCTTGCATGCGGTGGCCCTGTGGATCTTTCCGCGCCTGCGCAGCCCGATCACGCCGCCGCCTCCGCTGCTGCGGCCGCTGCTCGCCCTCGATCCCCTTTGACGCTCCAGCGACTCAGCGGTGATCCTCGGCAGGCGGAGCGTTGGTGCGTTCAGGTGGCTGGCGCTGCTGAGGCCACGCGGGTGTTGTTGCTGCTGGCTGGCACCGCCACCGCTGCGGTGCCAGGGATCTCGGCGGCTGGCGCCACCCCTGAGAGTCGGCGGCTTACGGCCGCCGCTGATGCGGAGTTGCTGCTGCTGGGCCCAGCGCAGCAGCGCCCCCATGCCCTGCCGCCCCTGCCAGCGGGTGTGAGCCCCGCTTTGATCGCGCGTGTGGTGGTGGAGCAGCTGGCCCTCGAGCCTCTGGTGGTGGATGCCGGCGCTGCTGTGGCTCCGGCGGTTCCGCATTTGCAGCTGGGCTACAGCCCCGCCCGCTGCCTCAGCACTGGGGCCGCCATCGAACGGGAGCGGGTGCACCAGCTGCTCGAGCGAGGTCGGCGCTGGGGCCAGCAGCTGGGGCGGCTCGAGCCGAGGCCTTTGTTGCTGGCGGAATGTGTGCCCGGTGGCACCAGCACCGCACAAGCGGTGCTGGAGGGCCTCGGGGTGCCGGCCGCTGGGCTGGTGAGCGGCAGCCTGCGGGAGCCGGCCCATGCCTTGAAGGCCAAGCTGGTGGCGCAGGGGTTGGCGGCGGCTGCGCTCACAAGCCCTGCCCCAGCGGCTCAGGTGCTGGCGGCCGTGGGTGATCCGATGCAGCCCCTGGCGGCTGGGCTGGTGTTGGAGGCGGCCCTGGCCGGGGTGCCGGTGCTGTTGGCCGGTGGAAGCCAGATGGCCGCCGTGCTGGCCGTGGCCTTGGCGCTGTGCGATCCCTCCCTGCGACCGCTGCTGGTGGCCCGCACCGCCATCGCCACCACGGCCTGGGTGGCGGGAGAGGGCAGCAGCGATCTGGCCCAGCTGCTGGTGCAGATCGGCCAACGCTGGGGTGCTGAGCCCGTTGCCTTCGCCTCCTCGCTGCGCTTTCACGGTTGCCGTTCCCCGCAGCTGTTGGCGTTCGAGCAGGGCTATGTGAAGGAAGGCGTGGGGGCTGGCGGCCTGGCGGCGCTGTGGGAGCTGAGTGGCCGCAGCTCGGCCGCGCTGGCGGCGGCCTGTGACCAGGCCTGCAGCCAGCTGGTGTGAGCAGGTTTGCCCCTTAGGGTCGGGCCATGGCCCAAGCCCCTCTGCTCTCGCGCCGCCACCTGCTGCAGCTGGCCAGCCAGGGAGGCTCGGTGCTGGCTGCCGGAGCCCTGGCGGGCTGCTCCAGGGGCGGTGATGCAGGCCGGCTGCTCAGCGTGCGCGGCCAGCTGCCTTCGGCTTGGCTGAAGGCGCTGCCTTCCACCTGGCGCTCTCAGGTGTTGGAGAGTTCGGCGGAGCTGCTGGAGCAGCTGCGCGTTACAAGCCCGGCGAGCCGCTTGATCAGCCTCGGTGATGGATGGCTGCAGCAGCTGCCGCCGGCCGACCTGCAGCCCATCCATGCTCCAGCCCTGCTAAAGCTGCTCGATCCGATCGCCCAGGCACCCAGCCGTCTGTTTGCCGGAGCGGAGGCCGCGGCGAAAGCCTTTCCCTGGGCCTTCGGCACCTGGGTGATCCTGCTGCGCAATCGCCCGGATCTGCTGCGGCGCCAGAGCGAAGGCTGGGCGCTAGTGCTCGACCCCAGCCTGTACAAGCGATTGGTGCTGCCGGCCAGCCCGAGGCTGCTGATCGCGTTGGCGCAACGCCAGCTCAGCCCCACCTCCGCTGGCGTTCCCTCCCCGGATCACGCCGAATTGGTGGATCAGGTGCGCCGCCTGCACCGCCAGGCCCTCAGCCTGGATGAAAGCCAGGGGATCAATTTCCTCTTGGCTGGTGATGCGGATGCGGCGGTGGTGACCAGTCAGCGCGCCGTGCCCCTGTTGCAGCGCGATCCGCGCCTGACGGCCTTTCTGCCATCTACGGGGTCACCGCTCTGGTGGCAACTGCTGGTGCGCCAAGGCCCCACAGGCCCCACCGCTTCGCCGCTGCCCCTGGAGTGGCTGCGTGATGGATTGAGCCTCCCGCTTCTCGATCGCCTGCTGGCGGCTGGTTGGGTGCCGCCGCTGCCCGCTGCCCAGCTGACCCCAGCCCTGAAGCGCTGGCCGGCTCGGCTGCGGCCGTTGCTGTTGCCCCCGCCGGCGGTGCTGGAGCGTTGCACCAACCTGGAGCCACTCAGCGCTGCAGAACGCCAGGGCTTGCAGCAGCTCTGGGACCAGGCGATGGCGGGCTAAGGATCAGCCCCAGAGGCGCCGCCGTGGTGCCGCCGCCAGCCGCTGGTGGGTGTCGGCCAGCAGATCGGGAATCGGCAGTTGGTGCGGGCAACGGGGCAGGCAGTCGCCGCAGCGCTGGCAGGCGCTGGCATTGAGCTCCTCCCACCAGTGGCCGGCTCGGCCGATCAGGTTGTAGCGCTCCTGGGCGAAGGCCTTCATGCCGTGGCCCACGGCCAGATTGCGCAGGCGCAGCAGCTCCGGGATCGGCACCGCGCTTGGGCAGGGCAGGCAGGCGCGGCATTGACCGCACGCCTCGGCGCCGAGCCGCTCTCGCCCTGCCGCCTGCAGGCGGCTGAGGGCGGCGCGGTGCGCGTCGCTCAGCCAGGGTGTAGCGCCGCGGAGCTGCTGGGCTAGAGCCAGATCGGAGGGCTGCTCGGCACCGAGGGTGAGGGTGGAGATGCCGGCATCCAGCAGAAAGCGATAGGCCAGCTCCAGCGGATGGAAAGGGGCGCAGTCCGCCAGGAGCTCCGGCGAGGGGGCATAAAGCCGTCCGCCTTTGTCAGCCGGGGAGATGGCCAGCACACCGATCCCCTCCTGCAGGGCCGCCCGGGCGATGGGAAGCCGGGTTTGGTCGAACAGATGCAGATGCAGGCTGCAGAAGCTGAAGCGCCCGCTGGCCAGTGCCTGCTCGATCAGGGCGTTGCTGCCGTGGCTGGACAATCCCACCTGGCCTACCAGGTTGGTGTCGAGCGCCCAGGTGAGCAGGTCGGCGCCGGCGCCCTCGAGGGCCCAGCTGAGGTGTTCAGGCCGGTTCAGGCCATGCACCGCCAGGTTGTGGAGCCGCGGCAGCCCCAGCCGCTCCAGCAGGGCCCGCAGTTGATCCTGCCCCTCTTGCAGGCTGATCCCAGGCAGCAGCTTGCTGGTGATCACCAGATCGGCGTGGGTGGCTGGATCGCGAGCGCTCAGGGCGCGCAGCGCATCCCCCAGATGGCGCTCCGCCATGCCGTAGGCCGGGGCCGTTTCCACATGGTTGATGCCTGCGGCTATGGCCGCGGCGAGCACGGATGCCATCTGGTCCGCGCTGCCCGTGGCGCGCATCGTGCCTAGGCAGAAGGGTGAAACGGCCGGCCCGCGTCCGAAGGGGCGGCGCTCAGCTGGGGGTGGTGTCGCCGCTGGAATCGTCGTCATCGCCGCTGTCCTCCTCGCTTTCGCTGCCGTCGGTCTGGGCCTGGCGGATGTGGCGCACCAGCTCGGCGGGGCTGATCCCATCGAGAAAGCGGCGGAAGTCGGCGGCATCCTCCGCATCAGCCTCGGCATCCACCGGGATCGAGGCATCGGACACCACCTCTTCCAGCATCCAGATGCCGCTGCCGGTGCGCAGCGCCAGGGCGATGGCATCGCTGGGGCGGGCATCGAGCTCGTGGCTGCTGCCATCAGCGCCGCTGAGCTTGAGCACGGCCCGGAAGGTGCTGTCTTCGATGGTGTGAATGATCACGCGCTGCAGTTCAAGCCCCCCCGCTTCCAGCAGCTTCGCCATCAGGTCGTGGCTGAGGGGGCGGGCTGGGGCCTGATCTTTCAGCCCCGCCATGATGTTTTGGGCCTGGGCCTGGTCGATCCAGATCGGCACCTGCCGGCGCCCGGAAGGATCCCGCAGCAGCACAATCGGGCTGCGGCTGGCGGCGTCCAGGGCGATGCCGGCCACGCGCATCTCAACCATCGCTTGCCTGCAGACGCCCTTGCCCGATTATGGCCAGGGTTGATCGGGGCACCGCATGTTCACCGGGCTGGTGCAGGCCGTCGGGCAGTTGCAGCGTTGCAGCGGTGGTGTCGAACTGCTGGTGCCGGCTGACGCCGGGCTCGATCCAGCCGCCCTGGCCCTCGGCGACAGTGTGGCCGTGGATGGGGTGTGCCTCACGGTGACCCAGCGCTCGGCCCATGGTTTCAAGGCTGATGTGAGCGAAGAAACGCTGGCCCGCACCACCCTCGCCGCCAAGGCCGATCGCCGCGGCTGGGTGAATCTGGAGCCGGCCCTGCGCCTGGCCGATCGCTTGGGCGGCCATCTGGTGAGTGGGCACGTGGATGGCCAGGGCACCGTGGTGGCGGTGGAGCAGCAACCGGCCTCCTGGCGGCTTGTGCTGCGCTGGACCAACCCCGCCTACGGCCGCTACGTGTGTGAGAAGGCCAGCGTGGCGGTGGATGGCATCAGCCTCACCGTGGCTGACTGCAGCGCCGATGGGGCGGAGTTCTGGATTGCTGTGATCCCCCACACCTGGAACACCACCACCCTGCAGCAGTTGCGGCTGGGCGATGCGGTGAACCTTGAGGCTGATCTGCTGGCCAAATACACCGAACGGCTGTTGGCCTGGCGCGGACAGGCTGGGGAGGCTTCCGGTTCAAGGCGTTCCGAGGGCCTGATCACCCCAGGCTGGCTGGCGGAACATGGCTGGAGCTGACGCTTGCAGCTGACGTTCTCCTGCGCCATGTCTACCGTCCGGTAGACGATTGTTCTCTATGGCTTCCGACAGACCGGAGCTCGATCTGAGTTCCCTGCGCAGCTTCACCATCGCCGAAGGCATCCTGCTGCTGGTGCTTGGCGTGTTGGCCTTGCTGTTCCCCGTGATCGCCTCCGCCTGGGTCACGGTGATCGTGGCGCTGGCCTTTCTGGTGGGGGGCATCTTCGGCTGGATCAACAGCCTCAACCGCTCACGTCGCCTGAGCCGCTGGCATTGCTTCTGGCGCCTGGTGGTGTCCACGTTGTTCCTGGTCACCGGCGCCTGGATCATTCAGCAATTCAGTGCCGGCATCGTGCCGGCGGCCGCCCAGGTGGCTGCTTTGGCCTTTGCCATCGGCATCGTCTTCCTGGTGGAGGGGGTGGTGGCCGCGATCGTGGCTCTCTCGCACCGCAACATGTCCGGTTGGGGTTGGGGCCTGGCCAACGGCATCGTCACCTTCATCCTCGGCCTGATCATTGTTTCGATGAAGGCCGGCGGTCTGCTGAGCGTGCTGGGAATCCTGGTGGGAATCAGCTTTCTGTTCAGCGGCATTGATCTGCTGGTGTTCAGCGCCGCCTTCCACGGCCCCGACGATCGGGGCGGACCTGCTCAGCCGGCCTGATCGGCTGCGCTGCTCTCGCCAATGCTGCTGCCCTCGTTGCCTTCCTCGAGGGGCAGCAGCCAGATGGAGCCGGTTTCCTGGTGGATTTCAATCTTGAATTCCTGCCCCGGCTCCAGCCCCATGCGTCGGGTGTAGGCATGGCCGATCAGCAGGTTGCCATTGCCGTGCACCCGTGTGCGGAACTCGGCCTGGCGGCCACGTGTGCCGCCACCACCACCGCTGCCATTGCTCGTGTGGCTGGGGAGTTTGTAGCCCTTGGCCTCCACCAGAGCCCGGTAGAAACTCTTCTTCAGCAGCCTGCCGCTCGGTCCCACATAGCCGCAGGCCCGTGCGATCTGATCCTCCGGGCGATTGCTCAGCGCGCGTGCCTTATCGAGCAGCGCCTTGCCTTCCAGCATCTGCACGGGCGTGCTCACTTTCTCTTCAACGAACACCGGCGGGGCTGAGAACTGGTAGCCCGATTGTGCCGATCAACTGCAATCACCCGCAAGGGCAAAAGCAGAGAAACTGTTCAAAGCAGATAAAGCAGCCCGTAGAGGATCACCCAGATCCCATCTACAAAGTGCCAGTAGAGCTCAGCCGCCTCCAGTGGGAACTGATTGTCGATGCTGATCCGACCACCTTCGCGGCTCTGCCACCACACGATCAGGATCATCAGCCCGCCGAGTGTCACGTGCAGGCCGTGGAAGCCGGTGATGGCATAGAAGGTGCTGGCGAACAGGTTGTCGGTGAGGCCGAAGGGCAGGGAGAAGTACTCCTTCATCTGGCCTGCCAGGAAGCTGAAGCCCAGAGCGGCTGTCAGCAGCAGCCAGCGCTGACAGAGCGGGTGGTTGCCGCGCCGCAGGGCGGCTCCTGCGCGGTGAAAGGTGAAGCTGCTCACCAGTAGCAGCAGCGTGTTCAGCGTGGGCAGCAGCAGCTCCAGTTCGTAGTTGTGGCCTGAGGGCAGTGGGTTCACCGCCCGGAAGGTGAGGTAGGCAGCGAAGAAGCCGGCGAAGGTCATCCCATCCGCCACCAGGAAGGTGGCCAGGCCAAAGATGCGGTGGTCGCCATGGCCCTCGGCATGGGCGGCCTCGCCGGCGTGCTGGGAGAGGCTCTCGCTCTGAAGGCTGGTCATCGTTGATCTCCCTGGCCGAGGTTCCACAGGTCGCGGCCACTGCTGGCCTCAAGGCTCAGCTCGCCGGGTGTCACGCCATAGCCATAGGGCTCGTGCACCAATGGCGGCTCGCCATGCCAGTTCTCCACGGGTGGCGGTGAACTGGTGAGCCATTCGGGGGTGAGGGCGTTCCAGGGGTTGTCACCGGCGGGGGCGCCGTTGGAGGCGCTCATCACCACGTTGATCAGGAATGGAAACGTGCTGATCGCCATCAGCAGGGCACCGGCACTGCTGAACTGGTTGATCAGCGTGAATTGGGGGTCGTATTCGGCCACGCGGCGCGGCATGCCGTTCAGGCCAAGCCAGTGCTGCGGCGCAAAGCAGAGGTTGAAACCCACGAAGGTGAGCCAGAAGTGCAGCTGCCCAAGCGGTTCGTTGAGCAGACGGCCTGTCACCTTCGGATACCAGTGGTAGATGGAGGCAAAGATCACAAACACCGTGCCGCCGTAGACGATGTAGTGGAAATGGCCGACAACGAAGTAGGTGTCGTGCACGTGGATATCGAACGGCACCTGGGCCAGGGCCACGCCGGTGATGCCGCCGAACACGAAGTTCACGATGAAGCCGCAGCAGAACAGCATCGCCGTGTTCAGGCTGATCTTGCCGCCCCAGAGGGTGGCCAGCCAGTTGAAAAATTTGATCCCTGTTGGAACGGCGATGAAGGCCGTGGCGATGGTGAAGAACAGGCGCATCCAGGGCGGTGTGCCACTGGTGAACATGTGGTGGGCCCACACAATCAGACCCAGAAACACAATCGCCATGATCGAATACACCATGGTGGTGTAGCCGAAGAGGGGCTTGCGTGCATGCACCGGAAGGATTTCACTCACCAGGCCAAAAGCCGGCAGCACCATGATGTACACCGCCGGGTGTGAGTAAAACCAGAACAGGTGTTGATACACAACGGCATTGCCGCCGAGGGCCGGATTGAAGAAACCGGTGTGGGCGATGATGTCGAAGCTGAGCAGCACCAAGGTGCCGGCAAGCACAGGGGTAGAGAGCACCACCAGGATGCTGGTGCCAAGCATCGCCCAGCAATACATCGGTAGTTGCATTAAGCCGAGCCCAGGGCGGCGCAGCTTCAGGATCGTGGCGATGAAATTGATGCCGCCGAAGATCGAGCTGCCTCCCAGGAGCAGAACACTCAAAATCCAGATGATCTGGCCAGTGGCGGGGGTGGTGATGCTCAGGGGTGGGTAAGCGGTCCAGCCCGATTGCGCCGCACCGGTCACGAAATAGCTGCTGATCAGCAGGAGGCCGGCAGGTGGAATCAGCCAGAAGGCCACGGCGTTCAGCCGCGGGAAGGCCATGTCGCGGGCTCCCACATAGAACGGGATCAGATAGTTCCCGAAGGCCCCATTCACCACCGGTACGATCCAGAGGAAGATCATCACCGTGCCGTGCAGGGTGAGCACTTCGTTGTAGGTCTCCCTGGGGAGGAAATCGGAAATCGGTGTGACCAGCTCGGTGCGGATTGCTCCGGCGAGGGCCCCACCGATCAGATAGAAGAGGAAGCCACACACTAGGTATTGCAGGCCGATCACTTTGTGATCAGTGCTGAAGCTGAGGTAGCGCAGCCAGCCCTGTGGCTGCAGTGATTCTGAGGGGTTGAGGCTGAGGGTCATGACTGCACCGCGGTGGGGGACTCAGCAGGGGGATTGGGGCTGTTCTTGGCGACCCAGGCCGCGAAGCTTTCAGGCTCCTCCACGATCACCGTGGAGCGCATGCCGCCGTGATAAGGCCCGCAGAGCTCTGCGCACACGATCGGGTATTGGCCCGCTCGGGTGGGGGTGAAGCTCAGCAGGGTGGGTTGACCGGGGATCACATCTTGTTTGAGACGAAATTGCGGCACCCAGAAGGCATGGATCACATCGAGGGCTTTCATCTGAAGGGCCACCGGTTGTCCTAAAGGAACATGCAGTTCGCCGCTGGTGATGTCGGAATCGGGGTAATGGAAGATGAAGGCAAATTGCATGGCCGTCACATCCACCGGTAGGGGTGCGATGGCCCCATCGGCCTCAAGAGCCACGGGGCTGATGCCGCCCCAGGTGCGCTCCTCGCTGTGCTGCATGCCATGCATGCCGTGGTCGTTGAGCGGGGTCATGCCGCCCATGCGGTCGTAGATGTCGTAGCTGTAAATCCCCACAAACAGAACCACAACGGCCGGGATCGCTGTCCAGAGAATCTCCAGAGGCAGATTGCCTTCGATCGCAGCTCCATCGCCGGTTTCGCCGACGCGGCGACGAAAACGAACCAGGCTGTAGAGGATCAGTCCCACGATCCCGATGAACAGGATCGAACCGATGCTGAACAGCACGCGGAAGAGCTCGTCGTACACCGGCGCGTTGGCGCTGGCATCCACGGGCAAAAGATTCACGTTCTGACCCACCCACAGCCCGAAGAGCACGAGGGCCATGCCGGCTAGCAGCGTGAGGATGGCGGGAGGGATCCGCATAGCTGCGGGCTTCTAACGCCCAACCCTATGGACGTTCTCCGGGGATGGTCTGCCGCTGTTGACCTTTGCAGCAATCGAGCCGGCTCCGGTGAGGGATTGAACACCGATTGCAACGTGGACTGATGCAATCGTGTGGCCGCCTGTTGCCCTGGTTAGTTTCAGCCCAACCGCGGTTGTTATAGCCCGATGACGGCCATCACTCTCACGCCGCCGATCGGTCGCCGTGCCGCGCTCGCTGCGCTCAGCGCCCACCTCTTGGTGGCCCTTATCGCCCTGGTGGGCATCGGTGGAGCCACTCGGGTGATGGAAGCCGGGCTGGCCTGTCCGGATTGGCCCCTCTGTTATGGATCCCTCCTGCCGGGACGGCAGATGAATCTGCAGGTGTTCCTGGAGTGGTTCCACCGGCTGGATGCCTTCGTGGTGGGGATGGGCCTGTTGGTACAGGCGGCACTGAGTACGTGGTGGCGGCGTGAGCTGCCCCGCGCGGTGCCCTGGCTCTCTGGCCTCGCCCTGCTGCTGGTGGCTGTGCAGGGCGGCCTTGGCGCCCTCACGGTGACGCTGCTGTTGCCGTTTTCAGTGGTGACGGCTCACCTGGTTACAGCGTTGCTACTGGTGGCGTTGCTCAGTGCCTGTACGCAGGTTCTGCTGGAGCCATCCACATCGGCCAAGCCTCCTCAAGCGAGCCGTTTCTCACTGGATCGGCTCTGGCCCGGGCTGGTTGGAGTGGTGGCTCTGCTGGCCCTCGGCCAGTGCCTGCTCGGCGGCTTGATGGCCACCCAATGGGCCGCCGGCCGTTGCCTGAGCTCCGGCGAGGGCTGCGGTTGGCTGTTCGCCCATCGCCTCGGCGCCAGGCCGGTGGCGGCTGCGGTGTTGGTGACCGCCGCTTGGGGCCTGTGGCGATGGCAGGCCGAGCGTGTGCTGGCTGCCCTCGCGGCTCTGGCGGTGATCGCCCAGGTGGCCCTGGGTGTGATGAGCCTGCGCCTCACCCTGGCGGTGCCCGCGGTCACCGTGGCGCACCAACTGATGGCGGCGTTCCTCGTGGCGGTGCTCGCCGCCTGGTTCAGCCGCAGCCTGCTTGAGCCCGTTCGTTTGGAGGTGTCGCGTGGTTAGTGCTCCTGCTGTTTCAACGGGCCTGAGCCGCGAACAGGCTGTTCCTTCCCGGGCGAAGGTGAAGCTGCCGCCTTGGTTGGAGATCGCCAAGCCGCGGCTGATTCCGCTGCTGCTGGCCACCACCCTGGGGGGCATGGCCCTCTCCGAGGGTTGGCCGCTGCCTCCCCTGCGCCTGGCCTGCACGCTCGGCGGTGGAGCGCTGGCCGCTGCCGCAGCCGGTGTTCTCAACTGCCTCTGGGAGCAGGAGCTCGATGGCCGTATGCAGCGCACCAGCTCCCGGGCCCTCCCTTCCGGGCGCCTATCGATGGGCACGGCCTTTGCCATCGCGGTGGCCCTGGCGCTCACGGCATCCACCTTGCTGGTGGGTGGTGTGAATTGCCTGGCCGCCAGCCTGGCCCTGCTGGGCCTCTGTAGCTACGTGTTGCTGTACACCGTGCTGCTCAAGCCGCGCACGTCACAAAACATCGTGATCGGTGGAGTGGCCGGCGCTATTCCTCCCCTGGTGGGGGCTGCTGCGGCCACGGGCCACCTGGGGCTGGGCAGCTGGTGGCTGTTTGCTCTGGTGATGGTGTGGACCCCGGCCCACTTCTGGGCCCTGGCGCTCTTGCTGCGCGAGGACTACCGCGCCGTCGGCATCCCGATGCTGCCGGTGGTGAAGGGCACCGCTGCCACGGCACGGGGCATCAGCGTGTATGCCGCCCTCACCGTCGTGCTCAGCCTGCTGGGGGTTTGGGCTTTGCCGAGCGGTGGTCTGCTGTATGGCCTGCTGCTGCTGCCTTTTGATGCGCGCTTGATTCAGATGGCCTGGCGGCTCCATCAGGACCCCGATGATGTGCAGCGCGCCCGGGGGCTGTTTCGCTGGTCGATCCTCTATCTGTTCGGGATCTGCCTGCTGCTGCTCCTGGCTCGGTTGCCTGCCGGCGACGTGCTGAGCTCCCAGGGTTGGGATCTGTTGGCTCTGGCCGGGTCCGGCAAGGCAGGTTTCACCCTGGCCGCAGCCTTGGCAGCTTGAGCTTTCTAGATTGGCTTTTCCACTGGTCACAGGGAGCCTGAACGCTTGGCGGATGGGATGCCGGAAGGGGTGATCGAGCTCCGGGATGTGAGCAAGCGCTACGGCAAGGGCGATCGGGCTGTCGTGGCACTCGATGGCCTCAACTTGAGCGTGCCGGCGGGCAGCCTGTTCGGTTTGCTCGGCCCCAACGGCGCTGGGAAAACCACCACCCTGCGCATCCTCGCCACCCTCCTGGCACCCTGTAGCGGCAGCGTGCGTGTTGCAGGTGTGGATGCCCTGCGCGATCCCCGCGGCGTGCGTGAGCGCCTCGGTTATGTGGCCCAGGAAGTGGCCCTCGACAAAATCCTCAGCGGCCGCGAATTGCTGCAGCTTCAAGGCGACCTCTATCACCTGAGCCGCGCCGATCGCGATCAGCGCATCGCCGAGCTGATCGCGCTTCTGGCCATGGATGACTGGATTGATCGTCGCAGCGGCACCTATTCCGGAGGGATGCGTCGCCGTTTGGATCTCGCTTCGGGCCTGCTGCATCGGCCCCAGGTGTTGGTGCTGGATGAGCCCACAGTTGGTCTTGATATCGAGAGCCGTGCTGCCATTTGGCAGGTGCTGCGCCAACTGCGCGATCAAGGCACCACGGTGCTGCTCAGCAGCCACTACCTCGAGGAGGTGGATGCTCTGGCCGATCAGCTCGCGATCATTGAGGGCGGTCGGGTGATCGCCGCTGGTCAGCCTTCTGAGTTGAAGGCGGCTTTAGGTGGTGATCGGGTCACCCTGCGGGTGCGCGAATTCAGCGATGAACCCGAGGCGTTGCAGGTGCAGCAGCTCCTGCAGCGCTGCCCCGGGGTGCGCCAGGTGGTGGTGAACCGCGCCCAGGGCTATTCGCTCAACCTGGTGGTGGAGCACGACGGGGTGGTGGAGCAGCTTCGCCGCCAGCTGGCGGAAGCCCAGTTGCCGGTGTTTGCCCTGGCCCAGAGCCGCCCCAGCCTCGATGATGTGTACCTCCAGGCCACCGGCCGCACCCTGATGGATGCGGAGCTGGCCGTGGCGGGCAGCCGCGATCCCAAGGCTGAGCGCAAGCAATCGATGCGCTGATCGCGTTTCTTTCTCTCTTCCGTCGTTGTTTCTTCTTCAGCCGCGATGACCAGCGCCGCTCCCTCTCTGATCAACGCTGCGGCTGCAACGCCTCCCCAGCGTTCCGCCACCGCGGAACTCGTGCAGGAAACCCTGGCGCTCACCCGTCGGCTGTTCCTGCAGCTGGCCCGCCGACCCTCCACCCTGGTGGCCGGTGTGCTGCAACCGCTGATCTGGCTGGTGCTGTTTGGTGCCCTGTTCGCCAACGCGCCCGAGGGGCTGCTGCCCGATGGCATGAGCTATGGCCGCTTTCTCGGTGCCGGCGTGATCGTGTTCACCGCTTTCAGCGCTGCTCTCAACGCAGGCTTGCCGGTGATGTTCGATCGCGAATTCGGCTTTCTCAATCGCCTCCTGGTGGCGCCATTGCGATCCCGTAGCTCGATCGTGCTGGCTTCCGTCCTCTACATCACGGCCTTGAGCCTGGTGCAGAGCGTGGCGATCATGGTCACCGCTTGGGCGTTGGGTTACGGCTGGCCGGGCGGTGCCGGTTTGCTGCTGGTGCTGATCACGCTGCTGCTGTTGGTGTTTGCGGTCACCGGGCTCAGCCTGGGGCTGGCCTTTGCCCTGCCGGGCCACATCGAGTTGATCGCGGTGATTTTCGTGGCCAACCTGCCGCTGCTGTTTGCGAGCACCGCCTTGGCGCCGATTTCGTTCATGCCCACCTGGTTGGGCTGGCTTGCCGCCCTGAATCCTCTTACCTTCGCGATTGAACCGATTCGCGCCGCCTACGCCGGCCAGTTCTCGCTGTCAGCTGTGGTGCTGGTGGCTCCCTACGGGGAGCTGAGCGCGGCGGCCTGTCTGGGAGTGCTGGCTGCTTTGGCGCTGGGTCTGTTCCTGTTGATCCGCCCGCTGCTGGATCGCAAGCTCGCCTGATCCGTTGCCTGTGGCTGTTCGACCTCTCGCTTCTCCTTCACCCCAGGCCCGCCGGCAGGCGCAAATCCTGGCCTTGCAGGCTGCTCTGGTGGCTCGTGATGTTCCCTTGATCGAACGCCTGCTGGGCCAGTGGGTGCACCGCCAGGGCGTGAGCGCTCTGACAGCTCTCAGCCAGGAGCTGGATGCTGCCAATCCTGAGGCTTGGGCGTGGTGGCAGACGCTGCAAAGCCCTGCTCCGGAGCCGGTGTTGGAGGACTCGATGCTCGTTGCCGCCGAGCCCCTGGTGCCCTTGCCGCGCCTCGAGCCCCAGCTGCCAAGAGCTACCCGGCCGGCGCCGGCCCCCAGCCATCCCGCGGTGGTGCAACTGCGGGCCTGGCTGCCCGATCAGGAGACTCGCCGTGCTGCCTGAACGCGCCGAGCTGCAGGGAGGACTGATCGTGTCGGTGCAGGCCCCGGAGGGATCACCGATGCGCCAGAACGAGGTGATTGCCGCCATGGCGGAAGCCAGCCTCAACAACGGTGCCGTGGGTGTGCGCTTGGAGAGCCCCGAGCACATCGGTGCGGTCCGGCGCCGCTGTCCGGAGGCTCTGATTGTGGGGCTATGGAAGCGCACCTACCCCGATAGTCCCGTGTACATCACGCCGGGTTGGGAGGAGATCCAGGCGGTTTGGGCGGCAGGCGCGGATGTGATCGCTCTCGATGCCACCGAGCGCCTGCGGCCAGAGGGCGCCGTGCTGGCCGAGCTGGTGCAGCGTGCACGCACCGATCTGGGTGCCGTGCTGATGGCGGATGTCGACAGCCTGGCCAATGGTCTGCAAGCTGCTGCTCTGGGCTGCCAGTGGGTGGGCACCACGCTCTACGGCTACACCGAGGGCACGGCGGCCTTACGGCCTCCTGCCTGGGCGTTGATTCCCGAGCTTCGCCGTGAGCTTCCGCCAGACACGCTGCTGATCTGTGAAGGCGGCATTGCCAGCGCGGAGCAGGCGTTGCAATCCCGCAGCCTGGGCGCGGATGCCGTGGTGGTAGGCACCGCCATTACCGGTGTCGACCTGCAGGTGGCTGCTTACCGGCGGGCTTTGGAAGCTTTTTGAAGTTTGGGGGGCGTGCCCCTCCTCAGCTTTCACACTGGGTGAGTCTCAAGCGTCTTGAAGGAGGTGCTGATGGCCTCCCTTTGCACGCACGCAATGCTGCCCCTGGCGCTCGGTGGGCTGCTGATGGTGGCGCCGGTGGCGGGTCTGCCTATGGGGGATCTGCAGGCCCTGAATCGTGAACTGGGGCGGCTCTGTTCGGATCCGCCCCGTGAAGCGCTCGCGGTCTGCCGGATTCACGCCCGCTTGGTGCGGGCGCTTTAGGCAGGCGGCGGCGGGATCACATCATCCCGGGCATTCCCATGCCGCCCATGCCACCCATTCCTCCCATACCACCCATGTCGCCGCCGGGGCCAGCCGGAGCGGGAGGCTCGGGCTTATCGGCGATCACGGCTTCGGTGGTGAGCAGCAGGCCGGCGATCGACACGGCATCCTGCAGCGCCAGGCGCACCACCTTGGCGGCATCGAGGATGCCAGCGGCCAGCAGGTCTTCGTAGATGCCGGTGGCGGCGTTGAATCCCTTGCCGCTGCGGCGCACTTCATCGGCCACCACGTTGGCATCGAAGCCGGCGTTCGCTGCGATCTGATGCAGGGGGGCAGCCAAAGCGCGCTGCACGATTTCCACGCCGGTGCGCTCATCGCCGCTCAGGCCAGCGGCCAGGGCGTCGAGTTCGGAGGCCAGTTGCACCAGGGTGCTGCCGCCGCCGGCCACGATGCCTTCCTCCACAGCTGCGCGGGTGGCGTTGAGTGCATCCTCAATGCGCAGCTTGCGGTTGCGCAGCTCGGTTTCGGTGGGAGCGCCCACCTTGATTACCGCCACGCCGCCAGCCAGCTTGGCCACGCGCTCGCTGAGCTTTTCGCGGTCGTACTCCGACTCGGTGTTGTCGAGTTCGCGCTTGATGGCGGCAACGCGGTCACGCACAGAGGCCTGGTGATCACCGGTGGCCACGATCGTGGTCTCGTCCTTGCTGATGGTGATCCGGCGCACGCTGCCCAGATCCTCAAGGGTCACCTTGTCGAGGGTCATGGCCCGGTCTTCGCTCACCAGGGTGGCGCCGGTGAGGATGGCGATGTCTTGGAGCATCGCCTTACGGCGATCGCCGAAGCCGGGAGCACGCACCGCGGCCACCTGCAGTACACCGCGGTTCTTGTTCACCACCAGGGTGGCGAGGGCTTCGCCATCCACTTCCTCCGCCAGGATTACCAGCGGCTTACCGGCGCGCGACACGGCCTCGAGCACCGGCACGAGATCGTTGATGGCGCTGATTTTGCGATCGGTCACCAGCAGCAGGGCACCCTCGAATTCGCACACGCGGCGGTCGCCGTCGGTGACGAAATAAGGGGAGCTGTAGCCGCGGTCGAAGGCCATGCCTTCGGTGATCTCCAGCTCGGTGGCCAGGCTCTTGCTCTCCTCCACGGTGATTACGCCATCGGCGCTCACCTTGTCCATGGCCTCGCTCACCATGCGGCCCACCTCTTCATCGCCACCGGAGCTCACGGTGGCCACCTGACGGATGGCGTCGCCGGCCACGGCACTGGAGCGGGTTTCGATGCCATTCACCACTTGAGCAACGGCCTTCTCCATGCCGCGGCGCAGGTTCACGGGGCTGGCGCCGGCGGCCACGTTGCGCAGGCCTTCGCGTGCCATGGCCTGGGCCAGCACCGTTGCGGTGGTGGTGCCATCACCGGCTTTGTCTTTGGTTTTGGTGGCCACCTGCAGCAGCAGCTTGGCGCCGATGTTTTCGAACGGATCCTCCAGTTCGATCTCCTTGGCGATGGTGACGCCGTCGTTCACCACATCGGGAGCACCGAATTTCTTCTCCAGAACCACATTGCGGCCCTTGGGACCGATGGTGACCTTCACCGCATCGGCGAGGGCATTCACGCCCCGCTCCAGGGCGGCGCGGGAGGCATCGGAGAAGGAGAGCAGCTTGGCCATCGCGGGCTACGAGCAGGCAATGGCCAAAGGCTCCCATGCCGGGGTAGCGGCTGGCTTGTGGGGAAAGCCGAATCGGCGCGGCTCTAGCGATGCGTTCCAGCCCCATGGCCGATAGGGTTCGCCCCATGGAGGAGAGCTTCAGCGACGCCTTAGTGGAGAGCCTCAATGGCCCGCTCACTGATGTGCTGGCGGACCCGAGCACCGGCAGCAATGTGATTGCGTTTCTGGTGGTGGTCGGGCTGGGCCTAGGGATGGCCCTGATCTATGTGCCCCTGCGGCTCTTTCTCACGATCACCACCCGTAGCCGCCGGTTGCGCTTGCTGCAGCGGATCCGGCGGCTACGAGAAGAGTTGGCCCAGCCGGTACAGCCGGGCACCTGATCGATCAGCGCATCACCATGCCGCCATCTACCTGCAGCACTTGGCCGGTCATGTAGGCCGCGGCGGGATCGCCGGCTAGGAAGCGCACGGCGCTGGCCACTTCAGCGGGTTGCCCCATGCGGCCGAGGGGGATGGCCTTCAGGATCGGCTCCTTGTCGAGTTCCGCGGTCATGTCGCTCTCGATGAAGCCGGGGGCCACCGCGTTCACGGTGACGCCACGGCTGGCGAACTCGGCGGCGCTGCTCCGGGTGAGGCCGATCACACCGGCCTTGGCGGCGCTGTAGTTGGCCTGGCCAGGGTTGCCCATCAGGCCCACCACTGAGGTGATGTTGATGATCCGGCCGCTGCGGGCCTTGAGCATCGAGCGGCTCACGGCGCGGGTGCAGAGGAAGACGCCGGTGAGGTTGAGGTCGATCACGCTCTGCCAGTCGGCGCTCTTCATGCGCATCAGCAGGCCGTCGCGCGTGATGCCGGCGTTGTTCACCAGCACATCGAGGCGCCCTTCCTTTTCCAGCACCGCTTTGACCAGGCCTTCCACTTGCTCTTCATCGGCCACGTTCGCCTGCTGAGCCCAGGCCTTGCCGCCCGCAGCTGTGATCTCCGCCACCACCGCCTCAGCCGCGGCCGGTGAGCTGGCGTAGTTCACCACCACTGTGGCGCCAGCCGCGGCCAGTTCTTTGGCGATGGAAGCACCGATGCCGCGGCTGGCGCCGGTCACCAGGGCAACTTGGCCGGTGAGGGGGGTGGCGTCTGCCATGGCTCGGGGTAAGGCTCGGGTCGAGCGAGCGTAGATCTGCGCCCTGGCTGGGTTCAGGCCGGCATGCTTTCCACGCCAGCGAGGGCGCTGCCGAGCAGATCGCCGAAGCGCTGCAACTGTTGTTTGCTGCCCATCACCACCAGCAATTGGCCCGGGGCTAAACGCACATTGCCGCCGGGGTTGGCCAGCAGCGGTTCCGGCGCACCGCTGCTGATCTGGCTGGCCTCGGGATTACGGATTGCCAGCACCAGGGCGCCACTGCGGCGGCCCAGTTGCAGCTCAGCCAGGCTGGCGCCATTGAGTTCACCGAGACGGCTGGGGTCGTCGCTGAGCTGGAACTCCTCCACCTCACAGTCGCTGCCGGCGAGCAGTTCCATGAAGGTGACGGCCAGGGGGCGCAGGGCCGTGGCGGCCATGGTGCGGCCGCCGGCCACGTAGGGGCTCACCACCTGATCGGCACCGGCCAGGCGCAGCTTGCCCTCGGCTTCCTCGCTGTCGGCCCGGGCGATCAAGCGGGTGCGCGGTGCCAGGCCTCGCGCGCTGAGGATCACATAGAGATTGGCGGCATTGTTGGGAAGGGCTGCCACCAAGGCGCGGCAGTGATGGATGCCGGCCTCCTCGAGGGTTTCATCGAGGGTGGCATCGCCCTGGAGCACGGTGAGCCCCCGTTGCTGAGCTTCGGCAATGCGGTCGGGATCGTTCTCCACCACCAGCAGCTGCACGCCTTCACCGCTGAGCTGTTCGGCGATCTCCCGCCCGATCCGGCCGTAGCCGCAGAGGATCACGTGCTGATTCATCGTGCGCTTGAGCTGTTGGCGGTAGCGCCGTTCGCGCAGCCGCCGGAAGTAGCCGGAGTTGGTCAATTCCAGCAGTTTCTGGATGGTCTGCTGCACCACCACCAGCCCGCCAACCAGCAGCAGGGCCGTCACGATCCGGCCGCCGGTGTGGATCAGCGGTGTGTGCTCATCGCTGAAGCCGAGGGTGCTGAGGGTGATCAGCACCATCCAGTAGCAGTCGCCCCAGTCCCACCCCTCGGTGATGCGGTAGCCGAGGGCGCCGCCGTTCACCACCAGGGCCAGTGCCAGCAAGGGTCCTGCCCAGGGTTGTCGCGCCAGTACTCCGCGCAGGCCCCGCCGGTGTTGTACGGCCCGGCGTTGGCGTTTCATCCCAGGCCGAGGGCAGTGAGTACCGCTGCGGGCTCCAGTTGGTCCAAATGGCCTGCCTGCCCGACAGCCTGAACACCCTGGCGGCTGGGCAGGCTGGTTGAGCTGCGGCCCAAGGCCACCAGAGGCATGCCCGCCAGCAGTGCCAGTTCGGTGGTGATCGGATCGCTGCTGAGCACCACATCGCAGCTGGCCACCTGGGCGGCCCGCTCCAGCAGCTTGGCTTTGCTGCTGGCCTGCACCACGCGCAGATCCGGCAGCTTGCTGCGGACCTGATCAGGCAGCTGGTGCCAGCAGCTGCTGGGCCAGTCGCCTGTGCCGCCGGCCGGGGCCAGCAAGAGGGCCGGACCCTGCCCGGCCGGTAAGGCTGATTTTGCTTTGTCCAGAGCCGGCTTGGGTAGGGCCAGGCGGAACCCATCGGCGTTCAGCGTCAGCCCCAGGGGTTTGAGGTAAGCCGCCATGGCCTGCGCCGGCCAGCCGCTGCCGATGGCCACGGTGTTGGTGGCTGAAAACCCACCTGCTGCCACCCGGGTTGGGATGTGGCTCATGGAAAGCATCAGATCCACCTGGCGCCCGCTGGCCAGGTTGATGCAGGCTTGGAAATCCGGCTCGCGCACGTTGCCCAGCAGGTTGGCCCAGTCCGCCAGGGTTGGACTGCTGTTGAAATCGAACGGGATGAGCTTCTCCACCGCCGGGAGCAGGCTCCAAGCACTGGCCGCCGTTGGCGCACAGGCCACCTGAATCTGGGCCCCGAGTGCTTCGGCAACCTGCGCTGCCGCCGGCAGGCAGTGGAGCTGAGCTTCAATGCCGCCTGGAACCAGAAACAGAACGCGCATGGCCGCAGGCGGAGCGTCGACTGATTGTATGTAGGTGGGATTACTCAGCCCAGGAGCCGCCATGCATTTGCTAATCGCCTGTGCCGGCAGCGGCCGCCGTATGGGGGCTGAGCGCAACAAGCTGCTGCTGGAGGTGGCTGGCCGGCCGGTGCTGGCCTGGACGCTGGAGGCGGCCCTGGCCTCCGCCTCGATCCGTTGGATCGGGATCGTGGGTCAACCCATCGATCAGGCCGACATCCTGGCCATGGTGGAGGCCGCTAATCCCCAGAAGCCGGTGGCGTGGATTCAGGGGGGAGACACCCGCCAGGATTCGGTGTGCAACGGCCTCGCTGCTCTTCCCGCCGGCGCCAGCAGCGTGCTGATTCACGACGGCGCCCGTTGCCTGGTGGAGCCGAGCTTGATCGATCGGTGCGCAGCTGCGGTGGAGGCTGGCGCGGCTGTGATCGCCGCCGCCCCCGTCACCGACACGATCAAGCGCGTGGATGCCCAGGGGGTGATTCAAGACACCCCCGATCGCTCCCATCTCTGGGGCGCCCAGACCCCGCAGGGCTTCCCGGTGGAGCAGTTGCGCCAGGCCCACGGGCGGGCGCGCGCCGAGGGCTGGAGCGTCACCGATGACGCCTCGCTGTTTGAGCGGCTCGGCTGGGCGGTGACGGTGATGGAGTCGTCGCCGGCAAACATCAAGATCACCACCCCCTTCGATCTCACCATCGCCGAGGCCGTGTTGTCGGCGCGTCAGGCCTGAAGCACCACCAGCTCACCTCGGCTTGCGTCCAATCGCACCCGCTGGCCGATGGCCAGGGCGGCATTGCCCGGTTCATGACCGACCGGTAGATCGGCGATCACCGGAATTCCTAGGTCCGCGGTGCGCTCCTGCAGCACCGTTCGCCAGCCTTGGTCTGGGGCGATGGGTTCCTCATCGTCATCGCAGCCGCTGAAGCGGCCGAAGCCGATGCCCGCCAGCTGCTGCAGCGCGCCGCAGAGCCGCCAGTGGGTGAGCATGCGATCGAGGCGGTAGGGGGCTTCGCCCACGTCTTCCAGCACCAGCACCGCTCCACGGAGATCCGGGAGGTGCGGGGTTCCGAGCAGATGAGTGGCCACTGTGAGGTTGCCCACCAGCAGGGGGCCCTCGGCGACGCCGTCCTGCCAGGACGTGCCCGTCAGGGCCGCTAGGGGCTCACCAAACAGCAGCTGGCGCAGGCGCTCCTGGCTCCACGCTGGTTCGCCGGCCAGGCTGGTGAGCATCGGTCCATGGATTCCGCCTGGGATGCCCGCGGCCTGGCGGCTCCAGAGCAGGGAGGTCACATCGGAGAAGCCCAGCAGCCACTGGCTGGGGTTGGAGCGTGGCAACAGCTCCTGCTGCTCCAGCAGTCGAGCGGAGCCCCAGCCGCCCCGCAGGCAAGCCACCAGGGGGGCTGGGCTCTGCAGGTCGGCCAGGCGTTGCTGATCGGTACCGGCCAGGTGGCCCCACTGCCGCAGCGGTTCAGGGTGGGGATCCACCTGCAGCCCCCACCCTTCCAGCACGGCGATGCCGCCCTGCAGCCGCTCGAGAGCATCGGGCTGCAGGGCGGAACTGGCGGCAGCCAGCTGCACGCGATCACCGCGGCGTAGAGGTGCCGGCCAGGCGTTCATGCGGGCAGTCCTCCGCTGCGACCCACCACCAGAGCCAGCAGCACCAGCGCGCCAAGCAGCACCTGATGGCGGAAGTGCAGGCCAAAGGCGGAGCGCGGCAACTGCGGGTGTTGCAGCAGCTGCGCCTCGCGCCACCAGCCGCCTGCGGCCACCAGCCAGATTAGCCAGAACGCCCCATTCACCCCTTGCAGCGCTGCGGCCCAGGCCAGCAGCACTGCCGCTGCGCCATAGCAGCAGCCCACCACCACGGGGGCCTGCGCCCCCAGGCTTAGGGCTGAGCTGCGTACCCCGAGCCGCGCGTCATCGTCGCGGTCGGCCATCGCGTAGACGGTGTCGAAGCCGAAGGTCCACAAACAGGTGGCCAGCCAAACGGCGGCCAGCGGCCATCCGCCCAGCAGTGCTCCGCTGCCGGCTGCCCAGGGAATCAGCACGGCGAAGCCCCAGCAGATCGCGAGTACCGCCTGCGGATAGCCAAACCAGCGTTTGGCGGAGGGGTAGAGCAGGACTGGAGGCAGAGCTGCGATCGCCAAGCCCAGGCAGAGGCCGCGGCTGGATGCCGGTAACCCCCAGAGCACCACTGCCAGGGCCGCCA
Organism: Vulcanococcus sp. Clear-D1; assembly: GCF_014654725.1. Taxonomy (GTDB): domain Bacteria; phylum Cyanobacteriota; class Cyanobacteriia; order PCC-6307; family Cyanobiaceae; genus Vulcanococcus. Next base: position 85,327 of record NZ_JACVZV010000030.1, on the reverse strand, counting down.
GCAGACAGAGCGCCAGCAACACCACCGCGGCGCCAACGCTGATCCGGCCACTGGCGAGGGGGCGTTCGCGGGTGCGTTCCACCTGCGGATCGATCCGCCGATCCCAGAGATCATTGGCCACGCAGCCCGCCCCGCTCACCGCCAGGCCACCGAGCACGATCCAACCCACCAGCACCGCCGGGGGCGGAGCCTCTGGCAAGAGCCAGAGGCTCCATCCAGCCGGGATCAGCAGGATCAAACGGCCGCTCGGCTTATCCCAGCGCAGCAGCGCCAACCAGGTCTGCAGCGGTGCCAAGCAGCCAGGAAACAACGTGGCGCAAACCCTAGGCCTGCCGGGGCGGTGAGCAGCAGTGCGAAAGTGGCGCAGCGCGAGAGGCGATGGCCGCGTGAGCGAGGCACCCAGCGGCTCCATCGGGAGCTCCATTCGCCCCGTGGCGGGGATTGATATCGGTACCAATTCGATTCACCTGCTGGTGGCAGCGGTGGACACCGAGCTGCGCACCTTTTCGGTGATCCTCACGGAGAAATCCACCACCCGGCTGGGGGAGCGCGACCCGGAAACCGGCGATCTCTCCCCCGATGCGATCGAGCGGGCTTTCACCACCCTGCGCCACTGCCGTGAGCTTGCGGCCAGTCATGGCGTGGAGCCCGGCGATGTGGTGACCGCGGCCACCAGTGCCGTTCGCGAGGCCCCCAACGGCCGCGACTTTCTGCAATCCATCCAGGAGCAGCTGGGCCTGGAGGTGGATCTGGTGAGTGGCCCGGAGGAGGCCCGCCTGATCTACCTGGGGGTGCTCTCCGGGATGGCCTTCGGCGATCAGCCCCATCTGATCCTCGATATCGGTGGCGGTTCCACCGAGCTGGTGCTCGCTGATGGCCGGGATGCCCGCGTGCTCACCAGCACACGTGTGGGCGCTGTGCGGCTGCAGCGGGATTTTGTGAGGGAGGAGCCGCTGCCCGCCAAGCGGGTTGAGTTCCTCAGGGCCTTTATCCAGGGTTCCCTTGAGCCGGCGGTGCTCCAGGTGCGGCAGCAGCTCCACGCCGGAGAACAGCCCGTGATGGTGGCCACCAGCGGCACCGCTATGGCGATTGCGGCCCTGGCCGCAGCGGACGATCCACGGCCGCCCCTGCGCATGCAGGGATACCGGGTGAGCCGGCAGCGGCTCGATCAACTGGTGGATCGCCTGCTCACGCTCACGCCGGCCCAGCGCCGCGCGCTGCCCGCACTGAATGAGCGTCGCGCCGAGATCATCGTGCCTGGGGCGTTGATCCTGCAGACAGCGATGGAGATGCTCGGCGCCCAGGAGCTGGTGATCTGCGAGCGGGCCCTGCGGGAAGGGCTGATCGTCGATTGGATGCTGCGCAACGATCTGATCGTGGATCGCTTTGCCTTCCAGAGCAGCATCCGGCAGCGCACGGTGCTGCACCTAGCGCAGCGCTACAAGGTGGATGTGCCGAGGGCAGAGCGGGTGGCGGCCTACGCCCAGAGCCTCTACAGCCAGAGCCAGGGGCTGCTGCACAGCGACGACGGCAGCGGTCGCCAACTGCTCTGGGCAGCCGCCATGCTCCATAGCTGCGGCCAGCACATCAATACCGGGGCTTATCACAAGCACAGCTGGTATCTGATCCGCCACGGCGAGTTGCTCGGCTACTCCGACAGCGAACACCTCATGGTGGCGGCGATCGCTCGCTATCACCGCCGCTCACTGCCCAAAAAGCGGCATGAGTCGTGGCAGCTGATCGAGGGGCGCGAGCAACGCCGCACGGTGGCCTCGATGGCGTTGCTGCTGCGCTTGGCCGTGGCGCTGGATCGCCGGCCTGAGCCTGTGCTGGCTGGCCTTCAGTTGCGGCGCGATGGCGATACCCTCTGCTCAATCCGGCTGGAGCCGATGCAGGCCGGGCAGGACCTCAGCCTGGAGCGCTGGAGCCTGGCGGCCTGCGCCCCTGCGGTGGAGGAGGCGATGGGGGTGCGTCTCAGCGTGGAGGAGCGCTGAAGCTCACCCAACGGATCTGATCGATCCTGCCCAGGGGTTTGCCCTTGGCTCCGCCTTGGCTCACCACCACCAGATCGGGTCGCCCGGCCAGCAGTTCGAGGCCTGCTTCGAGCGAGAACTGCCGGGTGCCTTTGAACGTTCCCTCAAACAACACCTTGCCTTTGGCGGTGCGCACGCTGAGCCAGCTGGGCTGGGCGGCGCTGAGGGTCAGTTCGGTGGCGGGAGATGGTGGTGCGGGCTTGGGTGCAACCAGCACTGGCTTGGCAACGGCTTTGGCGGGCTTGACCTGGCTCGGTGGTTGTGGCTTCAGGCGGCCGATCATTTGTGGCGCTCGCTGCCATCCCCACATCCCAGCGGCCCCGACGCCGGCTAGCAGAGCCAGGCTCCCCAGCCAGCGGAGCACGGCTGCGGAGTGGTTCGCGCGCGGCCGCGGTTGCTGGGTGTAGCTCTGAGCGCTCAGCCTGGCGCGGGGGCGTTGGCCGCCGGCGGGTTCAGCGGCACTCAGCGGGGCGGGTGCTGGTTTGATCTGGCTGCTCAGTTGCTTGATCGGCGCCACCAGAGGCGTGGCGTCGATGCCCAGCGCCGCAGCGACGCGGCGGGCCTGGGCAATCACAAACACCAGCTCCGGAAGCCGTTCAGGGTCTCCGGATTCCAGGGCGTGCAGCTGTTCTTCGCCCATGTGCAACTGGCTTGCCAGGGCTCCCGTGCTCAGCCCCTGCTGTTCCCGTGCTTGTCGCAGGGTCTGCCCCAACAGCGTGAGGGGATCGTTGGAGGCGGTGGTGTCTCCCGCCGCTGTGCTGTCGTTCCCAGCGCTGGAACGGTTGGCCTCACTGGCGTTCACGGTGAGTCGGCTGGGTCGTTGCCGATATTGTGCCGCGAAAACAGCGGTGATCCAGGTTGATGCTGAAAACTGGGGTTGTTGCTAAAAAAGCCCCGGTACTCTCAATCCTGAACCCAGAGAAAATTCGGCTCAGATAGTCATGATCACTCAACAGAAAGACCTACGGCTTTCGTGAATCTTTGCTGTTTCAAGATGGGCGATACTGGATTCGAACCAGTGACCCCTTCCGTGTGAAGGAAGTGCGCTACCACTGTGCTAATCGCCCGCTTGCGCCGATCGCTCGCGCCTTCAGACTTTAGAACATCGCCGGTCTGGCTTCTGCCCTTCAGGCGCCACCACGGAACAGGTGGTGATGACTGGCGGAATAGAGGCGAGAGCGGGCTGCTCCAGGCGCGGCCAGAGCAGGACTGACCACATACAGCGTGGTGCGGATCAGATCCCGTTCCTGGCTGACGCGTGCGATCTCCGATAGCGGCACCACCTGGATCCATTGGTCGGGCCAGCTCACCCGATAGCCGATGGCAACGGGGGTTTCGGCGGGGTAGTGGCGCAGCAGCTCGGCTTGCACCTCCTCCACATGCCGGGCGCTCAGGTAGAGGCACAGCGAGGCCTGCAAGGAGGCCAGATGCTGCAGCTCTTCGCGCTCCGGCACGCCCGTGCGTCCTCCGGCTCGGCTGAGGATGATGGTTTGCACGAGCCCCGGAATGGTGAGCTCCGCCTGCAGGGCTGCCGCCGTGGCCTGGTAAGCGCTTAATCCAGGCACCACCTCCACCTCCACGTCAGCATCGAGCAGACGGCAAAGCTGCTCGTGCAGGGCGCTGTAGAGGCAGGTGTCGCCGTCGTGCAGGCGCACCACCCGTTGGCCGGCGGCGACACGATCGAGCATCACCGCCATCACGTCCTCGAGGGTGAGCGTGCTCGTGCGAATGCGTTCGCAGTTGGCCGGGGCCATGGCGGCCAGTTGCGGATTCACCAGGGAATCCGTCCAGATCAGCACCTCGGCCTGTTCGATCGCCCGTGCAGCCCGGAGGGTGAGCAGATCGGGGGCTCCCGGTCCTGCTCCCACAATCCAAACCTTGCCGCTCATGCCTGCACTCCGCTCGGATCCGGCAGCGGTTGTCGCCGGCCGTAGAGCCAGTAAAGGCCGAATGCACCCAGGGCGATCAGCGCAAGGCTGACCAATTGCGCCATCCGCAGCCCACCGTCGCAGTAGGGAGGGGTGCCCATCAGGCAGAGCGGATCAATGCGCAGGCCTTCGATCCAGAGGCGCCCGCAGCTGTAGGCCACCAGGTAGAGGCAGCTGATCGCGCCCACCGGCAGGTTGATTTTGCCGCGGATTCCGCGTTCGAACAGCACCAGCAGCAGAGCCAGCACGCCGAGGTTCCAGAGCGATTCGTAGAGGAAGGTGGGATGAAAGGTGCTCTGATCGAGAAATTCCACCGGCCGGTTGGCGTAGGGAATCGTGAGCTTCCAGGGCAGATCGGTGGGCAGGCCGAACGCTTCGGAGTTGAAGAAGTTGCCCCAGCGGCCAATGGCCTGGCCGAGCGCCACCGAAGGCAGCAGCACATCGAGGAGATTCCAGAAGGCGATCCGGCGCCAGCGGCTGTAGAGGATCACCGCCAGGGTTCCGCCGATCAGCGCACCGTGGATGGCGATGCCGCCGCGCCAGATGGCCAGCGCGTCCAGCCAGTTGAGCTGGTATTGCCGCCATTCAAAGGTCACGTAGTAGAGCCGAGCGCCGAGCACAGCGGCCAACACCAGGATGGGCAGCAGATCGGCAATCAGGGCTGGGTCGATGCCCCGCTGCTTGCCGAGGCGGGTGGCCAGCAGCAGTCCGAGCAGCACCGCGATGGCAATCAGCAGGCCATACCAGCGCAGAGAAAAGGGCCCCAGCTGAAACAGCAAGGGCCCCGGAGATGTGAACAGAGCGAGGGGCATCAGATGCCTTCGGCGGCCTGAACCTTTTCTACCTGCTTCTTCTTCAGCACCAGCATGATCTGAGCCAGGGCCACAGCGGCGAAGAAGGCCAGTAGGCCGTAGATGCGGTTGGGGTTCTGAAGCACCACTTCGGCATCCAGCTGACCGAAGCCACCCACGTTGGGGTCGTTGGTGAGAGCAGCGCCGGCGGCCACCACATCGCCCACGGCAGCGGTGAGGCTGGGGCCAGCCGGAATCGTGTCGGTCACGGTGTTGCCGTCAGCGGTTTGGATCACCACATCAGTGGCACCGTTGTCGCCAGCATTGATCGCCTGCACGGTTCCAGCAGCGGATGCGGTGTAGACGCTGTTGTTGCTCTTCTCACCGGTGGGATACACCTGGCCGCGGCCGCGGTTGCCACCCACGTGAAGCTGGTACTTGCCGAAGTGAATGTTGCTGTCGGCAGCGGGATCAGGCGAGAGGATCGGGAACACGATCTTCTGGTGGTCATCGCCGGGGAGAGGACCCACCAGCAGGATGTTGGGGTTCTCGTCGTTCCAGGTGGTCACATAGACGCCGGCGGTCTCTTCCTTGAGCTCGTCGGTGAGGCGATCAGCCGGAGCGAGGGTGAAGCCATCGGGAAGCATCACCACGGCACCCACATTCAGGCCCGTGCGGCTGCCATCTCCCGCCACCTGCTGCACCGAGGTGTCGTAGGGGATCTCCACTTCCACCTTGAACACCTCATCGGGGAACACGGCCTGGGGCAGTTCCACGTGGGTGGGCTTTTTGGCCAGGTGGCAGTTGGCGCAGGCCAGCTTGCCGGTGGCTTCACGCGGGTAGTCGTAGTTCTGTTGAGCCCAGAACGGGTAGGCCCAGCTGGCCTGGGGAGCGAACAGCAGAGCGCCGAGGGCCAGCAGCGAGCTCAGCAGCAGGGAAAAGGGGCGACGCATGGGGCGGAAGGGCGAGGGGGGGACGGCTGGAGAGGAGATCAGACCCACCAGGGCTTCTCGCCGGTGCGGAAATCGGTTTCGGTCCACTGGCTCAGGAACACGTTGTCGTTGTCAACCGACACGTGGGCCAGGGCCAGGGAGAGGGGTGCAGGGCCGCGCACCACCTTTCCGGTGGCGTCGTACTGGGAGCCGTGGCACGGGCACATGAACTTGTTGGCGGCCGCGTTCCAGGGCACCACGCACCCCAGGTGGGTGCAGATGGCGTTGATGCCGTAGCTGCCGATGGCATCGCTGCCCTCAACAATCAGGTAGGTGGGGTCACCCTTGAGGCCCTGCACCAGGTTGCGATCGCCTTCGCGGTGGTTGCTCAGCCAACCAGTAGCGGTCACAGCGTTGCCGAGCTCATCCTTGGCAGCGGTGCCACCACCGGAGCCTGCGGCCTTGGGGGGGATGAAGTAGTTCACCACCGGGTAGAGAGCACCCAGGGCTACGCCGGTCACCGACCCGAAGGTCAGCAGATTCATGAATTGACGACGACCCATTCCGGGCACGTCACCACTCGAGGCGCTTGCTGGGATCTGGGTCATACGGGGCGGCGTGGAGGCCACTGCAACGTGGCGCCCATTATGGACGTTGCCCCTCCAGCTCCCGCTGGCCGGACTGGCCTTGTGCCGGCAGCCTGCAACATGCTGTTGCGCGCCCCTGCTTCCGTGACCCTGCCGCCCGACGCTCCGCTCAGCAGCGCTGAGGTGCTCGAGATCCTGCGCCAGCGCTGGCAGGCCTCTTACGACCTGCAGTTGATCGTGCGCCGTGGACGCCTGTATCTCCAGGTGATGTGGGGGTATCTCGAGCAGCAATCGTTTCCGATGACGGCCGAGCAATATGAAGCCCAGCTCGAGGATTTGGTGGCCACGCTCAATGGCCTCGGGGTCGCCGCTCAGGTGCGTGGCTGGCTGCTCACCACCACGGATAAACCGCGGCTGGGCAAAGCGATGAACCTGGCGCTCGACCTGCCGGAAGGCCGCGCCAGTGAATTTCTGATCTAGCGCTCAGCCGCGTTGCACCACCCGTGCCAGGCCTACACCCACCAGATAGAGGGCTGTGATCGCACCGCTCAATAGCAGCATCGTGACCGGATCGGTGGAGGGCGTGAGCACGGCTCCGGCGAGGGCGGAGGCCACCACCACAAAGCGCCAGGCCGCCAGCATCGTCTGAGCCCGCACCACGCCGAGGGCCGCCAACAGCATCTGCAGCACCGGCAATTGGAACGCCAGGGCGGTGGCCACCATCAGCAGCAGCACGAAATCCAGGTAGCGCTCGATCGACCAGAGCGGCTCCACCACATCAGCGCCGTAGCTCACCAGGAAATTGAGCGCGGCGGGCACCAGGGCCCACCAGGCGAAGGCCAGGCCGGCCATGAACAGCACGGCGGAGCCGCCCACCGCCGGCGCCACCAGACGCTGCTCCCGGCGCGTGAGCCCTGGCAGCACGAAGGCCAGACCCTCGTAGAGCACGTAAGGCAGCGCCAGGATCAGGCCGGTGTAGCCGGCCACCTTGATCGACACAAACAGGAACTCACCCGGTGCCAGCTGCAGAAAATGAATGCCCTTGGCCGGCACCTCCAGCAGCCGCACCAGCGGTTTGACCAGCAGCAAGCAGCCCCCGGCCCCGATCACCACCGCCAGCAGGCTGCGCAGGATGCGGCGCCGCAATTCCTCGAGGTGGTCGACCAGGGTCATCTCCACCTCACCCGGGAACTCCTCGTCGGGCGCGACAGGAGTGTCAGCGTCCTCGGGCGGTTGGATGCGGATGGGAGCTGGGGCGGGCAGCACGGTGTTGCCCTCAGGCCTGGTGTCGCGCTCGCTCATGACTTCAGAGGCTACGGGCCCCGGCGGCCAGCAGAGAGGCCGCTCGGCCCGGTTCGGCCCAGATCACAGCTCCACCGCGATGCCGCACGGTGCCCGGTGCAGCGCCGGGAATGCGTTGGAGCTCTTCGCAGGGCACCATCACCACCGCCACACGGCTGTTGCCGCGTGCACGGCTGAAGTGGGCGGCTACATCGGCAGCAGCCTGCAGATCCCCTTCAGCGCTGAGGCCTTCCGAACCCTTCAGCACCACATGGCTGCCCGGACACTCCTGGGCATGAAACCAGAGGTCACCGCGGCGCGCCTGCCGCAGACTGATCCATTCGTTCTGGCGGTGGTTGCGGCCCACCTGCAGGCGCAGCCCGCTGGGGCTGGCCAGCTCCAGCGGGCTGGGTGTGGTGCTGGCTTGCTGGCGGCGTTGCGTGCGGCTGGGCCGACCCTGCTCCTGCAGGTTGGCGCACTCCTCCTCCAGGGTCTGGAGATGCTCGAGGGCGGCTGCATGGCTGTGGCTGGGCCCTTGCTCCAGGAAGGTCAGGCTGGTTTCCAGCTGCTCGATTCGCTGGCTGTGCTGCTCCATCCGCGGTGTGATCGCGGCCACGGAGCGCCGCAGCTTGCGCGCACGTTTGTAGAGCGCCTGGGCTTCAGCCACCTGATCACGGCTCGGCTGCGGCAAACACAGCAGCGCATCGGCCTGCTGCTGCAGCTGATCGCTGTTCTCCACTTGATCCAGCAGCTGCTGCTGGTGCTCCATCTGATGGCGTTCGCGGTTCAGCTGCTGCTCCAGCCGCTGCCGCAGCTGATGCTGCCGCTGCAGCACTTGCCTGCTTCCCAGGCGATCCTGGTGATAGGTGGCCAGGGCCTGGTTGATGGCCAGCGACTCGGCTGACTTGGGAGCTTCCTCTGATTGCGAGGCGCTCTCCTGCCAGCAGCGGTAGGAGCAGCAGCGGCCTGTGCTGAAGCCGAACCGTTCCTCGTGCAGAGCCTTGAGCCAGGCTTGCCAGCGTTGCCAGAGCTCCTGCCACTGCGCGCTGCTGAGCTCGCCCACCGGTTGGGCTAGCCAGGCTTCGCTGCGCTCCGGTGTGTCGCCGGTGAGCTGCAGGGCCAAGGCCGGGCTGATGCCCTGGTACGCGCTTTGCAGGGCCTTGAGCAGGGGCAGAGGCAGAAGGCTCAGCTGCGCTTGCCACTGCTCAAACGGTTCATCGGGGTTGGGCGGCTGCCCGCTCAGCGGCGGCGGAGGGCTGTAGGCATCCCCCGTGCCGATCGGCCGCAGCCGCGATTGCTGTTGGCGCACCTGGCGTGCGGCCGCCACCACGCGCCGTTGTTCATCCAGCAGAAACAGATTGCTGTGGCGCCCCATCAGCTCCAGCACCAACCAGCGCTGAATCGCTTCACCGGGTCGTGCGGCAAAGCCCAGCTCCACCACCCGCTCCCAGCCAGGTTGCTCCAGGCTCACCAGGGCCAAGCCCCCCAGGCCGTGCTGCAGTTGTTGGGCCAGGGTGCTGCCATCGCCTTGCCGCGGGGGTGGCTCGATCGCGAAACAACGCGGCGCTTCCGCCAACCAGCTCAGCTCCAGCCAGAGGCGCTGCTGCAGCGTGCGAAAGCCCAGTTGCAAGGTGTGGCTGTCGGCTTGCTGGGCCTTCTCGAAGCGGCTTGGAACCAGCCGTGGCTGCAGCTCGCTCAGCACAGCCCGCAGGCTGGTGAGGTCCATGGCCTGGAGCGCGGCAGGTGCCATGGGCGAGGGCGATCGGGCTGCGGCGGCACACCTACTCTGCAGGGCCGCGATCGATCGTTCATGGCTGCTGAGGCCTCCGCTGCCGGCCGGCTGTTTCTGATCACAGGTCCGAGCGGGGTTGGCAAGGGCACCCTGGTGTCGGCGCTGTTGCAGCGGCATCCCCAGATCTGGCTCTCGGTGTCGGCGACCACCCGCTCGCCGCGGAGCGGCGAGCAGGAGGGCCAGCACTACTTCTTTCTGGATCGCGCCGCGTTCGAGGCCAAGGTGGCCCAATCAGGCCTCTTGGAGTGGGCCGAGTTCGCTGGCAACTGCTACGGCACGCCTCGGGAGCCGGTGGAGCAATACCTGGCTGCCGGCCGCCCTGTGCTGCTCGAGATCGAGCTGGAGGGAGCCCGCCAGGTGCGCCAGAGCTTTCCCAGCGGCTTCCAGATCTTCATCAAGCCTCCGTCATTTGCAGAGCTGGAGCGCCGGATCCGTGGCCGCGGCACCGATAGCGAGGAGGCGATCAGCCGCCGCCTGGAGCGGGCCCGGGTGGAGTTGGCCGCCGAGGCTGAATTTGACGCCGTGCTGGTGAACGACGACCTGGATCGCGCGTTGGCCCAGCTCGAGCAGTTGATGGGTTTGGCTTGAAGGCATGAAAAAAGCGGCTCGTTTGAGCCGCTCAGTGGATTCAGCCGAGGCTGCTCACATCGGGTGGAACAGCAGGTCGGGATAGAAGCGGTTGAATTCGATCAGGATTCCGGCGGTCACGGTGAACCAGATGGCGGCAAACACCGGAGCAGTGGTGAGGAACTTCTTCATCGCTGGAGGGTGAATAGAAGAGAAAGGAGGGTTTCAGGCCTGAGCCTGATCAGCGAGGGGAGACCGTGATCTTGTCGTCGGACTCAGTGAGCTTGCCGCTGGTGAGAGCGCCGAAGGCAGCGATCGGCCAGGTGGCAGCAGCCAGGGTGCTCTTGAAGGCCAGGGAGAGGTCGATCTGGATTTCCTTCATGGCGGCATCCTTGTCGCCGCGGATCGCCATCAGATAGTTGCGACCGGCCCAGCCGATGCAACCAGCGATGTAGAGGAAGGCGATGCCGGGAATGATGAAGTCACCGGCGTGGCTAAGGCGCCCATCCACGATCAGGTGGGGCAGGCCATCAGCACCGCAGGAGGCCTGGCTGTACATCGCGAAACGAGCCTTGGCCTGGTCGGTGGTGGCAGCAGCAGCACGCTGCTGGAAGCGAGCGCTCTCAGCGCAGGGGGTCAGACCGGCCACATCGGCTTTGGCCACGGGGGCGAAGCCGAAGATCAGCAGGGCGGAAATCAGAACAGCAAAGAGGGGGCGCATCGGGTCCAGCTGCTGCACGGCAGGATGTCACTTACGGACAGTACGAGGGTCGTTCAAAGCTGATGCCAACCCTGCTGGCCCTCGAAACAAGTTGTGACGAGTCAGCGGCCGCTGTGGTGCGCGATCAGCGGGTGCTGGCGAGCGCTGTGGCGTCGCAAGTGGAGGAGCACGCGCGCTGGGGTGGGGTGGTGCCGGAGATCGCCTCTCGCCGTCATGTGGAGGCTCTGCCGGGATTGATCGAGCAGGTGATGGCTGAGAGCGGGCTGGCTTTCCGTGAGCTCGATGCGATTGCGGCCACCGCGGCTCCGGGGCTGGTGGGTGCCTTGCTCGTTGGCTCGGTGACAGGGCGGAGCTTGGCGCGGCTCCACAACAAACCTTTTGTGGCCGTGCATCACCTTGAGGGGCATCTCTGCTCGGTGCAGTTGGGGGATCCGCTGCCGGCAGGGCCTTACCTCGTGTTGCTGGTGAGCGGCGGGCACACCGAAATGATTCGCGTGGATGGCCCGGGTCTCTATCAGCGTCTGGCCCGCAGCCGTGATGACGCCGCCGGCGAAGCCTTCGACAAGGTGGCCCGCTTGCTTGATCTGGGCTACCCCGGAGGTCCGGCAATCCAGGCCGCCGCTGAGCAAGGTGATCCGCGGCGCTTTCCTCTGCCCAAAGGGCGTGTGTCGCTGCCCGAGGGGGGCTTCCATCCCTACGACTTCAGCTTCAGCGGTTTGAAAACAGCGGTGCTGCGTCTGGTGAATCAGCTCAAGGCGGAGGCTGAAAGCGGCGGCGAGCCGTTCCCGTTGGCGGATGTGGCGGCCAGTTTTGAGCAGGTGGTGGCGGATGTGTTGGTGGAACGCACCACCCGTTGCGTGCGCGATCAGGGCCTGCAAACCCTGGTGCTTGTGGGTGGTGTGGCGGCCAACCGGCGGCTGCGCGCCCGGTTGGAGCAGCGTTGCGGCGAGCTCGGCATCCAATGGCGACTGGCCCCGCTCGCCTACTGCACCGACAACGCCGCGATGATCGCGGTGGCAGCCGAGCAACGCTTCAGTGCCGGAGCTTGCAGCCCGATCGATCTGGCGGTGGCGCCTCGGCTGGCCCTTGAAGCGGCACCGGTTCTGTATGAACCGCAGGCCGCCTTCTAACTTCTCTAGGCTCTTGAGACTCATCGGCATCAGCCATGGCCTCGGCTCAATCAGCACCCGAGCCCTCCGACCTGGCTCAAGACGTGGTGGAAGCAGCTCCTGAAGAGCTCAACCAATGGAAGCGCGGTTTCACCCCCCAGGCTGAGATCTGGAACGGCCGGATGGCGATGCTCGGGCTCTCGGTAGGTCTGAGCGTGCTGCTGATCGCGCGCCTCACCGGCAGGGCTTAGCTCTTGCCCCGCAAGGCCTGGGCCAACTCGTTCGGCCTGAGGCTCTGGGCCAGCGCGTCATCGGCCACCACCCGGCCCCGCTCCACCAGCTGCTGCAGGGCCTGATTAGCGGTCTGCATGCCGTCGAAGCCGCTGCGGGCCATGATCTCTTCGATCTCCGCCAGTTCGCCGCGCTGGATGTAGTCCTTGCAGGCGTCAGTGTTGATCAGGATGTCGTGAAAGGCGGCGCGTTTGCCGTCGGTGGTTTTCAGGAGCCCCTGGGCAATCACCCCGAGCAGGCTCTCCGAAACGGCTCTGCGAATGCTCTCCTGCTCGTTGGGCGGCACCATCCCCAGCACCCGTTCCACGGTTTTCACCGCTGAATTGGTGTGCAGCGTGCCAAACACCAGATGGCCCGTCTGCGAGGCCTCGATCGCCGTGGCCAGGGTTTCACCGTCGCGGATTTCGCCGATCAAAATCACATCGGGGTCTTCCCGCAGGGCGGCGCGTAGGGCGTTGTGAAATTGGCGGGTGTGCTGCCCCACCTCCCGGTGGCGAATCAGCGACTGCCGGCTTTCATGCACAAACTCCACCGGATCCTCAATGGTGAGGATGTGGCAGCTGCGGTTGCGATTAATCCAATCGATCATCGCGGCGAGGGTGGTGCTCTTGCCTGATCCGGTGGGCCCGGTGATCAGCACCAGCCCCTTGGGCCGCGACGCCAGATCCTGCAGCACGGGCGGCAGATTCAGATCCTCCAGGCTGGCGATCTGCTGGGGGATCAGCCGCAGCACCATCGCCGGGCCCCGCAGCGAATCCATCAGGTTGATGCGCACCCGCACAAAGGGAAAGGCGTGGGAGCCATCGAATTCCTTCTCGCGCTCGAAGCCATCGATCTGAGCCGGGCTGAGCATCTCCCGCAGCCAGCCGTGGAAGGTGGCGGCATCGGTGATCGGCCAACCGGTGCGCAGCATCTCGCCCCGAGCCCGATACCTGGGCTCCTCGCCAACGCCGAGATGCACATCGGAAAACCCGTTGGCATCAGCAATCTTCACGATGCCCTCCAGGCTGCTGGGCTGGGGGCCATTCAGGGCTCCAGGGGTGTGGCTGCTCTGGATTGGTGGAGCCTGCTCCGGCGTGGGGGCAGGGGCGTTTCCCGCCAGCGAGGGAAACAGGCTGGGGGGAAACGGAGAGCTGGCACTCACCACGGCTTGGATCGCTGGGCCCAGCTTCGCGGCGGATGCAGCGGATGCCCAGGGAATTCGCCCGCCATCTTTAGGATCCGGCTACATGGCCGGCCCCTGTGAGTACCCCCCACAACGTCTGCATCGTGTTGGGCACGCGCCCTGAGGCCATCAAGCTGGCGCCGGTGATTCAGGCCTTCCAGTCGGCAGCTGATTTCCGCACCCGGGTGGTGCTCACCGGGCAGCACCGGGAGATGGTGGCTCAGGTGATGGAGCTGTTCGGCCTGCAGGCCGATCACGACCTGGCCTTGATGGCCCCCAAGCAAACGCTTACCCATATCACCTGTGGAGCCCTGCAGGGCTTGCAGGCGGAGTTTGAGCAGCACAAGCCGGATCTGGTGCTGGTGCAGGGCGACACCACCACGGCCTTTGCCTCAGCCCTGGCGGCCTTCTATGCCCAGGTGCCCGTGGGCCATGTGGAGGCGGGCCTGCGCACCGACAACATCATGGATCCCTATCCAGAGGAAGCGAACCGGCGCCTGATCTCCCAGCTGGCCCAGCTGCACTTCGCACCCACCGAGGTGTCGGCGGCCAACTGCCGAGCTTCGGGCGTGGTGGGTGAGGTGTGCATCACCGGCAACACCGTGATCGATGCGCTGCTGTTGATGGCTGAGAAGGCGCCGCCGTTTGTGTTGCCTGGCCTGGATTTCAACCAGCAGCGGGTGATCCTGGCCACGGTGCATCGCCGCGAAAACTGGGGTGAGCGGCTGCAGGAGATCGGCCAGGGCTTCCTGCAGGTGCTCGAGCGTTTCCCCGATACCGCCCTGCTGCTGCCGCTGCACCGCAACCCCACCGTGCGCGAACCGCTGCAGGCGCTGCTGGGTGATCACCCGCGCGCCTTCCTCACCGAGCCGCTCGATTACGACCAACTGGTGGCGGCCATGCGCGGCTGCACGCTGCTGCTGAGCGATTCCGGCGGTTTGCAGGAGGAGGCTCCGGCCCTGGGCAAGCCTGTTCTGGTGCTGCGCCGCACCACGGAGCGGCCGGAGGCTGTGGATGCCGGAACGGCGAAATTGATCGGCACCGCCAGCGCCGACATCCTGCGCGAGGCCTCGCTTTTGCTGGAGGACTCAGGCGCCTACGAGGCCATGGCCCGCGCCCACAACCCATTTGGCGATGGCAAAGCCAGCGAACGGATTGTGGAGGTGAGCCGTCGCTTCCTCGCTCAGGCTGCTCGCTGAGCGGCGCAGCATCACTCGCGCTTTTTCTTGGCCCAGGGCGGCAGGTCGATGAACACCCGGGTGCCTGGTTTGAGGCCTTCGAGGATCTGGGTGTCCTTGCCACTGCTGGCTCCCAGCGTCACGGCCTGGAAGGTGGGCTGATTGCCTGGGCCCACCAGCAGCACACCGGGTTTGCCCTGTTCGGTCACCACCGCCACGGTGGGGATCACGGTGCGGGCGGCCAGGGTGCCGGTGCTGAAGTCGATGTCGGCGGTCATGCCGATGCGCAGTTCCGGTGGTGGATCGATCAGCTGCAGTTTCACTTCGAAGGAGGTGACGTTGTTGAGCTTTTCGGCGCGGGGTGCGATCTGGCGCACCCGGGCCGGGAAGCGACGATCGGGGAAGGAATCCACCCGCACCGAGGCGCTCTGGCCCACCTGGATGCGGCCGATGTCGCTCTCGGGCACCTTGGCCACGGCTTCCAGCCCCTGGGCCAGTTCCACGATCGAGGAGCTGCTGGCGCCGGCCGATGCCGACGCTGAGGTGGTGGGCGTGACGAAGGCGCCTGGATCCGCGAAGCGGGCGGTCACCACGCCGGTGAAGGGCGCTCGAACGGTGAGATCACCGCGCTCGATCAGCCGGGCATCCAGCCGTTGCTGGGCTGCCTCCACCGCGGCCTTGTCGACGAAGTAGCTCGACCGTGCGCTGTTGTAGTCGTCCATGCTGATGCCGCCTTGGCGGATCAGCGCTTCGCGGCGTTGCAGTTCGCTCTGGCTGCGGCTGAGCTGAGCCTTGGCGGAGCGCACCTGGGCCCGCAGTTCATCGAGGCGGTCGGTGAGGTCGCCGCTATCCATCAGGGCCAGGGCCTGGCCCGCCCGCACGCTGTCGCCTTCCTCCACAAACAGCTTCTCCAGCACCCCTTGGCGCTTGGGGCTCACATTCACCTTGCGGAAGGCCTCCAGCTCTCCGCTGGCGGTAATTACGCCCGGCAGGCTCCCTTGGCGGGCCAGCACGGTGTAGGTGGACAGGCTGCGCTGCTGACCGCTGCTGCGCCGTTGGCTGAGCAGGGCGCTGCCCCCTCCGATCACCAGCGCGCCGGCCAGCAGCCCAGCCCAGAGTCGCTTGCGTTTGAGCCAGCGCTGGTTGAAACGTGCGGCGGCTGGCAGCGGCTTGCCCTCGCGCGTGGGAGGGGAGTGGAGCATTGAGGAGGGAATGGTCCTGCGCTGGCGCTCGTTCCAGTCTTCCTGGTCGCACCCCTGAGCTGTGGGGTGGATCACCGCCGGAGTGCTCGGAGGGCGGTTCGTAGATTCCCCGCATGCTTAAAGCCGGAATCGTGGGGCTGCCCAATGTGGGCAAGTCGACCCTGTTCAACGCCCTTGTGGCCAATGCCCAGGCCGAGGCGGCCAACTATCCCTTCTGCACCATCGAGCCCAATTCGGGCGTGGTGGCGGTTCCGGATCCGCGGCTGCAGCAGCTGTCTGATCTCAGTCGCAGCAAGGAGATCATTCCCACGCGGGTGGAGTTTGTGGATATCGCTGGCTTGGTGAAGGGCGCCAGCCAGGGCGAGGGCCTGGGCAACAAGTTCCTGGCCAACATCCGCGAAGTCGACGCGATCGTGCACGTGGTGCGCTGCTTCGAAAACGACGACGTGATCCACGTGAGCGGCTCGGTGGGCCCGGCCCGCGACGCCGAAGTGATCAATCTGGAGCTTGGTCTGGCGGATCTGAGCCAGGTGGAGAAGCGGCGTGAGCGCTTGAAGAAGCAGGTGCGCACCAGCAAGGAAGCCCAGGTGGAGGATGCGGCCCTTGAGCGCATCCAGGCGGTGTTGGAGCAGGGCGGCGCGGCCCGCAGCGTTGATCTCACGGATGAGGAGGCGGCGATGGTGAAGCCCCTGGGGCTGCTCACCGCCAAGCCGATCATCTACGCCACCAATGTGAGCGAAGACGATCTGGCCTCAGGCAACGCCTACTGCGAGGAAGTGGCCACCCTGGCCAAGCAGGAAGGTGCCGGCACCGTGCGCATCAGTGCCCAGGTGGAAGCTGAGCTGATCGAACTGCCGGAGGAAGAACGTGCTGAATTTCTGGCGGGTCTCGGGGTTGAGGAAGGTGGTCTGCAAAGCCTGATCCGCGCCACCTACAGCCTGCTGGGCCTTCGCACCTACTTCACCACCGGTGAGAAGGAAACCCGCGCCTGGACGATCAAGGCCGGCATGACCGCCCCCCA
The DNA here is from genome assembly GCF_014654725.1 of Vulcanococcus sp. Clear-D1. Taxonomy (GTDB): domain Bacteria; phylum Cyanobacteriota; class Cyanobacteriia; order PCC-6307; family Cyanobiaceae; genus Vulcanococcus. The sequence continues at coordinate 68,729 of NZ_JACVZV010000030.1, read as the reverse complement.
GGCGGCCGGCGTGATCCACACCGACTTCGAACGCGGCTTCATCCGCGCCCAGACCATTGGCTACCAGCAGCTGCTCGAGGCCGGTTCCCTGGCCGAGGCGCGTAACAAGGGTTGGCTACGGGCTGAAGGCAAGGAGTACGTGGTGGATGAGGGCGATGTGATGGAGTTTCTGTTCAATGTGTAGGGCCTAGTTGCAGCCAGGCTCTAGCAGCAATAGTCAATCCTCGAGATGGGGGTTGTGGCGTATGTGCTGCGCTCTTCCCACGAAGGCTTACAGATGGATGCCGCTTCAGCGAACGATCGCTAGCAATGGCATGTATCCCCTTCGCGATTCCATGATCAAGGTTCTTGCCGGTCTTGCCGGTGCTGCCGTTGTGTTCGGCAGCGCAGCCCAGGCCATTCCCCTCACGGCCCGCACTGTGTGTGTGAATTGCGTTGGTCCCCGCTCCGATGTGCTCAATCCCCTGGAGGGCACCAACGACACACCGGTGCCCAACGGCCTGATCTCTCGCTCCGGCTACAGCCAGGACGAACTCCAGCAGGGGCTATCGAAGGCCTATGCCGTTGATGTGGTTGCTGTGGCTGATTTCCTGTACAGCGATAAGGGCGTGCAGTTCCTGCAGAACAGCATCGGCCAGAACAACTACACCCCTTATTACAGCCAGCAGAACAGCCTTCAGGCTGTGCGCAGCGCCATCATTCTCGATTCCGTGGATGGCAATCTCTCCGGTTTCGGCATGATGAACCTGCTGCCTGTGGATGAGCGGCTGCAGGGCGCGATGGATGTGTGCAACGTGGATCCTTCCAACACCCAGCGCAAGACTTCGCTGCTGAGTTGGTATGTGAATACACCGGCCTGCATCGCCGCCTACACCCAGGTCTCGGAAGCGACTCCCGCTCCTGCTCCTGTGCGCGGCCTCTGGTGATCGCCATGGGGTTCCGGTGAGCCCCCGGGCGGCTCCCAGCGAGCCGCCCGTGCTGGTTTGCCTCACAATGGGTGGACCCCACTGAGCCCCATGACGGAGCAGCAGCAGGCCGGCGACCCCACCCAGCAGGACGCCACTCAGCAGCACGACTTTGACGTGCAGAAGCAGGTGCACCAGCAGATCCGCAACGACCCCGACTACGACGACTGGGAGTACGGCACCGAGCCCCTCCCCCATGAGGCTTGGACCGCCAAGGTGAGCAAGGGCTGAGCCCCTCTGTCTTCAGGCCGGCTCCAGCTGCAGCGTGCTGTGCTCAACCCCGATGGCGGCCAGGGCGTCCTTGGCGCAATGCAGCAGTTCCAGATCGCCCATGCCGCTGTCGCGGCGGCACAGGTGAGCGGTGAGGGCCACCTGGCTCGTGCTCAGGCTCCAAATGTGCACGTGGTGCACGTCCACCACCCCAGGTAGGGCCAACAGGGTGGCGCGCACTTGTTCGGGTTGGATGTGGCTGGGGATGCCATCGAGCAGCACCACCAGCGCATCACGGATCAGCACCACCCCCGTGTAGCCCACGGCGATGCCCACCCCAATGGCGGTGAGTGGGTCCAGCCAATGCCAGCCGGTGAGGCCCACCAGCAAGGCGCTCAGGAGAACCGCCAGCGAGACCAAGGCATCGCTGATCAGATGCACCACCGCAGCGCGGCGATTGAGGTCGTGGGAATGACCGTTGTGCCCGCCATGGCCGAAGAGGCGCGCGGATCCCAGATTCACCGCGATGCCCGCCGCGGCGGCCCAGGCCACCGGCCCGCTCACCAGCGGTTGCGGGTTATGCAGCCGCTGGATCGCTTCCACCACCACCACCGCTGAGGCCATCGCCACCAGCACGCCATTGCTCAGGGCCGCGAGCTGGGTGCTGCGTCCGAAGCCGTAGGTGAAGCGTTCACTCGGCGGCCGGGTGCTGAGGCGTTCTGCGCCCCAGCCCAGGGCCAGCCCGGCCACATCGCCCAGGTTGTGCAAGGCATCGCCGATCAGCGCCAGTGAGCCGAAGCCGATGCCGATCACGATCTGCGCCAATGAGAGCGCCGTGTTCAGCAGGATGCTCCAACGGAAGGCGGAGGCCAGGCCGGCACGGCCGATGTGCTGCTGCGGGTGACGGCGACCGTGATCGTGAACAGCCATGGGCCTGGCAGCACTGCCTTGATTGTGCGGTCTGCCGCGGCTGCCGGCATGTGTCGGGCTTGGCCTGCCTCGGCCTGCCTCGGTTTCAGCCCTTCACGTGAGCCCGGCGGCGGATGGGCCCGATCAGCAGCAGGCACAGCCCGCACACCAGCGCCATCAGCAACCAGAGCACCAGCCCGTGGCCCTGGCCATCCAGCAGCAGGCCGGCCAGGAGCGGTGCTCCGAAGGCGCTGAGGGCAAAGCATTGGGAGAACAGCGCCATGGCCAGGCCGCCATGGCCTTCGGGGCTCAGCTCCACCACCGCTTCGGTGGACGTGGGCAGGAAGGCCGCTTGCCCGAAGGCCAGCAGCATCAGGGCCAGAACCACCATCACGATGCCCTGATCGCTCAGGGCCGACAGGGCGAGCAAGGCCGTGCCACCGCTGAAGCACACCATGCTCAGCCCAAGCCCCACCGCCACCGAGCGGCGTGCCAGGGCCTGACCCACGGGCCACTGAATCAGCAGCAGCAGGGCCAGGGGCAGCCCGATCAGCAGGGCGCTGATCGCTTCCGGCTGGGCATCGCGCTCCAGCCCGCCCCGCACCAGATCCAGCGGCAAGGCGCTCTGCATCAAGGCCGGAATCGCCGTGGCCACCACCGAAAGCAGCAGCATCGGCAGCAGGGCCGGCAACCAGTCGCCCCAGGCCACGGGCGGCACGCCGGCGCGGCCGGCCTGGAGGGCCCGCGGCAGCGGCCGCCAGAGCAGCAGAGCGGCGAGGGCCACGATCGCCGTCATATCCACCAGATACACCCCGCGCAGATGGCCCAGTTGCGCCAGCAGGGCGCCGGCCAGGGTGCCAGCGGCCACCCCGCCTGCATCCGCCGTGCGCGAGAGCGCATAGCCCCGCGCTGAGGCCATCGGTGCTGAGCAGAGGGGCACGGCCAGCTCCACCGCGGGCCAATAGAGCCCACCGGCCAGGCCGAGCAGCACCTGGCCGGCCACATACCCCTGCTGGTGGTGCGCTCCCAGGAGCAGCGTGTCGCCGAGGAAGCCACACAGGCCGGCCAGGAGCACCGGCAGGCCGCAGGTCAGGCCCAGATCCAGCAGCCAGCCGCTGGCAAAGCGCCCCAGCGTGCCCGCCAGTGCTGCCACGGCAAGGCCGCTTCCCACCTGTGAGGCGGAGAAGTCCGCCTGGTGGAACACCATCGGGGTGAGATAGAGCACTCCCCCGGCGCCGAAACTCGCCACCAACCGCACAGTGGCCAGCTCCCGCAGCGGCGCGGGAAACTGGTGCCACCACTGCCGGCCCGTTGACAGCATCTGTGCTCGTGCCAACCCGTCGACCGTTGCGTGCGGTGCTGCGCAGTCTGCTGGCTGGCCTGCTGTGGCTGACCCCTGCCCAGGCGGCCGAGCAACTTGAGGTGCGGCTCGATGGCCTGCGCCTGCCGATTGATCTGGTGGCGCTGGAGGCCTGGAGCCGTTCGCCGGGCGATGCGAGTGGGGATCTGCGCGCCTGGCTGGATCTACTCGATCCCCGTGGCCGGGAGCAGCTCCGGCGCATCCTGCGCGCTCCCCTGGTGCAGGACCGCTCGTTCGCCCAGCAGTTTTTGGCCAGCTGGGCCGGCCAGCGGGTGCTGGAGGAGCTCGATCAGCTGATCAGCACCGACCAGGGCGGCAGCGCCGGTCCGCTTCTCTTTCAAACCCTGCAGGAGCTGCTCGCCCGCCGGAGCCAGGTGACCACGATTGAGCTGCTGCGTGCGGTGCCCAGCCAGAACCTGGTGCTGAATCTCGATGGCGGCCTGCAGTTGGCGGCCCAGTGGCGCCAGCAGATCGTGGCGCAGAGCACGGCGCTGCAAGCGCTGCAGCAGCTCCGTCTGCGGCAGGTGTCCCAGTTGTGGCCGGCTGTCGCCTCAGACTCAGGCCCTGCGCCCAGCGCAGAACGGTTGCTGTTGCCGGTGGCCCATCGCCGCCAGCCGCTCGAGCTGCAGATCTGGCCGGGATCTCGCCAGGCCTGGGTGTTGCTCAGCCCTGGCCTGGGAGGCAGTGCCGCCCAGCTGGAGTGGTTGGCGGCGGGGTTGCAGCAGCGCGGGTGGCCTGTGCTGCTGCTGGATCATCCCGGCAGTGATGAGCGGGCGGTGCGGGAGCTGCTGGAGGGGCGGCGTCCCCCGCCCGGGGCAGAAACCCTCAGTGATCGGGTGCTGGATCTGCAGGCCGTGGTGCGTGCGGTGGACCAGGGCCCGTTGCCGCGGCTGGGGGAGCGGGTGGTGCTGATGGGCCATTCCCTGGGGGGGCTCAGCAGCCTGCTGGCGGCAGGCTTACGGCCGGAATCGGGGCTGGCCCGCCGCTGCGATCGCGCCCTCGATGGCATCCCGCTCACCAACTTGTCGCGGCTGCTGCAGTGCCAGCTGCTGGATGTGTCGCTGCCGCCGGTCCAAGCCCTGGCCCAACCTCTGCAGGCGGTGGTGAGCCTCAATGGGTTTGGCAGCCTGCTCTGGCCCCATCGCGGTCTGCGCGCCCTGCCCGCGCCGGTGTTGCTGGTGGGCGGCAGTCTTGATCTGATTACCCCACCGTTGGGGGAGCAGCTGCAGTTGTTCCTGCGCGAGGGACAGCATCAGAGCCGCCTGGTGCTGCTGGAGGGCGGAAGCCACTTCTCGCCGGTGCGCATTGATCGCCAGGAGCAGGCCCTGTTCCAGCTGGGGGAGGAATTTGTGGGGGTCGAGCCCCAGCGGGTGCAGGCCCTCACCCTGGGGCTCACTGCCGATTTCCTCAGCACCCTGCCGCAGGGGATCGCACCCCAGCGCCGCCAGCTCGGGGGCGTGACCGCCTATGTGCTCAACCGCCGCCAGGCGGAGAGCTGGAGCGACGCCCTCAAAAACTGACCCGCGGATCCAGCAACGCCACCAGCAGATCCACCAGCACACTCACGGCCACCACCAGCGCCGCCACGACCACCACGATCCCCTGCACCACGGGGTAATCCCGCTGGCCAATGGCCTCCTGCAGCCGGAACGCCACACCGGGCCAGGAATAAGTGACTTCGATCAGCAGCGCCCCGCCGATCAGGGAGGCCACGGTGATGCCCGCGATCGTGAGCACCGGCAGCAGGGCATTGGGTAGGGCGTGGCGTAGCACCACCCGCCGTTCGCTCAGGCCGCGGCTGCGGGCCGCCTCCACGTAATCGGAATCCAGGGCGCGGCGCAGGTTGAGCCGCAGGGCATTGGCAAACACACCGCTGAGCAGCAAACCCAGGGTTGCGGCGGGGAGCACCAGATGACGCAGCGCTCCCCAGAACTGCTGAGTGTTCCCCGCCAGCAGGCTGTCGAGCAGATAAAAGCCACTGCCCGTGGGCGGCACCAAGGTGGCAGGGAACCGGCCTCCCACCGGCAGCCAACCCAGCCACACGGCCAACACCAACTGCACCACCATCGCCGCCCAGAAGGGAGGCAGGGCATAGGTGCCGATGCCATAGAGCCGCCCAGCCAGATCGGTTTTACCCTCCGGCCTGGCGATGCCGCTGAACCCCACCGCGATCCCCAACACCGCCGCGATCAACAGCGCCACCACGCCCAGCTCCAGGCTGGCGGGCAGGCTGTGGCCGATCACGGCGGTCACTGGTTCGTTGTTGGTGAGCGAATCGCCCAGCTGGCCGTGCAGCAGATCAACGAGGTAGCGGCCGTATTGCACCAGCAAGGGCTGGTCGAGGCCCAGCTGCTGGCGTAGCAGTGCCCGGGCCTCCGGCGGTGCGCGCAAACCCAGCAGGGCATCGATCGGATCCCCGGGAGCGACGCGCAGCAGCAGGAACACCAGGCTGGCGATCAGCCACAGCATCACCGGCACCAGCGCCAGCCGGCTGGCCAGGTAACGCAGCAGATGGCGACGGCGACTCATCGAACACTCAGGGCCTGCAGCACCAGGCGGCCGCTGCCATCAAACACGGGTCGGCGCAGCCGTGGCTGTGCCCAGGCCCGCGGCGCCACCTGCCACACCGGGATGTAGGCCGCTGCGGCCGCCGTGCGCTGCTGCAGCTTGCGCAGCAGGGGCAGGCGCGTGGGGCCCGAGAGGCGTTCACTGACCTCCAGCTCTGCCTGCAGACCCGGTGCGCTCCAGAAGCTGCCGGCGGCGGCGGCATTGCCCTCCAGGCACTGCTGGCCCTTCGGTTTGCTGCAGGCAAGCATCGGCGCCAGGTAGATGTCGGGATCGGGGTAATCGGCGCTCCAGTCGAACAGGATCATCGGGAAGGCGCCATCCGCCAGCTGGCGGTAGGCCGTGGTGGATTCCACGCCTGTGATCTCCAACGCCACGCAGTCGCTCAGGTCGCGTTGCAGCTGTGCTTTCCAGGTGAGGGCAAACAACTTGTCGGCCGGCACATTGGAGCGGAAGGTGAGCGGCAGGGTGAAACGTCGCCCCTGGCAGTAGCCGGCTTGTTGGTACAGCTGGCGCGCTTCTGTGGGGTTGTAGGCCGGCCAGGCCGGCGGCTCTGAACCAGCCAGCGGCGGCGGCACGAGCGAACGCAGCGGAGCCCGGATGCCGTAGCTCACCCGCTGACTGATCAGCTCACGATCCAGGCTCAGGGCCACAGCCCGGCGCAGCAGCGGTTGATTGAGGGGTGGGCGATCACTGAGCAGTGTGAGATAGCCGATTTCCCCGGCTGGGCCGATCCCCTCCACCAGTCGCCCCTGCTGGGCGCGCTGCGCCAGGGCGCGTTGCTGGTCGCTGTCCATGCCGGATGAGGTGAGTACATCCACTTCTCCGCTCACCAGCGCGCCGAACAGGGCGGTGGAGTTGCTGAGCGTCACCAAATGCAGGCCGCGGTTTCGGGGCGGCGGACCCCAGTAGCGCTCGAAGGGCAGCAGGGTTTGTTTCTGGGGGGTGCTGCTCACCAGCCGGTATGGGCCGGTGCCCACGAAGCGATCCGCCAGGGGTTTGCTCTGGTGCTGCCGGTAGGCCTTGGGAGAGAGCGGCGCGAGGCTGATCGAGCTCAGCAATGCCGGCAGGGCGCTGTAGGGGCGCTTCAGCTGCAGCTCCAGCTCATAGGGCCCGCTGGCGCGCACGCCGCTGATGCGGTCATCGAGCAGGTAGCCCATCTTGGCCAGGCTGCGGAAGCGCTCCAGGCTGAACACCATGGCGGCGGCATCAAACCGGCTGCCGTCATGGAACAGCACATCCCGCCGCAGGGGGATGCGAGCGCTGCGACCATCTGGGCTGATCTGGGGTAAAGCCGTGGCCAGGTGCGGCTTCAGTTGGCCATCGGCGGCTGCGGTGTACAGCGAATCACCCACGGCGCTGAGCAGCTGCAGACCGGCGTGGGTGGTCACATCCACAGGATCCACCGACGCCAGGCTGCTTTTGCTGGCTACCACCAGCTGGCCGGTGGGATGAGGGGGCTGGCAGCCGGACAGCAAAGCGACGGCCGGTAGCGAAGCCGCCAGGGCTGAGTGGAACAGGGGGCGGCTGGTCAAGGTTGCGGGCAAGCCCGCTTATTCAAGCCCCATGCACAAGGCGAGGGGGGTGGTGGTGGCTGTGACTGGCCACCTGCTGCAGAGAAATTTCAAACACGGGTGAGCCGTGGCGGGCCAGGGGCCAGCGCCGCACCCAGCAGCGGTTGTGGCGATCGTCCACGCCGATCACCTGATACAGGTTTTCGTCGCTGGTGAGGGTGATGCAATCACCCTGATGCAGGGTCATGGGTCTGGTGTGAAACAGAGCGGAGGTGGCGCTGAGAGAAAAGAGGATCCGAGCAACAGCCTTCTCGGCGATTGGCTGATCAAAGGTTCTCGTCGCTACAAAGCAAGCGCTGCGTCAGCGGATTCGGATGGCGCTGTGGCGCGGGGTGGTTCTCGCTTTGTGTCCAATCTGCCTCAACGCCGGCTCAGAGCGTGCGCAGGCACGCCGCCACAGCCTTCACATCCGGTAGCGCCGTGATCGCGGCGAGGGCACGGCGGAAATTGGCCTCCTGCACTTCATGGGTGATCACCACGATTTCGGCATCGGCGCAGGCACCGCTGGTTTCGAACTGCACGATTGAGCGGATCGAGACGCCCTCATCCCCGAAGCAGCTGCCAATCCGGCCGATCACCCCGGCCTGATCGCCGGTCTGCAGGCGCAGGTAGTTGCGGTGCTGCGTCTGACCAGGATCCACCAGGCGGCAGGCGCGCCAGCGGCTGGCCGCCAGCAATGGGTCGAGGCCGCCGCCCTGACCCGTGGCCTCGCGGATGCCGGCAATGTTGAGGATGTCGGCCACCACGGCAGAGGCGGTGGGGCCCGCGCCGGCGCCGGGTCCGTAGAACATCACCCGGCCTACAGGATCACCCTCCACCAGGATGGCGTTGTTCACCCCGTGCACTCCCGCCAGGGGATGCTCCTTGGGCAGCAGGGTGGGGTTGACGCGTACATCCAGCTGCACGGTTCCGTCGGCGTCGGTACCGAGGCATTGAGCGGTGGCCACCAGCTTCACCACGTAACCGAGTTGGGCGGCGTAGTTCACATCGCGGGCATCGAGGCGGTTGATGCCCTCGGTGGGGATGGCGCTGCGCTCGATCGAGCCGCCGTAGGCCAGGCCCGAGAGGATGGCGATCTTGTCGGCGGCATCGCCGCCTTCCACATCGGCGGCGGGATCGGCTTCGGCGTAGCCCAGGCGCTGGGCATCCGCCAGTACATCGCCGTAGGCAGCCCCCTCATCCGCCATGCGGCTGAGGATGTAGTTGGTGGTGCCGTTGATGATGCCGCTCACCCGCTGGATGCGGTTGCCGCCCAGGGACTGTTTGAGCGGTTCGATGATCGGGATGCCGCCGCCCACGGCGGCCTCGATCAGCACATACACACCCCGCTCGGCAGCGGCGGCGGCGATCTCTTCGCCGTAGCGGGCGATCACCGCCTTGTTGGCCGTCACCACCGGCTTGCCCGCGGCGATGGCCGCCAGGATCAGGCTGCGGGCCGGCTCCAGACCGCCCATCACCTCCACCACGATGTCGACAGCGGGATCATTCACCACCTGCTGCGGATCGGTGCAGAGGACCTCGGCGGGAAGATCCACCGGCCTTGGCCGGCTCAGATCGCGCACCGCCACCCGTTTGAGTGCCAGCTGCCCCACCAGCGGATGGCGGCCTTCTGGGTTGAGCAGGATCTCGGCAACGCCTGCTCCCACCGTGCCAAGCCCGAGCAAGCCGATGCCGATGGTCATGCCGCCCAATCCGTGAAAGGGCAGATCCTAGAAATCGACCGGTTCGCCGGAGCCTTCAGCTCGCCGCCAGGGCGCTGGCCTGAGCCTGCATCATCTTGAGAATGTTGAGGAAGCCATTGGCCCGTGAGGGTGTGAGGCTCGCCTGCAAGCCCGTTTCGCTGAGGAAGCCCGGATCGATGCCAGCCGCAGCGGTGGGCTCGAGCCCTTCGAGCCCCTCGATCAGCAGCGCCAGCAGCCCCTTGGTGATGGCTGCGTCGGAATCGCCTTGCCAGTGGAGCTTTCCATCCACCAGCTGCCCCACCACGTACACCTGCGACACGCAGCCCTTCACCTTGAAGGCGTCGTTGCGGAAGTCCTCTGGCAGCGGCTCCAGCTTCTTGGCCAGCCAGAGCACGTATTCGTAGCGCCGCTTCGGGTCGGCGGTGCTTTTGAGGCGTTCAACGATCTGATCGAGCTTCTCGCTGCCGGTGGCCATCAACGGTGACGACGAATGCGCTGGAGTCCCAGCAGCATGGCAGTTGCACCCAGGGCACCGAGCCAGCCCAGGGGCGTTGAGCCGTGGGAATGCTGGCTGATTTTGTCGAGCTGGGCCTGCCCCTGCTGCACGGGCATCTCCAGGTAGTCGCGGTGGCCCGGCCCCCCATCCACCTGCAGCTCCCACTCGCCATTGGCCTGTTTGGGCAGCGCGAAGCTCAGTTGACCGTTCGCATTGGTGCGGCCCAGCTCGAGGGATTCACCATCCGGTGCCACCAGGCGCACCACCGCATCGCTGGTGGGTTCGCCATTGGAGAAATGGCTCTCCAGCACCAGGCTGTCCGTGAGGGATTCCAGCCGGGTGAGGCTGCTCTCAATGCCGTGAGCCTGGGCCGCTGCAGGGCTGAGCAGCAGTGCCAGCGCCAGGGCTCGCAGAGCGGTGGGAACGGGCTGCGTCATCGCGATGCCGAGGGGAAGCTGCTGACAGCTAAGCGCCTGGGATTCAGGCCGACCAGCGGTTGCCGGCGCTGCGGGTTTTGCCGGCCTGCACCATGTGCACCATCGAGCTCACCATCATTGCCAGGGCATCGCCGTTCTCCTGGCGTCCGCTCAGCTCAGCGGCCAGCACCTGCTCGGCTGCGGTGCCTCGGTTCACGCGGATGCCAGGCGTCCGCCGGTTGGCATTGCTGGCGGATTGGAACGCGTCGTTGGCCTGGAGATCCACAGGTGAGGTCTTTGCCTGCAGTGATCCTGCCAAAGCCTGATCAGTGGCGCGTGGGTGCAGGTGAGGTTTAAACAGCTTGCAACCAATGGATGCCCTGCTCATCGAGCCAGCCCTGGAAGGGCACATCCCAGGGATCACCAGGTAGGGCTGTTGTCAGGCAAGCGGCTGGCAGCACGGCCAGCGCGGGGATGGCTCTCCAGTGGGGATCGCTGCGTAAGCGATCAAACCAGCCACCGCCGTACCCCAGGCGGAACCCCTGCTGGTCGAAGGCCAGGGCAGGGGCCAGCAGCAGCCCCAGGGCGCTGGCTTCGAGGTCTGGGCCGTGCTCTGGGGCGGGAATGCCCGTGTCGTCAGGGCTGAGGGCCGAGGCTGCTGGCCAGTGCCGGTAGCGCAGTAGCCCGCCTGCCACCCGCGGCAGGGCCAGGCGATTGCGCAGCCCGGGCTGTTCTGCCAGCAGCCTGAGGTCGGCCTCACCCTTGAGTGGCCAGTAAAGCCCCAGCTGTTGCTCGCCCTCCAGCTGCTCGCTCAAAGCCAGGGCCGCTGCTTGCATGCCAGCTTCGGCTGCGGCCCAATGCTGCAGCCGCCGCTCGCGATACAACCGGCGCAGTTCGGTTTTGGTGCTGCCGGTGGCGGCGGGCTTCATCGCTGAAACCAGCCGGTGAGCGCTGCCGCCAGGGCATCGGCCGCATCGTCCGGCCGGGGCGGGGTGTCGAGGTTGAGCTCGCGCATCACGGCGGCCAGCACGTCGTCTTTCTCGGCGTGGCCGTGGCCCGCCAGGGCCAGCTTGATCTGCATTGGCGGAAATTCCACCACCGGGATCTGGAAGCGCGCCAGGGTCATCATCAGCACCCCGCGCGCCTGAACCACCGAAATCGTGGTGCTCGAGCGATAGAAGAAAAACTTCTCCACCACCGCCAGCTGGGGCTGCCAGGCGCGGATTAGCTGGCGCAGGTCGCGGGCGATCTCCACCATCCTTTCCCCTTCGCTGCGGCCAGGGTCGGTGCGGATGATCCCGCAATCGAGCAGCTGCTGGAGGCCGCGGCCGGGCGTGCCGTCCACCTCAATCAGCCCGTAACCCACCCGGGCCAGGCCGGGGTCGATGCCGAGGATCACCACGTTCCGCGCAGATCCTGCTCGATCTCCAGCGAGCTTTGATCGCGGTCGCGCCAAAGCCCGAAGACCGCCGCATGGGATCCGTGCTCAGGTTGTGCTAACCAGCACCGCAGAGCCTGTTTCAGGCCTTCGGTTGGTGAAATCCCCCGTTGCCGGCAGGCCGAGTCGAGCAGGGCGTAGTCGGCTTCCGGCAGGTCAATGCTGGTGGTCATCAGGCTCAGCTGCCAGCTGGGCCCAGTGTATGGAGGTTGTACAGAGCGTCTCAGGCTGCCAGCGCCAGTTCGAAGGCGCCGCGATCTGAGGATTCGGGGCGCTCGAACACCTTGCAGAACACCTTCACCACGCGGTCGCCGGAGTCGATCTGCTCCAGCGGGTCCTTGCGCAGGCGGTGACGCAGGCAGCAGGCGGCCACGCGGGCCACGTCGTCTTCGGTCACCTCGGTGCGGCCCTCGAAGGCGGCAAGGGCGCGGGCGGCACGGTTGGTCACGATGTCGCCGCGTAGGCCGTCCACATCCAGCTCACCGCAGATGGCGGAGATGCGGATGCGCAGGTCGTCGTCGATCTGCACGTGGGGCAGGCGGTTCTGGGCCTCCACCACGCGGGCCTGCAGCGCGTCCTGGGTGGTTTGCACGGCGTTGTTGAAGCCGTCGGGGTCGTTGTCAAAAGCGGTGCGCTGATCCACCACCTGCACGCGCAGCTCGGGATCACGCACCGTGCGCACTTCCACGCTCATGCCGAAACGATCGAGCAGCTGCGGGCGCAGTTCGCCTTCCTCGGGGTTGCCGGAGCCGATCAGCACGAAGCGGGCCGGGTGGCGCACGCTCACGCCTTCTCGCTCCACCGTGTTCCAGCCGGAGGCGGCCGAATCCAGCAGCACGTCCACCAGGTGGTCGTCCAGCAGGTTCACCTCATCCACGTAGAGCAGGCCGCGGTTGGCCTTGGCCAGCAGGCCGGGCTCAAACGCCCGCACGCCTTCGCTCAGGGCTTTTTCGATGTCGATGGTGCCGCAGAGGCGGTCTTCGGTGGCGCCCAGGGGCAGGTCCACCATCGGCACCTGGCGCTTCTCGATCGGCAGCTGTTCGCCGTGCTCCGCGCGCTGGCGCACCTCAGCGCTCTGCAGGTCGGGATCGGCTGGCGAGCTGTTGTAGGGGTCGCCGGCCACCACGTCGATCTCTGGGAGCAGATCGGCGAGGGCGCGGATCGTGGTGCTCTTGCCGGTGCCGCGGTCGCCCATGATCATCACGCCGCCAATGCGCGGATCGATCACGTTGAGCAGCAGGGCGAGCTTCATCTCCTCCTGACCCACGATGGCGGTGAAGGGGAAGACCCTGCGCTTGCGGGCTTGCATCAGTGGGAGGCGGCTGGCTGGTCTGGGGATTGTTTCACAGGCAGCAGGCTCAGCACCTGTGGCGGCGTGGCATCGGCTGGATAGATCAGCCGCACCCGCAGCTGCCGGCTTGCCCCCGGCGCCAGGCTCACCGTGCCCAGGGCCGGCCCCTGCTGCCCCACCCGTTGCACCAGGTGGAAGCTGCGCCGTCCGCCGGCGCTGCCGCCTTCACCATCGAGGCCGCTGGCCTCAACGGTGCCGCGGAACATCACCGATTTGCCGGGTTCGGGATTGAAGCGCAGGCCCCCCTGGGCCTGATCGCTCTTCAGCGGTGATTCGAAGGCCAGCTCCAGCTGCACCGGTTTGCTGCCGGTGTTGCGCAGCGGAATTGCCAGGTTGTATTCCACGCCGTAGTTGCCGTGAGCCGCCCAGGCGGTGTCGGGGTAGAAGGCTTTGAGCTCGGCTGTTTGCACTTGGCCGGTGCCGAGGCTGCCCCGATCCAAGGAAGCGATCGGCCAGGAGATCGGGGCGCGGCTGGCGGAGAGGTAAGGCTTGCCGGGGTCGGTGATCGTGCCGTTCCAAGTGCTGCCGATCTGCACCCCGCTGACGCGGGAATACACGATCCGGCCGCTGGCACCGCGCGGGGTGGGCTGGTGCTCCTTCGGGCTGAGGCCGCCGTTCAGCAGCTCCGCCCAGCTGCCTGTTGCCGGAGGTTGATCCCCTTGGCCGTAGGCCGCCAGGGTGGCCAGGCTCACAGGGCCTGAGCTCTGGAGACGCACCTGCAGGTTGCGGCCATTGAGCAGCGGATCGAGCCCCTTCACCGGGATCGGCAGCACAAGCAGCGTGCTCAGTTGCCCAGGCGCCAGGGTCCAGCGATCCGGCATCAGCGCATTGCGCTGGCGGGCCAGCAGTTCGGTGGCCACGCGGCTGCCAGGACCGCTGTACACGTGCCCGTCCTGGGTCATCAGTGCCGGTAGGGGCAGGAAGGGAGCCTCCGGTTGCTCCTGATCGGTGGCCTGAGACAGCGCCGTTGAGCCTCCCAGCAGTTGCAGCGTCACCGGTTGAGCGCCGCGGGGTTCCGCAACCACCGCCAGCCACAGGGTGGAATCCAGGCTGTCCGGTTTGCCGGCATACACATGGTGACTGAACAGATCAAAGCGACCGTTCAGGGCTACATCCAGGTGGGCATCGGGCTTGGGCCGGCCGGCACGGGGGAAGGTGGAGAGCAGGATCCCCGGCCCCGAGATCAGTTCGGGGTTGTTGTCGTTCACCACCAGCACCGGATCGAGGCCACCAGGTAGCGGCGCCACGGTCTGGGGCCTCAGGACCTGAGCCGGCGGCGCTGGGGCTGCTGGGGTGGTGGCAGCCGGTGCGGCCGCCAGCAGCAGGGGCAGGATCATCGGGATGCAGCGGGTGCGGTACCGCCCGGCTTGCCGATCAGGGCCCGGGCCACCTCGGCGGCCATGGCGCGGATCAGGTCGGTGGAGCGGGGGTCGTTGAACGGACCTTTCACCATGAAAGCGGCCACAGCCCGCTGGCCGTTGGGCAGCTCGATCAGGCCTCCGTCGGCGTATGCGATGCCGATGTCGCCGGTTTTGTTGAGCACGGTCACGCCGTGAGCCAGCAGAGCGCTGTCGGGGTCGGCGGAATCGCCGCCCAGACCCATGAGTAGGCCCAGGGGCAGCAGGGTGTTGGTGCGAGAGGTGCCCATCACGCCACGGAACAGATCGCGCGCGCGTGGGCTGAGCATCTCGCCGGTATCCACCAGGGCGATTGAACGGGCCAGATCCAGGGAACTGGTGGTGTTGGTGCCGTCGAGATCAGGCAACCAGTTGTTCACCACCGTGGCGGTGAGGCCCATGGCCTGGAAGCGGGCGTTGAGGGCGACCTTCCCTCCCAGGCGCTTGATCAACAGGTTGGTGGCGCTGTTATCGCTCACCCGGATCATTTCGGTGGCCGCCTCCCAGAACGGGAAACGCGTTCCCACCGGTTTGTTCGCCATCCAGCCGGCGCCGCCTCCGATCACCTCTTTGGTGAGCGCGAGGGGCTCGTTCCAGCGCAGCTTGCCGGCATCCAGTTCTTCCAGCCCTGCCAGCAGGATCGGCGTTTTGATCGAGCTGGCCGCTGGCAAGGCCCGGTCCGGTTGCAGCTGGGCATAGCGGCCGTCGTCGAGAACCAGCAGATAGCCGCTGGCCTGCAGGTCTTTGTGGCGCGCGGCCAGTTGGGCCCATTTCTGGCTCACAGCCGTGAGCTCGGTTTTGGGTTCAAACCGCCCCAGGGCCATGCCGCGGGGCAGGGGTTGGGCTGTAGGGAGCAGCGGCTGGGGCGCTTTGCTGGCGCCGGCAGCGTTGGAGCCGCCGGCGAGCTGCGGTGCCAGCAGCTTCAAGGTGGTGCCGGTGATCACCCCCAGGCCGATGCCCATCACGGCCAGCCGCAGCACCAGGCGCAGCGGCCCTCCCCATCCCGGGGTGCTGCTGGAGCGGTTGGGGCGGCTCGCGCTCACGGGTGCTGCCTGCTGGCGGTCGGACCGGACGTTAAGGGGTCTCTCGCCGGGCTGCCCAGCGCAGTTGACGCACCATGCCGCGTAGCAGTGCCACCTCTGGCTGCTGCACCTGCGCGCGTTGCAACAGCGCCCGCAGCTTGGCCATCCGTGCCGCCGCCGTGTGGGGATACAGGAAGCCCACCTCCAGCAGCAGTGCCTCGACATCGGCTAAGGCGGCTTCGAGGGCCCCACGGTTGCAAAGGTCGCCGTCGTTCGTGATGCCTGGGCTGGTGGCCACGGGCAGAGGCTGCGTGCGGCAGGCCTGCAGCTCGTGCAGGCAGATCGCAACCGCGTGGGAGAGGTTGAGGGAGGCATAGGCCTCGCTGGTGGCCAGGCGTACCACCCGTCCGGCCTGAAGCAGTTCGGCATTGCTCAGCCCCCTGTCTTCGCGCCCAAACACCAGGGCCGCCATCCGGTGATGGCTGTCTCTCGAGCCGCCTTCTTGAATGCTGCTGTCCTGGCAGAGCCAGCGGAAGGCCTGACCCGGCTCGCTGAGCGGCAGGCTTTCGGTTTCAATCCGGCCGCTGGTGGCCACCACCCGCTGGCAGTCGGCAATGGCGGCGGCCAGATCGGGATAGAGCGTGGCCTGCTCCAGCAGTGCCTCACCGTGCACGGCCATCTGCCGCGCTTCGGGGCCGCGGTGATCGCAGCGCGGTGCCACCAGCCGCAGCTGCTCGATGGCGAAGTTGGCGCAGAGCCGAGCCACGCTGCCCACGTTGAGCGGGCCTGCGGGCTCCACCAGCACCACCGCCAGGCTCATGTGAGCGTGTGCAGGTAGGCCAGCAAGTCCGCCATGGCCTGGGGGTCGGGTTGGAACCGCGGCATTGGCGGGGTGCGGCCGCTCACCACCTGCTGAATCAGCTGACGGTTGTTCTTACGGCTGTCCACCCCATGCAGATCCGGGCCCACCAGCCCTTGGGCGGCGATGCCATGGCAACCGGCGCAGTTGATCAGAAACAGCTGTTCGCCCCGATCGGCTGCGCCGCTCAGTTGCAGGGTGCTGCGGGTGTAGGGATCGCTGCGGGCAGCCGGCAGAACCACCAGTGCGAGCGCTGCAATGCAGGCAGCGGCCAGCAGCACCAGGGCGGGAATCAAGCCCCGGCTGGCGCCAGCGGGCTTGGTGCTCTCAGGGGTGGACGATGCAGTCACAGATGGTGTGGGGGATTCGCGCTGGGCACGAGCGCGTGAAAGAATTGTGCAACCAACGCTGGTGTGTCACCCCATGATCGAACCCCTGCTCTGCGGCATCGTGCTCGGTCTGATTCCCGTGACGCTCGCCGGCCTGTTCGTGGCTGCCTGGAACCAGTACCGCCGCGGTAGCGCCCTGGGCGGCTGAAGCCCCCAGTTTTCGGTTCCTCAACAGGCAGCAGCCAGCATTAGGACTGAGCTGCTGCCATACCGTTTTTGCTTAAGCAGTTCCCACCCCTCAAACGCGCCACCTGAGTGGGTGGGCAGGGCTGAAGAGCTGCATTCCACCAGCAACAACCCTTGGCTGCTCAGCCAATCGCCCTGCAGCACCGCTGCGGCGACGGGTCCATAGAGCCCGGCCGCGTAGGGCGGATCCGCGTAAATCAGATCGAACGGCGGCAGGGCAGCCGGGCGACCGGCCTCGAGCCAGCGCACCACCTCCTGGCACTCCACCTGCAGCTGGGGCGTGGGCGTCAGCCCAGAGGCGGTGAGTTCGAGATTGGCGCGGCTGGTGTTCGCCATCGCCCGTTGCTGATCCACGGCCACCACAGCAGCAGCGCCCCGCTGCAGCGCTTCACAGCCCATCACGCCACTGCCGCAGAACAGATCCAGCCAGCGGCTGCCGGGCAGCTCGGCGGCCAACATGTTCATCACCGCCAGCCGCACCCGCGAGGGGGTGGGGCGAGCGGTGTTCCCCGGCGGGCTCTGCAGGCGCCGGCCACCACTGAGACGCAGGCTCATCCCGGTTGGTCCACCCAGGCGAGCCAGCGGCGGAGCATGGCTTCACCACTGAGGCTGGATTTCTCCGGGTGGAACTGGCAGGCACCGATGCGCCCCTGCCAGACGGCTGCGGTGATGCTGTGCTCTCCGAACGTCACCGCCGCTGTGGTGCAACTGGGTTCGCTCGGTACGGCCGCATAGGAGTGCACGAAATACATCCAGGCGGGCTGGCCATCGGGCGGCAGCAGGGGGCTGGGGGTGTGTGGCTGCAGGGGCTCCCAACCCATGTGGGGCACCGGGTGGCCCGGCTGTTTCGGCAGGGCGGCGACGTGGCCCTTCAGCAGGCCAAGCCCACACCGCTCCCCTTCATCGCTGCCCTCGAACAGCAGTTGCAGGCCCAGGCAGATGCCCAGCAAAGCTCCACCAGAACGGCACCACTGCTGCAGGCCGTCGGCCAGCCCTGACTGCTCCAGGCGCTGCATGGCGGGATCGAAGGCTCCTACCCCAGGCAGAACGAGGGCATCGCAGCCCTGCATCTGATCGGTCGCGGTGACGGCCTGGATCCGGCAGCCCAGGCGTTCAAAAGCCCGCTGCACCGAATGCAGATTGCCCATGCCGTAATCGATCAGGCCGATGGTGCTCATGAACAGGAGAGGGCAGAGCGGATCCTTTCTCCAGGTTGCTCGATCGCCGGTGCCACCTCCAGAGGCAGATCATTGAGCCGGTCGATCAGCTGATAGAGCAGCCCCACCCGGCGGCGATCGAGGTGGAAGCGCAAGCAGGGCCGCAGGATGCCGTTGCTATCGCAGCTTTCGCCTTGGCTGAGGCTGCCCTCATCCACCAGATCGTCGAACTCCCGGTTGAGCTCGGCCACGGTGTCTGCGGGGAGCTCACTGTGCAGCAGCAGCTCCATCCGGTCTTCGGCGAACTGCGCCGTGTGGAACACCCGATAGAAATGACAGATGTGCTGCATCGCTTCGGCGGCGGTGCTGGCCTGCTTGAGCAGGCTGGTGTCCTCCGGGGAGATCAGAGCGCGGCTGGCTAGATCACTTTGGATGTCCTGCAGCCAGTCGGGCCAGAAGCGATCGCCGCTCGGCGCCAGCATCACCAGCGGGATGGGTGGTGTGCGGCCTGTTTGGATCAAGGTGAGCGATTCAAACAGCTCATCAAAGGTGCCGAATCCCCCCGGCATCACCACCAGGGCATCGCTCTCGCGCAGGAAAAAGAGTTTGCGGGTGAAGAAGTAACGGAAGTGGAGCAGGCGGCCATCGCAGGCATTCACGAAGCGGTTGGCGTGCTGCTCAAACGGCAGATCCACATTGAGGCCGATGCTGTTCTCACAGCCGGCCCCACTGTTGGCGGCCTCCATGATTCCGCCGCCGGCACCCGTCATCACCTCGAAGCCGCGTGCCACGGCTTCCACCGCCAGCTCCTGGGCCAGCTTGTAGGCGGGCTCTTCCGGGCTGGTTCGGGCTGAGCCGAACACGGTGACCTTCCGGGTCCGCCGGTGCGGGGCGAACACGCTGAGACCATCGCGGATGTCGGCGAGGGCTCCGTTGATCAGCCGCCATTCATCGACATCGGTGCTGCCCTTGGCAATCTCCAGCAGGCTCACGATGCTGCGCTCGATCGCGCGGCGCTGCGGGTGGTTTTGCAGCGCCTGATCGAGGGCCTGAAGGGGGCTCTGCTCCATCAGCCGAAGGGGTGATCGGGGGGATTGGTGTGGATCTGTCGCATGAAGTGGCATGAAAAAGCCCGGCTCTAGGCCGGGCTTTGAGGCTATCTGGGCGTTGATCCCACCCCCGCCTGATCAGAGGTACTTGGCGATGGTGCCGGAGAGGGTGGTCTTGGGCACGGCACCTACCACGGTGTCCACCTTCTGGCCGTCCTTGAACACCATCAGGGTGGGGATGCTGCGGATGCCGTACTGGCTCGCCACGTTGGGGTTCTCGTCGGTGTTCAGTTTGAACACCTTGATCTTGCCCTCGAATTCCTTGGCGATCTCGTCAACGATCGGGGCGACCATGCGGCAAGGGCCACACCAGGGGGCCCAGAAATCCACAAGCACAGGCACATCGCTCTTGAGCACGTCTTGCTCGAAGGATGCGTCGGTGACGGCTGCGGCGCTGGACATCCGAGTTTGGGTCAGTGTTTTGGGAATCTAGCAATGGTTTCCGGGAAGGCTTTGGCCCTGCCGGAACTCGTAAAGAAGACAGAAGGCCCGGACGCGCCGGGCCGGGGGGTGTGAGGAGTGTGTGGGCCGGAGCCCGCACGACATGAGGGTAACGCCGCTGTCTTCCGCGTCAGTGATGACGGGCTATTTGCCCATGCCCAGCTGCTGGGCTTTCTGATACACCTTGCCCTCGGTGAGCAGCGAAGGGGCCACGACCACTTCCACCTGCTGCATCTCCTTGAGGGTGCGGGCGCCCAGGGTGCCCATGGAGGTGCGGATGCAACCCAGCAGGTTCTGGGTGCCGTCGTCGAGGGAGGCGGGGCCGCGCAGGATCTTCTCGAGGCTGCCGGTGGTGCCCACCTTGATGCGGGTGCCGCGGGGCAGCACCGGGCTCGGGGTGGCCATGCCCCAGTGGAAACCGCGGCCGGGAGCCTCGGCGGCGCGGGCGATCGGGGAGCCGATCATCACGGCATCGGCACCGCAGGCCAGGCACTTGCAGATGTCACCGCCGGTGACGATGCCGCCGTCGGCCACGATCGGCACGTAGCGGCCGCTCTCCTTCATGTAGTCGTCGCGGGCGGCGGCGCAATCGGCCACTGAGGTGGCCTGGGGGATGCCGATGCCAAGCACGCCGCGGCTGGTGCAGGCGGCACCGGGGCCGATGCCCACCATCACGCCGGCGGCACCGGCGCGCATCAGCTTGAGGGCCACCTCATAGGTGACACAGTTGCCGATGATCACCGGCACGCCGAAGTCGCGGCAGAGGGCTTCGAGATCGAGGCTTTCCTGACCCTCAGGACCCACGTGCTCGGTGCTCACCACCGTGGCTTGCACGAAGAACAGATCAGCGCCGGCTTCGGCGATGGCCTTGCCGAACTTCAAAGCAGCAACGGGAGTTGCGCTCACGGCGGCGATGCCGCCGCGCTCCCTGATTTCAGCGATGCGCTTGCGGATCAGGTCTTCACGCACCGGCTGGCTGTAGAGCTCCTGCATCAGCGGCACGAACTCCTCCTTGCCCACCGCAGCGATGCGATCGAGGGCGGGGTTGGGGTCGTCGTAGCGGCACTGCACACCCTCGAGATTCAGCACGCCGAGGGCGCCCTGTTTGGTGAGCTCCACGCACATGCCCACATCCACCACGCCATCCATGGCGCTGGCGATGATCGGGATTTCGCGGGTTACACCCCCGAGGGTCCAGCTGCTGTCGGTGACCGCAGGATCCACGGTGCGACCGCCTGGCACGAGAGCGATTTCATCGATGCCGTAGGCGCGGCGAACAGTGCGGGAACGACCGAGCTGAATCTCCACCGAAATCCATGACGCAATCGAGCCAAGCTATCAACCGGCCCGATGGCGTCCTTGCAGGGAGGTGGGATCAGCCGCGGCCCCGGAAGCTCTGCCAGCGCTGCTTGAGACCCTCGATCACCTCGCGGCGATCGTTGCTGCGCACCAGGCGGGTGAGGCTGAATTGCACCACGGCCACTAGGCCGGCCAGCTCGAGCAGCCCTGGCAGCAGCGGAATGCTGTCGAGCACCCCCAGAACGGCGGAATACACCCGCAGCACCAGCAGCACAGCGATCAAGCCGGCCAGCAGGCTGAGCGGAGTGCGGGCGCTCTGCCACTGCTCCTGCAGTTGTCCGCTGCTGATCCAGTTTCGAACCTTCTCCACCAGCAGCTCCCATTCGCCGCCGTCCTGATCGGCTGCCGGGGTTGCCAGCTGCGGGCTGGCGGGCACCTCCAGGGTGCTGGCCACGGTGGGGATATCGGTGGGGGCAGGAGGCTCGGCTGTGGGTTCTGGGTTGGCGGGCTCGGCTGTGGCCTCGACCGGCGCTGCCACTGCCTCGGTGGCCGGTGTTTCGGTGGGCGGCGTTTGGTTGAGGGGCTCTTCGCTGCTCACGGCAGCGGCCTCTCCCATCGGCTCCTGCTCCGGTGTTGTTTCAGTGCCCAGCACCACGGGCTCGACCTGCTGCTCGGTGTCCGGCTTGGGGTCAGCAGCGTCGGACATGGTCGGTGGCGATTGCTTCAGCCAGGGAGCTTACGGCTGAATTCCTACAGAAATCACTCCAGCGGCAGGAGTGCAGGGCGTTGCGGCAGGCCCACCAGGGGAAGGCGGATGGGGAATCGGCCGGATCGCAGCCGCTCGCAGAGCTCCGCACCGATCTCCTCGGCAAGGCGGGGGCTGTGGGCCGGTGCGCAGCGGATGCGCTGCTCGCCGAGGGTGAGCCTGCCGCTGAGCAGCTGGGCGTAGCTGACACTCCCAAGGCTGGGGCGCACTCGGCGCGGGATGCCGTAATCGAGCACCGGTGCCTGGAGTTGCTCGTTGCCGCAGGCAGCCTGGCGGGCCGCAGCGAGATCAAGCAGCGGCACCGGTGCCGCCAGGGCCACCAGCAGGCCACTGCCCTCCTGCCTGTGCTCGCAGGAGCGAATCCAGCGCCGCTCCAGGCCGTGCAGATCCACGCTCACGGCGCAGCTGGCCCCTGGGCTGAGGGCATGGCCACTGGCCTGGCGGCGTGCCTGGGGATTGTGGCCAGCGCCGGCGCCGCTCACCCAGCCCAGAGCGCCGGCCACCAGCACGGGTGAACCGGGGCCGAGCGCCTGCAGGCCGGGCATCGTCATGCCAATGCTGCCGGCTCCGGCGCAGCTGAATAGGGCACTACCCATGGGGCCCAGCACCGGCCCCCAGGGAGTGGGTGTGAGTCCATCGCGGCTGCTTACCGCCACCACACCGTTTTCGGCGATGGCGCGGTGGAGGAGCAGTTGGCCGGCTCCGATCTGCTGCAGCGATAGCTGAGTTTCCAGCTCTTGGCGCGGCTGTTGCGGGCTGGCCTGGCCGCTGGCGCTGAAGGGAAGCGACCTCCCCTGCAGCAGTGCTTCGAGGGCGGCGGCACCACCGCCCTGCATCGGCAGCACGAGATCCGTGTTGCCATGGCCGCCTCCGGCTTCGGCGGCCCCCAGCCGGAAGCGTTCGATCCGGATCGGTGGATCGCTCGGGCCGAGATGCAGCACCAGCGATGCCTGGGCGGTGAAGCCGGCCTCGCTGGCGACCACCACATGGGTTTGGCGGAAGGCCTCCTCCAGCCCCAACTCCGCCACGCGATCGCGAAATTGCCCGGCTGTGCACACCTGCAGATCGCCGCGCTGCTGCAGGGCAATCAGCTCGGGCTCGCTTCGGGCGGGCGCACTCCCGCGGGCGGCAGACACAGGCGCAACAACCGATAAAATGCGTTCTAATCAAAGTCCTGTCGAATGGCGGATCCAACCGAACCCGGCGCGATGACACCCGGGGACGGGGAAGACCCAACCGGTCCAGGCGGACCAGGCGATTCAGACGGCCGCATCATCCAGGCCGATCTGCGCAACGAGATGTCGCGCTCCTACTTGGAGTACGCGATGAGCGTGATCGTGGGCCGGGCTTTGCCCGATGCCCGCGACGGCCTCAAGCCGGTGCATCGCCGCATCCTCTACGCGATGTATGAGCTGGGCCTCACCAGCGACCGGCCCTACAGAAAGTGCGCCCGTGTGGTGGGTGAGGTGCTCGGTAAGTACCACCCCCATGGCGACACCGCGGTGTACGACGCCCTGGTGCGGATGGCGCAGGATTTCTCCATGCGCATGCCGTTGATCGACGGCCACGGCAACTTCGGTTCGGTGGATAACGATCCGCCCGCCGCCATGCGATACACCGAATCGCGGCTGCAGGCGCTCACCACCGACAGCCTGCTCGAAGACATCGAGTGCGAAACCGTCGATTTCATCGACAACTTCGACGGCTCGCAGCAGGAACCCACGGTGATGCCCTCGCGCATCCCGCAGCTGCTGCTCAACGGCTCCACCGGCATCGCCGTGGGGATGGCCACCAACATCCCTCCCCACAACCTCACGGAGCTGATCGATGGCCTGCTGGCGCTGATCGAGAACCCGGAGCTCGAAGATCGCGAGCTGATGCGGCTGATCCCCGGCCCCGATTTCCCCACCGGCGGCCAGATCCTCGGCCGCAGTGGCATCCGCGAGATGTACACCACCGGCCGTGGTTCGGTGACGATGCGCGGCGTGGCCTCGATTGAAATGATCGAAGCGAAGGGCCGGCCCGACCGCGATGCGGTGATCATCACGGAGCTTCCGTATCAAACCAACAAGGCAGCGCTCATCGAGCGCATCGCCGAGCTGGTGAACGACAAAAAGCTCGAAGGCATCGCCGACATCCGCGATGAATCCGATCGCGATGGCATGCGCATCGTGATCGAGCTGCGCCGTGATGCCTACCCGCAGGTGGTGCTCAACAACCTGTTCAAGCTCACGCCGCTGCAGAGCAACTTCAGTGCCTACATGCTGGCGCTGGTGAAGGCTGAGCCGGTGCTGCTCACCCTGCGCAAGATGCTCGAGGTGTTCCTCGACTTCCGCGTCGAGACGATCGAGCGCCGCACCCGCTACCTCCTGCGTAAAGCCGAGGAGCGCGATCACATCCTCTTGGGTTTGCTGATCGCCCTCGACAATCTCGACGCGATCATTGCCCTGATCCGCGCCGCCGCCGACACCGCCACGGCTCGGGCGGAGCTGATGGATCGCTTCGGCCTCAGCGACATCCAGGCCGACGCCATCCTGCAAATGCAGCTGCGGCGGCTCACGGCCCTGGAGGCCGACAAGATCCGGCTTGAGCACGAGGATCTGCTCGCCAAGATCACCGACTACAAAGACATCCTGGCCCGCAAGGAGCGGGTGCTGGCGCTGATCACCGAGGAGCTCGGAGTGCTGCGCTCCCGCTACGACTCGCCTCGCCGCACCGAGATCCTCGATGTGGAGGGTGGCCTCGAAGACATCGATCTGATCGCCAACGAGCGCTCGGTGGTGCTGCTCACCGAGAACGGCTACCTCAAGCGGATGCCGGTGAGCGAATTCGAAGCCACCAGTCGCGGTACACGCGGCAAGGCCGGCACTCGCAGCCAGGGCGAAGAGGCGGTGCGGTTGTTTATCAGCTGCAACGACCACGATTCGCTGCTGCTGTTCTCCGATCGCGGTGTGGTGTACACCGTGCCGGCCTACCGGGTGCCGCAGTGCAGCCGCACCGCCAAGGGCACGCCGATCGTGCAGCTGCTGCCGATCCCGCGCGAAGAGCAGATCACCTCACTGCTGGCGGTGAGTGAATTTGCTGAAGACGCGGTTCTGGTGATGCTCACCAGCGGCGGCTATATCAAGCGCACCCGTCTTTCGGCCTTCGCCAACATTCGCTCCAATGGTCTGATTGCGATCTCGTTGGAGGAAGGCGATGCCCTCACCTGGGTCCGTCTCGCCCAGCCCTGCGACAGCCTGCTGATCGGCTCCCGCAACGGGATGACCATCCACTTCCGCCTCAGCGATGAGGAGCTGCGGCCCCTAGGTCGCACCGCTCGCGGCGTGAGGGCGATGAATCTGCGCCCCGGCGATCAGCTCGTGAGCATGGATGTGCTGCCGGTTGAGCTCGCCGATCGGGTGGAAAGCAGCAGCGCTGCCGCCGATGAAGAAGACACCGAAGAGGTGGCCCCCAGTGAGGGCCCCTGGGTGCTGGTGGCTTCGGCCAGCGGCTTGGGCAAGCGGGTGCCGGTGGATCAGTTCCGCCTGCAGAAGCGGGCCGGTATGGGCCTGCGCTGCATGAAGTTCCGCCGCGATGGTGATGTGTTGGTGGGGCTGAAGGTGCTCGGCGCGGGTGAGGAGCTGCTGCTCGTGAGCGAGAAGGGTGTGATTGTGCGCATGCAGGCTGATGCCGTGCCGCAGCAGTCGCGGGCGGCCACCGGCGTGCGCCTGCAGCGCCTCGATAGCGGTGATCGCCTTTCGGAGGTGGTGCTGGTGCCGCCTGCGGCTGAGGAGGAAGCCGCGGATTCGGTGGCTGCCGGCGAGGCGGCCCCGGTGGACACCGCTGCCGATGCCTGATCACCGCGGCGATCTCTGGATCGCTAACACGGTGAGCGATCTGATCCAGGGGGATGTGCATGAACACCTCCCCCTCGAGGCCATTCCGCTCAATGGCGATGTGCTCGGTTTAGGCACCACCACCAGCATCGATAACGGCGAGCTCACCTTTCTGCCGAATGCCACCGGCAACACCACCATCTGGAAATGCCAGGCCAGTGATGGCGTCATCCGTGCATTGCAGAGCGGCGATGGCAGCGCTCACTTCCCCTATGTGTGCTTCAGCGGTGATGCTGCGGCCCTCAAGGTGCTGGTGGATCCGGCCGAGCTTGGAGATGTGGAGGGGGTGCCGTTGCAGGAGCTGGTGGGTCAGGCGATTGCGCAGGTGCGACGCCAAGGCCGCTTGGATGAGGCGCCGATCTATGGGTTGAGGGCCGAGCTCGATTGGCGCTCGCTGGTGATCACGGTGGCCTCCAAACTGTGCATGGGCCAGCAGCGCCGCAACACCGCCATCGCCAGCAGCGCGGCCAGTGAGGGCACCGCCAGCCGCAGCATCTATCAACTGCTGCAGCACTACCGCCTGGCTGAGCAGGACCCTGGCGATCCCGCCGATCCCATTCGCTACCTAGGCCGTTCACTCCAATGGGAGTGCTGCGGTTTTTTTGACACCGATCCCGCCACCGGACGCGGGACCATCCCCGCGGAGGGCGCTCATCTGCATCTGCATGGCTGCAGCGTGGATCTGCGCTATGGCGGCCATCTGCATCATGAGCACCCCGGCACGGCGCTGCGGGCGGTGCGGCGCCTCGCGCTCTATCCGCTGCAGCAGCTGCACGCGCTGGTGAGTGATCTGGCTGTGGAGCAGCTGCGCTTCGAGGCGGGGGCTGCCTGCTTCAGCGTGGTGAATCTCGGAGCGATGGATGTGAGCGATGTGGGGGTCGCCGTGGTGGTGAACGATCGCTACTCCGGCCATCGCTATCTGCGCCTGCCTTGGCTGGCCGCAGGAGCGAGTGAGCAGTTCAGCGTGCCGCTGGATCTGCGCCCAGGGGGCCATCGCATCGAGGTGATCGCCGATCCCGAGCGACAGATTCTGGATAGCGAGGCGCTTCAGGCCAATAACCGAGCGGTGTTGGAGGTTCAGCTCTGATGGGGCAGTCCGCTCCGATCGACGTCCTGGTTCTTGGTGCCGGACCGGCAGCCCTTTGCATCGCGGCCGCCCTCTGCGAACGGGGCGTGGCCGTGCAGGGTTTGGCGCCGGAGGATCCAACGGCCCCCTGGCCCAACACCTACGGCATCTGGGGCCCGGAGGTGGACGAGCTCGGCCTGCAGCCGTTGTTGGGCCATCGCTGGCACGACACCCGCAGCTATTTCGGTGATCGACTCGCCACTCCCGCCATGGCCCATGGCATCGACTACGGCCTGTTCGACAAGACGGCTCTGCAGCAGCATTGGTGGACGCCCTGTCAGGACGCTGGTGCCAGCTGGCATCGGGGCCGGGCTGTTGCCATCGAGCACGATGCCAATGGCTCGGTGGTGATCACCGAGGCTGGTGAGCGCCTGCAGACGCGGTTGGTGATCGATGCCAGCGGCCATCACTCACCCTTTGTGCAGCGCCCCGATGAAGGTCCGGTGGCGGGTCAGGCCGCTTACGGCATCGTTGGGCGCTTTTCAGCGCCGCCGGTGGATCCCGGCCAGTTCGTGCTGATGGATTACCGCTGTGATCACCTCAGCGAAGCGGAGCGGCGCTGCGGCCCGCCCACCTTTCTCTATGCGATGGATTGCGGCGAGGGGGTGTTCTTCGTGGAGGAGACGTCGCTCGCCTTGGCGCCCCCGGTGCCTTACGAGCTGCTCAAGGACCGGTTGATGCGGCGTTTGGCTCTGCGCGGCATCAGCGTGGAGGAGGTCCAGCATGAGGAGTTGTGCCTATTCCCGATGAACCTGCCCCTGCCGGATCTGCGACAACGGGTGGTTGGTTTCGGCGGCTCGGCTTCGATGGTGCATCCGGCCTCGGGGTACATGGTGGGATCGCTGTTGCGGCGGGCACCGGCCCTGGCCGAGGCGATCGCCGCTGGCCTGCAGGATCCCCAAGCCCGCGGCCAGCAGCTGGCGGTTCAGGCCTGGCAGGCGCTCTGGCCCCTGGAGCTGCAGCGCCGGCATGCGCTTTATCGCTTTGGCCTGGAGAAGTTGATGCGGTTTTCCGAGCTGCAGCTGCGGGCTCACTTCACCACTTTCTTCTCCTTGCCGCGCGAGCAGTGGTTTGGCTTTCTCACCAACACCCTCAGCCTGCCTGCCTTGATTGCAGCGATGGTGCGCTTGTTTGTGCTGGCGCCCTGGAGCGTGAAGGCCGGGCTGATGCTGATGCAGGGCCGGGAGTTGCCGTTGGGTCTGCGGATGCTCAGGCCGTAGCCCCGGCGCAGGAGCTGCCCTGGCCGGCGGTGCAGCCGAAGCAGTGATTGCCCCAGTGAATGGCGCGTTGCTCGAGCTGTTCGCGCCTAATCCTCGCGATCGTGGTCGGGGTGCTGCCGAGCGGTAGCTCGAGCATCTGGTTGAAGTCGCAGTCGAACAGCTGACCATCTGCTGCCACCGAGAGCGTGTCGCGGCACATCAGGCCGTTGAGTGCCTCGGGGTTGAAGGCGTCGTGGAGCAGCTTCAAGTAGCAATTCACATGGCCATCGCGCTGCAGTTGCTCCAAGAAGCGGGCGATCGGCATGTTGTTGAGGCCGATCAACTGATCGAACTGCACTCCCGCCAGCTCCTGCAGACGGCGTTTCCACTGGGCCGAGTCGCACGGGGTGAGCTGCTGCAGGCGGGTGCCGGAAGGGTTGCTCATCAGCGTGAGCTGCCGCCGGGGATCACCCTGGCCGTAGCCCAGCTGGTTGAGCCGCCGCAGCGCTTCGATCGAGGCTTCCCAGGTGCCATCGCCGCGCTGGGCATCGGTGCTCTCGGCTTCGGGTTGGGGCAGGCTCGCCACGATCTCCACCTGCTGCTCTGCGAGGAAGGCCGCTAGATCCCGCAGCGCTGGCAGCAGCAGCACCGTGAGGTTGCAGCGATCAATCACATGACAGCCCTGAGCCCGGGCCGCCAGCACCAGCTCCTTGAAGCGCGGATGCAGTTCCGGTGCACCGCCGGTGAGATCCACCACCGCCGGCCGCAGCCGCGCCATGGCCGCGATGCACTCCTCCACTACGCCATCAGGCATCAGGGTCTGCCCCTGATGGGGGCCCGCATCCACGTGGCAGTGGCTGCAGCGCATGTTGCAGAGCTTGCCCAGGTTGAGTTGCAACACCCGCAGGGCGCTGCGGCGGGGCGCGCTGAGTTGGCGCTGTTGCAGGCTCGCTTCGAATTGCTGCTCAGCGGGCAGAGCCCGAGCCAGTAGCTCCAGTTGCTGGTGAGGGCCGAGCGCGGCGGTGGAGGTCAGGGTGCAGCAGCTGGGATCTGCGCCCAGTCTGCGGCGTTGATCAGCGGGAAGAGCGCATCTTCGGCGCGGACGGCTTCCAGCCAGCCATCGGGTAGTTCCACCTCGCCATCGATGGCCCCCAGTAGCCGCCAGAAGCGGCCCAGATGCCGCTCGATCCGCTCGCGCGCCAGTTCGGTGGTGGTGCCCGCCCGCAGGATGAAGCTCCAGTCGGAGCTCTGGGCCAGCAGCAGTTCGCGGCCCGCCTGGTTGAGCAGCTCCCGCGCCTGTTCGCTGCCCACGCCGCGGCTCACCCGGGCCACCATGGCCCGCGAGGCTCGGTTCCACTCCGGAATCACCCAGGCGTTGCTGTCGTTGAGCCAGTAGTTGTGGTAGCCGCCCTGGCCCCAGCTCGAGGGGGAGGGCTGGCAGAGCTGCAGGCTGTCGCCGCGGCTGAGGGTGTCGCGGAGGGTGGTGAGCCCCACGCCGCTGGCGGGTGCCTGGCGGAACAGCTCCGCCAGAAAGCGCGGGCCTTCAAACCACCAATGCCCGAACAGTTCGGCATCGAAGGGGGCCACCAGCAGGGGCGGACGCTCCATGGCGGTCTGCAGCTGCTGCAGGTGCCGGGCGCGACCTTGCAGGAAGTGAGCTGCATCGCGCTGAGCACTGGCATGGGCGGCGGCTGGCTCATAGGCCTGCTTGGCATCGAGGCCGCAGTCGCGGCTGCTCACCCGGTGCAGCTTCAGACCAAGCGGCCGGCGGCAGCCAATGCCGCGCTGTTCGAGTTCGACCTCGGGGAGATCCCAGCCCAGATCGCGGTGGAATTCCCGGTAGCTGGCATCGCCGGGGTAACCATCACGGGCGCTCCACACCGGCAGGGTGGATTCGCTATCACGCCCGAAGAAGGCCATCCCCGCTGGAGTGCAGATGGGGGCATACACCCCGTAGCGAGGCCTGGGCTGGCCGTGCAGCAGGCCGTGGGCGTCGAGGATGGCGTAGCGCAGGCCGCAGCTCACCAGTAGGCGATCGAGGCCTTCGTAGTAGGCGCATTCCGGCAGCCAGATGCCCTGGGGCCGCACTCCCAGCAGCCGTTGGTGTTCGCGCACGGCCGTGAGCAGTTGCGCTCGCACCGCTTCGGGGGAATCCCGCAACAGCGGCAGGTAGCCGTGGGTGGCGGCGCAGGTGAGGAGATCCAGCACCCCCGCCTGCTGCAACCGCTGGAAGCGCGGCAGCAGGTTGCCGTTGCAGCGGTGCCATGCGGCTGAGGCGCTGCTCAGTTGCTGGGCGAGATCGGCGGCGGCGGCTTCAAAGCCGGCCGGGGCCTGGAGCAGCAGTTCCTGGCGCACCGCCAGCCAGGGGCCGAACCGCTCGCTCAGGGTGCGGCTGCTCAGCAATGAGAGCAGCGTGGGCGAGAGGCCCATGCTCAGCCGGGGGTGCTGGGCTGGATCGGCGGCGGCCGTTTCCAGCACGTCCAGCAGGGGCAGATAGCACTCCAGCAGCGCCTGGAAATACCAGTCTTCCTCCAGCGAACCCGGTTCGCTGGAGTGCACGTAGGGCAGATGAGCGTGCAACACCAGGGCGAGTTCGCCGTGGGTGGTGGTCTCCGTGGCCAGTGCGCCGGTGGCCAAGGTCCCAGCTCAGAGTGGGGCGACTTTACGCGCTGCTTTTAGGCTCAAGCCAGTGATTCGGCAGCGATGCAGCTGGCTCTGGCGGTCGACGGCCACAGCATGTTCTACGTGCAGCAGAAGCTGGGCTGGTTTTTCGACCCCCGCCGGCTGCTGGCCCATGCCACAGCCACGGCGGGTGTGGAGATTGGCTCGGCCTTCTGGTACACGGGCCTGAAGGACCCCACCGATCAACGCCCCTTCCGCGATGCGCTCACCAGCCTGGGGTTCACGGTGCGGACCAAGCCCCTGCGGGAATTTGGCGGGGATGCCGATCAGCGCCAGTTCGCTCGCGCCAATCTCGATGTCGAGATCGCCATCGATTTGTTGTCGGTGGCCCATCGCATTGATGAAGTGTGGCTGCTCAGCGGCAGCCGCGATCTGGAGCGGCTGGTGGAGGTGCTGCGGATCAAGGGGGTGAAGGTGGTGCTGATCAGCACCGACGGCATGGTGCCCCGTGAACTGCGCAATGCGGCGGATCGTTTTGTGGATCTGGCCGAGCTGAGGCCGCAGCTGGAGAAAAACGAGGCACCGCTGGCCAGCGTTGGTCGCAGCTGAGGCCGCACCCCTAGGATGGGGCTAACTCATAACCATTCCGACTTGTAGCCGTCATGGCCCGCGATCCCGGCCGGGTATTGATTTTCGATACCACCCTGCGCGATGGGGAGCAGTCCCCTGGCGCCAGCCTCAACCTGGAGGAAAAGCTGGCGATCGCGCAGCAGCTGGCTCGCCTGGGCGTCGACATCATCGAGGCCGGTTTCCCCTTTGCCAGCCCTGGCGATTTCAATGCCGTGCAGCGCATTGCCGCCACGGTGGGCACGGCTGATGGTCCGGTGATCTGCGGTTTGGCCAGGGCGGCCAAGGGCGACATCAAGGCCTGCGCCGAGGCCGTCGCTCCGGCGGTGAACAAGCGCATCCACACCTTCATCGCCACCAGCGACATCCATCTGGAGCACAAGCTGCGCAAGAGCCGCGCCGAGGTGCTGCAGATCGCCGGCGAGATGGTGGCCTATGCCCGCTCCCTCGTCGACGACGTGGAGTTCTCCTGCGAGGACGCCGGCCGCTCCGATCCGGAGTTCATGTATCAGGTGATCGAGGCCGCCATTGCCGCTGGCGCCACCACGATCAACATTCCCGACACGGTGGGTTATGCCACCCCAACGGAATTTGGTGCCCTGATCGATGGCATCAACCGCCATGTGCCCAACATCGATCAGGCCGTGATCTCCGTGCACGGCCATAACGATCTGGGCCTGGCTGTCGCCAACTTCCTCGAGGCGGTGAAGAACGGCGCCCGCCAGCTCGAGTGCACGATCAATGGCATCGGCGAACGCGCCGGTAACGCCTCCCTCGAGGAGCTGGTGATGGCGCTGCACGTGCGCCGCAGCTACTACAACCCCTTCCTGGGTCGCCCTGCAGACAGCACCGAGCCCCTGACGGGGGTGCGCACCGAGGAGATCTACAAAACCTCACGCCTGGTGAGCAATCTCACCGGCATGGCGGTGCAGCCGAACAAGGCGATCGTGGGCGCGAATGCCTTCGCCCATGAGAGCGGCATCCACCAGGACGGCGTGCTGAAGAACCGCCTCACCTACGAAATCATCGATGCGCGCACCATCGGCCTGGCCGATAACCGCATTTCCCTCGGCAAGCTAAGCGGCCGCAGCGCCTTCCGCGCTCGCCTCGAGGAACTCGGCTACACCCTCGAGCGCGACGACCTCGACGACGCCTTCGCCCGCTTCAAGGAGCTGGCCGATCGCAAGCGTGAGATCAGTGATCGCGATCTCGAAGCGATCGTGAGCGAGCAGGTGCAGCAGCAGGATGAAGCGCGCTACAGCCTCAAGCTGGTGCAGGTGAGCACCGGCACCAACCTGCAGCCCACCGCCACGGTCACCTTGGTGAACGGTGATGGTGCTGAGCTCACCGAAGCCGCCATCGGCACTGGCCCTGTGGATGCGGTGTGCCAGGCCCTCAATCAGCTGGCACGGGTGCCGAATGAGCTGGTGGAGTTTTCGGTGAAGTCGGTTACTGAGGGCATCGATGCCATGGGTGAGGTGACGATCCGCCTGCGGGCTGATGGCGTTCTGTATTCCGGCCATGCCGCCGACACCGACATCGTGGTGGCCGCGGCGCAGGCGTTTGTGAATGCGCTGAATCGCTTGGTGGCTGGCACCCAACGCTCGCCGTTGCACCCCCAGAAGGCTCCTCTGCCGGTAGGTGATCTCGCCCCGGCGGAGCGTCCGCGCCTCTGATGGCTCAACCCGCGAGTGGTCGCCCCCGCAGCCTGCTGGCCAGTGGGCTGCAGTTGGCACTGCTGCTGCTCATCGCCGTAGCGATGCTGGTGCCCCTGTTCTGGCTGGTGAGCACCTCCCTCAAGGGCCCGGCCGAAAACATCTTCACCACGCCGCCGGCGCTGCTGCCCAGCCAGCCCAGCCTCGAGGCCTATCAACGGTTGTTCGCCGACAACCCGATGCTCGGCTACATCCGCAACAGCGCCATCGTGAGCGGCCTGGCGGTGCTGGCCAACCTGCTGTTCTGCTCGCTGGCGGCCTACCCGCTGGCGCGGATGCGCTTCGCCGGGCGCGGCCTGGTGCTGGCTCTGGTGGTGGCCACGATCCTGATCCCCTTCCAGGTGGTGATGATCCCGCTCTATCTGCTGATGGTGCAGCTGGGGCTGCGCAACACCCTCTGGGCGCTGATCATTCCCCAGGCCGCCACCGCCTTCGGCATCTTTCTGCTGCGCCAGAGCTTTGCCGGCGTGCCGGTGGAGCTGGAAGAGGCGGCGCGCATCGATGGCTGCACCCCCCTGGGGGAATGGTGGAACGTGATGATCCCGGCGGCCCGAGCCGATCTGATCACCCTGGCGATGTTCGTGTTCATCGGCACCTGGAGTGATTTCCTCTGGCCGCTGGTGATCCTCGACGACCCGAATCTCTACACCCTGCCCCTGGGCTTGCAGCAACTGGCCAGCAGTTTCTCGCTCGATTGGCGCCTCGTTGCCGCCGGCGCAGTGGTGTCAATCCTGCCGGTGCTGGCCTTGTTCATCGGCTTGCAGCGGTACATCCTGCCCAGCGCCAGCGGCGATGCCGTGAAAGGCTGAAGCTGCCGCCACCGCCCGCTCCATCGCGCATGGCCCAGCCGAATGACGCCAATGCCTCCACCAGCATGGAGGTGCTCAGCCTCTTTCCTCGCTATCTGCTGAAGGGAACCCTGGAGCCGCGCTTGCTCGAGGCGCTGCAGCAGTTGGCTCAGCAGGTGTTGGCCGACCCCGGCTCCACCCCCGATGCCGCCGCCAAATTGGCCGGGCAGCTGGCGCTGCAGCGGGAGCTGGGGCCCCAGTATCCGGCGGTGGCCGAGCTGTGTGCCTCGGTGCTGATCCCCGCTTGCGAGCGCTGGATTCGCCATGTGATCGATCAACAGCCACCCAATGGCCGTGGCCCCTGGACCCCCGGCCGTTACCGGCTGCAGATGATCGATGTGTGGCTCAACGTGCAGCGCGCCGGCGACTACAACCCCACCCACACCCATGGCGGCAGTTTCTCGGGGGTGATCTTCCTGCAGGTGCCGCCCCAGATCGTGAACGACAGCTTCGATGGGCAGCTCTGTTTCCACGGCCCGGAGGAGTGGCACATCCAGAGCTTCCGCACCGGCATGGCCAAATACGTGCTGCCGGTGCCTGGTGAGTTCTATGTTTTTCCGGCTTGGCAGCCCCACTCAGTGGCGCCTTTCCGCGGCGAGGGGGAGCGCTGGTCGCTGGCGTTCAACGTGGTGGCGGTGCCCCAACAACCTGGTGCCCCTCCAGCTCCCGCCGCTATGCGCGGCAACGTGTCGCTGTCATTGGGGCGCGAGAAACCAGGCGGCTTCGGCTGAAGCCGGAGCACCGCACACCTCAACGCCCAGAGCTCAGCTTCCGCTCAGGCTCCACAGGCCTGCCACCAGGCGCTTCAGGGCTTCGCTGAGCTCTGCAGACCCGAGCATTCCGTAGCTGAGCCGCAGGCAGCAGCCGCTCAGCCCGAAGCTGCTGCCGCTCACCAGCGCCACCCGGTGCTGGCGGATCAGCTGCTCCATCGCCTGATCGCTGCTGAGGGAGCTCTCAAGCTGCAGCAAGGCATAGAAGGCGCCATCGGGCTGGGCCAGGAGGCGCCACGGGGCAGCCGGCTGGCTGAGGGCATCGAGAACCTGTTGGCGCCGTCCGGCGAGGCCGTGAATCTGGCCGCGGCACCAATCAGCGCCGGCGGCCAGCGCTCCGAGGGCGGCTTGCTGGTTGAGTTGTGGTGGGTGGATCAGGATTGTGTCCTGCACCTTGGCCAGTTCGGCCATCAGGCTCTGCGGCACCACCGCCCAGCCGATGCGCCAGCCCGCCATGCCATGGCTTTTCGACAGTGATCCAAGCGTGATCGTGTGGCTGCCGCTGCCTGCCCCACGGCCAGGGCTCCACACCGATTCACCCCCGTAGCTGAACAGCGCGTAGGCCTCATCGCTGATGTGCAGCAGTCCGCGCTCGGCGCAGAGGCGGTTGATCGCCGCCAGCACATCCCGCGGGAACACGGCGCCACTGGGGTTGTTGGGGGAGATGGTCACGATGGCGCGGGTGCGCGGCGTGATCGCCGCCGCAAGGCGTTCCGAATCCGGCACCACGCCGGCCTCCACCGCAACGGGCGTAGCGCCCGCCAGGCGGATCGCCATCTCGTGGTTGAAGTAGTAAGGAACCGGCAGGATCAGCTCATCGCCGGGGTCGCAGAGCACCTGCACCACAGCGTTGAACGCCATATTGCTGCCGGCGGTGATCAGCACCGCGCTCTGGCACAGGTCCAAGCCCTGTTCGCGCTGCAGCCACAACCCCAGTGCTTCACGCAGCGCCTCGGATCCGGCCACAGGGCCGTAGCGATCGAGGCCTGGATCGTGCTGCTGCAGCGCCGCAGCCACGGCCTGGTGCACCTGCTCTGGTGGCCCCCAGCTCACCATTCCCTGGCCCAGCGAAAGCGTGCCGGGGGTCTGACGAATCAGTTCCCCCATCACAGGAATCACCGGCTGCTGCACCTGCTCCAGCCGGCGGGCGGCTGCAGGTTGTTTCATTCCTGACCGCTGGGCAGCGGCGGCAAGGCGGGCAGGCGGCCCGGCTTGGGTTTGCTGGTGCGGCCATTGAGATCCACGCCGTTGTCGAGGGGGAACTGGGGCTCGCGCTCCTGGCTGCGCAGCTGGGCTCGCAGGCTGGCCTGTTCACTCCTCAGGCTCTGCACGGTCTGCTCCAGACCTTCGAGGTTTTGCAGGCGCTCAGCGGTGGAGCGCACCTGCTCCTCCAGGGCATTGGTGCGATCGAGATCCTTGTCGTTCTCCAGGGTCTGCAGCTTGTCTTGCAGGGTCTGGATGCGTTCACCCTGTTGCCGCACCTGCAGCAGCAGCACCACGAACAGCACGGCCACCAAGGCGGTGAGGCCGGCACCGGTGCGGCGCATCCAGGTGGGTAAGGGGGCTTGCGGGCTGCTGGAGCTGGCGCTGGGGCTCATGGACCGGCTTCGGATTCGTCAAGTTTGGAATGCGCCGCCTCCCTTGGCGAGGCTTTTGGCTAGACCAGCTTCAGTTCAGGCCTTTCTGTGTCGCTCGAACAGCTCGACGCTTTCCTCACCCACGCACGCGAGCAGCCCCATCTGGCGGAGCGTCTGCAGCAGCCCCTGGATCTGGAGGAGCTTCTGCAGATTGCCCAGGCCGAAGGCTTCGCTGTGAGCGAGCACGACGTGATCGAGGCGCAGCTGCGGGAAGAGGAGCATCTCAGCGATGCGGAGCTGCAGCGCCGAGCCGGTGAGGAGGCGCGCCGCCTGCGCAGCTTCATTCCCGGTTGATCCCATGGCCCTGATGCCTGAACGGGTGGCGGACTATCCGCGCCCCCCGGCCCTGGTGGCGAGTGAGCAGCTGATCGAGGTGCGAGCTCTGGGGGAGCTGCTGGCCCAGACCCGCCGCAGCCTGAGGGTGCTGGAAACCTTTCACCCACCCACCTACTACCTGCCACCGGAGGCCATGCAGCTTGAGCTGCTGGAACCGGCAGCCGGCCGCAGTTTCTGCGAGTGGAAAGGTGTGGCCAACTACTTCACCGTGGTGGTGGGCGATCGGCGGCTGGAGCGGGCGGTGTGGAGCTACGCCAACCCCACCGCGGCTTTTGCACCGCTGGCGGGTTGGTATGCGCTCTATCCAGGCCTGATGGATGGTTGCTGGGTGGATGGTGAACGGGTGGAGCCGCAGCCCGGTGGTTTTTACGGCGGTTGGATCACCCCAGCGGTTCAGGGGCCGTTTAAGGGTGATCCAGCCCATCCCGAGTTGATCTGAGGCCTGTTGCGGGTTCAGGCCTGCAGCAGGCGGCAGCCGATCTGGATGGCGCCGTTGTCAAGCAGCCGTCCCAGTTTCAGTGCGACCGCCGCTTCAGCCCGATTGAACTGGGCTTGCATGCTGGTGACCCAGGCGATTTCTTCGTTAGTGATCACGCCGGTGGAGAGGCTCTCCAGGAACACTTCGCCGATGCTCATGTGCAAAGCCGTTGCGCTGCACGAACGCTAGGGAGAGGGTTGAACCTGTCTGGTGGCTGTGATGCGTTGTTACTTCACAGCTGCGTCATGCTCAGCTGGTGTGAAGCGCACCGTTGGTGATGACCTTCTATGAATTGATCTGGCAGGGCGAGGGCGTTGGCGATGCCGGCGATCTGGAGGAAGCGTTGCTCAATTTTCAGGAGATCAAGCCCAAGGAGCTGAGCTGGGAGCAGGTGTTTGCGGATGCCGATCAGGCGCCGCCCTGCATTCGCCGCTACACCTCCTTCGAAGCCTTTCTCGACAACGAAGACGAGCTCGAAACGATCCATCCCACCCAAGACATGCTCGAGCGGTTTGCGCCTGATCAGCCCTGAGTGGCCCGGCGCCTCTGGCGCTTCAGCGGTGGAGCCGCCACGCTGCGGGGATGGATCCCTTCTTCCCAGACGCTGCACCGAACCCCCAGGTCTGGGGAGCGGAGGTGATGCTGATCCAGCCCACCAGCCTGGAGGGGGTGCAGGAGGCGGTGATGGCCCTGCGGGATCACGCCACGGTGTTGCTCAATCTCTCCAGCCTGCCGGCGGATCAGATGCAGCGCGCTGCTGATTTCATGGCTGGTGGTGCCTTTGCCCTTGATGCGCAACAGGAGCGCCTGGGGGAGCGGGTGCTGTTGTTTGCGCCCCATTTCGTGCAGGTGCATCGCGATTGAGAGGGCAAGCTGGGGTGCTGCGGCAGGGGCAGTGATGGACGTGCGCGATCTGGATCTGGCGGGTTGCACCCCCGTGAATCACCTCTGGGGAGAGCTGGTGGAGCGGCTCGGTCTTGAGCGCAGCACTCGAGCGGTGCAACAGGCCCTCGATTTGCAAGCGATGCGCGGCAGTGACAGCAGCCTGCCGGTGGTGCTGGTGGAAACCTGCGGCATGGCCTTGATCGAGCGCGGAGCCCTGCGCCGTGCCACCGGTTTGCCCTGGCCGGAGGGCCCAGGCGCGCTGTTGCTGATCAGTTGCCCTCGCCAGGAGCTGCAGGTGCTGCAGCTGGAGCGTTAGTCGAACGTGCAGGTGGGTGTGAGCCCCGGCACGCGGAACTCCATAAACCACAGGTATTCGCGGCTGCGCCAACCCAGATCAAAGGGTTCTGTGGCTTCCCATTCATCGGGCTTGAGGCCGAAGGCCTCCTCCAGGAAGGTGGGCACCAGAGCCTCCACCTCGTCCTGGCCGGCTTCCCCTTCATCGAACAGGCGATCGGTGTAGATCACAGCGAAGATCTCGTTCTCTTCATCGCAGATCACCACCTCAAAGCCGCTGCCGCCGCCAGTGGGCAGGGTGTGAAGCTCGAAGTATTCGTCCCGCTCCAGTGGATCGCTGGGGGCCTGATCCAGGAGCGCGGCCAGGGCCTGCTTGAAGCGATCCAGAGCCATCGGGCCGGGGCGATTGCTGTCAGTGTGGCGGTATCAGGTCGCCACGGCCAATGCAGCGCTGCCGGTGATGACGGATGGGCTGGATCCGGCCTGGATCGTGCACCACAGCCCCGATCTGCTGGTGCTCAACAAGCCCCACGGCTTGCTCTGCCAGCCGGGTTTGGGGCCGGAGCTTGCCGACTCCCTGATCAGCCGCGTGCAGCGCCAGTGGCCCTCAGGCCAGCTGGTGCATCGCCTCGATCGCGATACCTCCGGGTTGATCCTGGTGGCCTTCACCCCAGAGCTGCATCGCGCTCTCAGTCGCTTGTTCGCGGAACGCCGGGTGCACAAGCGCTATGTGGCTGATGTGGATGGGGTGCCCGAGCAGGCCGAAGGGCTGATCGAGCTGCCGATCGCGAAACGCCAGCACCGCCCTCCGCTCTACGGGGTGGATCCTGCCGGTAAAGGCTGCGCCACGCGCTGGCGGTTGCTGGACCAAAGTAGCGGTTGCAGCCGGCTGGAGCTCGAGCCGCTCACGGGGCGCTCCCATCAGCTGCGGGTGCACCTGCAGGCCATCCGCCATCCGATCCTGGGAGACCCGTTGTACGGGCCGGATGCCAAGGCTTCGCTGGCGGCACCGATCCAGCGGCTGCATCTGCATGCAAGCCGCCTTGGCTTTGCGCACCCCAGCAGCGGCCAGCCCCTTCAGTTCACGGCTCCCACACCCTTTGAGCTCCCCAGCCCATGAGCGCCCATCCACCAGCCATCGCCGCCCTGGGCTATGTGGCTGCCAGCCTCACCACGCTCAGCTTCATCCCGCAGGCGATCAAAACCCTGCGCACCGGCGATACCCGGGGCATCTCGTTGCGCCTTTATGCCCTGTTCACCGCCGGCATTGCCCTGTGGGGCGTGTACGGCTTGCTCACCGGCGACGGGCCCTTGATCGTTGCCAATGCCATCACGCTGGTGGCGGCAGGCTTGATCCTCGATCGCAAGTGGCGCGCCTGGTGGGCTGAGCGCCAGGCGGATCAGCGGTTGCGTGGCGGTAGGCCGCTGCCGTAACGCAGCAGTTTCAGCCAGGTGGCGATGCGCAGCCCGGCGGCGGCGGCGGCCACAGCCATCAGCAGTGCAACCACACCCCAGAGCCCAGGCCCGAGCCAGGCGCTGGCCACGGCGGCGATGGCTGCCGCAGCCCAGCAGAGCGGCTGCAGTTGCCGCAGGCGACGATCGGCCCCGCGGCAGCTCCGGCAGTGGAGCGTGTGGGCTTCGTAGCGCTCCATCAAGGCGTGCCGTGTCTGGCGAGGCGGTAGGTGTTCGCCTGGGAACGGCTCAGATCCGTAGCGATTCACCCAGTCGTGCAGGGCGCGGACGTAGAGATCGGCGCTGGTGGGGAGGTGAAAGCTGCGAATCGCCTCCTCGCTGCCGCCGCGCTGCTCCAGCACCCGCTCCTGCCAGTGCAGAAACAGTTGGTCGTCTTCCAGCACCACGTGGTTGCCCAGATGCTGCAGCCACTGGGGCCGCAGGCCCAGTAGGCGCGCCGGCCAGGGGGAGTTGAACTGGAAGGGGAAACGGGCGAACAGGCGGCATTCACCCCGGCGGATCGGAGTGGCGTACACCACGGTGAGGATGCGCGCGAAGCCTTTGGCGGTGAGGTCGTGCCACATCAGTGATGGGGCGGCGTAGGTGGTGAACTGGCTGCCGAGTTTTCCCCGCCTCGGGCCCTCCTGCCACAGGCCAGTGAAGCCTTCTGGGCCGAAGCTGGTGAGCTCCAGCTCCACCGGCCCGGCGTTCTCACGCCGCCCAACCGTGGCGTGGTGGGTGAATGGCACATGGCTCACATCCAGCACGTTCTCCAGCAGGGTGAGCGCATCCATCGGCAGGTCGCGGAAGGTGTCCTGCACCACCCAGCCGGGCTCCTCGATCAAGGGCACCAGCGGCAGGGGCTGGGATGGGGCTTCCGCTGGATCACCACTGAACACAAACAGCAGCCCCTGGCCTGTGGCGGTGGCGTAGTTGCGGCAGTGGCTGCGGGCGCCAAGGCTGCTGCCGTCTGCGGCCTGGGGGATGGCTGTGCAGCGCCCCTCGCCGTTGAACGTCCAGCCGTGATAAGGGCACTCCAGCTCACCGGCTGCGTTGAGGCGGCCATCGGAGAGTGGCACCAATCGGTGGGGGCAAACATCGGCCAGGGCCCGCCATTCGCCGCTGCTGCGCTCGAACCAGAGCACCAGGTCGTGACCCATCAGGGTGAACGGCGTGGGCCGGGTGGGATCGAGATCCCTCAGGAAGGCCACGGGGTACCAGGCGTGCTGCCAGCGGTTGGTCTGGTGTGAGCTGGCGGGCATCAGGCGCTGTAACCCTTCCGGGCTGGAATCGGATAAGGGATTCGACGATGGCGCATCCGGCGCCACACCCGCACGAAGGCCCGCACCAGCAGCTCCAGTTCGGCCAGGCTCAGGCCGCTGTCGAGCAGCTGGCCATCACGCCAGCGGGCCTCCACGATGCGCCGCACCATGGAGCGGGCCTCCTGTTCGCTGGTGTCGGGCGGCAGCGAGCGCAGCGCGGCTTCACAGCCATCGGCCAGCATCAGCACCGCCGTTTCGCGGCTGCGAGGGATCGGTCCGCGGTAGCGGTAATCGGCTTCGCGGATGTTCGGGTCGCGCCGGCGGGCCTCGTGGAGGAAATAACCCATCTTCAGCGTGCCCTGATGCTCGGGGATGAAGTCGGCCAGGGGGCGGGGCAGGCGATAGCGGCGGGCGAGTTTGAGCCCCTCATCCACGTGGGCCTGGAGGATGCCGGCGCTCAGTTGCGGGTCATCGAGCTTGTCGTGGGGGTTATCCGTGCCCATCTGGTTTTCGATGAACCATTGCGGGCCGTGCAGTTTGCCCACGTCGTGATACAGCGCCCCGGTGCGGATGAGATCGGTGTCGGCCTGGATCGCCCGGCCCCCCTCCTCCGCCAGGCCGCAGATCATCAAGGTGTGCTCAAACGTGCCGGGGGCTTCGCAGGACAGCCTGCGCAGCAGCGGCCGCTCCAGATCGGCCAGCTCCAGCAGCCGTGCCCGGGTGAGCAGATCAAAGAAGCTCTCCACCAAGGGGCTGATCAACAGCACCCCCAGCAACAGCCCGCCCAGCAGCACCGCCTCACCGGGGAGATCAGCACCCACGGGCAGTCGCCCATCCCCCTCGCCGCTGGCCACTGCCAGTTGCAGCAGCAGCCATTCGGCCACCAGCGCCCCCACGGGAATCAACAGAGCCAACTGCAGCAGCTGCGCACGGCTGCGCTGCCGTCCGGCCAACACCGCTGTGGCGGCAGCAACGCCCGCTGCCACCAGGATGCGCTGGTCGTTGAAGGGGGCCAGGGGCAGCGGCCAGAGCAGTGAGGCGATGGCCACCCAGGCCAGTCCTGCCGTGGTGCCCAGCCCCTGGGCCAGTAGCAAGGTGGCTGGCACCAGCAGCGCCAGGGGGCTCGCGGCAGACCCCAGCCAGAGTTTGAAGCCCTGCACGAGCAGCAAGAGCCCCAAGGCCAGGAGCGCTTGGCGTGGCTCCAGGCTGGCGCGGTTCTGGCGCAGTACCAGCACCAACACAGCGCAGGCCGCCAGCGCTTCGCAGGCATGCAGCAGCCAGGCGCCGATCAACGGCCGGCGGTTCACCAGCCCGAAGTAATCGAGCACCGCATACGACTGATTGCTGATGGGTTCGCCTTGGCGGGTGATCAGCTCGCCTTCGCGCACCTTGATCGTGGGGATGCCCTGTTGGGTGAGCAGGTCTTCGATCAGCCGTTGGCTGAGGGTGGCATCGATGCGCAGGTTGCTGCGGCCTTGCAGCGAGCTCGCCACCACCCGGCCGCCCAGGCTGCGCCCCGGTTCGCTGAGGTTTTCGAGTTGCAGCTGGGCTGCTTGCTCCAGTTGGCGGTGGGCCACGCTGCTCACCAGACCCTGCTGCAGCATCCGCCGCTGGGCCTGGCGCAGATCGTCCTCCCAGGCCCTCAGCACCGCTGGCGATTGGGCCGCCAGCCAGTCGCGCTCCTCGGGGCTCAGATCAAGGGGAGCCACCTGTTCCTGGTTGGTGCTCGCCAGGCGCTGGATCGCCTGAAGTTGCCGCTCCAGGCGCTGCTCCAGTTCGCGGTTGATGCGCGGATCCACCACCTGCACATGGGTGCGTGGCCCGAGCTGGGAGCGCCGTTGCTCCAGCGCATCGGAATCCACCACGGTGGCTGCCTTGGGGGCGCGCACAGTGAAGGGGGCGGGGACCCCCGGCCGCAGGCTGGGCTCCACCAGCCACGGCCAGCTGGAGAGCAGGGCCACGAGCAGGGCAATGATCAGCACCACCAGGCCATCGCGGCGGCGCCAGGGCGTGAGCGCCTGTCGCGGCAGCTCCAGCCGCAACAGCCCGCGCCGGAGCCGCATCAGGGTTCGCCAGGGGCGATGGCCGGGACCCGTGCCGCTCACTGAAGAGGCATTGAAGTGTCCACGCTAGCGATGCCGTTGCATGCTGATGGCAGTGTCAGGTGCTCACGGTCCATGGCCACGCGTCTGGATGGCCGCCAGTTGGCGGCAACGATCGAAGAGCGGTTGCAGGCCGTGGTGGCCGAACGCCTCGAGCGCGCCGGGCGCCCGCCGGGTCTGGCCGTGCTGCGGGTGGGTGATGACCCCGCCAGTGGCGTGTACGTGGCCAACAAAGAAAAGGCCTGCAGCCGCATCGGCATCACCAACCTCGGCGCCCACCTGCCGGCCAACACCCCGGCCGCCGAAGTGCTGAGCACGATCCAGCGCCTCAACGCCGATCCTGCCGTCGACGGCATCCTCCTGCAGCTCCCCCTGCCGGCTGGGCTGGATGAGCGGCCACTTCTGGCAGCCATCGATCCAG
Source organism: Vulcanococcus sp. Clear-D1 (assembly GCF_014654725.1). Classification (GTDB taxonomy): domain Bacteria; phylum Cyanobacteriota; class Cyanobacteriia; order PCC-6307; family Cyanobiaceae; genus Vulcanococcus. Next base: position 25,486 of record NZ_JACVZV010000030.1, on the reverse strand, counting down.
AGAAGGATGCCGATGGTCTGCACACCCTCAATCTGGGGCGTTTGCTCAAGGGTGAGCCTGGCCCCCGCAGCTGCACCCCCGCCGGGGTGATGGCGCTGCTGGCGGCTGCCGGTGTGGACCTGGCCGGTAAGCGGGCCGTGGTGGTGGGCCGCAGCATCCTGGTGGGCCAGCCGATGGCGCTGATGCTTCAGTCCGCCAACGCCACCGTGAGCATCGGCCACTCGCGCACCCACGATCTGGCGGAGCTCACCCGGCAGGCGGATGTGCTGGTGGTGGCGGCCGGCAAGCCGCGGATGATCGGCGCCGAACATGTGAAGCCCGGTGCGGTGGTGGTGGATGTGGGCATCCACCGCCTTGATGGTGAGGCGAGCGGGAAGGCGCGCCTCTGCGGCGATGTGCGCTTTGAGGAGGTTGAGCCGATCGCCAGTGCCATCAGCCCCGTGCCCGGCGGTGTGGGCCCGATGACCGTAACCCTCCTGCTGGTGAACACCGTGGCCAGCTGGTGCCAACGCTGCAGCCTCGATCAACCGTTGGCCGATCTGTTGCCATAAGCGGCTCGGCTCAAGCGTCTTCGGCCCTGGCCTGAGAGAATCCGCGGCAGCGATGGCCCCAGGCCCAGCCCCCATGACCGCGGCCGTCACCAGCACCGGCAACAGTTCTGCCGCCGAGGCCGCCGGCTTCGACTTTGCTGCCTACCTGGAAACGGCGCGGCTGCAGGTGGAAGCCGCCCTGGATGGGTCCCTGGGCCCGGAACGGCCCGAGAGCCTGCGGGAGTCGATGCGCTACTCCCTGCTCGCCGGCGGCAAACGGCTGCGGCCGATCCTCTGCCTGGCGGCCTGCGAGTTGGCCGGTGGTGATAGCGCCCTGGCCATGCCCACGGCGGTGGCACTGGAGATGATCCACACCATGTCGCTGATCCATGACGATCTCCCCGCCATGGACAACGACGATCTGCGCCGCGGCAGGCCCACCAACCACAAGGTGTACGGCGAGGCCAACGCCATCCTTGCGGGTGATGCTCTGCTGACCCGGGCCTTCGAGATGGTGGCCCTGCGCAGCCCCGGCGTGCCGGCCGAGCAGCTGCTCAAGGTGGTGGGTGAACTCAGCCTGGCCTCCGGTGCCCCCGGCCTGGTCGGTGGTCAGGTGGTGGATCTGGAGTGCGAGGGCAAAGACGTGGACCTCGAAACGCTCGAGTACATCCACCTGCACAAGACCGGTGCCCTGCTGCGGGCTTGCGTGCTCACCGGTGCCCTGATCGCCGGTGCACAGGATGCTCTGCTGGAGGCGCTGCGCACCTACGCCCGCGGCATCGGCCTGGCCTTCCAGATCATCGACGACATCCTCGATGTGACCGCCAGCAGTGAGGTGCTCGGCAAGACCGCCGGCAAGGACCTCACGGCCGACAAAACCACCTATCCAAAGCTGCTGGGCTTGGAGGAATCGCGCCAGCGGGCCGATGCTCTGGTGGCGGAGGCCAAGGCGGCCCTCGAGCCCTGGAGCGCCGGCGGCAAGGCCGCACCGCTGCTGGCTCTGGCCGACTACATCACGAGCCGCGACCGATGAGCGCGCCCATGCTCGGGATCCTCGACAATGGCGCGCTCTGGTGGGGCCTGGCGGCGTGCGGCAGCGCTCAGCTCTCCAAGCTGTTGATCGAGCTGGTGGTGCACCGCCGCTGGAATCCCAAGGTGCTGGTGGAAACCGGGGGCATGCCCTCGAGCCATTCGGCTTTGCTCACCGGCACCGCCGCCGCCCTCGGCTGGCAGCAGGGGTTTGATTCCCCCGTCTTTGCCCTGGCGGCCACGATGTGTTTTGTGGTGCTCTACGACGCTGCCGGTGTGCGCAGGGCGGCCGGGATCACGGCCCAGCGGGTGAATGGTCTGCCCGATGGCCTCTGGGAATTGCATCCAGATGAGGCGCCGGAGCTCAAGCCCCTGAAGGAAAACCTCGGCCACACCCGCTTGGAGGTGTTGGTGGGCAGCTTGATCGGGCCGCTGGTGGCCTTGCCTGGCCTGGTGTGGGTGGGATCGCCGCTGGTGCTGGCGCAGCACTGGGGCTGGTTGGCGATTGACTGAGGCCCTCACGGCTGGCCAGGCTGCGGCTGCCGCGGCGTTCGCGGCCTGGCTGAAGGCTCCCTACGACGGCACGCCGTTTGTGCTCAGCGGCTATGCCGGCACCGGCAAGACCTACCTCTCGCGCCATCTGCTTCAGCAGGTGGAGGCGTTGGGGTTGTGTTGGACCGTGGTGGCCCCCACCCACAAGGCCGTGGGCGTGTTGCGGCAGCAGTTGGCTTGGGCCGGCCTGCAGCCCACCTGGTATCCGAGCACGATTCACAGGCTGCTCCGGCTGAAGCTCAAGCGCCAGGGGGATCTGGAGCGCTGCGAGGAAACCGAGCAAACGGCTGCGTCGCTGGAGAACCTCGGCCTGGTGCTGGTGGATGAGGCCTCGATGGTCGACAGCACCCTGCTGGAGATCGCCCTGCGCTGCGCCCATCCCTTCCGCACCCGCCTGGTGTTCGTGGGTGATCCGGCCCAACTGCCGCCGGTGGGTGAACCCACCAGCCCCGTGTTTGGCATGGGCCGATCGGCGGCCGCTGAGCTCACGGAGGTAGTGCGCCATCAGGGTCCTGTGCTCCAGCTGGCCACGGGCTTGCGCAACGGGCAGCTCCCCTGCCGCCAGCCCCCGCCTCTGGCGCCGGTGTGCGACGACCACGGCCAGGTGGCGGCCCTCGCGCGCAGCGATTGGCTCGCTGCTGCCCAGGCCGCCCTGCGCCGTGGCGCCGAGCTCGACAATCCCGATCACGCCCGCATCCTCTGCTACACCAACCGCGCCCTGGAGCAGCTGGTGCCGATCGCCCGCCGGGCGATCCATGGCGAGATGGCCGATCAGTTGCCGGTGTTGCCGGGTGAGGTGCTGATCACCCGGGCGGCGGTGATGGCGCCGGCCTGCCGCGCCGGTGAAGAGGCGGCGGAAGAGCCCGACATGCTCTTGGGTTCCAACCGCGAGCTGGTGGTGCGTGATGTAACGCCAGAGCGCTGCGATCTGGCGGATTTCGGCATCAGCAGCGCTGATGGCTTCACCGTTCCTGTGATCGACACCCTCAGCGCCGAGGTGGAGGCAGGCGAAGCCCGGCTCACCTTGCGGCTGTTGCCGCCGGCCGGCAGCAACGCTCGCGCGGAGCTGGACGCCCTGATGCGTCAGCTGCGTCAGCAGGCCCGCGATGCCGGTAAACAGGCTGGGCGTGCTCTCTGGCGCCGCTATTTCCTGGTGCGCGATGCCTTCGCTTCTCTTGGGCCAGCCGCCGTGCTCACGGTGCACCGCAGCCAGGGGAGCACCTTTGGCGAGGTGTTTGTGGCGGGGGATGTGTTCTGGCCCAGCGATGTGGTGCTGCGCCGCCAGCTGGTGTATGTGGCCGTGAGCCGGGCCAGTCAGGCGGTTTGGCTGGTGGCGGATGGTCGTCTTGGCAGCGCTGCCGTCGAGGAGCAGCAGCGCTGGCGCGAATGGCTCGAGCAGGGCCGTTGAGCTCAGCTGAGCTGCAGCCCCTCAATGCCCTGCCAGCCGAGGTAGCCCGCCAGCACCAGGCTGAGCCCCCCCACCAGCAGATCGCCCCGGGCGAACAGCACCTGCTTGCCCTTCTCGAGCAGCGGCACCACCCGATCGCGCCCCACCAGCACCGCCCCGAAGGGCAGCAGCAGCGCCAGGCTGGCCGCGATGGTGAATCCGGCGGTGTAAAGCACCTCCTGAACACGGCTCAGGCCTGAGGCCAACAGCGCTGAAGCCGCCTTGGCGAACAGAAACAGATCATCCGGGCTGATCACCTCAATCGCGCAGCTGGCTCCGAGCAGCAGCGGTAGGGGCATGGCGCAGAAGCGATCCAGTTGGCGGGTCCAGGCGGGGGGATCCTGCCCCTCCTCCTTGCGCTCCAACAGTTCCTTGAGGCCCAGCGCCAGCAGTGCGCCAGCGGCCAGCAGATCCAGTCCGGTGCGGTGGCTGCTGCCTTTTTCCATGGTGAGCAGCAGGCCATGCCCCACGGTGAGCAGCAGCACCACCATCAGGGTCACGGTGCCCACCCAACTGAGCACGAACAACCCACCGCGGCGGAGCGGCTGGGGGCCCAGGAGGAGCAGCAGCAGCAAGCCGATATGGATCGGACTGATGGCAATGCCACTGCCGTAGGCCAGCAGTTCGGCCCACAGGGTCCCGTTCGTCATCGCGGCTGGTTCAGCGTCGAATTTCGAACCAGTCTTCCCTGCTTGGGGCCAGTTGGCTATGGCTCACGCTGTGCACGCCGGCTCCCTGGGGCCCCCGTTCGCACCAGAGGCGCAGCTCGGTGAGTTGGTGCAGCGCCCCCTCCGCCTGCACCTCCACCGAACCATCGGGCCGGTTGCGCACCCAGCCGTTCACATCCAGCTCACGCGCCTTCTGGCAGCAGGCGGCGCGATAGCCCACGCCCTGCACCCGGCCGCGCACGATCAGCTGCCAGCGCTCCAGGCGGTGCTGCGCTGAGGGATCGGGCCGTTCCACCTCCAGCCACTCGCGCTGGCGCACGCTGCGGCCACTGCGGCCCGGTGTGTAGGCATCCGCGATCAGCCAGCCCGGTGCCCGCGATTCCACCTGGCGAGGCGTGCTGCGCTTGGCCGCCGATTCCTTGTTTTTGCTCACTGCTGCCATTGCCCTACAGCTTGTTCACAAGCTGGCACGGCATCGGCCCTCTGGCTATGGGTGCGGAACCGGAGCGTTCCAGCGCAGCAGGGCCCGTTGCTCCCGCTCGCTGCCCAGCACGCAAAAGCTGCCGGTGCCCAGCACCAACAGGGCACCGCCGGCCGCCCCGAGCCCCAGCCAGCACCCCGCCAGGCTGCGCAGGATGTGGCCATGGGCGAACAGCGCCACGCGGCCGCCCGGGTGCTGCTGCACCAGGCGCGCGATCAGGGCTTCGCAGCGCGTCTGCACCTGCGCAAGGCTCTCGCCCTCTGGGCAGGGATGGCTGAAGACCGTCCAGCCGGGAACGCTCTGGCGGATCTCGGCGGTGGTGATGCCTTCATAGCGGCCGTAGTCCCACTCGCGCAGATCGGGTTCGAGCTGCGCCTGGCCGCCCAGACCAGCCAGCTCGCAGGTGCGCCGGGCCCGTTGCAGGGGGCTGCAATACACCGCGTCAAACGCGTGCTGCGCCAGCAGGGGGGCAAGGGCCCTGGCTTCGGCTTCGCCTTGGGGCAGCAGCGGAACATCCGTGCGGCCGGTGTGGCGGCCGTTGAGGGCCCATTCGGTGGCCCCATGCCGCAGCAGCCAGAGTTCGGGGTTGGCCATCAGGGCGGGCGATCAATGGGGCAGCAGGGGAGCCGTTCGCTGGGCTGCTGCGGCCAGCCGCTGCGGGATGAAGCCGCAGCCGCCCCAGTGCAGGTGCAGCCAACTGGCATGGAGGGTGGCGGTGCTCCAGCCCTCGGGGCGTGGCGGGCAGCCCCAGCCCTCAAGCTGCCACAGCTGATCGGCTTTGTCAGGGCTGGTGTTCAGCTGCCAGCGGTGAAATTCATGGCCGCTCACCTGTTCGCCGCATTGCAGCACCAGGCCGCTGCGCAAGGCGGTGGCGCAGCGGTAGCCGAGGCTGAGCTGCCCCCGCTCGGCCCGGAACGGCAGCAGGCCAGCCATGGCGTGGGCGTTGCCCTGCTGGTCGGTGAGCTCCTGGCCGAGCAGCAGCAGTCCGCCGCATTCGGCGTAGATCGGTAGGCCCTGCTGCTGGGCCCGCCGCAATTCCTGCAGGCTGCGCTGGCTGGCGGCCAGTTGTGCCGCATGCAGCTCCGGGTATCCACCCGGTAACACCAGCGCCTGACAGCCCTCGGGCAGCGCTTGATCCGCCAGGGGCGACCAGTGCTGCACCTCCACCCCTTGCTGCGCCAGCAGTTCACTCGCTTCGGGATAGCGGAAGTGGAAGGCGGCATCGCTGGCGATGGCGATGCGCACCGGGCCGCGGGCGGCGCTGGCTGGCTCGGCGGTGTTGGGTTGGGAGCCTTGGCCTGGCTTGGGCTTGGGGGCCTGCAGCAGCGGCCAGAGCTGATCCAGCTTCAGGTGCCGTTCGGCCAGATCCGCCCAGGCTCCAAGCCGTTGTTCCAGATCGGCCAGCTCGTGGGCCGGCAGCAGGCCCAGGTGCCGCGATGGCAGATCAAGGCTGTCGTGGCGGGGCAGGGCCCCGAGCAGCGGCATGGCAATGGAGCTCAGCGCTTCAGCCAGCAGAGCGTGGTGGCGCTCGCTGCCCACACCATTGAGTACAACCCCGGCCAGCTGCAGGCCGCGCTGGTGGTCGCGAAAGCCCCGCACCAGCGCGGCCACCGATCCCGCCTGGCGGCTCGCTTCCACCACCAGCACCACGGGCAGTTCAAGCAGTTGGGCCACATGGGCTGAGCTGCCCTCACTGCTGGCGCCGCGGCCATCGAACAGGCCCATCACACCTTCCACCAGGCTCAGCTCGGCGGCGCTGCCGTGCTGCTGGAAGCTGCCCTGCACCCAGGCCTCACCGCAGAGCAGTGGATCAAGGTTGCGGCAGGGCCGGCAGCTGGCCGCCGTGAGCAGCTGGGGATCGAGGTAGTCGGGCCCCACCTTGAAGGTTTGGATGCTGTGGCCGCGGCGCCGGGCCAGCGCAGTGAGCGCCAGGCTCACCAGGGTTTTGCCGCTGCCGCTGGCCGGGGCGGCGATCAGGCAGGGCATGGTGGCCGTTAGTTGGGCAGCAGCTTGGCAGCCAGGGCCGCGGCGGTGGCCAGCAGTGGGTTGGTGCTGTCGTGCCCGCCCCCGAGCAGCCGGGCCATCTCCATCTCTTCGCTTTCGTTGGGCAGGGGCACCACCTCCTCGGCCAGCTCCATCGATGCCACACCGCCAGCCTCCAGGCGCATGCAACCTCCCGATTCGGAGCAGAGGATCACGCAGAGCGGCGAACGCTGCGGCGGAGCGCAGATCAGCCGCAAGCCCACGAGGGCACCGGGGTGCATCTTGCTCACCCCCACCGGCACAGGCATCAAGCGGAACTGCACGCTTTGGCCGTCTTTGCGCTGAAACTCAGCGCCGATGCCGCGCCCCTCGCCGGCTCCGCCATCAATCCAGTAGCTGTTCAGCAGGTGCCAGCCGAGCCGATCGGCGATCCAGGCCGCCAGCATCAGGCCCTTCACCGGGTGTTGACCCTCCACGTCGATGTCGAGCTGCACCACCTGCTCGAGGGCGCTTTGGCGGCTGGGGGGGTCGAACACCATCGCCAGCGATTCACGCCAGGTGCGCAGCCGCAGCCAGTTGAGGTCGTTCACCGCCTGGCCCCGCTCGATCCGCTGCACCAGCAGATCCAGGCAGCGGCGCGGTTCGCCGATGGAGCTGTCCACCACCAACCGCCGCGGTGGCACCGCCAGCGCTTCCAGCAGCTCCGGGGATTCGTCCATCGTGCCGTTCCACCACACCCAGCAGGGCAGATCGTCTGGGATCAGCTCCTGCAGCATCGCCAAGCCCTGCTGCATGGCTCCCATGCCACCCCGCAGCACCACCACATCACCGCAGGCGTCGGCATTGATGCCGCGCTCTTCCGGCAGCGGGCAGTAGGCCGCCACCGTGGATTCCAGATGCTGATCGCCGGCGAGGGTGGGCGCCAGCGTGATCAGCCGGCGGGGCTGGTGGGCGCTGATGGCGCGATCCACAAATTGGCCGCGCAGGTCTTCAGCCTCATGGCTGCCTGGCTGCTGCCCTAGGGCCCACGCCAGTTCGGGTGCTGTGGGTGCCGTGCTGGCCGCGAGCCCCAGTGCCCCAATCGCCTGGCGTGCGGCATCCAGCAGCTGGTCGTTGAGCAGGCCCGTGATGGGCCCATCGATGCGGCCGGTTCGAATCAGCTGTTGCTGTAGCCAGGAGGGTTCCCACACCACCAGCGTGAAGGTGGCAGCGCCGCTGGACTCCCTGAGGTGGTCGCTCCAGAGTCGGTTGAGATAGGCCGGCACCTCATTGGGGGGGAGCTGGAGCGGGGCCTGCAGGGTGAGCTGGGGAGCCATGGCGATTGCGGCAGCGAAGGCGGTTGGGAAACGGTCAGGGAGCGATTAGGGGCGACGCCACATCAGGCCGTCCTCGGCCAGCAGGTTGTCGGCGGCGCCGGGACCCCAGGTACGGGCCTCGTAGGGGTACACCGGCAGTTGCTGCGGCGCGTCCTCGATCAGCTCCAGTAGTGGGGTGTAGAGCCGCCAAGCCGCTTCCACTTCATCGCTGCGGGTGAACAGGGTGGGATCGCCGAGCATCGCGTCGGCCAGCAGGCGCACATAGCCCTCATCCGAGGGTTCGCCGAAGCTTTCGTCGTAGCTGAAGTGCATGTCCACCGGCCGGCTGCGCATGCCGGAGCCGGGGGCTTTCACGTCGAACACGAACCCGGCACCTTCATCGGGCTGGATGCGCAGCACCAGCTGATTGGCGGTGGGTGTACCGCCCGCGGCATCGAACAGCTGTACCGGCGCCTTGCGGAAGGTGAGCACCACTTCGGAGAGGCGCTTGGGCAGGCGCTTGCCGGTGCGCAGGTAGAAGGGCACCCCCTGCCAGCGCCAGTTGTCGATGAACAGCTTCATCGCTACATAGGTTTCGGTGGTGCTCTCGGGATTCACCCCCGGCTCCTCCCGATAGCCCGCCATCGGATTCGCCGGGTTACCGCCGCGGCTGTACTGGCCGCGCACGCAGCACTTCCAGGGTTCGTCCTCGTTGGCCAGGCGGGCGGCCTGCAGCACCTTGGCCTTCTCGCTGCGGATCGATTCCGGATCGAAATGGCCCGGGGTCTCCATCGCCGTGAGCGCCAGCATCTGCGTGAGGTGGTTCTGCACCATGTCCCGCAGGGCGCCACTGGTTTCGTAGTAGCCGGCTCGCTCTTCCACCCCCACGGTTTCCGCCGCCGTGATCTGCACGTTGGCGATGTAGTTGCGGTTCCAGATCGGCTCGAAAATGGCGTTGGCGAAGCGCAGCACCAGGATGTTCTGCACCGTCTCTTTGCCCAGGTAGTGGTCGATGCGGAAGATCTGCGACTCCTGGCCGCAGCTCTGCACCACCCTGTTGAGCGATTGGGCGCTGCTGTAGTCGGTGCCGAAGGGCTTCTCGATCACCACGCGGCTGCGGGCGGGATCCTTGAGAAGCCCAGCGTTGGCCAGGGCGCGGCAGCCGCTGCCATAGAACGCCGGTGACACCGAGAGATAAAAGGTGCGATTGCCGCGGGTGGCGCGCTGCCGGTCGAGGGCCTCCAGGCGCGTGCCGAGGCGCACCACGTCATCGTCCTGCTGGAGGTCGACCGGTTCGTAGAACAGGCAGGCAGCGAACTGCTGCCAGGCGCTTTGGTGCTGCTTCACCTCATCGGCCATGGCTTCGGCCATGCGGTTCCGGAAGTCGTCGTCGCTCCAGGGACGGCGCGCGCAGCCCAGCACCGAAAACTCGGTGGGTAGCCGTCGCTGCCGGAACAGCTCAAACAGCGCCGGGATCAGCTTCCGGTGGGTGAGGTCGCCGCTGGCTCCGAAGATCACCAGGCACTGCGGGGAGATCACCCGCTCCTGGCGCAGGCCAACGCGCAGGGGATTGGTCTGGGTGGCGGCCATGGGCAACGTGTGCGTGATCCAGGTTTAACGAGGCCAGAGCGTTGCCGCATGGGATGGCAACAAAAAAGCCCGCCTTGCGGCGGGCTGGAGACCTGAGCGGACCGGGAGCTCAATAGGTTTCCACGTGCCAGCGCTCGGCCTTCTTGAGTTGGGGGCGCAGCTCGGACCAATCCAGGCCTTTGGCGGCGGCAGCGGCAGTCATCGCTTCGTCGATGCCGGGCTCCATGCCACGCAGACCGCACATGTACACGTGGGTCTTGGGGTTTTCGATCCAGGAGAAGATCTCCTCGGCGTTCTCGCTGACGCGGTCCTGGATGTACATCCGGCCGCCCTTGGCGTTCTGCTGCTCGCGGCTGATCGCCTTGGTGTAGCGGAAGTTCTCGGGGAACTGGCTCTGGTAGTGCTCGAAGTCGGCGTCGTAGAGCAGGTTGGCGGTGGTGGGAGCACCCATGAACAGCCAGGCCTTGCCCTTGAAGTGCCAGCCGTTCTTCTCGCGCTCAGCCGGCTCGAACATGCGGCGCAGGTAGGTGCGCATCGGCGCAATGCCGGTTCCGGTGGCCAGCATGATCACGTTGGCGTCCTCGTCGGCAGGAAGGAGCATCTCCTTGCCAACGGGGCCGGTGATCTTCACCTTGGCGCCGGGTTCGATGTCGCAGAGGAAGGTGGAGCACACGCCGTTGATGGTCTCGCCCTCCTTGTCGTACTGCAGCTGGCGCACGCAGAGCGACACGGTGTTGCCGGCCATGTTGTCGCCGTGGCGGGTGCTGGCGATCGAATAGAGGCGCAGCTTGTGGGGCTTGCCGTTGGCATCCTCTCCGTCGGGAATGATGCCGATCGACTGGCCTTCCACGTAGTTGAGGTGGGGGTCGCCACCGCTGAGGTCGAAGGTGATGTGGTTCACCCGGCCGATGGCTCCTTCAGCCAGGAGGCTGTAGTTCTCGGTGACGGTGCCGATGAAGGGGTTCTTCGGCTTGTAGAGATTGACGGGAACGTCGGCGTGATGCACGGCAGCAGCAGCGGGTTTGGCGGGGGCTTTGGCCGGGGTGGCCTTCTTGGCGGCAGCAGGGTCAGGGCTGGCTGCGGGAGCTGCGGTGGCAGGCGCTTCGGATGCGGCGGTGACCGAGATCACCTTGCCTCCCAGCTTGCTGATCGACTGCATCAGGGCCTGAAGCCGTGAGAAAGGCACCGTGATGGTGCGCTCAGCGTTGCGCTGCTGGGTCAGTCCGTAACCCTGCACCACCACGGTGAACACGCGCGAGTCGCTGCAGCTGGATGTTGCGGTCGAGACACGCATGAATCTCTTGAGCCCTGATGTCGCGCGAGATCATAGGGAATCTGCCTGCATCCGCTCGAAGGCGTTAAGTTATGGCGCCAAAAGCATGATCTAGCCGGTTTGCTCTCGTCGCAGCTCACGGCTCCCTCCACAGACGCAGACCCGTCGCGGGCCGAGGCCTTTGCAGAGGTCTGCGCGCTCGACACCATCCAGCAGGAGATGGAGCGCCTCCCTGGGGGAACGCGTCGATTGGCTGTTCGCCTGCGGCTGGATCTCGACCCCCAGTGGATCTGGGCGGTGCTCACCGATTACGACAGCCTCAGCCGCTTCATCCCCAACCTGGAGACCTCTCGGCTGCTCTGGCGCCGGGCCAACGTGGTCGGCCTGGAGCAGGAGGGTGCCCAAACCTTCATGGGGATGCGCTTCAAGGCTCGGGTTCAACTCGAGCTCACCGAACACGCGGAGGAGCGGCGCCTTTCCTTTGTGATGGCTAAAGGTGATTTCCGCCGCTTCGAGGGCACCTGGCAGATCGGTGCTGAAGCTGGCGCCACCACCCTGCTCTACGAACTCACGGTGCAGGGCTGTGTGGGCATGCCCATCGGGCTGATCGAACAACGCCTGCGCGAAGACCTGGCTGCCAACCTGCGGGCCGTGCAGCGGGAAGCCCAGCGTCGTGCTGCCACCCTGGACGCTGCGGTCTGACCGGATTCGACCAACCTGAAGCGCCCCTGCCGGCTTTCCGGTTGCGCCGCTCTTGAAGGCACAAAAAAACGGCCTTGCGGCCGTTTTTGCTTGGATACCCCCAAGGGGATTCGAACCCCTGTCGCCTCCGTGAAAGGGAGGTGTCCTAGGCCTCTAGACGATGGGGGCTAGGACTCGGTGCTGGGATCAACGTTTGGGTGATGCCCTTGCGCTGCCTGGCTTTTCAGCCGCGCTTCCGATGGGATGAAGTTACGGGTCAGAGGTGCCCTTCGTCAATCAGCTGGCGCTTTGGCCGTCCCAAACCGGCACCGTGAAGTGGAAGCAGGCACCCTCGTCGGGCTCCGACACCACCCAGATCCGGCCCCCGTGCACTTCGGTGATGCGCCGGCACACCGAGAGGCCCACGCCGAAGCCTGAGGTGTTGGAGGAGGTCTGCGGCAGCCGCACCCGTTCGAGAAAGATGCGCTCCTGCTCATCGCGTGGGATGCCGGGCCCCGAGTCGCACACGCTCACCTGCAGCCACTGGCTGGTGCGGTGCAGGATCGTGAGGTTCACCTGGCCGCCATCGGGGGTGAACTTGAAGGCGTTCTCCAGCAGGTTGAGCAGCACTTGGCGCATGCGCCGCTGATCGGCGTACACATCCGGCAGATCGGTGGGGATGTCGGTGATCAGCTCGAGGCCGCGGCCCACCCACAGCTTTTCCAGTTCCAGGATCGCTTCGGCCGCCACGGGGCCCAGGGCCAGGCGCTGGGGGTTGAACAGCGCTTCCCAGCGGGTGGTGCCCACCTCCAGCAGGTCTTTGGAGAGCTGTTCGATGTCGTCGAGGCGCCGGCCGAGCACATCGCGGAAGCGGGTTTGATCGATCTGGCCGAGGTTGAGGCTCTGCAACGCCAGCTTTGAGGCCGTAAGCGGTGTGCGCAGCTCGTGCGCCACCATCCGCAGCAGCCGCTCCTGCACCCCCAGTCGCTCGATCAGCGTTTCGTTCTCCTGGCGCAGTACCAGCAGTTGGTCCTCCAGCTGCAGCTCTCGCTGCGTGCGGCTGCCATCGCTTTCCGCGGGCCGCAGGCTGATGCCCAGCCCGCTCACCACCTCCAACTGCTGCCAGCGCGGCAGCCAGTTGCGCAGTTGTTGCAGCAGGGTGTTGCCGGCGAACACCTGCTTGGGGGTCGGATCGAGCTTGATCAGAGCCGGGGTCGCCACCAGCCGATGCAGCTCGAGCAGCTCAGGCCGTTCGGCGGGATCGGCGATCTCCAGGGTGACGTCGAAGCCGAAATCCTGGTTTTCGAGGAAGGCAACCAGGCCCCGCAGGTCGGGGGTGGCCCGGTGGTGCGGTGCGGCCACCAGCAGCAGTTTCAGATGGCGCCGTTGCGGGCCATCTGCATCGAAATGGGATTGCAGGGCAAGGCCTGCTCCCCTGCGGACGTCCCCACGCTGCTGCGGCTGGGACGTGGCGCTGACGGGGAAGCGGCTGGGTTGAAGCTCGTCGGGGGTCTTGTCCCCTGCGGCGGGCACCTGCGCGCTGAATCTGCAGAAATTGTGGTTTCACCTTATGAGGTTTGGCAGGGCATGCCAGCCCCGCTATGACGACTGTGATGAGACGTTGCCCTGAGGAATGCCGTGGCGCATCCACGTGAACTCGTGACACGTGTGCATCCCGTGGCATCCCAGCCACCGGCCGTTCGCGGTAGCCGCATTCAATTGGACACCACCCTGCGGCGCTGGTTCAACCGCAATCTCGGGTTGTGGCGTTCGCGGCGTCAGTATTTCTTCCCCGACGACGAGGTGTTGCGCGTCGATATGCTGCTGCGGGTGCAGACCTTCGAAGATCAGGCGGAATCGGAACCTCGCTATCGCTTCACCTGGTGGCCCGAGAAGGAATACGACTTCTTTGAGATCAAACCCCGCTACGTGCGCGAAGGGGTGATGGATGCCTCACTGTGCGGCCATCAGCTGCGCCGCAGCCGCGGCTACCTCTGCGGCTCCCCCACCAAGAGCCAGATCCGCCAGGCTGATGAGCACGAACTGGTGTTCGAGTCGCATTATCAGGAGTGGGACATCCTCGAGCACATCCGCCTGGTGGATCAGGATCGCTTCCGTGCTCGTTCCATTTATTCCTGGCGCGACGGCAATCTCGAGCTGGCGGAGATGCATCACGAGATACGGCTCGAGCCGCCAGGGCCTCCCCTGCCAGCCGATGCCTGATGGCGATCGGCGGTTTCTGCAGCAGGATTAGGCCACATTGCTCATCCCGCGTGCGCTCCTCCGCCAGTCGCCTCGCTCTCGTCCTGCTTCCCCTGGTCCTCACGCTGGCCCCGATGGCGGCCGTCGCGGCGCCGGCATCTGAGGCCGACATGAGCCTCTACACTCGCATCGGCGCCCTGAATGTGTGCATCGCCCGGGCCGCAGGTATCGAGTTCGATAAGGCTGTGGCCGTAGCCGGCGAAACCATCGCCCAGGTGATCCAGGGCCAGCACGAGGGTGCTATCGCCCAGGTGGGCCCCAAGCCCCTCACTATTGATGAGTTGCGCAAAGGCGCCATCAACTCCGCTGTGCTGGGAGCGGTGGAAGTCTGTCCGGATGAGGTGCCTGCCGATGTGCGCAAGAAGGTGGAGGAGGTGCTGAAGAACCGCAGTACCTCCCCTGCCGCCAAGCCGGCACCCGCCAAGAAGTAGTTCTGAGACCAACGCTGCTCCCATGGCCACTGTTCGCCTCGCCGACTACCGGCCAGCTCCCTGTCTGATCGCCCACACCAGCCTTCGGGTTGAGCTGTTTGCCGATCAGGCTCTGGTGGAGGCCGAGTTTCAGTTCGAGCCCAATCCCGCTGCGGAGCCCGGCCCCCTCGAGTTGCAGGGCGTGGAGCTGGAGCTGCTCGAGCTCGCGCTGAATGGCGCTCCGCTGGCTGCGGAGGCCTACACGCTGGAGCCCACGCGCCTGGTGTTGCATCAGCCCCCGGCCGGGCCATTTTGCTTGCGCAGCCGTGTGCGCATTCACCCCGAGCGCAACACCAGCCTGGAGGGGCTCTACGTGAGTGGTGGCATGTTCACCACCCAGTGCGAGGCGGTGGGCTTCCGCCGCATCACCTTCCATCCCGATCGCCCCGATCTGCTCAGCCGCTTTCGGGTGCGCATCGAGGCGGATCAGGCCAGCTGCCCCGTGCTGCTCTCCAACGGCAACTGCCTCGAAACCGGTGATTTGCCGGAAGGGCGCCATTACGCGGTGTGGGATGACCCCTTCCCCAAGCCCTCCTATCTGTTCGCCCTGGTGGCGGGGCAGCTGGAGGAGGTGCGTGATCAGTTCACCACCCGCAGCGGCCGAACGGTGCAGCTGCGCCTGCATGTGGAGCCTGGCGATGCGCCCTTCACCGCCCATGCGATGGCCTCCCTGAAGCGCTCGATGCTCTGGGATGAGCAGCGCTACGGCCTCGAATACGACCTCGATGAATTCAACATCGTGGCGGTGCGCCATTTCAACATGGGCGCGATGGAGAACAAGAGTCTCAATATCTTCAACTCCAAGCTGGTGCTAGCCGATGCGGCTACCGCCACCGATGCCGAGCTCGAGCGCATCGAAAGTGTGATCGGTCATGAGTATTTTCACAACTGGACCGGCAACCGCATCACCTGCCGCGATTGGTTTCAGCTCTCGCTCAAGGAAGGGCTCACGGTGTTTCGGGATGCCAGCTTCACCTCCGATCTGCATTCGGCAGCGGTGAAGCGGATCGAGGATGTATCGCTCCTGCGCAACACGCAGTTCCGCGAAGATGCCGGTCCAACCGCACATCCGATACAGCCTGATCACTACCAGGCAATCGACAACTTCTACACCACCACGATTTACGAAAAGGGATCCGAAGTGATCCGCGTGCTCCACACCCTCCTCGGTGAAGAGACGTTCATGCGCGGCATGGCGCTCTATGTGAGCCGTCACGACGGCACCGCCGCCACCTGCAACGATTTCGTGCAGGCCATGCAGGATGCGGCTGAGCAGGCCTGGGCGCAGGGCGCCGCGCTGCCTCACTTTGATTTTGCTCAGTTCCGCCACTGGTACAGCCAGGCCGGCACCCCATGGCTGCAGATCGAGCGCCATTGGAATGCCGAGCAGGGCAGCCTGCGCCTGCAGGTGCGCCAGGGCACGCCGCCCACCCCGGGGCAGCCCGAGAAGCAGCCGCTGGTGATCCCATTGGTGTTGGGGCTGGTGGGCCAAGCGGGCGAACCGCTGCCGGTGCGTTTGCAAGGTGAAAGCGAGGCACAGGCCCATGCGTCGTCACTCACCCACGCCTGGGGCGATGGCAGCCGGCTGCTGGTGATTGATCAGCCCGAGCAGCAGATCTGCCTGGAGGGTCTGGAGCCCCACAGCCATCCGCCGGCGCTGTCGCTGCTGCGCGGCTTCTCGGCACCGGTGAAGTTGGAGCTGCAGCGCGGCACCAACGAACTGCTGCACCTGCTCGCCTGCGACAGCGATCCTTTCGCCCGTTGGGATGCCGGCCAGGTGCTGCTGCGCCAAGCGGTGCTGGAGCGGGCTGCCGGATCTCCCAACGATGAGTTGGAGGAAGGCCTGGTGGCCGCTTTTGATCGGATCCTGGCGGAGGTGGGCCTGTGCGATTCCAACCGCAGCATGCTGCTGGCCCTGCCCGGCCTGCCCGAGCTGGAGGATGCGGCCGTGGCATCGGCTGGTTGCTCCAATCCGCCGGCGCTGTTTCAGGCCCTGCTCGATCTGCAGCAGCGCTTCGGCACTGAGCTCGCCGAGCCCCTGGAGCACACCCTCGAGCGCTGCCGGCCCCAGTGGCTGCTGGCCTGGCCCGATGGTGTCGGCGACCGCGACCTCACGGCCACGGCCTGGAGCTGGCGGGTGGCAGCCGGCGATGTGGGCGTGCGCGCGGAGGCGGCTGCGGCGGTGGGCGGCCCCTCGATGACGTTGGCCCGGGCTGGGCTGCGGGCCCTGCAGTGCCATGACACACCCGAGCGCACGGCGGCGATGGCGGCCTTTCACGAGCGCTGGCAGGACAAGCCCGTGATCCTGGATGCTTGGTTTGCGCTCGAGGCGTCAGCCCCGTTCGGCGACGGTGTGGCACGGGTGCAGGCGTTGCTGGAGCATCCGCGCTTCGATCCAGCCGCTCCCAACTCGATTCGGGCTGTGCTGGGCGGCTTCGCCGGCAACGTGGCGCAGTTCCATGCCCCTGATGGCCGCGGCTATCGCTTCATGGCTGAGCAGATCGCGCAACTCGATCAACGCAACCCGATCACGGCCTCGCGCATGGCCAAGCTGTTCAGCCGCTGGCAGAGCTATGGGTCTGAGCGCAGCGCCCGAATGCGTGAAGCGCTAGAGCAGTTGGCTTCAGCTGCCCTCTCCACCAACACCCGTGAGGTGGTGGGCCAGTGCCTGGGGCAGGCCTAACGGCGGCTGCCCAGGGGGGAGAGCGGTGCGCTGAACAGGCTCTGATGCAGGCGGCCCAGGCCCTGCTTGCGGGCCTCGCCTCCTTCCGGGCCGGCGTATTGGCCCCATAAGCCCTCCCAATAGAAATAGATCACGCCGTGGCCGCGTTCGGCGGCCAGCCGCACCTTTTCGCTCAAGGTGGGCAGTGGTGTGGTGCGGCCACCGAAGCCAGAGAGGACGCCGATCTCAACGGGGATGCCCCAGCTACTCGCTTTCACCAGCGCCGGTTGCTGCAGATCGCGTTCGTACCCCTTCACGGAGTACGAGTAGTTCTGCACCACCAGCTCATCGATCAGGCCGCCCAGGGCCCAGAGCTCCCAATCCTGCAGCCAGTGGTTGTAGGCAAAGCGAAACGGGCCGGGTGAAAGGCTCACATAAGGGCTGCCCTGCCCGCTGCGCTTGAGCGTGGCGCGCAGCTCCCGCAGCAGGCTGCTCAGTTGTTTGCGCCGCCACACCATCCAGGTGCGGTCGGTGTGGTTGTCGGGGGGCTGAACGCCGTTCTCCCGCGCATACAGGGCGCGGGTGTAGGGGTCGTAGCCCAGCTCCACAGGCCAGGCGAAGTGATCGTCGAGCTGGATGCCATCCACCTTGCAGCGCTGCACGATTTCGCCGATCAGGCCGAGGAAGCGCTCGCGCACCCCGGGGTGGGCGGGGTTGAGCCACACCATCTGTTTGCCGTGCATGCTCACGGCGCTGCTGCCATCGCGTTTCTGCAGCACCCACTCGGGGTGTTGGCGCACCACCTCCGCCTCGGCGGGTTCCATCAGGCCGTACTCAAACCAGGGAATCACCCGCAGGCCGCGGCGGTGGGCGGCACTCGTCATCAGGCAGATGGGATCGTGGCGGGCACCCGACTGCACCAGCGCTGGTTCGATTGGGGCCCAGCGGCTGCGGTGAAAGGTGGTGCCGCGGCTCCACACGTTGGGATAGAGCGTGTTGAAGCCGGCCTCGGCCAGTTCCCCAACGGCCCGCTCGATCCGCTGGGGCTGGTAGTAGAGGGGGCTGGGGCTGTTGGTGAGCCACACCCCCACCCTGCGCGAGTCCGCCCAGGCCGTTGCCGGCAGCAGGCTGAGCAGTGCAGCGGCGATCCAGTGCCTGCGGCGCCCTTTGCTCAACGGAACATCGAGCTCACGGAGCTTTCGTCGTGGATGCGCCAGATGGCTTCGCCCAGCATGTTGGCCACCGAGAGCACCTGCAACTGCGGGAAGCGGCGATCGTCGGAGAGGGGGATCGAGTTGGTCACGATCACCTCCTCAAACAGTCCTGGCGCTGAGAGCCGTTCGATTGCAGGCCCTGAGAACACCGGGTGGGTGGCGCAGGCCAGCACGCGGGTGGCGCCGTTCTCGCGCAGCAGGCGAGCCCCGGCGCAGATGGTGCCCCCGGTGTCGATCATGTCGTCGATCAGGATCGCCGTCTTGCCGGCCACATCGCCGATCACGGTGAGGCTTTCCGCCACGTTGTGCCCGGAGCGGCGTTTGTCGATGATCGCCAGAGGGGCGTCCTTCATTTGCTTGGCGAAAGCGCGGGCTCTGGCCACCCCGCCCACATCGGGTGAGACCACCACCACATCACCGAAGTCGCGGCCGGCCAGGTAATCCACCAGCACCGGTGAGCCGTAGATGTGATCGCAGGGGATATCGAAGTAGCCCTGGATCTGGGCGGAGTGCAGATCCATCGCCAGCACCCGGTCGACGCCCGACACGGTGAGCAGGTTGGCCACGAGCTTGGCGGTGATTGATTCACGCCCGGCGGTTTTGCGGTCGGCGCGCGCGTACCCGTAGTAGGGGATCACGGCGGTGATCTGCCGGGCGGAGGCCCGCTTGCAAGCATCCACCATCACCAGCAGCTCCATCAGGTGATCGTTCACCGGAGCGCAGGTGGGCTGGATCAGGAACACGTCGCAGCCGCGGATCGATTCCTGGATCTGGATATAGAGCTCACCGTCGGCGAAGCGCTTGATCACGCGCGGGCCATCCGGCACGCCGAGATACGCCCCAATCTCCCGGGCCAGGGCCTGATTGGCCGTCCCACTGAATAACCGCAGCCGCCGTGTGTCGTGGCCCACGTGCGCCTGATCGACCCGTTCTGCGGTCAGGAAACTGGTCACGGCGGCCGCTGGCGCGAACGGTGGAACCCCGATCGTAGAAGCCACCCGGATCCCTGGCCGCGCCCGATCAATGACAGAGCCCTCCATCAGCGCCGAGATCCGCCGGCCCCCATGGCCTTCCGCCGGCCTGGTGCTGCTGGCTCCAGGAGGCGTCAGCCCTGGTGATGGGGCGCGCCTGGCGACCTTGCTCGGCCTGCGGCCACTCGCCTGTGCTGCAGATCGGCAGGCCAATCCCCAAGAGGCCATGGCCCAGCTCGCCGCCGAATCCCAGGGCTGGTTGCTGCCCTTGGGTCTCGATCCCGGCGCTGAGCTGGCGCAGCCCGGCTGCTGGAGTGAAGCTCTCGGGGCCTGGCGTCAGCCCGTGTTGCTGCAGCTGCCGGCAGTACAAACGGAATCTGGTTTGGCGCGTGCTTACACCGCCTTGCTGGCAGCAACCGGGGTGCCTCTAGTGGGTTTGGTGCAGCAGGGTGGGCCCTGGGCGCCAGAGCGGCGGCGCGTGGACGGCCTCCCCTGGTTGGGTTGGTTACCGGCTGAGATGCCGCTTGCCGGCAGCCTGGAGGAGGAGGCCGCTCAAGCGCTGCGCCTGCATGTGTTGGCCCGTTGGCAACTCAGTTCGGCCAGGGCCGCTGAGCCCGCGCATCCAACGCCCTGAGCGGCCTGTTCGGCTGCAGCGGCGGCTGCAGGGGCAGGGTGCGGAACTCCAGCCGCTCGCCGGGGCGAAGGGCCACGGCCAGCAGACTCAACGCCTCGCTGCGGGTGAGGTTGGTTTCCACCTGCCCCTGCAGCTGCTGGAGCAGATCGGGCAGCTGCTGCAGCTGTTGGCGTTGGGCCATCTGGCGCAACACGCTTTCCACCGCCATCTGTTGCCGGTCGCGTCGCCGCTCCTCTCCATCGGCCTCATCGCGGAAGCGCAGCAGCTGCTCCACCTGCTGACCATCCATCACCTGCAGGCCGCCTTCCAGCCGAATCGTGTACTTCTGGGTCTTGTCGGTGTAGCCCATGCTTCGGTCGGGCGAGAGCTCCACCCGCCCGATGCCATCCACCAGGTCGCGCAACGCGGCCCTGGGCAGCACCACATAACGATCCGGTTGTGCCTGGGGCAGCCCCACCAGCTGCGCTGCAGCACCGGCCACCAGTGCCGGCCCGCCCCGTTTGTAGAGGCTTCCCAAGGCCACGGGCTGCTTGTCGCCCGGTAGCTGCACGGCGGCTTCCACCGGCAGGCTGAGCAGCTGCAGCGGCCCTTCCGGGTTCACCTGCACCAGCAGCAGAGCATCGCTGTTGGCGGGTGTGGTGGCGGTGCCTGCATCCAGCTGATCGGCGTCGGATCCGATCAGCAGCACGCTGATGGCACGGCTGGGAGGTTCGGCCAGATCAGCGGCGCTGGGCGGCCCCTGATCGCGCGCGCTGCGATCGCTTTCCGGCCAGATCACCCCCAGCAGCGCCAGGCTGCTCGCCAGGCCCAGACCGGCGGCCAGCAGGCGAAGGGCAGCCCGCTCGCGTGTGCGGCGCTGCGGGCGTGGCTGGGCGGGAGCCAAAGCGGACAAGCCATCAACAATCGCTCCACTTTGACCGAGCTACGCCGGTTTGCTGCCCTGCCGCCCTGGCGTGCTCGATAGGTTGTGCAGCCAGACACCACGCTTCGGCCGGCTCCGTTGACTTCCGCCGCTACCCCCCCGCACGAGCGCGCCAAGCCCCTGGCGAAGGGCAGCACGTATCCCGCCAAAGATCTCTGCAGTCAGTGCGGGCTGTGCGATAGCCGCTGGGTGGCCTATGTGAAGGACAGCTGCGCTTTCCTCAATCAGCGCTTCGAGGCGATGGAAACGGCCGCTCACGGCCGCAGCCGCGATCTCGACAATGAGGACGAGCTCTACTTCGGTGTGCAGCAGCGCATGCTCACCGCCCGCCTGCAGCAGCCGATCGACGGCGCCCAGTGGACCGGGATCGTGAGCCGCATTGGTGTGCGCGCCCTGGAATCCGGCCTGGTGGATGCCGTGCTGTGCGTGGGCCAGAGCGACGACGATCGCTTCACCCCGGTGCCGCGCCTGGCCCGCACCCCCGAGGAGGTGCTCAGCGCTCGGGTGAACAAGCCCACCCTCTCGCCCAACCTTGAGGTGCTGGAGCAGCTCCCCGGCAGCGGGATCAGGCGCTTGCTGGCGATTGGTGTGGGGTGCCAGATCCAGGCCCTGCGGGCCGTGCAGCCCACCCTGCCCCTGGATGAGCTGTTCGTGCTGGGTCTGCCCTGCGTAGACAACGTTTCCCGCCAGGGGCTCCAGACCTTCCTCGAGAGCACCGTGAGCTCACCGGACACGGTGGTGCACTACGAGTTCATGCAGGATTTCCGCATCCACTTCCGCCACAGCGATGGCCGCGAAGAAACGGTGCCGTTCTTCGGGCTCGACACCCCCAAGCTCAAAAACGTGTTTGCCCCCAGCTGCCTGAGCTGCTTCGACTACACCAATGCCGGCGCCGATCTGGTGGTGGGCTACATGGGCGCCAGCTTCGGCCGCCAGTGGCTCACGGTGCGCAACCCGAAGGGTCAGCAGCTGCTCGATTTGGTGGAAACGGAACTGGATGTGGCACCTGTGAGCAGTAGCGGCCAGCGCCAGGCCGCTGTGCAGCAGGGCATCGAGGCCTACGACAAAGCTGTGAAGTTGCCGATCTGGGTGGCCAATCTGATCGGCGTGTTTGTGGAGCGCTTCGGCCCGAAGGGTCTGGAATACGGCCGCTTCTCGATCGATTCCCACTTCACCCGCAACGCCTTGTGGCTTCGCCGCAATCACCCTGACAAGGTGGAGGAGCAGATCCCGGCCTTCGCGCGCCGGATCATCAGCCGCTACCGGCTCCCGGATTGATGCGACGCGCCGGCGTTCTGCTGCATCCCACCGCCCTGCCGGGCTCACCGGTGTGCGGCACCTTGGGGGCAACGGCGCACCAGTGGCTCGATCTGCTGGCGGATCACGGCATCAAGGTGTGGCAGCTGCTTCCCCTGGCGCCGCCCGATTCCCTTGGATCGCCGTACAGCTCCCCCAGCAGCTTTGCGCTGAATGGTTGGCTCCTCGATGGCGAGCAGCTGGTGGTGGCTGGGCTGCTGGAACCTGCTGATCTCGAGGCCTTACCCCAGGGTGGTGATCCAGGGGTGTTGGATCTGGCGGGCGCTGATCAGCGCGCAGATCTGCTGGCATCCGCCCTGTTGCGGCGTTACCCCCACTGGACCGCCGAGCTCAAGGAGCGTTTCGCCACTTGGCGCGACCAGCAGAGGGCCTGGTTGGTGGATCACTGCCGCTTCTGGGTGCTCCGCCGCCGCTTCAACGCCCAGCCCTGGTGGCAGTGGCCGGGGCCGCTGGCGCGCCGCCAGCGCTCTGCCCTGCAGGCCTTGGATCGCGAGGAGCAGGCCATGCTCCTGCAGGAGGCGCTGGTGCAATGGCAGCTCCAGGAGCAGTGGCAGGGGCTGCTGGATCACGCCCGCCGGCGGGGCATTCAGGTGATCGGCGATGTGCCCTTCTATGTCGCCCACGACAGTGCCGATGTGTGGAGCCACCGGCGGCTGTTCTCCGCCGCTGCCGACGGCAGCTTGAGCCAGCAGAGCGGTGTTCCGCCCGACTACTTTTCCGCCACAGGCCAGCTGTGGGGAACCCCGGTCTATCGCTGGCCGCTGCATCGGCTCACGCGCTTTCGCTGGTGGCTCAGACGCCTGGAGCGTCAGCTGACTCTGGTGGATCTGCTGCGCCTTGATCACTTCCGGGCCTTGGAAGCCGCCTGGTGTGTGCCGGGCGGGGATCGCACGGCGGAGCACGGAAGCTGGCGTCCGTCCCCGGGCGGCAGCCTGCTGCGCCGCTTGAGCCGCCGCTACCGCGGCCAGCACCTGCCGCTGATTGCGGAAGATCTGGGTGTGATCACCCCCGCCGTGGAAGCGCTGCGCGATCGCTATGGCCTGCCGGGCATGAAGATCCTTCAGTTCGCCTTTGATGGCGATCCTGAGAATCCCTACCTGCCGGCCAATTACAAGGGCCGCAACTGGTGCGTGTACACCGGCACCCACGACAACGCCACCTGCATCGGCTGGTGGCGTCAGCTCAGTGGTGACCAGCGTCATCAGGTGGAGCAACAGCTCGGCCCGGTGCAGGCACCGGGTTGGCAATTGCTGGAGTTGGCCTTGGCCAGTCAGGCCGATTGGGCTGTGGTGCCGCTGCAGGATCTGTTGGAGCTCGGCGATGAGGCGCGTTTCAACACCCCGGGCACCAGCGAGGGCAACTGGCAGTGGCGGTTCAGTGGTGGGCTGGAGGCCATCCGAGGCCCGCTCAAGGGGTTTGGGGAGTTGGCGCAGCGCCACCAGCGTTGATCTCCCGCTGCGGGAGCGGCAGGCGGTACTGCCCGGGCTGTTTGTCCACAGCCGGTAGGGCGGTGCCGTTCCAGAGCACCTCAGCCGCCTTCGGGGTGGGGTAGACGCTGAGCTCCAGCGGCGGTTCGAGCTGCCACACCAACAGGCCCTTGGCGCCGTTGAGCTGGGAGCGCTGGCCGCTGTCGCTGCGCAGGTTGATGGTGCTGGCCTGGCTGAGGTTCAGCTCCAGCACACCCAGCCTCGGTTGGGAGGTTCCAGCTTGCTGGAGTTGGTTCAGGGCGTCGCGCCCCACCCCGCGGCTGGCCTGCTGCAGCGGCCGCAGCTCTGGAAAGGCGCCCAGCAGGGTGGTGCCAGGGGCCGCGGGTTTGCGTTGTTCGGCGGCCGGCAGCGGGGCGATGGGCCTGAGGCTCAGCAGATTCGTCGCGGCCAGTTGGCGTTGCTGCAGGTTCAGCGCGTAGATCAACCCCAGGCAGATCCCGCCGTAGAGCAGCCCCCCCTGCCAGGTGCTGAACACATCGATTGAGCCGGGCGTGAAGCGTTTGAGTAGGCCACCGTTCTGGCCGCGGGGGCCGTGCTGTTGGCTCTGCGGCGGCAGCGCCACATCGAGGCTGCCAGGGGGCAGGGTCAGGTGCTGCTCGATCAGGGGCAGCATTGTGCGCAGGTAGGCCCCTTCCGGCAGCCGATCACGCCAGCCCCGCTCCAGGGCTTCCAGCACGGGGGTGCTGATGCGCGTTTCCAGCGCGAGTTGACGCAGATTGAGCCCCCGGGCCTCCCGCTCCTGGCGCAGCCGCCGGCCCACAGCCAGCAGTGGATCTTCCTGGGGAAGCCCGTCGCTCTGATCTCCGGCCCGCTGGCCGCCGCCACGCCGGAACAAGCGGCCAAGGCTGGACAGGCGCGGGGCAAGCCTGGGCATTAAGGCCGGTGGTGTGGGTCTGGCCATTCTTGGGGATCCAGGCGCCGCCAGCGACCCTCCGGCAGCTCACCCAGTGCGATCGATCCAATCGCCACCCGTTGCAGATCGAGCACCGGATGGCCCAGGAGCTCCGCGGTGCGCCGGATCTGGCGGTTGCGACCCTCATGCATCACCAGTTCGAGCGCAGTGGCATCGCGCTGTTGATCGAGGCGTCGCAGGGTCACAGGCTGGCTGGGCTGGCCATCGAGGGGAACGCCTCGGGCCCATTGATCGAGCAGCGCCTGGCTGGGCTGGCCGCGCACCCAGATGCGATAGGTCTTGCTGTGCTGGAAGCGCGGGTGGGTGAGCTGCAGGGTCAGGGCTCCGTTGTTGCTGAGCAGCAGGGCACCGCGGCTGTGGAAGTCGAGGCGCCCTACCGGGTGAAGCCCCTGGCCGCTGGCCAGATCGGGCGGCAGCAGATCGAGCACGATCGGCCTGCCCTCGGGGTCATGGCAGCTGCACATCACCCCAGCTGGTTTGTTGAGCAGCAGCACCAGCGGCGGCTGAGCCTTGGCCAAGGGGCGGCCATCGAGGCAGATGGCATCACGCTCCGGATCCGCTCGCTCTCCCAATTGCGCGGTGCGCCCGTTCACGCTCACCCGGCCGGCACGCAACAGGGTTTCGGCGTGGCGGCGGGAACCCAGTCCGGCAGCGGCGATCAGCTTCTGCAGCCGCTCTTCGGGCATCGCTAGGGCCTTGCTGATTCGCATTCTGGCCAGGAAAAAGGTGATAGGTTTACGAAACACCTGAGTTTCGTAAACCCTTCGCTGCATGCCCTCGCTTCCGGTGATCCGTTCCGAGCGCGATGCCGCTGCCCTCGCCGGCGGTACCGATTTGGTGCGCTCCTATCTGCGGGACATCGGCCGCGTGCCGTTGCTGAGCCATGAGCAGGAGATCACCCTGGGCCGCCAGGTGCAGGAGCTGATGGCGATCGAAGAGCAGCGCGAAGAGCTGCGCCTGCGCGCCGGCGGTGAGGACCCCAGCGACGATCAACTGGCTGAAGCTGCAGGCATCACCCCCCAGCAGCTCAAGAAGCGCCTGCGCAGTGGTCAGCGGGCCAAGGAGCGGATGGTGGCGGCCAACCTGCGCCTGGTGGTGAGCGTGG
>NZ_JACVZV010000029.1 GCF_014654725.1 Vulcanococcus sp. Clear-D1 | reverse complement strand
GATCACAGAGGGTAATTGTCCCGTGAATCGCTTCGGTTTTCCAGAGCCTCCCTAGCGAGTCCCTGCGCATGCAAACCAATAAGACCGAGTGGATTCTGTTCCCATCTATATATTTTGGCGGTCTATTCCCTCATTTAACATATCTGCGCCAACAAAATCGAGCCATGCTGAGAGGCCCGCTGACTGATTACCATGATCGGCGCATTATAAATGCGTATATGCTTGGTCTCAGCGCCGCCGAATGCGCTATCTCGATGGAAGAGCGTGACGTTATCTCTTGCCGCCAGCACTTTTCGGCCTGTGTTCGGGAATCAAGCTTTCGTGAGGCAAGCCTCCCTATTAAGGTTATGCATTATGTAATTGATAATTTTCATTCCTCTCGGACTTTTCATACCTTTAATCATCCTTCCAACGATGTGATGTGGCATGTGGTTCGTCAATTCCTGGCTCTTTTGGGGCTGTCCATGTCGGTTGAGCGGCCTCCTGTCAATCAGTACCTTAATGATGTGACTGCCGCTATATCGTTGGAGATGGCCGAGGCGGTTGGGCTTAAGTTTGTCGATGACGAGTATTCGTCTCACGGAGTAACAATCCCACGAATATCTCTCATTGAACAATTCTTCCGGCTATATGATTCAGTTGCTGATTTTCCGGCTCTTTGCAGCGCGAACCCGGCTCCTAATCTGGGGGCTCCTGATTAATGCCAGATTTGGTGCAGCGCAATGGATGTCAGCTTTTTTGAATTTAAGATGTGTAAGTGGGCCCATTTGAGTCCATGAGCGGCCCGGACTTTTCCACATGTACCGGCGTGAGTATCGTTTTCACCTCTCGTTCGAAGACTTCTTCCTGCTTTTCGTCGGAAACACTCTTATGATAATAGCTGGATCAAGTTGGCTGAGCTGATTCGGAGGCTGTCCACCATTACCGGGGCAACGGTCTTGGCGTGATGGCCACGCTGCGTACCGCAGCCTTGAGCCTGTCCCACCTGGCTGGGTTCCGCTCGATCAGGGCTGGCATCCAGGCGGTAATGCTCTGCATCACGGCACTGTTGGCGATGGTGACGACAACCCCAGCCCGATGCATGCTGAGGCTTTGAATCAGCCTTTGATCTGCGTAATTCTCTTGGCGAGCAACTCATATTCTTCTATGTCGCCTTGGAGGATTCTTGTTTTGGCTTCTTCGAAATCTCTCAAGCAGATTTCCTCCTGATTTGACTCTTGAGATTGCGGCAAAGAAAGGATTCGCAACAAGCTCTTGGTGAATACTCTGAACCAGGGATTTGTCAACTATATTCATTGCCTGGATCCTGTTTTGAGAAGCACAGTCCCTCGATTAGCAGCAGACAGCAGCTGCCAACCCTGATCCAGTAACCAGGGCAAAGCGAGTGCTCCTTTCCCTTCCCAGATATCATTCTCCATCCAGGTATCGTCCAGGCCAAGAAGCCCGCCTGAGGGTATCAGATCTGAGCAGTAGCATGCAGCTTCAAGATGCATGCTGTGACACTGGGCGTCGTCAATCTCTGATCCATAACTTTCCTTATAGACCTGTTGCCTCAGCCCTGAATGGCTGGCGTGCCAGAAGTCATAAGCATCCATGTAGCAGGCTGCGATCGGCTTGTCCCACGTGCGCAGCACTTCCTCGCCTTTGCCTGTGATCCAAGTGTCGTCGCAGTCCTTATAATCGCGCTTAAGTGCTTCGATATTGGCTTGGTCCAAGTCGATACCCGCAAACGGGAGCTCTAGCTCCTTGGCCAGCGTCAGCAGTTGAACGGTGCTGTTCTGCCCTTCAATGATTTCCCTGGAGCAGCCGACTTCCACAATCCAGGGCCGTTCTCCTGTCCAGCTTTGCAACAACGCAGGCAGCTTCTCGCGGCAGATCTGAATGAAAACGGCATGCCCGTGGACGCCTTTGCTGCCAAGGCAGTTGTTGATCGCATCCAGCTCGATCAGCAGTGGCATGCCTTCCGTTGGCTGGGCACCCTCGGAAGATTTGCTGGGTATCTCGCCGGCGACGGCTGTTGCCAGCAAGCCGGCCATCTGTTCATGCAGCTCCACAGCGCGATTCCAGTCAACCGCGCTCGTCTTGGCATCCGCCATCAGGCGGCTTGTGTTGGCGGTAGCCACCAGTTCAGAGCACAGCTGAAGACGCTGTTGAGCGTTGATTCCAGGGTGTTCCTTCAGCAGTCGCTTGAGGCCATAGGTCGCTGCAGCCAGCCGCTGCTCCCGCGCCACTTCCAACGTGATGCCCAGCAGCTGCGCCGGCGTCAGCGCCGACGAACGGATCAGCTTGGTGCATGCCTGCCAGCGTTCAAAGTCTGGCGAGCCCTGCACCTCGGGCTTGATCGCGCCATACACCAGTTGATCCCACACTCCTAGCTGCCCGGTGTCGTGCAAATGGCTGATTAGCTGATCAACAACTCCCTTGGTACTTTCCGGCGCATTACGCAGCTGCGCCCGCCATAGCCGGACTCCCTCCGCATAGGCCTGACCCCGCTCGATCCAATTGTCAGGTTCGTCGCCCTCGGGTTCCTTGGGCCATCCCGGCAGGTGCACCCCCAGGGTTGCCAGCTGTTCGGTGAGGGTTGAGCTGGCTGGCATTGCGGTCGATAGCATGGTCAAAAGCATTCTCGCTGTGGATTCTCTGGCCATCCAGCGCAGCCTCACCCTTCTTGAAGACCGCTACCGCGAGCTCCGGGAGATTGGCCAGAAGCGTTTTGAGGTCTGGGAGGCGGAGAGCGCTGATCTGAAGCAACAGCTGGCGGCGCAGAGCGCCCAGGCGGCGGAGGTCAAGCAGGCCCGTGATCAGCAGGCGGAACGGGTGAAGGCTCTAGAAACAGAGAAGGCGGAGGCAGCCAAGGCAGCGGAGG
>NZ_JACVZV010000028.1 GCF_014654725.1 Vulcanococcus sp. Clear-D1 | reverse complement strand
TGTACGGATTGGATTTGAGCCATTGGCTGGTTGATCTGGGGATCGCTGGGTATTCCAGTCTTTGATGAGGTGGTTAGAGGCGTATCCAGATTCTCTGCCTCGGAGGTCCCTGCCTTCAAGTGAAGATGTGATCACGGAATCGGCGTCGACTCGCGGCGTGATTGCGTGCTTTTGCCGCGTGCTGCTGTAGTTCATTCAAGATTGTGCTGTTTTACGAGAGGCTGGCTAATCTTCTCCTTATGTTTGTGCGGCGTCACCTTTAGGAGATAGGATGCGCCACCTTGTTACAGGCGGAAGCGGATTTATCGGCTCTCATCTGATTGATGGTCTGATGGCTGATAGGGCTGCCCAAGTGATCTGTATCGACAATTTTCAAACGGGCTCAAAGGCAAATGTTGCGCATTGGCTTGAGCATCCGCGTTTTGAGTTGATTCGCCATGATGTGATAGAACCTCTGCGCATTGAGGTCGATCGTGTCTGGCACTTGGCATGCCCAGCATCGCCAATTCATTACCAGGTTAATCCGATCTCCACGATCAAAACAAACATGCTGGGAACCCTCAACATGCTTGGCTTGGCTAAGCGATGTGGGGCGCGTTTTCTCTTGGCATCAACCAGTGAAGTATATGGAGATCCGCTGGTTTCACCACAGTCTGAGACTTACCTCGGCAATGTGAACTGTACGGGGCCTAGAGCTTGCTATGACGAGGGCAAGCGCATCGCCGAAGCCCTCACCTTTGATTACCACAGGGTTCATGGGTTGGAGGTGCGTGTGGCACGTATCTTCAACACCTATGGCCCACGTATGGCCATCAACGATGGCCGTGTTGTTACCAGCTTTATTCATCAGGCACTGCGTTCTGAGCCGTTGACGGTGTACGGCGATGGATCCCAGACGCGATCGTTCTGTTATGTCGACGATCTTGTGGCTGGATTGCTGGCTTTGATGGATTCAGGCTGTCTTCAGCCGGTGAACCTGGGCAATCCAGTTGAGATCAGCGTAGCGGAGTTGGCGCAACGCATCATCGCCCGCCTTAACCCCCATCTCACCGTGAGTCACCATCCGCTGCCAGTGGATGACCCTCGCCAGCGCCGGCCGGATATCAGTCGGGCTGAACACGAGCTCGGTTGGATGCCGAAGGTCCCCTTGGAGGAGGGGGTTGCTCGCATGGTGGCGGCGCTCAGGGTCCAAGAAGCAATCCCATCGGCTGAACCTGAGATGGCAGTTGTGACCTGATCCCATTGGCAACACTCATCTCCTGTTTCTGCACACGCTGTTTGCTCGTTAATCCCCATGGTTCAAACCATTTGTTGTATCGGTGCCGGCTATGTCGGCGGTCCGTCCATGGCGGTGATGGCCGATCGCTGCCCAGGCCTCGATATCACTGTGGTGGATCTCGACCAGGCCCGTATTGATGCCTGGAACAACCTTGGTCATGGACCCTTGCCGGTTTATGAGCCAGGCCTCGAAGCCGTGCTGGAGCGCGTTTTAGGGCGCAACTTGCAGTTCAGCACCGATGTAAATAATGGTATCCGCAATGCCGATATGGTGTTCCTGTCGGTCAATACCCCCACCAAACGAAATGGCCATGGCGCAGGGGTCGCCGCCGATATCACCTACATCGAAAAAGCTGCAAGGCAGATCGCCGAGGTAGCTAAGGGGCACACGATCGTCGTGGAGCGCTCCACCTTGCCAGTGCGTACCGCCGATGTGCTGCGGCGCATCTTTGCCAATGCACCTGCAGCCGGATTTGAGGTGCTCTCCAACCCTGAATTCATGGCGGAGGGAACGGCGATCAGCGATCTCGAATCTCCTGATCGTGTGCTTGTGGGTGGTCATTGCAACCATGCGGTAGATCAGCTGGCCGACATCTACGCCAACTGGGTCAGTCCGGAGCGGATTATCCGCACCAACCTCTGGTCTTCGGAACTCGCGAAGCTGACCGCTAATGCCTTTCTGGCGCAGCGGATCAGCTCGATCAATAGCATCGCCGCTCTGTGCGAAAAGACAGGGGCGGATGTCGTGGAGGTGCGCCGCGCCATTGGCAGCGATTCACGGCTGGGTTCCCACTTCCTGAGCCCTGGACCGGGTTTTGGTGGTAGTTGCTTCAAAAAAGATCTGCTTAATCTGATCTACCTGGCGGATCACTACGGGCTTGCTCCAGTTGCCAACTATTGGCGCTCCGTGTTGGACATGAATACCTACGCCCAACAGCGTCTGGTGCGGAAGATCGTGCGTCAGTTGTTTGGCACCTTGCGCGATAAGACCATCGCCATTCTTGGGTTTGCTTTCAAGGCGGATACCAATGACACCCGTGAGAGCCCAGCCATCGCCATCTGTCGTGAGCTGCTTGCCGAGGGTGCCCATCTAGCGATCCACGACCCAAGAGTCAGTCCCAAGGATGTACACGCCGCACTCGATTCAGCGGTTGAGGCCGGTTCAGGCCACAGCAGTTTCCGGATTGAGCCTCAGTTGGTTGAGGTATTTCGTGATGCAGATGCTGCTGTGGTGCTTACAGACTGGGCCGAGTACCGCCAACTTGACTGGCCTCTGTTTGCTGCTCTGATGCGCCGTCCCGCCTGGGTCTTTGATACCCGCCGCGGTGTTGATCTGCTGGCCGCACGCAGATGCGGCTTGGAGACCTGGGCCATTGGAGCTGGGGAGCAGGACTGATGGCCACGGTATTAGTGACCGGCGGTGCTGGTTATGTGGGCTCTCATGTGATCCCCGGTTTGAAGAGGCGCGGCCATCGCGTCGTTGTGTTCGACAACCTCGATCGCGGCCATCGCTCAACGTTGGATCAGCTCGATGTGGAGTTTGTTCTTGGAGATCTTAATGACCCCGAGGCGCTCCAGCACTTGTTTATGGGGTATCGCTTTGATGCCATTCTCCATTTCGCCGCGTTGGCCTATGTCGGGGAGTCCATGCTCAGTCCCGACCTTTACTACCGGGTGAATACGGCGGGCACGCTTCTTCTGCTGCAGCAGTCTCTAGCGGCTACTGCGTGTCAGCCGCCCCCGGTGGTGTTCTCATCGAGTTGTGCGGTCTTCGGAATCCCCGAGCAGTTGCCTCTCGATGAGCGCTCCCCCAAACGTCCAATCAGCCCCTATGGTCGCAGCAAGCTTGCGGCGGAATGGCTGCTGGAGGATTTTGGCCGTGCCTACGGGCTCCGCTCCGTGGTGCTGCGCTATTTCAATGCCGCCGGTGCTGACTTGGCCCATGGACTTGGGGAGCTCCATGATCCAGAAACCCACCTGATCCCTTTGGCGATCGCCGCTGTTCGTGGTGATGCACCCCTTGACTTGTTCGGCAGTGATTTTGATACCCCCGATGGTTCCGCCATCCGGGATTTCATCCATGTCCGTGATTTGGCCGAGGCCCACCTGCTGGCCCTCGATCACCTGCTGGCTGGTGGTGGTAGTGATGATTTCAATCTGGGTAGCGGCTCCGGGATCTCGGTGCGGGAGGTGGTGCAGGCGGTGGAGGCGGAGCTGCAAAGCCCCGTGCCGGTGCATCACGCTCCCTGTCGTCCGGGGGATCCTGCTGCCCTGGTGAGTGATTCCCGCAAGGCTGTAGCGGTGCTGGGTTGGCAGCCGCACTGCTCCTCCTTGCAGCAGATTGTTGCTGACGCAGTGGCTTGGGATCAGCAGCAACGGCTGTTGATCTGTCAGGAGTTGAGCCATGTCAACGCATGAATCGCGTTTGATTCCGGTATTGCGCCCCCAGCAACAGGAGGTGCTGTTGGCATTGGTGCTGGTTTGGGCCATTTTCATTGGCCTCTTTTGGGCCTGGTGGTTGCAGCCGGCTCATTGGGCGGCTCCATGGGGGATGGCTCTCAACACCTTGTTGTTGTTTGTGGTTACGGCGATGCCGGCCTGGGCCTATTTCTTTGTGGTGCGGATGCAGCGGGTGAATCCTTGCAGTCCGTTCCCTGTCGATCTGCGTCTTGGCATGGTGGTGACAAAGGCGCCTTCGGAACCCTGGCCGTTGGTGCGCGAGACCCTAGTGGCGATGCTTGCCCAGGAGCCAGTTCACGACACCTGGCTGGCAGATGAGAACCCCTCGGAAGAGGTTTTGCGGTGGTGCGTCTTGCATGGCGTTCAGGTCTCTACCCGGCGGGACGATCCCGATTACCACAACGCCAATTGGCCACGGAGGCGCCGGTGCAAGGAGGGCAACCTTGCCTATTTCTATGACCACTACGGATATGAGCGGTACGACGTTGTTGTTCAGCTTGATGCCGACCACAGGCCTGAACCCGGATATCTGCGAGCCATGGTTCATCCGTTTGGTGACCCCGAGGTGGGCTATGTCGCTGCTCCATCTATCTGCGACCGCAACGCCTCCAATAGCTGGGTGGCACGGGGGCGTCTCTATGCCGAGGCGGGGTTACATGGCCCACAACAGCTTGGTCACAACGCGGGCTTTGCTCCTCTCTGCATCGGTAGCCATTACGCAGTACGTACGGCGGCTTTGGCGGAGATCGGTGGGTTAGGCCCCGAGCTTGCCGAGGACCACTCCACAACCTTGTTGTTGAACAGCCGGGGCTGGCGAGGTGTCTTCGCCATCGATGCCCGCTGTCATGGCTTGGGCCCCGTGACCTTCGAAGATGGCATGGTTCAAGAATTTCAGTGGTCTCGCAGCCTCACAACGATTCTTCTGGCATTAACTCCAAAAGTGAGTTCCCACTTGCCATCCCATCTGCGCTGGCAATTTCTGTACAGCCAGCTCTTTTATCCACTGCGTGGCATCCTGAGCGTGGTGGGGGTGGTGCTGCCTGCCGTGGCTATGGCAAGCAGCCATCCATGGGTGCGCATCGACTATCCCTTGTTTTTGCTGCTGTGGGTGATCTATTCACTCATCACTCTATTACCTCTGTACTGGCTTAAATATCTGGGTTTCTTGAATCCACCTTCTAGCCCTTTGGTGAGTTGGGAGCAGATGCTGTTTGAACTCACTCGCGGTCCGTGGGTCTTGGCTGGGGTGATGGCCGCCTGTGTTGACCGGATCTGTAGTGGCGTCCATGACTTTCGGGTCACTAGCAAGCAGCAGCAACTTCGCCCCCTTAAACTCATCTTCATCACGCCTCACTTGGCGTTAGCTTGCATCGGTGCACTGTCGGCTTTGCTGCTTGGCCATTCGGCAGGCGATGCCAAGGGCTATGTGCTGTTGGTTCTGATCAGTGCTGTCAGTTCCGCAGTTGCTGCTGTACTGGTGCTCGGGTTGGATCATCGGCTGAAGCGTCTGCCGTTGTTCCAGCTCGGGCATCACTACGCAACTGTGCTTGGCGTTGCGGCGTTGGTTTTCTTCACAGCGGTGGTACGTCACGAGGAGTTGCGTTCACCATTACAGCTCACAGACGCATTGTTTGCCACACCACTCTGGAGGCCTTAGGTGAAACGCCTTCAACGTCTCTGGCCACTGGGCTTATTACTTGGCTTCGTGGCTGGTCTCCCACTTTGGTTTATACAACGGAATTCGACTTTCTTGAGCGGGGCTTATCGCTACCCAGAGCTAGATAAGCCGCTGATCCATAGCTCGATCGAAAGCACCTTTGTGAGCTGGGTCGATCCCAAGGCTCCTCAATACATCACCTCATTCTTGGACCGTGCTCGTCAACGGCGCAGCTTGGCACTGATCACTCTAGAGCCGTTTCCTGATCCATCAAGGCCTCAATCTGATCGCACGCTTGTGAGGGATGTCATTCGAGGTGACTACAGCCAGCGCATCAAGGCTGTGTTGGATCCGTTGTGCCGTCCGGAGCAGCCTGTGCTGCTGCGCTTTGCCCATGAAATGGACAACACCGGCCAATACCCCTGGTCGGTGGCCCGCGGCGATGATTATGTGCGGCTCTACCGGGCGGTTTGGGCTCAAGCACGGCATCCCCAATGCCAGCGTATTCATTGGGTTTGGTCTCCTGCCGGTAATGCCACCTCTGACCTTTTCTGGCCTGGTGGAGATGCCGTTGATCTGATTGGAATCTCTGTCTACAGCTCACCACGCTGGAGCCACAACGGACAGCTAAGCAGCTTCGCCCAGGTTTATGAGCGACGGCGTTGGTTACACCGGCAGTTTCGTAAACCCTTGTTGGTCGCTGAAATGGGTGTGAGTGGAACTGACCAGGAACGTCGGCGCTGGCTGCTTGATGCCCGTGAGGCGATTCGTAGGTATCCGGAGTTGATCGGCTGGGTCTACTTCAGTGCCCCACAACCGTCGTGGATTCCTCTTGCTACAGGTCATGAGGACTGGAGCCTCTCACCTCAGCTATTGGGTTTGGTCACATCCCCGCACCCTTCTTTTGCATTCCATTGCCAAGTTCTTCATGTCTCGCTTCCTGTACTTCATCGGAAAATATGCCGCATCCGCCAGGCTTGATCCGCGTGAGTGGTTCTTTCTGCTGCTGTTGATGCCACTGGCTACTTCGCGAACTGTGCGTGCGTCAGAGCTTCCACCCTATAGCGCACCAAGCGTCACGCCGACCCAGATGCCGACGGCATTCACCGCGGAATGGGGAAATTATTTTGTTAGTACATCCTCGTATGCTTACGAGCAGTGGCAGCGTGAAGATCTCTTTGTTGACGGCTGTCTGAATATTGGAGCAGGTATCGGCAATCCTCGAACTGCTGTGGCAGTGGAAGTTGACTACAACCTTGAGAGTTTTCGCGGGATCCCTGAGGGCGGAAGTGTCGACCTTAGGGTTGGTCGATCTCTCGTTGATCGCCCCCATTTTAAAGCGGCAATCGGCGGGGGCTTGTTGCGTGCGTTCACCTATGGCCAGTTATCAAAGGAGGCCAAGAGTGCTTACGGGGTGCTGACCGTGGCGTGGCCTCTTCGACCTGGTGATGCAAATTTCCGCCAAACGCTTCAACTGAATCTGGGCGCGGGTAGTGGTCGTTTTCAGCGTATTGATCAGGGTTGGTTGCCTAGTCAAGGAGTTGTAGCTTCCCTGGGCGTAGAATTAGCGCCAAATATTGGCGTGAGTGCAGGTTGGGTGGGTCGTGGTGTCAATGCCACACTGTCTGTTGTGCCAGCCCGTGGTGTCCCGTTGTTTGTCAGCCTGTCGGGTGTCAATCTTGATAACAGTGGCGACGCTGGCCGTGCTGCTGTTCTCTCCTTAACTTGGGGCGGTAGCTTCCGAACTGCGACATTCTGATTGCTTTTATGCTTCTATTTATTCTTCAAGGCTAAATCTCAAGCGACTTCTTCTGTATGTTACTGCTTCGGTCGCTTCCCGATGGCCTTTCTTTAAACGTGTTCGGGTTGTCGTTTTTATTTGAGGTCCATGGCCTGCGTTATCGTTATGAATCTGTAGGCCAATCTGTCTACTGAGCCACCCTAAGGCTTGGGCTTTGATGCTTCATCATGAGGTTCAGCACCTCGGTGTCGTTCACCGGCTCGAAGCTCTGATACCAGGCCCCCACAGCCCAGAGGTCATCCACCTCCGCCAGGGCCACCAGGTGATCCAGCTGCGGCCGCAAGGCATCGGCAACGAGCCGATCGATCACCGGCACCGCCAGCACCAGCTGGCTCGGCTCGCTCAGGCGCAGTGATTGCAGCGCTGCCCTCACCGTGAGGCCGGTGGCGACGCCGTCGTCCACCACCAGCAGCGGCCGATGCTGCAGCGCTGCTGCTGGGGGATCGCCATAGAGGCGCTGGCGCCGTTCCAGCTCATGGCGCTGCTCCGCCACGATCCGCTGGCGCAGAGGGGGGTCGAGCCGATAACCCCTGGCGGTGGCCTCATCCCAGATCTGCACGCCTCCTGGGGCAATCGCTCCCAGGGCCAGTTCGGGCGCCTGGGGATGGGCGAGTTTGCGCACGGCCCAGCTCGCCAGGGGCAGCTGCAGCTGGCGGGCGATCTCGGCGGCCACCACGATCCCGCCGCGGGGAAGCCCCACCACCAGGGCGTTGGGTGTGTGGCTCCAGCCGCTGAGCTGCTGGGCCAGCGCTCGACCGGCGTGGCTGCGATCACGCCATAACGCTGCTCGAACCATGGTGATGGGCCCTCCAGGTGGTGCGGAGCTGAACCGCCAGCAGTGGCGCTGGGATGCACAACAGCAGCCACCACCACAACTGTGATGGGATCGGCGCCATCTGGAAGGTTCGGGCCAGGGGCGGCCATCCCTGCAGCACCACGAAGGCGATCAGTTCTGTGGCGATGCCCAGCCACAGCAGGGCATTGGGCTTGAGGCGGTTGCCGCCGCGGCAGGCCAGGGCGGTGCCCGCCTGGACGAACACGATCGAGCCCAGCGCTACCGCCGAGGCCTGGTGCTGCAGAGCCACCAGCTCGGCGCTCGCCTGATGGTGCAGCAGGGCTGGGGCGATGTTGCGCAGCTGGGGCAGGGAGATGCCATGGCTCCACCAGGTGAGGCCATAGCCCAGCATCGCCAGGACTCCCTCTAGGAGCCCTAAAAACAGATAGGCCTGCCGCAGCAGCGGCCGATCCAGCAGAGGCTGGTCGCGATGGCGTGGCGGCTGGTTCATCACATCGGTTCGCGGCGGGTCGGCCCCAAGGCCCAGGGCCGGCAGCAGATCCGTGCCTAGATCCACCGCCAGGATTTGGAGCACCGTCAGAGCCGCTGGGATCCGTAGCGCCAGCATCGTGAGGAATGGCGCCACCTCGGCGACGTTGGAGGCCAGGATGTAGAGGATGAAGCGGCGGATGTTGTCGTACACGCCTCGGCCGTGGCGCACCGCCGAGACGATGGTGGCGAAGTTGTCGTCCACCAGCACGATGTCGGCGGCTTCGCGGGCTACATCGGTGCCACTGCGGCCCATGGCAATGCCCACATCAGCCGCCCGCAGCGCTGGGGCGTCGTTGACGCCATCGCCGGTGACGGCCACCACCTCGCCTAAGGCCCGGTAGGCCTGCACGAGCCGCAGCTTCTGCTCCGGCGCCATGCGGGCAAACACCAGCCGTGAGCGGAACTTCAGCAGCTGGCGCAGCTGGGCATCGCTGAGCCGGTTGAGGTCGCTGCCGTTCACCACCCGCACCGGGTCGGGTCCGGCATGGGCGGGGGCGTCGAGCAGGCCGATCTGGCGGGCGATCGCTTCGGCGGTGAGGCCATAGTCGCCGGTCACCATCGTGACCTTGATCCCCGCACGGTGGCAGGCGGCGATCGCCTGACTCACCCCGGGCCTCGGTGGGTCGTAGAGGCCCACGAGCCCCACCAGCACAAGATCCTGCTCTTCCAGTTGCGGCTGGTCGCAGGGCCGGCAGGCGATCGCCAGCACCCGGTGGCCCTGCCGCGCCATCACATCGTTGGCTGAGCTCACCAGTTGCCGTTCAGCTGGGCCGAGCGGCGTGATCACGCCAGCGCGTAGCCAGTGGCTGCAGCGCTGCAGCAACTCCATGGGTGCGCCTTTGCTGCACACCATCCAGGCGCTGGCCTGCGGCCAACGTGGATCGTTGTGCCACTGCACCAGCACGCTCATCATCCGTCGCTCGGAATCGAAGGGCAGTTCCCGCTGGCGCGGCAGCCGCTGGCGCTCCTGCTCCAGATCCAGCCCCGCCCGCTGCGCGCCCTGCAACAACGCCGTTTCCGTTGGATCGCCAACCTGCTTGGAGGCGTTGCAGCACAAGCCTGCCGCCAGCAGCAATAAGGGTTCATCGCTGCTCCAGGTGGTCTGCAGCGCCATGGCATTGGCTGTGAGCGTGCCGGTTTTGTCGGTGCAGATCACGCTCACGCAGCCGAGCGTTTCCACCGCCGAAAGCCTCCGCACCAGAGCCCGCTCCCGCGCCATGCGCTGCACCGCCAGGGCCAATGCCAGGGTCACCGTGGGGAGCAACCCCTCCGGCACATTCGCCACGATGATGCCGATGGCGAAGACCAGACTCTCCACCGGCCCGACCCCCACCAGCAGCACACCGGCGAGGAAGGCAAAGGCGCCCATGCTCACGGCGATGGCCGTGACGGTGCGCACGATCCGACCCACCTGAACCTCCAACGTGCTTGGGGCGCGTTCAGTCCCGGCACTGAGATGGGCCACCTGGCCGAATTCGGTGTCGCCGCCTGTGGCGTAAACCAACGCCTGGGCACGGCCCGCGGCAACGGTGGTGCCTGCTGGCATCAGGTTGGTGGCTTCCGAGGTGCGGAGGCGCTGCGGTTGCGGCTGGGCCGTTCGGACCACCGGCAGAGATTCGCCGGTTAGCACGGCCGCATTGAGATACAGCGCGGCGGCCTCGATCACCCGGCAGTCGGCCGGCACCTGATCACCAGCCTCCAGTTCAATCAGATCTCCGGGCACCAGCTCTTCGGCGCTCAGCACCTGCAGCCGGCCGTCGCGCCATCCCCGCACCTGCCTCGGCAACACGTTGGTGAGGGCCGCCAGGGTGCGTTCGGCCTGAAAGTCTTGCCAGAAGCTGAACAGTGCATTGATCAGCACCACGCTCCAGATCGCCCAGCCGAGCTCGGGTGTGCGGGCCAGAAAGGCCATGCCCCCTGCGGCCCAGAGCAACAGGGCCATGAAGTGGGTGAACTGATCGGTGAGGCGCAGAATCAGCGGCCGCCGCCGCTGCGGAGGTAGGCGATTGGGACCGACACGTTGCAGGCGGTTGTGTGCCTCCTCGCTGCGGAGACCCTGCGGGCTGCTCTGCAGTGTGGCGAGGGCCTGCTCGCAGGTGAGGCTGCTGATCGGAGCGGCGGCGCTGAGCTGCATGCCGGCTCACCGTCGAGGTGGATGGCCCTCAGCCTGGCGACGCAGACTCTCTTTGGCTGCCTCCAGCACCTGGCGTTGGCTCGGGCTGAGTTGGTGTCCGGCTCGGTTGATGTACAGACACAGCATCGCCATCGCACTGGCGTAAACGCTCCGCTTCCTGCGGGTGCTGATGTGCGCGGAGTGCAGCAGCGAGGTGGCGATCCGCTGCGGATCACTCCAGGTGAACAACCCCGGCTCCAGATCCAATGCTGGCGCTCGCTTAGCCACCTGGGCCGACCAGCGCCGCGGTTCTGCCGGCTCCGTGCGATGCGCTGCCATGGCACCAGGCTGATGGGTGTTGGGGGGGAACGGCGTTTGCTGCGGCGGTGTTACGGCAGGGCAGCGTTGATGGCGCAGCAGATGTACCGCCGCGGGCGATGGTTCGCGCCAGTGCGGATTGGGTGGGACGCGTTCTGCTCAAGACATGCCCGTTCCCGCCAGCCTTGCGGCCATCGTGGAGGCCGCTGATGTGCGCTTCAACGGCGAGCGCCCCTGGGATTTACGGGTGCACAATCCGCAGTTCTACGGAGCGTTGCTGCAGCAGGGCTCGCTGGCGCTCGGCAATGGCTATGTGCGGGGCGACTGGGATTGTGAACAACTCGATGAGCTGATCTGCCGCTTGCTGCGCAGTGATGCCAACCGCCCCTTCACGCTTCGCTCACGGGTTGCGGAGTTGGCCCGGATTCTGCGGGATCAGCTCAGCAACCCCCAGGCTTTGCGGCGCTCCTTTGTGGTGGGCCGCCGCCATTACGACATCGATCCACGGGTTTACGCCGCGATGTTGGATCCACAAATGGTCTACAGCTGCGGCTATTGGCGCCACGCCGAGAGCCTCGCGGATGCCCAGGATCACAAGTTGCGGCTGATCTGCGAAAAGCTGGAGTTGCGCCCCGGGATGCGCCTGCTGGATGTGGGCTGCGGTTGGGGTTCCCTCGCCGCCTATGCCTGCCGCCACTACGGCGTGGAGGTGGTGGGCATCACGGTGTCGGCGCAGCAGGCCAGTTGGATCGGCGAGCACTTGGCCGATCTGCCGATTCGGGTGGAACTGTGCGATTACCGCCAGCTGCCCGCGCGCGATCCAGGGCTGTTTGATCGCATTGCCTCGGTGGGCATGTTTGAACATGTGGGCCGCCGCAACGACCACACCTTTTTCCGCACGCTCAAACGGCTGCTGCAACCCCATGGCCTGGCCTTGCTGCACACGATTGGCTCGGCCCGCACCACCAACCGCACGGATCCCTGGATCGATCGCTACATCTTTCCTGGCGGACGGCTCCCGTCGGCACGCCAGCTCACCGATGGCCTTGAGGGGCATTTCTTGATCGAAGACTGGGAGAACTTCGGCTGCGACTACGACCGAACGCTGTTGGCCTGGTGGCAGAACTTCGAGCGGGCCTGGCCGCGGCTGGAGTGCGACAGCACGCCGGAATTTTTCCGGTTCTGGCGGTATTACCTGCTCAGTTGTGCGGGATTTTTCCGCTCAC
Source organism: Vulcanococcus sp. Clear-D1 (assembly GCF_014654725.1). Classification (GTDB taxonomy): domain Bacteria; phylum Cyanobacteriota; class Cyanobacteriia; order PCC-6307; family Cyanobiaceae; genus Vulcanococcus. Next base: position 17,988 of record NZ_JACVZV010000028.1, on the reverse strand, counting down.
GCCAGGGTTTGCTCTGGCAGGTGGTGTTGAGCCGCCCTGAGCTTTCGGGTGCCTACCAATCTTGGCGGCCGCATCGTCAGGAGGAGCCCACATTGGTGCTGCAAGACGCCTCGATCCATGGGCAAGCCTGCTCAGCATGAGCTTGCAATCGTGGATGTACCGGAGGATTGAGCGCCATCAAGTTCCGCGTCCATGAGTGATGCTTTTGGTGACTATCTGCGCAGCATTGGTCGGATCCCTTTGCTCACGGCCCAAGAGGAAGTGCATCTGGGAACGATCGTGAAGGACTGGATGGAAACCAGTGATCCTTCACCAGCCCTGCAACGGCGCGGTCGCCGTGCCCTTCAGCGCATCGTGACGGCCAATCTGCGCCTGGTGGTGACCGTGGCTCTGCGCTACATCCGCCGGCTCAAGCACCTGGCCCATGACCCGATGGATCTCGTGCAAGCGGGCAATCTGGGGCTGCTGCGGGCGGCCGAGAAATACGACCCCACCCGGGGTTACAAGTTTTCCACCTATGGCTACTGGTGGATCCGCCAGGCGATCAACCGCTATCTGCAGGAGCACAGCGGCAGCATCCGCATTCCTGTGAATCTGGTGAGCCTGGCCAATCGCGCTGATTCTCTGCAGAGCTTGCGCAGTCAGCCTCTGAGCGTGGATCAGCTGGCCGAGGTGTTGCAGGAATCTCCGCAGCGCTTGATGTATGCCATGGCAATTCAGCACCGCAGCAATACGATTTCGCTGGATCAGCAGCTCAGCGGCAGTGATGGAGACATGACCCTGCTCGACACTGTGACCGACGATCATCAACCGACGATCGCCGACGACTACCGCTGGATGCACAGCCAACTGCAGCATCTCTCAACGCCGGAGCTTACCGTGATTCAGTTGCGCTATGGCGAGGAGAAGCAGCGCTCCTTTGCGGAGGTGGCGCGTTTGATCGGCCGCAGCAAGGATCAGGTGCAACGGTTGGAGCGGCATGCGCTCACCAAGCTGCGCCGCCATCTCACCCCGGCCCTCTTTCCCCAGTAAGCAAGGCTGATGGGGCTGGGCGACCGCATCGTGGCCGCCCGGCCGTCTCAACTCAATCAATGCAGCGTCAGAACGCCCGTGTGTTCAGGCGTGCTGCGGCGTGGGCCGGCGGTTGCAGGCTATGGCCATTGCCATTGCTGTTGGCATGACTGTTGCCTGAAGGCTGGGGCGAGAGGCTGCGCTGTGGATCTCTGAGGGCATCTTCCAGCAGGAAGGCACACAGATTCGATACGGATCTCCCCTCTTCTTCTGATCGGGTGAGCAGCGCCTCATGCACGTGGTAGCTGAGGGTGATCGAGATGCGTTTGGGCTGGCGCTGAAGCACACGAATACGCTCGTTCATCGGATTAATCCGCGGTTGAGAGTGGAAAAGATGCCAAGAGACTTCAGCTCTGCTGCATCTCTCAGCAGCTTGAGAATACGCGCGTTAAAAGGTGGCGAAGTGCCGTGTCCTGCGGGCAAGCCACTGTGGTTGTGCAGCAGGTTGCAGGGCTTGTCTACAAATCATCTGCAGTGCCGAATCGGCCCTGCCGGAATTGCTCCATCAGCCAGGTGTAGCTCTGCTCGGCCACTGCATCCAGGCAGCCCGGTTCGCTGAACAGATGGCTGGCTTGCGGAATCACCACCAGTTGGTTGCGCACCTGCAGCTGACCGGCAGCCCAGGCATTGAGCTCCAACACATCCACATCGTGCTCACCCACCAGCAGCAACACGGGGCAGCGCACCTCGGCCAGTCGCTGGAACACCAGATCCGGGCGTCCGCCGCGCGACACCACGGCCTGCACCCGCCCCGGCCGTTCCGCAGCGGCCACCAGGGCCAGGGCGGCGCCGGTGCTGCTGCCAAACAGTCCCAGGGGCAGGTCGTTCAGATCATCCTGCTGAGCTGTCCAATCGAGCACCCGCAGCAGGCGCTTCTGCAGGGGGGGCAGCGAGGCGAGGGTGCGGCCATTGGTGGCTTCACTGTTGCGTTCGAGGTCGCAGAGCAAGGTGGCGAGGCCGCCCCGTTCCAGTCGTTCAGCAACACGGCGATTGCGGGGGCTGAAGCGGTTGCTGCCGGATCCATGGCAGAACACCACCAGGCCGTCGGGTTGTGGCGGCAGGCTGAGGTCGGCCGCCAGGGTGCCGCCGTCGGCGGGGATGGTGAGGCTGATGCGGCTGGCTGTGCGGGCCATGGAGGCTGGGCGATGGTCTGCTCCCATCAGAGAAAGCCCCGCCACCGCTTCGGATCAGCGCGGCAGCTTTGCGCCGGATGTGTGCCGCGGATCACCGGCTGCTGCCGCGCTGTTCAGCATCCCTTTCCCTGCAACATCGTGATGGTTGGTTGGCGGGTGTTGTTGATGCCTCCCTCGGCGATGGTGCGGGCGCGGCCACGCTGGCTCTGCGCCGATGGGAACTTCAGCCTCGATCAAGATCGCGCCTTGTTGGTTGTGGATCCCGCTGCGGCAGTGAATCGGCTGCAGTGTTGGCTGGCCAGCAAACAACGGCCGATGCGCTATCTGCAGCGCATGCGATTGGTGCACAGCTGCAGCATTCCAGCGGCAGAACAACGTTGGCGTGAACACAACCCAATCAGCTGTTCTTAGATCGTGGCCGCTGCTTGCCGCTTCCATGCTCGAAGGTGATCGATTGCTCGCCAGACTGGATCAACTGCGGGGCCTCAGCCGCTCAGAGCTGGTGCGCTCCTGCGGCTATGCCACCCGTTCTGAGGATGGCCGCGAGCATCTCCACTTCACCGACTCCTACCAGGCCATCCTGGAGGCCAAGGGCGTGCATCTGCCCGGGCAGCCCGGCCGCTGGCGCGCCAGCCGTAGCAGCCAGGGGCGGCAGCTCAGCTTCAACACCCATGTGCACTTCAACGGCAACCTGATGATGGGCCGCGCTTACACCGAGAAATTGCAGCTCAAGCCGGGTGATCAGTTCCGCATTCATCTGCACGAGGGCGTCATTCGGCTCACGCCGCTTGACCCTTCCGCGGATCAGGCTGAAAGCGGCATGGATTGATCGCTCGAGGCGGTGAGAGCGCCACCCATGGATGGCTTCGGTGTTCCTGTTCTTTGTTCTGCTGCGATGAGCCCCTATCCCGACTATCCGATTCCTGCTGATGAGGAGCAGCGGCTGCGGGCGCTGCGTCGCTTCGCGGTGCTCGATACACCGGAGGATCCAGAGTTCAAGCGCATCGTGGAGTTGGCCTCTGCGGTGCTGGGCGTGCCGATCGCACTGGTGTCGCTGGTGGATCGCGATCGGCAGTGGTTTCTGGCGCGCCATGGTTTGGAGGCGCAGCAGACGCCGCGCACCATGGCGTTCTGTGCCCATGCGATCGCTGAGCCGGAGCTGATGGAGGTGCCGGATGCGCTCGATGATCCACGCTTCAACACCAACCCTCTGGTGTTGGATGAGCCGAAGATCCGCTTCTATGCCGGTGTGCCCCTGCGCACCGGCGACGGTTACAACCTCGGCACGCTCTGCGCGATTGATCGCAAGCCGCGGGTGCTCGATCCCCACCAGCGGGTGATGTTGCAGCTGATGGCTGACCTGGTGATGCGGGAGCTGGATTTACGCCAGCGCAGCATGCAGTGCCCCGTGACTGGTTTGTACAACCGCAGCGTGTTTTTCCGCTTCGGCCAACAGGAGTTTGAGCAGGCTCGCGCCGAGAGCACTTCGCTGGCCCTGTTTAATTTCGACATCGACGACTTCCGCCAGATCAACATCCGTTGGGGGCACCAGGCCGGTGATCAGGTGTTGCTGGATGTTTGCGCTGTCGCGCAACAGCTGCTGGGCCATGAGGATCTATTCGGTCGCATCGGTGATGAGGAATTCTCCGTGCTGCTGGTGAATGCCTCGATCAGCCGCGCCACCAAGTTGGCGGAGGAGATCCGCCAGGCGATCGCCGCCATGCGCGGCGTGTTCGACCATTCCGACTACCACCCCAACATCAGCGGAGGCATCACCCAGCTGGCAGACAGGGATCAGAGCTTTGCCGATCTGTTTTACAGGGCAGATCAGGCTCTTTATCTGGCCAAGGGCAACGGCCGCAATCAGGTGGCTTCGCTGCTGGTGGATTGATCTGTTGCGGAGGGGAGCCGCCTGCGCTGTTGCAGGCGGCCATCTGGGGCGTTGGTCTTACTCCACCGGAATGGCGAGCGGCTTGGCCTCTTCGGCGCCGGCCTTCTTGGCGATGCTCACGGTGAGCTCACCGTTTTCGCAGTGGGCGTGCACGGTTGTGCGGTCGGCATCATCCGGCAGGGAGAAGCTGCGGCTGAAGCTTCCATAGGAGCGCTCCACCCGATGGAAATGGGGCCGGGTTTCTTCGCTTTCGCGCTTGCGCTCACCTTGGATGGTGAGCATGTCTTCGGCGATCGACACCGACACATCCTCTTTGTTCATGCCGGGAATATCGGCTTTGAACAGATACGTTCCGTCGCTTTCGCAGATATCCACCCGCGGACCCCATTCGCTCAGTGGCATCGAGGCGCCGAGGCGGAAGCTGGGCCAATTGAAGGCGCGATCCACCATCGCTTCGATGTCAGTGAGGGGTTCCCACTTGATCAGACTCATTGGAATGCCTCTTGGGAGATCAATGGCTCTTTCAAGCTATGAATGCCGCTCTCTATGACCCTGCGATGACCCTGCGAAGCGCTTGATTCGGCTCAGATCAGCGGCGTGGCCCGCTGCCTGCAGCGCCGGGCGTTTTCTTCCAGGTCGCAGGGTTTGTAATCGCCGCAGATCTGGTTGCGGTTGGTGTAGGGCCACAGCGCCATCGGCACCTGCATGTCGCTGAGGCCATCGCCAAGGGCGTAGCCGCTGAACTGTTGCGCGGCCTCGCTGATCTCCACGCTTTCGAGGGTGAACAGGTTGGGCGCATGACGGGTGCAGGGCGCGATCGCCCCCATGGAGGTCATCTCCAGCCCGTGGGCTTGATCCCAGTAGGAGCAGGTTTGGCAGTGCTGGGTGTTCATGGCACAGAGCGCAGTCCCTCCCAGCCAAAGGATCCGTGCCGGTGGCGGCGTGTTCTGCGGCTCAGTCGCCGCAGATCCAGTCCTGGGCGGCCAGCAGATCACTGCTGCTGAAGGTTTGGGTGTTGACATGGCTGAAGGTTTTGATCAGCCGCGGCGCCAGTTGCATCAAGGGGCCGTTGCTCACCACCGCGAGCTTCTGGGCGCGGTGGCGGTAATCGCGGATCAGGGCCAGATGCTGCCGCAGGGCCCCGAGGGCCAGCCACCCATCGAACTGCCGCAGGTCCAGCAACACCCGTGGGTGATCCACCTCGCTGAACAGGTTGGCCAGGTCGTCGTCGATCCGGGCGTACACCTCTGGATCCAGCAGGCCGATCAGGCTGATGGTGATCACCTCTCCCTGCCGTTCCAGGTGCACGGTGCCCAGCGCCTCGCCCAGCCAGCGGCGTGCGCCGTCGAGATTGCTGAGGTTGAACTGCTGCACCGGGTAGGGCAGCAGTAGCGCCAAGGCCCGAGTGGCCTGCCGAACCCAGCCGAGGTCGGTGACAACCGCCAGGCGCTCAAAGCCATCCCAGTGGCGCAGGCCCAGGTTGGTGTCGTCCCAAGCGGCCTCCAGGCTGAGACCTTCAAAGTCGGGCTGAAGCACCACCAGCGCCTTGATCCGCTCGTGCTCCAGCAGCGCTGCCTCCACCTTGGGGATCACCAGCCGCTGCATGTCGTCGCCGCTGATTTGGCCGCCGCAGCTGAACCCCAGCGTGCCGGCGGGGAGGTTCTCGATCAGCTGGATCATGGCGGGGGTGGCGTGGAACCGGCGCAACCTATGGATGGCTCAACAGGTCGGCGCGGGGCTGGGCTGGCAATGCCGCAGAGCTGCTGCGTTGCGGTTCCAATCGCCAGCCGTTGCCAAGGGGCCGGCAACGCCAACCCGCCGGTGTGGCTTCCAGGCCCAGTTGGTGCTCGAGCAGTTGGCGATCGGCCGCCGATGCCTCCTGCAGCCGGAAGCCCCGCAGCTGAAACGGTTGCAGCTCGAGTGCCGCAAGGCCGCCACTGCGGCGCTCCAGCTCCACGCCGTAGAGGCACACCAGATCGGAGCGCCAGGGTCCATGGGGCGGCAGGCCCTCGTAGTCGTTGATCAGATCGCCGCAGCCATAGAGGATCAGCCGGCCCTGATGGATCTCCAGGGGCAGCGGGTGGTGGGAGGAATGGCCAAACACCACATCCACCCCGGCCAGCTCGATCAGCTGCCGCGCCAGCCAGCGGTGCTGCTCCGGCACCACCGGCACCCAGTTGGCTCCCCAGTGCAACGACACCACCACCCGATCTCCCGGGCGCCGCTGGCGGTTGATGCAACGGCACAGCCATTTCACGCTGCCGTTGTTGATGCCGCTGATCAGGGCCACGCCGGGGCGGCAGGGCAGGGCGGCCCAGGCCGGTGGCACGCCGCTGCTGGTGAAGGCCCAGGTGAACAGCAGCAGCTCGCGGCCATGGCCCAGCTGCCAGCGGGCCGGCCGCTGCGCCTGATGGGGGCTGAGGCCCGCGCCGGCGGCCTGGATGCCGGCCTGGCGCAGGCAACGCAAGGTGTCGGCCAGGCCGTTGTAGCCCCAGTCGAGGCTGTGGTTGTTGGCGAGGCTGCAGCCATCGAGGCGGGCCGCCTGCAGTGCTGTGATGTTGGCGGGGTGCATGCGGAAGTGCACGCTTTTGCCCGGCCAGGGCCGGCGGCTGGTGGTGATCGCTGTTTCCAGGTTCACCAGCCGCAGCTCGGGATTGAACCGCTCCATCCAGGCCAGGCTCTGGCCCCAGGGCGTTGCGGGTTGGAAGGGCTTGGGGATGGGGCCATGGAGCCGCTCGGCGAGCTGCGCGTAGTGGCGGGCATCGCGCACCACCGCCTCATGCAGGGCTGGATCGCAGTGTTGGGGCATCTGTTGATCGACGCCCCGGCCGAGCATCAGATCGCCCCCCAGCAGCAGCTTGAGGGTTAACGGTTCCACAGCTGTTGCAGTGAGGCCATCGCGAACACCAGCAGGCCGAGCACCACCAGGGCCAGGCAGAGCTGCACCGCCAGGGACACCGGAATCACAGGCACCACAGCCAGCTCCCATCGCTGCCTGTGATCTATGCCCCCCGCCGGGAGCCGGCGGTTGGAGCGGCACAGCTGCGGCACCGGCGCTGGGATGCTGCGGCTGCGGCGTTCAGCGGGGGTGAAGGCGCGCACCCTGGCGCCAGTGCCTGGGCCCCTGCGCGCATGGTGAGCAGCAATGGAACCTTCCATCTCGAATCGCCGGCCTTCCGCGATGGCGAGTTGATCCCGCTGATCCATAGCGGCGAGGGGCTCAATCTCTCGCCGCCGCTGCGCTGGAGCGGCGCACCGGAGCACACCCGCAGCTATGCCCTGTTGCTGGAGGATCTCGACTCACCAGCCGGCAGTTGGGTGCACTGGCTGCTGTTCAACATCCCGGCTGCGCTGCGGGCACTGCCGGCAGGGTTGGAGCGGGCGCCTGAACTGCCCAATGGCGCCCGCCACGGCAGCTGCTGGGGGGTGGGGCGCTTTGAGCGGATCGGTTATCAGGGCCCGCTGCCGCCGGCGGGCCTGGCCCATCGCTACCGGTTTGAGCTGGTGGCCCTGGATGCGGCGCTGGATCTGCCGCCGGGTTGCACGGTGTTTGATCTGCGGGCGGCGATCAAGGCCCACGCCCTGGGGCGGGCTGAGCTCATGGGGCTCTATGCCAGCAGCGCGTGAAGCCGATCGGCAACCAGCGCTAAAAAAAACTGCCGCAAACTGCTGCACTTTGATGCGCTTAATTGCAAGTGTTGGTCTGGCCTTCTGGGCCTTGCCAACGCATCACTCTTTGCAAGTTCGATCGTCGTGACGCCCCGTAAGCAGCTCTCGATGGTTCTGCCCCTGGAGCTCATCGAGGCCATCAAGCAGCGTGCCGCCGAACAGGGCCTCAGCATCACGGCCTATGTGGCCAACCTGGTGCGCCGTGATTTGGGCCATCCGGCGCTGCCTGATCCGCTGGAGATGGCGGAGCAGCTGCATCAGCTGCAGGAGCGTGTGGATCGTCTGGAGCGGGGTGGTGGAGAGGCTGTAGATCTGCTGTAGAACTGCGGCGACTTTTGTTTCAGCTGTGATGGGACCAGGTCGTCGGCAGCCGCCTGAGCAGCCAGAAGAGAGGCCGTTGCGCAACAGCCGCGTCACGGTGAATCTCACGGAAGCCGTGCACGCTCAGTTGCGCCGCTGGGCAGGAGAAGAGGCCCGCAGCGTGAGCAACCTCTGCCAGACGATCATCGAAGCCACGCTTGAGCGGCGGAACCGCTGAGCAGCTGCCGCGCATTCACGGCTGGGCCTGCGCCGGCGCTTGCTGTGGCTTGGCTTGGCTGAGTTGCTTTGTGGGTTATGAACCAGCATCAGCGTTGGGGCTTCACCGATCAGGCCGAGCGTTGGAATGGGCGCCTGGCGATGCTCGGTTTTGTGATCGCTTTAGCCACCGAACTGCTCACCGGCCAGGGGGTGCTCGCTCAGCTGCACGCGCTCTGGCCTGGCCCCTGAGCACAACTGCAGCAGCACAGCCGCAGGCGGGGCTGCTGCAGTGGTTCTGCCCTCAGGCTGGTGGGGTGCACGCGATGGAGTCGTGGGATGAACAACGGCAACTGGGAGATCGGTGTCTCGGCGGAGAGCCTTGATCAACTGCTCAGCGGTGAGCAGGCCGGCATGACCCTGTGGTTTCTGGCCGGCTACGTGAAGGGCATCACCGATAGCCACGCGCTGTTGCGCGGAGAGCGTCTGATGGTGATCGAGCCCGATGGCGATCAGGGCTGGCGCCTGCGCACGGCGGCGGCGGACGGCTACGCAGGCAGCTCGGTGGAGGTGGAGGCCTGATGAACACCCTGCCCATCACCCACACGTGCTATCAGCGGCGGATCGCCGAGCTGCAGGCCCAGATCCAGGCCCTGCTTCAAACCCTGTGCCATTGCACCTCCAGCTCCGCCGAGGTGGCGCGGATCGATCGCCAGATGCGGCCGCTCTATGCCGCCCTCTGGGCGATGCATGCCGAGATCAACACCTAGGCGAGCGGCCGGCCGCCGCGCCGCTCAAGGGTGGGGGTGATGCTGCCTGCTGCTATTCCTTGGCATGCCCGGCCGCCCTCCGGCAGCGCCGACGGCCTCACGGGTGCTGAGGCGGAGCGGCGGCTGGCGGCAGACGGCCCCAATCGCCTACCGCAGGCCCCGGCCCCCAGCCTGGCCGCGCTGCTGCTGCGCCAGTTCGCCAGCCCCTTGATCGCGGTGCTGCTGGTGGCGGCGCTGCTGTCACTGGTGGTGGGCGACCGCAAGGATGCCCTCTTCATTGCCGCCGTGTTGCTGCTCAACGCCCTGGTGGGCGGGTTGCAGGAATGGAAGGCGGAGCGCCGCAGCCATGCTCTGCGCCAGCTGTTGAGGGTGCAGGCCCTTGTGCGCCGCGATGGCGAGGTGGTGCTGCGCGATGCCGAAACCCTGGTGGTGGGCGATGCGGTGTGGCTGGAGAGCGGCCAGGTGGTGCCGGCGGATCTGCGCCTGCTCCGCAGCCACAACCTCGAGCTCGATGAGGCGCTGCTCACCGGTGAATCCCTGCCGGTGCACAAGCACGCCCAGGCGCAGCTGCCCGCCGACACGCCCTTGGCTGAGCGCTGCACCATGGCCCATGCCGGCACCACGGTGGCTCGTGGCCGCGGGATTGGGCTGGTGGTGGCTACGGGCCTGACCACTGAGGTGGGCCGGCTGGCCAGCGATCTGCAAACGATTCAGCCCGGGCGGCCGCCGCTGCTGCAGCGGTTGGATCGCTTCAGCCGCAGCATCGGCCTGCTGGTGAGCCTGGCGGCCCTGGCCGTGGGCTGGTTGGCGATGGCCCGCGGCGGCATTTCCCTGTTGGACGCGCTGCTGTTTGCCGTGGCGCTGGCGGTGTCGGCCATTCCCGAGGGGCTGCCCGTGGCGCTCACAGTGGCCCTGGCGGCCGCCAGCCATCGCATGGCGCAGCGGCAGGTGATTGTGCGGCGGCTGCCCGCGGTGGAGGGCTTAGGCAGCTGCACTCTGATCGCCAGCGATAAAACCGGCACGCTCACCTGCAATCAGCTCTCGGTGGAGCGGGTGCTCCCCGCCGATGGCGTGCCGCTCGATCGGCTGGCGCGGGCAGCGGTGCTCTGCAATGAAGCCGATCTGCATCGCCGCGATGGCGATTGGGAGGGTCGCGGCGATCCCACCGACGTGGCGCTGCTGCAGTTCGCCCGCCAGCAGGGGTTCAACCGGGAGCAGGTGCTGTTGGCGGAGCCGCAGCGCCAGGCGATCCCGTTCGAGCCCGAGCACCGCTTTGCGGCCAGCTTTCATGCCGCCAGCACCGGCGGGATCAGCGTGCTGGTGAAGGGCGCGCCTGAGCGCGTGTTGCCGATGTGCAGCGCCAGCCCCGCAGCGGCGCAGCACTGGCTGGAGCAGGCCGCTGCGCTGGCAGGCCAGGGGCTGCGGGTGCTGGCTTTGGCGGAAGGCCAAGGCCTCGAGCCGCTCGGCGAGCAGGCCACTCCGCCGGAGCCCAGTGGCCTTGAGTGCCTGGGGCTGTTGGGGTTGATGGATCCGCTGCGGCCCGGTGCAGCGCTGGCGGTGCAGCGTTGCCATGAAGCCGGCATTCGCGTGTGGATGATCACGGGCGATCACCCCACCACGGCGGCGGCGATGGCCCGCCAGCTCGGCTTGCTGCAGGGCGGTGATGCGGTGGTGGAGGGCCGCGACCTGGAGCAGGCCAGCCCGCGGCAGCTGCAGCGCTTGGTGGCCAGCCGCTGCGTGTTTGCGCGCATGGCCCCTCATCAGAAGTTGCAACTGGTGCAGGCGGCGCAGCGGGCCGGCCACTTCGTGGCCGTGACCGGCGATGGCGTGAACGATGCGCCGGCGCTGCGGGCCGCGCAGATCGGGATTGCGATGGGGCGCAGCGGCACCGATGTGGCCCGGGAGGCGGCCGATCTGGTGCTGGCCGACGACGGCTTCGCGTCGATCGTGGCCGGCATTGAGGAGGGCCGGATCGCCTACGCCAATGTGCGCAAGGTGATCGCGCTGCTGGTGTCGTCGGGCGCGGCCGAGATCGTGCTGATCACCCTGGCGGTGGCCAGCGGCCTGCCGCTACCACTGCTGCCGGTGCAGCTGCTCTGGCTGAATCTGGCCACCAATGGTGTGCAGGATGTGGCCCTGGCGTTTGAGCCGGCGGAGGGCGATGTGCTGCGCCAGCGCCCCAGACCGCCGCAGGAGCCGGTGTTTGATCGGCTGATGCGCCAGCGCACCCTGCTGGCGGCCTTGGTGATGGGCTTGGTGGGCTTTGCGCTTTATGCAGTTCTGCTGCAACGGGGCTGGCCGCTGGATCAAGCCCGCAATGCGTTGCTGCTGCAGATGGTGCTGTTTGAAAACGTGCAGATCGGCAACTGCCGCCTGGAGAAGCATTCGGTGTTCAGCGCTTCACCGCTGCGATCACCGCTGCTGCTGGCGGGCACGGCGGCAGCGTTCTCTCTGCACGTGTTGATGATGCACAGCCCTTGGGGCCAGCGGCTGCTGGGCACCGGGCCACTGCCGCTGCAGCAGTGGCTGGTGCAGCTGGCGTTGAGCCTCAGTGTGTTGTTGGCTGTGGAGTTGCAGAAGTGGCTTCAGCGCCGCGGCGATCGAGGGAGCTCTCGAGCAGATAGGCCGCCAAGTTGCTGAGGGAGCGGCCCTCGCGGTTGCTGCGCTCAATCAGGGCATCCAGGGTGGAGTAGGCCACGGTGATGGTGAGCCGCTGGCTGGAGCGGAAGCTGCTGGGGCCTGAGCGGGCGTTGAGGGAAACCATCGGCACTGCCGTAAGGATTGCTTAAGGATTGGTTGAGTGCGCTTGTGCGCCTAGATCCTTGTTTGCGGATCCCTGAATTGGGATGGGTGATGCAATGGAGCGCTGCTGTGGTGCGCCGTGAAGGGTGCAATCTGCTGCAGATGGGTTTATGCGGATGTTGCATTTATGCCTGAAATCGTTGTTAGTTTTTTTACCCCCCCCCCATTTAGCAGCATGCCCTACACCTTGATGCTGTAGGACATTTGTAGCTCAACGACTGGAGTGGTTTTGAGTGTTGTTGTTCTCGACGATCACCGCATGGTGGGTCAGGCCATTGCTGGTGTGTTGTCGGAGGTTGCGGGGCTGAATGTCACCGGGGTTTGCGTGTCGGTGCAGGAGGTCGTTGCTTTGATCAACTGTTCTCCGCCACGTCTGTTGGTGGTGGATGTGGAATTGGGTGGTGAGTGTTATCGCGATGCGGTCGATCCGTTGCTGCAACGCAGGCCGGAGGCGGAGCTGTTGTTCATCACCGCCATGGCCTCACAGTTCGTGCCCCCTGCTGATCTGCAGCCGTTCACGATTGGGGTGATGGATAAGGCTCAGGCCTGGGATCAGCTGCTGGCCGTGCTGATGCCCTGGAAGCAGGGTCTCTGCGGTGGGATCACAGCGGCGATGCAGGGTTGTGAGCTGCAGCTGGCTGCGATCGATCGGCTTAGTCCGCGAGAGCGGCGGCTGGTGCGAGAACTGGGCTGCGGGTTGCTCAACAAGGAGATCGCCGCTCGGCTTGAGCTCAGCGTGGCCACGGTGGAGACCTATCGCAAAAGCGTGGCCGCCAAGCTCGGCGTGAGCGGTGCGGAGTTGGTGCGGCTGGCCACGCTCCACCGCACCCTCAGGTGGGATGCGGGCTCGCCAGCGGCAGTTTGAGGCGCAGCTCCGCGCCCCCCAATGACTGGGAGCGGCCCAGGTGCAGCACCCCGCCGTGGCGGCAGGCAATCGATTGCACCGTGAGTAAGCCCACCCCCATCCCATGCGGTTTGGTGCTGCGCATCAAGAGATCGCGCAGGTTGCTGCTGGGTAGGCCTGGTCCGCTGTCGGCCACCACCAGTTCAACCAGGCCCTCATCGGCTTGAAGGCTGCAGGTCAACCGGCGGGGTTGCGGTTGCCCCTCCAAGGCCTCGCAGGCATTGCTGATCAGATTGCAGCAGGCAATCTCCAGTTGCCCGGGCACGCCGCTCACCAGCACCGGTGGCTGCAGCAGCTTCAGCTGGAGTTCCACCTGTGAGGCCTGCCGCAGGGGCTTCAGCCGCTGCAGGCAAGTGCGGAGCACCGCCGTGAGGTCGACAGATTGCATCGGTGCGGCCGACTCCTTGAGGAGCGAACCGATGGCCTCAATCAGGTCATTGATCTGTGCGCCGCAAGTTTGCAGCTCGGCCATCCTGTCCTGCAGGGCTGGGGTGCTGATCGGTGCCTCTTCGAAGCGGTGCTGGATCAGCCTGGTTTGCAGCAGCAGCTGGCTCAGGGGCTGACGCAGCTCATGGGCTAAGGCGGAGGCCTTCAAGCTCTGGGCCAGTTTTTCTGCCAGTGCAGCCTGGCTGGCTTGCAGTTGTCGTTGTTGCTCTTCCAGCCTTGAGCGCACATGGGCGGCCCAGACGCAGCCCACAAGCAAAAGGCTGCGGCGCGCCCACAACAGCGCCTCAACCTGCCGATCGGCATGGTTGAGCCCATGGGCGAGGTCGCAGGAGATCTCCAGGGCTAAAAACAGCACCACCAGCAGGCTCTCCTGCCTGGTGGTGAGCAATGCCACACCGGCCATCACCGGTAGCAAGCTCCAGGGCGGGCTTCTCAGTTCCAACGTTCCGCTGAACCGCCCATCGATCAGCAGGCTGATCAGCAGCATGAGCAGGGCCAGGCTTGCGGTGATGCACCAACCTCTGCTGATGCAGCGCTTGAGAGCGCGACGCCATCGCTGCATCGCTAGTGCCGATCTACAACCACTCTGCATCCGTCTGTATCAGGCTGAGCAACGCCGCGGTTCAACAGCGGCCGTTGCCGAATGATTGGCCCGGCAGCTTTCAGGGTCTTTGGTTCTCCCGCTCGAGCATCTCGCGGTTCTGGATCTCTACCTGTGGTTGGGGAATGAAGGCACCGTCAGCGAGGTGCTCGATGTGCACCAGAGCACGGTGTCTCGCCAGGTGCGCTCGGCCCTGAAGCTGTTCAACCTGAAGCTGAGCCGTTCCGATGGCCACGTGCAGCTCGGCGGTGATGCCTCCCTGCTGATGGCCGAACGGACCGTGCATCAACAGGCCCGCCTGCGCGGGCGGGCGCCGTTGCGCATCGATGCCACCTATGCCTCAGGCCCCTGGTTTCTGGCCAGCCCGCCGGAGGGTTGGGTGGTGGGCCGCTTTGATCTGCCCGGTGTGCAGCGCCCGCTGCAGTTGCTGGAGGATCGCGTGATGGATGCCTGGGTGGGGAGCTATCAGCCCGATCTGCCGGGCCCCGATGATCCCGATTGGTGGGTGCTCGATCTCCTGCGGGAACCGGTGCAACTGCTGGCCGCCCCAGACCATCCGCTGGCCCAGGTGCGCGGCCTGAGCGGCGCTGATCTCGAGCCCTTCCCCAGCCTCGCTTTGCCCCCGGGTTGGTTTCCCCGCACCGAAGCGGTGCTGCGTGAACAGGGGTTGTGGAGTGATCCGGTGCGGATCAAGCGCTATGACCCGAGTTGTTGGGAGGGGCGCTGCGCCGATGGTGTGACGCTCACCTACGGCCAGAGCCTCACCGAAGCCCTGCAACCCACCACCGTGCGCCTGGATTGGGATCTGGGCCTGATCACCGGTGAAGCGCTGGTGGTTCGCCGCGATCTCGTGGATCAGCCTGCCGTGCAGCAGCTCGTGGAGCATCTGCTTCAGCAGGCCCGGTTGTTGGCGGCCCAGTTCGACGACGTTCAGCTCGCCAATTGAGCGGGTGCCCGCTTCACCACATCGGGCAGCCCCAACCGCCCATGCCCGGGCCGCCCATCCCTGGCCCGTGATGCCAGCCGGTGCTGTTGGCACGCTGGCAGGTGTCGAGATCACCCCAACTCTTGGCTTGGTTGATGCAGAGCAGTCGCTGCTCAAGCCGCGCCTGCAGTTGTTTGGTCATGTGCCGCATCAATAGGCGCCGCTCCTCGAAGTTGCCGGGCTGGGCCTGGGCTGACCCGGCCATCAGCGTGAGGGCCAGGGCTGCCCCGAGGTAGGCCTTGGCATGGAATTGGCTCATGCAGGAAGACGATCAACATGGATCGCCACGCTCCTCTCTGCATAGGGGTTTCGATCAGGGCTGCCGTGGCCCGCGGCGCATTTGCCGCATCAGATCTGATGCTTCGCGCCGGCTGCGTCCCAACACCGTGGCGCCCAGCAGGCCGTGCTCACTCAGGGCTCCAAGGCGATGGGGGATGCAGCCTCGCCGCCTGGCACTGTCAAAGAAGAGGCCACGGCGTACCCAGTCGTCGAGGAGTTGTTCGGGAAGCAACCCGTGCCAATGGGGCATACGCAGTTCGTCGCTCGCTTCGTAGAACACCGCCGACCCATCAGCGCTGCGCAGCTCACCCCTTGCCCGATCAAAGTTCCCGCCGGTGGCACTGGCCGCCAGCTGAAACGGATGGGTGGTGCCCCCTTTTCGCAGGTTGATTTCGATGGCCCACAGCTGCCAGCGCTTGTCTTGGCGCCTGGCCAGCACGTCCAGCAGTACGGCTCCTCGGCAGCCCAGTCCAGCCAGGTGCTGGCCGAGGCGCTCTCCCATGGCCATCAGCTCCTCGCGGTAGACAGAACGAGCAGGAAAGCGGCAGCCCTTGAAGCTCTGCCCGTGGGGGCCCCCCAGCCATTGCTCATGGGTGGAGACCAGCCGTGCTGCTCCATTGCCATCAATCCAGAGCTGCATTCTGGGTGAACTCAGGGCTCCAGCACGGCCATCGATCAGTTCCTGGGCGACCGCACCATTGCTTAGGAGCTCGTCGCGCCAGTGGGGTAGCGGCATCTCTAGGTGCAGGAGGGCATGCTCCAGCGCCTGGCGCCGTTGGAGAGGTGGCTGGAGCCGCCAAGACTGAAGCTCCAGCTCGAGCGGAGCATTGCCCCGCCCGCCTGCCATCCGGTTGAGCTTCACCACGAGGCTATTGATGTCGCTGTGGCGCTCCAGCAGTTCAGTGCAGGCGTCGCGAAGTTGCTCCAAGCTGTGGCAGAGCAAGGAGGTGCGCGGATGGGGCATGCCGACTTGCGCAAACACTTCGGCGGAGCCGGCTTTGCTGCCGAGCCCCGAGAGGGAAGCCGGTGTGCCCTCGAGTTCCAGGTTCAGCAGCTGAGCGAGGGCCATCTCCGCCGGTGAAACGGAATAACAGGCCAGCCGTGCTCCTGGCCTGAGCTGTTCGCGAAGCTGCTCGAGCAAACGAGGCCTGGCTAGCAGTTTGTGGGTCAGCGGCCTTGGGGCATGGTCGTGCAGACACAGCGCCTGCAGTCGCTCCCGCAGCCAGGACGGCGGCACGGCCGGCATCAGCTTGAGCACAGCTTCCAGGCAACCCTCGCTGATGGGGGTGGGCGTAACGAACACCAGCCGATGACCGGGATGGAGTAGGTGGCGGAGCTCCACCAGATGCCGCTCCGCCCAGCTGTCCAATCCATCGATGCAGGACAGGGTGCGCGGATCGGCGTTGTAGGAGGGCACGACCAGCAGATCGCTACCAGGCAGGAGCTGCGCCATAGAGACCAGACATTGACTCGGAGACTTGCTTCTGAGTCTTTTGACCTTTGCTTGCATGTTGGTTGTGCTGTATGGGCAGATCTGCTGTTGATTTGGTTGATGTAGCAGCCGCTCAGTAGGGATCGCCGATTGAAACTGGAGAGTACGCAACCAACTTGTGGACTCTGCTGCATTACGCGTGGCTGGGCTGTGGTGCACCTGGCTACTTCTGATGCTGTTTCATGTGGAATTGGGCCTGATGCCGCTCTTCCACGGCGCTTCTGTGGAGATCAAAAGCCAGGTTTCACCATCGCAGTTGCCGCGCATCTTTCTGGCGATGCTGGTGTACTTTCTGATTCCGGTGATCGCCATGGTTCTGGCCGTTCACGCGGTGTCTGATCCCTTGGGCTGGAGCAATCGTATGCCATGGCGAATGACGCAGTTTGTGCTGAGCGTGGTGTACAGCACAACGAACCTTGCACACCTTGTGGCTGACGTCCGCATTCCTGATTCGCGTGCTGATCAGGTGCTGTTGATGGTGGTGCTCACACTTGTGGGATTTCTGCTCAACCGCGACACCTGGCTGTGGTGGCAGGGATGAGCCCTGAGGGAACGCTTCTGTTCGGCAGCCTGGTAATGAGCTTTGTGGCTCTGGTGGGTGGAATCACGCTGGCGCTTCCAGCTTGGCGCTTGCAGCAGCTCCTCAGGCCGCTGGTTTCTTTGGCGGCGGGTTCGCTCTTGGGAGGTGCGTTGTTCCACATGCTTCCGGAGGGATATCGGGCCCTGGATCCGCTGCGCTCAGGCGAATGGGTCGCGGCTGGCTTTACAGCATTTCTGGCATTGGAGCAGTTCCTTCATTGGCATCATTCCCATCGCCATCAAAGCCGGCTGCGGCTCGGACAGGACGATCGCTGGGTGCGCGAGCCGATAGCCCTGTTGATCCTGATGGGCGATGGCCTGCATAACTTCATTGGAGGCCTGGGGATTGCCAGCACCTATCTGATCAATCCACCCGCCGGTGTGGCGGCTTGGTTGGCTGCAATTGCCCATGAAATTCCCCAGGAGCTTGGTGACTTTGGTGTGCTTGTGCACAGCGGATGGAGACCGCGTCAAGCGCTGTTTTGGAACTTGGTCTCAGCGTTCACATTTCCCCTGGGTGCCTTCATAGCCTGGTGGTTGCGCGAGCAGATTTCTCTGGCTCCTTTGGTGTTATTTGCCGCTGGTAACTTCATCTATATTGCAGCATCTGATTTGGTGCCTGAAATCAAGAACGATGCTCAACCAGGGCGTGCATTGCCTGGTTTTGCCTGCTTCGCCGGTGGCCTGGTATTCATGTTGATGATTGCCATCTTGGCCTGAAAAAGACATCTTGTTGACTAGTACCGCGCAGGTGGCTCAAGGCTATTGGTGTCATTGTTGATTGGCGGCAAAACTGTTGGCTTAAGCCTGGTCTGCTGCGGTTGTGCTTTATTCTCCAGCTCATCCCTG
>NZ_JACVZV010000027.1 GCF_014654725.1 Vulcanococcus sp. Clear-D1 | reverse complement strand
CGACTGAGACCCGTTCTGTCGCAGCGGGTCTCGCACTTGTGTCGGTCAGCCAGGCCATGCCCGCTTGACTCTGGGTCACTATCCATCGGATCAGGATCGTGATTGGCAAAGTCGTATCCGTGAACATCATCGATATATCCATTGTTATCATCATCAATCCTGTTGCCTGCTACCTCGCCAGGATTTGTCCACATGTTTGCTTGCAGATCGGGATGTGCCCAGTCAATGCCTGTGTCAAAAACGGCGACGATGGTCTCTTTGGGTTCACCTGGTAGCGCTTCTACAAACTGCCAGGCCTCGGCTGCATCAATATCGGCATCGTATAATGTGGGACTAGAAAATGACCCTTCAAATAGTCCATTATTAATCAATGACCATTGAATGTTTTGATCCTCGTAGCCCCAGCCACCCTTAACGATCAACAGAGGATCATTGGGCAGCGCCGACGAGAAATCGTCAAGGGAGAAGTGCTGATCCGGCACAACGCTTCGAACCAGGGGGCTGTTTTTTAACTGCTCAACACATCGAAGCCAATTTTCTGGTCGGCTTCTATCGGCCTTGATGGTCCAGCGTTGCATTCCAAGCTGCTCAAAGTCCTGGACTGCTAGCACGTCAAGCGTCTGTGCCAACTGCCGTAAATCCCCTGGGTCAGCATTCCGGCGAAGCACGACTACTAGATCATTCGTCATCGTGAGGTCCTCAGAGAAATAGGTCTTGGATTGCAGCATTAGGCTCTATAAAGTCGATCGCGACCATGTGAGCCTTTGAGTTATTCTGTCCAAGTTTTGCCTGCTGGCCAAAAATGGTGTGATATCCAAGATCTTCTAGTGCAGCAATCGAAGTCCATGAAAGCCAGGGCTGCACGAACAAAGTCTTATGTCCTGGAGTTATTGCCGTCATCAACTCGCCACTCAAGCGCCTGGGCCTGAGAGCTTGACCACTCACGATATCTTTGCTCAGAAAGGGTTGATCGGCGGGCAGTGAGCGCTCCTCGGCAAAGAAGGGCTGTTTCTGCTGGAAAAAACCAAACGCCCAATGACTTGATGTGGCATCTGAATTGTCTATATAGAGCCCCCCTGTTAATCCCTCTTGTTTGTCAATAGCATGACGCTTTTCGTCAGACAGTGTATTCACAGCCCATTCCAGGGCTTGACGGGCATTGGAGCCGCCAAAGGAGTAATCATAGCCAATGAGCATCTTTTGCTTTAAAATCGATCCGTCGAATCCCAGGGCGTGAAACATCTCGTGCAAGATCACGTCATCTAGCAACTCATGGTCAAGTAATTCCTCCTTATAGTTCGAATTCACTGTAATCACCGACTGAAGAGGTAGCGCTCCATGCACGGTATTGGCTGGAGTGGCTCGGGCGTATCTAGCTGTCAATACTTTGCATTGTGCTAGCGCAGCGCTATCTAGGGGGGCTGCTTTAACCTTCACTTCTAAATCATCAATGACCCGCTTGCCTATGTTGATATCCGGCACGTCTTTGATGACGATTCTCTCCATTAAATCTGCCATGGCATGAACCTCAGCCCTCTCCAGGTTGCTGAAGGCTTGGGCTTGGATTCTTAGTTCAATATCGAAGTCCTTGTCTGGCCGGTCAGTGCCCTTGTTCAACCACCTCCTTGCTTTCACCCAGGCTGCTTGGCCGTATTTGACTTGATATCCAAGGCCTTGAAGCAACTGGCGGACTGGCTGGTAAAGGTCTCGCCATACCGTGCTGCTCGTGGCTCTCTGGTCATTTGCTTTTCTAATGATTCGCTGGTAGTTACGAATCGCCGCTTTCAAAGCTGGTGTTTGACCGCTCTCGATACTGGTCAATGCATCGATGATGTCGCTGGCTGTGTTCAGTGGACCTAGGGCTGACTTGGGCATCGGCTGAGGAGATGGAGTGGTGTATTTCCGTTTGCGATCTATTTGATCACCAGCTTCTGTATCTACTTAAAACTACCCAGGACCTTGCCGGCAAGTCGTCCGAGCTCCTTTGTGACTGCGATGAGGTAATTCTTAATGGCTAGCCCTGGATGTTTTGCCGGACTTCGGTTGCGCCTCAGAAAGCTTTTGCGACGCAGTCTGCGCCGTTCAACTACAACCTGCTGTTGAGCTGGTTTGTTGCCCTCAACCCCGACGATCCCGTCTGGTATCTCCACATGTTTATCAACAACGGCGCCCGACCGTTCAACAAGGCACTGCTTGCCAGGTCTCTTGGGTTGCCCTGGGCAGCACCTAAGAGTTTGCAGAAAAACCGCCTCACGAGGCCGTTTTTCCTTCCGGAGAACTGATCACACTCCGTTCGGGCTCGGTTTCAGGGTTTCAGGGGCTCAAAGCCCCCTCTGCCAGGAAAGATGACGCCTCTCCAATCCGATCACTTTTTCAACCAGGGGGTTTGATGGAGCGATTCGATGCGTCGTTACAGCGAGGCCGTCAAAGCTGATGTGAGAAGGCGGATGAGTCCCCCGTACCGGCAGAGCGTGGCCCAGATCTCAGCAGAGCTGGGCATTCACGTGGTCACCCTCTACAACTGGAGGAAGGCCTGGCGGTTGCAGGGAGAGGTGGTGCCGGCATCCGAGAAGGATCCTGAGGGCTGGGGAGCCACCGACAAGTTCACGGTGGTGCTCGAGACCGCTGGGTTGAACGCCACCGAACTCAGTGCCTATTGCCGAGAGCGGGGTTTGTACCCGGAGCAGGTGGAGCGGTGGCGGCAAGCATCCCAGGATGCCAACGAGAAGCCAGTGCTCACCTTGAAAGAGCAGAAGGAGCTTGAACGCCTCCGCGCACAGGATCAGAAGGAGATCAAGCGGCTCAAGCAGGAGCTCCGCCGCAAGGAGAAAGCCCTGGCGGAGGCGGCTGCACTGCTGATTGCCTCAAAAAAGATTCAGGCCTTCTGGGGAGAGGACGGGGACGATTGACGTCACCCGACGATCGCCGGAAGGCCCTGGACATCCTTGATGAGGGCATGGCAAATGGTGCCCGAGCCCGTGAGCTTGCGCTGCTTCTGGGCGTGGGCTTGTCGACGCTGCAGCGCTGGCGCCGTCAGTTCTCTGGTGACGGTGATGGCGTCGACCGGCGTAAGGGCAGCCGCCGGCACGTGGCTCACCGCCTCAGTGAGGAGGAACGCCAGCGGATCCTGCTGACCTGCAACGAGCCTGAATTTGCAGCGCTGCCGCCAGGGCAAATCGTGCCTGTTCTGGCTGATCGCGGGCTTTATATCGGTTCGGAACGTAGCTTTTACCGGGTGTTGCACGCCCACGGTCAGGTTCACCGGCGGGGTCGTGCACGACCACCACAGGAACCAAGACCGGTGCCACGGCTCAAGGCTGCTGGTCCAAACGAGGTGTGGAGCTGGGACATCACCTACCTACCCACCACCGTGCGAGGTGTGTGGCTGTACCTCTATCTGGTGATCGACGTTTGGAGCCGCAAGGTTGTGGCGTGGGATGTCGCTGAGCGAGAAGAGCCAGCCATTGCAGCGGATCTGGTGGGTAGGGCGTGCTTGAGAGAGCGAATCAGCAAGGGCCGTAAGCAACCTTTGGTTCTGCACGCCGACAACGGCAATGCCATGCGTGCCGCCACGCTGGAAACCCGGCTGGAGGAACTGGGCGTGCTCAGGTCTTTCTCGAGACCAAGAGTGTCCAACGACAACCCCTACTCCGAATCCCTGTTCAGGACAGCGCTGTCGTCTACGAGCAGGCACGCCAGCGAAACCCACGCCGGTGGTCACGATCCCCACGCTGCTGGCGTCAGCCAGAAGTGGTTTGGATCAATCCACCGCCAGCGGAAGACGAATTCAAACCAGCTACGTTGACGATGGCTGCTTGAACAGCAGCAGGAGCATCATCTTTCCTGGCAGTCACCGAAGCGGCCGATTTCAGGCCTGTTGCGCTATTGAGGCTGCCTGATCGCTGCCGCCTGGTCACACTTCGGGGCAACGACCTGTTCATGGTCATGCCGCTGCCATCACTGGCTTGAGCAGGTTGCCCAGCCGGATCAGGTTGGAGGCGATCACATGCAGGCCAAACACCGCGCTGACGTTCTCAGTACCGCGCACTTTGAACTGGCGCAGCCCGCTCCACTGCTTGATCCAACCAAACACCTCCTCGATGCCGCGGCGGGCGTTGATCGACTTGGCGTAGCCCTCGTGGCGGGTGGTGCGGCTGTCGATTGCTGATCCACCAGGGCGAGCTGTGTTTTGCGCCACATGCGGAGTCACGCCAAGCTGCCGCATTTGGGCGACAAAGCCCCGGGTGTCGTAGTTCTTGTCGGCACCAAGGGTTTTCTGGTGGGCACCAGGGATGGCAGCAGCCATGGTCTTGGCGGCATCCCGCTCCCCAGTGCCCACTGCCTGCGTCACCCTGCAGTCCGCGATCAGGGCATGGCGGTTGTCCATCAGCACATGCCCCCGATAGCTGGGAAGTGCCGGGTGGGCATTGGATTTCCGGCACAGAAGCGCGTCGGGATCGGTGCTGGAGCGATGGGTCTGGTTGCTGAGCTTGATGCCGCGGAAGTCGCCTTTGGCACGCTTCTTTCCGCCTGTGGGAGAACCAAAGCCCTCACCGGGGCCTGACGGTGGTGCCGGTGGATCGTCCTCCCCATCGATCCGCTCCAGAGATGCATGGGACGCCCAGGCCTGCAGCAGCGTGCCATCGACGGAGAAGTGCTCATCGCTGAGCAGCGGTTTCACCTCGGGAGCCGCCATCAGCTTCTCCAGGAACGTCCCCATCACCTGCTCATTGAGCAGCCGCTCCCTGTTCTTGGTGAACGTGGTGGGATGCCAGATCGGATCATCCGGGCTCAGCCCCACAAACCAACGAAACAGCAGGTTGTAGTTGAGCTGCTCCAACAGCAGACGCTCCGAGCGGATGCCGTAAAACGCCTGCAGCAACGAGGCCAGCAGCAGTTGTTCCGGAGGAACCGAGGGCCGACCTTCTGCGGCATACAGCGCACAGAAGGTGGGATTGAGTCGATCGAGGGCCTGATCCGCCAGTTTCCGGATCCGCCGCAGCGGGTGGCTGGCCGGGATGCGCTCCTCGATCGAGACGTAGGAGAACAGGGAACCGCTGCGCTCCCGGTGACCTCGCATCTCAGGTGAGCAGTTGCTCCATTTTCGCAGAGGTGGACGGGTTTTTCAGCAAACTCCTAAAAGTCAAGGTGCTGCTGAGTGCAAGACACTGAACCCTTGATTGGCCTCTCAGTGGCCGATTCAGGATCTCTTGCTTGCTACGGCGTCGGGCCGGCCACCCCTGCCTGTTTTGAGCCAGCTCTCCGCGTTGCCAGGCAATCTCGTAGCTCTGGCAGCAAGCCCCCTACGATCGCGCCACTGCAGAACGCGTGGTAGCGAGCGCATGGCGGCCAAGGCTCCGGGAATCACCTCCGGCTTCGTGGGGGCTGTCGGCAACACGCCGCTGATCCGGCTGAATGCCCTCAGTGAGGCCACCGGCTGCGAGATCCTCGGCAAGGCCGAATTCATGAATCCCGGCGGCTCGGTGAAGGACCGCGCCGCCCTCGGGATCCTCCAGGAAGCGGAAGAACAAGGCCTGCTCAAGCCCGGCGGCACGGTGGTGGAGGGCACGGCGGGCAACACCGGTATTGGCCTCACGCACCTGTGCAACGCCCGGGGCTACAAGGCGCTGATTGTGATCCCGGAAACCCAGTCGGCCGAGAAGATCGGCCTGCTGCGCAGTCTTGGCGCGGAGGTGCGCACGGTGCCCGCCGTTCCCTACCGCGATCCCAACAACTACGTTCGCCTCTCCGGCCGCATCGCGGAGGAAACCCCCGGTGCGGTGTGGGCCAATCAGTTCGACAACCTGGCTAACCGCCGCGCCCACTTCAACACCACCGGCCCGGAGATCTGGGAGCAGACCGGTGGCCAGGTGGATGCCTGGGTGGCCGCCACCGGCACCGGGGGCACCTACGCCGGTGTGGCGCTCTACCTGAAAGAGCAGAACCCCAAGGTGCGTTGCGTGTTGGCTGATCCCTATGGCAGCGCGCTGTACAGCTGGGCGATCAGCGGTCAGTTGGCCAGCGATGGGAGCTCGATCACCGAGGGCATCGGCAACAGCCGCGTTACGGCCAATCTCGAGGGTGCGCCCATCGACGATGCCGTGCGCATCCACGATCAGGCTGCGCTTACCACCATCTACCACCTGCTTTGGCAGGAAGGGTTGTTCCTGGGCGGCTCGGTGGGCATCAACGTGGCCGCAGCGGTGAAGACGGCTCGGCGCTTGGGTCCCGGTCACACGATCGTCACCGTGCTGTGCGACAGCGGCGATCGCTACCGGTCACGGCTTTATGACGGTCAGTGGCTGAGCAGCAAGGGGTTGGAGCAACCTGTGCGCGCAGCCTGAGTTGCTCCGGTTTTGGACCTCTCTGCCACGACCGATCACACAAGCGTCCATCCGAACGTTCCGCTGATCGCCGGTCGCTATCGGCTGGACCGACAGCTCTCGGCGACCGAGTGCAGTGAGCTCTGGCGGGCGGCCGATCAGCTGGCGGGCGAAGCCCCCGTGGCGTTACGGCGGATTCCGGCTGAGCAGGAGCAGCTGCAGCACACCTTTCGCAGCCTCTGGCCGCGGCTGCAGGGGGTGTTGCATCCCCAGGTGCCTCGCTTCGGCGAACTGATCGTGCAAGACGGCGCCTTGTGGTTGCCGCGGGAATGGCAGGAGGGGAGCACCTTCGCCGAGTTGCTGCAGGGCCGGCGGGAGCGGCAACTGGTGTTTGGCGCCGGCGAGGTGGTGCTGCTGCTGCGGCAGCTGTTGCCGGCTCTGGCGGTGCTCCACAGCCAGCAGCTTTGCCACGGGGATCTCAGCCCCGCCAACCTGCTGCGCCGCGACCGCGACGGTCTGCCCGTGCTGCTCGACTTCGGCCCGGGCGGGGTGACCCCGGGGTACGCCCCGCCAGAGCGGGGGCGCGGTGAAGCACCGGAGCCCTGGATGGACCTCTACAGCCTGGCGGTGGTGGCGCTGGTGCTGCTCAGTGGCGAGGAACCGGCCCAGCTCCTCGATCCCGCCACGCTGGCCTGGCGCTGGCCCGTGAGCCTGGATGCCTTGCCGGCCCTTCAGAAGGTGTTGGCGCGGCTGCTCAGCACAGGCGCCGAGGAGCGCTTTCTCTCCGCGTCTGCCGCTCTGCAGGCCCTGCAACAGATCCCAATGCCTGACAGCACGGGGCCTGTAGCCCGCGCCGATCGCACTGTGGTGCTCGTGCCGCCTCCGGTCGCCGCTGCAGCCCCAGTGGCGGCGGAACCCGCTCTTCCGGTTGTGACAGCTGCGGCCGCTTCTGCAGCCGCAGCTCCCGTGCCGCGCACGCGCCAGGAGCTCAAGGAGGAGGCCGCTGAGGGGCGGCTGTGGCCGGTGGTGCTCGCCCTAGTGGCATCGGCGGTGTTGGGCACGGGGCTGGGCTGGTTGGTGTTGAGCCGTGGCCGGGTGTTGGGCCCGACGGCCGCGCCGAGCCTGCAATTGCCCAGCAGCCTGCCGCCGGCGGAGGTGAATCAGCGCCAGCAGCTGCTCAATCGCCTGCGGGCCTTGCAGATCGATCGGGGCTGGTTTCTCAAGCTCGTGGATGCCAGCCTGCTGGCCCAATACCCCGAGCGGGGCGGGAGGCTGCCCAGCGACAGCCTGGATGACGCCCCGCTGCGCAAGGTGTGGAATCAGCTGGCGGAAGACTGGCTGAGCCGGGTGGAGCAGCTGCCCCTGGAGCTGCGCACCCGTCTTGGAAGCTTCACCGCCGGTGATTGGCGTCGGCGCCGGTCGGCGCTGGTGAGCCAGGGCTTGAGCGGTGCGGTGGTGGAGCAGCTGGTGTCGGGCAGCGCCCAGAACCTGTTGCCGGGGCGCTCCGGCGGTGAAATTCCGCCGGAGCCCTTCCGCCAGCTCTGGTATGCCGCTGCGGAGCAGGGCTTGGCCCAGGTGCGCATCGAAGCGATTCAGGCCCGGTTGGGGGAAACCACGGTGATCTCGGCGTCGGTGCCGGCAGGGGGAGCGCGCTTGTTTCCGATTCGCTTGCCGGTGGGTAGTGGCCTGGTGCTGGGGGTGAACGGTTCCCCGCTGATGCAGATGAGCCTGTTTGGCGCCGATGGAGCGGTGCTGGAGGCTCGCGGCCCTTTGCGGGTGGTGAATCTCGGCTCGGTGCAGCGCTCGCCGGTGCAGCTGTTGGTGACCAACGAGGGCCTGGCTGCGGCGCTGATCACCCTGTCGCTGCGGGCCGATCCAGCGGCGCTGCGGCCCGTGGCCCCGCCCGAGCCGACGCTTGCACCCTCCCCTCTGCTGCCAGCCCCTGCGAACGCCCCTGTCGCGCCGACCCGACAGGACTCTGCCCAGCCGCAGCCTGCGCCGACTGACTAGCCCCAGTCTTCTCTTCGCGAGGCCGGACCAACCGGTGCCCAGGTGAACGCCTGACGCAAAAACAGAACTCCGTACGGACTGTGCAGATTCTTTGTGTGACGTGTTTCTGGTTCAAAAGGTCGTTCCACGGGGCCATGGCTCGCTTGATGAGCGCTGGCGTCTGGTTACCGCTCGTGTGGCTGGCAGTCGCTGAACGCCCGATCGTCAGAAGCGCGCGATGGCGGCCTTGGCGTCTTTGATGTCTTGTTTGCGGCGCTCTTCCTGGCGCTTGTCGTGCAGCTTGCGGCCCTTGCCCAGGCCGATGGTGGCCTTGATCCAGGAGCCCTTGAGATGCAGGTTGAGGGGGATCAGGGTGAGGCCCTTCTGATCGAGCGCCACGCGCAGCTTGTCGATCTCGCGGCGGTGGGCCAACAGCGGCCGCATGCGCAGCGGGTCGTGGTTGAAGTAGGCCCCGGCGTGGCTGTGGGGGGAGATGTGCACGTTGTGCAGCTGCAGCTGGCCGTTGCGGATCAGGCAGAAGCCATCGCGCAGGTTCACCTGGCCGGCTCGGATCGATTTCACCTCCGTGCCGAGCAGCTCGATGCCGCACTCGAGGGTTTCGAGGATCTCGTATTGATGGCGCGCGAAGCGGTTATCTGCCAGCAGCTTGTTGGCGGCATCCCGCAGGGCCTTGGCACTCTTCTTGCCCCCGCCCTTTGCCATCACTCTTGCCGTTGCTGCACCGACCCTAGGGATCTCCCGTCCCGCCGCCAGCGCCGGTACCCTCGAGCGATGGCGATCGTGTCTTCCGGATCAGGCTCCGCCGCCGCTCGCGGGCCGCGGCAGCCGCAGCGCCTGGTGGATCCTGCGGCCCATGCCAACGAAAAGAGCTCAGAAGCTGCCCCAGAGGCCCCGATCCAGCGGGAAGACTCGCTGCGCCCACGCCGCCTGGCCGATTACATCGGCCAGCGGGAGCTCAAGCAGGTGCTGGGCATTGCGGTGGAAGCCACCCGCGCCCGGGAAGAAGCCCTCGATCATGTGCTGCTCTATGGCCCTCCGGGCCTGGGCAAAACCACCATGGCGCTGGTGTTGGCCGAAGAGCTGGGGGTGCGCTGCCGCATCACCAGTGCGCCGGCCCTGGAGCGCCCGCGCGACATCGTGGGCCTCCTGGTGAACCTGGAGCCGCGGGAGCTGCTGTTCATCGATGAGATCCACCGGCTCAACCGCGTGGCCGAGGAGATCCTCTATCCGGCGATGGAAGACTTCCGCCTCGATCTCACCGTGGGCAAAGGCACCACCGCCCGCACCCGCAGCCTCCCCATTGCTCCCTTCACCCTGGTGGGGGCCACCACGCGGGCGGGTTCGCTTACTTCACCGCTGCGGGATCGTTTTGGCCTGATCCAGCGGTTGGAGTTCTACGGGCTCGATGACCTCCAGGCGATCGTGCTGCGGGCAGCAGGCCTGTTGCAGATCGAGCTCGACGCCAGCGCCGCCCTGGAGGTAGCCCGCCGCTGCCGCGGCACTCCCCGCATTGCCAATCGCCTGCTGCGGCGTGTGCGCGATGTGGCCGCCGTGGGAGGTCATGGCCGCGTGAGCCCCGAATTGGTGCACGAGGCCCTCAGCCTGCATCGGGTGGATGGGCGCGGCCTGGATGCCAGCGACCGGCGCCTGCTGCATTTGCTGCAGCACGGCTATGGCGGGGGGCCCGTGGGGCTCGACACCCTGGCGGCCGGCCTCGGCGAAGATCCCGCCACGCTCGAAGCCGTGGTGGAACCGTTTCTGCTGCAGCAGGGTTTGCTGCAGCGCACGCCGCGAGGTCGTGTGATCACCGAAGCAGGCCTGGCACACCTGCAGGCCCATCCGGAGCCGAGCGCCGCGTGACCCGATGACGGCCCTTTTCTCCGTGCTCTTGAGCCTGCAGCTGCTGGTGGCAACAGCCCTGCCGCAGCTGTTTGATCAGGCCCTCAGCGCCAGCCGCGATGGCGATTTCCGCCGGGCGCTGCCCCTCTGGGATCAGGTGTTGGAGCTCGCCCCGAATGACGCCGCCGCCTGGAGCAACCGCGGCAATGTGCAGCTGGCCCTGGGGGATCCCCAGGCGGCCATCGCCGATCAAACCCACGCGATGGAGCTCGATCCAATCAGTGCGGATCCCCATCTCAACCGCGGAACTGCGGAGGAAGCCCTGCAGCGCTGGGATGCGGCAGAGGCGGATTACCGCTGGATCCTGGAGGCCAATGCAGCGGCGGGGGAGCCGCCGGATGCCTCGGCGCTCTACAACCTCGGCAATGTCCAGGGCTCCCGCGGCCAGTGGATACAGGCTCGCGACAGTTTTGTGGAAGCGGCGGACACGCGCCAGGGCTTTGCCATGGCTCGCTCCAGTGCCGCCCTGGCTGCGTTTCAGCTGGGGGAGCTGGATCAGGCGGAGGCGGAGTTGCGCCGGCTGATCAGGCGTTACCCTCTGTTTGCTGACGCCCGCGCTGGCCTCACGGCGTTGCTCTGGCGGCGGGGGTCCCGGGGCGAGGCGGAAAGCCACTGGGCCTCGGCGTCGGGGCTCGATCCGCGCTACCGGCAGCCAGAATGGCTGCTCGAGATACGGCGCTGGCCCCCTGAGCCGGTGCAGGCTCTCAGCGATTTCCTCGCCCTCGATAACGGATGAATGCAGCGCAGCTCAAGGCGGCCGTGGCCGCGCAGCTGCCGGACCTGGTGGCGATCCGCCGCCATCTGCATGCCCACCCCGAGCTGAGCGGTAACGAGCATCAAACCGCCGCTTTGGTGGCCGGTGAACTGCGCAGCGTTGGCTGGCGGGTTCAGGAGGGTGTGGGGCGTACGGGGGTGCTGGCGGAGTTGGGGCCTGAGCGCGCCCCGATCGTGGCGCTGCGGGTGGATTTGGATGCTCTGCCGGTGGAGGAGCGCAGTGGTGTGCCCTATGCCTCAGTGCATCAAGGTTTGATGCATGCCTGCGGCCACGACATCCACACCACGGTGGGGCTGGGGGTGGCGCGGATCCTGGCGCCCCTGGCGGATCAGCTCAGCGCTCGGGTGCGTTTGCTGTTTCAGCCCGCCGAAGAAACGGCCCAGGGTGCTGCCTGGATGCGTGCCGATGGAGCCATGGAGGGGGTGGAGGCGCTGTTTGGTGTGCACGTGTTCCCCAGCCTGGAGGCGGGCAGCATCGGCGTGCGCAGCGGCAGCCTCACGGCCGCGGCGGGTGAGCTGGAGGTGGAGGTGCTCGGGGAAGGCGGCCATGGGGCGCGCCCCCACCAGAGCACCGATGCGATCTGGATCGCAGCGCGGGTGGTGAGCGGCCTGCAGGAGGCCATCAGCCGCCGCCTCGATGCCCTGCACCCGGTGGTGGTGAGCTTTGGGCGGATTGAAGGTGGCAAGGCCTTCAACGTGATTGCCGATCACGTGCGCCTCCTGGGCACGGTGCGCTGTTTGGATCTGGAGCTGCATGCCCAGCTGCCGGGCTGGATCGAAGACACGGTGAAGGCGATCTGCACCGGCTATGGCGGCGAGGCCCGCGTGCGCTACCGCTGCATCTCGCCGCCGGTGCACAACGATCCCGAGCTCACCCAGCTGGTAGCAGACGCGGCCACGGAGCTGTTAGGACGCCAGCAGGTGCTGTGGTTGGAGCAGCCCTCACTGGGCGCCGAGGATTTCGCGGAACTGCAGCAAGGCAGCCGCGCCACGATGTTCCGCTTGGGGGTGGCGGGGCCCGAGGGCTGCACGCCCCTGCACAGCAGCACCTTCCGGCCCGATGAGGCCTGTCTGGCCGTGGGGGTGGAGGTGCTTAGCGCCAGCCTGCTGCGCTGGATGGAGGCCTGCCGCTGATGCCGTCCCGTTCGCGCCTTAGCCGCGATCTTCTGGCCCTGGCCACGCCGCTGTTGATCGTGTTGGGTCTGGTGGGCCTGGTGCTACGCCAGGGTTCCGATCGACTCCAAGCCGTGCCGGCCTTGGTGATCGGTGTGGCTTTGCTGGTGCAGAGCGCCTGGCGATGGCGGCGGCGGCGCAAGGCGTTGTTGGCCGCTCTGCGGGAGAGCAGCCGTTAGCGATCAAGCCCACACGCCATACAGTCGCCGCACTCGATGGCCTTCCCCGGCGCCTCCATGGCAGCGTTGATTCGCAGGATGCAGCACCGCTATGGCTGGTGGTGCCAGCGGGATTTGCTGCCCAGGATCGATCTGGTGGTGTTGGATGTGGATGGGGTGCTCACCGATGGAGGCCTCTGGCATGGCCCGGAGGGTGAGCTGATCAAGCGCTTCGATGTGCGCGATGGCATGGGGATCAAATTGTTGTTGCAAGCGGGGCTCGAGGTGGTGTTTCTCAGCGGCGGCCGCGGCGGTGCCACCAACGTGCGGGCGCAGCAGTTGGGGGTGCGCCATTGCCTGGTGGGTGTGAAGGACAAACCCCAGGCGTTGCGCGGTTTGTATGACCAGCTGGGCCGCGGCGCTGAAACCACGTTGTTTGTGGGCGACGATCTCAACGATCTGGCAGCGTTGGGCCAGGTGGGCCTGTTGGTGGCCACCGCCGATGCCACCCCGCCCCTGCGCCGCCAGGCGGATGCCGTGCTGCTGCGCCGCGGCGGTGCTGGGGCGGTGCGGGAGCTGGCGGAACGGTTGCTGCGGGCGCGGGGCCTGTGGCAAGAGCTGTGCTGCCAGGGCTGGCGCGACACCAACGACTAAGGCCTGAGGCCTCAGAGCTGCCTGGCGATCGCGCGGGCCTGCTCCAGCTGTTCCGCCGTGTCGACCGAGAGCGATTCCTCGGCAACCGGGAAGGTGCCGATCTGAATGCCGGCTTCCAACAGGCGCAGCTGCTCCAACTTCTCGATCTGCTCCAGCGGCGATTCGGGCAGGCTGCCCCAGCGGCTCAGCACATCGGCGCGGTAGCCATAGATGCCCACATGGCCCCAATAGGGCGCATGGGCATGCCACTGATCGGGCTCCACGCCGCGCACGTGCGGGATGGCAGACCGGGAGAAATACAGCGCGCGCCCATCGGCCGCCAGCAGGGTTTTTACCACGTTGGGGTTGTGGATCTTGCCGGCGTCCATCCGATACACCGGTGTGAGCACCTCCGGGGTGGGCGTGCGGGATCCAAATTCAGCGGCCATGGCATCGATCACGGCCGGATCAATGAACGGCTGATCCCCCTGCACATTGATCACCAGGCTGGTGTGTGCGCTGCCGCCGCCCAGCTCCACCAGCTGATCCACCACCGAAGCAAGCCGTTCACTGCCCGATTCACAGGCGGGGCTGGTGAGCAACGCCTGCACACCCCAGCCCTGGGCCCGTTCGATCAGATCGGCACTGTCGGTGCAGAGCACCACGGCGGAAGGGGCCTGGGCCCGCCTGCAGCCCTCGAGCACCCACTGGAGCATCGGCTTGCCGCTGATGTCGGCGAGCACCTTGCCGGGCAGCCGGGAGGATTCCAGCCGAGCCGGCACCGCAACGATGGTGTGCATCAATCCCAGAGACGAAACGCGTTGTCGCGGGCGGCAAACCACTCCGCAGCCAGCCCTTCACCCATGGTGCGTTGCTCGCTGAACCAGGGCCCGCCCAGGGTCCAGTGCAGCAGGGGGGCACCCTTGGCCTTGGCTGGTTCCTGAACGGCCACCAGGTGATTCCAGCCTTCGGGCAGGCCGCTGATTTCATGATCACCCGCAAGCCATTTGAATTGATGCAGCTCGAGACCTGTGGCGGTGTTTACATACTCCGGTGTGAGTGCTGTGCAGCGGCTGCAATTGAGGAGCATCAACGAGCTCCAGTTTTTCTTGTGGTACGCGCTCTGAGTCTCCCCAAGAAACTTCATGGTTTCGCCCGGTGTATGTAGGTGTTGCACGCATTGAACAGCAAAGTTTTCATCGCAAAGTTCCCAGAGTTCGGTAATATTTCTCCTAACGAGCATGTCGCAATCCATAAAGATGGCCCACCCCTGATAACCCATCAGGTGTGGCACCAGGAAGCGGGTGAAGGAGAAGGCCGTGCTCTGGCGCGGATCGCGCTGGCGGTTGTAGAGGCCCTGGGCTTCCAGTTGTGGTGTCACCAAGGGTGTGATCGCCAGGGGTGTACTGCTGTGTTGATACAAGCTGTCGATCAACACATTGGTGGCGGCCCGTTCGCGCGGGTCGTATCCAATGAAGATTGGAATCGGTGATCGCATGGAGCGAGGTTAGAGCCAGGGCTCGGCTGCTTTCAATACATGCCGCGCTTGATTCACACAGGCTTGGATGGCATCGGCAGGGGCAGGCGGGCGAGCGCCACATGCCACCGCTCGATACAGATCAGCCACCTTCCAGGCTTCGCTCTGGGGATCGGAGCCGAAGCGCGGAATCAGATGCAGATGCAGGTGCCGCGCTCCTTCGCCGAAGGCGATGGCATACACGCGATCACAGCCGCTGAGCTGTTGCACCAGCTGGGAGGCCTTCTGCACCGCCAGGCCCCAGGTGCTCGCTTCTGCGGCGGTGAAGTGGAGTGGGCCCCCGAGATGGCGCACCGCATCGAGCAGCAACCAGCCGGTGAGCGGTGCGGGGTCGGGATGGTGGCGCAGGATCAAGAGGGGGGCCGCGCCCGATTTCGTAGCGTTGCCGCGCTGCCGGATCAGCGTGCAGGGCACAGACGCCGCACTCGTTTATCCCCGTGCTTTCGGCCCAACGCGGCAACTGTGGCAGAGCCGAGCACAGCGTTTGGCTGATGCGCCAGGATCAGGCCAGTGCCAGCTCCGCCATGAGCTTCATCCTGATCGCCGGGCCCTGTGTGATCGAAGGCCGCGATCTGGCGTTTGAGGTGGCCGAGCGGGTGAAGGCGATCACCGATCGGCTGGGGATTCGCTACGTCTTCAAAGCCAGTTTCGATAAGGCCAACCGGAGTTCGGGTGGATCTTTCCGCGGGCCGGGGGTGGAGGGCGGCCTGGCGGTGCTGGCGGCGGTGAAAGAGGAGCTGGGCCTGCCGGTGCTCACCGATATCCATGAAAGCCAACAGGCGGCGCCGGTGGCGGAGGTGGTGGATGTGCTGCAGATCCCGGCCTTCCTCTGCCGGCAAACGGATCTGCTGTTGGCGGCGGCGGAAGCCACCCGCGGCACCGATAAAACGATCAACGTGAAGAAAGGTCAGTTTCTGGCGCCCTGGGATATGGCCCAGGTGGTGAACAAGCTGCGGGATGCCGGCGTGGAGAACCTCTGGCTCACGGAGCGCGGCAGCAGCTTTGGCTACAACACGTTGGTGGTGGACTACCGGGGGCTACCGCAGCTGCAGGCCCTGGGCTGCCCGGTGATCTTTGATGCCACCCACTCGGTGCAACAGCCGGGCGGCCGGGGCAGCAGCAGCGGCGGCCAACGGGAATTCGTGGCGCCGCTGGCGCGGGCGGCGATGGCGGTGGGGGTGGATGGCCTGTTTCTGGAGGTGCATCCCGACCCCGACAACGGCCTCAGCGACGGGCCCAACATGGTGCCCTTGCACCGGCTAGAAGCCCTGCTGGAGCAGCTGCTGGCGATTCGTAGCGCCGTGGGCGCTGATCCAGCCCCCAGCCATCTCTGACCCCGAAGGCTAACCAGGGATAGTCTTTTGGTATCAAGCAGCCTTGCTTCCCGTGGATTCCGTTGCGCCTCAAGCCTCGGACGTGCGGATTCGCCGACAAGTCACACCCTTGATCCTGGACCGGTGACTACGGACTGGTCTTGGCTGGATGGGTTGCCGGGGGCTTTCGGTCAAGATGCGCCCGATGCAGCTCTCGCGCTGGTGGAGACTCAGCAGCATCCGGCGCTCGAGGGTGCTTTCGAAGCATGAAGGTGCTGCTCGATACCAACAACGTGCGCGAATTCGAACGTGTGCCCCATCTCAACCTGGAGTGTTGGACATGATCAACGAAGCAGACCTGCGCGCAGCGATTGCCTCAGGGAACCCCGGCCGGGCCAGGCCGGCCCTGGCCAGCCTGGTGGAGGCCACCCCTGAGCAGGCGGAACCGCTGCTCTTGCTCGGCTTGCAGCAGAACGACATGCTGCTGCGCCAGCTGAGCTGCTCAGGGCTGGGGCACAAGCCCACGCCGGCGGGCTGGGAACCGCTGGTGCACACTTTGCAGCACGATCCGGAGGTGGCGGTGAGAGCCGAGGCGGCCAATGCCCTGGTGAGTCATGGCTTGGAGCGCGCTTGGCCCCTGCTGCTCGAGGCGTTTCAGCAGGAGAACGAGTGGTTGCTGCGCTGCAGTGTGCTCTCGGCGGTAGCCGAGCATCCGGAGGCGCAGCCGGAAGCCTTGCTGCAGGTGGCCCAACTGGCGATCGCCGATGCCGATGGCACGGTGCGGGTGGGCGGCGCTGAAATCCTCGGACGGTTGGTGCGCGAAGCGGAGCCCGGCTGCAGTGCAGCTGCGGCGGCGCGGGCGGCACTGCAGAACCTTCAGCAGGACGCTGACCATCGTGTGGTGGCTGCAGCGCTCAACGGCTTGCAGCAGCCAGGCTGAGGTCGGGCCTCAAGGCAGCGGAACGCCCCCCAGCTGAGAAGGGGGGTCTGTCAGGACGGCAAGGAAAAACGCGAATTTGAAAGAGCTGTGCCGACCTTATGGATCTATCGCATTTGCGAGGTCAGTTGACCCTTTTGGAGATGTGCGGCTTAGACCCTGCAGCATGCGCAAGACTGATGAAGTGTGGTGGTGGTTGCGGCTCCCACCTGTGCACCGCAGAGGGACATGCGTGAGTGAGGTGTCAACAGCAGAGGAAGACCAGCGGCCCCAGCAGCCCTTCGATGTGGCTAGAGCTCCCTCGCTGCCTGAGCTGTTGCTGCAGATGCCGCAAGACGACGAGCGATTCGAGCGGTTGGGCATGAACAGGGCGTCTTTCACGCCCAAAGTGCCCAGCCGCTGACCCCACGGACATGAGATGCCTGCGATTTACTGCCTCGTGTAACTCATCAGCTTGAGCGGCACCAACAGTCCGGTGACGGAACGTGTTTCGAGGTTCCAGGCTCTGAACAATTCACGCGGGAAGGGCTCTACGAAGGCGTGTTGCTGCAGGAGCCCAGCGCGGCGCAGCAGATCGAGGTTCATGTGGCCCTTTTATCGCCTTCGCAATCATCGAGGGCAATCAGGGTGTCGTCTTTGAGCAGTTGAGCGAGCAGCTTGAGGTCATCCGCCATCAAGCGACCGTCCAGATGGAGCATGTCGAGCTTGGCCTGTTTGGCTGCGAGCGCCTGAAACATCTGAGTGCTGGAGCCCTGAACCACTTGCGCACCACTGCCCTGAGGCAGGGTCAATCCAGCCAGGGGCTGCTGGGTGCAGGGATGCAAATCACAGGTCACCAGCTGTAGGGCCTGCCCGGTTGTGCCAGCTCCCAGGCCCATCGCAGCAGCGCTGTTGCCGATGTAGGTGCCTACCTCAGCGATCAGCCTGGGTGCCCGCTGATGGGCGGCGAGGAACAGCGTGAGGGCGCTGCCCAAGCCGATGGAGCCAGAGTTGGCGCGCTGCAGCGTGCGATCCAGCAGACGCTGCGCGATCAGCGGCAGCAGAACCGATCCAAAGGTAGGCCTGAGATGCGCGGCAGACTCAAGCAGCTGCTGGCCTAAAGCCCGGCTGAGTGTTGGGGGATTCAGGCGCAGCAGATTGGTGCTCAGGTCACGGAAGGGCTGTCCTCTGATCCTGGCAGGGATGGTTCCGAAGGCCGGCTTGGGCTTGCCAGTGCATCGAGCTTGCTAGCTTGGACAAGTCACTAGGGGTGCCCCTGCACTGGGGCTGAGATCACACCCTCCGAACCTGATCCGGGTGATGCCGGCGCAGGGAAGTGAGAAGCGACGCTCAGGCAGCTCCCCGCCTTTTCTGCCAAAGCCCGTCATGCGTAGCGCCTGGATCGAGAAGCGCCAAGGCCAAGCCAACGTGAGCCAGATGCACTACGCCCGCCAGGGGGTGGTGACCGAGGAAATGGCCCATGTGGCCAAGCGGGAAAACCTGCCCGAATCGCTGGTGATGGAGGAGGTGGCGCGGGGCCGCATGATCATCCCGGCCAACATCAATCACCCCAACCTGGAGCCGATGGGGATCGGCATCGCCTCCAAGTGCAAGGTGAACGCCAACATCGGTGCCTCTCCCAATGCCAGTGATGTGAGCGAAGAGCTGAAGAAGCTCGAGCTGGCCGTGAAGTATGGCGCCGACACCGTGATGGATCTCTCCACCGGTGGCGTGAACCTCGATGAGGTGCGCACGGCGATCATCAACGCCTCGCCAGTGCCGATCGGCACGGTGCCTGTGTATCAGGCGCTGGAGAGCGTGCACGGTTCGATCGAAAAGCTCTCGGAAGACGACTTCCTGCACATCATCGAGAAGCACTGCCAGCAGGGCGTTGATTACCAAACCATCCACGCCGGTTTGCTGATCGAGCACCTGCCCAAGGTGAAGGGCCGCCTCACCGGCATCGTGAGCCGCGGTGGCGGCATCCTGGCCCAATGGATGCTCTACCACCACAAGCAGAACCCGCTCTACACGCGCTTCGACGACATCTGCGAGATCTTCAAGCGCTACGACTGCACCTTCTCCCTGGGTGATTCACTGCGTCCCGGTTGTCTGCACGACGCCTCCGATGAAGCGCAGCTGGCCGAGCTGAAAACTTTGGGTGAGCTCACCCGCCGCGCCTGGAAGCACGACGTGCAGGTGATGGTGGAGGGCCCGGGCCATGTGCCGATGGACCAGATCGAGTTCAATGTGCGCAAGCAGATGGAAGAGTGTGCTGAGGCACCTTTCTATGTGCTGGGTCCACTGGTGACCGATATCGCCCCTGGCTACGACCACATCACCAGCGCTATCGGTGCGGCGATGGCTGGTTGGTATGGAACGGCGATGCTCTGCTATGTGACCCCTAAAGAGCACCTGGGCCTCCCTAACCCCGAGGACGTGCGCAACGGCCTGATCGCTTACAAGATTGCCGCCCACGCCGCCGACATCGCCCGTCACCGCCCGGGTGCCCGCGATCGCGACGATGAGCTGAGCCGCGCCCGTTACGCCTTTGATTGGAACAAGCAGTTTGATCTGAGCCTTGATCCTGAGCGAGCCCGGGAATATCATGACGAAACTCTGCCGGCCGACATTTACAAGCAGGCCGAGTTTTGCTCGATGTGCGGACCCAAGCACTGCCCGATGCAGACCAAGATCACCGAGGAAGATCTGGCTGATCTGGAGAAGGTTCTCGAGGAGCAGAAAGCTGGTCAGGCTGCGCCGGTCTCTGTCTGAGGCTTCAAGCTCCTGAACGCATGTGCGTAGCCCGGGGTGCCCCGGGCATTTTTGTAGGCAACTGTTCTGACTTAGTTCATGACTAGACTAACTCTGCTCGGTCTTCCCTGGGTCCTATGCGGTTGGTGAATGTGCATCAGGCCAAAACCCACCTCTCGCGCCTCATCGACGAGGCCCATGCCGGCGAGACCATCGTGCTCGCGAAAGCGGGTAAACCCTGGGCTCGGCTGATGCCGTTGGAGGCGACTGCGCCTAACAGAATCCCCGGTCGCCTGCGTCGTTGGGGGCCGCTGTCACAGCCTGATCTGCTGTTGGAACCCATGGCGGCCGATGAGTTGGCAGCCTGGCATGGGAGTTCCTTGTGGCCTGAATGCTCCCAGCCATGAGCACCAACGGCGATGGCTACCTACTGGATAGCCATGTGCTCCTTTGGTGGTGGTTCGATCCTGACCGTCTCTCCGAGGCGGCGCGATTGCCGTTGCGCGACCCCACCACCACGATTCGCGTGAGTGCGGCCACGGTGTGGGAGCTCAGCCTGAAGCATCACCAAGGCAAGCTCCCGGAACTGGACAACGTGATCCAGGATCTGCCGTCCTTGCTGCAGGCCGATGGATTTCAGCCGTTCCCCATCTCCATCGCCCACGGCTTGAGAGCCGGTGGTTACAGCCAGCTCCACCGCGATCCGTTTGATCGCATGCTGGCTGCCCAGGCGGAGCTGGAAGGCCTAGTGCTGATCACAGCTGATGCACAGCTGGCCAACTTCCCCTGCCCAATCCTTTGGTGAGTGAAGCCGAACTTTCCCAGCAGCAGGGGGCCGGGGGCGGAGGCGCCGATGCGGTCGATCGATACGCTGTCGCCGTCGAAGCCGGTTTACTTGTGCCAGCCAAAGCTGCTGGAGGCTTCCACCACCAGGCGCTTGCGGTAGGCAGCGGGCATCGACACCACACGCACGTTCTTGTCTTCGGCGCGCAGCTGAGCGGCGGCCTTGGTGCAGAGCTTGAGCTCGGTGCCGGTGCCGATCAGGATGATCTCAGGGGCGCCGATGCTGTCTTCAAGGATGTAGCCACCCTTGGCCATCGCCTTCAGCCTTTCCCCAGCAGTTGATCCACAGCCACCTGGTAGTGGCTGGCTGCTTGGCAGAGCGTCCGGTCGAAACTGGCTAGACAACTGCTCCACCGCATGCAGAGAGCCTTGCATGGGTTGCTGGGTGGTGGCGCTGAGGAACGCCATCAGACCGAAAAACCCCGGCGGGTGATCTCCACCTCTTCGCCCGACTCCACGGCGTTTAGCAGGTCCGAGAGGTGGGCTTTCGCCTGCGCCCCGTTGTTGCCGGTTTCTTCGCATTCGCCGTAGCCCGTTATGCGCAGCGCCTGGATCGAGAAGCGCAAAGGCCAAGCTAATATTTCGCAGATGCACGATGCCCGTCATGGTGCCTGCGATCGCGACGATGAACTCAGCCGTGTCCGCTACGCCTTCGACTGGAACAAGCAGTTCGAGCTGAGCCTGGACCCCGAAGAAGATCTGGCGTGTCTGGAGAAGGTGCTCGAGGAGCAGAAAGCAGCAGTGGTTACAGGCTGATCTCAGCCTTTTGCCCTGGGAGCAGCGGCAGGGTGAATCGGTCTGTGGAGTTGGTGTCGCGCAGTTCCAAATTGCAGAACACCAGCTCCGCTGGACTTTCAAAGAGCGGTCCCGCATGCCAGGTGCCCCGGTGCAGCTTCAGGATGCAGTGGGGCGGCACCGTAAATGCCTGGATCTCAGTTGTGGCATCGATCGGTTGCTCTGCTGCATGACTGGCGCGTGCCACGGCGATTTGCCATGGGTAGGGGTCCATCACGCCCAGGCATTGCGTGACCTGACGGTGGGCTGCGAGTTCCATCACCCGCAGCTCTTTTGCTGCTAACCGCATCAGATAAAGCCGAGGCAGGCCTTGGTTGAAATCCAGTTCGGCATCACCCAGTTGCCAGTCGCAACCATCATCTTCGGGCCAAATCACCTGCCCGTAAGGTGCGAAGGCTTCACGGGTCAGTGTGGCGGCTGTGAGCTGAATCACGGGATGACAAGCGAACGCATCGGCATTAAAAAAGCCCCGACAGCGTCGGGGCTGTTGCAGTTTGAACTCCTTGCAGATCAGCCCAGGGCCTTGGCCT
This sequence comes from Vulcanococcus sp. Clear-D1, assembly GCF_014654725.1. Taxonomy (GTDB): domain Bacteria; phylum Cyanobacteriota; class Cyanobacteriia; order PCC-6307; family Cyanobiaceae; genus Vulcanococcus. Next base: position 8,673 of record NZ_JACVZV010000027.1, on the reverse strand, counting down.
TAGCCACCACGTTGTCGACGGTGAAGCCGAACTTCTCCATCAGCACGGGGCCAGGGGCAGAAGCACCGAAGCGGTCGATGGACACGGTGTCGCCTTCGAAACCGGTGTACTTGTGCCAGCCGAAGCTGCTGGAGGCTTCCACCACCAGGCGCTTGCGGCAGGCGGCGGGCAGGACGCTCTCGCGGTAGGCAGCGTCTTGCTCTTCGAACAGGTCGACGCAGGGCATGGAGACCACACGCACGTTCTTGCCTTCGGCGCGCAGCTGGGCGGCGGCCTTGGTGCAGAGCTCGAGCTCGGTGCCGGTGCCGATCAGGATTAGATCAGGGGCACCGTTGCTGTCTTCCAGGATGTAGCCACCCTTGGCCACGTGGTCAGCGTTGGAGTTGGCCTGGTTGGCCATCGCCTGACGGCTGAGGAACATCACGGTGGGGCGATGGCGGTTGGCCACGGCCACCTTGTAGGCACCGCTGGTTTCGTTGCCGTCGCCAGGACGGATCACCAGCATGTTCGGGATCGAGCGCAGGCTGGCCAGGGTCTCGATTGGCTGGTGGGTGGGGCCGTCCTCGCCTAGACCGATGGAATCGTGGGTGAGTACGTAGATCACGCCCAGCTCGCTTAGGGCCGAGAGGCGCATGGCGCCGAGCATGTAGCCAGCGAACACGCAGAAGGTGCCGCCGTAGGGCACCAGGCCGCTGCCGTGATAGGCGAGGCCATTGAGGATGGCGCCCATGGCGTGCTCGCGCACACCGAAGTGGAGGTAGCGGTTGGCTTCAGCGCCCTTCTGGAAACCACCCTCGCCCTTGATGTCGGTGAGGTTGGAGTGGGTGAGGTCGGCGGAACCGCCGATCAGCTCGGGCAGCTTGGGGCCGATGGCGTTGAGGCAGTTGTAGGAGTGCTGGCGGGTGGCCAGGCCCTTGTCGTCGGCGCTGTAGCTGGGGAGGCCTGCATCCCAGCCCTGGGGCAGCTCACCGCGCAGCTGACGCTCGAACTGAGCGGCTTCGGTGGGGTACTTGGCGCGGTAGTCGGCCAGGGTGGCGTTCCAGGCGGCTTCGGCGGCGGCGCCGCGCTCGATCGCCTGGCGCCACTGGTTGTAGGACTCCTGGGGAACTTCGAATTCGCCGTACTCCCAGCCCAGGTTCTTGCGGGTGAGGGCGGCTTCATCAGCGCCGAGGGCGGCACCGTGCACACCAGCGGTGTTGGCTTTGTTGGGGGAGCCGTAGCCGATGGTGGTGGTCACCTTGATCATCGAGGGACGATCCGTGACAGCCTTGGCTTCCTCGATGGCCTTGGCGATGGCTGCCAGGTCGGTGTTGCCGTCCTGCACGTGGACGGTGTGCCAGCCGTAGGCCTCGTAGCGCTTCAGCACATCCTCGGTGAAGGAAACGTTGGTGTTTCCGTCGATGGTGATGTGGTTGTCGTCGTAGAGGGCGATCAGCTTGCCCAGGCCCAGGTGGCCGGCCAGGGAGGCGGCCTCACCGCTCACACCTTCCTGGTGGCAACCGTCGCCCATGATCACGTAAGTGGTGTGATCAACGAGCGTGCAATCGGGCTTGTTGAACTTGGCGGCCAGATGGGCTTCGGCCATCGCCAGACCCACGGCGTTGGCAATGCCCTGACCCAGAGGGCCGGTGGTCACTTCCACGCCGGCGGTCTCGAAGGTTTCGGGGTGACCGGGGGTCTTGGAGCCCCACTGGCGGAACTGCTTGATGTCCTCGATGGTCACCGAGTCGTAACCGCTCAGGTGCAGCAGCGCGTAGAGCAGCATGCAACCGTGGCCGGCCGACAGCACGAAGCGGTCGCGGTTGAACCACTTCGGGTTCTTGGGGTTGTGCTTCAGGAACTTGTCCCAGAGCGTGTAGGCCATGGGAGCGCAACCCATGGGCAGACCGGGGTGGCCGGAGTTGCTCTTGTTGATCGCGTCCACCGCCAGGAAGCGGATGCTGTTGACGCAGAGGGAGTCGACGGACTGGTTTCCAGCGACGGGAGCGGCGACCATGGGATTACGGGTAAGGAGAAGTGTGAGGAGCGGATAAACCGCGGTGAGCTGTGGAGGTCAGCTCATCCGGCGGAACGCCAGACAAACGTTGTGGCCGCCGAATCCAAAGGAGTTGGACAGCACCACATCCAGTTTGTGTTCCCGGGCTTGATTGGGAACGACATCCAGATCACAGGCGGGATCCGGATTTTGGTAGTTGATGGTAGGCGGCACCAGGTTGTGACCCATCGCCAGAACGGCAGCTACAGCTTCAATGCCGCCGCTGCCCCCCAGCAGGTGACCGGTCATCGATTTGGTGGAACTCACCGGTATCTGCAGCGCGCGCTCCCCAAGGGAGGCCTTGATGGCCGAGGTTTCGTTGAGATCGTTGGCAGGGGTGCTGGTGCCATGCGCATTCACGTAATCCACAGCATCCGCCTCGAGCCGTGCATCGCGCAGCGCCAGGCGCATCGCTTCGGCACCACCCACACCACCGGGAGAGGGGGAGGTGATGTGGTGGGCATCACAGGTCATGCCGTAACCCACGATTTCAGCGAGGATCTCAGCGCCACGAGCCTGAGCGTGTTCCAGGCTTTCGAGCACCAGCACACCGGCGCCCTCGCCGATCACAAAGCCATCGCGCTCCGCATCAAAGGGGCGGCTGGCGGTGGCGGGGTCGTCGTTGCGGAACGACAGGGCCTTGGCGCTGGCGAACCCAGCCACACCCAGAGGGGTGATCGCTGATTCGGCGCCACCGCACACCATCGCGTCGGCATGGCCGACCTGGATCAGGCGGAAGGCATCGCCGATGGCGTTGGAGCCGGCGGCACAGGCGGTGGCCACGGCTGTGCTGGGCCCCTTTGCGCCAACCGCGATCGCCGTCAGGCCCGTGGCCATGTTCGGGATCATCATCGGCACGGTGAACGGGCTCACCCGCGACGGACCCTTGTCGGCCAGCACGTGGGCTTGGGTCTCCATCATCAAGAGGCCGCCCACGCCGGAGCCGATGGCGGTGCCGACGCGATGGGCGTTGCTGTCATCGATGGTGAGGCCGGCATGGGCCACGGCCTGCTTGGCCGCCACCACGCCGAACTGGCAGAACCGGTCCCAGCGCTTGGCCTCCTTGGGCTCGATGTAGGCGGAGGGATCGAAATCCTTCACCTCAGCGGCAAAACGGCAGGCATGAGCTGAGGGATCGAACAGGGTGATGCCTGCCACCCCGTTGCGTCCCGTGCTCAGGCCTTCCCAGTAGGAAGCAACAGTGTTGCCGATCGGTGTGACCGCGCCGAGACCGGTGACGACGACGCGGCGGAGACCCTCCACCATCAGTTCCTCAGGCCTGCTTGTCCTGGATGTACTTCACGGCGTCGCCCACGGTGGCGATGCCTTCAGCGGCCTCGTCGGGAATCTCGATGTCGAAGGCTTCTTCCAGCGCCATCACCAGCTCAACGGTGTCGAGCGAGTCAGCGCCCAGATCGTTCTGGAAGTTGGATTCAGGCTTCACTTCGCCGGCGTCGACGCTCAGCTGCTCGACAACGATCGAGCGGACTTTCTCGAAGATCGCTTCCTGGGACATGGCCGGTGTGGCGGACGCCGCATCCTACGGGGCCATCTGAAACGGCCACTCGGCTTATGAACAAGGGTGACGGAGAATCAGGAGCTGCCGCTCAGCGTGGGTACCTTGGGCGTCGCGTCCCGAGGCGACATGTCCCACGCCGTCAAGATCTACGACACCTGCATCGGTTGCACTCAGTGCGTGCGGGCTTGCCCCCTCGATGTGCTCGAGATGGTGCCCTGGGATGGCTGCAAGGCCGGCCAGATCGCTTCCTCGCCCCGCACTGAAGATTGCGTGGGCTGCAAGCGCTGCGAAACCGCATGCCCCACCGACTTCCTCTCGATCCGCGTGTATCTGGGCGACGAAACCACCCGTTCGATGGGCCTGGCCTACTGAGGCTCTCGGCTTCTTCCCATAAGCTCAAGCTCGGCCCATGCCGGGCTTTTTTGTTGTAGGCAGCGCTATGTGCGGCATCGTTGCGGTGATCGGTTCGCGCGAAGCAGCCCCCCTGCTGCTGGAGGGGTTGCGCCAGCTGGAATACCGCGGCTACGACTCGGCCGGCATCGCCACGGTGAACGGTGATCGGCAGCTGAGCTGTCTGCGGGCCGAGGGCAAGTTGGTGAACCTCACCCAGCGTTTTGACGCGTCTGGCGCCCCCGGCCACTGCGGCATCGGCCATACCCGCTGGGCCACGCACGGCAAGCCAGAGGAACGCAACGCCCACCCGCATCTGGACGGCCCCGGCCGGGTGGCGGTGGTGCAGAACGGGATCATCGAGAACTACCGCACGTTGCGGGAGGAGCTGCAGGCAGAAGGGGTGGTGTTTCGCTCCGACACCGACACCGAAGTGATTCCCCACCTCCTGAGCCGTGAACTGGCTCGGCTGGTGGCGGCCGGTGGCACGGCCAGTGGGGCGCTGCTGCTGCAGGCGGTGCAGGCCGTGTTGCCACGGTTGCATGGGGCTTATGCCTTGGCGGTGGTGTGGGCGGAGTTGCCTGGCGCCCTGGTGGTGGCCCGCAAGGCCGCGCCGCTGCTGATCGGCCTTGGCGAGGGTGAGTTCCTCTGCGCTAGCGACACACCGGCGCTGGCGGGGTTCACCCGCACGATCCTGCCGATGGAAGACGGCGAGGTGGCGCTGCTCACCCCACTGGGAATCGAGCTCTATGACGCGGCTGGTGATCGTGTGCAGCGCACGCCGAGCCTGCTGAGCGGCACCGAGCACGTGGCGGACAAGCGCAGCTTCCGCCACTTCATGCTCAAGGAGATCCATGAGCAACCGGAAACGGCGGCGCTGTGGGTGGCGCGGCACCTGCCGGAGAGCGGCCGCCTGGTGGCGTTGCCGTTGGATGAGCGTGTGTATGAGGGTGTGGAGCGGATCCAGATCCTGGCCTGCGGCACCAGCCGCCATGCGGCTCAGGTGGGGGCGTATCTGCTGGAGCAGCTGGCGGGGATTCCGACCAGCGTGTTTTACGCCAGTGAATTCCGCTATGCGCCGCCGCCGCTGGGGCCGAACACGCTCACGATCGGTGTGACTCAGTCGGGCGAAACGGCTGACACGCTGGCGGCGCTGGCGATGGAGCAGGAGCGGCGCCGTGCGGTGGCTGATCCGGCCTATGCGCCACGCCTGCTGGGGATCACCAATCGCCCCGAGAGCTCCCTGGGCCGGCTGGTGGATCAGATCCTCGATATCGGCGCCGGCATCGAGGTGGGCGTGGCCGCCACCAAGACCTTCCTGGGTCAGCTGTTGGCGTTCTACGGATTGGCGCTGGCCTTTGCTGAACGCCGCGGCGGCGGAGCCACGGGCCACGGGCCCGAGCAGCTACGTGAGCTGGCAGCGGGCCTGCGGGCGCTGCCGGAGCAACTGCGGGCACTGGTCGACGATCACGACCGCCGCTGTGAGCAGCTGGCGCATCTGTTCGCCGACACCCAAGACGTGATCTTCCTGGGCCGGGGCATCAACTACCCGATTGCCTTGGAGGGGGCGCTGAAGCTGAAGGAGATCAGCTACATCCACGCCGAGGGCTATCCGGCGGGCGAGATGAAGCACGGCCCGATCGCCTTGCTCGATGCGCGGGTGCCGGTGGTGTCGATCGCGGTGCCAGGCACGGTGTTCGACAAGGTGCTCAGCAACGCCCAGGAGGCCAAGGCGCGCGATGCGCAATTGATCGGCGTGGCGCCGGAGTGCGCCGATGCGGAGCTGTTCGACACGCTGCTGCCGGTGCCCACGGTGGATGAGCTGCTCAGCCCGCTGCTCACGGTGATCCCCATGCAGCTGCTGAGCTATCACATCGCCGCCCACCGGGGGCTGGATGTGGATCAGCCGCGCAACCTGGCCAAGAGTGTCACGGTGGAGTGAGGGCAGCGCTGTTTGAGTTGTCAATGCTCCAGTGCTGGTGAATCAGTTGCAGCAGATCTTCTGGGATGGTGCCCAGGCGGGTGAGGTCGACGAGGTCGGCCGGAGGCCATAGCGGCACCAGGCGATTTCATGCTTGTTTGTACGGGTTTCGGTGGTGCTGATCAGTTCAACGATCCAGGTCCTGCCTGGACGGTTGGTTTTGATGTGCTCTGGCGCCTCCTTCTTTGAGGCGACCCCGTCTCCCACGGCCTTCAAGGCGTATTCGCCTATCCGTTTGATCGGAGGTCCGCATCCTCGTGGCCGTCGAGCGCCCAGAGTTTCATCTGGGCGCCGTCATGACCCATCGGCCCCGCGTTGACCTGTAGGGAATAAGTTAAATAAATTGGAAGCTCTCTAGGCCGATTTTGGGTTTGTCCTCAAAAGTCGCAAAGATACCGCCATCTCCCAGGCCGGGCTTGTTGCCATTCTCGTTGTAACACAGGAAGCCGGTCTGCCTGTTATAAATAAAGTCGGCATCGCTCTTTGCTGTTTTATTGAACATTTTGGAATTCTTCGCGACCTTGAGTTTGTCAAGGGCTCCGGGGAAAGAGGTGAGGTCAATGTGGATTTTGTTGTTTGCTGTAGGATCAAAGTTGGTAATTCGATCGGCGTTTTTCTTCCCAAACCCCGTCGCACTCGAAACGACGACAGCGTCGCCCCAGTCGAGAACCTTCATCTCGAAAGCGGCCCAGTCAGCCCAGGCTCCAGACTCCAGCTGCTCTTCAATGACATAGAGAAATGAATTGGATCCCCTTTCGTAATCGTTGCTAGGGCTTTTGGCTGCCGCCCCGGCTTCTGTGAGGATCACTTCGATCCGACTATCTTCCACACGGCCAAATTGGAAATACCCGTCCCGGGTTGTTGTGTTATGCCCGGACTTGAACCGAAGCTTGGTTGGTAAATAACTGCCGTTGACCGCAGCTACAACGGAGGCTGTGGGCTGATTTTCGTAATAAGCGCCGGAATAGATGTCGGGCGACTGAGTCGTAAAATCTAGTGCCGTTCCGGTGTTGCTGGTTCCGGTGAAGAAATTGCCACTGGCGTCTTGGAACGCAAGCGAGTCGATTTCAATGCCATAGCTTGTTGAGTAGTTAAGCCGGGCGCTCGGATTGATAACAACGGTGGCTTCGTTAATGGTTGTCATCGTTGCATCAGAGCTATTAATCTCGCTAATGACTCTATTCGTTTTCCTGTCTCTGATCGTGATTTTCCCTCCTCCGGCTACGACAGGCTCGGAAAACTGCAGCGTGATTATGGGGCTGATGCCTACGTCGATGCTGTCTTCTGATGGGCTAGCGCTGGTTAGCGAAGGCGCTGTCATGTCAACCGTTGAAAAGACGAGGGACGTATGATCGGCAACGCCAGGAAAGCTTCCGCCCTGCGCGTATGCAAAAGCGGATGCATCAATTTCAATGTTGTAATTCTCTCCTTCTTCCAAGGGGGCTAAGGGTTGGATGGTGATCTTGCTTAATCCCTGTATTGGTGTGAAATTAACTGTGCGATCATTCACGCCTCCATTCAGTGTTCCATCGCTGCTTCCCGGCGTATAGTCTGGATTTGTTGCGTAGTACAGGTACCAGTCGTCAGCAACGGGCCCTGTGCTAGTCAGCCCATAGGTGTTGCCTTCGGCAGTCATGATCCAATTGTTGCTGATCTCTAGCGCCCAGTCCTTGTTGCTCTTGCTTGTTTCGCTAGCTCCGATCGCGGCCGCTATAGACGGAACGAGATCATTCTGGAGAAGTGCAACCATGTTGTACTGGTAGTCTGAAACCGTTGTCTTCGTGGCAACGTTTTCCATCACCCTTGAGCTGGTGATGTCAATCGAGTCAATTAGTGAATTGTCGCTAGTCTTGTAGATGCGGATTGATCCTGCCTTGGGAATGACGGGCTCCGAGAAGGCAATGGAAATGGAGCCGGTGGGTTGGATGGGTGCTGGGTCTGTGCTGGCCCCAAGCTGATGGAGCCAAGAGTGCTGCTTGTTTGGGTTGATTGGCAGTGCTGGACTGCTGACGCCTTTGCTATTTGTGAGGGTCCAGGTTGATTCTCCGTCGTGTTGTCGACCAAGAACTTCGCTGGAGCAGTAGACGGCAGCCCCCGTGAACTCCTCCCACAATGCCAGCGCGCTGATCTGGGCGCCAAATTCACATGCCCACAGCGATATGGTTTCAACCTTCCAGCGCGCTAGTTGTTCTCGTGTTCGCAAAAGATCTTGTTGATCGATCACAACACCGTCCACCAGTAGCCTTCCTGGCTTGCCATGGCTCACCCAGTGAAGCGATTGGATGGCTGCTCCAGATTTCCGATATCTTTCCAGCTCCTGGCTCACCACTGTGATCGGACAACTGTCTCCGTCGAGCCAGAGTATTGGTGCGATTGCATCAGCAAGGAGTTCGCGGATATGCGGACAGCTGAAATCTGCAACGATCAACGAAACCATGGGATGAAGGATCGGGTTTGCTTCCGCAGAACCGGTGCTGGGCTGCAGATCCAGTACTGGGCTCTTCATGTTTCTATACAAGGCTTGTGGTATCCATCGTAGACAGGCTGAATTCAGTTTGCCACCGACGAATGCCAGCCATCTGCGAGAGCCTGAGCCAATCACACCGACTGGATGCGCGGTCGGTCGGAACGCACCGACGCCCTGTTTTTCGGCATTTCCACATAAAGCCGCATCCCGCTAGGTCTGCGTGTCTCGCAGGGCTGATTCAAAGTGTGTCACAGGCACTCTTGCCGGGGTTGCGCGCATGG
>NZ_JACVZV010000026.1 GCF_014654725.1 Vulcanococcus sp. Clear-D1 | reverse complement strand
CCCATGCGCGCAACCCCGGCAAGAGTGCCTGTGACACACTTTGAATCAGCCCTGCCAGGCAACGAGCCATGGGCAGCCTGGTTTTCCAGTGATCGAAACAGACGGTCTCGCTGAGCAGCAACCCGGCCACCATCCAGGCGAGGAGCACCAGATGGCGCTGATCGCGGACGGGGCAGTGTTGACGCAGGAAGCCGGTGAGCTCACAGTGGAGCCGGGCTCGGGAATCCACGAGCGATTGGATTGGTGTGACAACCCCAACCTCTCATGGCTCTCCGCCCACCCAATCAACTGAGACCCGTTCTGTCGCAACGGGTCTCGCTGTTGTGTCGGGCAGCCAGGACAGTGGGTTGACATTACCCGCAAACAGCGCTAGAGAAACATTATAAGAAATAGATTAATGAGCAGCTTCAATTGGTCAAAGTTCTACGGAATCAATGAGAGAGTTGATATCGACTTCAACGAGCTCGTGGGTCTTGGGCCAGGCGGCATCCAGTTTCCAACGAGCGGAGGGAAAGGAAATATTATCGAATTCGGCGGCAATCCCAACAATCCAAACAAAACACGGTTACCGGTATTCGGCTTCGCGGGACTCGAAGCAGGGTTGGCAGCTCAACTGGGATACGACTACGGCGCAAAGCTTGACCTGGGCTCCGCAAATGCAAGACTCGAAAGCGGAGTCAATATCACGCTAAAAGGGGATTTCGCTACATTTGGCGATACATCGAGGGAACCGGAGTTTGAATTTGACATCGACACAGTACCAACACGTCTCGACTGGAATCTAGTTACTCCAGAATTTCGTGCATGGGCCTATCTTACGTATGCTGCGGGAATTGATCTCGACTACTACTACGAGATCCCACTCCCAAGCTGGGTCAAACGAATCACGGGATCAATTGGAGATAGCGGCAATATCTTCCACTGGGCAGACTCAGGAAGGAGCGGCACCGAATTCGGCTATCCCTCCACAACGTTATCTGGAAGCAGCACACTCTCAAGTTTAAGGCAACTGGAAAGGCAGATGCTCGGAGAAGCGCAACCAGCGTGGGCCAGAGAGATTCTGCCATATGTTGATCTAAGGTTTTTCTCACCTCCATCACCAAGCCCGCAGACAACCAATAGCGGCTTTTCGCTTGGAAGCAGATTTCCGATTCTGGAGATCACAGGGGATCTTGATCGGGCCATATCAGACCTAACAGGAATTCCCTTCTCTGGTGACATCAACCTTGACCTTGGGATTGGGCACTTCGACGCAGACTGGAGCCTGATAGACGTAAATCCCGCTCTAAGGTTGTACGGCTACTACGATTTAGCGCTAGAGTTCGCAGTAGAGAAGGTAGAGATTTGGTCTGCGGAGGCTGGCATCAGTGCAAAGATTTCAGAAGTGAAGCCTGGGGACATCACCAGCCAAGACCTATCAGGAGCAAGCATTGCCAATCTTCTTAGAGGCATCAATCTTCCAGATACAAACAACAACAAACAATTCGACTTCGAGCTGCGCTGGAATCCCACTGTAACGCTGACACCAAAGCTCGGCTTCGTCACCGAATTTGGTTATGAATTTGGGGCATTAAATGCATCCATAGATCTTGGCGTAGATCTTGATTTTGGATGGCTAGGCAGTTGGAGCAGTAACTGGAACGCCAAAGTACCGACACCCCCAAGCATACCCAAGAACTACAGAACACTATTTAGTTCTGATACACCTATTACCATTCCCGGTTTGACAGACGGGAGGAAAGTGGTTACACCATCGTGGCTCCAAGAGATCAAGATTCCACTCCGAATACCACGAGGTCTTACAGATGCCAGGCTTTTCGATTTAGAGGCTCGATTGGCAGCGATTCCCAGCTTTGATGAACCGATCGATATTCCCTCACTTAAAGATACAACCCAAACCTCGACCATCAACATTCCGAGCTCTGTCTTTAACAAAGTACCATGGCAAGGACTTGCCGTGAGATTGCCAGAAAATATTGCTGAGATAAGTGTTGACACCGGAGTCGTTCCACTTGTTCTCTCTTTACCAAGCTTTGGGAACACAGAATTTAGCAGACAGATTGAATACAATTTCCCTGGCTTTACACTCAATAGCAAGCCAGGAGAAGGGAGCAAAGCAGAGTCCTTGCCAGCTATCAGCAGGACTGACAAGCTGACTGCGCTTCCGCAGCAATCAGCGACCATAGAATACATAGACGAAAGATGTCAGATTGACTCAGTCGCCATAGCAGACAGCCAAGTAACGCTAGATCTGAGCTGCGGGAACGACGAAGTGCATGGAACCCTCAGGGACTACTCATTTGTGGCGATGGGGGAGGGAGATGATGAGGCTTTGATCAACATAATTAGCAACCCAAACCCAACATACCGTGACAACGAGGCGAGCTTTTTCGATCAACGGTCATATTCTTACGATACACTAATAGATTTGGGATCAGGCAATGACACCCTTAAGCTAGGTGAAGAAGGAAGTTATTTGAGATCTAGTGAAAGCGCGCCTCAGTTATTATCTCAAATAAGAAACGTTGAAATCCTCTTTGACATAGACGGTCAAGATAAGATTGATTCAAAAGCAGCTGGATGGTTCAACAGCAGTGTGACCGCACGCGGAGGCAGAGAGAGTGGTAGAGTAGTTGAGCTAAAGAATCAAATTACAAGGATACCAGGAGAAGACGCTCAGCCCTATTACCTAATTACAAACAGCTCAATCACAACCGAGATAGCAACCGCAGCAATAGAGTTTGAAAACAAATCCGGGAAGATAGGCAACTATGGCCAAGACATAGACGATTCGATCACAAGAATAGCAATAGACTATAGTCAGTTCGATCCAGGTTCGCTTGATATTAGTCCAAGCATCCCTTTATCCACAGGCAGCCAAATCGCGGCCGATAATACATTTAACAACTGGGCAGAAGGCGTCTCCTTCAAAATCACAAACACCTTAGTAGAAGGAGATGGCACTGAAAGCATCGTTACAAATGACACACAAGAGGCTCAAGAAGTTTTTCCTGGATTTATCCAGTATTCTGACCATCGGGTAGAGATCATCGGAACGAGTCAGGACGACACATTCATTCTTGATGGCTTCGCGTCAAGGATTGATGGTGGAGGTGGGAATGATAGATACATACTTAACTCGCCCTACGGCATTTATGACCTCAGAACGAACAAGAAACGCGCGGAGCGAGACCTCAACTATTTTTCTCCTATTGGATTAATCAATGACGGGCTAGGTGAATCTACGCTTGAAATTCATGACGGCGCTCTCAGATCTTTCTATAATCACGGTGCAGTAACCTTAGTCAACGAATTCGGCACGAGCTACGAGATCATAGAAAGAAATGATGGCAAGCCATTTGGACTGAGCTGGTTTGATGTACAGAACGGCAGTGGTAATATTTTAGAAGACGATGAAGTAACCAATCTACTGGCAAGCAGTTCGAATTGGAAACTAGACCTAACATATTTATCCGAAAATCAGAATGGTCTAACTTTTGATAGCAAACTATTTTACACAGAAGATCCGATTAGCCGCGGCAATGAACTTTACTGGGGTAAGTGGCAGCCTTCATATGTAAAGCTTCCAAAGTCAATCAGCCTGCCCAAGGGCGACAACTTTCTTGATCCAGCAAATTTATTTGGAGAGTTAGATGGATCAACCCTAACAGGCCATGTTACTGAGGATAGTTCCTTTAGCGACCGCCATATCCTGATGCCATATGAGCATTTACTTGAACCAACCAATACTAGCCTAGTAATCAAGTTAAACAGCGGAAATGATCTGATTTACGGCTACACTTACAGAGATATTATAGACATGTCAAACCTAGCGCTGCATGAAGATACCGCCATTGCGCCACATATAGGCTTCAAAGGTATTTTTGATAACGACAGATTTGATGATGACACAATTATCCTGCCACGCAGTCTTGATGAATTACTGCTGGAGACTATAGACAATGATGACGGCGATCCTACTACGCATGACATTCCAAGTCACATAATCCGATTCAAGTCAGAGAATGATGATTCTGGTATCGAGCTTCAACTGATCGAAAATGTTGTGATCGACGGAATCACATTTAATACTAAAGAGCTTTTTAATCTAGAAACAATGCCTCTGATAGTGCGTGGCATACCAAGTACACTGATTTCTCGCAATCTGTCAGACATACAGGCTATAGCTACAATCGAAAAACTCCTGACCAAGAAGATCGTAATCCAGACATCTGATTTTAATGCGTCGACACCATCCAATGATCCCAATCATCTAATTAAGGTTAATGCCGATAATCCTGATTTGGCAACAATAACAATACCCAAAGAAGTATTTACAAGTGCCATACAGTCGCTCGATGGTACTCCAACCAGTTTAAGTTTTCCTTATGACTACAGAGAATCCAACCCTCTAGGTGTCGTAAATGAGTTTGGTTATCCGTCCTTAACAGAATTTGAACAGCAAGCTGTGGCTTTACCTGCCGATGCGTCTGCATTGGTGAGGACAATGGGATTCAACGAAGACGAATGGAACGTCTATCGCAATGTCTTGGCCACGAACAAGCTAAACACCGATCCTGGAAGCTATGCATTCAGTCGCAACATTAGCACAACTACTATCGAAGGTCGCTATATTTTCTCGTCGATTGGCAAACAAGACGCAGTCAATACACTCAAAGCGTCCAAAACAACTCTAGGTCTACAAGGAGCGTATTCAACTCCAGCCTCGACCATTCAGTTCATTCAGTCACCTGCAATCCAAGAGATTTATCTCGCGGCACTAACGCTTGCCAATCACAAGCGGTTCATTGCGTCAGAAGCCAACGGAAACTACTACAAGTCACTATCAACAGACGAGCAGCTTGGCCTCCTCACGTATGCCCACAATGAAGGCTTCAGCGCCGCAGAAAAGTTTCTGAGCACCGGTCTCACTGCTGTCCGTTCTGGACTTCCGGTGACCAACTTCAGAGATCATCTCCTGTACGAACTAGACATACGGAGACCCATTGCTGAAAGAAGCTCGCTAGAACAGCTTTTGTATGCTCTTAGAAAAGACAATGCTGCCGCACAGCCAACACTTAATGAGGATGGCGACGTAGTGATTCACCTCAGCAAGGAAATAACCCTTGCTGATCCACAAGATCCTGCATCCGAGCCAATTTATGAATGGCCGAATAAGATTAATTTTGACTACAGAATTTCCACTGCGGGAGGTCACTCTTTTACATCATCTTACGAGATATACATTGTCGATCAATCATACGAACAGGCAACGGTAAAGGCCCCAGAAGAAGAGGGACTGAAACTAACTCCAAAACTGGGCTCAGGCGTGACAATCTCCAATGAAGCCGTGCTCAAAATTGATGATAAGTCTGGCGACGGTAAGGTAAGTGGCGACGAACTAGAGCTCGACCTAAACGGCAACAAAAGAATAGATCCATTCGAAAGACTGCCAAAAAGCGATATCTTGGCAACCGGAATCATTCGTTTTGATCTAGAGCTTACTGACATCAAGAACAATCCCTCTGCTGATATTGTGGTCGACCTACAAAACCCAGTCAAGGCAAATGCCTACAAAAAATGGTACGATAACACTTGGATTGATTTTCTATACAATCCTGCTACGCCATTAGATGGTGGGGCCGAGTTGATTGATCGCAACAAGGACGGATTAGTCGAAAAGATTATATTACACGTTACCGACAACCAGCGTGGAGATAATAACGAGGCGATTGGCTTTATTGAAGATCCTGGTGTTCTTGCCCTATCTGACACCACAGCTCCCACCGTCACCGCACGCAGCGTCAACGGCTCCACACTCACCTTGACCCTCAATGAAGACCTCGAGGCCACTGTTCCTGCACTAGGTCGCTTTACGGTTCTGGTCGGTGGTGTAGCCCGAGCTGTGACAAGTGCCAGTGTCAATCCTTCTGGAAAGACCGTCACGCTGCAACTGGCCTCTCCTGTGACCAGTGGCCAAGCGGTCACTTTGGCCTACACCGACCCCGCTGGTGATCAAACCACTGGGGTGATTGAGGATGCCGTTGGTAACGACCTCGCCAGCTTTGCAGCTCAGGCCATGAATAATACTACTGAGAAGGATGAAGCTGATAATCACGCTCCGTCATCTCTAGAACTAAGACTAAAACAAAGGCTGCGCTTTCGGAGCGGGAAAGCGCTTGGAGCCCTCAGGACGAAAGATCCCGATCTCGACGATACACACATATATAGAGTCCACAGTAACAAAAAGAAATTTGCATCTGGAAGATTTTTCTCTATTGATGGCAATAAGTTAGTATTCTCAGCCAACCCCAAAGATGTGTCTGGTATTCGTAGATTTAAATTTCTCATTTCAAGTACCGATCAAGCCGGGAAAACATTGACCATGAAGGTTAGTTTCGCCAATCCTCTGCGAAGCCACAAAGCCAAGACAAGAGGCGAAAGAAGCAACCGCCGCCAAAGCTTTGATACTGATATCCACAATAATAACGTAAGTGAAGCCTTACCATTCTTGAATGCCGACGCCTTACGCAACA
Organism: Vulcanococcus sp. Clear-D1; assembly: GCF_014654725.1. Lineage (GTDB taxonomy): Bacteria > Cyanobacteriota > Cyanobacteriia > PCC-6307 > Cyanobiaceae > Vulcanococcus. The sequence goes on along the minus strand of NZ_JACVZV010000026.1, from coordinate 25,268 downwards.
TTTCAACGGCACAGGATGCAGTTGACACCATTTTCAGTGCTGATCAATATTTGTCAAAGAATCACTTCGACAACAACAACTTCACAGAAGCAATCCGGAATATCAATAGTCAATATTCTCAGATAATAATCGAATCTGTCAGCAACAAGGGCCAGCTTATAGGCGAGGGATTAATCTTTAGAGAATACAAGGCCTTGCGGAATTTTGGCAGGATTCTGCATGCAGTCCAAGACTTCTATGCTCACACCAATTGGATTGAACTAGGATTCGACCCCTCATTCAATTACTATTACTTAGGTGGCAGCGGCGACCCGCAAATTCTCTTTGATAATAGCTATACCTATCTCCCTGAACTTAAGCCTGGCCATCAGATTGGTACTACTAATATAGTTCCAATAACAATACCAGGGTCACCATTTGACAGCATTGGAGTTTTAGGTGGCGGATTGGGCACCCTTAAAGAAACCAGATACGATCTTAATAACGATGGGGAAATTAATACCCTAGACAAAGCTTTCTATTGGTCTATTGACAGCTCCCATCCCTATGCAATTGAAGGAACTACAACATCTGGGAGAGTTATAGGTGCACTTTCTTCTGGGCTAGGCGCGCCTCTGCTTTATGGACAACCTTCTCTTACAGACATAGCTCTTAAAACACAGATCACCTACGAAAAGAGTGTGGGCGGCAAACTTCAGACTTTTGTGCAGCCTTGGGTTTTCGATATCAAAGGATTTGACCATGGTGGAATGGCTGGTATAGACAGCTCAGCTGTCGGATTTTTGAGCCCCACAATATCACCGAATCCACGCCTCGATTTATTTACATATCGGAGCTCGGCGATTCAAAAGGATAGGATCAAGATTAGGGATCTTGCTTACCCAATTGGCCTAAGCAATTCGACAGATCCAGACCGAAACAATGGATTTGAATTTTGGAGAACATTTCTATTCGAAAATCCTGTCAGCATTCAAATAGCTGATCGGCATATTTTAGCACCTTCGCTCAAGGAAAATGGGGCTTTTCTAGGTCCTCTCTCAAAAGACAAGCCTGATTCACGGGGCGCAAATATTGCCAAGGAATTAAGCAATCGCCAAGTGCAACACGAGTTTGTAAGGCTTCTTTATAATTTGGATGCAAGTAGATTTGACGTTCAGAGTTTTGGGTTTAATTTTTTGGATAATACTACAAAGGATAGCAATGGTCTCACCGCTCGCGATAGATTTAACAATCTGATGCAGGGAGAAAACAGCGAGTTTGATTCTCTCACAGGACGGTATCTTAATCTTGGGATTCCAAAATCAAATGCAGCTCAGAGAAGCTTTGACTCAGAAGTCATCAACTACTTGGCAGGCAGAGATATCCTTTCAAGTGGCATTCCTTCGCCCTCTTTTGATTATAAGTCAGGTCCTCTATTCGTAGACTCTACGGATGTTCGTGCCGAATGGCTTATGAGCTTGGACCGCCCAGGGCTCACCGTGACAGAGCTGAAGAGTGGAAACGTATTGCTGCCAAGTTCTAATCTTGATAACTGGAGTCACTATCTTCACCAATAACACAAGTCCAGCTCTCCCTATAATGTTAGCAGACTTGCGTAGTTTTACTATTTATACCATTATTCTTGGCGGAAACGTGCAAGCTATTAAGCTTTCGTGAGTCCATGAAAAAAGGGCTGGAGTACTTATCTGCACTCTCAATCATAGATCCTCATTGGTCAAGCAGAGTGCGAGCTATATTTAGAAGCAAGACTATTAGCTATGGAATAGATTCTGAATTTACACTCAAATCAGAGGTTAATTATTCTCGAGAAGTTAAGTTTATTCGCAGATTTCTCGCGACCACAGAGCCGCTGACAGGGCTTTCATTTAGCTACTCAACCAACACAGATTGCAAGCCAGATCTTTTAATAAGATTCTCACTAGATGATTCACTTGGAATTAGAGGAAGCACAACATTGCAAAAACACAGGATAGAAGTAAATATTGAACATTTTACCACTGGTTACTTGATGGGCAATTTCAAGCAAGTAGCCGCCCATGAGTTGCTTCATGCACTTGGATTGTCTCATCCATTTGGTAGCGGCTCTTATCCAGGTGCCGACGTGACAGATACGCTAATGTCCTACAATGACTTTGATCCACGGTTCAATCGACTCACTGATCTGGATAGGTCAGCATTAAGTTGCATATGGTTCGACAACCTGAGCTGCCTTTATTGACTTCTCAACTTGCTGAATCGCGCATGTGGGGCCAAATTAAGGGATAAGACCTCCGATCAGATGATGCTTTTAATGCGCAATAGCTTAAAGCTAGCGGTCGCGGTGCTCTTCACAGCCACCATCGCCGTCTGGACCGAACGCATTGAGTTTGTCTGGTACCCCCTTCTGGCGGTGATCATCGTTGTGGATGACAACGATGATCAAACCGTCAAGGCTGCATCAGCCCGGATCCTTGGCACGGTGGCCGGAGGGCTGATCACCTTCATCGTGCACACCATCCTGTCGGGCTGGATGGGGGTGTTGGTGTCGCTGGTGCTGATGATCCCAATCTTGGAGTGGCTGAGCTGGCAGAGCGCCTTGGGCACCGCAAGCATCACCAGCATCATGTTTTTGATGATCCCCAGCCACGTGGCGCTCAATTGGAACTACGTGTTCAATCGAGCGCTCGACACCGTGGTGGGGTGCGTGGTGGCGATCCTGGTGGGACTGCTGTTCTGGCCCCGCAACAGCTACCGCGAGCTCGGCGCCGCCGATGAGCGCCTGCGCAGCAGCTTGCAACGCCAATTGCGGCACTACAGCGCCTGGCTGCGCCAGCAGGCCGAGCGCCCCATCCCCCTCAACCCAGCCCCCCTCACCGGTGATCTGCTGCGCATGGAGCAGTTGGTGAGCCGCGAACGCAGCGGTCCCCGCCACCAGCTCCTGCGCAGGAGCCAATGGGAGCAGCGCCTGCGGCTCTGGCAGCTCACCCAATCCCACTGGGTGAGCTGGGAGCGGTTAATGCAATCTCTCCCCGAGCGCTCGCTCCAGCAGGCGGAACTGATCCGCGGGGCCGTCGTCGCCTTGGGCGAGCAACTCGAGGCCCAGCCCCGGCCCACCCCCCGACGCAACACCCAGGCCTGGCAGCAGCTGGCCGAGCGCGAACAGCTGCCCCTGCTCCCTCTGCTCGCCTTGGCCGAAGAGCTGCGCCCCCTGCATGCCTGCCTCGGGGGCCTCAATCGCCTAGCTCCCGCGCAGACGCAACGGCCGTGATCAACCGCAACGCCCTGCGCACCGCCCTCACCGCCAGCCTGGGCAATGGCTTCGCCAGCATCACCGGCCTGCCCGACAGTCAATACGTGGCCCTGGCGGTGCTGTCGGTGTCCAGCGGCACCTATGGCACCTCCTTCGAACTGGGCCGCCAACGCCTGCTCGGCACCGTGCTCGGCTCGGTGTTGTTGTTGATCGGGTTTGAGTGCCTGCAAGGCCTACCGATCGCGGTGGGGTTGGCGATCACCCTGGGCTGCCTGCGGCTCCTCGGCGGTCTGCTGAGCCTGAAGGTGGGCTACAAGGTGGGCGGCATGATCGTGGTGATGGGCTGGCTGGTGCACGAGGGCAACCTCGCCAGCTGGATTCCACTGCGCTTCTTCTGGACAGCCCTCGGCGTGGTGCTCACCGTGCTGAGCCTGCGGCTCTTCTGGCCGGCGCGGGGGATCGCGCAATGCCTTGGACGCTACGGCGACCTGATGGAGCAGTTGCAGCACACCTTCACGGCCCTGGCCCAGCGCCTCGAGCCCCAGGCGGCAGCCGGGGCAGCGCCCTCGCCAGCCGCCCGTTTTCGTCAGTTGCGCGCCACGCTGCAGAGCGCCCGTAGCCAGCGGCCTGCGCTGCTGCAGGAGCTGGGGAACCAACCCCAGCGCCACCCGGCGGTGCTGTTGGTGAGCAGCCTCGATGCCGCGGCCTCGCGGCTCGTCACGATGGTGGGCGGCATGGAGCGGGCCGTGCCCCCCGAGCGCGACCCCCACCTGGTGGCCCGGCTGCACCAGGCCGAAGCCGAGCTGCTCGAGCGCATGGCGACTCAGGTGGGGATCTGGAGCCGACAGCTGCGCAGCACCGATGGGCTGCCCAGCCCACCGCCGCGAGAGCTCGAGCTACCCCGCAGCTGGCTGGATCTCGGCGCCGAACTGAATGATCCGCTCGCCAATTCCGCCTCCCTGGAGCGGCTTGAGCGCATTGCCACCCGGCTCGTGCTTTGCCGCCAAGCGGAGCAAGCGATCCGCGACGGAGAAAACAGCTGGCGAGCAATCATGGCGAAGAGGTGATCCGGCCATGACGGTTGTTCGCGCCCTACTGCAGCAGCGCCACAACTATTACCGCTGGTTGCTGATCGTGGAGGTGATCGCCTTGATCAGCCTGCGGCCGTTGCAACAGGCGCCGCAGCTAGTGAGCGTGGTGTACCTGATCATCGGTGGCGTCGGGGTGCTCATGGATTCCCCCCTGCTGCCCCAGAACAGGCTCATGCCTCAGCTGCACACGGCGGTGATTCCCCAGAAGCAGCACAACTATCTGCGGCAGGTGATCCGACGGCGCCGTTGGTTGCAATACGGCTGGCTCTGCGCCGCCGGGGTGGAAGTGCTCTGGCAGCTCTCCTTGTTGCTGCGGCCAACCCTGGCGCTGCACCTAAGCGTGTTGCACATGCTCGTTTGGCTGTGCCTCTTGCTCTATGAGCTCTGGGCCCTGATGACAGCTCTTGCAGAAGAGCCGATGTTCAGCGGAGACCTGTTAATGGGTGCAGCGGCGGGGTATCTGCTGATCGGCTTCACCGGCGGGATCGTGCTCAATTCGCTGGTGGTGCTCGATCCGGCGGCCTTCACCGTGACGGGATCTCCCTATGGCGAGTTGCCCGCAGCGATCGCCTATGCGCCCCACATGCTCGGCGCCGCTTTTGGGAGCCTCACCACCCTGGGCAGCCCGGTGCTGAACAATCAGAACCTCACCAGCGTGAGCGCCAGCGCGGGCATCACGATCGTGGGGCAGCTCTATGTGGCGATCCTGATCGCCGGTGTGCTGGGGAAGCCGCGCCAAATCGCCACCGTGCGCAAGGCGTCACATCAAGCCCGTCGTGGTTCGGCTCCATCCCCCAGACTGCGGCGCAAGAGCCGCTGATCGGCACCACCTCGGCAGCACCGTGGCCCTGCGACAGCGCGTTCTCACCCTCAGCCTGCTCTGCTGCAGTCCGGCCCTGGCGGCACCACAGCCAACCAGTCCGGTCTCCTCGGCCGTGCCGGCTCCGATGATTGGCGGCTCCACCGAACTGCTCGAGCGCAGTTGGCAGAAGCTCGATGCCGAGTTGCGGGCGCTCGATCAGATGTTGCCGGCTGAGCCTGAGCCCCCCGTGCGCGATGTGCTCAGCACCCCTGAGCTCCCGCCCAATCTCTTGCGGGCCAATGAACCGGCGCAAGGCCCCATCCAACCGGAGCAATCCACCCCTGCCCCGCCCCTGGATCTGCCAACCCCCAAGCAGCTGGAGGCCGCTGGCATCGCCAGCCTCAGCCTTGAGCAGGCCTTGGCCATTGCCTTCGCAGGCAGCGCCAGCCTGCAGGCCCAGCGCGAGCAGGTGGCGGCAGCCCTGGCCAGCTTCCAGGCGGCGATGGGCACTTACTGGCCCACCATCAGCGCCTTTGCGGCCGGTGGCTACGACCGCAGCCGCAGCACCGAAACCTCGCTGCAAGCCAACGACAACCTGGGCTTCGGCCCGCTGTTTGACAGCAATGGCTTGCTCACCCCAAGCCCAAAGCCGCCTGGCTACGCGCCCACCCCAGGCCCTTTTTATGTGCCGGAAGGCGGCTCGGCGAAGCTCACTTCAGGCAACAGCGCCTTTGAAGGCGGACTGCAGCTCAACTACGCCCTGCTCGATTTCGCCAGAACACCCAGGGTGCAGGCGTCCCGCGCCAGCCTCGAGCAAGAGCGCAACACCTACGCCAATCAGCTGCGCTCCTTGCAGCTGCAGGTGAGTGAGGCCTACTACCAGCTGCAACAGCAGGAACAGCTGGTGCGCGTGTACGACGCGAACGTGCGCAACGACCTAGTGATCCTGCAGGACAGCCTCGATCTCAAACAGGCCGGCCTCGTGCCTCGCCTCGATGTGTTGCGGCGCCGCGCGATTCAGGCCTCCGATGAAGAAACGCTGATTCAGGCCATGGCCGATCGCGCCGTGGCGCGCCGGCGGCTGGCGGTGCTGCTCAACCTGCCGCCCCAGGTCACCCCCAGCGCCAGCGACCCGATCGCGGTGCAGCCCCGTTGGCCCCTGGATCTCGAGGCGAGCCTGTTGGCGGCCTACCGCGGCAACCCCGAGCTCGAGGCCATCCTCGCCACCCGCCAAGCCCTGGCGCAGCAGAAGCAGGCCACCGCAGCTGGCTTGCTGCCCAAGCTGTCGCTGTTCGCCAACGCTGGCGGCAGCAGCAACCTCTCCAGCCTGGGGAACTTTGAACTGGGGGGCGGCGGCTGTTGCGGCTCCACCGTCCTGCCCCTCAGCTCCACCAATGCCTGGGATTGGTCGGTGGGCCTCACCATGACATGGCTGCTCTTTGATGCCGGCACCACCGCCGGGCAGACCCGCACCTTCGCTAAGCGGGAAGCCGCCGCGGCCCAGCAATACGCCGCCACCCGCAACGACATCCGCCTGCGGCTGGAGCAAGCCTTCTTCAACCACGAAGCCAGCCTCGCCAAGCTCAGCTCGGCCCGCCGCGGCGTGGCCGCAGCCGTGGAAGCCTTTCGCGATGTGCGCCTGCGCTATCTCACCGGCCTCTCCAGCGAGCTGGATGTGTCGATCACCCAGGACCGGCTGATCAACAGCCTGGTGCAACGGCTCAACGCCACGGTGGGCGTGAACATCACCTACGCGCAATTGCTGCGGGAGCTGTTGCCGATGCCGCGCGATCCCAACCAACCGATCCAGCCACAACTACAGCTGCAGGTGTCGAGCAGCAGTCCTTAAAGGAGGCCGGCGCCATGGCCAACACTCTGCCCAGCCTCAGCCCCCTTTGGCGCAACAGCCTGCGCACCTGGCTGGCTGCCACGCTCACCATCGGGATCATGCTCTGGTCGGGCCGACGCGACGTGATGATGCTCGGCCTGTTGATGGCGGTGCTGTTCATCAACGACAACGAGCTCACCCCGGTGCGCAGCCTTGGCCAATTGGTGGGAGGCGCCCTGGTGGGGATCCTCACCGCAGTGGTGCTGCATCAGTTCTCCGAGGGCTGGCTGGTGACCGCCATCGGCTTGCTCATCACGGGCTGCCTCGTGCGCGGCCTTGGCCTCACCAAAGGCGTGAGCATGGGCTACATGGGCTGCTGGGCGCTGGAGATTGTTGGCCATGGCAAACAGTTCAACTGGGCGCTGATCTTCAACCTGGCGTTCACGGTGGTGACGGGCATCGCCATGGCACAACTGGCCACCTGGGTGTTCTGGCCGCGCCGGCCGCTCCAACAACTGCCAGCCCTTGAAGCCGGGCTGTGCGACCAGCTGCGGCAACAGATTCAACGCATGCGCCACTGGCTCGACACCGGTGGCCAGGCGCCAGCACCGCTGCAATCCAAAGCGTTGCTGCCCCAGATCCTCCAGCTGCAGGAACTGCGCGATCAACGGGCCGGCGTCCGCACCCCGGCGGCAGTCCGGCGACTGAGCTCACGTTGGGCGCAAACCGGCAGCATCTGGCGCCAACTGCTGCGCCAATGGCTGTTGCTGGAGCCCCTGTTGCTGCAGCTACCGCCCCGCCCCGCCAGTGCGCCACTCCTGCAAGCCGAGCTGCGGGCCCTGGAAGCAGCCCTGGACAGCAGCGCAGCCATTCCGCCGATGCCTGCCGCGATCGATCCCGCAGGCACCCAGAACAACTGGTTGCAGGAGGCAGCTCAGCTCCAGGCCTCCCCACCCTTGCTCCTCGCCATCGGCCAACAGATCACCCAATTGCACCAACTGCTCCACAGCCGCGGCCTGGTGCGCCAGGCGATCGGGCGCCAGGAGGCCAGCTGAGTCATGCTGCGGCCCGCCCTGCGCGACAACCTGCGCCTGGCCCTCACGGTGGCCCTGGTGAATGGCTTCGCCACCCTCACCGGCCTTGCCTTTGCGATGTACGCCTCGCTGGCGGTGCTGAGCGTGAGCGTGGGCAACTACGGCAACACGCTGGAACTGGGGCGCCAACGGCTGATCGGCACCACCATTGGCGCCATCGTGGTGTTCTTCGGCTACCGGGCCTGGGGCCATCTGCCGGTGCTGATCGCCCTGCCTCTAGCGATGCTGCTCGCCCGCCTGATCGCCGGCAGCCTGCGGCTCACGGTGGGCTACTCGGTGTGTTGCTTTGTCGTGATCATGGGCTGGCTGTTGCATGAGCAACAGCTCGACAGCTGGATCCCCCTGCGTCTGTTCTGGACGGCGTTCGGGATCGTCATGGCGCTGCTCAGCTTGCGGCTGTTCTGGCCAGCGCGGGCCCGCCTGCAACAACGCCAGGGCTTGCTGCAGTTGCTGGTGGATCTGGGCCACACCCTCAGCGACTACCTGCAGTCGCCGCCCGATGCGAAACGCCGCAACGCCCTCACTCAACGGCTACGGGCGATGCGCAACAGCCTGATCAGCCTGCGCGAGCAGCGAGTGAACGCCCTGCGGGAGCTCGGTCCCCTGGCGAGCCGACATCCTGTCGCCCAGCTCTGGGATCTGATGGATCACGCCTGCGAGATGTTGATTCTCGATCTCGATGAATTGCGTCGTCTACCCGATCCCCAATGGCAGGCCTGGGGACTGCAGCGCCAACACGAGGCTGCGCTGCAGTTCACCGCAGCAGTGGCGGATCGACTACTCAACTGGCAGGGCAACTTGAGCCGCTCCTTGGAGCTGCAGCCGCCACCGCCAACGCCGCGGCCTGCGCTTCCGATCGAAGACCTCAGCGACGAGCCAGCCAAGGCCGCCTTTCAACGCCTCACCCCCAGCGAGCTGCAACAGGTAGCGGGCCGGCTGATGGTCCTCAACCGCATCGACCACATCATGGAGAGCACCGAACGGCGCTGGCGGGCCTTGCTGCGCTAGGCCTCAGGCCCCAGGCCGCGACGACCACCAACGCTCGATCCGGTAGAGCAGCACCACCACCAGCACCACCAACCAGAACCACAGCTCCGGCGGGTTGGCATTGAACAGGATCAACAGAAGCACCACCTCGCTCACCAGCCAGGGCAGCTCCTGACGTAGCAGCGCATTGCGAATAGGCGGGATGCGAGGCGTCATTGGAGGGTGTTCGGCTGGCGCAGGAAGGGCAGGTTCCAGCGCAGGTCGATCCAGGGGGTGCGGTAACCGCCGGTGAGCGAGCGCAGACCAGGAATCACATAGGTGATCGGTGAGCGCCACTCCACATAGGCGTGGGTGGAAATGGTGAGACCTTCGCGGATCGGAAACACGCCACTGCCGCCGGAGAGGGTCCAGCGATAACCATCCACACTGCGCGGGTCGTGCTCCAGCTCAATCTCGCTCCGCATCACCGGGCCGTTCTTGGTGAGCTCCTGAGCAAGCTGGGGGTTACCGATGGTGGTGGAGATGTCGTCTTCGGTGGCCGGCAAGGTGAGCACATGGGTCACCTTGCCCACGATCCCGCCAAAACGACCCCGTTGCTTCCACAGCGGCACCACTTCCACCGGAATGCCCAGGGGCAGCCTGCGTGCATCGGCCGGCTGGAAGTAAGCCACAGCTTTGAGGGGCCGATCCTTCGCATTGGGCTGCTCAGGGCGGCCAATCGTGCCCAGGCGCTGGCCCGTGCTCACGGTTTGACCAGGGATCACCTGCAGGTCGAGCACCGTGCCATCGCGCTCGGCATGCACTTTGCCGTCATAGGAAATCTTGGCTTCGGTGACCCCGATCTCGCGCTTGAGATCATCGATCTGAAAACGGCGCTGCAGGGCTTGTGTCTCGATGTTGAGCTTCACCTGCTGGTAGCTGGTCACCACATTGCGCTCGTTGATCTTCACGTCATCGAGGTTCACGCTGGTGCTGGTGAGGCCCTGCTCCGCCGACACCACCTCCGTGGAGAGGGGCGCCACGACCTCGCGCTTGGCCAACCAGTCGAGGTTGCGCAGCTTGCTGGAATACGTCGACTGCAACTCGCCATACCGGCGGCGGTCGTCGGCATATTTGGCGAGCGACGTATCCAGGGCTCGCTTCTCGGTGAGCAGCCGCTGGGCGTCGCGGTAGTCGAGCTTCTCGTTATGGTGCTCCAGCTGGCGCAGGTTGCCGCGTTGCTGCTCCAGCTGACGCTCGAGCACCGGCAGGTAGAGCTGCATCAGCACTTGGCCGCGCTTCACCCGCTGGCCCACCTTCACGTACACCTCCCGCACCTGACCACCGGAGCGGGCGTTGAGGATGCCGGCGTTGTCGGGATAAATCAGAACACCCGTTCCCTGCACTTCGGTGGGTACCGGCCAGAACAAGGCCCACAGCACCACCGTGCCCGTGACACCTGCCAGGCACACCCCCACCTGGTTGTGATCACTCAGCCCATGCCAGCGCTCGCGTAGCTGCGCTGCATGCCTCCGGTACCAAGGCGCATCAGCGGTAGGGGTGGCCTGGGTCATGGGCGCCAGCTTGCAGGAATCTGGTGCAGCTGTCAGCCCCCCGCGGGCCACACCCCCAGCTGTTGCAGCTGCCGCTGCGCTGCGGCCGCAGGCCCTGCGGGCGCCGCGATTCGCATCGCCAACCAAGGGGCCAGCACAGGCACCTGGCTGAAGGCAGCGCTGAAGCCGCTGAACACCCACAACCCAGGCGCCTCAGCCACCGGACCCACCAGCGGCGCACCGCTGCTGCAGAAGGCCACGGCCGCCTGGCGCACCACCGCTCCTTCCATCGGCCACTGGGGCCTGGCAGCCAGGGCCTGGCGCAGTTGGGCCTCACACAACGACTCACTTGGCGCGGCGGTGCTCATCCCCCCTGGGGCCATCCAGGTGTGCTGGCCCACCAAAGCGCCAGCCCCCCAAGGCACCAACCCTGGATCCACCACCCAGGCTGGCTGCTGCAAGGCAGCCGCATGGCACTCGAGGCCGACGCGCGCAAACCCCTGCGGCAGCCAGGCGGCTGCCGGCCCTAAAACCTCAGGCCACTGAGCCAGATGCAGCACCGAAGCCCAACTGCGCCGCAGCCTCTCCAGCAAACCAGGCCACAAGGCACGGCCATGGGCTCCCGCCGCAAGCACCACCTGCGCCGCGATGCAACAGCTGCCATCGCTGAGCTGCAACTGCCAACCACCATCGAGAGCTTCAAGGGCTAGAACGCGTAGCGATTGAACCGCCACACCCGCAGCCGCCAACACCAGCGGCATCCGGGCCCCGAACAGCGCCGTATCCACTTGGGCGAAGGGCAGCAATCCCAGCCGGGCTGCCCCTGCCAAGGCCAGGTTGCCCCCCTGCAAGCGCAGGCTGCGCCGCTGCCAACCCAGGGGGCCGTGGCAGCGCTCCAGCTCACGCCAACGCTGCGATGCCGTTGCCGCCAGCCGCGCCAGCGGTGTTGGCGCCAGCGGCCAACCCGGCAAAGCGCCGTAGCTGATCGCCGTCGCCGAGGAGCTGCCATCGGCCGGCGCCGCATCCAAGAGGCGCACCGCAGCGCCCTGATCACGCAGGGCCAGCGCCAACAGCGCACCTGCCACGCCCCCGCCGATGATCACCACACCGGCGGGGGCACCTGGCATCAGATCCGCAGGGTGAAGGAGCTGATCACCTGATGGAACAGACCTTCCACCTTCGGCCAGCGCACCTCATTGGTGCTGGCGGCAAAGGTGTAGAGCCGGCCGCGATCCACCACCACCGTGGCCAGCTCGTGGCGGTCGCGATCGTTGAGGTGCACCGTGTATTCCAGGTCGTAGAAGGTGCGGCCGCCGTCTTCGCGCTCGGAGGCCTCCACCAGTTCGGCCTCACGGCCGCTGCCCTCCGGTGCGATCACCACCCGGCGCAGCTTCTCGCCCACGGCCACGGCACTGCCCAGGTTGTCCAGGCTGTTGGTGCTGTTCACATCTGACACCACCAGGCTCAACGTTTCATCGGCATTGATCAGGTCGTGGAACACCACCTGAGGGCCGTCGCTCACCTGCACCCGCGTCCAACCGGTGGGATAGAGAAAGGCGTAACGCCCGTCTGGGCTTTGGTAGGAATTGAGCCCCGCAGCCGCCGCACTGCAGGCACTGAGCACCACCGCCAGCAGCAGCGCCACCAGGGCCGAAAGCGGTGCCCGGCGGCGGATCGAACGGACGTTCGGTTGCGACATGCGGCTGGGCAGGAGCGTGCGGCCGCCATTCTGGCCCGCCGCCCCGGCCGGCCCACCTAGATTCCCGCCAGCTGTTGGCAGCGCCCTGAGCGGCTTCACCCGCCCCCTGGCCCGACTGATCGATCAGTTCGAGCGGCTGCCCGGCATCGGGCCGCGCACGGCGCAGCGACTGGCCCTGCATCTGCTGCGCCAGCCGAGCGAACAGATCCAGGCCTTTGCCGATGCCCTGCTGGCCGCCAAAAGCCAGGTGGGCCAATGCAAGCGCTGCTACCACCTCTCGGCCGATCCGCTTTGCGAGATCTGCCGCAATGAGGAGCGCAACACCGGCGTGCTCTGCGTGGTGGCCGACTCCCGCGATCTGCTGGCCCTGGAGCGAACCCGCGAATTCAAAGGCGGCTATCACGTGCTCGGTGGCCTGATCTCACCGATGGATGGCGTGGGGCCTGAGCTGCTCCAGATCCAGCCGCTGGTGGAGCGGGTCGACCGCGACGGCATCAGCGAAGTGATCCTGGCCCTCACCCCTTCGGTGGAAGGCGACACCACCAGCCTCTACTTGGCACGGCTGCTCAAACCCTTCACCCAAGTGAGCCGCATCGCCTACGGCCTGCCGGTGGGCAGCGAACTCGAATACGCCGATGAGGTGACGCTGGCGCGGGCCCTGGAAGGGCGGCGGCGGATGGAGTAGCGCGCCATGAGCTCACCCCAGCGCAGCGCAAGCCGCTACAGCACCATCACCCCCAGCGAGCGCCTGCCCGAGTGGCTGCGTTCCCCCATCGGCAACGCCAGCGAGCTTGAAGCTGTGCAGGCGGTGGTGAAGCAACAGCGGTTGCACACCATCTGCGAAGAAGGCCGTTGCCCCAACCGCGGGGAGTGCTATGCCTCCGGCACCGCCACCTTCCTGCTGGGGGGGCCGATCTGCACCCGCAGCTGCGCCTTCTGCCAGGTGGAGAAAGGCCAGGCCCCCAGCCCCTTCGATGCGGGTGAAGCCGAGCGGGTAGCGGAGGCCGTTGAGACCATGGGGCTGCGCTATGTGGTGCTCACCGCCGTCGCCCGCGACGACCTGGCCGACCACGGTGCCTGCCTGTTCACCAACACCATGGCGGCGATCCGCCGCCGCAACCCTCTGATCGCCATCGAGGTGCTCACGCCCGACTTCTGGGGTGGCTATCGCGAGGAGGCCGAGGCGATCGCCGCCCAACGCCAACGCCTGGCCGCCGTTCTGGACGCCGCGCCGGTGTGCTTCAACCACAACCTGGAAACCGTGGAACGCCTACAGGGCGAGGTGCGCCGCGGCGCCACCTACCGCCGCTCCCTGGCGCTGCTCGCCGCCGCCCGGGAGCTGGCACCCCAGATCCCCACCAAAAGCGGCCTGATGCTGGGGTTGGGCGAAACCCGCGAGGAAGTGGTGGCCGCGTTGCGCGATCTGCGCGCCGTCGACTGCCAACGCCTCACCCTCGGCCAATACCTGCGGCCCTCCCTGGCCCACATCCCGGTGGATCGCTACTGGACGCCCGAGGAATTCGCCGAGCTCGGCGCCATCGCCTGGGAGCTGGGTTTCGCCGATGTGCGCTCAGGGCCACTGGTGCGCAGCAGTTATCACGCTGACAAATTCATGCAGCCGACCTAATCTCAACGAAGAGACATCACACAGCGAGCTTGGAACACTCCAGCAACAGCATCAGCGATCTGAGCAAGAAAAACCAGCGTACAGTGAATCGCCTATGGGAACAGAAGCCCGTTTCAGTCGACAAAATCACAGGACTCTTCAACACAATCGAGAACGAGTTCTACAGAAACAATCCAGACTTCGAGCCCGGCAACGGCTGGAGCAAGCCAACCACTCAACTCAACTACGCGCCGCTTCCCGGGAAACTCAAGCCCTACCCGAACGGGAAAGCACTGCTCCGCGAGAGCACTGACACGCATGACATCTATGTCGACAAGGGCACGCGCCTTAACGGCACACGCGCGGGGATTCACGTCCACGAAAGCGGTGGCATCACATTCGTCATGCGTGGGAAAGGCGGCATCACCGACTTCGTTGAGGGCTCCACAAACACATTCAACCCTGTTGGCCATTATTACTACATGCCAGCCAACACGATGATGTCGGCGTCCAATTTCAGCGGCGGCAATGTCAAGTTAATGGACATCTTTATCACTCCATTGGGCCAGCCTCCGATCACGGTTCTTGAACCTGGCTACCCCGGCTACTGAGCCGCCTGCGAATCATCCAGCCGATCGCCACAGCGACGCCAGCTGCGCGCGAGGCCCTCGTCGCAATCGCCGCGCATCAACAAGCCGGCGCCGCCCCACACCAGGCGCAGCGGCAGATCGGCAGCCGCTGCGCCCACCTCACGAATGGCGGTGAAGCCAAGCCGCCGGAAATAACGCACCAGGCGGCGGTGCTGCAGGTCGTTATCGCGGATGGCGAGCAGGCGGGCACTGCGGCAGGGGGTGGTCTCGAGCGCCCAGGCGAAGGTGGCCGCCCAGATCAGGGCACCCACCCCCTGCGTGTGCGGCCCCTGCACCCGCATCGTGTCGAGCTGCAGTCCATCCCGCAGCGGCAGGGCCCAACCCTTGAGTTCCCCGAGCAGCAGTGGCGCCTGACCCGGCCGTTGCCGTGCCACCACCACCCGCACCGTGGTGATCGCCAGGATCTGCCGCACCTGCAGACGCAACAACAACCCCTGCGCGGCGGCTGCCTGCTCGATCTCAGGGAGTGTGGGCCGGGTCATGGATCAAAGGGCTGGGCGAGCAAGACGGTCTCCAGCGGCAGCGCCCCATAGAGATGGGGGAACAACTCGCCGCTCACAGGCGCCGGCTCGTGCCTCACCTCCAAGCCCGCGGCGGCGAGGCGTTGGGGATCCACGCTGAGCAGCACCACCTCCCCAGCGGGAAGGTCGGCATAAAAGCGCTGCGCTGTGGCCTCCACTTGGTGGGCCGCACTGAGGTGGATGAAGCCCACCTCCTCCAGGCTGCGCCCACGGGTGGAGCGGCGGTAGCTGCCAGACCGGCGAGCCTCGGCCCACTCCCCCCGCAGGGCCAGGTGATACAGCCAACCTGGCGAACGCCAGGCGCTGCGCTCAGCCCAGGGGTG
Source organism: Vulcanococcus sp. Clear-D1 (assembly GCF_014654725.1). GTDB lineage: Bacteria > Cyanobacteriota > Cyanobacteriia > PCC-6307 > Cyanobiaceae > Vulcanococcus. Next base: position 9,906 of record NZ_JACVZV010000026.1, on the reverse strand, counting down.
ACCCATCACGGCCGTGAGTTCGCCAGAAACGAGAAAGCGAGCCAACCAGCGCTGAAGGGGCTCCAGTCCTGGTTCGGCAGCAAAGCCGTCGGGATCCGCTAGCCGGAACTGACGCACAAACGGCAACAGCGCCCAGTCCGCCAGGCAGGGGCGATCGCCAAGCAACCAACCGGCACCCAAACGGCTGCTCCAGCGCTGCAAGATCGTGACGACCGCGTGACGATGGGGTTCAGACGTCTCCCCTGGGTAGCGATCCGGGTATTTGAAGCGATCGAGATGGTGCTTGAAGGGCCCATCGTTCTCGGCGATCAGAGCGTCCATCACCTCCCGATCCGCGGCGCTCCAACCAGCCAGCCAGCCCTGGGGATCGGCCTGGGCTAGCGCCCAGCGCATGATCGCCAGGCTCTCCTCCAGCACAGCCCCATCGGGCAGCACCAACACAGGCACAGTGCCCTTCGGCGAACACTGCAACAGCTCCGGCGGCTTGGCCTTCAGCGCTACTTCCCGCAGCGCAACATCACGGTCAGGCTGCAAACCCGCCGCCGCCAACGCCAGCCTGGCCCGCATCGCATAGGGGCAACGGCGAAAGCTGTAGAGAACCGGCAACATTGCAGGGCTCCACACGCTCAAGCCGGCCGGCCGATGTGCTGCTCGCCGCGCTCACGAGCCAGCCGCATCTGGCGCTGACGCTCAGCAAAACGGGCCCGGTCGGCATCACTGAAGCGCTCGATGCAATGCACGCAGCTCACGCCCTCGCGGTAGGAGGGAAGTTCACGATCCGTGGGCGAGAGCGGCAAGCCGCAGGCATGGCAGAGGCTGTAGCTGCCCGGCTCGAGCTGATGGTTCACGCTCACCCGCTGATCGAACACAAAACATTCGCCTTGCCAGCTCGTGCCCTGCTCGGGCATCTCCTCGAGGTAGCGCAGGATGCCGCCTTGCAGGTGATGCACGTTTTCAAAGCCCTGCTGCAGCAGATAGGCCGTGCTCTTCTCGCAGCGGATGCCACCGGTGCAGAACATGGCGATCGCTTTGGGTTGGCGCTGCTCCACCAGCGGCCGCAGCTCGCGCTCCACCCAGGCTGGGAACTCCCGGAAGCTCTCGGTGCCGGGATCGATCGCCCCTTCAAACGTGCCCACCGCCACCTCGTAGGCATTGCGCGTATCCACCACCAGGGTGGAGGGATCACGGATCAGGGCATCCCACTGCTGCGGCGGCACATAGGTGCCCACCTGCTCGGCGGGCTTCACGGTGGGGCAGCCCATGGTCACGATCTCGCGTTTGATCCGCACCTTGAGCCGATGAAAAGCCTGCTCGGGGGCCGCGCTCAACTTCGCCTCCAGCTGCGCCAAACCCGGCAGCTGCCGAAGCCGCGCCAACACGGCCTGCACGCCAGGCTCAGGGCCGCTGATCGTGCCGTTCACCCCCTCTTCCGCCAGCAGGATCGTGCCGCGCACGCCGCCGGCCTCGGCCAGAGCGCGCAGCTCCGCCTGCAACGCCTGCAGCTCCGCCATGGCCGTGAAGCCATAGAAGGCCGCTACCTGCACGCTCACGCGGGCACGGCCTCCTGCCAGGGGGTCACGCCGGCGGCCGCGAGCAGCTCCTGGTCGGCGGCCACATCTGGATTCCCCGTCGTGAGCAGGGTGTCGCCATAGAAGATTGAATCGGCGCCGGCCAACAGGGCGAGCACCTGGGCTTCCTGGCTCATCGTTTCGCGCCCGGCGCTGAGGCGCACCCGGCTGTGGGGCATCAGGATCCGCGCCACGGCCACCATCCGCACCAGCTCCAGCGGATCCACCTCCGGCTGATCCTCAAGCGGCGTGCCCTCCACGGCCACCAGCGCATTGATCGGCACGCTCTCGGGATGGGGATTCATCGCGGCAAGCACCTGCAGCAGTGAGGCCCGATCGGTGAGGGTTTCACCCATGCCGATGATGCCGCCGCAGCACATCGAGATTCCGGCCTTGCGCACCCGCTGCAGTGTTTCCAGCCGTTCCTGGAAGGTGCGGGTGGTGATGATCCGGTCGTAGTGCTCGGGGCTGGTGTCGAGGTTGTGGTTGTAGGAGGTGAGCCCGGCCTCCGCCAGCCGCTCGGCCTGGCTGTCGGTGAGCATGCCGGCGGTCACGCAGGCCTCCATCCCCAGCTCGCGCACGCCGCGCACCATGGCGAGCATCGCTTCAAAGGGGGCGCCGTCGCGAATATCGCGCCAGGCCCAGCCCATGCAGAAGCGATGGGCACCGGCCTGCTTCGCGGCGCGGGCTCGGGCGAGCACGGGTTCCACCTCCAGCTCCGGCCGTCCAGCCACGTCGCTGCTGTTGTGCATCGACTGGGGGCAGTAGGCGCAGTCTTCCTCGCAGCCACCGGTCTTCACGCTGAGCAAGGAGGCCAATTGCACCCGGTAGCCGGGGTTGGCCTGGCGGTGCACGGCCTGGGCGCGCCAGAGCAGATCCATCAAGGGCAACTCGAGCAGCGCCTGAATCTCAGCGGTGCTCCAGTCGTGGCGCAGCTCGAGGGCGGGGAGGGTCAAGGGGCTGGACGTCATCAGGAGGCGTGGGGCTCAACGCCGCCAAAACGGCGCTGACGGCTCTGGTAATCGAGCAGTGCCGCGGTGAGCGCGGCTTCGTTGAAATCGGGCCAGAGCACATCAGTGATGTGCAGCTCGGCATAGGCCAGTTGCCAGAGCAGGAAATTGCTGATGCGCTGTTCGCCGCTGGTGCGGATCAACAGGTCGGGATCCAGCTCACCGGCGGTGAACAACTGAGCGGCGAACTGCTGTTCATCGATCGCTGCAGGATCCAACTCCCCACGCGCCACCTGCTCAGCCAGCAGCCGCGCCGCACGCACCAGCTCACGGCGACCGCCGTAGTTCGTGCAGACATTGAAATGGATGCCCGTGTTGGCGGCGGTGCGACTGGTGGCATCGGCGATCAGCTGCTGCAAACCCGCCGGCAATTGCTCGAGATCACCCAGGAAGCGAATCCGCACCTGCTCTTCTTCCAGAGCCTGCAACTCGCGGGCGAGCACCCGCTCAAACAGGGTCATCAAGAAGCTCACCTCTTCACCGGGGCGGCTCCAGTTCTCGGTGGAGAAGGCGTAGGCCGTGAGGGCACCGATGCCCCAGTCGCTGCACAGACGCAGGGTGCGCTTCAACGCTTCAACACCCTCGCGATGCCCCATCACGCGGGGCAACTTGCGCTGATTGGCCCAGCGGCCATTGCCATCCATGATCACCGCCACATGGGCCGGCAATCGGGCAGGGTCCAGGCTGGCGGGCAGCAACGAACGGGAAGGTCGATTCCCCTGGACAGCGGTGGCGGTCGCCAGGGAGCGACTCATGGGCTGGATTCGGCCTTATCCATGGCTACGCTACGCCCAGCACCCTTGGCGACCTGCTTGCTGCTCTGGGCGAGGGATTCACCCAAGAGCTCCTGCAAACGGCTGCTGGTGAGCGGCCGCTCCAACCGGCCCTGGCGAGCCATCGAGAGGGTTCCCGTTTCCTCGGACACCACGATGCACAGACAACGATCGAAGCGCTCGGTGATCCCAAGCGCCGCCAAGTGGCGGGTGCCGTAGCGGTTCAGCCCCTGGCGTGAGAGCGGCAGGATCACGCCCGCCGAAAGAATCCGGTTGCCTTTCACCAGCACCGCACCGTCGTGCAGGGGCGTGTCAACGGCAAACAAATTGAGCAGGAGGTCGGCGGAGAGCTGAGCATCGAGGGCGATGCCGGGGTTGAGGAAATCCTCCGGGCGGAGGTCGCTGCCCAGGTCCACCACGATCAAACCACCGCGCCGGAGCTGCGAAAGGCGCCCTGCAGCTTCACTGAGCACGGCCGCCGATCCGGAGGCCAGCTTGTCGCCCCGCTGACTGCCAAACAGCACATCCAGCCGGCCGGTGCCAAGCAGTTCCATCAGCCGCCGCAGTTCCCCCTGCCAGAGGATGGCCAGGGCCAGGCTGCAGGCCATCACCAGTGCATCCACCAGCTTGCTGGTGAGCGGCAGGTTGGCGTAGCGCTGCACCACCCAGGCCAACGCCACCAAGGTGAGGTAACCGCGCAACAACCAGAGGGTGCGCGGTTCATTCACCCGCGCCAGGAGCACCATGCCCAGGGCGGTGGCAAGCAGGAGATCCAGCACAGCGCCCAGCTGGATTCCCGCTATCACCCCAAACACCCCCGGCACAGCTTCATCCTGAGGCTCAGGCTACCGGCCGCAGCCGCTCGGGCAGAACGTCGTAGCGCAGCAGATCGTCCGGCTGCTCCCGGCGTTGCACCACATCGGCCATGCCGTCATGCACCATCACCGCCGCTGGGCGGGGGATGCGGTTGTAGTTCGACGACATCGAGGCGTTGTAAGCGCCGGTGGCGAACACAGCGAGCACGTCGCCACTGGTGGCCGGGGGCAGCGCCAGATCCTTGAGCAGCACGTCACCAGATTCGCAGTGCTTACCAGCGAGAGTGACCGTTTCGGAGGCATCCGCTTCCGGCCGATCCGCCAGCACCGCGGTGTACTGGGATTGGTAAGTGATCGGGCGAGGGTTATCGCTCATGCCGCCATCCACAGAGAGATAGGTGCGGATGCCGGGGATGTCCTTGCGGCTGCCCACGCTGTAAAGGGTGACGCCCGAGGTGGCCACCAGGGAGCGACCGGGCTCACACAGCAAGCGAGGCAGATCCAGGCCGCGCTCCTGGCAGGCCGCTGCGACGGCTTCCGCCACGGTGCGCACCCAGGCATCAATCGACGGCGGGTCATCGCTCTCCACATAGCGGATCCCCAGGCCACCACCCACATTGAGATCGCTCACCGGATGCCCCATCCCACGGGCCAACTTGAGGGCATCCGCCATCACCGCAGCGAGATCGCGATGAGGTTGCAGCTCAAAAATCTGCGAGCCGATATGGGCATGCAAGCCGCTCACCTGGGCCCAGCTGCACTGCTTGAGGTGCTGGAGCACCCCCTCCAGCTGGTCGGGATCAAAGCCGAACTTGCTATCGAGGTGGCCGGTGCGGATGTATTCGTGCGTGTGGCACTCGATCCCCGGGGTGAAGCGGAGCATCAGCCGCACGGGATGGGCGGGCGCCAGACTGGCTAGCTGCTCGATATCGAGCCAGTTGTCGGCCACCACGGTCACCCCCAGCTCCACAGCCAGGCGCAGCTCCTCCAGGCTCTTGTTGTTGCCGTGGAACACGATGCGCTCCGGCGGCATCCCACCCTGCACAGCGGTGAGCAGCTCACCGGCGGACACGGCATCGAGGCCCAGGCCCTCCGAAGCCACCACAGCCGTGATCGCCAGGCTGCTGTTGGCCTTGGAGGCGTAGAGCGCCAGGGCTGAGCCGGGATAGTGAGAGGCCAGAGCCTTGCGATAGGCCTGAGCGGTGCCGCGCAGGGTGGCCTCATCGAGCACATACAACGGTGTGCCGTAGCGCCGGGCCAGGTCGCTCAGCACGCAGCCACCCACCACCAGGCGACCCTCTGGGTCGATCGCTGTGGTGAGAGGGGTGAGGTTGCGGTTAGGGCTTGCCCCATCGCGATTGGCTTCGTAGGGCCGCTGATCGACGGCCATCTCCGCTGCAGGAGCGGCTTCACGGGTACTGGTCATCGGGCGATCCTATGAAGAGCCGCGCCGGTGCCTGGTGTCAGCTGAGACAGAGCCTCAAACCCCCGAGCTTCCCCAGGCCCAGCTGCTGGGGCCAGACCAACTCGAGGCCTGCCTAGCGCTCGATCAAGCCAGCCTCGCTGGGCTATGGACGCAAGAGCAATGGCAGCAGGAGCTGAGCCAGAGCGATCGCCTGTGCATGGGGCTGTTGGTGGATCAGCACCTGATTGCAGTGGCCTGTGGCTGGCTGGTGGTGGATGAACTACAGATCAGCGCCGTGGCGGTCGCTCCCGATCAACGGCGCCAAGGTCATGGCCGGCACGTGCTGATCGCGCTGCTGCAAGAGGCGGGCCGGCGCGGCGCCGCGAGCGCCACCCTGGAAGTGAGCCCAGCCAACACCGCCGCCACCACCTTGTACGAGCGCTGCGGCTTCAGCACGCAGGGCATCCGTCGCGGTTACTACCGCAATGGCGACGATGCCCTGATCCAATGGGCGCGGTTACAGGACACGGAAGCGGTTCGGATTGCCGCCCATTCCTGATGCGAACAACCGAATAAATGTGGAGCTTGAGTTGTTGAAACAGGCCCCTCAGAACCCAGCCACCTCAGTGGTTTTGGCCGATTGGAGACGCACACCACACTCCCCAGGCCAACCCTGATAAGTTGGGAGTACACGCAACAGGCCCCGCCCATGTTCGAGCGGTTTACCGAGAAGGCCATCAAGGTGATCATGCTGGCCCAGGAGGAGGCCCGCCGCCTTGGTCACAACTTCGTGGGCACCGAGCAGATCCTGCTGGGCCTGATCGGGGAAGGCACAGGCGTGGCCGCCAAGGTGCTCAAGTCGATGGGCGTCAACCTCAAGGACGCTCGCGTCGAGGTGGAGAAGATCATCGGCCGCGGCTCCGGTTTCGTGGCCGTTGAGATCCCATTTACGCCAAGAGCCAAACGGGTCTTGGAGTTATCCCTGGAAGAAGCCAGGCAGCTCGGCCACAACTACATCGGTACCGAGCACCTCTTGCTGGGCCTGATCCGTGAAGGCGAAGGTGTAGCTGCACGGGTGCTCGAGAACCTCGGCGTCGACCTGGCCAAGGTGCGCACCCAGGTGATCCGCATGCTCGGCGAAACCGCCGAGGTGGCCAGCGGTGGCGGTGGAGGCAAAGGCTCCACCAAAACACCCACGCTCGATGAATTCGGCAGCAACCTCACCCAACAGGCCGCCGACGGCAAGCTCGACCCTGTGGTGGGTCGTCAGCACGAGATCGAACGGGTGATTCAGATCCTCGGCCGCCGCACCAAGAACAACCCGGTGCTCATCGGTGAGCCCGGCGTTGGCAAAACCGCCATCGCTGAAGGCCTAGCGCAGCGCATCAACTCGGGTGATATTCCCGACATCCTCGAAGACAAGCGGGTTCTCACGCTCGACATCGGCCTGCTCGTGGCCGGCACCAAGTACCGCGGTGAGTTCGAGGAGCGCCTCAAAAAGATCATGGAGGAGATCCGGGGTGCCGGAAACGTGATCCTCGTGATCGACGAGGTACACACCCTGATTGGTGCGGGTGCCGCTGAAGGCGCCATCGATGCAGCCAATATCCTCAAGCCGGCCCTGGCCCGGGGCGAACTGCAGTGCATCGGCGCCACCACGCTGGATGAATACCGCAAGCACATCGAGCGGGATGCCGCCCTGGAGCGTCGCTTCCAGCCGGTGCAGGTGGGTGAGCCGTCGGTTGACGACACCATCGAGATCCTGCGCGGCCTCAAGGAGCGCTACGAAGCGCACCACCGCCTCACCATTGCCGATGAGGCACTGGTGGCAGCCGCAACCCTGGGCGATCGCTACATCTCCGATCGCTTCCTGCCCGACAAGGCCATCGACCTGATCGATGAAGCCGGCAGCCGGGTGCGCCTGATGAACTCCAAGCTGCCGCCAGCAGCGAAGGAGATCGATAAGCAACTGCGTGCCATCCAGAAGGAGAAGGAGGACGCCGTTCGCGAGCAGGACTTCACCAAGGCCGGTGAACTGCGCGATAAGGAAGTGGAGCTGCGCGATCAGATCCGCTCCATCCTGCAGACCCGCAAGGAAGAGCCTGAGGCCAAAGCCGCCGAAGGCGGTTCGGGTGAAGAGGGCGTCAGCACTGTCACCACAGCCACGGCTGTTGCCGAACCGGCAACCGACGACCGCACCCCGATGGTGACGGAGGAAGACATCGCCCAGATCGTGGCCTCCTGGACCGGTGTGCCGGTGCAGAAGCTCACCGAAAGCGAGTCGGCCAAGCTGCTGAACATGGAGGAAACCCTCCACCAGCGCTTGATCGGTCAGGACGAAGCCGTGAAGGCTGTGTCACGCGCCATCCGCCGCGCACGGGTGGGCCTGAAGAACCCCAACCGCCCGATTGCCAGCTTCATCTTCTCCGGCCCCACCGGCGTGGGCAAAACCGAGCTCACCAAGTCGCTCGCGGCCTACTTCTTCGGCAGCGAAGAGGCGATGATCCGCCTCGACATGTCGGAGTTCATGGAGCGCCACACCGTCAGCAAGCTGATCGGTTCGCCTCCGGGCTATGTGGGCTTCAACGAAGGCGGTCAGCTCACTGAGGCTGTTCGCCGCCGGCCCTACACCGTGGTGCTGTTCGACGAAATCGAGAAGGCCCACCCTGATGTGTTCAACCTGCTGCTGCAACTCCTGGAAGACGGTCGCCTGACCGATTCCAAGGGCCGCACGGTGGATTTCAAGAACACCCTGATCATCATGACGTCGAACATCGGTTCGAAGGTGATCGAAAAGGGTGGCGGCGGCCTCGGCTTCGAGTTCTCCGGCGCCGATGCGGAAGAAACCAACTACAACCGCATCCGCTCCCTGGTGAACGAAGAGCTGAAGCAATACTTCCGCCCTGAGTTCCTCAACCGTCTCGACGAGATCATCGTCTTCCGTCAGCTCAGCCGCGACGAAGTCAAGGAGATCGCCGAGATCATGCTCAAGGAAGTGTTCAGCCGCATGAGCGAGAAGGGCATCCACCTCTCCGTCACCGACGCTTTCAAAGAACGCCTGGTGGAAGAGGGCTACAACCCCAGCTACGGCGCACGCCCACTGCGTCGCGCTGTGATGCGCCTGCTCGAAGACTCCCTGGCCGAAGAATTCCTCTCCGGCCGCATTGGCGAAGGCGACAGCGCTGTCGTCGACGTGGACGACAACAAGCAAGTGGTCATCCGTAAGCAAGGTGAAGCCGCAATCCCGGCGCTTGCCGGTGCTGGCGTCTAACCCGGACACACTCCCTTTCAGAACTGACAATCACACTGTCACAGCTCAAAAGCCCGGGTCTACGCCCGGGCTTTTTCGTGTCCAAACAAAGGCCACCAGAAAGAAATCACAGAAGCCACTACGAAGATCTGCGGACCAGGCAGCCTCAACCAGACACCGCAGTTCATGAAGAGCGAATATTGCAGGGGCGCCAACAAAAGGATCAAAAGAATGAGCAGACGCCAAAGATGAGCGGGCGAGGAGTAATCTAACAACACCTCAAAACCAACGATCGATGCAATCAGGAGAAGGTGGAGACCCAAGCAGCAGGGCTGTCGCGAACTACACCAAGAAAGAGCAGCTCAAAGAAGTTGCCGTTTTCATGGCCCTAGTCCTCATTGAATACTCCAATTCCGAAAACCTGAAGGCAGCCGTCCATGAAAACACGAGCCTCAAGGCATCGCAATCTTTCATTGCCGAAGCCGTCCGCCTCACAAGCCTAGATCTGCACCCAATCCTGCTTGTGGCTACAGCCATCTGGATCGCTCTGACAATCACCGCGATTGCAAGACACCGCATCATCCCGCGGTGGATGCTGGACGCGATGGGGATATGGGCTGCTGGCAGGATGAGCCTGGACTTCATCCTCATCAATGGACTGATCTTCCACCCAGGGCTCATACAGCCAAGCGTATTACTGAGTCAGATTCTCATTTATCTCCCCTTTTTTGCCATCACATGGGGCTGGATCTTTTACCGCCTCGACCGGGTTCACACAGGCAAGTCAGCCAGCATCATCACGATGAGCCATGTTGGCCCAACAAGGACCGCACAAACCTACGACTACTACCACGCAACATTCAACGCCATCATCAACAAAGGAGGAGCAAAGATCACAGGCATGAATCGAACAGGACTCATCGCAACCCTCATCTTCGATACCATGCTGCTGTGTCTATACGCGTTGATGATTACTCGACTCTTTCAGCTGATCAAGCCACCGATCTGATTCTGTGGCTCCGCCACGGCTACCTCCCCCAGCACGAGCCAACAAAAAAGCCACCCTCTCGGGTGGCTTCTCTGTC
>NZ_JACVZV010000025.1 GCF_014654725.1 Vulcanococcus sp. Clear-D1 | reverse complement strand
ATGGCGCGACGACAACCAGAGCTGAACCCGTGATCAGACTTTGAATCGGCCCTGCGTTGCCTGGCGGCCAGCTGGCAGCGCCGCTGTCAACGCTGGCTCGCTAACAGCCGCATTGATGTGGAGACGCTGTATGGCCCGTTGATCGTCTGGTCGATCCAGTACTGGCAAAACCAAGGCCACACCTTGCATCTGGCCCTGGACACCACCATGCTCTGAAACCGCTTCTGCGTGGTGGTGGTGTCGGTGGTGGCCCATGGTCGGGCCATTCCGCTGCTCTGGCAGACGCTGGAGCATCCCAGTGCCAGCGTCAGCGCCTCGGTCTCGATCGCCTTGTTGGAGAAGGCGGATCAGCTCCTGGCTGGATTCGGGGCGATCACGCTGCTGGCCGATCGCGCCTTCCCTTGCGATGAGCTGATCGCCTGGTTCAACGGACGGTCGCGTTGGAGCTATGTGATGCGCCTGCGCGGTGACACTGAGATCCACGGCACCGCAGCGCCTCTCGGCTGCCAAGTACGCCGGTTGCACCTGCGACGTGGCGAATGCCGGGGCTTCCGCAATGTGCGGCTCTGGGCCGATGGCAGCCAGAGCGTGAACCTGGTGCTGGCCCACCCCACCGGCTTGCCGGTGGAGGAGCCGTGGTTTCTGATCAGCAACCTTGCACCCGATCTCGATCGGGTCTGGAGCTACGAGAAGCGCTTCTGCTGTGAGCAGCTGTATCGCGATCAGAAATCCGGTGTCCTCCACCTGACAGGCAGCGGTCTGCGGGAACCGCGCCGGATCGATCGGTTGCTGTTGGTGGTCGCCATCGCTGTGCTGGCGGGCAGTTTGCAGGGCTACGCCCTCAGCCTGGCGGGCCTGCGCCGGCAGGTGGATCCCCATTGGAAGCGGGGCATGAGCTTTCTGCGGATCGCCCTGGCCGCACTTTAGATGGCGGCGGCTGATGCGGCGGCCAGGTTGATGGAGTGGCTGCCCATCCCACTCCAGGAGCTCGAACCCTGCATCCCCAGCCGTCAAACCAGAAGAAGGCAGGCGCAGGCCTGGTTCTCATAGATTGAGATGCCACCGCGATTGCGATCAGCGGCTGATCACACGCCGCTGCTGGCTGTCACGTGATTCTCGCGGCTGAGATGTGTCGGGCAGGCAGCCCACTGTCTGTCTTCGTGCCCATTGGTGGGTAGTGATTACTCTTGCTGCTTGTGATAGCGCAGTTCACCTATGCCCGCGCTTGTTGGTCCCGACCTCGAGGTGCTGATGCGCCTGGGGTTGGCGGTGCTCTGCGGCATGGCGGTGGGGTTCAACCGCGCTCAGCACTTTCGCCACCCCCAGCCCAGCCGCCTGCGCATGCATGTCTTGGTAGGCCTGAGTGCCTGCTTGATGGTGCTGGCGGCGGGGCCTGATCTGGAGGCTCGCAGCCGCGTGATCCAGGGGGTGGCCACCGGTGTGGGCTTCCTGGGGGCGGGCGAAATCCTGGTGGACCGCCGCGGCAATGGCCATGACGACCCCACCCCGCAGGTGCATGGCCTCACCAGTGCGGCCTCAATCTGGTTTACGGCCGCTTTGGGCGTCACCGTGGCGGCGGCGAGCCCTCTGATGGCGTTGGTGGCATTGCTGCTCGCCCTGCTGGTTTTGTCGCGTTCCGGTCAGGCCCATGGCTGAGAACCTCTGGAGCCACAAACCGTGGTGGTGTCAGCCTTGGTCGATCGTGCTCACCGGTGTGGTATCGGTGGGTGGCAGCTGGTGGTGGCTGCGGATCTGGTGGATCACGGCGCCGCTGGCGTTTGGGGTGCTGCTGTGGTGGTGGCTGTTTCTGGTGCTGGTGCCTGCGGCCTACAGAGCTGAGGTGGAGGGCAAGGATCAGAACACCGAGCCATAGCGCTCCGAGCTGGTGGAGGTTGGCGTGTCGTTGCTGGCAGGGCTCGGCCATTCAGCTTCCCAGTAGCTGATGCCGTCGCGCATGAAGGGCCTGCCGCCCAGGCGCTCGGCATCGAGCTTGGTGCCGCCCATGGCGGTGATCAGGCCGCCGATTTCCATCGGGCCCAGATCGGTTTTCATGTCCTTGCCGGCGGCGGCCAGCAGGGAGGGCAAACGCACGAGGCTTTCCGGTTTGGTCAGTTGATCGAAGAGGGCCTTGAGCAGCAGTTTCTGGCGATCCAGGCGGCCGATGTCGCCCAACTCGTCATGGCGGAAGCGCAGGAAGCCCTCGATGTCGCGGCCGCGCAGCACCTGGCGGCCCGGCTGCAGATCGATGTGGAGGCCCTGGGTGTTGTCGTTGTAGACCATCCGCTTGGGCACATCCACCTCCAGGCCGCCGAGGGCATCGCCGAGGCGCCTGATCACGGAGAGGTTCACCAGGATGTGGTGCTGCACCGGCCGGCCCAGGTGTTTGGAGAGCTCCTGCTTCACGGCATCAGGGCCGCCGAAGGCATAGAGGGCATTCGCTTTGAGCGGGCCAAAGCGGGCTGAATCGATGTAGGTGTCGCGCGGCACCTGGGTGAGCTTGGTCACGCCGTTGTCCACCCGCAGCGTGTACATCACATCGGTGTTGCCGCCCCCTACATCGGTGCCGAGGATCACCACCTCCTTCTCGCCCATGCCCGTCCAGCTGCTGAACGGATTCACCACCTGGTGATTGCTGCCTGCGGGCGGGCCATCCAGCAACTGGGTGAGCGGCGCTGCCAGCAGCAAGCCGCCACCGAGGCCCACGGCGATGGCCATCAGGATCGGGCCGCGCTCATCGCGGGGGCGCATGCCGATGCTCTTCAGGCCTGGACTCTTCATTCTCACAACTTATTTCACGCGTCTTGACCATCCCTTCAACGGAGCATAATCAGCGGTCAGTTTTTGGGCTGGCTGGCGGCTGGGTGTGAGCGATCAGAGCCGCAGGGCCTCATCGGCGCGGAGGCCCGCCTGCACCCGCCACAGGTTCACGTAGGCCCCGCCGGCGGCGATCAGCTGGTCGTGGCTGCCGCGTTCCACGATCCGCCCCTGATCCATCACCACGATCTGATCGGCGTGGCGCACGGTGGAGAGGCGGTGGGCAATCACCAGGGTGGTGCGCTCGGCGGTGATGTGATCCAGCGAGCGCTGGATGGCGGCTTCGGTTTCGTTGTCCACCGCAGCCGTGGCCTCATCGAGGATCAGCACCGGCGGGTTCTTGAGGATGGCGCGGGCCAGGGCGATGCGCTGGCGCTGGCCGCCGGAGAGCCGCTGGCCCCGTTCACCCACCACCGTGTCGTAGCCATGGGGCAGCGCTTCGATGAAGCGGGCTGCCTCGGCGAGATCCGCTGCTCGCGCGATGGCGGCGCGGGGCGCCTCAAAACTGCCGTAGGCGATGTTCTCGGCCACGGTGCCATGGAACAGAAACACCTCCTGGCTCACCAGGCCAATGGCGCGGCGCAGGTCGGCCAGCTGCAGCTGTTGGATCGGGATGCCGTCGAGCTCGATCGCGCCGCCCTGGAGCTCATAGAGCCGTAGCAGCAGTTTCACGATTGTGCTCTTGCCCGAGCCGGTGGCACCCACGATGCCGATGGTGCTGCCGGCGGGTACCTCCAGGTTGAAGTTCTCGAGCAAGGGTTCGCGGCCGCTGTAGGCGAAGTCGACCTGGCGGAAGGCGATGGCTCCGCGTACGCGGCTCAGGGGCAGGGGGCGATCACCGCTGGGAATGGCGATGGGGGTGTCGATCAGATCCAGCACCCGCTGGCTGGAGGCCATGGCGCGTTGGTAGTCGTCGAGGGTGCGGCCCAGGCTGGTGAGCGGCCAGAGCAGCCGCTGGGTGATGAACACGAGGAAGGAATAGGTGCCCACGGCGATGGTGCCGCTCCAGGCCTGGAGCCCGCCGATCACCAGGATCGCCAGGAAGGCGAACAGGATCGCGAACCGGATCAGCGGGATGAACGCAGCGGAGAAACGGATCGCCCGGGCGTTGCTCTCTCGGTAGGCCTGGCTCTGTTCGGCGAGCCGTTGGTTTTCCCATGGCTCGGCGGCGTAGCTCTTGATCGTGAGCATGCCGCCCAGGTTGTTGGCCAAGCGGCTGGCCAGATCACCGGCGCGCTCGCGCACCTCGCGGTAGCGAGGCTGAAGCCGCTTCTGGAAGTTCAGCGATCCCCACAGGATCAGCGGGATCGGAATAAACGACACCCCAGCGACACCCGGGGAGAGCCACACCATGGCGCCGCCGACGGCGAGCACGGTGGTGATCAGCTGCAGGAGTTCGTTGGCACCGTGATCGAGAAAGCGCTCCAGCTGATTGATGTCGTCGTTGAGGATCGCCATGAGGCGACCGCTGCTGCTCGCTTCAAAGAAGCCCATCTCCAGCCGCTGCAGATGGCTGTAGGCCTCAAGCCGCAGCTCGTGCTGCACCGTTTGCGCCAAGTTGCGCCAGAGCAGGGCGTAGAGGTAATCGAACAGCGATTCGGCGCTCCAGATCACAAAGGAAAGCGCCGCCAACACGCCCAGCTGAGCGGGCACGGAGGTGACGCCGAAGGCCGCCAGCCAGGAGGTGTTCTGCTGCACCACCACATCCACAGCCAGACCGATCAGCACCGGTGGGGCCAGATCGAACAGCTTGTTGAGCACCGAGCAGCTGGCCGCGAGCCACACCAGACGGCGGTGGGGGCGCAGGCTGCGCAGCAGGCGCTGCAGGGGCGGTTGAGAAGAAGCCATCGCTGCATTCAAGAGCAGGCCTCTGCGTCAGGGCTGCGCGCTTGATGCGTCTGTGAATCTGTTGCATCTGGACATTGCGGCGGGGTGCGGCGGCGTTAGACCGGTGGTGTCACCACCAGGAGGTGTTCATGACACGGACCCGAGACTTCCACCGCTTCCACCGCTGGACAGCGCAGTTGCGTCGCCGCAGCCTGCGCAACGCCTTGCCGGAGCCCCGCGAAGGCGAACTGCAGCCCACCTATCCCGTGAGCGAGGTGCGCTGCCGCGAGTGGCAACGCGATCAGCTGCACGATCTGACGGAGCTTGAGGAACGCGAAGCGATCGCCTGATCCAGACGCATCAAAAAGCCCTGGGCCGGCATCACTGCCGGTACCCAGGGCTTTCGTTTGAGCCGAAGCTCAAGACTGGTGGATCACCAGCGGTTGCCGCCGCCACCGTCGTAGCCGCCGCCACCGCCGCCGCCGTAACCACCACGGTCACCGCCGCCGCCGTAGCCGCCACCGCCACCGCGGTTGCCACCGCCACCGCCGTAGCCGCCACGGCCACCGCCGCCACCGCCGTAGCCGCCGCCACCACCACCGCCGCCTTGGCGGGGGGTGGCCTTGTTGACGCGGATCATGCGACCCATCCACTCCACGTTCTGGAGGTCGTCGACGGCCTTTTGCTCGTCGGCCTCGTTGGCCATTTCGACGAAGGCGAAACCGCGCTTACGGCCGGTCTCACGGTCGAGGGGAAGGCTGCACTTGGCCACTTCGCCGTACTGGCTGAAGAGGTCAAGCAGATCCTCTTGTTCGGCCTGGAACGAGAGGTTGCCGATGTAAATGGTCATTCCTTGATGCGGAACCTGAAAACTGATCCGTGGGTGCTGCGCGGTTCCGGGTGGAGCCAGTAAGCCTTTGAATCTCCGTCACCCTACAGGGGCGCCGTTTGCAAGGCTGGCGCCTGCTGCAGGGGTGCTGCGCCACATGAAGAGGCTTGAAGCAACCCCGAAGGGAAGCGGAAGAAACGCCCCGATCCCCAACTAATGTCCGATTGTCAGTAAATCCACACTCGTAGCGAGCGCCTCCGATGACGGCACCCGTGCCCTGGAGTCTGGCCTGGAGCGAAGACGGGGAGCTGGCTCCCCAGGATCGCTTTGATCTCTTGCAAAGCCTGGTGGCCAGCGAATGCGAGAGCGTGCAGCCCAGTCTGGTGGTGGCGGTGGAGCGCCTCAGTGTGGAGCAGCTGACGTTGCTCTCGAGCGAACTCTCCACCGAGGGGCTCACCGGCTTGTGCGCCTGAGCCCCGCTTGAACCGGATCAGTCGCGCGAGCGGCTGATCTGCAGTTCACGATTCATCACCTTGAGGCGCCGCAGGCCCTGGAACACGTCTTCGGGCATGCCCTGGGGCAGGTCCACGAGGCTGTGGGCATCGAAGATCTGAATGCGACCGATGCTGCGGCCGTTCAGACCCGCTTCGTTGGCAATCGCGCCAACGATGTTGCCCGGCTTCACGCGGTCGCGCCAGCCCACCTCGATGCGGAAGCGCTCCATGCCGGATTCCGGCGGGCCGGATTGCTCACGGGGGCCGCGGCGGCCGCCGGGGCCGGGACGCTCCTGGCGACGCGGGTCGCGCATGCTGTCACGCCCACCCTCACGCCGGTCGTCGCGGCCAGCGGCCTGGCGGATCCAGCTTTCATCGCCTTGCACCAGCAGCGGCTGAGGACCCACCACCAGCTGCAGGGCGGCGAGGGCCAGCTGCTCGGGAGTGGCGCCACTCTCTTGGGCGACCCGTTGCACGATCTCCGAGAGCAGGGCGCGCTCTTCATCGCGGCCTTCGGTGGTGAGGCCGTCGCTGAGGCGCTGGCGCAGGCGATCCAGGCGGCTCTGGTTGATGGTGGCGTTGCTGGGGATCGGCATCGGCTCGATCGGCCGGCCCACCGCCCGCTCCAATCCGCCGAGGAAGCGCCGTTCCCGCGGGGTGACAAACAGAATCGCGTCGCCGCTGCGACCGGCGCGGCCGGTGCGGCCGACCCGGTGCACGTAGGCCTCGGAATCGAAGGGGATGTCGTAGTTCACCACCAGGGTGATGCGATCCACATCGAGGCCGCGGGCGGCCACATCGGTGGCCACCAGCACATCCACCGTGCCGTTCTTGAGGCGCTCGATCGTGCGCTCCCGCTGGCTTTGAGCCACATCGCCGTTGAGCACAGCCACGTCGTAGCCCTTGGCTTCGAGCGCTTCCGCCACGGTGACGGTGATCGCCTTGGTGCGGGCAAAGATGATCACCCCTTCTTTGGTTTCCGACTCGAGCACCCGGGTGAGGGCTTCGAGCTTCTGGGGACCGTTGACGGTGATGAAGCGCTGGCGAATCCGGCTGGAATCGGCGCCCTTGGTTTTGATCGTGACCTCAGCAGGATCGTTGAGGTATTTGTGCGAAATACGCCGAATTTCGGGCGGCATCGTGGCGGAGAAGAGCACCACCTGGCGCTCGCTGGGGAGCTGCTCGAGCACCCACTCCACGTCGTCGATGAAGCCCATGCGGAGCATCTCGTCGGCTTCGTCGAGCACCAGGCTGCGCAGGCCGCTGAGGTCGAGGGTGCCCTGGCGCATGTGGTCCATCACCCGGCCGGGGGTGCCCACCACGATCTGCACGCCGCGCTTGAGGCGCACGATCTGATCGCGGAAATCGGAGCCGCCATAGAGGGGCAGCACGCGCAGGTGCGGCATGTTCACCGCATAGCTCTTGAAGGCGTCGGCCACCTGGATGGCCAGCTCACGGGTGGGGGTGAGCACCAGCACCTGGGGGGTGCGCTGCTCCGCATCGAGGGCTGCGAGCATCGGCAGCGCAAAGGCTGCGGTCTTGCCGGTGCCGGTCTGGGCCTGGCCCACCAGGTCGCGGCCGAGCAGCAGCTCGGGGATCGCGGCCTTCTGAATCGGGGAGGGCTCTTCGTAGCCGATCGCCGTGAGGGCCTCGAGCAGCTCAGGTGCGAAGCCAAAGCTGGCGAAGCCTGAAGGCTTGGCTGGGATCACGGTGGTGCTGACCTCCAGTGATGCCTCGCTGCTGGCGGCGGCGCTGCCGGCGAGATCGAGGGCGCTCAGATCTACCGCAACCTGGGCGGCGCTCACCTGCGCTGCGGTGTCTGTCTCGCTTTCGGTGTGTTGAGCGAGCTCGGATGGCGTCTGGACGTGGTCTCCCGTCTGGACGTGTTGCTCAGTCTGGACGCGCTGATCCACAGAGCTGTCGAGGCTCTCACAAAGGTTTTGGGTCACGTTTTGAATGGCTGGGCCTGAAATGTCCTTCGTCGACAGGCCGGCAGACACCCTGGTAATGAAGCGGACGTGCTTCGAATAACTGCCTTGCCCTTACACAAAGGGTCTCGATCTCAACCTAACACTTCACCTGAAGTGCCCTCGGCGACGCGTTGGTAGTCATCGGCGATGCGTTCGATGTCGTCTTCGCTGAGCCGTGCACCCCGTTGCACTTCCACGATCAGCAGATCCTGATCACCGGCGCTGGCGCGGTGCAGGGCGCCGCAGGGGATCAGCAGGGTGCAGCCGGCTCTGGCTTCATGGCTCTCGTTGTCGCAGAGCAGCGTGCCGTGACCGCCCACCACCACCCAGTGCTCGCTGCGGTGGTGGTGGCGCTGCAGGCTGATGCGCTGGCCGGCGCGAATGCAGAGGCGTTTCACCAGGTAGCCCTCACCGCTGCCCAGCGGCTCAAACCAGCCCCAGGGGCGCTCCACCACGTTGGTCATGGTCTTGACGCTAGATGGATTGCAGCGGTGTGACCAGCAGCACCCGTCGGCGAGCCCGGGTGAGACCGGTGTAAAGCAGGCGCGGATCGCTGTGGCGGCTGGGGGGGAGCAGCAGCAACACCTCGCCGTACTGGCTGCCTTGCGCTTTGTGCACCGTGAGGGCCAGGGCTGGTTCGGCTCCCGCCAGCCGGGCCGGGTGGAGCAGCCGGCCGGAGCTCATCCACACCAGCCGTTGGCCTTCGCGCTCCACGAGTACGCCGATGTCGCCGTTGGCGAGCTCCTGCTCCGGGCGGTTCAGCCGGTTGAGCATCGGCGTGCCCAGGGGCCAGCGCTCCAGCGGCGCCCCCAGCGCAGCACCGAGCAGGGCACGGTGCAAGGCTTCCACCCCCCAGGGCCCTTGGCGCAGCGGGCTCAGGGCGATGCGTTGCTCCAAGGCCTCGAGCAGAGCGGCGCTGTCGTCGGGATGCAGCTGCTCCCCCTGCCAGCGCAGCCCCTGGCTGAGGTCCCGCAGCCGCTGTTGCTGCTCACGCAAGGGCTGAAGCACAGCCGTGGGCAGCTGGGGCAGGGGGGCCTCCAGCCATTGCAGGTTGGCGCCTGGCGGCAGTTGCTCCAGCTGCGGCCGCAGGGCGTCGAGTGGCTCGATGCCGCTGGGTTGTGGTTGGCGCAGGGCTGAGGCCACGGCGGCGATGGCGCCGTTGTTGCGGTAGGTGGTGGTGAGTTCGACCACGGCTGAGCCCAGCTGCTCGCGGCAGGCCGGACGGCAGAGCTCCTCGAGCACGGCGCCGGTGCCCACCGGCGGCAGTTGGCCCGCATCGCCCACCAGCAGCAGGCGAGCCGTGGGAGGGAGTGCGCTGAGCAGAGCACGCATTAAGGGCAGATCCACCATCGAGAGCTCATCCACCACCAGTAGATCGAGCTCCAGCGGCCGCCGGGCATCACGGCCAAAGCGGTTGCTGCCCCGGGCCTCGAGCAGGCGGTGCAAGGTGGAGCAGGGCAGTGGTTGTGCGCCGTTGAGCGCTGCGCCCAGGCGAGCAGCCGCCTTGCCCGTGGGGGCGGCCAGCTGCACGCGCAGCTGGGGCTCGATCGTTAAGGCGGCCTCAAGCATCCGCGCCACGGTGGAGGTTTTGCCGGTGCCCGGTCCGCCGAGAAGCAGCACCAGTTGGCGTTGCAGCAGGGTTTGGGTGGCCGCCAGCTGCTGGGCATCGAGGCCGGCCGCCGCGGCTGTCGCCAGGGCCGTTTTGAGGGCGCCCGCGCTTGGGGCGGGGGTGAGCGCTGTGGCGGCCCGCGCAATCACATCGCTGAGGCAACGCTGCAGCTGCTCCTGCCAGCGCCGCCAGCGCAGCCAGGGGCCATCGCACACGAGCAGAGCTGAGTCGGGCCAGGCATCGGCTTCGCTCGCCAGGTCGCTCAGCTCCCTCGCCTCCACCATCCACCCGCTGGCCGCCAGCGCCTCGAGGCATCCTTCCGGCAGCACGGCCTGGCGCAGATCGAGGCCCAGCTCGCCCTGCTCCAGGGCCTCGATCAAGGCTGCGATCAGCGGCTGCAGCAGCGCCGGATCCACGCCGGCTGCCGCTGGTTGGCGGCGCCGCAGGGTGTCGTGCAGGGCAGCGGCGAGTGTGCTCACGGTTGCCCCTCCCGTAGCAGCGCATCGAGGGCGAGCAGGCGCTCGAGCGGTGGGGTGTCCACCAGCACTCCCGGAACGCCCGCTTCCGGATCCGCCATGGGCCCTGGCACGCCCCGCAGGAACACGTAGGCGTAGCCACCCAGGTGGTCGGCGGGGTTGTAGCCCGGTAGGCGCCAGTGCAGGTAGCGGTGCAGGGCCACCAGATACAGATGCGCTTGCAGGGGGTAGTGGCTGCGCACCATCAGCTCGGTCATGGCGGGTTGCTGGTAGTCGGCCGGGCCGCAGGCCACCACCTGCCCTTGGCTGCTTTTGCGGCCCAGCCAGTTGCTTTTCCAGTCGGCCACCCACCAGCGCTGCTGCCACTGGAACACCAGATCGATCGAGCCGGTGAGGAAGCCGCGGCTGGCCACTTGCAGGCCGCGCAGCTGCCGGCCGTAATCCGCCCCGAAGCGGCTGCCTGGATGTTGCTCAAAGGCCGCGGCCAGGCCGCTGCTGCGCACCAGACGATCGGGAGCAGCGTGGGCCAGGGGCAGATCGAAGTTGAGTTCGCTCAACCAGCTGCCGCTGGCGAGATCCATCAACCGGCAGGCGCCCAGAGCACCCCCCAGCGGACTGCGCACCAGTTGCACCAATCCCTCGAGCAGCGGCTCGATCAGCTCAGCCTCCAGGCCTGCCCGCTCCAGCTCCTGCAGCAGCAGCGGCCGGCTGGCTGGCGGATCCTCAGCCAGCTGCGTGAAATCGAGCTGCTCGAGCATGCGGTGCAGCGCATCACCAGGGCCGGCGCCGCGGGGGAAGTGGGCCAGTGGCCCCAGGACGGGCCAGAGGGCGCTGGCGGCTGGAGCGGCTGTGGCATCGCTCTCGTCTGGGGCGGTGAGGGCATCGCTGTCGCGGCCCTCGTCCTGGGCCTGGGGCGGCAGCGCTGCTTCGGCATGGGCCCAGGCGGAATAGCTGGCACGGCCCCAGCGGCTATCGAGCGGGCGGCTGGGGGTGGGGCCGAGCTGCAGTGCTCCGCGTTCGGGATCGGGGCGCCAGGGACGATCCGGCGGCGGCAGCTGGGCGGGGTCGATCCGGTGCAGATCGGGCAGCTCCGGTTGCTCCAGCCAGGGGCTAAGAGGGTTGCCGGCTTCGGCGTGTTCGGCCCCGGGCCAGGCGAGCACCAACAGGTGTTGGGCTCGGGTGCAGGCCACGTAGGCCAGGCGTTCGGCTTCCTGCAGCTGGGCTTCGTAGTCCTGGGCGGCGGCGGCGCGGCCGGGGCCCCAGTAGGGATTGAGGTGCAGATCCAGCCGCGGCGCAGCGTTGCCGGGCGGTGCCCAGCGCCGCCCCAGCCGCTGGGCACCGGCGCGGGCCGGAGCTGGTGCTTTCCACAGGTAGGGGCAGATCACCACCGGATATTCGAGGCCTTTGCTGCGGTGCACCGTCACCACTGCGATCGCCGATTGGGCCGCGTCGCTGCGGCAGAGGTGGGCATCGGGCGGGTCGCGCTCTTCCTGCAGCCGCAGGTTGCGCAGCCAATCCGCCGCCGCCACCGCCCCCAGCCCCTGGCTGTGCATCTGCTCCTGCACCAGCTCGGCTGCTTGTTGCAGATCCGCCAGGGCCCGGCCCCGCAGCGAGAGCTGCGCCAGCCCGTCGGCGGCGAGTAGTTCGGCGAGCACGCCGGTAAGCCCCAAGCGCGGCAACTGCTGCGCCCACTGGCTGAGATCGGTGGCCAGTTGATCCCAGCGCTCCGGCGGGCTGCTGCGCAGCTCGTCTGCCGACCAGCCCAGCAGGGCTGAGGCCGCTAGCAGCCGTTGGCGGCCGGGATCGCTCGGACTGGCCAGGGCATCGAGCAAACGCTGCAGCGCCGTGGCCCCCACCGTTTCGAACACATCGCCGCGGCTCACCAGCCGGCTGGGGAGCTGCCGCTGCTCCAGGGCAGCGCGCAGGCTTTCGGCCTGGCTGTGGCGGCCCACCAACAGGCAGAGATCACCAGGCTGCAGCCCCCGCTCGTCGTCGCCCTGGCGCAGCACCAAGCGCCGCT
This sequence comes from Vulcanococcus sp. Clear-D1, assembly GCF_014654725.1. Lineage (GTDB taxonomy): Bacteria > Cyanobacteriota > Cyanobacteriia > PCC-6307 > Cyanobiaceae > Vulcanococcus. The sequence continues at coordinate 19,793 of NZ_JACVZV010000025.1, read as the reverse complement.
CCAGCAACGCCTGGCACCAGGCCGCCACGCGGCTTTCGAGCTGGGCGGCCTCCACGGGCAGGGCTTGCAGGGGCGTTTCGCCCGCCGCCAGCCGGAGCTCGCCCTTGCGGGCCTGGGCCTCCACGGCGGGCACGTCCAGGCCGGAGCGCACCAGGCCGGGCCGCATCAGGACATTGAGACCCGCCACCAGGGCCTCGCTGGAGCGGCGGTTTTCGGTGAGGCCGTAGCTGGTGCTAGCTGCCGCGGCCGCTTGGCGATAGGTGGCCAGCTCACCGCCGCGGAAGCGGTAGATGGCCTGCTTGGGATCGCCCACCATCACCAGTAGGTGCGGCGAGCCGGCGCCGGTGAAGGCCCGCTGCAGGATGCGCCACTGAATCGGGTCGGTGTCCTGGAATTCATCGATCAGGGCGGCGCGGTAGCGCTGGGCCACGGCCGCCAGCAGCGCCGACCCGCCGCCATCAGGGCTGGTGTCGGGTTGTGCATCCGGGCCTGGATCGAGGGCCTCCAGCAGCTGGCCGAAGCTCATCTGGCCGCTGCGTTCGCGCCGGCGGGCCAGCTCGCCGCGGCCCCAATGGGCGAAGTGCAGCAGCGCCAGTTCCGCCGGCCCATCCACCAGCGCGGCGATCGCTTCAATCAGCGGCCGCTGCGGCAGTGACACCCCATCGCCATGGGCCAGCGCCGCCACCTTGCAGAAGCTGCCGGGGTGGAAGTAGCCAAGCAGCTCGCTCTGGCTGAGCACCTCCTGATAGCTCGGTGCTGCGCTGGGATCGGGCCTGCTATCGAGCCAGGCCTGCACCCGTTCGAGCTTGTCGGGTTTGGGTTTGAGCCGGTAAGGCTTGGCGGCGATCCCCAGGCTTTTCAGTTCACGGGCCGCGGCGGCCAGATCGTCTTCCAGGGCGGCGCTGCGATCCAGCCATTCCTGGTGGAAGCGCCGCCAGAGCTCGGGCCAGAGCGCCTCCAGTTGCGGGGCCAGCGGCGCCTCGCTGCGCAGCGTTGGCGGCAGGGGATCGAGCGCCAGGGCCGGGTCGCCATCGAGGCTGCCCAGCAGCGAGGCGAGCTGCTCGGGTGTGACGTGCCGTTGACGCAGACCCGCCAACAGGCCGGCGGGGAGGGGCAGCACCTGGCGGCTCCAGTAGTCGTGCACCAGCTCGGCGCGGCGTTCGCGGCCCTCGCTCTCCAGGCTCACCGCTGGCCCCAGGCCCGCCTCGAGTGCCTGGCGCTGCAGGGTGCGGCGGCAGAAGCCATGAATGGTGGTGATGTCAGCGCGATCGAGCTGCTCGAGCGCCAGGAGCAGGCGGCCGCGCAGCAGCGCTGGTGGGTTGGGGCCCAGGGCTTCGAGCCAGGCCGCCAGTGGTGCATCGCCTGGTGTGGCGGCACTGCCGGGCTCGAGCAGGAGCAGGGCCTCCTGCAGGCGGCGGGCGATGCGATCGCGCAGCTCCGCGGCCGCAGCATCGGTGAAGGTGACCACCAGGAGCTGCTCCACCGTGAGCGGGGCGCTGCCCTCGCTGAGCAGACGCAGCACCAGGTGGGCCAGGGCGAACGTTTTGCCTGTGCCCGCACTGGCCTCCAGTAGGCGGATGCCCGGGCTGAGGGGCATGGCGTTGGCATCGAAGCGGATCAGGCTCATCCCTTCACCTCCTGGCGCCGCTCCAGCAAGGGCCCGTGCAGCTCCAGGGCCAGCGCCTGCCGCTCCGGCGTGAGCAGCTGCTCGAGGGGCAGATCGGCGCCGAAACACACCGCCTGCACCGGATCGCGCCGTTCCCCCCGCACCATGGCATTGCCCTCCCAGGCGCCCAGGGCCGCGCTCCAGCGGCGGTGCTCGGCCGCGGCGGCATAGGCCCAGCCGGTTTCCGGGGGGAGGGGCCAGCAGCGCAGGCGATGGTGGTGGTGCCACTGGCGCAGTTGCTCCAGCTGCGCGGCCGCGGCGGAGGCGGGCAGCGCCTCCAGCCGCTCCAACACCCGGAAGCGATGGCCATCCCGGCCCACCAGGGCGGCGCCCGTGGGGGCCAGGCCGGCGGCGCAGGCCAGCAGCAGCTCCAGCCAGAGCACTAGCCGCTGCGGTGTGCGCGGCTTGGCGGTGTGCACCAACACCAGCTGGCGGCCGCGCCAGGGCAGCTCCGCCGCCAGCCCATCCCAGCTGACCTGGCGCAGCTGCGGCTCCCCGAGCACCTCCAGGCAGCTGCTCAGGGCCAGCCAGCGCTGCTCCAGCTGCTGCACCTCCAGTTCACCGGCGGCCCGCGGCGGGATCAGGCCCGTGCCCCGCTCCAGCTGCTGCCAATCGGGCAGCGCCGGGGGCAGCGGATCGAGCTGTTGGCGCAGCAATGTCGCCCGCTCCCGTTCCCCCAGCTCCAGGGCATCGCGATCGAGCACGGGGTGGTCGAATTCGCGCGGGCGCAGTCCGAGGTCGTCCAGCCAGCAGCGCTGCGGCTGCTCCAGCCATCGGCGCAGCGCGCTCCAGGTTTGTTCGGGCGTGGCCGCGGGTTCCGCCTCCTGCGGCGGCGGCGCCGGCATGGCGCTGAAGGCCAGCCCCCGTGCCGGTGGTGCCGCCAGCCCCTGCTCGAGCTGTTGGCGGGCCTGCAGCAGGCGGCGATCGCAGCTGGCGGGCGGCCAGGGGTCCGAGGGCAGGAAATTGGCGCGCTCGAGCGGGTTGGCGCAGTGCACCCGCAGGGGCAGCTGCGGTAGTTCGCGGCTCAGCCATTCCAGCCATTGCCGCACCGGCGTGGAGGCCTCGAGCGTTTCACCGGTGCGCTCATCGCGGTTGCTCCAGCTCACCAGCAGGTGCTGCCGCGCAGAAAGCAGGCTTTCAAGCAGTACATAGCGGTCTTGATCGCCGCTGCTTGGATCCCCCAGCTGGCGCTGTTGCTCGAGCAGGTGGAAGCCGGGCCGCTGCCGCTGGCGCGGGAAGGCACCGGCATCCAGGCCCATCAGCACCACCACCTTGTGGGGAATGGCGCGCATCGGTTCGAGCGCGCTGATCGTGAGGGCGCCGGAGCGATGCCCGAAACGGCCGCTGCCCTCGCTCAGGCGCTCCCCCAGCAGCTCCGCCACCACGGGCGCCGCCAGCTCCAGAGCGCTGGCCTCCGCCACCGCTTTCCAATCAGCTAAGGCGGCATGAATGCTCTGCAACTCCCAGGCCCGCTCACCGCCCTCGCCGAACAGGGCGCTGAGCAGCGGCCGCAGGCCTGCGATCCACTGCGCCGGCGTGCGCGGTTGCCCGAGCCAGCGCAGCTGTTGCAACAGGGCCCGTAGCAGGGCGATCCAGCGCTGTTGCTGCTCAACGCTGCCCTCCATCGCCAGCGGGGCACAGTTGCCGGGGGCCAGACCCGGCTGCTCCGGCAGCACCAGGCCGAGCACGAGGCGATCGAGGGCCCACTCGAGGCTGTGGCTGTCGTCGCCGCCGCGATCAGCGCCATCGAGCCCCCAACGGAAGCCGGCCTCCTGCAGCACTCGGCTGATCGCGGCGGCATCATCCCCCGTGAGGCCCTGGGCCTCGAGCAAGGGCGTGCAGGCCAGTAGCCGCTCCAGGGCTGAGGCGGTGAAGCGCTCTCCCCCCAGTTGCAGGAGCTCCAAGAGCCCCTGGCTGATCCCCGCCTCGCTCTGTTGGCTGCGGTCGGTGAGGCGCCAGGGCAGGGTGACGCCGGTGGCGCTGCTGTCGCCGAACACCGCCCCCACCAGCGGCGCGAAGGCCTCCACCTGGGGGGTCATCACCAGGATGTCGCGCGGTTCGAGGCTGGGATCGGCCGCGAGCAGCTGCAACAGGCGATCACGCAGCACCTGCAGCTGGCGCAGCCGGCCTGGGCAGGCGTGGAACTCCAGTGAGCTGTCGCCGGGTGGGGCCTGCAGCGCTTGAGCGGCTTCGCCATCGGCGTTGCCGCTCGCCAGCCGCTCCTGCAGTTGCTCCAGCAGGGAGGCGGGGCGGCCCTGCTCGGCGGCCACGGCGGCGGGCGCAAAGAACAGATCGCCTTCGCGCCATTCCCCCAGCTGGCTCTCGCCGCTGCCCTCGAGCAGCTGTTGAAATTCAGCTCCCAGCCGCCCGAAGCGTGCCTCCAGCCCGGGCACCTCCAGCAGCCAGTCGCTGCTCAGTGGATCGCGGCTGCCTGCGCCCTCGCGCCGCTGCCAGAGGTTGCGGCAGGGGGTGAGCAGGTAGAGCTCCACGGCCTGGCAGGCCGAGATCGCCTGGAGCAGCTCCACCTGCACCGGCGCCAGGCTGCTCAGGCCAAACAGCCGCAGCGGCTGGGTGTTGTGGAGCTCTGGCCGCCAGCCCTGCTGCAGCCGGCGGATCAGCGCCAGGGCCCGCAGACCGAAGGGTTCGCCCGGGAGCACCTGCGCCAGGTTGCGCACCAGGAGCGGCTGCCAGAGCAGCGCCGGGGGGAGGGGCTGGCCGCGGCTATCCACGCCGTTGCCCTGCAGCCAGGCCTCGAGCATGGCCGGGCGATAGAGGCCGTAGTCGTCGATGGCATCGGCGATGGCCCGGGCCAGCTGCCAGAGGGGATGATCGAGCTGGCGCAAGGAGCTGTTGCCCTGGCGCTGCTGCAGCCAGCGCTGTAATGGCGCGGCCTCCGGCTGCTCGAGCAGAGCGGGCAACTGCTCCAGCAGCGGCCACACCAGGTTCTGGGCCCGCCAGGGGTCGGGGCCGGTGAGCGGGCACGCATCGAGCCAGCGATCCACCAGCTGCCGCAGCTGGCTGGTGGGGAAGGGAAAGCGCAGGTTGGCCGCAATGCCGGCGCTGAGGCCCGTGGCGATCTGCTCCCCCAGCCAGCGGCTGGTGGGCCAGGTGTTCACCACCACCTGCACCTGCTCCAGCGGCCCGGGGGGCTCCAGCTGCAGCTGGGCTGCTAACACCTGGGCCAGCAGTTCGGCGCGATTGCTGCGATACAGCGTGAGCAAGGCTCAGCCCAGGGCGGCAGCCGGCTCCGGTGCACGGGCGCGGAAGCCAGGCAGCGGTGAGGCCTGCTCCGCCCGCAGACCGGGAACAGCCATCACAGCCTGCGTTTCGGGGCAGTAGGCGCTCAGATCACCGCCGTAGCAGGCGCCTGTGTCCACCATCACGATGTGATGAAGCCGGCGCACGTGGGGGCCGGGGGTGTGGCCGATCACCACGTCGCCGAAGCGGCCGTCGTAGTTCTGCCAGAAATCCAACCGCACCCGCAGATCCGGCTGCCAGGTGCTCGGATCAAAGCCGGCATGGGTGGCCACCCAGCCATCGCCCCAGTAAGCCAAAGGCAGGTGCTGCAGCCGCTCGAGCCATTGACTGCAGCGGCTTTCCCCCAGTTGGCGGTAGGTATCGCAGCCGGCCAGGCGACGCTCGGCCTGCCAGCTGCCGCGCTGCAGGCCGCTGATCAGATCCTGTTCGTGGTTGCCCCGCAGCCACACCGCTCGCCCTGATTCCACCAGGCCCCAGATGCGCTCCATGCTGGCCTCGATGCCTGGGCCGCGGTTGATCGCATCGCCGCAGAAGATCAGCCGGTCGCTCGCCGGAAGCCGCTGCAGCAACTGCTCAAGGGCGTCAGCGCAGCCATGAACGTCACCGATCACCCAGTGGTGAGAGCGGCGCTGGGAGGACGTCATGCCGACGGCGCATTGCGTCCAGTCTTGCCATTCGGCGGCGGTTCTGTCATCCCTGCAACGCCATTAACCTTCCGGCAACCACGCCAGCGCTGATGGACAGCCAGCCCACGGATCCGCGCACCCTGTCGGTGGGGCAGCGGGTTTCGATCCTGGTGAAAGCGCTCGATGGGGCCAAGCGCACCAACGAGGCGCTGGCGAACTGCAGCAACGGCGATCAGATGGTGGAGGTGCTGCTCGATGCCTCCAGCAAGCTTGGGCTGGGGCTCACCCGCGCGGAGCTCACCCGCACTCCCCCCATCCGTGACTGGATCTGGTGGAAGAACAAAGAAGCCCTGCTCACCATCGGCGACGCCAAGCCCCGCTACCAACAAGACGCCGACCAGGGGCGCGTCGAGGCCGCTGCTGATGGCGAGCAACCCCGAAAGAAGTTTCTGGGGCTGTTCTGAGGCTGAGGCGCCGGGCCGGTAGGCCGGTTTCTTCGCAACGCGCAGTGCCGATCACCCTGGTTTTGTACAGGCTGTACGGAATCAGGGTGTTCTCTTGAGGGGCTTTCGACGACAGACCCCTGGGCGATAGGCGGCTCGACCCCTCAGGCTGCGCTGGCCAGAGCGTCGGGGATGGAGGCGCTGGGGGCTTCGAAGCTGCCTTTGGCCACGAACTCAAGGCGCAGCTTCATGAACTCGATGAACTTGGCGTCGGTGGAGACCACGGCCGCGGCGGGCTGCGGCACCTGATCGGCGATGGCCTTCAGCTCCGGCGCCTGCAGGAAGACGGGTCGCTTCACCAGCCAGAAGTCGATCTCCTTGCCCTGTTCGCCGTAGTTGCGCACCCGCTCGCGCAGCACTTCATCGAGGGGCTCCTCCACCGTGAGGAAGGTCTCGCTGGCGGCCACGAAGTGGTACTGGGTCATGAACTGGTGCTGCCGAACAGGGGTTCCCGGCGGGGATTCTGAACTAAAGCCTTCATCTGCCGCACCGCCTCCTCCAGGCCCACCGCCAGGGCGCGGGCCACGATGGTGTGGCCGATGTTGAGCTCCTCCATCCCCTCAATCGCCGCCACCGGTTCCACGTTTTGATACGTGAGGCCATGGCCGGCGTTCACGCGCAGCCCCAGGCTGCGGGCGATGAAGCTGCCCTCGGTGAGGCGGGCGAGCTCCAGGGGTTGTTGCTGCCAATCGGCTTCGGCGTAGGTGCCGGTGTGCAGCTCCACCCAACGGGCGCCGGTGGCGCGGCAGGCCTCCAGCTGGCCGGGCTCGGCATCCACAAACAGGCTCACGCCGATCCCTGCCTCCTGCAGTCGGCCCACCAGGCCCTGGAGCGGCTGCAGCTGGCCGGCCACATCGAGGCCGCCTTCGGTGGTCACCTCTTCGCGCTTCTCCGGCACCAGGGTCACCATGTCGGGCTTGATGCGCAGGGCGATCGCCTCCATTTCAGGCGTGGCGGCCATCTCCAGATTGAGGCGGCTGCGCACCACCTGGCGCAGGAGCTCCACATCGCGGTCGTGGATGTGGCGGCGGTCTTCGCGCAGGTGCACGGTGATGCCATCGGCGCCGCCCAGCTCGGCCAAGAGCGCGTAGCTCACCGGATCGGGCTCCACCGTGCGGCGGGCCTGGCGCACGTTGGCGATGTGATCGATGTTCACGCCAAGGCTGGCCATTGCATCGGGGGCGTCTGGCCGGATCCTATGGATGGGGCTGCGGCCACCGCATGGGGCGGAGGTTGCAGCGGCCGCAGGGGGAAGTGCCCGTCCGCGGCGATTGGCGCCTGGATGAGCTCCTACGTTGAACGGAACGGATTGGCCGAGCAGGCCGCGAGACGGTGGCGACGGCGTCCAGTCAGCTGAGTAAGCGCGAACAGAGCCTGTGCAATGGCATCAGCCCCTGGCTGTCGCCACTGGCGATGGTGGTCACCCAGGACGTGGCTCTCAAGGGTTTCTTTGGCCGGCTGCACGTGATCGGCCGCGAGCATCTGCCCCTCAGTGGTCCGGTGTTGATGGCCCCCACCCATCGGGCCCGCTGGGATGCGCTGATGCTCCCCTACGCCGCCGGACGGCGGGTGAGCGGCCGCGACTGCCGCTTCATGGTCACCCTCGATGAGATGAAGGGGATTCAGGGGTGGTTTCTGCACCGGTTGGGCTGCTTCCCGGTGAACCAGCTCAAGCCCCAGACCGCCAGCCTGCGCTTTGCCGTTGATCTGCTGGAGGCCGGTCAGCAGCTGGTGGTGTTTCCGGAGGGCCGGATCATGCGCGAGCCCGGTCCGATCCGCCTGATGCAGGGGTTGTCGCGCTTGGCGTTGCTGGCCTCGGCCCATGGCCTGGATGTGCCGGTGCTTCCCATCGGCATCGCCTACGGTCGCGCTGTGCCTCGCTTGGGGGATTCCGCCGCCCTGGCCTTCGGGCCGCCGCTGCATGTGCAGGGCCACGGCCGCGAGGCGGCGAAGCACTTCAGCGAGCAGCTGGCGGCGGCGATGTCTGCCGCTGAGGCTCGGGCGCTGGCGGTGGTGGGCCGCAGCGCTGCTGAGGGTGGCTTTGCAGCGCCCGTAGAGTTTTCCAACGTCTGACTTGTTGCCGTGCGCCGGCCGATCGCCGCTCTTGCCCTCAGCGCCCTGGCGTTGGTGACCCCCAGCCTGGCCACCCTTCCGGTGCGCGCCCAGCAGGAGCCTGAGAAGGTGCTCGAATCCACCAGCTCAGGCCTGAACCTGGCGTCGGTGCAAGCCAAGGTGGCCCAGGGTGATGCCGCCGCCGCCGCCGGCAAGCTCAGCCAGGCCAAAACCGACTACGACCAGGCCCTGGAAGCCGCCACCTATCTGGTGAGCGCTTACCGCAACCTCTCCGGTGCCTTCCGCGGCCTCGATGCCCGCATCCCGCGCGAGATGGATCAGAAGGGTCGTGAGGCCACCGAGCTCCAGGCCAATATCGAGCTGCGCTTGGCCGCGCTGCTGCGCCGGATGAACCAGCCCCAGGTGGCGGTGCCCCTGCTGGTGCGCGTGGTGCAGCGCATGTCGCCCACCAGCCCCCAGGGTCAGAAGGCCTACCAGAGCTTGGTGGAGCTGGGCTTTGTGGCAACGCCTTACACCGCCGCCACCGCGGCTCCGGCAGCCCAGTGAGCGCGGCGCCTACATTCGCTCGCTAGCCCGCTTCGCGACTCTCCAGTTCATGGTCCATCCCGACCAGGTGCGAGCTGCCATCACCCAGGCGCTGCCGGATGCCCGTGTTGAGGTGGAAGACCTCACCGGCGGCGGCGATCACCTGCAGGTGACGGTGGTCTCCACCGCTTTCGACGGCCTGAGCCGCGTCAAGCAGCACCAGCTCGTGTACGGCGCCCTGCGCAGCGAACTGGCCAGCGAGGCCATTCACGCCCTGGCCCTGCAGACCTCCACCCCCACCGCCTGAACCATGGACGCCTCCACCCAGCAACGCATCGAACAACTGGTGGGCAGCAGCCCCGTGTTCGTGTTCATGAAGGGCAGCAAGTTGATGCCCCAGTGCGGCTTCAGCAACAACGTGGTGCAGATCCTCAACTCCCTGGGGGTGGCCTTCGAAACCTTCGACGTGCTCTCCGATATGGAGATCCGTCAGGGCATCAAGGAGTTCTCCGATTGGCCCACCATCCCTCAGGTGTATGTGAACGGCGAGTTCATCGGCGGATCCGACATCCTGATCGAGATGTACAACTCCGGTGAACTGCGCGAAAAGCTCGCGGTGGCGCTGGCCTGATCAGAGCCGGACGCGCTCGGGGGCCGGCTCAGTTCCGGCCCGTTTCGTAAAGGGTGCTCATGTCATCGCCCGGGCCGATGAAGCTGGAGGGATCCATGATCCAGCGGTCCACCAGCTCTTCCAGGCGCCGTTGGGTGAGGGCATCAAGCACCGCTGTTTTGCGCAAGGCGTGCAGGTATCCGTCGGCGTAAAGGCGCAGCTCCGCCGGGCTGTGATAGCGACTGGCCAGCGACTGGCAGGCATCACAGAGGGATTGGAAGTGGCGGATCGCGTCGGGGTGTTGCAGGGCGGTCATGACTGGACCGGATGGGACAGCTGGCAAGGCATCGCCTGATACCACTCTGGCCAGGAAAACAGGGATAGCGTAGGCAGAACCATGGAGAAGCAGGTGGATTCCTCCGCTGTCGGCTCCACAACCAGTTCCGCCCCTGGATCTGAAAGTGCCTTGAAGCGTGTGTTGGTGGTCGATCCCCATCCCACGCTGCGCACGGTGCTGGCCCAGCGCCTGCGCCAAGACGGCTATCTGGCTGCGGCGGTGGCCACGGCCGCCGAAGCCGTAGCCCTGTGCGATGACCTCACCCCCGATCTGCTCGTGGCAGCAGAGCTGTTGGAGGAAACCACGGCGTTGAAGCTGGCGGCCCAGCTCCGCTGCCCGGTGATGGTGCTCACGGCGCGCTCGGGCTCCGAGCCTGTGGTGGCTTTGCTCGATGCCGGCGCCGATGAGGTGCTGCGCAAACCCTTTGGCCTGGAGGAGCTCGCGGCCCGCAGCCGTTCGCTGCTGCGCCGCAGCCGCAGCGGCCTGCAGGAGCGCGTGTGTGTGGGCCCGCTGGAGGTGCATTTGCTGCTGCGTCAGGTGACGCTGCGCGATCAGCCGGTGGAGCTGAGCCCCAGGGAATTTGCTCTCCTGTGTGCGTTGCTGATGCCGCCAGGGGTGGTGCGAAACCGCAGCGAGCTGTTACGCATGGCCTGGCCGCCATTCAGCGGCGGGCCCCGCTCGGTCGACACCCAGGTTCTCACCCTGCGGCGCAAGCTCGAGCAGGCGGGCCTCGGCGAAGGCGGCGGCATTGAAACCGTGCGGCAGCAGGGCTATCGCTTCAGTCTCGACACGATTCCGGCGGAGTCTGAGGCGGGTGAATCGATGCGCTCGCCTGTGCCTTCAGGCTTCTGATTCAGCGGTTCAACAACAACACACCAGCAGTGGCCTCGGCTGCGAGACCTAACCCGCAGAGCGCAGCCAGCAGCTGATACGTCCAAGGTGGGCTTATCCGGCCGATCGAGCTGGTATCGAGGCCTGTGTGTTGGCTGAAGCGGCTCAGAAACACCTCGAAGGCTTGCACCCGCTGCGGGAGCAGGTAGGCCGATCCCTCTTGGGTGCGCACATAGAAGACCCGACCCCCTTGGCTGGTGGCCACGGGTGTGAGGCCTGTGATCGCATCCCACTGCAGCTGCCAGCCTCGACGCAGCAACCAACGGCACCAAGCCGCATGACCGACGCGGATTCCGCTGTCGCTCAGTTCCACCTGTTCGCTCACCAGCGCCAGGATCAACATCAGCCCAAGCGGCAACGCAACCCAGAGCCAGCCTTGGAGCTCGGAGGGAGCGAGCACCGGTAGCGGCAGCACCAGGGCGAGATACAAGCTGATCAGGGTGAAGCGGATCAGCGGAGCCATCGGAAAGACAGCTGTTGTGGCCGTGGGCTGATCGCCTCCGGTGTTCATCGATCTTCGGCTGAACCGGGCAGGGGCTCCACCACCGCGGAAGGGGCGTAGCGCCCGCTGAACACTTCTTGCTCGCGGCCTTTCCAGAACTCGCCCAGGCGCATCAGGTCGGCATGGGCTTCCTGAAGGGCCTCCATGTACTCCTGGGGATCCATGGAATCCCGCGATTCCTTGAGCTTGGTGAGCCGCAGCAGTTGCAGCATCCAGGGTTTGCTCAGCTCACCGCGCTGCTCGAGGTAGCGCGCCAGGTCAGCGGCGTTGGGAGTGCCATCGCTGGAGGCGGCCATGGGGCTGCGGAGGGCAAGGTGGTACGCCACCCTATGGAGAGGGCTGGAGTGGCCGTGAGTTCGGATCTCCGCTCTGCCTTCATCCGTCCGCCCGCCTGGGTCGCCGAGGCGGCGGTGGCTCAGATCTTTCCCGATCGCTTTCGCCGCAGCGGCCGCGTGGCGGCGCAGCAGGGTTTGGCGCTGCAGCCCTGGGGCGATCCACCCACGCGCACCGGGTTTCAGGGTGGAGACCTCTATGGCGTGATCGAGGGGCTCGACCATCTGCAGGCGCTGGGCATCACTGCCTCTATCTCACCCCGATCTTCAGTTCGGCGGCCAATCACCGCTATCACGCCTACGACTACTTCCAGGTGGATCCCTTACTTGGCGGTGATCAAGCCTTTGATGCGCTGGTGGCGGAGCTGAAGCGGCGGGGGATGCGACTGATCCTCGATGGTGTGTTTAACCACTGCGGCCGGGGCTTTTGGGCGTTTCACCATCTGCTGGAGAACGGCCCGGCCTCGCCCTATGCCGACTGGTTCATCACCGAGCACTGGCCCCTCAAGCCCTATCCAGAGCCGGGTGAACCCTGCGGATATCCACAGCTGGTGGTGTTATCCGGCGCTGCCGAAGTTCAACCACGCCAACCCTGCGGTGCGGGAGCACCTGCTGGCGGTGGGGCGCCACTGGATCGAGCGGGGTATCGATCAGGGCCCATTAGAAGTCTGTCCCAGTAGCTCTGGCGTGCGGCGCTCAGCTCCGGTTTGGTGCGCAGGTCACGCCCATATCTCTTGACCTCGCCGCTTGAGAACCCAGCCGCTGCAACGGATCTGATCAGCTTCCTCAAGGCGCTTCCCGATTGCCGTCTGCGCCGGGGGATTCGCTACCCGCAGTGGTGGATGCTGCTGATGGCGATCCTGGCCATCAACCGCTTCGCGCAAGGCTGACGCCTACAGCAACCAGGGTTCGTTGCTCGGGATGGAGCGTTTTGCCAAACGCCACCGCAAGACCCTCAACGAGCTGCTCGGCACCCACATGGCCAACCCGCCGTCGGACTCGACCTTCCGGTTGCTCCTCTCTCAGCTCGATGTCGATGGCTTCGATGCCCTGCTGCAGCAGTGGATGGCTGCCCAGCCTGGCGTCACCGAGTCTGTCGACACCCTGGTGTGTGACGGTAAGACCCTGCGGGGTTCGATCGATCAAACCGCTTCTGGCGCAGCGCGTTTTATCGCCCAGGTGAGCCTGTACTCCAACACCCTTGGGGTAGCCATTGCCCAAAACACCTACGCCACCGATGCCGGCGGCGAGATCGCGGCCTTGCGCCAGCTGTTGGATCGCGTCGAGCTCAACGGCTTGCTGGTGCAGGCCGACGCGCTGCATGCAAATCGCCCTTTTTCCTCTACCTCGAGCAGCGTGACGCCGACTGCCTGATCGCTGTAAAGCACAGTGGTCGCAAGGGCTTTCAGGTGATCTGTGATCGGCTCACCTATGGCCGTAAGGCACCGTGGCAAGCCAGCAAGCGTGAACGCAAACGCGGCAGGGACCTCACCTGGATGCTGCGGGGCATGCCGGCCCCGGCGTGGATGATGGAGAACTGGCCGGGCAGCGCCACAGTCCTGGAAGTTCGCTGCAAAGGCACCCGCGACGGCAAACCGGTCGATGAGACCCGTTACTACGTCTCAAGTTTGCGCACTCGAGCCGAGGCTCTGCTGCAGCACGTGCGCGACCGCTGGTCGATCGAGAACTCCTGGCACTGGCCACGCGACACCCAGCTCCGGGAGGACGCGCATCGCTACCGCGAGAGCAACGGCGTGCGGATCATGGCCACGCTCCGCAGCCTGGCCATGAATGCCCTACAGCTCGAGGGCTACTGGTCGATCACTGAGGGGCTGGCGGCTCTGGCCCATGACATCAGGGGGCTTCTGGCACTGCTGGGCTGGCGAGAACCGTGTCAGGCACTGAATTCTGCTTGACTTCTAATGAGCCCTGGCCCTGACACTCAGAAATCATAGGGAACTTTTGATGTTCTGTTATGGGCTTGCTCTAGAATATGGTTTTGATTTTACCGATGGGACACCCAAGTGAGCGCGTTTTTCAGGTGTATCAAATCCCAAGTACCTATCCAGTTTCGGCTGTATTGGCGCTTGATATTGAGCCAGATGTCGCAACTGTTAACACAGCTCTCAATGGGCAGCAGGTTATTCCTGTAAGTAAATTGCTGTATCAATATGATCCAACTACGCATGCGCTAGTCACTCGTGAGACAATTGAGAGAGATGGGCACTATTTGAACAAATCTATCCAGACCCTTGATTTTGCCAATACGACAATCCTTGCATCTGCGGAAGCTTCGGATACGTTGGCAGGCTACCTTGAGGCAAAGCCCTTTGAAAGCGTTAACAACACATGGCATTGGGATCCCGATACTAGGGCTGGCCAGATTGCGGGACGAGCTCTGGACATTCACTACGGGGCTAATCAAACTCTAGACTATTATTTTGACCAATTTAATCGCAATGGTGTTGATGGAAACGGCGAGCTCAACCTGCTGAATGCCGTAGCCCCAATAAGAATCGATTCGAATATTGAGGTTGAAGATGGCCATAATGCGTGGTGGTCAAAAATACAGTTCTCTTATCGCGGCAATGTTTATGGGATGATGACGTATCTAGATGGTGTTGGTCGCAGAGGCGGCAACGGCAATATTGGTGTTCCGGCCGCAATCGATATCCTAGGTCATGAACTCACGCATGGTGTCACTCAGTTCACGGCCAACTTTGAATATGCAGGAGAGTCTGGTGCTCTTGACGAAGGTATTAGTGATATTTTTGGAACATTAGTCAAGGTTTACTCGAAGGACAAGGGCTTCCAGAGTAACGACTGGTCTTGGATTATGGGAGATGGCAGCTTTCCGATCAGGGATATGAAGAGCCCAAAGAATTATGATCAACCTTCAACCTATCTGGGTGAAAACTGGTCAAATACATATTTAGCGGGCGTAGATCTCGGAGGCGTCCACATTAACAGTGGGGTTTTGAACCATTGGTTTGTTATTGCCTCTGAAGGAGCCAAGGACGGCGGAGCAGGCTCAGGCGTCAACGACAACGGCTACGCATACAACGTCAAGAGCGTTGGCCTCAGCAAAATGCAAGGTGTTGTCTACCGGGCCTTAACCGTCTACCTTGGGCCAAATTCGGATTACTCTGATGCTAGAGAGGCAACTTTAAAGGCGGCAAATGATTTAACGAGAAAAAGCGTATCTGATGTCTACCCTGGTGTTCCAAGACTGACAAATCAAGATGTCCAACAGATTGCTAAGGCTTGGGATGCTGTCGGTGTGGATGGAGGATTAAAGCCTTCGGCACTCACCACTATCCAGAGTAACTCTGAATCCAAGGACTTTTCTGGAACATCCGGCAATGAAGAGTTCTTGGGAAGCGCAAGTGATAACATCGCCAAAGGTCGTGCTGGATACGACCTTCTATACGGATTCGACGGGAACGATCGCTTGAATGGAGGCTATGGCAATGACAAATTAGATGGTGGTAATGATGATGATGTATTGATCGGAGGCAAAGGTCGTGATGTCTTTATTGTCTCTCAAGGGAATGATCGCATTCTTGATTTCGATGCTGACAAGGATCGTCTCGTATGGAGTGGTGTAGGTACATTTTCGAGGGGTGACGATGGCGGTACCGTGCTGAGTCACGATCTTGGCGTGGTGAGCATTAATACAGAATTTGATGCAATTGTTTCTGGTAGTCAGTGCTCTGTGGCTTTGAAATTCTCTACATTTACCTCAGGTGAAGTAGAGCTGTTTATTCTTGGTGAAAAGGTATCACTTGTCTGTTGAATGGCTGACTTTAAGTAGGCTGGGGCTGGGAAGTTTCTTTGCCTTGAGCGTTAATCGTTGGGCGGGTCGTCTGAGGCGGTCCGCTTTTACTTGCAATGACTTCATCTGGCTTTGCCTTAGGAGGTTGCTGAAAAAGCCATCGATCTGCGGGAGAATGAACCAGCAGCACGTAGTGGATTCGCGGCCAGCAGCAAGGCAATGGTCCACTGCTATGTGCATCCCCACAGAAGACCGAGTCGACACTTTTCATCCCCTGCGCAAGGTGAGGAGGTTGGCCTACAACCTGATCCGCATCGCCAACCTGCTCACCGTACGGGCGGTTATGGCATCAAAGTAGCTGGGGGAGGAGTAACGGGGCTGAACAATAGGTTTCGACTGCTCGAGTTAGGCTCGACTGAGGCACCAACGACCCAGGACTGATTCATAGTCAGGCTATGGGTTGGTTTCTGGTTGGTGCCGGGCCATCGCCAGCGGTCCCGTGAAGTCATGCATCACCGAGCGCAGATGCAAGCTAAAGTAAGGATCAAGATTCTTCCCAACTAGAATCCGACGAGTACAAAAGCCCGTCTTAGCAAAACAGCCACGCCTAGCATGCGGAATCATTCAGGGCACCCATCAAACCTTGCCAACAGGTTTGACACAAAGATCCACACCGATCAAATCGAACAATACCTGCCGCTCCTTAATGAGAAAGCAATTAAGCTGATCAACAAGTCACAGGAGCAGACAGATAGCGTGATTCCGATCTACGGTGGACAGTATACAAATGCGTATCACTTTGATAATAACAAACTTGCAGAGTCTACGGCTAAGATCAACGACGGTTACAGAGAGGCTCTGAGGAGCTACGAACGAAGCCCGAACGAGGTCTTTAAGTACTTTGGAAGAATTACGCACGCTCTTCAGGATTTCTATTCCCACAGTAACTGGTACGAGCTGGCCCGAGCAGGCTTCACAGGCAATCAACGACTGCTTGACGAAGGATATGGTTTCTTTGAGGAACTGAAACCTCTTAAGCAGATTGGGGCAACGAAAGTCGTATCTCTGGAGAGTGGCTTCGATGATCCGATCACAGCCTGGGGCAGGACGGATGTATGGCTGGTCGATTCCTTCACATATGTCGTGAGCAGCAAAACAGACCGCGGCGAAGTCATCGGTGGCCTGATGACAGGTGAAGTGAATGGGCTGCTTTACGGCTATGGCAATAGTGTTCCGATTGTGGACACAGTGACCAACCAGCGCTATGCCGGCTTTGATCATGGCGGGCTTGCCGGCACCCTTTCAAAACGATTCCTCGGGCCACTCGCTAAAGACACTATCAAAGATCGCTATCATGGAGATGTTCTCGAATTAGCACGAGACCAGATTCAACACGAGTTAGTTCGTCTGTTGAGCCTTATCGAGGCTCAGTATGGGAAAGGGGGCCTAAGGAAGTTTTCTGAGTTGTTTGTTCGGGAGGAACACAAGGACGCATTTAGGGTTCTCGTGGGTGATGAAAGCCTAAGCGAGGACAGCCTAAGTCAGAATAGAATTCTGAATACCCTTGAAGATAACCAGGCCACTGATGAAGTGCTCAAGACGTTCTTCGCAGATGGGAATCCAGATGTAGAGCCACTCCCGGACAGGCATCCTCTGCCCAAAGAAATCCGGCGGTACAGAGATGAGATCGAGGAACGACAATTTCGATGGAGAGAAATTAACGCTGGAGTTACATGGCACGATGAGGGAATCTTTATGCTGCAGATTATGCGTGATGGTCGATGGATAAACACAGATTTTACTTCAGACGAGTTCTTGAATTATCGGTAGGATAAACAAGGCTCAATGGCGATCGGAATGGTTGGATGCCAACCATGAATCCGAGGCATCTCGTCAGAGCTAATAACATCGCCAGAGATGACCATCTGGTCTGGCCTTATCCAGGAGGTCCTGCCTGGGCGTGTGGGGGCTGCTCAAAACGTAGGGCCGCCTAAAAGTCTGACCCTGTAGCTCTTGGCGGGCCTGGCACCATTGGGTTTTGTCAGCGGGTCTCACCGCTCCCGTAGACGCAGTCTTCCGCGCAGCGGTTGCTCGAAACCTCCTCCGCTGCAGCCGATCTGAGTGCGCCGGATGATCTGATCAGCTTTCTCAAGGCGATTCCCGATGGCCGCTATCGCCGCGGGGTGCGTTATCCGCAGTGGTTCCTGTTGTTGGTGGCGGTACTCGGCCCAGGGCCTATTAGAAGTCTGTCTTCGTAGCCCTGGCTGGGCCGCTGCGCTTACGGTGCCGTGTGCGGGAACCGCTCCTGTCCATTGGCTTTCCGAGCCCGCCACTTCGCCAGTCGCTGCAAGCGATCTGATCAGCTTCCTCAAGGCGCTGCCGGATTGCCGGATGCGCCGCAGGGCTGATTCAAAGTTTCACGCCGGCTTTTGCCGTGGTTGCCGCGTCGCCATCGCCAGCAGTGCCTTGATGTCATGCATCACTGCCTGCAGGCCCTCGCGGATCGAGTCGAAACCGGCCAGGCGCAGCAGGTTCAGTCCAGCTGTGCGCAGCGCTGCCATCACGCCGGCACCGTTGCCGCTGTAACGATGGTCGTCCTCATGGAGCTGGGTGTCACGAATCCAGTGCCAGCTCTCGATACTCCAGCGCTCTCTCACCAGCCTGAGCAGTGCATTTGGGGTGGTGCGCAGGCTGGTGATGTAGACGAAGTCGGCCGGAGGCCATACCTGTGCGTCGCCTTGAACCGCTTGCCATCACGGATCCCGGCAGCGATCACCTCGGTGATCCAGCTGGTGCCATGCCAGTTCGCCTTGATGTGCTCCGGAGCTTCTTTCGCCCTCAACGTCCAGCGGGTATCACGGCCATGGCCGATCTCGTGATCGGTTGCCATGAACGGGATCTTGCGCTTTCCAAGCAGCTGATCGGCGATCTGCCGGTAGAGCTTCTTTTGGTTGGCCTTGACCGTCAGCAGGAAGTCGGCCCCCTGCTCCTTGAGTTGTCGAAAAACGCTTGCTGCGTGTGGAGCGCATCCGCCTGGATCAGCACTCCCTCAAGGTCGAGCTCCCCGAGCAGCTTCTGGAGCACGGCGCGCTCGTGATCCTCTCCAGTGGCGTAGCAGGCCTGAGCGATCGCTACACCCAAGGCTGCCGAGTAAAGCGTCACCTGGGCGATGAACGCAGAACCACCACCACTGGTGGTCTCAATCGAGCCCCGGAGGGTCTTGCTGTCACAGATCAACTGATCGAGATCGCCTGCCCCACCGGGGATCTGGGCGATGGTCCAATCCCGGATGGCGGCACAGACGGCAGCCACGTCCACCTGCAGGAAGAAGTAGCGGAAGGCGGAATCGGAGGGAGGACGCTTGAGCTCAAGGCCAAGGGCCTCGTTCAGCACGGCGTGGTGGCGTCGGGCAAAACGCTCCAGATCGCGCAGGCTCTCGCATTTGCTCAGGATGCCGAGCACCGCCACCAGCAACAGGTACCAGGCCGGGATGCGAACCCCTCGACGCATCCGGGCATCGGGGATCGCCTTGAGGAAGCTGATCAGGTCGAGATCGGTTGCTGCAGAAACGCTTTGGAGCACTGAGAGGGGGCAATCCCACCGACCTCAACCCACGCCCAGAGCCCCGGCAAGACAACCTGTGACACACTTTGAATCAGCCCTGGGATGCGCCGGGGTATCCGCTTTCCCCAGTGGTGGATGCTGCTGGTGGCCATCCTCTCGATCCTGAGCGGCCAGGGCTCGCTTGTGGGGATGGAGCGTTTTGCCAAACGCCATCACCAGGCGCTCAACGAGCTGCTGGGGACTGATTTCCGGAAGTCGCCGTCTGATTCCACGTTCCGGCTTCTGCTCGCCCAGTTGGATGTGCCTGGCTTTGAGACCCTGCTCCGCGACTGGATGGCGGCTCAACCGGGTGTGACAGAGACGCTGGATACCTTGGTGTGTGATGGCAAGACGCTGCGTGGTTCCATCGCTGAGAACGAAAACGGCGCAGCGCGTTACGGCCTCCGGCCGACTGCGTCTACATAGCCCAGGTAAGCCTCTACTCCCAATCGCTGGGCGTGGCGATTGCCCAGACCACATACTCCACCGATGCCAGTGGTGAGATTCAGGCCCTGCGCCAGTTGCTTGAGGCCGTCGAGCTCGAGGGAGTGCTCATTCAGGCTGACGCGCTGCACGCGAACCGCCCTTTTTCCTCTACCTCGCCCAGCGCGGCGCCGACTTCCTGATCGCCGTCAAGCACGGGCGCCGCAAAGGGTTCCAGTTGATCCGAGATCGGCTCACCTACAGCCGCCGGATCCACTGGCGCACCAGCAAGCGGGAAATCAAGCGAGGTCGTCACATCACCTGTGAGTTGCGGGCCATGTCGGCACCGGAGTGGGTGATGGAGCAGTGGCCGGGCAGTGCGACGATCATCGCCGTGCGTAGCCATGGCATTCGCGAGGGCAAGCCGCAGGACGAGATCCGTTACTACGTCTTGAGTTTGCGCACCGGTGCCCTAGCCCTGAGGGCTTCCGCTTGCGGTAGGCCCTACTCAGAGCAATCCGCCAGCGCTGGTCGATCGAAAACAGCTGGCACTGGGTACGGGACGTGCCGCTGCGAGAAGACGCCCACCGCTACCGGGAGAACAACGGCGTCCAAATCCTGGCCACTCTCCGCAGCCTGGCCATCAATGCCCTACGGCTCGATGGGATC
>NZ_JACVZV010000024.1 GCF_014654725.1 Vulcanococcus sp. Clear-D1 | reverse complement strand
GGTTGCTCAGGCTGCTGGGGTGGCAGGAGCCCGCGACGGCAGCGAGCTCCTCAGAGTGACTTCTAATAGGCCCTGGGTACTCGGGATCCTGAGCGGCTGTACGAGCTCCCGCGATCCGGCTTGTGCGCCAGCGCTGGGCGATCGAAAACCAATGGCACTGGCCACGTGACACGCAGCTCGGTGAGGACGCCCATCGCTACAGCCAGCGCAATGGGGTGCAGGTGTTGGCCCTGCTGCGGATCTTGGCCCTCAACCTGCTGCGCTGCAACGGTTTCCGATCGATCCGTGCAGGCTTGATGGCCGTGGCCCATGACATCAAGCGAATGCTCGATTGGGTTGGCATCAGCTCGAGCGAGACAGGCTGAAATGACTTTCAGTCAGCCCTGTCCCTTTAATGCCATGAGCGTTGTCCTGCAACAACGAGGCTCGGGCCTGCGTCGGATAGCCAACAACTTGTTTATAGCTCGTCCGGTTGCGATGGGCCTCGAGGCAGGACAGACGATCAATTGTGTGGAAACTTTACGAAGCGGCTGCGCCCGGCTGGAACGGCTAAAATAGGATAGTTTTCTCAAATGCCTACAATGGGTGTCGTTAGTAACGTAAACCAAGCCTTGGCTTGGGGCATGACGCCCTTCTGGGTTCAGAACCAATTTAATAAGTCTTTCAAATCAGGCACAGGATCCTACAAGGATGGCTGGGGTGGTTCGCACAGCTACACAATTTATGGCCTATCCAATATATCGACAGGTGGGGGCAACACGTTCAACGTAGATAACTGGAACGGCTGGAGCGCTTCGCAGCAAGGTTCTCAAGCCAACCTGACTTATCTGAATGGTGGCTATGGGTTAGCGATGAACACGGGTGGCGCAATCATTAGTCAAAACGTTGGTGATATTACCTACGGCACTCCAGTTCTTACGTCGAGCCAGGATGTAGCTCAAAACGCTCAAGGCGCAGCTCTAGTGAGCACCATTGACAACACTCAGGGTTCAACCCCAATAACGCAGACCATTACTTTCGAGGCGAGCGAAACAGCAGAATCCAATACCTCCACTACCCAAGGCTTTAGCAATACGACTGAAATTTCTGTCGGAACTGAAGTATCTGCAGAATTCGCAGGCATTGGGGCTAGCGTCAATACATCCGTCACTAACTCTACAACTATTGATAGCTCCTCATCAACTGGCACCAGTCAATCGCAGACGATTTCAAACAGCCTATCCAACACCTACACCGTTGAACCTGGATACAAGATTCAGGTTCAAATGATGTACACGAATCAGCAAATTAATATGCCTTATACGGCCCCGGTGTCAATTTCTGGGACCGTTGTTCAATCCGATCAGTGGGGAAATACTCTTACCAACACTGCAGGTAATGCGATCTGGTGGTCTAATTATTACGGCCTTACACCTAATGGTGTAATGGTTAACGCTAATCAAGGCAATTTGCTTGCTACTGGAGTAATCACCAACCAAAACTCTTTCAACTTCACCACAACCCAAACAACGCTAGTTAAGCCTTCTAGTTCAGGATTGCTGCGTGCCGGCTTGCAGTCACCTGAAGATGCCCCGCTCTCTGACGACTACATTCCTGAAGTTAAACTGAATGGTGATGTAGTTGAAGTTGGTGCAATGTACGACACAGGACGCAAGTATGCCACCCTTAAAGGGTCTGTTTATGGCGACCAGATATATATGCGAGGCAGGGGACAGATCGCTTACACACACTCAGGTAATGACTACGTATCTGGCTCCGAGCACGCAGATAAGATTATTGTAGGTTCACACGATGGCTTATCCGATAATGATTCGGATGTGATTGAAGCAAACGGCGGTAATGATTTCATTAAGGTGCATTACGGCGCTCACGTAATTGACGCTGGTAGTGGACACGATAAAATTGAGCTCTCACTCCTCTCTGATGAGGCAAGTCGAGTGACACTTGGTTCAGGCAGAGATCATTTGACAATCAGTCTTAAGTCAGTAGGTGACGATGGATCTGAGTTCATTGTAACTGACCTTACTTCGGAAGATAAGATTGAGTACCTTGACTTGCCCAATGGCTCAGCCCTTTCAGCAAGAGTGGTCGGACAAGCTACTGAGGTCTTCTTAGATGGTGACCACGTTGGAACATTTATTCATCAGGATTCCATCATTGGCAATCCTCATGGAGAAGAACTTGCAGAATTAGGCCTGCTAAATATTGATAGCATTCTCATGAGTGAAGGGAAAAATAAATCCAAGCACATTTACGAATGGCGAGATGGATTGATTGAAAGTTCAGTGCTGGGTGTTGAGCTAATCAAGTCATATGATCAACTGATTGGCAAGCGGAAGCAGTTTAATCAAACAGTGGATGCTTTACAGGAATATGTATTCGGCGAAAGAAGAACAGCCCTTACCAAATGGGCTCATTCTCAAGCTGAAACCTACGATAGTATTCTGGATCTGACAGCAGCTGTAATTAATAAGGCCTCGAGCTACGGCCTGCAAGATCCATACATTCCTGCAACTTTCTCTGACATACAGAGCCCGTTAAGCCCAGATCTTCAGTCTGTATTGTAGGATTCTCTGCATTCTGCAATTCGATTATAACACATGGGCGTTGGCATCATTGCTTTCGCCCTTTTTGCTTAGACATTGTAGATGTTTATAGAAAATGCCCTAACACACTAGATCCCATGAAGATCTGCGCGGGTTCAGCAGCTGACCATTCTGCATTTGTTGCTCTACTTAATGCGGCATGTGGCCAAGACTCCAACAAGTTTCTGACTGATTATGGTGGAGTAATCTCGTGCGGATTCAAGGGTGATATCTACATCCCAGATTCCAATGAAGAGTGCTATAGATTACTCTCTTCTGTAGATTCTAGCGACCTCCTTACCTATAGAGGTAGTGGGCACTCAATGCACGGACGGTCTATACCAAGCACACGTAATCGACTGTTGGTGACCTCATCTCTCCGCCAGGTTCATTTCCAGGAGCCTGGCCTCATAACAGTGCAGGCAGGTGTTCAGATCGGTGTACTTGAAGAGTTCTTAAATCGATTGGGTTGGCATCTTCCGGTACTCCCAGATGCCATTAAGGCTGGACCGACCGTCGCAGGTTATTTTCTCGCCGGTGGTTTTGGTAGCCGATCGGAAGAGTATGGTGGATTCTGGGAGAATGTTGACTCGCTCATCTGCTGCCATCCTAGTCATTCTCCGCCGACCAGAGTTCATCATACTGACGATCTATTCTGGGAGTTGAGTGGTTCAGGAGGAAGTCTTGATTGTTTTATCTCAGAACTTAATCTTATCATAAAGCCGTTAGATGTGTCCCGAATCTATCCCGTCGGATTCACAGCCTCTCTACCCACCCTTCAATCGGATACGACAAAGAATATCGTGTGGTTTACACTCTTTGTACCTCTGACTGATCAGAAGCAGCTGTTTCGTAAGTACAAGAGTGTCTTATCGGATCTCTCGAAAGT
The DNA here is from genome assembly GCF_014654725.1 of Vulcanococcus sp. Clear-D1. Classification (GTDB taxonomy): domain Bacteria; phylum Cyanobacteriota; class Cyanobacteriia; order PCC-6307; family Cyanobiaceae; genus Vulcanococcus. The sequence goes on along the minus strand of NZ_JACVZV010000024.1, from coordinate 265,536 downwards.
ACTGCATCTTGTTTCCCCTCGGCGTGCGAGGATTAGATTCTTAACTCGATACCCATTGTTCTTGTCTGAATTTTCGGTTGATCTTCTTGCTTTCAGCGTTGGCGGCATATTTCGCAATGGTTCGGTTCAGTGTGCGGCAACTGCTTGTCAGATTGTTCGTGATCTTGCGGATTCAGTACCTACCTCCGTTCAGTACCATCCATCAGAGCTTGTCCTTGAAGATCTCAGAGCGCGTGCACATGTATACTGACGACAGTTGTTTGGATAGCATCTATCAGTGCTTCTTCAGAGACCCAGACTTGTTAATCTTAGCTTGCCGAAGACAGGCTCTACTACCATCGGCCGGATATTTGAGCCAGTTGGCGGCACTCATGAGGGCCTGCATGATCTAACAGTTGGATTTATTCTCGACTATCTAGAAGGTCTTATTACACATCAGCAACTCTCTAAACTCTTAGTAAGAAGACAGAGGCTAATAAGAGCCACTGTCGACTCCAGCACTTTTCTTCACCTCGTCGCACCAGAAGTCTATAAGCTTCTACCTCCATCTACGCTGTATCTACAGGTGCTTCGTGATCCCATGAGTTGGGCTGAGTCATATCTCAGTATGCTTGTCGGAGTTGGCGCATCCCTTGTATCCTCACCTAGTAATGCAGATTTGGCTTGGACATCACGATATGGCAGCTATCAAGCCGCCGGATTAGATCCTGTTACACTATACCATAACCTTGATAATGAGGAATATATTGTGCCGATAGTATTACAACTCTTTTTATTCTGGCGCAGATCCGTCCTGCGTGTACAGAATGCTATACCTCCATCCCAACTCTGTACCACCCCACTGACCAATCTTGCTAAGGTTATACCAATGCTTGCAGATCTAATACAGGTACCCCTTGACTCCCTGAACATGAATGCCTTGATGAGCAATATTGGAAGCCGTGTACCGGGCATTAGAAATGTAATTGCCAATCATGTATCTGCGGCTATACAGACTGACGCCGTAGGTTATGCCCGTGCAGTCGCCCTGTACAGTCAGATCTGCGAGACTGACGGGAATGTCTGATTTTAGAATGAACCACATTTCGATAACAATCTATCGGAAAGTTCCTAAATGCGACAACATGTCCTGTGAAAATGTCTAAGTCTTGCCGCTTTCAGTTTGGTGAAGACGATCTAGAGTATCTCTGATCTCTACCTTAATTCGCTCAACAAATTGTTCCCAGTCCCGTTTACTTTTAAATGCTGATCTTGAAGGGAACCTGTCGCGATCACCCACTACTCTTCTAAAGTCTTTCAATTGATCTAGACCTCCAGCCAGCCACTCTGCCCAATACTCATGTTCAATATCATATGCGGCTTCTCCTTCTGGAAGCTCTGGCATAACTGGACAGAATCTTCCATTCTTTCCGACCATATCCATAGGACAACCTAGCCCAAGAATTTTGAAGACTCTACCTGGTCTACGAATAAATAGGTGACGTAGTTCCGGATCAGCGATGACGAGTTTGAGCACAATAATCAACGGATTATCTTTCATGATTCTTTAGGATAAAAAACTAGGTTCAGTCCTAAGGTCACGATAGACCTTTATACCAAGTTCTCCGGTATCTTCGGCAAATAACTTGATATGGTGGAGCCTTGAGCTTACACGTACTACATTATTGTGTGGCTGCGCTGCGGCGAACGCAGTATTCATCCAATCTGCATCAGTTCTGATCTTGAGAGCATCTCTAATAGTATTCCAAAAGGAACAATATCTTTCCGCCTGATCTGGATCGTAAGCTGGCTTAAATTCTAAAGCATATTTCTGCTTCTTCGCATAAATAGAAGCAGAAAGATGGATTGCGCAGTCGTAGCTCAGGATCGTTTCTAAGAAACCACTTACATACGTCTTTGATAGGACTACATCTAGTTCTTGTGAAAGTCTTCTGCATCTTTCAAGGAAGACCTCTTTTGAGATGCTATCATCGCTGGCCATCAGTAACTTGACATGTGCCTCCTCTCCCGCCCTTCCCATGAAGCCAACCTCGCAGATTGCACACCCGCCTAGTTCTTGGATGATCGAGTTGGCCACACCGTAAACTCGTTGTCTGCCTTCCGTTACTGAATATAGTGACTCTAGCAAGTCAAGTGCAGTAGCAACTTTTAACAGCTCTTTCTGGCTGACGCACAGATTTCCATTATAGTCGGTTCCAAGGAATATGCTAAGCGAATTGCTCGGCTCTGCGTCACATTCAAACCATATATGGTCAAACATACTTACTACGCGTAGATTCTCGCAGCAGAGATTACATGCGTTGACGATCTGCGCAATCAACCTATCGCTGTTCTGGCGTCTTAACATTAGAGCTCGGCTCAAGCTCTTCAGATCGCAAGTCTGGAAGCACATGAGGAAGTCACACTCTGTACTTAAGCCGTTAATCCGATATTCGGTTCCAGCAAGCATTGGGAGAAGTGCTGGAGTGCTCTCTAGTAACGGACCTACATTTCTGCTGTACGGTGTTTTGAGATCTGACCCAAGATGTAGAATCTCAATCGCTTTCTTCAGGGATGGAATCTCAGGCATCATAATTCCTAATAAGACCTATAGTCGACCTCCAGTGCATCAGGATGGGGGATGTCTACAAGAAGCACGATCCTATCACCGTCTGAATTATTTTGTACTCCATGGATAAATGCATCATTCAGAAGAAGTGGAGTACCTAGTGTCCAGGTCCGTACTTGATTGTGAGAATAAATGAAAAGTTCACCAGCGGGTACTTCTATCGGAATCTGGATCCTCAGCCGTGTATTGGTAAGGCCATAGTGCGGCAGGATATGTGCGCCTGGTTTTAGCATTGAGAATCTCACTGTGAAGCCTCTGAAATCAGCTCTCTTCTCACTGGCTGAATATATCATCTCGAACAGAGGTATTGAAAGAAGTGCATCCATGGTTTTTTTGAACAGCCCTTGTGCTGGCAGGCTGCCTGCTTGACTTGATTCCCAAAGGGAGATTGAGCGCCATGTCCCCTTGTAAATAAACTCACGAGTATCTGTTGATATTCTTCTCCCAACCTTATGGAGTTCTTCTCTGATGCTCATATGTTGTTGGGCAACTGATGCTAGGCCATCTATTAGATCTGGATCAGGAAATGGACCCAGAGGATCGATGCCTGCTACACAGTGGCCCGCCCCTACCCCTCGAACTGGCCAGATTCTGTGTTCATAAATATAATCATAGATTTTTGAAATTCTATTGCTGTCTACCATTTGCTCAGGATTCACCTCTGATCTCGAAATCATGTTGTACATTTCAGCTTCTAATCGTCCTTTGATATCCTGTCGTAACCGCCTCAGCACCAAATCATTCTCTTTGTAGTCTTGATTATAGATTAATAATGCATTAATGTAGCTAACCCAGTCATCCGGGAAGGGATGTCGATAGCTATCTGACACTGTTTTCTTCATAGCTCGCCGCCTCTGCTAAATGCTTGCTCGATAGAGCTTAAATCATCTCCGAACTCCTCCAGCATTTCGAATAATTCTTCGTATTGAGACTGTTGTGGCAACAAGCTCTCCAATAGCTCTTCTGAATTGGCGAGTTGTTGACAACCTTCTATGCCGAGCGCCTCGTTGCAATGCCTAAGTATTTCATCGCCTGAATGGCATGCCATGGGGATCATGATCACCTTGCTTCTACACAATAAATTCCATGCATTGCTTATTGTCGTGTAGTCCACTAGATGTGCAACTAGCTCTGACAGTGTGGCCGTTGCGTGCTTGTACGAGTAGCCCGCCATTTGTGCATACTGAGCAATTATCAGTTGTTCAACTGGGGGCAGGCAAAGAAGAGCAGTGCACTCTGCAAATAGGATTACTGCCAGGCCGATGTATCGATAAGCCGCATCACTACACCATACTAACTTGTCTAATGTCTTGCCTCCATGCGTAAAGGCTATATTCTGCCAGAGAAACTGCCTGAGCTCTATTATCTCTTGCTCCCCCAATCTCGCCAAGTCTTGGGGATACTTCTTCTTGTATCTCTCTTCTATCATCATTTCCATTGCTTTAAAGCATTCATCTAGTCTGACAAGACCATCAAATCCGCTGCTAGTAAGAGAGTGCTCTACATTGCTCATGTATGGGCCTGCCGGGCCTGAAACTACTACGATGCCTATGTCGCTAATATTCTGCTTGCAGACAGCTCTTTTCTCCCATTCGTTAGGATCAATGTCTTCAACTTGTGACGCAAGTAGCGCCAGTTCAAAAGGATCATAACTGCTGCTTGCTATCTCTCTATCGGCCGTGCTCTCGATAATCTCTTTCGCTCTGGTATACATCCCAGCTAGATGTAATTTCTGCGCCTCAACTGACTTGGCGAGTCTTTCGTACGCCTGGTCCATTCCCCATCCTGGATTATGATCCAAGACATTGCATAGGCATTCTATCTTAGGACCGTTGATCAGAGCTTTTGTTCTTTCAATTGTGTGAGCTCCAAGTAGTTCGCAGTCTTTGAGCATTGTCCAGTAAGCGCATCTATTTCTGTCGTGATTGCGAAGTGCTATCGAAGTCCTTAGCCACTTTGCCTCGCAACACTGGGGAAAGATATTCAGAACCTCGTCGCACTTGCTATTTGCATGATCCCATTCGAGGCAGTGTACAAGGTGAACTGCTGCTCTAAGATGACTTATGACAATGTTCAGATCTTCCCAAGGTGTTAAAATCATTGGCTCCTCATTCCTCGCAATTTCTCCGCGTTGAATGAGCGCTGTCTCCTTGATGCTCGTGTAATAAAGAAGAGAATCCATCGTCCTTGACTGACAGTTGTTCTTTTTCAGAGCTCCGTAAACAATTCTTGTTGTATCAAAGTTTCTAGCGATGAAACTTGCAATGCTGTAAATATCTACTGCTTCCCGGGATGGCTTCAGATTTATTGTTATGGATGATGGCAGCTCTTGCCCGCCACTCAATCCAACGGTTATCAAGCTAAGTAGTCGTACTTCGTCTCTAACATCTAACTTATCGGCACGTGCTGATAACTCACTTAACAAAGACTCAGCATTGCTCACTAATGTTCTGGCCATACTATATTGCTGCTCTGGCGCATCTTCGCCCATTTCTATTAGCTGTAAACGGTGTGCTTGCCATGTGGCGATCAATCCAAACTCAATCAGGCTGTTTCCGACTTCCTTTAGTCTCCTAGCATAAATATCTGTATTTGGCTCTCTCCAAAGGTCTAGGAGGCTTTGCCCCAGCCCATAGCAAAGATCGCTAGAGTTCTGACTGCCAGTATCTCTTCGCATATGTCTCTCTGTTGGTGAATGCGCTAACTCTTTCCATAATAGCATCAATATTCTGAGCTGTTTTTGTAGTTACTTCTCCCCACACTCCCATCGCCGCCAGCGATCCATCATGTTCTGGGTAGAACCCATCGGGTGTCCCGCGGCCTTGGCTTTTGATCATGTACTCGTAGGGTGGCAGCCCCTCCCAATACTGTCGCAAGTCTCTATCTAGCCGGATCAGGGCTCTCCTGAGTGAAGCTGACTTTCTTATTGGGGCAATAAACGTAAACCAAATCCGATTCGGATGCACGACATATTTAAACTGCAATGTTGCTTCCACTCTAGTGCCTGTGTATTGACCAAGCGTCATGAGGCTGGCTGACAGAATCACGCCTTTTGGCTTGCCAGAAGCACAAATCTGCCAGAATTCTTCTGTCTCTTGGGTAATGCATCGAACCCCCTCTTTTGGCGTCCAGTACTCAAGGCTTCTGATGTGGTTCCAGAATCCACCATAATCCTTCGAGCACACTCCAAATCCTCCTGCGCATATAAATCCGCCTACGGTTGGCGCTGGGTCTCCACCGTCGTTCACTATTGGAAGCTTTAGCCCGAACTGCCCGATGTAATCGTCAACGACTAGAAGTTGAGCTCCTGCCTCAGCCTCTATTTTACCATCTGAGGTTAAAACCACTTTGTTCAGGCTGGTTGTCAATAGCAATAACCCATTCTTTTGCGGGATACTGCTACCATTCATCGAATGCCCAGATCCTCTGATCGTGACATCAAGCTTAAGTTGACTTGCGCGAGTCAGGCCAAGCACGGCTTCTTCCTTCGTCCTTGGTTCGAATAGCCAGAAGTGATCGCCCTGTCTCTTTTGTCCGCCGTAATCTGTTAGCTGCTCTTCGTTGGAGCTGCTGCACATGCGATTCAGTCTTATTATTTCATCTTTTCCGGCAAGCGGATCAATTCTCTTCACGCCTAGTGACTTCAGCGTTGTATCTTGATGAGAGATGCTCATTTGACTGGTTGTCTACTTCTTCTAGAAGGTAGATTTCTCTTTCCTTTATGTTAGTGCATGCTGAACTGCGGATCGCGAGTCTCGCCACGGTGCGGTTATCGGTCAGTCTCTCAGGTCTCTGCCTACCCGCCTATGTAATTGACGCGAGCCGCCTACGTAGTTGACACCGGCACGCAGCTGGGTGTCACAGATCCAGTGCCAGCTCTACAAGCTCCAGCGTGCTCTTACTTGGTCGTAGCAAGGCTTCTGGGGTCGAGCGCAGGCTGGAGATGAACCTGTGCGTGGCCTTAACGGCTTATGATCTCGGCTGCCAGTCGCGATCACCTCCTCGATCCAGTAGGCGCCGTTTCAATTCTCTTTGATGTGGTCGGGCGCTTCTTTGGCCCGAAGAGCCCAGGTATCACGTCCATGACTACTCTCGTGATCCGTTACGCTGAATGGGATTTAGCGTTTTCCCAGCTGCTGACTGAGCGATTGTGATTGTCCAATCACTGATGGCAGCGTCGACGCCAGTTACTTCTTTCTGCATGATGAAGTAGCGAAAGGTTGAATCGGAGAGTGGATACTTCACCCCAAGGCCATGGGCTTCGTTCAGCACAACGTGATGGCGCTGGGCAAAATGCTCCACGTCGAGCAAATTCTCGCACTTGCACAGGATGCCAAGCACTGCCACCAGCAGCAGGTACCAAGCTTGGATGCGCTCACCGCGCCGCATCCGGGCATCTTGGATCGCCTTTAGGTGACTGACTAGATCGAGATCGGTTCCACAGAAATGCTTTGGGGCACTGACCGTGGGTAATCCCGCCGACCTCATCTCATGCTCGCAGCGCCGGTATGAATGCCTTTGACACACCCTGAATCAGTCCTGCATCACACCACGTTTTCCAAGAGCATGAACAATTGTCATTTGTGAATCCCAGCATCTTGGCAGTTCCAGCCATTTTACCCGTTGTTTTCTCTCTGCATGATGACAATCTTCTTAAGGTCCTGGCCGCGTTCTTGCTTGCTTTGGCTACAGTTATATCATTCACCTATTGCGCCCCTCAAAACTAAGGAGGAGGCGTCCTTTTCGCATTCGGAGGCATGATGGCTGGCTTGACTTCTGCTTCAGCTTCACCTTCAGGAATTCCAGGCTCCCATGAGGGAAGCGATGGCCTTCACAACACTTGCCCCATTTTAGATGTCATTGTGGTTGGTGCAGGTGTATCGGGTTTGACATCGGCTAGGAGCCTCTGTGCACGCGGTCTCAACGTTCTCGTTCTCGAGGCCCAGCCACACTTTGGAGGGCGCTTGCAGCGCTTGCAAGTTGGTTCTAAAGGGCGTCGTATCCCTGGTGCCGTACCAGGGTGGATTGATTTGGGTGGCCAGTGGGCTGGATTCACCCAGACCAAGACACTTGATTACGCCCGAGACCTGAATATTTCTACTTTTCCTATTCCTTCCGGAGGGAATGATACGTTTCTCTATGAGGGCCGTCTTAGTCGTCATTCCCATGCGTGGCCCTCAACCCCTTACGACAACAAAGACCTAGAAAGACCATGGCCTGATCTTGACATCCTTCAACACGATCGAGATGACGTCGTCGCGACTTGGCTAAAGATCGAAGCACTCGCCAAGACAATCAACCCTGCTTCACCGTGGACTCACCCCAATGCACGGGAGCTCGATACCATGACAATTGCTACTTGGCTGCAGAGCAACGCAGGCACCCCCATCGCTGCCTGGTGGGTTGATGTTGTAGCTCGAAACTGGGGAGGTAACGGTGCCTTCGAAGCAGGATCAGCTTCCATGTTGCACTTTGCCTGGGCGCAACGAGTTTCTCCCCAGAGTGAGACTCCTGAAGCCCTGCTTTTTGATGGTGGTGCGGGTCAGTTTCCGCCACGACTTGCTGCATCCTTGCCACCTGGAGCCGTTCGTACAGATGAGCCGGTGCTATTGATCCGGCAATCCTCCTCTGGAGTTCATGTGACCACTACGAAGAATATGTATCGAGGTAAGGCAGTCATCGTTGCTATGCCTCCACATCTCACTGCTCGCATTCACTATGAGCCACCCTTGCCGGCAGCAAGGGATCAACTGACACAGCGTGCCCCAATGGGTGCCATCATCAAGGCTTTAATTGTTTATGACAGCCCATGGTGGCGCCAGCAAGATTTATCAGGTTATGCAATAGGCAAGTTGGACGCGATTGAATTGGTCGCCGATTCAACGAATCCGCGCCCTGGAAGCCCCGGTGTTCTTGCAACGTTTCTTACTGGCGAAGCGGCAACAAAATATGGCTCTGTTTCTTTAGAGGAGAGACGTGAAGCTGTGCTTGATGATTTGGTCGCTCTCCTTGGCGTAGAAGCCAAAGAGGGCATGCTTGAATATCATGAGGGAAACTGGCCTGCCAATCCGTGGATTGGTGGGGCTTATTCTAGCTTTTATACAACTGGAACGTGGACTCAATTCGGATCTCACTTGCGTAAACCCATTGGTCGCATCTTCTGGGCTGGCACTGAGGTCAGTACTGAATGGCCTGGCTACATTCATGGAGCGATTCTTTCTGGCGAGACAGCTGCCGCAGCGGCCTGCGCATTACTCCAATCTTAGTTAAATCTGCTCTAAGCGAGCTTGAGTTTTCTTGCTCACCTACCCTAGTATCAACGTCTCTTCCATCTGGGGGAAGCCTTTGCCTGCCCAGGTGATACGCGGGAGTGCAGTTTTGTGCGGAATGGCTATGCCTCGATCGCTTCCATGCGTGCGTGTTGCGACACTCTATTGCCAGTATTGGTTGTCAGTCTTCTGTTTTATGGCTGTTCCCAGAGTGAAAGTGATTCAAGGAATTCCTACTTGATTCGCTCGATCGATGGCAGAGGTTCCATGATGGAGACTTGGTCGTCATTGGTCAACAGAGTGATCAGAGCGATCAGAACAGCCTTCATAACGGTTGTCCAGCATTTCGATCGAATCCCGGAAGCCCGGTAACCACTGCAAGTGAATCTGAAGCCTTATGGCGGCGGGTGCTTGAGCGGCCGCCGTGCCGTATCCCCCACGCCTAGCACGATCGGCGCAGCCGCTGATCACGCCTGCAGTCTCCAGGGGTTGAGCCCCAGGTCTGCGCCGATCCGATGGGCGCAGGCAAATCCGCTGAAGGCCACTGCATTGAGCCCCTGGCCTGGGAAGCAGGAATCACCCACGCAATAGAGGTGGTTCACGCCGGTGCGGTTGAAGGGCATCGGCAGTAGGCCGGGTAGCCGCAGTGCCGGGATCGGGCCATAGCTGCCGCCCATGCGGCCGAGGAACCGGCGGTGGGTGCGCGGGGTGCCGATCTCCTGGTGGCGGATCGCGCCTCCGAGGCCCGGCAGGATTGCTTCGAGCCGCTGCACCAGCCTTGCGGCGTTGGCGTTTTTCTTGGCTTTGTACTCCGCGGGGCTGAGTTTGGCCCAAGCCTGAATGTCGCTGGGGGTGAAGGTGTGCACGATGTGCCGGCCTTCTGGCGCCAAGGAGGGATCAAGCAGCGTGGGGATCGACACGAAGACCACACCCTGCTCGCTCTCCATCTCGGCCCAGTCTTCGAGCAGCAGGTGATGGCAGTGGAAACCCTCGGGGATCACCGAGGCCTCCACGCCCAGGTGCAGCGAGAGGAAGGAGGGGGAGGGCTTGTAGCGGCGGCGCCAGGTGGTTTCCGCTTTGGGGGTGTGGGCGGCGTCCACGAGCGCAGCGCTTCTGGGACGCTGCACATCGGCGTTTTCCTGCGGGGTTTCAAACGTGTCCCAGCGGGTGGCGTTGCTCACCACGCGGCGGGCACGGATTTCCTCTCCATTAGCCAACCGCACGCCGACGGCCTTCCCGTTCTCGATCAACACCTTGGTGACGCGTGCCTTGTAGCGGATCTCGCCGCCATGGCTCTCGAGGCCGGCCACCAGTTTCTCGGCGATCACCCCAACGCCTCCCTTGGGGTAGTTGATCCCCCCGGCATGCCGATCGGAGAACACCATGCCCGCATTGATCATCGGCGTGAGGTCCGCCGGCATCACGCTCCAGCAGAAGCACTCCATGTCGATCAGCCTGAGCAGCTGTTCGTCCTGGATGTGTTGGCGGGCCACATCGCCCACGTTGAACGGCAGCCAGCGTGCTAACCCCAGGCAAGCCAATGGCGCCTTGAAAAACACCTTCGCGAGGTAGGCCGGGTCTTCCAGCGAGAGCAGGGGCATCGCATCAAGGCAGTTGAACACCTGCCAGCAGGTGTCGTAAAAGGCGCGGATGCCTTTGGCCTCGTGGGGGAAGAGGGCCGAGAGCCTGTGGATAAAGGCTTCGTAGTCGCGATCCACCGCCACATTCAGCCCGCCGGGCAGGTGGTATTCGAGCTGGGCCGGATCGGGCACCGTGTCGCAGTGCTGGCCCACATCGGCCAGGGCGCGGGTGAGCAGGTTGGTGTGACCTTTCTCGCCGAAGCCAAAGATCATCGAGGCGCCTACATCAAAGGTGTAGCCCTCGCGGCGGAAGCTGCCTCCCGAGCCCCCTGGAATCAGGTAGCGCTCCAGCACCAGCGTTTTCGCTCCCTTCGCTGCCAGTTGGGAGGCGGTGACCAGGCCGCCGATGCCCGAGCCGATCACGATCACGTCCCAGGTGGGGGCGGGGCTGGTGGTCACCGGTGGGCTCGGGCGGGATGGGCTTGACCCTAGGAGTTGGCCTTGGAGCTTCACGCCGCGAAAGGCGCCTGCCCCGTGAGGATCACCTCGGTGCGCACCGGACCCAGCAGTTCGCTGCAGCGTTGGTCGATGCGTTCGCGCAGGCGATCGAGCCAGGGGCCATCCACCGGCATGGCCGGATTGAGGTAGGCCACCACAAAGGTGGTGCGGCCCACCTTCATCACGGTGAGATCGAGCAGCCAGGTGGACATGCCGCTGAGCAGCTCCTGTACCGCTGTTCGGGTACGCGCGATCAGAGCCGGGTCGCAGGCGGCTCCCGCTGTTTGGCGCAGAGCTCGCCAGAACTGCTGCAATGGCTCGGGCAGCACCACCAGGGCCAGGGCCAACACCAACACCGAATCCGCCACCGGCCCCAAAGCTCGCAGGGGGGTGGATTCGAGCAGGGGTGCGCCGAGCAGCGCCGCCCCGGCCACGCCACTGATCAACCCGTCGACGCGGGCGGCATGGGCTTCGGTGCGCAGCAGTTCGCTGCAACGGCCGCTGCGCTGCCAGTCGATCTCGTGGCGCCAGGCCAGGGCCAGGCAGAGCACCACCATCAAGCCCGCGTAGGCGGCCACGGGGCGCAGCTGCACGGCTTCCACCGCCTGGCCGGCCAGGTAATTCACGATCGTGGTGCTGGCGGTGATCAGGGCCACGCTGAGGATCCCAATCAGCACCAGGGAGCGGAACAGCACATAGAGCGCTTCCTGGCCGTCGTAGCCGTAGGGGTACGCCCGATCGGGTGGGCGCACCACGTTGGCGCCGATGCGGGCGGCGATCCAGCTGGAGGCCGCCATTACCCCGGAATAGAGACCATCGAGCAGGAGAGCTTCAGAGCCCGAGAGGGCGTAGACACTGATGCCCATCACCGCCATCACCAGGCTGGCTGCTACGCCGATCTGCAGGGAGCGCCGCTCGATCTGGCGGGCGCCGGGTGGGGCGTGGGTCATGGCTGGAAGGCCGCTGTTCCAGCTCTAGCCAGGCGAGCGCAATTGTTTCCAGCAACCACATGGATGAGAACGGGACTCGGCAGATAGCGTTGAGATCTGCATCGCAGGCTGCTGGTGCGCACCACGCTCAACCTCAACAACGACCTATTGGCTAAGGCCAAGGCTTTTGCAGCGCGCGAGCACCTCACTCTCACGCGGCTGATCGAGGAGGGGCTGGCCCTGCGCTTGCGTCAGGCGGCCAAGGCCAGTGAGTCGTCCCGGCCGCTGCCATTGCCCGTGCATCACGGCCGGGGTGGCCTTACCCCTGCTGTGGCTGATGCCCGCAGTAATCGCCAGCTGCTGGACGCCGCGGATGGCCTGAACCGGCCATGACCCCCACCATGCGGTGGGTGTCGATTGTCTGGTTAGAGGCGGCCCTGGCGTCCTGTCTCCGGGGTGAGCGACTGCGGTCGCTGCCAATGGTCACAGCGGGCTTTCTTCGGCTGGTGACCCATCCGCGGGTGTTTGTGGAACCCACCCCTCTGGTGGCGGCACAAGACTTCCTGGCTGCTCTGCTGGCCCACGAGGGAGTCGAGTGGATCCAGCTGGGTGAGGAGTGGTCCTTGCTCGAGGTGCTCTGCCGCCAACACCAGCTCACCGGCAATGCCATCAGCGACGGCTGGATTGCCGCCGCCGTCCTTGCCCGCCAGGAAAACCTGGTGACGCTGGATCGCGACTTCGTCGCACTGCTTCCGCCGCGGCAGCTGACGCTGCTCAGCCCCTGACACTTGACCCGGCTACCGCTTCCCGGAAGGGCAGTGCCTCATGCCTCAAGCGCTGTAGATGGCCTCCAGCTCTCTCCGCAGCTCATCGTCTAGACGGATGGCCAATCACCGGTTTTTCATGCGTCGCACTTTGGTGTCAAACCCATGCCAGAACTGTTTACGGTGTGTATGACGTTCTGGATGACGTTGGTTCTGGCATGTCCGCCATCAGCATCCGGCTGCCGGATGACCTTGACCAGAAGCTCACTGAGGAAGCCACCCGCACCGGACAGCCGCGTTCCCAGCTGATTCGGGAAGCCCTTGAGGCGCTCCTCGCCCAGCGACGGCGGGATCGCCTCGATGCGCAGCTGCGGGATGCAGCCACGGTCCTGGCCTCTGATCCTGAGGCTCGCCAGGAGGCATTAGAGCTCGCGGAGGATTTTCTATCGGCTGAGAACGAAGCCCTGGAGGGGCATTGGTGGCGCTGATCCGCCGCGGCGAGGTTTGGGTTGCCCGCCTCAATCCCAATCAGGGCGCTGAGGTGGGCAAGGTCCGCCCTGTTGTAGTGATTCAGGCCGACCTGCTGATCCAGGCCGATCTGCCAACCGTGCTGGTGGTGCCGCTCACCACGCAGATGCGCCGTGGAGCAGAGCTCCTGCGTGTGTTGATTCGGGCGCGCGATCGGCTGCTTCGAGACTGTTACGCCATGGCGGAACAACCCCGTGCTCTCGATCGGGCACGGCTGGGAGAGGGGCCCCTCACGACCCTCACAGCCGAGGAACTCATCAAGCTGGAACAGGCTCTGCGGTTGGTGATGGGGCTGTCGTCGTGAACGGCGCCAGATCCGCCAGGGCCCGATCTCGATAGGCGCCATAGCGGCGGCGCTTATCGCGGATCCGCTCCGGCAGCTCCGGCAGCAGGCCGAAGTTGGGGGGCATTGGCTGGAACTTCTCGCTGGGGGCTTCGGCGATGAAGTGGGTGAGGGCACCGATCATCGAGGTGGCCGGCAGTTGCAGGGGCTCCTGGCCGAGAGCCAGCCGGGCGGCATTGGTGCCCGCCAGCCAGCCGCCGGCTACCGCCGCCGCATAGCCCTCGGTGCCGGTGATCTGCCCCGCCGCCAGCAGCGTGGGCCTCTGGCGGAATTGCAGGGTGGGATCCAGCAGCTGCGGCGCCTCGAGGAAGGTGTTGCGGTGCATCACCCCGAAGCGCACGAATTCGGCGTTCTCCAGCCCCGGGATCATCCGCAGCACCCGTTTCTGTTCGCCCCACTTGAGGTTGGTCTGGAACCCCACCAGGTTCCAGAGGCGGCCGTCTTTGTCTTCCTGACGCAGCTGCACCACCGCATAGGCGCGGTTGGCGCGGCGCACGTCGCGGTCGTTCACATCGCCCCAGCGGGGATCCCAGAGGCCGATCGGTTTGAGGGGCCCGTAGCGCATCGTGTCTTCGCCGCGGCGGGCGAGCTCTTCGATGGGGAGGCAACCCTCGAAGAAGGTGGCGTTCTCCTTCTCGAAATCCTTGAGTTCCGCTTGCTCGGCGGCCAGCAGCGCCTCGCGGAAGGCAAGGAACTGCTCCTTATCCATCGGGCAGTTGATGTAGTCGGCGTCGCCCTTGTCGTAGCGGGAGGCGCGGAAGGCCACGCTCAGGTCGATGCTCTCGCCCTCCACGATCGGGCTGGCGGCATCGAAGAAGTGGCAGTCGGCGCGGCCGGTGAAGGCGCGCAGCTGCTCGGCCAGCGGTTCGCTGGTGAGGGGGCCTGTGGCGAGCACGGCGATCTCGCCGGGGCCTGGCAGTTCGGTGTGCTCGCGGCGCTCCACCGTCACCAGTGGGTGCTGCTCGAGGGCTTCGGTGAGGGCGGCGCTATAGCGGCCGCGGTCCACCGCCAGGGCGCCTCCGGCGGGCACGGCGTGTTGATCGGCGGTGCGGATCACCAGCGAGCCCAGGCGGCGGAGTTCCTCTTGCAGCAGGCCGGCGGCGCGGTCGCTGCTGAGTGCCCCGAAGCTGTTGCTGCACACCAACTCGGCGAATTCGCTGCTGTGGTGCGCCGGAGAGCGGCGGATCGGCCGCATCTCCACCAGACGCACGGGCACGCCGGCGCTGGCGATCTGCCAGGCGGCTTCAGTGCCAGCCAGCCCTGCTCCGATCACCAACACCGTTGGGCTGCTCATCTGCACCGGGGGGCTGCACCTTGATTTCACCCTACGGGTCGCCCCCGGCTCGCTTGACGTTGCTCCGGGCTGTGGACACGTTGCGGGGGTGATGCCCGGCGCGTTCTCGATGAAGCGATCGTTGGTACTGCTGCTCGGCGGGGCCTTGGCCTTGCTCGCGGGCCTGCAGCGGCCTGGACAGGCCCAAAACGCTGATCTGATCTACAGCCTCAACACCACCTGCAGCCTTGGCAAAGGCAAGCCCCAGCCCTGCCAGGTGGAGGCGGTGGAGGTGGGTGAGGCCACCGAATACCGCCATCAGTTGGGCGCCCGCACCATCAGCTACCGGATCCTGGAGGACCCCTACGTGCGCATCGAGGGGCGCAAGGCGGCCGGTGCGCCCTGGACCAGCGTGCGCAACGCCTGGATCAACTTCACCACCAACGAGCTCTGCTTCAACGACCGCGCCTTCTGCGTGGTGAACCCCACCTTCCTGGCCGATGTGAAAGCCGAAGCGCAGGGGCCGGCTTTTGAGGGGCGCGAAACCGTGGGGCTGGCCTTCGGTGAGGCCGGCCGGGTGGACATCGCCTGTTTTGACAACGGCTGCCGTCGACTGCTGGAGGCCATCGGACGATGACAAGAGCGATTCATAGAACCGCCCTGTTGCTGGGGTTGGCCTTGGTGCTTCAGCCGCTGGAGCTGATGGCGGCAGTGGAGATCCCGGCGGCTGTGGAGATCGCCCGTGGGGGTGGTGGCCATGGCGGCGGTCATGGTGGCGGTGGTCGCGCGGCGTCCCGCGGGGGTAGTGGCGCCCGCACGGGGTTTTCGTCGTTCAGCGGGGGCAGCAACCGCAGCAGCCTGCGCCTGGAGACGCGGCCAGCGGAACGCAGCGGGCGCGTGGACACCCGCCAGGGGAACAGAACCGATCGCACGGATCTGCGCCAAAGCAATCGCACCGATCGCACCGACTTGCGCCAGGGCAATCGCAGCGATCGGGTGAATGACCGCAACCGCACCCGCCGCCAGGCGATCAACACCTGGGACCGGAACCGTCCCAACTGGGTGAACAACAACTGGAACGTGAATCGCCCCTGGCGCTACGGCTGGTACGGCGGCTCCACGTGGAACAACTGGGGCTGGTGGCCGGGCCGGGCCGCCGCCTGGGGTCTGGGCAGCCTGGCCACCTTCGCGGTGATCGACAGCCTGGTGGACAGTGCCGTCAACAACGAGACCAGCTACATCGTTGTGCCCGACTCGGATTACTCGCTGTACTACAGCTCTGTGCAGGTGTCGGGTGATCTGGTGAGCTTCCAGGCCGACGATGGCTCCAACACCCTCACGTTCCGCGCCGACTGCCGCTCGGGCACGCTCAACGGCTATCCCCCACAGAACGCCGACGAAGCCCAGCTACTCAATGCGGCCTGCCAGGTGGCCTTCGGGCAATGAGGGGCCTCGCAGGCTCGATCAGCTGACCAGCTAAGTGGGCTGATCACGCAAAAGCCCCCGCGTTGGCGGGGGCTTTCGGTATGCCGGTCCGGAAAGACCGGCGAGCAGGCTTGCGGCGATCAGCCGTTGGCGCGCTTGAGCATCATCTGGAGCTGGCCCACGGCAGCGCGGCCGATGTTGAACACAGCCCAGCCAGCGGCCAGCGCGATCGGGGTCACAACGAGCAGAAGCCGGGCGTCCATGGCTTGGCGTTACGGAGGTGCGTGATCTGATCTTACGGACCATCCCCAGGCCACCGAGTGCGCCCTAGGGCAGTTGACTGATTTCGCAGCAATTCACGCCTGCGAGAAGCCCAGGTCGCTGGAGCGCCCTGCATGGGCCATCGCCAGTTGGCGATAGCGGCGGGCGTGTTCGCGTTGCTCGGCCGCCTGCTCCTCGCTCAGCTCGCGCTTCAGCTGGGCCGGTGCACCCATCACCAGGGCCCGCGGCGGCACGTTCTTGGTGACCACCGAGCCAGCGGCCACGAGTGCACCAGCTCCCACGGTGACCCCATTGAGCACGATGGCGCCGATCCCGATCAGGCAGCCGTCGTCCAGCGTCGCGCCATGCACCACGGCTCGGTGGCCGATGGTCACGTCGGCGCCGATGGTCACCGGTTGGCCGGGGTCGCCATGCAGCACGGCGCCGTCTTGCACGTTGCTCCCCTCGCCGATTGTGATGGCACACACGTCACCACGGGCCACGGCGGTGGGCCAGAGGCTGGCCCCAGCCGCGAGGCGCACATCGCCGATCAGCACGGCCGACTCCGCCACCCAGGCATCGGGATGCACGGTGGGTTGAGGCCAGGGCTGATCAGGCATGGCAGGCGGCT
This sequence comes from Vulcanococcus sp. Clear-D1, assembly GCF_014654725.1. Classification (GTDB taxonomy): domain Bacteria; phylum Cyanobacteriota; class Cyanobacteriia; order PCC-6307; family Cyanobiaceae; genus Vulcanococcus. Next base: position 248,427 of record NZ_JACVZV010000024.1, on the reverse strand, counting down.
GAGCGGCGGCATCGGCCTCCATTCTCGGCGCGGTTGGAGGCCGGACCCTCCGGGTGATACGTTCACTGGGTGCCCGCAAGGGCCACCCCCGAACCTGGTCCTCCAGCTCCGGGCGGGTCGTTAGCTCAGCGGTAGAGCACTCGGCTTTTAACCGATTGGTCCTGAGTTCGAATCTCAGACGACCCATTTTGTGTCTCAGCTTTTGCTGACTGGCTTTCGCCAGTTCCAGCAAGTGATCTCAGGCTACTGGCAGGCGTTTGCGCCAGGCCGGAATGAGACCGCGAACGTGCTGAGAAGGCGCCAATTGCGCCAAATGTTTGGGGGTTTCCCCCAAACACCCCCAAACATCACGGGATCCCTTGGGGCACCGTGAGACCGATCGGCCAGCGGCTGGGGAACTCTCCCCTTAAAGCCCTTGAGCCATGACACAGGCCAACAGCGCCCTGAGCAGTGCCAACGGCGTGTTGCGTGCCCATCACCTGCCCTTTCGGTTGCGGGCGGGCCACAACAGCCGCTGGGTGAGCGTCTACGAGAACCTGCCCGGTCGGCGGGTACGGGAGCGGGCCGTGCGCGGCTGCTCCAGCCAGGACGATCTGGCGATCGAAGAACTCTGCTTCCGGCTGGTGAGCGAGGCGCGTAGGCAGCCCGGAGCGACCCTGGAGCAACTGCTCGGTAGCCCAGGCGATGAGCCAGACGGCATGGCGCCGCGGCTGGCCCCGAGCTGGCCGGAGATCTGTGATGCCGTGGTGGCGTTCCAGCGCCGCCAGGGCGTGAACATGAACCTTGTGGGCCCATTCAAAGGGCAGGGCTATTTCCGCCTGCTGCCGGCCGATCGTGCGGCCCGGGAGGCGGATGTGCGCCGCTTTGCTCTCCACACCGGTGACAGCCTGCGCGCCCATCTGGCGGACCCCGCTGAGCCGCTGGTGCCTGTGGCGACGCACCGCCAGGGCTTCCGCCAGAAGCGGGAGGTGGTTTCGTTGCTGCGCCGGGCGGGGTTTGGCTCGATTGCGCCCGAGAGCTTGAGCGAAGAGCTCAAGGGAATGGTCAATCACAAGAAGGTGGTGCTCCTGGCGGCCGGTGAATCCAGGCGCCGGATCCCGAGCACAGAGGCCATTGAGGAGTGGCTCGATCAGGTGATCGAGGAAGACCCTCTATGGGGTTGGTTGTTCGCCATGGTGGCCACCTACGGGCTGCGGCCCCATGAGGTGTGGCACATCGATGGCCTGCCCGATGAGAACGGGCTGATCACCATCGGCGTGGCCGCTCGCCATATCAAGGTCACGAAGACGGGCTTTCGCGCGGCAGTTCCCCTGCCGGCGGAGTGGGTGGATCGCTACCGGTTGGGCGGGAGCAATGGTGAACAGCGGCTGGAGGAACTGCGCCGCCGCCATGTGCCCAAATTCGTGAACGAGGACGGCGAACCATTCGATCCCGAGCGCGACCTCGTGAAGCGCTGCGACAACAACGAACGCCTCGGGGCGCTCTGCTGCCACAAGCTGCGCAGCTCCGATGCCAAAGCGGAGTTTGAGCTGAAAACCAAGCTCTACGCCTGGGTGGAAACAGCACCAGCGCAGGGCAAGAAGAAAGCGCAGAAGCGGAAAGAACGCTGCGTGCCTTATGACCTGCGGCACGCCTATGCGATCCGGGCCCGGGAAACCACAACCTGGAACTACGCGGATGTGGCGGCCGTGATGGGCCACAGCCCAGAGGTGCACCGCCGCACGTATTTAAGTGAGATCAGTGGTGAGCAGACCAAGGCGTCGGTGGTGCGCCGCCTGCTCAGCGGCGGCAGTGAGGCCGCTGCCGGTTGATCTGCTCGGCGCAGCGCTCGGGCTGCCACAACTGATCGGAGCGCGGGCAGCAGGGGTTCATCCGAACCCAGTGCTGCCCTTCTCTTAGGAGGCCGCTGTGCACCCAACGGCGCAGGGAGGAGCGGCTGACCTGAAGCTGCATGCACAGCTCAGGTGTGGATACCCAAAGGGTTGCCTGCTCGATCATCAGCTGATCCTCCCGAGCGCGAGCTCACAGCGTTGCCGGTGCCAGAGGAGGTGGGAGCGAGCGCTGGTGGGGTTCTTGGCCACCAGATGCCGCCCGTCCTTGAGCAGGCCCGAGCGGCGGATGGCGAAGAGCGTGGAGCGGCTGATAGCCAGATGGGAGCAGAGCTCGGCAGTGGTGAGCCAGAGGTGATCACTCATCGGCAGCAGGGCAGACGACGCTGCGACCAGATGCGGCCGCACGGGAGGCTACCGGCGGTGACCTGAACCCTCAGAACTCCTCCTCCCAGAGCCCCATGCGCTCGAGCCAGGCATCGGATTGCTCGAAGCTCCAGCCGTGATCGGCCTCGAGGACGTCGGCGATGGCGAACATCAGGTTGAACGCGCGTTCGTCATATCCACCGCAGCTGATCGCGTTGCGCTGCAGGGCATTGGCGAGTTGCAGGAGTTCGAGCTCCGCCAGCCAGTCGCCCTGATCAAAGGCGGCTAAGGCGTGGTCCTGCTGGTAAGGCAGTCCGCTGAGCCTGGAAGGGCAGCCCGCCGGCCGCTGGAACAGCGAACAGATGAATGCCGTGATGCGTTGAAAGAAGGCGAGCAAAGGAGTTGGCGTGAGGCCCCAAAGGGTTCCGACAACCCCACCCAAAACGTTCACCCCTCGCCAGTCGATGCGCGTGTACGCCTGGGAGTGGGTGATGGCGTTCACTTATTCGCAGCGGGCCAATCCGTGGCCGCAGCGCCAACGTCGACAGACGCGCTCAGCGGCTCTCGATGGGAACGGCTGACGGCTGCAGGCGACTGGTGCCAGCCGATTCAAAGCTCCCAGAACCGCTCAGCAAGAACGGAGCCATGCCCGCATCAAATGAGAATCGACCGGGGCCATTCAGCAAGATCGCAAGGCTGCCTCCCAGGTAAAGCAACACGAGCTCCAACACGTAGATGTTGAAGCCACCCGTGAGGATGTGTTGATACGCCGCCACAGCCATGGTTGAGGTGAGAGCCAAAGCTCCCAACGGCGTGAAGAACCCCAGGATCACAAGCCAGCTGCCGATCAACTCCGAGAAACCAGCGGCATAGGCAAAGAACAGCGGGAACGGCAGGTGCAGCGAGGCCACGTAGGTGGAGGCGAACTGCTGGGGATCGGCGAGCTTTTCCTGGCCGTGGTGAATCATCAACAAGCCGATGCTCAGGCGAAGCAGCAGCAGGCCTGTTGATGCCAGAACCCCAGGGCGCTGGAGATAGCCCAGTGCGGCAGTGGCCAGTGGAGAGGCCTGTTGGTCCGCGGTGTCCAGGGCAGCCCAGGGGACACTGCGACCCAAAAACCAGAGGGCGATCGTGGCAGCCAGAAAAGCCGTGACCCACTCAACGGGGTTGGAGAGAGGCATCGCGAAGACGAGATTGCACCAATGCTGGCGGATCTCTTTAAGAAACGTGAAGCGATCTCCCCAGGCGGCAGCACCCTGCTCTGAAGCGGCTTTTCAGGCCTGATGGCGCCACCTGCTGACACCACGGGGCCGGCGCAGCTGCCATGATGTAACGAATCCGTTACATGCCTCTCATGAGCCTTGGGGCCGTCTTCCTGGAGTCTGTAGCCAGCGGCGTGATCACGGAACAGGAGATCGCCTGGGTCACCAGGCAGCAAAGCCGCTTTGCACGCCACGAGGCCGCCCTGGCCATCCGGCTCGGACGATTGCTCGATGAAGGGCAGATCAACCTGGGCTGCCGCCTCGCCTGACCTCGCTGCAACTCGGATGACCCAAGAGGAAACGCAGCGCTACTGGCAAACCATGCGCAAGGCCATGGAACGCGCTGGTGACACGACGAGCGCCATCTACCAACGCGCCCTGGAGATCACCCAGGGACGCCCTGATCCCATCGACACCAGCAGCGAACCCAGATAGGCCTGATTGGTTGACCGGCTCAGGCGCGCTTCTGCAGCGCTGGCGTACGACACCAAAGGGTTCAGGCAGACCTTGCGCTCCGCCGCGGACTTGAGCCATGACCAAGAGGCGGTGGGTTGCCAAGGATCCACTGGCTCAAACAGCCCCGGGTGCCCATGGCCCGGGGCTCCTTTGCAGGCGAATCCGGAACCAATCAGCAAGCCCCACGACAACCCAACCAATCTCTGCTAGTACAGGTGTACGCATGGAGAGGGTTGATGGCTGCGTCTCGAATCCGGTCCACCACGGTGACTGCGGGCGGTGACTGTGAGGCCTGGACGTATCTGGACGAGGGCGTGCTGCGCCCCAGCCGCAGCCGCAAGGTCTGCATGACCTGCCACTGGTTTAGGCACCACGCCGGAGCTGAGTGCATCCCGGTGCTCACCTGCCAGCTCCACCGCGGCCAAATCGCCCAGGGCGAGCACCTGATCCGCCGCTGCCAGGGCTGGACGGATGACATGGTTCGCCAACGGGGCTGGGCGCCGGAGGTGGGCTGAGGCTGTGTGGGTGTTCGCCGGCGCGGGCAAAAGTCACTGCCTGCTTCGCCGCAGCTGAGGCTGTTGCGCCTGCTGGGCCTGCTTGATCACTCAATGACATGAGCCTCATCGTTCAGGTCTTGATTGGCACCACAAAACCGTGCAAGATGGCCCCTTGTGTATAGAGCTGACGCGTGATCTCACTGAGGGCTATACCTCCTTTTTTGTGGTGGATCCTCGAGCGCGACCGCAACCGCCAGCAACCTACTGATTAGTACGGATGAATGCATTCAGCCCCCCCCCCCCCCCGCGCGAGTGACGGGGTGCCAGAGGAGGCCGATCCTCGGTTTCGACTAGACCCGGCCCGTTTCCCGCAACGGCTCGAGCTAGATCTGCCGGAGGAGTTGGTTGAACGGTTGCAGCGCATTGCTGCACTGAAAGACCGCTCGCTTTCGGAGCTGATTCACAACTTGATCTGCCAGCAGCTCAAGGAACAGGCCAAAGATCCGTGAAGCGAGGCCCGACCGGCGTCGGGCTTCAGCACGGCCTAGGCCGCATGATTCGCAATTCAGAGCAATAAATATTTATGCCTATGTGTTGCTTGACACAATGAGTGGTGCGCGTGCAAAGCGGAAGAGATAATAAAGAGATCTCTCTTGGAGACCCGCCGTGGCTTACGCAAACGGCATTGATCAAGGGCCCCGCTCCTGGGTGAGCCGCGTACCCAAGCGGATCACGATCACCGTGCCCTACAGCACATTCCGGAATCTGGAAGAGCGCAGCGTGGCTGAGGGCCGCTCCCTCAGCAACCTGGCTGCCTACGTGCTCGAGCGTGGATTGCAGCGCTCAGAACAGGGCTGAAGGCGGCCCAATCCACCACCTTCCTCCGGCCCAGCTGCGCGGGCAATGCGTGTAAAGACGGATTGTTTGAGGCGGCTGGCCGAGCGAATCTGAGTTCACCAACCAGGGAGGAGCCACCGATGGCTGATACCCCACCCGAGCAGCAGATCGAGAAGCACAGCTGACTGCAGGCCCCTGCTCCAACAGTCTTCACCCAACCGTGGGCGGGTCGTCCGTTCGGACACTGACTAGGGACGTCTGAACCGTCGACACTCCGTTTGCACCGCTTCAGGTGCCCCAGGAGAACCAACCACCCCACACCTGGAACGTTCGGCCCCAGGCGCCAACGCCAGCAGCTTCGATCCAGACCAAACGCTTCATTCGACGTGATTAGCCAATGACCCTCGGGCGCTGCTCGGGGGTTTTTGATTGGGAGCGATCGCTGGACACCAAAAAGCCCCGGGCGATAACCCAGGGCTCTTGATCTCTTGCGTTGTGTTGTGGGGCGTTAGCCCTTGCTCTCCCGCACCTCCCAGAACGCCGCTCCGACGCTGTAACTGGCCAGACCGCTCTGCTGCTCGTAGCTGTGGCGTGCCTTGAGCTGGCATTCGATTTCCTTGCAGTCGATGGAATAGCTCCACTGCTTGCGGCCAGGGCGGCGGTTAAGCACGAGATCCGGGGTGATCTGGTAGCCGTTGCCATCCTTGCCGGCAGGCAGGAGGCTGAGCAGATCGCCGCGCAGGTGAGCCAGGCGCAGTTGTTCGTTCAGTTCCTTTTGCTCGGAAGCCAGGAGCTCTTGCTGTTGCTTCACCTCGAGCAGACGGGTCACGCAGGTGGTGATGGCGTCAGATGAGAACCTGGGATCGTCGGTGCTGGAGCTGGCGGGAAGCACGCCAGCGTTGGCGAGGAGCAGTAGGGCTTCTGCGGATCCGGGGATGGGTTCGCCGACAGCGGCGGGGTTGGTGGTGGTAAGGGTTGTGGTCATAGGCGTGTGAGGAATGCGTGAACGGGTCTGATTCGTGAGGGGGCCTTTGGCCCCTTAAGCACCGAGTGCTTGGATTTGGTTGAGGGCTTCGATGAGCTCGCTGCGGCGCAGCAGTTCGATCGGGGCTGGCAGGGAGGAGCGATCAATGGGGTAGCTGCGCAGGAAGGAGCGCAGCTTTTTGACCGACAGCTCATCCCAGAAGGGGGTGAGGTTGGCGCTGCAGCGCGGAGCGATGGATTGATTCACTGCGTTGTCGCGTTCCTCCATCCAGGGCTCGGCCGCCGCCGCGGGCTTGGCGATGGGGAACTGTTGGCTGAGCTGGCTCACCAGTTGCGTCAGCCCGGTGATGGCCTGGAGCAGCGCGCTCTGGAGCTCAGTGGCGGTGATGGTGTCGCTTGCGCCCTTGGCGCAGGTGCAAGTGCGAGAAGGAGTGGAGACAGTCATCAGACAACAACCTGGTAAACGACAGAGGGGGTGTGGAGCTTGCTTTCGCTTTTGGGGCTGTAGGCCTCCCATTCGCGGTTGAACACGTAGGGCTCGATGCCGGTGACGTCCTGCAGATCAACCTTCATCCCATCGATGCTGGCGGCTGCAGGCTTGGCCTGTTTGGCCTTGGGATCTGCGGCTGGAGCAGCGGTGATGATGTGGACGTTCTGAGCCGCCTTGCTGCAGAAGTTCAGCCCCGCTTCTGAGTAGGCGTTGCTGCCCACCAGGGAGGCATTGCGCGCGTGGTAGTCGCCGATGGCGCTGGCGTGCATGTGGCCGAACAGGGTGTAGTCCACCGTGATGCCCTGGGCGGCGTACTTGCCCATGATTTCCTGCACGGACTTCTGCACATTCGTCCCGATCTGGTGGCCATGCAGGCAGAGGAAGGTGCGGCCCATCACCTGGAACACCAGTTCGTTGGCCCGAAAGCCGCAGAACTGAATGCCATCAGTCTCGCCAAAGCCCTGCTTGAGGATCGCGTAGATCATTAGGTCGTAGCTGTCGGTGGCGAGGGCATCACTCCAGCCCAGCTCCTTGCTCACGCGGCTTTCATTGCCGGTGATGCTGTACACCTCAATCGCGAACATCTCGCGGAGATCGAGCAGGAAGGTCTTGAGGAGATCAGCGGCCAACATCGCTGCACAGGAGCGGTTGTGCGCGTTGCTGAGCAGCTCATCGAGGCGGCGGTCGCTGTTGAGGAAATCCCCAAGGCAGGCCACCACCACCTTGCGGGCGCCATAGCTCTGGCCCAGCTGCTTGACGCGCTGCGCGAGCTTGCGTAGCCGCTGGGCTGCGATGGTGAAGTTGTACTGATTTGAGGGGAGATCGACCTGCTCGTTGAAGTGCAGATCACTGAGCTGCACGATCAACACCGAATTGCCGCCCTCCGGGATGGAGGTGAGCTGAATGCCCTTGGTGAACTGTTGCTCATCCAGCCGGGCGCAGAGCTCACGGGTGTAAGCAGCTACCGCATTTTCAATGCGGGCATGCTCACGGAAGGCCTTGCGCTCGATCCGGTTGGTGTCGGCCTGGGCCTGGCGGGCCTTGGCCAGGCGCACGTTGAACTGCAGCGTTTCGCGGTCTTGTTCGTTGCTGCTTGACGGTGTTTGCCCCCGGCCTGGGAGATGACGGGATGGTTGTTGGCGGTGTTTGGCTGAACCCATAAAAAAGTGCAGGTGCGGGAGGCTACTCGCTGTGCTTGTGAGAACTGGGTGGGACGTTCAAGAGGCTGCGGGGACCCAAAAGGGTTCCGACATGGACATCAACGTCTGCGCTCAATCGCGCTCGACCTCATGCAGTGGTACGGGCCGTTGTCCGCAGGCGCGGCGGCAATCCAGCCAGCGCTCCAGCGGTACATCCAGCGCTTCTGCGATCTGCTGATCGCTGAGCCCCTGGGCCACGTATCGGCGGGCTTTGATCCACAGCTCCCGCAGCCGGTGGCTGATGCGCAGCGAGAAGCCCGTATCGCGCAGGTGGTGCAGCAACTCGCCCTTCACCTTGGGGACGAGATAGCTCGAGGGCCGGTGACCGAGCGCAGGATCAAAGCCGATGGCGCCCTTGCACAGGCCCTCATAAGCAGGGCCGATCAGGTCATCAACGGCCATCGACCAGCGGCGGGCAAAGCGGTGCGCCTGTTGATGCGCCAGGCCCAGGTGCTCGCAGGCAAAGGCCCGCTGAGCACTGGTCATCGGGCGGCGCAGGCAGCGTCTTGGCATGCAGGGATTTGCAGGTGCGGGAGGCTACCGGCGTTGCTCTGATTCCCAGTGACTTCAACCGATCTGGCGGCAAAGGCCGGCACAACAAATGCCCCGCTCACCATCGCCCCGAGCGGTGTAGGCCCGCACGCCTGCACCACCACCGCCATCAGAGCGCCGATGGCGCCTGCACGAACAACGTCAGACATGAATGTCAGGCAACTCCCCATAGGGTTCCGAGGGGGAGGGGCAGAGCCCCTGTTTCGCTGGGATTGGGGCTGCGTTGGGTGGCGGGGCGCTGGAAGAAAGGCTGAGGGAATGGCACTCCTCAGCCACAGACGGATCCGTGAAACCCCCCATCGCGACAGGACGTCGCCATCTGCATGCCAACGCTCATCCCACAGGTGTGGGGCGTTGATCCCACACTTGTGGGGTAGGTGAGCCCACAGCTGTGGGCGGTGGAGCTGGGGGCTTCAAAGCCAGAACCGGTGCAGTGATTCCTCACCGCCATGACCACCAAGGTTCTGCTCACCCACCACCACCGCGATGCAATCGAGAACGCCGCTGATCGCGGTTTCTGGATGCCCCTGCCCCTGGAGGCTGAGCAACTCAAGGACGTGATGTATCTCACCTCGCTCAGCTACGGCGAAACCACGCTCAAGCAGCTGGTGGAGGTGGCCAGCTTTGAGCCCTGGCGCGAGAGCGATGGCATCGAGCGCTGGTTGCCGTTCCTTGGCCAACGACTCGAGCTCCCCCTGCCACTGCCCCTGGGTGATCGGCGCCTACTCGCCGGTTGGCTGCCCCGTCAGCGCGAGGCGGTGCAGATCGTGGAGCTCGATGCGTTGCTATCAGCCCAGCGCCTCAGCGATGTGTTGCCCGGTTCCGGCGCTTGCTGCCACCTGCCCCGGAGGCCCGCGCTGGTTTCCGTGGAGGCCGCAGCTGGCAAGCGAGGTCTTGCTGCTTGAGCACGCCGTGCTCCAAACCCCAGACCATCAGGGCGCCTCGACCAGTGGCGCCTGTTTTTTTGTAGAGCTCACAGAAGAGCTTGCGCACCGAATCGGCGCGTAGATCGAACTGCGACCCGATCTGACGGCTGGTGCGTCCGCAGGCCACCATCCGCATCAAGCGCTCTTCTCGCAAGGTCAACCCCACGCCCTCGCCGTCTGGTGTGACATCGGCGAACAGCTGACGCAGGCGGTCGGAGAGGTCGGGGTCTTCGTAGCGGCCGTTGCGGAGCAACACGGCCACGCACTGCAAGAGCCGCCCGCTGCCGCAGTGTTCTCGGCAGCTGATGCCATCGGGCCGCAGGCGCCAGAGGTGCACCAAGCGCGAGGCGGCGATCTCCGCATCCAGGCAAAGCAGGAAGCGGCAACGCTCATCGCCGTGGCGCTCGCGCATCAGTGTGATCAACTCCACAGCACCGCCATCGGCGCCGTCGTCGTCGCAGAGCACCAGCAACTGGCCGTTGCTGGGCAGGGCCAACGCCAAGCACTCGGCTGTGGAATGGGAGGTGAACTGCAACGCCGGTAAGAGCAACGCTGCGGTGTCCACAAAGCGCTGATGACTGGAGCAGACCACCAGGGTCCAGCCCTCCAGAAGGCGCTCAATCGTCTGTTGCAGCGTCTGGATCTGGCAGCGCAAGTCCTCGGGTTGCATGACCCCCAGGTCGATCCCCCCGCTGTAGCAACAAGCCAGAGAACTGCGCCACAGACCACAAACGCCCAGAGGGGACTTGCCCCTGGGCGTTGTGCTCTGGTCTTTTCCACCGTGATGATTCAGGCGTTGAACTCGTGTCTTTGCTTCTCCGCCGCCTGGCGCAGCTTCTCGAGGGCTTGCTGCTCCAACTGCTCGAGCTGCTCGCTCTCCATGCCGCCCATCGCTTTGCGCAGTTGGAAGGCGCTCAGCGGTGGTCGGCGTAGGTAGCAGTTGCGGATGATCCGATGCTCCTGTTCATCCAGACAGGCCATGAGTTCGGGCAGGACTGATTGCTGCGGATCGCTGGCATCTGCCAGCTCCTGCTCTGCGGCCTGGCGCAGGGAGGCCTGATCCAGCCGCGTGCTGCCGCTGTGCTCCTCGCTGTTGTCATCACCCGCATCGATGGAGCCGGTGCGGGTGGCCTCCCATTGCTGCAGCAAGGTGGCCAGCTGGTCCACCGTTACGGCTTTGCCCTTGTAGGTGAGCTGCCCCGCCAGCCACTCCAGGGATGGTTCATCGCCGCTGTTCGCCAGATGCTCCTGGCTGAGGCGCAATGCCTTGATCACCACCGCCGCCTTCTCGGCGGGGAAGCGGATCACTCGCTTGGCGTAGCGCTCGAACTCCGAGAAGCCGCGCCGCACCCAGAAGCTGGCATAGGTGGAGAAGCGGTAACCCTTGGTGGGATCGAACTTTTCTGCTGCCCGCACCAGGTTCAGCGCTGCTTCCTGCAGCGCATCGGCAGTGGTGTCGTCATGAGCGGGCAGGCTGCAGCGATGGCGGCTCCAGGTGTGAGCCACCAGGCCGAGGTTGTGGCGCACGAGTTGCTCGCGCGCCCGCAGGGCACTGCGACGCACGGGCTTGGGGGCATGAGCCGGGCCGTCTGGGTGCTTCTGCCAGCGCTGAATGCGGCGGGAGAGCTCCATCACCGTGCGCTCGCACAGGGGGCGATGGGCACCGCTGGTGTTCAGCCAGCTGTTGACGGTGGGGGCCATCGGGGCATGACGGGGAGGCATGGGACATAGCCGCAACTGCCGGGAGCATTCCCCGTGGTTTCACCCTTGCGCCGCGTGTGCGATGTGGGCTATGGCGGTGGCGTCTGGGGTGGGTGCAACTTGGCCTCAGGTGCATAGCGGCTGGATCAATCTGATCACACGCTTCCCGGCCAAGCCGCCTGGGCTGTAGCCAGAACGATCTGATCGCTGTATCCAGATTGGACCGGTTGCTGTAGCCAGATTGGTCACAGGGGGTGGATCAGATTGGACCACCATCTATATCTCTCTAAAAGTCTTAGAGAAGAAAACCAAAAGAACAGACCAAACAGCCGCTCCTTGGGTGGATGAGAGCAGGAAGAGAGCCGGCTGCCTGGTTGTGTGCATGGAGCAGATCCAAGAAATCAAGGCCAGCACTGGGTTCTAGGGCACCGCTCGTAGCCTCTGGTGACCACCAAGCGCAGTTGTCGCTGCATCACCAATGCGCTTTTACGCCGTCAGCACAGAAGCCGTTGAACTCACCTTCCGGGCCCTCCAGAAGCTCGACCGTGAACGCAAGGGATCGCATCGACCCAGCCGTGCTTTGCGGGTGGCCACGCTCTTTGGGCATCTGCAATGCCGTGCTCGAGGAGGAACCAATGTTCAGGTGGGCTGCCGCCAACTTGCCGAAGCCTGGCATCTGCATCCGCGTGAAATCCGAGCCGATCTCCAGGATCTGGAAGCCATCGGCTGGTTGAGCTACACGAGCAGCACCACAGGGCTCTGTATCCGCCTGCATGAGCCCGAGGAGCATCTGGATCCAGGCCATGAGGGTGCTGATCTCGAGGCCGTGGATGACAGCCCTGTCGAGGAAATCCCAAGCAGGTCGGTGGAGCAAGCCAGCGCCGTTGTCCAGCCCCGAGGGATGACTCAGGTGGTGTCGGAACCCTCAGCTGAGCCCAAGCGTGCGCCGGTGCAGAGCCCATTGATCGCCCAGTTCGCCGCCACCTACAACCAGCACAAGCCCGAGACCTGGCCCGCCTACAAGCCCACGGGTAACGCTCTCGCGGGCCGGCTGCAGAAGGCGATCCGCCACGCCGGAGGCGCTGAGGCCTTCTGGTCGGTGCTGATCCAGGCACTACAGCGCATGCCTGAGTTCTGGCGCGTGACCTACCCCCAGGGCCGTAGCGGTGTGGATTGCGCCACGGCGTTGTTCACCGCCGATCGCAAGGCAGCAGGACTGGGTGAGGAGCTTTGGCATGTCTTCTGTTGGGGCGTTGCTGATGCGGCTCAATACACCGGACGGCCCTACAGCGGCATCGGTGGGAACACTCCAGGAGTGGGCCACAACCGCCCGGCTGCCATCTCGGGCTACCACCCCGACCATCGCCATGCCTGCAAGCTTCTTCTCTGGGATGGCCATGAGTGGAAGGGGCGTGGCATGGAGGCCACCAAGCTCCCGGCGAGCGAACTGCAACGTCTGGCGGAAATCCTGGAAGCAGCCGGTTTCGGCATACCCGGCAAAGCCGCTGAACAGTTCGGCCAGGAGACCAAGCGCTGAATCCAGGGCCCACACGTCCCATCGCTGATCACCGCCATGTCCACCAACCCAAACACCAACCCCGGCGCCGGTAACAACGACCCCGGCAACGAGGAGCTCAAAACCACCATCCCTGGTGGTTTTGATCCGGCGCTGCTCCAGCGGATGATCGATGAGGGGGTCTTCCTGGAAACAGCAGCCGGCCTGATCCCAGCGGAGAAGCCCACCCTGCCGGCGAACCATTCGCTGGTGGAGCACGAGAAGAATCTCCTGGCGGCTGTGTTGGTGGGTACCGACGACCAACGCGAGCGCTGGGGGCAGTTCCGCCGGGCCATCGGTCTGCGCTTTGACGAGGTGGTGCCGGGCTCGATCTGGAGTCAGCCGGGCCTGCGCGCGCTGGCGTTGGAGATCGATGAGCTCTTCCGCGGGCGCCGCGACATTGATGTGCTCAATGCCAACGCCATCCGAGAAGACGTACGTCAACGCGCCCTGGACGGCCGTTTCCGCGGCTCCTTGCTGCAGATGGAGGAGGCGCTGTCTGAGGTGATCGCCTGGGGTGATGACGGCCTCATCCACCCCGAGCTGGACTTCACCATCGCCTGCCGGTTGTTCCAGAGCGCCAAGGCCAGGGGGCTGTTCTATCCAGGGCTGCGCAAGCTCCTGGCGCGGGAGCAGGTCGACACCCTGATCGATGGCGAACTGGAGAGCTGCCGTGAGCTGTTGAACGACGCCACCTCGATCACTGCGGGTCGCTACCGCCAGAGCTTCCAGGTGTGCAGGCCGAGCGATGCCGGCCGCGAATGCCTCGCTCTGGCTTCTTTACCCGCCGATAGGCGCCCCAAACCGATCTCCACCGGCATCCCCTCGCTGGACGTCGACATGCGCGGTGGTGTGATCCCAGGGACCGGCGACAGCACCTGGGTGTTGGCCGCGCGATCGGGTGTGGGCAAGACCACCGTGGGCATTGCAGCGGCGATGGGCCTGGCCTTTAACGGTGCCTCGGTGCTCGTGCTCTCCTGCGAATTGAGCCGCCGCGCCATCGGTGCTCGCCTGCTGGCCAATTACTGCCGCAAGGCCAGTGGCGTCTTCTCATCCCGCTACTCAGCCAACGAACTGGAGGGCCGCGGTGATGTGATCGAGGGCCGTGACCTGGAGCAGCTCCAGCAGCTTGCAGCGCAGTTCTCCGATGGCATCGCCCCCAATGGCGAGCGCATGGGTGAGGTGCTGTACCAGAGCAAATTCGCGGCCACGGTGGAGGAGCTGGCAGCGCTGGTGGAGGACTGCAAGAGCGCCAACCCCAATCTCTCGGCGGTGTTCTTGGATCACTTCCACGCCATGGGTCCCACCCCCGGTTTTGGGAGCAACACCACCGCCGAACTGGCCGCCAGGGCAACGGCCATCAAAGCGATCGCTGGCCGCTGTGAACTCGACATGTTCGTGGTGGCGCAGCTGAACCGCGGCGCTTACGGCAACCCCACGGGCCCCGATGTCTCCCACCTGGCGGGGACCTCAGAACTGGAGCGTTATGCCTCAGCGGTGTGGCTGATCGATCGGCCCAAGCTCGATGAATTCACACCGGCTCAGCCGGGTCTGCTTGAGGTGCACCACGGCAAATATCGCTACGGCCAGATGGCCGGTGGATCTGACCTGAGCAAGACCACCATCCGGATGGACCGGAGCCACTGCTACCTGGAGGGCGATGAGGCCCGCAAGCTGTTCATTGGCAGTGATCTGTACCCCGGCGTGGAGTGCCTCTGATGCCCATGCTCTCCAACACCATCGACAGCGCTAGCGGCAAAGCCGCCCACCATCGGGTGGTTGCAGGAGCAGTCCGGCGTGCACCCAGTGGGCACCCCACCGTGCGCCCGTCTGGGTTGCTCACACCGGCGGTGCTGGAGAGCGTGCGGGAGCGGGCCCAGATCACGGATCTCTTTGGGCCCACTGAGCTCAAGCGCAGCGGCCGGGAGTTTTTGGCTCGCTGCCCCTGGCACGACGATCGCCGGCCCTCGTTGTTGGTCAGCCCCACCCGCAACCGGGTGCATTGCTTTGTCTGCGGCAAAGGCACCGATGCCATCGGCTGGCTGCAGGACAGGCAGGGCCTGAGCTTTCAAGAAGCCGTGCTCGAACTGGCGCGCCGCACCGGCGTGAGCGTGGCGGAGGGTGATCCAGAGGCGCAGGAGCGCTTTGAGCAGGAGTGGCGCGAGCGCCGGCAACTGATGGCTCAGCGCACCGAACAGCGCCAGCAATTCCACCAAGCCCTGTTGCATCAGCTGGAGCAGGGAAGTGAGGGAGCGGATTACCTCCGGGCCCGTGGCATCAGCCATGAGACCGCGCGCAAATGGCAGCTGGGCATCGCTGGCGGTCGGCTGACGATCCCCCTCAACGACGCCTCCGGCCAGACCGTGGGATTCTGCGGCCGCGCCACTGGCAACCAAGAGCCCAAATACCGCAACAGCACAGGAGATCTGCTCTTTCAGCGCAATGGAGTGGTCTTCGGGCTGGATCAAGCCGCAGAGGCGATCTGCAAGCAAGGCACCGCGCTGTTGGTGGAAGGTCCGCTGGATGTAATCCAGCTCCACCAGGCCGGGTTCACCCAAGCGGTGGCCTGCCTGGGCACGAGCGTCTCGGAGTTGCAGCTGCAGCTCCTCAGGCGCCAGGGGATGAAGCACCTTTTGATTGGTCTTGATGGAGACAGCGCCGGCCAGGCCGCCACGGAGCGCTTGGTCGAGCAGCTGCAAACACAGCTGACCTCAGGAGGTCTGAGTGCCTCGGTCGTCCAGCTGCCGGAGGGAGAGGACGCCGATGGACTCATCAGAAGCCAGGGAGCCACCGCCCTTGAGGGCCTGATTGCTTCTGCCCGGCACTGGCTGGAATGGCGCCTGGATCGCATCCTCGCTCCCCTGGCCGCAGACAGTGCTTCCCGATCACTGGAGACGCTCCAGGCCGTGGAGCAGGCCGGTCAGGCCCTGATCGAGCAACTTGCTGATGGGGTGTTGCGCCGCTCGGCTGAGCAGCGGCTGACAGTTGCCCTGCAAGGCGTTAACAGCCACCAGGAGTCGATCGCCGCAGCGATCCCGCCATCCACGCTGGCAGAGCAAGCGCTCCCGACAGCGCGCCAGCGCCTGGAGCGACGTGTGGTGCAGTTGGCGATCCATGCCCCCCAGTGCCTGTTCATGCTCACCTCACTGCCCGTGCGGGATGGGGCCTGCCGTGCGGCGTTCGACTGGGTGCAGAACACGGCCATGACGGTGCCACCGGAACAGCTGCCAGAGGCACTGCTGCGGCTGGTGCCACAGATCTCCGGTGCCACGGGCGCTCTGCTCGCTCAGGCCATCGCGCCCGGCGCGGACATCATCCGGCTGTTGCACAGTCAGCCGGAGGCCGAGTTCGAGGCCTTGGCCAATGCGCTGGATCCCGATCCCCGGCTGCCTGAGTGACTTCAGCGAAGCCTTCAGGATTCAGCGGATCGATCTGATCCTGCCCTTGCACTGCGCCAGTCACCTGAGCCATGAGTGAGCAGTGCTCGCTACACGAGCCAGCCAGGGGTGGTCATCACCCCTTGGTTTGTCTTCTCGTCGGCGCCCGGGCTGCACTCCTCACACCGCAGCCCACCCCATTCATCGGTCGGAGCCCAGCAGTGACAGCGTTTTCCGTGTTCTTCTGCGATCAGGAGCGCTGCAGCATTCAGCCGGTGCGGGCGATGGACCCCGACCACGCCATTGACCAGGTGCGCAGGCAAGTTCCTGATCTGCGCCGGGTGGCGGTTGTTCCTGATGAACTGCTCGAGGGCGTAGATCCGCAGCAACTGCTGCGGGAGTGGGTTCAAGCCAGAAGCTGAACAGCATTGCTACGAACCGGGTTCTCCTCAGCAGTGAACAGCCCGGGTGGCGGCCACCGGCTTCTGAGATGCCACCTTCGTTGTTCCCACTGCCAAGTAGTAGGTCAGCTGCGCGGGCTGTAGCTCACTCAAACCTGCCTTTGGAGGAGGACGCTTGTGTCTGCCGAGACCGCAGAAGTGGTTTCGCCCACTGAGCGCAGTGCCTCGCTATCGGCGCAGCTCTGCAGGGCTCGCCGCCTCTGGATCGCGCCCGCTTAACCGGCGTTAGCTAGGGCGACTTTCAGCATCAGAAAACCCATCAACGCTGAGGCACTGAGCAGGGAGAGCGTTTTGGCCACAGCGCTGGGCGGAGATGACAAACCTAAAGCAATTCCAAATAAATCTTGGTTCTGGGTTTGCTGGCCTCCGCAGCGATCAGGGTTTGGTGGCTGATGGCTTTTGCGGTGAGGTTGCTGTTGGTTTTTTGCTTGCCGGAGTGGGATTAGGGGTCACGGCTGGCGGCGGCGCTGGTTGTGGTTTGGGGATCGGCTTGGCGTTGGCGCACAGGCTCGCCACCATCAGGTCTTCTCCGCCGCGCTCTTTGGATTCCGAGGCGGCATAAGGAAGACGCCAGCCACTCCAGGCCTGCTCACCAGTTTTGACACTGAGCTTGAGCGTGTCGCAATGCACAGCCACGCTGGCCGTGGCAGCGGATCCATCGGGTGTGGTGGCGGTTTCCGGGCCGCATTTCACGCTGGTGGTGCGTACGCCGTCTGCCATCAATTTCCAGCCAGCCCAGTCGTAACGGCAGGCTCCAAAGGCCTGCCAGCGTGGTGCCTTGAGCGCGTTGATCTTCTGCAGCTGCGCTTTTTCTTTCTCGCTCAGTCCCGTGGCATCAACGGCTGGGGCCGTTGTGGTGGGCGCAGCGGCGCCAGCGCCTGTGCCTGAGGTGGGGGCTGGTTCTTTGCTCTCGGTGCTCTCGACTGCCGCCGGAGCCTCCTGGGCGTTGGCAGTGGCCAGCGGAGCAGCGCACAGCGCCATGGCGGCGACTAGGAGCAGAGGGCCTCGAGCCACGCCCGTGCGCTTCATGGATGGATCAGGTTTGAGGGATCAGAACCACTCGAGCACGGCATCTTCTTTGCAGTTCACCCGTGCTGCAGGAGTGCGGCGCTCGAATTCCAGGCGAATCGAGCGCTCCTGCTCACCATCGGCCGCCACCGCACGGATCGGGTATAGCTGCTCGCCATCGCGGAAGGGCACATGCACCCGGAACGTGCCATCGGCCTCCAGCGGAATCTCTTGATCACCGATCGAGAGGCGTGCGCTGGGTTCAGTGGCGCCGTAAACGATCAGCTCCGCATCAGCCACCAGCCAGAAGGAGCGGGGCCGCACGATGCCGCTGCCTGATTCACTGCGGCCGCTGGCCCAGAGGCCGGCGCCGGAATCGTTGAGGGCGCCGCTGCGCGCGGAATCCTGGTCCCACTCATGCAGCACTTCTGATCCCACGCGGCGGCTGCGCAGGGTGCCTGCGGTGGCCAGTTGATAGATCCGCTCGTGCTCCACCCCACCACTCACCACCGGCTGAGCGGCGGCCATCACGGGTGCCTCAAGCGAGAAGGGCACAAAAGCATCGGCCACCACGGCCGCAGGCTCCAGCGCCGGCATCCGCGCCGCCGAGGAGGTGGCCAAGGAGAACCAACCGCCGCTCTGGGTGCGGTAACCGAGTTCCACGCGGTAATCGCGGTCGCTCACGGGCATCGGCAGGTGCCATTCCGTAGCGCCGCTGCTCACCACCAGCTCCTGCAGGGTGTGGGGGTGGGCGGCGCCCAAAGGCAAGCCGGTCACATCCGCTACCCGCAGCGCCAGTTGCGTGGCACCCGCGGCGTTGGCGCGCTCCTGATCCCTGCTGCTGATCTCCCAGAACACATAGCCCCACTGGGGATCACGAGGCAGGAAGGTGATGTGGCTGGGCAGCTCTGGCGAGGCTGCAGAAGGAGAAGAAGTAGCGGTTGACTCCAGCTTTTCGGGAGCCGTGATCACCGCAGTTCTTGAGGCCTCCGATTCGCTCATCGCCTCAATCAGGCCCTCTTTGTTCAAGCGGCTGTAGCCGCCGAGGCCGATGCGTTTAGCCAGCTCCCGCAGTTGGATCAACGTGCGGCCGCCCAGCTCACTGAGGCTGTTGCCGTTGAACTCACCACCAGAAGCCGCCATCTCACCCAACTGCAATATGGCTGGATGATGGCCTTGCGTTCGGCTCTTCTGCGGGCTGCGTCAGCAGATCGGAATCGCTGGGGAGCATGGCCAGTACTGGCTTCCGAGCGGTCTCAGTGCGCGGCGATCTCGGGTTTGCGGAACAGGCCATCGAGGTAGTGGCGCACCACCGGCTTGTCCTGACAGCCCTGTTGAAAGAGGAAGCCCGCCAGGGCTGATTGCATCAGCCGGTACTGATCCCACTGGGGGTGCTGTTCGATGAATCCCACCATCGAATCGAATAAATCAGCCGGGAATTGGTTTTCCACACTCACGTGCGGAGCCATTGCGTCAGGAACCTCTGCCAACCAACACCTCATCCGATCACCAACCCATCAGCGCATAGCGGTGGTTGCGGCGTCAAAAGGTGCTGCTTCAAGAGGGGCGCAGGAGTCCCAGTGCAGGACTGACTGCGCTGCAGGGCATGTGAGGGATGCATGGCCTGACCCCTTGCTTGGCTCGCCGGTGCAGGCGCGGACTGTCAAGGGGGAGAACATTTTTCCGGAAGCATTCCTGGAGATGCGCTTGACAGCTTGAGTCTGTCGTTGGTCGCATGTGGAAAAACTGTGGAAAAAGTGCGCGGCCCTGTGAGTTGATCCACGGTTGAGGGGTGCTGATCAATCGCAGCCGCCGATCAA
Organism: Vulcanococcus sp. Clear-D1; assembly: GCF_014654725.1. GTDB lineage: Bacteria > Cyanobacteriota > Cyanobacteriia > PCC-6307 > Cyanobiaceae > Vulcanococcus. The sequence continues at coordinate 229,107 of NZ_JACVZV010000024.1, read as the reverse complement.
GCAATCGCGATCAGCGGCATCAACGATGCAGGCACCCCCTAGACAGATGGCCTCAGCGCAGCGCCTGCATGGGCGTGGTGGTGACGCAGTTCAACTGCTCGTGCAGCGTCAGTCGGCCGGACTGGCGCGACCAGCGGAAGCGTTGCAACGCACCGGCCTGCCACAGCCATCCCTTGGCCTGTCCCTGGCGTGCATCCCAGCGCCACTCCACCAAATTGCCGCTGCCGAGTCCGTTGTTCTCAAGGCTCTGCAGCAGCTCCAGGCGGATCTGGTTGGGGCGGAGGCGATCACAGCACTGGCCTTCGAGCGCAGAGGGCACAGGCTGATCGAGAACCCAGGCACCGATCTGCGCCAGGGCGGCCTTGATGCGTGGAGCGGGACGATGCTGCTGCATGGCGCCAAGGCAACTACCCCACCTTGCAAGCGCTACTTGCCGAAAAGCAGTGTGTCAGTCGTGCAACGTCACAACTGCTGCTCATGCGCCCGGGGAAGCCCGCTTGGGCGGGAAGTGCTGATGCGTTCCAAGGGCCCGTCCCGATCGGAGCGGTACTGCAACACGCTCTCGGGCAGCAGTTGTGCGAGGCGCTGCAGGATCTGCTCATGCACGCTCTGGGTCAGGGGTGCACCTGTGCCCATGCCTTCTCGGCTGGTGACCAACACGAGCAGTTCACCGCGGCCCTTGAGCTCGAGCAACACCTGCACAGGCACAGCCGCACTGCTGGGCATCAAGCCGAGGGAGGCATTGCGCTGATCCAGCCAGGTGAAGGTGCCTGCGCTGCCTGGATCCAGCTGCTCGAGCACCAGACGCAGCTCTCGATCGCCAGGCACTCCCGTGAGGATCGCTTCCAGGCGGGCCAAGCGCTGCGGATCGAGGGAGTTCGATTGTGCCTGCTCCAGCACACCACGGGCTGGTTGATGAACCGATGGGTTCAGCTCTGGCTGACCGTCACGCCAGCTGGAGCAAACAAAAAGGTGCACTCCCCGATGCGCTCGACCTGACCATCAAGAGCGCTGACTGCGCCGGAAAGGAAATCGATGATGCGCTGGGCTTCCTCCGGTGCGGTGTCATCGAGTTGGAGCAGCACGCAATGGCGTTGGCGGATGGCCTCCACCGCCCCTTGGGCGTCGCTGAGCTTGCGGCTGCGCAGGATCGTGACCTGCGGAAGCCACACGCCAAACGGTGTGTCCATGCGGCAGACCGCCAATCCCTCAGACAGTGTTGTTGAACACCCTCGGAGCCCTCGCCAGGCGACAAGGATGGTTTCGCAACTGGTGGAAGGGCGGGAGATGACGGGTGCTGTTACAAGGGTTCGTGTCCAGCACTACCACGTGCCTGCGGAGCGCCGCTACCGGTTGATTGATGGCTGCTGCGAACCCCATGCGCAGCTCGATGGTGAGTATCAGAGCATCGATGACGCGATCGCTGAGGCCATCGATTGGTTGCTGGCATCGACCGGCGGCGATGCGACCAGCTCGATTGGCGTTGAGGTGTGCACCGGCAATGGCGACTGGCGCACCTGCCGCTTGCCGATGCCGCTGCTCTGTTCGCTATCAGGTGGCGCTGAGAGTCCTTGAAATCTGGTGAATCAGCTCAGATTCACCAGATCCATCAGTGTGCTCTTGCCGTGCTCGCGTGTGCTCCCGCTGACAGCCCATGGCGCGACTTGAGCCTCTTGATCAACGTTTTGATCAACGTTGCAACAGTTGATCTGCCTCTGCAGTGGGATTACCACAACATTGACCATGACAACAGAACCAAATCCCAGAGTCTCCGACTCAGGGCTGACACCAATCTCTGGTAGTGCTCACACCATGACCAGCGAATCGGCCTATCGAAAGCTTGAACGGGGTTATCGCGCATCGGAGCAGTACGCTGCGATGCAACAGCGCTACCCGCAACTGCGCTTCTGGATCGCACGCTGTGATCCCTCAGATCTGGTGGCTGACCCTCATCCACGGTCCATACCATCGCAGGCTTCACCGGCGCTGCAATGGGAGCGCAGCCACGGCGAATGCTGAGTATCTCGAGCAATTTGCTGGGGCCTCAATTCGCTGCGGTTATGCCATCGCTTGGATGATCAGGCAGCTGATGCGGCTTCTGCTGCAACGCTGCTTTGCAGCCGTTGGAACATATACCCCTGCCCCCGAGCCGTCATGATCAATTCCGGGTTTTCTGGATCCTCTTCCAGCTTGGCGCGCAGACGTGAGATGTGCACATCCACCACCCGGCTATCGGAGGCCTTGCCGGGCTTGTAACCCCACACCTTCTCAAGCATGTCGAGGCGGTTGATCGGTTCGCCGTGGTGGCTGATCAACAGCTCCAGCAAGTGAAATTCCATCCCAGTCAGGCGGATGCGCTCGCCGCAGCGGAAGGCCTGCCGGCGATTGAAATCAACGCTGAGATCACCAACCGCGATCACATTGGAGCTGGCTGAGCCGACGCCGGATCCGCCCTGGCCCTGGCTTGCCCTGCGCATCACGCAGTGGATACGCGCCTCCAGCTCCTTGGGGGAGAAGGGTTTAACCATGTAATCGTCGGCGCCCAGCTGCAGCCCAGTGATGCGATCGGCCACATCGCCCAGGGCGGTGAGCATGATCACCGGCACTTCCGATTGCGCTCGGATGCGCTCGAGCACCGCAAAGCCATCGAGCTCGGGCATCATCACGTCGAGCACCACCACATCGGGTTCAACGCTGCGGAACAGCTCCAGTGCTTCTGCGCCATCTTGAGCAGAAGCCACCTGGTGGCCTTGCATCGCCAGGCGTGTTTCAAGGATGCGGCGGATGTTGGCTTCGTCGTCGGCAATCAGGATCTTGAGCGGCTCTTGAATGGTCTCCGGCATAGAAGGATTCGACTCAGGTGGTGAATAAACAGATGGCGGCGGTCGTCAGCCAGCCAGCGCTTGCTGTTGGTCCACATCCCGCTTGACCATGGCGTAATGCACCACTGGGTCGCGGTATTGACGCGGCAGGGTGGTGTGCAGCAACTGCAGGCGATCCCAGCAAACCGTGCGTTGGATTTTGTTCAGCGACGTTCCGTCTTGCACCAACATCCGCAAGGCCTTGCAATACGCCGGGTAGCTCGCTTCTAATTGAGCCACGGTGAGTGCCGGAGCTGCTGCGGTCTTGATCGACTTCATCAGTGCTAGTAACAGCCGCTCGCGGGCTGAATCCGAGCGAACCTACGTGTCCTGAGGTCAGCACAGGAGTCTTGACAGACTGAGACGCCTATGCTGCTCAAGTGGTCTTTTGTCGCTCGCGCTACATCAGGCCGGGCCAAAGCGAGTGACAGCCTGATGCACGTCTGAATACGGGTAGCAATCTAAAGAAATCCCAAAGAAGTACTGCGTGGTGCTTCCGCGGTGGATTCTGCGGTCTGCAAGCAACAGAAAGCCCTCGGCGGGTGAACCGAGGGTTCTCCGGAGCGGCCGGGCGAGGGAGACGTGGCGCTCAAGCAGGTGCGGCTGTCTCGTCGGCACCTGCGCCGATTGTGTGTCCGCTTGGCTGCTGCGTCATCCCCGTGCAACGAATGCTCACCCTTGATCGCTGCAGGGTCAGGACGCAGCAAGAGCTTGCGCTTGGGCCATCACCTGAGCCATGAGTGAGCGGTGCTCGTCCACCCACCGGGAGAGGTCCTCACCCCTCGGCAGTCCTATGGCGCAGCACCGGGCCGCACTCCTCACACCGCGGCCCCCCTCTTGTTCTCACCAAGGCAGCGGCCCCCGACCAGCCGCGGCGTTGCAGCCCACCTGGGAGCCGAGAAGTGCACCGAGGGGAATCGCCCAGGCGCGGCCGTCATCCCGTGACATGGCGTAGGCGACAGCGCCACCACCGAGGCCACCGATCAAGCGGCCGGTGTTGCAGCGCTGGGCCTGTTGCTCTGGGGTGAGGGGCGGGGTGCCATAGGCCTGATACCCGTTGCCTGTTTGTGCGCCGTAGCCCGAGCCGTAGCTCTGACTTGAATTGCCCGTCCACCACGGGCGCGGCGCTGGTGGCGCAGCGGCCGGATAGTCCTGAACGCTGCCAGTCCAGCGCGATTGCGGGATGGGCCAGGGGCGTGCCATTGCCATCTGCGGCAGCAATGCGCTGATGGCTGCGGAGACGCCGAGGCAGCTGAGCGCCGTCCGTTGCAGCCAACAGCGCGAAAGCGGGGAGCCGGTCATGTCGTTTGTGGTGGTGTGTGAGGAGGCCAGAGGGCAGCGGCGCTGCTTGACCTGTCACCAGCCAAATCCGATCTGCCAGAAGAAGGGTGACTGAACCTTGATCAGGATCTGACCAGATGCGACCGACTCTCGACCTCGACGTTGTTGATCGAGGCTGTCCACAGTCTTGGATCCATCCCCCGGACGCCTTCGGTCAGGACTGCGACCTGAGGTACGCCTCGATCATCAGCTCCATACCCTTCTGGGTGCGGCCATGGCGGCGAAGGCCTTGATCGGCCCAGGCCTGGTCCAGCTGTTCGCGCAGGGCCTCCGGAATCCAGCAGGAGAGCATCACTTTGCCGTCGCGACTGGAGGTGCAACGGCGCTCGGTCGTGGTCATGGAACTGTTGTGCACATGTGCACAAACTACGATCCCGTCGCCGAGCTCGTGGCATCCCCTGGTCAGAGGGGCCCTTGATCGCCCAGAATGAAAACCGTTCTCACAGGTGTCGGGTTCGATGGAGCGGCAGATGGCTCAGATCCCGGTCACGGTGCTCACCGGCTTTCTGGGCGCCGGTAAAACCACGCTGCTCAATCACATCCTGAGCAACCAGCAAGGCCTGCGCAGCGCCGTGCTCGTGAATGAATTCGGTGAGGTGGGCATCGACAACGAGCTGGTGGTGGCCACCAGTGACCAGATGGTGGAGCTCAGCAATGGCTGCATCTGCTGCTCCATCAATGGGGAACTGCAGGATGCCGTCCATCGCGTCCTGGAGCGCCCGGAGCCCCTGGATTTGATCGTGGTGGAAACCACGGGGCTGGCCAATCCCCTGCCGGTGGCCATGACCTTCATGGCCGGCGACCTGCGGGATCACCTACGCCTGGATTCGATCATCACCCTGATCGATGCCGAACACTTCAGCGCGACGTCCCTGGACAGCCCGATCGCCCGTGCCCAGGTGGTCTACGGCGACATCCTCCTGCTGAATAAGACGGACCTGGTGGATGAGGCTCGTCTGGCGGAGGTTGAGGCGGAGCTGCGGGCGATCAAAACCGACGCCCGCATCCTGCGGGCCAGTCGTGGGGATGTGCCGCTGGGATTGCTGCTGAGCGTGGGCTTGTTCGAGAGCGATCGCTTGGCCGCCTTGCAGGCGCGAGAGGACGACCACGCGACACACCAACATCACGACCACCACGACCATCACCATCACCATCACCACGACGCAGGGGGCCATGACCACGCGCACACCCCGGAGCTGGAGGGGTTCAGTTCGGTGAGCCTCTCGGTTGAGGCCCCCTTCCATCTGCGTCGCTTCCAGGACTTCCTCGACAACCAGTTGCCGGAATCGGTGTTTCGCGCCAAGGGCGTGCTCTGGTTCCGTGAGAGCGATCGCCGCCACCTCTTTCACCTTTGCGGCAAACGCTTCACCATTGACGATTCCGACTGGCCTGAGCAGCAGGCGCGCCACACCAAGGTGGTGGTGATCGGCAAGGATCTCGATCAGCCCACCCTCAAGGCCCAGCTTGAGGCCTGTGTCGCGGCGCCATGAGCCACACCGTGCTCCTTTCCGGGCCGCCTGGCTGCGGCAAGACCACGTGGATCCTCAGTCAGATCCAGAGCTATCGCGGCCCCAGTGGTTATCTGCGGGTCACCGGGTATCCCGATGAAGGCCTTGCTCAGGCCCGAGACGGTGGTCTCGATCTGGCCTATCTGCGCGACCAGTGTCCGGATCTGCTGGATCTGGGCGACCTTGATCAGGCCTTGGCCCCGCATCCCGCCGACCTGCTCGCCCTGATCGAATTGCCTCAGTTTCATCCCCCTGCGCAGCCAGGCCTGGCGGGTGTGGATCGGCGGGTCATGCCCCAGCTGCAAGCCCTGCATCTCAACCCCGATCGCCATCTGCATTTCGGTCGAGACCCTGAGCTGCCCCGACAGGACACGCTGGACTTCAGCCATCTGCAGGCCTGGAGCCTGAACCTCAACGCCACCGTCTGGGATCCCGACAGCCTGAGCAGCTTCTGGTTCGAACTCGTGAATGGGGCCTATGGCGATGTGTACCGCGCCAAAGCCCTGATGAACCTGCCGGACGGCCGGGCCTTCTTCTGCAACTGGATGGTCAGCCAGGAGGGATCTCAGTTCCTGCCCCTGCAAACGCTCGCCCCACCTGACGGTCGCCCGGAGCGCCTTTCGCGCCTGGTGGTTCAGGGGAGGGACCTTGACCCAGCGGCGATCGAGGCGACCGTGCGCGACTGCCTGCTCAGTGATGCCGTGCTCGAGCTGCAACAGGCTCCCCTGCGCCAACGCCACACCCCACCCACTCGTTCTGCCTGATCGCCATGGCTCACGCCGTGATCTCCTGCCTGCACGCCAACCTGGCCGCCCTGGAAGCGGTCCTGAGCGACATCGATCAACGGGCCATCACCACCATCACCTGTCTGGGGGATCTGGTGGGTTACGGCCCCCAGCCCAATGAGGTGGTGAACCTGGTTCGGGAGCGTTCCATCCCCAGCTGTCAGGGCTGCTGGGATGAAGACATCATCGAGGGGCTGAATGCCTGTGAATGCAGCTACCCCTCACAGTTGGCGGAACGGCGCGGTCATCAGGCCCATCAATGGACGGCCGAGCAGCTGAGCGAGGAGAACAAGGCCTTCCTCGCCAGCCTGCCGATGACCTTGCGACGCGATCGGCTGCTGTTTGTGCATGGCAGCCCCAACAGTCAGCACGAATACCTACTGCCGGATATGGACGCCTTTGCTGCTCTGGAACGGGTCCAGACGGCCGACGCCGACACCCTGTTCTGCGGCCATACCCACCGCCCCTACGTGCGAGAGCTGCGCGATGGCGTCATCCGCGTGCGGGTGCAGACGCCGGCGGATCCGCAGGCAGCCGCCGAGCGTGAGATGGCCTTGCCCGTGCGCCGCATCGTCAACGCCGGCTCCGTGGGTGAACCGCGACACGGCAACACCCACGCCACCTATGTCATTCACGACGAGGCCACCGGCAACGTCGAGATCCGCGAAGTGCCTTACGACGTGGAGCGCACCTGCAGGGCCATCGTTGAGGTTGGACTGCCGCCGGTGTTCGCCTGGCGTCTGCGCCATGGCTTTGAGTACGCCGAGCGGGCCGATGACGCCAGCCACGTGTGTGAACGCTGATGGCACGCTGGGCACTGGTGAGCGGGTTGCAGGGCGACCTTGCGCTCTACGAGGCGATTCAACGGGATCTGCGCCAGCTGGGTCGAGTTGACACCCTGTTTGTGTTGGGTGATCTGATTGGTCCCGATCGGGATGCCAATGCTCTCCTGGATCGGCTGCAGGATCCCCGCCGAGGTGAGCTGGCGCCTCAGTGCATCTACGGCTGGTGGGAAGACCAGTTGCTCGCCGAACGCGGCTATCGCGGTGAACGGCGGGCTGACCCTCTGCGTCAGCAGTTCGGCCAGGCTGCCGTGGAGGCCCTGCAAGAAGCCGTGGATCCAGGGCATCTGGCCTGGCTGGCAGCCCTGCAGTTCGGCTTCATCGAACTGGATTGCGCCCTGCTGCATGGCAGCTCCGCCGATGTGGGCGATTGTTTGGGGCCGGAGAGCTCACCGCTGTTGCTGTTGGATCGCCTCACCCGCATGGATGTGAATCGCCTGTTCACCGCCCGCAGCGGCGAGCAGTTCTGCGTGGAGCTGGCGGGCGGGGGGATCGCGTCCACCGTGCGCGATCTGGCCGGTGAACGGCAACTTCAGCAGGTGGTGCCCCAGCGCAAGGTGATCGGCATCGGCGGTGGGCTCCGCTACAGCCTCTACGACCCAGGCAGCGACCGGATCGCCTTCCGGAGCGTGGGCCAACAGCCTGGATCCCGCGGTCGGGGCTTCGCATGACACCGGCATTCGGGGGAACCGCCGAACGCCTCCAGCTGGATCTGGGAGGTCATCGCCTGGGGGTCATCCTGGAGCGTTCCGGGCCCCGATCGGCACCGCTCTGGTTGCTGCTGCCGGCGCTGAGCACCGTCTCCAGTCGTGGCGAGTGGAAGCCCTTGGCGAAGGCCGTCGGTGATCAACGCCATCTCGTCAGTTTTGACTGGCCGGGTTTCGGTGAGAGCGATCGCCCAGCCATCACCTACGACGCGTCTTTCTTGCGTTCTGCACTCCGGGCGGTGTTGACCTATCTGCGTGCAACACACCCAGGTCGCATCACCGTGGTGGCAGCCGGCCACAGCGCATCCATCGCCCTGGGCCTGGCTGCTGAATGGTCGGCTCGTTGGCAGAGCCTGGTGGCGGTTGCCCCCACCTGGCGTGGGCCACTTCCCACCATGACCGGCTGGCCGCCCCAACAGTTCAGCTGGCTGCAGCAGGTGATCGCCGCACCGCTGATTGGACCGGCTCTGTACCGGCTCAACACCAGCCGAGCCGTTCTCAAGCTGATGTTGCGGCGTCATGTCTGGGTGGACCCTGACCTGTTGACCCCACAGCGGATTCGGGAGCAACAACAGCTGGCCCGCCGCCCGGGGGCTCGCTTCGCGAGCGTGGCCTTTGTGAGCGGTGGCCTTGATCCAGCGGTCGATCGAGCCTGGTGGCTCCAACAGGCTCGGTTGCTGCAATGCCCTCTGCAGCTGGTGGTGGCCGCCCAGGCACCACCGCGCTCGCGATCTGAAATGGAAGCCCTCGCCGCAGCGGCGGATCAGGTCAGTGTGGTTCCGGGGCGGCTGGGCCTCCACCAAGAATTTGGCGCCCTCCTGGCCCGGCAACTGCTGGGGAACGTCGCGTCGATTGACTGATCACCAACGCCACCACAAAGCCCAGGAATTGCACCATCACCACACACGGGCCTGAGGGCAGGTTCGTTAAACCCGATCCCAGTAACCCCACCAGGGCGCACCCTCCTCCCAGAAGAGCTGAACTGACCACATAAACAGGAAAGCGACGGCTGAGCAGGCGGCCTGCGCAAGCAGGAATCACCACAAATGCACTGATCAGCAAGACACCCACCGCTTTGATCGAGACCGCCACAACCACCGCCAGCAAAACAATGAAGGCCAGGCGGTGCCAGCCGCTGCGCACACCCATCGCCCCGGCGAGATCGGTGTTGAGCGTGAGCAGAACCTGAGCGCGAAGGCTCAGGCTCAGATACAGCAAAGCAACCAGAAGCAATCCACCGATCACGCCGAGATCCACCCAGCTGATGCCCAGAATGTCGCCGAACAGCAGCTGTTGAATCCCACCGCGATAGGTCTCCACCAGACTCAGGGCAAGCACAGCAGCCGCCAGCGAGCTCGAATACACAATGTTCAGCAGTGCATCGGTGGGCAAGGCGCTGCGTTGCACCAGTTGATGCACCAGCAAGGCGAAGACCACGGCAAACGGAATCAACACCAAGGTGGGATTGATCCCCAGCAAGATGCCCACGGTGATTCCCAGCAAGGCCGAATGGCCAAGCGCATCGCTGAAGAACGACAGCTGGCGCAAGACCGCAAAGCTGCCCAATAAACCACCCAGGCTGCCGGTGAGTAGCCCCCCCACCAGGGCACGTTGCATGAAGGGTTCGGCCAGGATGGAGGCCAGGGCGGCGGCGTCAGTCATGGTGCTGATGCCGGTAGGTGATCATGTGGGGCCCGTAGAGCTCATTCAGGCTCTGGGGGCTGAGGGCGTGATCGGGGCTGCCACTGCAGCGCAACCGCCGATTCAGGCAGAGCACCTGATCACAGCTGCGGCGCACCATATCGAGATCATGGGAGATCTGCAGCACCGTCCACCCTTCCTGACGCCGCAAGTTGAACAGCAGCTGTTGGAACTGCTCATTGGAGGGCGCATCCAGGCCCGCCTGGGCCTCATCCAACACCAACAACTGGCGGGGGCGCACCACACAAAACGCCAGGAGAACCCGCTTGAGTTGACCGCCTGAGAGCTCACTGAGCAAGCGCTGGCCCAGTTCCTCGCAACCGGTGCGCTGCAGGGCCTGTTGCACCGCAACATGGCGGTTGCGCTGATCCTTCCAGGGAAGGCGCAGCCCTGGGGGGTCGAAGCCGAAGCCGACGAACTCCGCCACGGTGAGCGGGAAACGCCCTTGCAGAGCCAGAGTCTGGGGCACATAAGCGATCTGGGCGCGGACGGCTCGAGGCAGCTGCCCATCGATGCCTAGCGGCTGCCCAAGGATTTCCACCGCACCGGATCGCCGGGGCACCAGCCCCAGCAAGGCGGCCACGAGGGTGCTTTTGCCGGCACCATTGGGCCCCACCAGGGCGGTATCGCTTTCCGGGGAAAGGGCGAAGGTCACGCCCTCCACCGCAAGCCGGCCGCTCCGCTCAACGCTGAGATCTTGGACCTGCAGGACGGGCTGACGCATCAGGACTCAGCCACCAAAGGCCTGGATCAGATCGGCCACATTGCGGCGCATGACCACAAAGTAGGTCTGAGGGTCGCTGGCGGACTGGTCTGAACCCGTTTCGAGGGGGTCGAACACGCTGATCTTGATGCCCAGATCCTTGGCGAGGGTGTTGAAGGAGCGCTGACCCTCCTGCGGTTCGCTCAACAGGGCCTTGAGCTGGGTTTGCCTGACCTCGGCGGCCACCCGCTGGAGGTCAGCCGGGCTGGGGTTCAGCTCCGGCACATCCACCAGGAAATCAGCCTTGAGGTTGTAGCGCTGGGCGAAGTAAGGGGCGAAATCGTGGAAGGCAATGAACGTCTTGCCGCGATAAGGCTTCAGTTCGGTGGCGAGTTCATCGTTCAGCACCCGCAGCTCTGCGGTGTAGGCCGCTGCATTGCGCTTGTATCCCTCAGCGCAGCTGGGGTCGGCTTTGACAAGGCCATCGCGGATGGTTTCCACCTGCTGAACAGCCCGCAGCGGATCGAGCCAGATGTGGGGATTCACCGCTCCATGGGCATGTCCATGGCCCTCGTCCTCTCCATGCTCATGGCCGTGCTCCGCTTCGCCTTCGGGCGAGTCGATGGTGGCAATCCCGCGGCTGGAATCAATCACAGCCAGCTGGCTGTTGCCGGCGGAGGCCACCAGCTTGTCGAGGAAGCTCTCCATCTCCAGCCCGTTCTTCACGAGCACGCGGGCCTGGCGCAGCGCCGCCAGATCTCCTGGCTTGGCCTGAAAGTCGTGGGGGCCTGTGGTCGGTGGGACCAACGCCTTGACCGTGGCGCAATCCCCGGCGACGGCGCGGGTGAACAGGGTGATCGGCAGGAAGGTGGTGACCACCTCGATGCCCGTCGTCTCGGAGGGCTGATCAGCCTGTCGCGGAGCGCCACAGGCCACGAGAGATGCAGCCAGGAACAGGGCGCCAGGCAGGCGCCAAAACCGCAGACCCATCACCATCTGAAACGCCATAGCGATAATCGTTCTCATCTTATGGATTGGCTTTGAAGCCGCCACCGGCCCGTGCATGGGAGCGCTCCGCCGCTGGTGTCGTCACCGGCCACAGCCACCAGCGCCCCTGGGCATCACCAGCCGCCAGATGCCGTCCATCGCCACGCCAGCCGAGGTTGTTGAATCCGGCTCCCTGACCTTCCAGCACCTGAAGCAAGTGCCCTTTTCCGTTCCAAAGAGCCACCGTGCCGTCCACAGAGGCGCTGGCCAAAAAGGTGCTGCCTGGAGCGAAGGCCAGTCCGCTCACCCGGCGTTGATGACAGAGCAAGGGCTCAGGTCGCCAGGCCTTGGCGCCCTGGTTGATCTGCGTCCAGAGGATCACGGAGTCGGCCGCAGCGCTTGCCAGCAGGGGAGCCAACCGTCCTGATCGGTCGCTCCAGGCCAGCAGGCGCACCTTGGCGGGAAAACCACTGAACTGCCAGGGTTGACCAAGGCAGTGCTCGGGCCAGACCAACAGCGAGCGATCCAGCAGTCCGCAGGCCAGATGGTGCCCAGGACCGGAAAAGCTCAGCGCCAATCCAGCTGACGCGATGCTGTTTCGCAGCGGTGGTTCCCCCTCTGGCGCCTCTGCCGGTCGCCAGAGGGTCAGCTCCCCTTGGCAGCTCGCTGCCAACTGCCCCCCGTCGCGGCTCCAGGCCAGCGATTGCACGCTGCCCGGCAGAGCAAGCGGGTCTTCACGCCATTGCCGCAGCGCTCCATCCCAGAGGCGGACCTGCCGTCCGCTGGCCACCGCGAGCAACAACCCATCGGGTTGCCAGGCCGCTGCATCGATCCAGCCACCGCCCAGCGCCATGGGGCCCATCGCCAGGGGCCTGACTCCTGTGCCGCCCAGCTCCCACAGCAACAGCTCACCGCTCTGGCCGGCGGCCATCAGGAACTGGCCGTCGTCGCTGAAGCCCACCACATCGAGGCTGCTGTTGTGCTCGCCCCGCAACAGCTCCTCGCAGCCGGCGCGGAAATCGAGCAAGAGCAGTTCGCCGCCGGCGCTGGCGATCGCCAGAAACTCTCCATCGGCCGACCAGGCCAGAGCCGTGATCGGTTGCTGCAGATCCCCGCAGAGCCGCTCGCTCACCAAGGGCGCCTGTGCCATGGCTGAGTCAGGCCACGCAGGCTGCGAAACCGGCCCGCAGGCCATCGGGTTCCAGATCGCGACCGATGATCACGAATTCGGTGCGGCGCCGCTCACCGTCGTGCCAGGGACGATCGAAGTCACCGTCGATCAGCATGTGCACCGACTGGAGCACATAACGCTCATCCTTACCAGCCAGCTGGATGATGCCTTTCATCCGGAACAGATCCGGTCCGCGGCTGCCCACCAGATCAGAGATCCAACGGCCGAGCTTTTCGAGGTCCATGGGTCGCTCCTCGACCAAGGCCACCGAGCTCACGGCAGCATCGTGCTCATGGTCATGCTCCTCGGCCAGGAATCCTGGATCCAGACTGAGGGCGCGCTCCAGTTCAAAGGCCTCAACACCGAGGATCTGATCCATCGGCACATTGGCCATGTGGCTCGTGAGCAGACGGGCCATGGGGTTGATCGCCCGTACCCGCTGCTCCACCAGCTCCCGTTCGGCGTCATCCACGAGATCGGCCTTGTTGAGAACGAGCACATCGGCGAACGCCAGCTGCTCCTGGACTTCCTCGCTGAACCAGTGTTGCTGGACGTGGAGCAGATCCACCAGGGTCACCACCGCATCGAGCCGCAGCTCATCGCGCAGGTCTTCATCCACAAAGAAGGTCTGGATCACAGGGGCTGGATCCGCTAGCCCGGTGGTTTCGATCACCAGGTGGTCGAAACGGTCGCGCCGCTTCATCAGGTTGCCGATGATCCGGATCAGATCACCGCGAACGGTGCAGCAGATGCAGCCGTTGTTCATCTCAAAGATCTCTTCATCGGCATCCACCACCAACTGGTTGTCGATGCCCACCTCACCGAACTCGTTCACGATCACCGCCACCTTGAGCCCGTGCTCGTGGGTGAGGATCCGGTTGAGCAGGGTGGTCTTCCCGGCCCCGAGGTAGCCGGTGAGCACGGTCACCGGTAAACGCTCAGCGGCGGGAACGGGGCTGGAGAAGGCCATGGCCAGAGGAGCCGGACCACAGTCCGACTGGGAGTAAGAATGGTTCTCGTTCTAGCAAGACCTGAGGTTCCGGTCAGGCTCGATGGGCTCCGCGATCACCCAACCCCGCCAGCAGCACCTGCTTCATGTGCTCCAACAGGCTGAGTGCGAGCTGAGCGCCCAGGCGCTGCATCAGCGCCTCAGGGCCACCAACCGCTCCACCGGGCTGGCCACGGTGTATCGCGGTCTCAAGCTGTTGCAGCAAGCCGGGCTGATCCGATCCCGCAAGCTCGCCAATGGCGAAACCCTCTACGCCCCCGTGGAGCGAGACGACCACCACCTCATCTGCGTGCAGTGCGGCGCGATCCAGGCCTTGCCGCACTGTCCCCTGGGCACCGCTGGTTTGGGGCTTGGCGCCGTGCTGTTGCAAGGGTTCAGGCCGCTGTTTCACACCTTTGAGGTTCATGGCCTCTGCAGCCGCTGCCAGCACCAGGAGGCCTGTCTGGATGGCTGATCTGGTGATTGCCGGTGCCGGGCCTCACGCGCTCAGCCTCTGTTGCCAACTGCTGCAGAAACGACCGGCCTGGCGCCGACGCCTGCGCATCCTCGATCCGAGTGGCCACTGGCTGAACCGTTGGCAGCGGCAGATGCGGCAGTTCGAGATACCCTGGCTGCGCTCACCCTCGCCGCACCATCCTCATCCCAATCCGAACGCCCTGCGCAGCTACGCCTATGGATGTCATCGCAGCGGTGAACTGGAAGGGCCCTACGGCCAACCCCATACCGGGTTGTTCAACACGTTCTGCATGCAGGTTGCCGAGGAGTTCGGCCTGGCTGATGCCGTAGAGCCGCTGGCTGTGGAGGCTGTGGTTCTCGGCCGCTCCTCTCGCGATCGGCTTGAACTGACGTTCAGCGATGGATCCCAGCAGGAGGCACGTCATCTGGTGGTTGCCACTGGACCCACAGCTCCTGTGTTGCCCTGCTGGTTGAACGGGCTGGCAGACGGGGGCTACCCGAGCCCGGCCTTGCAGCACAGCCAGAATTTGGACCTTGAGGCTTGCGGCGATCTCAAGGGGCAGGACATCCTGATCGTGGGTGGCGGCCTTACCAGCGCACACCTCAGCCTTGGTGCGATCAGGCGTGGTGCGCGGGTCACGCTGCTGATCCGCCGCAACTTACGGATCAAACCTTTTGACGCCGATCCCGGCTGGCTGGGGCCGAAATACCTCAAGGCGTTCCAGCGCGAAACCTGTATGCGTCAACGCTTGCAGGCGATTCAAGGTGCCCGCGATGGAGGCTCCGTTACTCCACCATTAATTCATGCCCTCACGCAGGAACAGAACAGCGGCAGGCTTGAACTGCTGGAGCACGCCCAAGTCCAGGCTGCCAATTGGCTTCACGGTCGCTGGATCGTCCAGCTGCAGGGCGGCGGCGCTGAACTCTCAGCGGATCGTCTCTGGCTGGCGACTGGTCATCACGGCGGTGTCAGTCACCATCCCTTGGCCGCTCAACTGCAGCACCAACGACCGATGGAACTGGTTGATGATTGGCCCGTTCTCAACGTCGATCTGAGTTGGCCGCAGACGCCTGTGCACCTGATGGGTGCCTTGGCCTCACTCCAGTTGGGCCCTGCGGCTCGCAACCTGTTCGGAGCGCGAGAAGCTGCCCAGAGGATTTGTCGGACGTTGATCAAGGCCTGATCAATCGGACTTCACGCAACCGCGCTGGACGTTGCGCGTTGGACCCGCGGATGAGGTGGCGACGCTGTTTCGCCCTTAGGGAGCACCGGAGAGGGGTCTGATGTGACTGTGGTGTTGCAGCTGAACCGATGATTGGTTCTCCTCCTGTTGCACCAGCTTCCAGTGCTGCGCCATCTGAGCCCCCTGTTGCTTCTGGCTGCTTTGAGCGGAGCAGCGCAAGCTGCGCCCTTCAGCTACGACCCGGTGTCGTTTGCCGGCTACGCCAACCAGGTGTTCAAGAACAAGGGGGAGAAGATCTTTGTACGCAACCTTGGAACCTGCCTGCGGGAGGGCAAGGACCGCAGCGGCTACCGCTGCCTGAGCGGTGAGCTGCTGCAGGATTTGCCCGCGCAGAAGGGGCGCAACTTCTGCAAACTCGATGCGCTTTGGTACGTGCCGCTGAGCAAGACCGTTCAGTACCGCACGGCCAGTTGTCAGTTCAAAGGCGATCAGCAGCGGATGATCGAGGGTGGTCAGCAGTTGCTCCGCAAAGGGCTCGAGCAACTGGAGAACTACAGCCGATAAGTCGGCGAGGTGCACCCCTTCCTCGCGATCAGGAGGAGAGAGATCATGCGCAGCGGCAGTGGTTGTTCCCACGCAAGCAGTGGACTCCGGTGGCGATACAGAGACGCAGCTACAAGCGACCAACACTTTGCTGTTGTGACTGTCCCGGGCCCTGATGGATCTGGGATCGTCCACAACACCTTTGAGCTGGAGTGAGCTTCACGAGGTGATGGAGCATCTGAACGCCGGGTACCTGCAGCTGGGCCTGTTTGCTCTGGCCTTCGGTGGTTTGCAGATCTGGTGGATCAGCAGCACGATTCGTGGCCGGCGCCGGGCCAGGCCGATGAATCAGCAGGAGTTCAAGCGGAGCCTCGAAAGGATCTGGGCCCGAGAAGAGCAGCGCCCGTGAGGCCTTGGATTGTGTTGGTCTCAGCCGCCTTGATTGGAGGGTGTGCCGCGACGCCATCGGTTTGCCTCGATGGTGGGCGATCCTGCGCGGCGGCCCAGGCACCGGCCGGGATGCGCAGTGTTCGCAAAGGCCACCGGATCATCCGCGCCGACTGGCTGGAGAAGACCAACAAAGAATCGGGTGTGCCTGATATCGGCATCCAGGCGGAGTGGGCGCCGGTGGTGGAACGGGAATGAATGGAGCAGCGAGCAAGCTGACAATCCACGACCTCGTCGGCACCATCGTGGTGTTGCAGGTTCACGGCACGTGCTCGCAGGAAGTTTGGCTCTGCTGATCGGCCTGAGTGATGTCCAGATCCAAGGGATCTGTGCTCGATGGAGCAATCGGCGCATCAACGGATCTGAGGCCTACGGGATGCTTCAGCTCAAGCAGTTGCCTCCAGCTCCCTACCCCGGCGCGACACAGGCTGACCGTATGGATGCTGCCGTGGCGCAAGTGTGTAGGTCTCGACTACAGCTACCGGGAACCTAGTTCGTTGCAGCAAGCGCACGCCGTAAGCGCTCAGTCGCCACCCTGCGGCGGAATTTGAGGATGTCACACGGCGCCAGGGCTAGGCGAGCCGGCGTAGCCGCTGCGCGGACACCGGCCCTGGCGCTCGCGTGATCATTACCTTCCTTGCCGCCGCCGGGATGTGTGGCGTTGGTTCTGCAGGCATGGCGTCCTCCCGCGGCTGCGGTGGCCCGGCGCATTGGGGCCCGTCTGAGGCGCCTGCAAGCGCTCTTGATGGCTTCGTTCTGGAGTGTTTCCGTGTGCTCGGCTCTTTGACGAATAGCCATGCTGCTGATGCCTCAGATGCCTGGTTCTAGAGCCGTAAAGATTCAAGAAGAGAGCCTCGCAGACCCCGTCTCACCTAGCGCATAGTACGCCCGTACTGATACAATTGAGGGGTGATCAAGGGATGGCCTCCGCTGTAGCCGGAGCCCTTGAAAGAAATCCTTCTACGCTCATTTTCTTCCCATGCTTTCGCTTGCTCAGGCCGCCGCATTGGCGCCGCCTGATGGTTCTCTATTTGCCTCGATCCTTCCGCCAGGTAGCGGCCAGCTCGTGGTTGTGGCCGGTGGTGGCCGTGATCTCACCTGGCCCCCCGAATTGATCGCCACCCATCTCCTGCGTGCCACCCGTGGCCGCCTGGTGCAGGCCCTGCTCCATGGCGCTGCCCGCGGCGCGGATCAAGCCATTGCCGCTGCTGCCGATCAGCTCGGTTGGCTTCAGATCGCCTGCCCCGCTGCCTGGAAGCAACACGGCCGCGCCGCTGGGCCGATCCGCAATCGCCAGATGCTCCAGCGCTCGCTCGATGTGTTGGCAGCCCTGCCTATGGGGGCCGGCCTTCTGGTGGTCGGCTTCCCCGGTTCACGTGGCACCGCCTCCCTGCTCGATCAGGCCCATCGCCTCAGCCGCCGCTCGGCCATTCCCATCGAGGTGCTCCAGATCCCACAGGCGGCATAGGCCAACGGCTCCATTCCCTTTCCTCCCCCATTCCTCACACCCACACACCGATGTCTGTCGCCATTCCCGTCACCACTCCTCCAGCCGCCTCCCCGCAGCTCCCCACCCTCTGGGAGCTCGGTACCGACCTCCAAGCCGAAACCTCCTGGATTGCTCGCCTCTCCGAACGCCTCGACACCGAGGACGACGACGAACGTGCTCTCGCCATTGCCGACCTCGAGGAATCCCTCGCCCTGGAAGACAACAAACGCGAGGCCTTCCTGCGCAAAGCCGATGCCACCTGTTGGGTGATCGAACGCCTCCGCGCAGAAGCCAACTACCACTCTTCTCAATCCAAGCGCTTCTCAGCTCTCGCCAAACGAGAAGACAACCGCGCTGACGCCCTCGAATCCACCCTCATCCATCTCCTCTCCCGCCTCGATCCATCCGCCACCGCCCACAACCTCCTCGATCACCGCCTCACCTCACGCACCACAGAAGCCATCGAGATCGATGACGCAGGTCTCCTCCCCCCAGATCTCCTCACCACCCAAACCACCACCACTCCCAACAAAACCTCCATCAAGGCCCGCATCCGTTCCGTCATCTCATCCGCCATCTCCGGCCTCCCCAAACCAGAAGCCGCCCACCTCGCCTTCTCCCTCTCCGCAACAGCCGTACCCGGCGCACGCCTCATCAAACGCCGCCACTGGTCCATCACCTGAGGGGGCCAGGGGCCCCTTCTCGATGGGGTTTTGCCGGTGCGGGCGCCACTTTCTTTCTTCCACTCCACACACAGATTCTTTGCCATGGCCATCACATCCACAGCCACCTCCCACTCAGCTCCAATTCGCCGCAACGCCACCAGCCGGCCACCCACAACGCTCCAGCTGCTGCGCGACACCCTCAGCCAAGACGCTGCTCAACCATCGCCCGCCCCTGCAACCGCCCACCTCGAGGGGGCCTCTGGCCCAGGCAGCGGCTTTTCGGAGAGGCAGGTGGCTGCTCTTTCGGCTCCCCTCGATCGGGCCAATGTGCGGCAGCGGGAGCAGGGCCGCAGCCGGGTGAGCTATCTCGAGGGGTGGCAGGTGATTGCAGAGGCCAACCGCATCTTTGGGTTTGATGGCTGGGAGCGCTGCACCCTGATCAGCCGCTGCGTGGCGGAACACGAACGCCCAATCGGGCGTGATCGCAAAAGCGGCTGGGGTGTCACCTACACGGCCCGCGTGCGCATCACGGTGACCGCCGGCCACCGCACCCTGATCCGTGAGGGCTCAGGCGCCGGCCATGGCATTGATGCCGACAAGGGCCTGGCCCATGAATCGGCCCTCAAGGAAGCGGAGACCGATGCCACCAAGCGGGCGTTGATGACCTTTGGCAATCCCTTTGGCCTGGCGCTCTACGACAAGCAGCAGCGCCAGGTGAGCGATGCCAAGGCGCCGGTTGCGGCGGCTGATGCTCCCCTCCAGCCTGCCGCCATCACTGGGCTGCAGGAACGGATCAAGGCCCTCGCCCCCGCTCGGCTCGAGGCCTTCTCCAAAGGCTTCCGCGCTGCCTTCCAGGTGCCTGAGGCTCAACCATCCCTGGCCGGGCTGATCACCACCAGCCGGCACCAGCGCTGGATTGAGAGCTTCCTCGCGGAATCCGCTACGGCTTGATCCCTTCGCGCTGCCTACGCTGATCCCATGGCCTTCTCTCGAATCACGCACGACCCAGCTGTGATGGGCGGTAAGCCCTGTATCCGCGGGCTACGGATCAGCGTTGGCACCATCGTTGGCCTTGTGGCCAGTGGCGTCAGCCGAGAGCGAATCCTGGCGGCTTACCCACTGCTGGAATCACCCGATATCGATGAGGCACTGGCTTACGCCGCCTGGCGCCTCGAGGAGCGAGAGGAGGCGCTGGTGCTGACCTGATGGCGCGGCTTCTGGTCGATATGAACTTGTCGACTGAGTGGATCCCTCTCCTTCAAGCAGCCGGTCACGAGGCGGTGCATTGGTCCGAGGTGGGCGATCCACGCGCTCCGGATGGCGACCTGATGGCCTGGGCCCTGGCCCATCGCTATGCGGTCTTTACCCACGATCTCGACTTCGGGACCATGCTTGCCCTCTCTGGTGCCGATGGCCCCAGTGTTCTGCAGGTGCGCTGCTTGAACGTGTTGCCTGAGGTGATCGGTTCGCTGGTGCTCAATCTTCTCGGGAGCTACAGCGATGAGCTGGATCAAGGTGCCCTGATCGTTGCCGATGAGCGCCGTCAACGGGTGCGCATTCTTCCTCTGGAACCGCGCAACCCGATCAACAGCTGACCCGCCCAACGGGAACAGCAGAAAAGGCCGGCCACCGCCGGCCTGGCCCTCAGCGGGCCTGATGAGCTTTGAACTCCAGCTCCTGATCGGCCTCAATCGCCCGATCAATCGCCTCCACCCGCGAGAGAAACACCGCCATCGCGGGCAGCAACTCCTCCTCAAGCAACGCGATCTCTTCCTCCCCATAGGGGTGATCGATCCAGGGCCTGGGAATCAGAAGCCCTTTGGCGGTGTGGGTGGCGAGCAGCCACTCCACGGCCCGATAGCAGGACTCAACCAAGGAGACCGGATCCTCAGGACCAAAACCAACGGCATGGCTGACCATGACGAACTGACGCCTTCCGGCGCAGCGACGGAACGCCTCAAGGACCGCTCCGCCAGTCAAGGGGCGAGTCCATCCGCTGATGCGCGGTGAGCACCGGCACAGCCGGGGCGATCGCGCCACACCAACCAGTCACTCGCCTCGCGTCAGCCCTTGACAAGGGGCGATCCTGGAGGTGCCCGGCGCGGCGCATCTGGTGGTGCGTCTTGAGCCGGTGCGGTGCATTTCAGGGACTGCTCACCCTCTCGGTGATCCACTCCTGGCCATAGACCTTGAGGCTCTTCCTTCCGGTCCGCACCAGCAATCGGCTCACCACACAGCCGCGGCGGCGCGTGCCATGGAAGCGGCGTGGACCCTCCCAGCGTGCCCACTGCGTCGAAGGCGGCAAGGATCAGGCCGGGCTGCTACGCAGTCCTTGCCGCCTTCGCCGCAGTGGGCCTCGGTCGGGGTGTTCCACGCCTTCCCCTTCCATGGCACGCCCCACCGCTCCCTGCTGCGAGATCCGCTTCCTGGTGCTCCACACCTATCCCGATGGCATCAAGGCCTATGGCCATGAGCGCATCACCACCCCGATCGGTCGTCGCGGGAAGCCTGTCAAAAAGCTCCGCCTGATCCCTGCTGAATCGGCCTATGCAATGGCCCGTTATTTCCAGGGCCGTAAGGGCACCACGGTCTCAGTGATCTGAGCTGCCTCGGGAGGCTTTGCCTCCCGCCGGCCGGTGTCCCGGCCGGTTTTCTCAGTGCTGACGCAAGGTTTGGCGGAGTGTGATCTGCGGAACCTGGCGCACTTCAGAGGCTCTTGGCATGGTGAGAGACCCAGGGGTTCCCCTCCCATGAGCTGGTCAGAGCTGGAGCGTTTTGTGGCCGACGTGGAGGCTGATGCAGCGCTCCAACGCGCCCTCAAGCACTGCCGCTCCCGCAAGGAGCTGATCCTGGCGGCACGGCGACTGGGCTACCGGATCACGCGGATGGATCTGCAGCGGGCGTGGCAGGAGGAGCAGCAGGAGAACGAACGCCAGGCGCAGGGATGAGCAGAGGCCTCCCCCACAACAAGCTGCAGGTGCACTACCGCGTCTTGCAGCAGGGCGAGACCGCCACGGTGTGGGTGGCTGGGACGACGGCTGGTGACACCGTGCCTGAGCGCTGGCCCGCTTGGCTGTCGATGAGCCGCATCCAATGGTTCCCGGCTTGGCTGGAGGGAGAGCAGCTCGACTGGGCGCTTCTGCAGCAGCTGCGCCTCAGTCACCCGATGGCGGATCAGGTTGCGGTGGATCGCGTCACCGTGCTCAGGCAGGGGGTGGTGTTACAGGAGCGCTGAGCAGGGCCTGTGTCTTGGGGCAGCGCCGGCCCAGCTGGTTCAGCAGTTCAGTAGCGCTTGACAGGCCAGCGGCTTCAAAGAGGGTCAGGCAGCTGATCGTTTTGGCTGTATCCAGGTGACTGCCCATCAAATGCTCGAGGCTTTGGCCGGGCAGCTCCAGCTGGTCGCAGATCACGCTGATCACCTTCTCCAGCCGCTGCCGCAAGCAGGGCTCTTCCAGGTAGGCCTGCGCTTCTGCCCGCCCATTGATCCCAAAGCGCTGCGCCATCGCTGAACGGCCCAGACCCTGCAGCTGCGGCAACACGAACCAGATCCAGTGGCTGCGTTTGCGTCCAGCCTTCAATTCAGCCAGCGCGCGCTCGTAGCTGCTTGGGTTCCCAGCGTTCTGAGCCGAGATGAAGCGCTGGAGCTTCGCGGTCATGGCTGACTGTCGTTGGCTTTGGTGATGCCTGCAAACCGCATGACGACGGGTGGCTTGACCGGCTTCAGTTGCTTGGCGGTGGCTTCCAGGAAGGCCACCAGGATCGTGATCAACAGGATGTAATCCCGAAGCGCTGCATCCAATGGGCCATGCGCTGATGGGGGTTGAGCGGCAAGAACGGCCTCGAGTGGCCCCCACAGCGGATTCGCGCGAACTTCGAGATAGACAGCCTCGAGTCGCATTCGATGGGTGTCGTCAGTGAGGGAGGCTGACTCGGCCGAATGGGCAAAGGCATTGCGCAGCCTGCGCAACACACCCAAGGCATGCTCCACCGCATCGTCGATGAGGCCGAGGCGATGGGCCAACGCCACCTTGGCGCCGAGGGAGCCCAGGGGGCGTTCCGGTTGGAAGAGCCCATCCCCTTTGCTCGGACCTGGAGCCATGACGGCCTGGAGCATGGTCTCCAGGGCTGCGTCCACGCGGGCTACGCCGACCAACACCGCCCCGCGGCCGCGTTCCTCGAGCATCTGCAGCGCAATCGTGCGTGCGGCTTGCGCCGCTACAGCCTCGGGACTCGGGGATTCAGTGGTGGTCACGGCGTGAAGCTGCTGAGTCCATCCTGGTTATTCGCAGGAGAACCTGCTCGCGATGATCACCCGGGGTTGAGGCTGGTCTTCAGTACAGAGCAAGACCATGCAAGTCATCGAACTCCAGCGTGACGACTGGAATTTCTTTTGCCCTTCAACAGGGGAGCGGGTGTTCAAGGAGAGCGGAGAGCCGAACGCCACCACCATTCGTGGAATCTGGTTTGATGAAGTTCCTAACGAGCCGGAAGCACTCGCGAGCGAGTTGCAGGGGGCATGGGCGGCTCATCAAGCCATTCAGGATGCTGCTGATGAGGCCGTCGACGTCATCGCATTCTTGAAAAGCGTTGATCAGCCTGGTTGGGTGGCCTTTGAAATCACGACATCAGGCATGGCCTGCGGACCGGTCTCCAATACGACCTGGACCGTGTTGGATCTGAGCTGAAGCGGAACTCAGCGCTTGCAATATCGGACTGGTTTGTTGAGTTTGCGAATCAGTCCTTCGCTGACAAGGTTCTTACACCAGGCCTTGATCTGAGGTTTGGTGCAGCCCAGGAGGGCTTCTAACTCATCCTCGGTTCGCTCCTCCGTCAACGCTTCGAGGAGCAGTTTGTTGGCCAGTGACAAGAGCTGCTCTGCAGGTGTCATGGACAACCCGACAGATAAGGGCTCGAGCTCGACTTCCGGAGCTGGTGGTTCGCCGCCGTCTGATGCGGCGACTGGATTCATCTCCACTTCAGTCGTCTCAGCGCGTGGTTCCTTGGCCGATGACTGTTCAGCACCAGAAGGGCGTGGCTCAAGGAGCGATTCCTGCACGACTTCCAAAGCCGACATTGCCGGAGCTGGTTCGCAAGTTTCGTGGGATGCGTTGGTGGGTGATGGCTGGCTGGCGATCACCTCCCTCAATCGTTCTGCTGTGGAGGGATAAGGCCAGAGCGCTGCACCTTGGTCATGCAGGGCCGCTAATCCTTCGCCACCACGAGGGTCGTCCACGACATAGAGAGGACAGCACTGGAGCTTGGTGAGCTGCTCGACGGCTCCTTCCCAGGTGCCACCACTGCCCTTCGCTGAGCTCATGACCAAGGCTGCATCGGCCAGGGCATAGATCAGCTTGTTGCGCCCGTGGGCCCGCCAGACCTGGAAGCGCGCGCTGGGTGCATCGGAGGAGAGCAGCAGCAATCGTCCATCAAGTAGGGCCTGGCGCCAGATGGGCTTGGCGCACATCTTCTCGAGACTGTCGGCTACGACGCCGATCGCATAGCCACCCGCCTGGAGCGCACCGACCATGGCGGCTTCGTCTACGCCTCGAGCAGCGCCGGAGACAATCGCAATGCCCGCTGCAGCCGCCAAAGCGCCGATCTGCTCGGTTTGCTGCAGCAGCGCTTCTGTGGTGGCACGCGAACCAACGACTGCTAACGCCGGTTGATGCAGCAGTTCGGGATTGCCGCAGGCGTAAAGCAGCGGAGGGGCCTGATGTTTAAGGCGTTGTTTGTAGCGCCGCGGATAGGCCTCATCAGCGCGACCGATCACCGTGATGGAGCGGTTGGCCCAGTGCTCAATCGCTTGGCTCAGCTGAAAGCCTCGCGAGAGCAATTGGTTGAGACGCGCTTGGTCAAGCTCCGGAGGTGCGGCACTGAGCAGGGCCTCTTTTGAGCCGTTCAGAAGGTCGGCGGGCTGATGCTTCGTCTGGAGCAGGCTTTTGGCCAGCTGGCTGTACTCGCCGGCGCTCAGGACCTTGGCACCTGCTGCTCCGGAGTCACCGCCCGCCAGCAGGGGCGAGGTGAGGAGGAGGACTGCTTGCGTGTTGTCCGAAAGGGTGGCTGGACCCATCGGTGGCGCGGGAGCGAGGGTCATCGGCCTTGCCCAGTCTGGGCCAATGCAAGCGGAAAAACAGGGCCACTGCCGGCCGCTCGCAGCTGCCAGGCGGCCACAGCAAAGGTCCAGCGGCTGTCGACCATGTCGTCGACCAAGAGGCATGGCCCTGAAGGCAGCTCCTGGGCGACCGCAAAAGCGCCATCCAGGTTGCGCACCTGTTGGGTGCTGTTCTGCATGGCCTTTTGCTGCTCGTTCTGCCGCGCCTTGGCGAGTGCGGCATAGAAAGGCAGATCCAGCGCATCGGCTAGGCGCGCAGCAAAGTCGGGAACCAGTTCGGGATGACGGCTGGAGGGGATGCAGCAGACCCATTCCGGCCTGGGTGATGGATTCCACCGCCCGACCAGCGCCACGCAAGCGTCAACCAGGCTCTGGTCGAAGACGCCATCTCTGTACTTGCCTTGCTCCACGAGGTCACCCCAGCCGGCGTCACTCCAGTAACAGAGGGCGCGACCCCACTGCGCCTGTCGCTTAGTACCAATGTACTTGTTTCTGTCGGGAGCGAAGCTTGGAATCCCCCAAAGCGGCCATTCCTGGCGTGGGCCGATCGGAATATCCAGGCGCTTCAGGTACTCCGCCGCCTGGATGGCCAGGGCCTGATCAACAGCCTCACTCAGGGGCGCCAGGGTCGGTGCGGTCACGGTGGATGGGTCGCCATCGAGAGCCCGCACCACAAACGGCATGTGACTGCCGTAGGGAAGCTTGAGGAAGGTCTGCATCTCGCTGAGCTCTTCTTCACGGCGCTGCGCAAGCCGTTCGACGCGCTGCCAGAACGCTGGCGCCAGATCGGCGGGGAGACGTTGCCACATGCCTTTGGTGGAGCCCACTGGAGCGGGAACCTCCAGCGACAGCAGCTTGAGTGTTTGCTGGATGCGTTGCTCGCTCAGATTGATGGTCTCCATGAGGCGGTTGATGTGGAGACCTTCTTCCGGTGCAGCGTCCAGTGCGATCAGGACCTCTTGCACGTCTGATCGTGTTGGGAAGGCGTTGTTGATGAAGAACTGATTGATGCGTTCGTCTTCCCGGCCGGAGAGCAGCACACCCCGCGCTGCCTGCAGTGCACGCCCAGCCCGGCCGACCTGTTGGTAGTAGGCCACCACAGAACCAGGCATCTGGTAGTGGAAGACGTAGGCGAGGTTGGGCTTGTCGTAGCCCATGCCAAGGGCTGTGGTGGCGACAAGAACATCCAGATCGTCTTGGATCAGGGCTTCCTCCAGCCGCTCTCGTTCTGCTGCATCTTTTCCACCGAAGTAGGCCTCCGCCTTCACGCCGCATTCCTTCAGCCAACCGGCCACCACGCGGGCATCGCGCTTGGTGAGGGTGTAAACAATCCCACTACCTTCCATGGTGGGGATCGTGCTGGCGAGCCAAGCCAGCCGTGCGGTTTGGCTGTTGAGCTTCAGGGTTTGGAGGGTGAGCGAGGCGCGGTTGAGGTCTCCGCGCAGTTGAAAGAGGCTGGGGCCCAGTTCAGTGGCCAGGTCGTCCATCACCCGCTGGCTCGCCGTGGCGGTAGTGGCCAGCAACGAAACATTGGGGATGGTTTTCACCAAACGCCCGAGGCGGCGGTAATCGGGGCGGAAGTCGTGCCCCCAGTCGGAAATGCAGTGGGCTTCATCGATCACCACAAGGCTGGGGTTGAGACCTGCCATTGGCCCCAGGATGAAACGTTCGCTGTGCAGCCGTTCGGGTGAGATCAGCAATAGGTCGATCTCCCCTGCGGCCACCTGCTCTTCAACGGCCTGCCAGTGGTGTTGATTCTCTGAGTTGACGGTGACGGCGCGCAGCCCCATGCGCTGAGCCGCCGCGACCTGGTTGCGCATCAACGAGAGCAGCGGGGAAATCAGCAGGGCCGGCCCCATTCCTGCATCGCGGTACAGGAGTGTGGAGATGAAGTACACAAAGCTCTTGCCCCAGCCCGTCTTCTGCACCACGAGCACGCGGCTGCCTTGGCTGCAGACGGCTTGGATGGCCTCCAATTGACCATCGCGAAAGTCAGCCGAGGGGTTGCCCGAGCCAAGACGAAGCAGCTCCAGTGCCCGTGCGTGGCGAAAAACGCTGACGGCCATCAGTCTTCCGCGTCTGGACTGCGATCGATGGAGCCCCTCAACCGCTGCGCCACCACCACATTGGCCATGGCCTGCACGGTGGGGTTCATGCCCTGGATCCGCACGGGACCGTCGAACACAGCCTGACCACGAGGGTCTTCATCGGCGAGGCGGCCTAGGAGTTCATCGAGGAAGCTGCTGGCGGCGGATTTGACGCAGGAGAAATCCAGGATCAGCGGCTCGCCGTCCATGGCAGGCAGGAGGCTCTGGATTTTGCGGCGCAGCAGCTTGGCGGGGGCGCGGCCGCCGGTGTGGAGGCATTCAGCGGCCACATTGAGGCCGGTGTCGCTGGCGGCGTCTGTTTGGGTGTTGAGGAAGAGACACTCGGCACCGGTGGCGGAGGCGATCCAGGTGTTGGCGAGGTCAACGGGTTTGCTCGTGTCGAGCGAGAACATCACACCAGTGCCGAACACCGCTGGCATGGATTGGAAGCCCGGGCGACGCTTGCTTTTGTTGAGCTCGTAGACCACATCACCGGTCCAGATCTGATAAGTGCCGCCGTTGAGGCGAACGATCTCGTAGGAGCCGGCCATGCCGTTGCCCTGGCCGATGGCGGGATCGCGGGTGACGCCACGCTCAATTGCCTTGTCGATCGCTTGGCCGTAGCTGCGCACGTCGGGGAAGGCGGGTTGCAGAGAGCCGAGCAGCCCGCGGCCCATGTCGCAGATGCCGATATCGAAGCGTTGCTGTTTGGGGCGGTACTGAGCGCAGACCACGCCCGGTGTTTCAGAAGCGGCGTGGGTGAGGATGTTGCCAAGAATCTCGTTGGCCAGCCACTCGAGCGCTGGGATGAAGGCAGAGGCGTTGTCGACGGCGGCCAGGGCGATGGCGCAGA
The DNA here is from genome assembly GCF_014654725.1 of Vulcanococcus sp. Clear-D1. GTDB lineage: Bacteria > Cyanobacteriota > Cyanobacteriia > PCC-6307 > Cyanobiaceae > Vulcanococcus. The sequence goes on along the minus strand of NZ_JACVZV010000024.1, from coordinate 201,656 downwards.
TGGCATCTACCGCCTGGAACTGCTGGTCTTCTGTAGCGATTGGCGTGAGGGGCAATACGCCAACAGTGGGAGCCTTGGCCGGCTGAACATTGGCGTTGGACCCTGGGATATCGAGCAGCTGATTCAATCCGATGAGCTGCAGGGCTGCGAGTGTTTTGGCCTCGCCGCGCAGCTTGATGGTGGTGCCAGTGCTCCTGGCCATCAGCCCCCAGGCGCCGATAAACGCCAACACATCTATGGCAGGGATGTCGGCGAAGCTGAGAAATACCGTGTCGCCGTTGGGATGGAGGGCCCCTTCTGATTCGATAACACTAACTACTTGATGCAGTGAATGACGACCTTTGGTCTCGATAATAGGCATTGTGCATTCCATGTGTGGAAAGACTGTCTCGCAAGCGAATTGCGCTTAATTAAAGTAGGTTCTCCAGTTTATTTAGAATCAACACCCCATCGGATGACCTGAGGCTACGGGGTGAGTTGCGAAGTGCGTGCTGCCAAAGTGCAGGCTTTCTGAGCCCCCTGAAAAGCATGAGACTGCCAATCAGTTCTTCGATAGGCAGCCAGCAATTGGCAGGTAGCAACACTCTTGGAGTGGTAGGAAGGACCACGGGGAACTTTCCAATCGGAGGATAGATTGAATCTGTTTGCGATAGTCGTGCAGAGCCCGAAGCGATCAGGCAGCCACATAAGACCTTTCGCTGCATTAGATAGATATAAAGCAGGTCACCTTCTCTTATTCTGCTGGCAGTCTTCAGTCTTGAAGCGGTAAACCCTGCCTGAGAGTACTTGTTTTGTATAGCAATCTCCCAGGTTACAGGAGTGAAAAGGCACAGCCAGTGCTGGCACTGTCGCGAAATAGGTTTTTGTGACTGTTGCCCATCCATGGTTTCAGGTCTTTTCACTAAGTATGTGTCGAAAAAGTTTGTCCTTAGCTGCGCACCTCGGTGAAAGTGGTTGCAGGGAACCAGCCAGTCTGCGACCCATGTCGCAGATGCCGATGCCGAAACGCTGTTGCTTGGCGCGGTATTGGGCGCAGACCACACCCGGTGGTTCGGCGGCGGCGTGGGTGATGGCGCAGAGGGCATTAACGGCCTGGAACTGCTGTTCTTCTGTGGCGATCGGCGTGAGGGCCAACACACCAAGGGTGGGAGACTTGGCCTGTTGAAGGTTCGCATTGGACCTGGACAGTGGGATATCGAGCAGCCGATGGAATCCCAATAGCTGCCGAGCCACGAGTGTTTTGGCCTCACCACGCAGCTTGATGGTGGTGCCAGTGCTCCAGACCATCAGCCAACAGGCTCCGAGATACACAAACACATCCATAGCGGGGATGTCGGCGAAGGTGAAAATCACTGTGTCGTTCTTGGGATGCAGAGCACCTGCAGCATTCAATGTATTAACCGCCTGATGGACAGCGCAATAAGCTGGTAGGAGAAAGGCAGGCATCTCAGCTAACAAAACCATGGGTCTGGAGTGCGGCCCTGACTGACTGTTCAATTCCATCAGTCAGCAGCTTCACAATCACTGGAAACGGAATAGAGGCCAGTCCTATACCCGCGGATTTCTTGAACTGACTCCAACGACCTGGATCGGCTGAAGCGGCTAGGAACTCGTGCCCATGCCATGTGAGGCCGCTAATCAGGAACTGAGGAGCTTCCCCACCCATGACAAGACTTTCTTTTCCCTCAACGAGGCCTGCCTGAATCAGAAGATGAAGGTGATATGACTTGATTGCATCCTCGGTGGCTATGCACTTGCCAGCAGGCCATTGTGCGTCTTGCTCAATCTCGATGAGTAATAGTCTGACAAGTTCCATATTTCTTTTCATGTCTCAATCACCAAAAAGTCGATCCCATGCTTCAAGGACCAGTCGCCGTGTGCGGTACTCACCAAACTCCCGTATCTCATTGTTTTTGAGCACGCGGAAGGTTTCGCTCGGGTAATCCGGGCCCATAACATCTACGGGATCGAGAAGGAAGCGCAGCTCGTCGCGGGATAAACCGTAGAGCTTGGCAAAATAGGCATCAAGCTCTGCTTGGCTTTGCGCTCGTGCAGCAGGGTCCCATGCAGGTTGAACACCTTTGCACCCAGTATCATGCGCAAAACTCAAAACATCGTTTGCCGATGTGGCCATAAGCGCAACCCGGGGGGCCACAAAATCAATCGACTCTCTGCTAACAGATTCAGGGGCAGGAACCGGAACCTGCTCAGGGCACCAGAGCGGCAGGGATGGTTGCCCAGTCTTGTGTCGCAAGCAATAATCAACAGTCAGCGAACCTAGTGCTCCAAATAGTACTGATGCCAAACCCGCTTCTACATAGGCCTTGTCTGTAAAACAGCAATAAAGCGTGTAGCTTATCGGCCCTCTTGGGATAATGCAGGGTATTAGTGTTCGCCAGTTGGTTGCCGCAGTGACTCGTTTGAAGCAGAATATCCAGTCAAACGGCCACTCCTTTGGAATTCTGTGTTCTGCATAAGCAGCTTGCGTCCAGAACTGACTATTCGGCCGCCTGTCAAGGTCGAAATGCTCTTGACCCGAGATGTCGCGAGTCTGCGCTTGTCGCGTTGTGTTTTCGTAATTCATTGCAATATCAGATTCTCTATGATCCCAGAACCCGGTCATCTTCGCCTCCCAGACCATTGAGAGGTCTGGTCCTGGGGCTATTTGCATCAGATCGATATCATTGGTCATGTGAAACATTGTCGAAAACTTTATTCGCCAGGGGTTGCCATGCTCCCCCATCGCATCGTCAAGGAGTATGGGTGCGTGGCTATATATCTTCTGCGTAAGTTCACTGTCCATCTGACTCCGAAATACCGGGCAAGTGCGTGTATTCGGATTAATCAGCGCGATGTCATCGGCGCTGAGCGTGAAATGCCGTCGCTGATCAGACAGCTGATTAACGGCCGTAGCAAAGAAAACGAAATCAGTAGCCTCAACACCGTCACCGAGAGTGAGCAGTGCAAATTTCATGCGGCTGTCAACCGCAGGGAAGAGCCCCGCTCGGTTTTCAAAGTCAAAAAGGCTCGCCAGGCGCCCGCCGCTAGAGATGGCATCGAAGTAAGCCTTGGTGCTGTTATCCGTAGCAATCCCTGTTGGCACAATCACCCCTGAGCGCCCACCAGCGGCTATGAGGTTGAGGAAGTGCTCAGCAAACAGGGCGTAGGTGTTCAGATCACCTACTGCGGTCAGCGGGAAGCGTCCACTCCCGCGAATGAATTCAGCACTGCCTTCAGCTTCCCGTTTGGCAAGCTCAAACTCATGAAATGTCTCTCGATCGGCCTCACTGGCATCTGGGGCGCTGAGGGCTTTGATCAAGCGCTCACGCGCAGCCTTGTTCGGGGCGGTAGAGATCGCCTCAGAGCGAGCCGCAAAAAACTCTTTTTCCTGTAGCTTGATTCGCTCCCATGGTGGATTGCCAAGCACGCAATCAAACCCGCCTCGCGACATCACGTCTCCAAAGCGGAGATGCCAATGGAAAAAGCGAAAGTTCTGGGAAGCCTGCACCACGGCCTCTTCCATCGCTTCTTCAACAGGCTGTCCGCCCAAAAGCCTCAGCAAGTGCTCTGTCGTCGGCACTGTGGCGCGTGAGCCACTGGTTTTAGCCACAAAGAACGCCGCGGTGAATAGATCTGCGGCCAAGGCCTCGGGATCCAGGCCGCTTTGCTCCAGCCAGTTGGCATAGGCCGCTTGCTTGGCAGCGCTCTCAGCCAGCGTTGCCTCCGGCATCGCCCCGATGGCTTGCAGTGCTTCCTGGCTGCGGCTACGTGGCTTCGTTCCACTGAAATCCAAACTGCCCTGGATACCGCGGTTGGATCCACCTCTGCTGCTGGTCTTGCGGGCAGCCGCGTTCTCCTTCTTCAGGCTGGAGCACACCGTTTTGTCGTCACCCGTCAGCTGCTTGTAGGCCTCATCGGGGATGCCTTCCTCAAGCACCTTCGGGTCGAAGACTCCAACTAACGAATCGCCGCATTGGATGTGGGCATCGAGGAAGCTCAGCGGTTTGCCGGGATCGATCGCTTCAATCCACAGCGCCACCTTGCAGAGCTCGACCGCCATCGGGTTTTTGTCCACCGCATAGATGCAGTGGGCCACCACATCGCGCAGGGCGTGCTGACGGTCGTCTTCGCTCGGTTGATCGTCACCAGCGCGCACCTGGGCCAGGGCTACGGCCAGCCGCCGAGCGGCGGCCAGCAAGAAGTGGCCGCTGCCGCAGGCGGGGTCGATCACCTTGATCTCGAGCAGGGCTTTTTCCTGCTCGGCCGGGCCAGTTGCCTTGCTCAACCGATCGTCGATCACTGGCACTAGTGCGCTCTTGATCAGCTCCTGCACAAGGGCATCGGGCGTGTAGTAGCTGCCGGTGGTTTTGCGGTCGCTGCCTGCTCCACCGCCGTAACTCAGTTGCCACTGGCTGCCCTGTTGCTCCAGCTGGGGGTGCAGTTCCAGCAAGCCCTCATACACGCTGCCGAGTTCTTCCGTGTTGAGGTCGCGGTAGCGCACTCGCGTGAAGGTGCCGCCGGCGTCAAACCACCCGATCGCCTTGATCGCCCGCAGCAATGGCCCGTTCCAGAGCTCAGCGCCCTGCAGGTCTGGGCATTGCTCCAGGCTAAACAGGCCGCCCAAGCCAGGCAGCCCCAGTGGGGAGTTGCCGATGCTCAGTTGCTGGAACACCAGCCTCTGCAATTCCCACAGATCGCCGTAATCCCCCTCATAGGCGCTGCGTTTGATCGCCAGCTCCCGCAGCCGGCTAACGCTGTAGCCCTCGCGGTAAATCCGCCGGCGTGGGTCACCATTGTCCACCTCGCGCGGGAACAACAGATCCCGGTCTTCTGCGGTGAACAGGAACAGGAACCGATATACCAGCCGCAGCAGCTGCTCATGGAACTGCTGGCGGCTCAGCCCGCCTGACTGCAACGCCTCCCGCAATGCGCCATTGGCGGGGTGATTGAGAAAGCCCCAACCGAGCGACTCCAATGCGCTTTGCACACCGCCGCGTAGGGCGCCCAGAACCCGCTCGCCGGATTCCTCGGCCTTCTGCTTCCAGTCATCGAGCACACAGCTGCCCGTGTTGGGGTGTTGGAAGCGGCCGGCATGCAGCACAAGCCAGAGCACCGAGAACTCATCGAAGCGCTCGCCCTCGATCATCAATTCCAGGTCCGCCGCCAGGTAGGCGGGCTTCACCAACGAGGGGTTGTCGTGCAGCAATCGCAGCCGATCGCCGCTGAGCAACACGCCCCAATTGGCACTGTCGTCGGCGTTGAGGCATTCCTGCAGGCAGCTGTGGGGTGAGCGCTTGCGGCCCTCCTGGCCGAACTGGGCACTACCGCGATCGAGATTGCCCGCGTCGATCCCTCGCAGGATCAACGGAACAGATCCACCAAAGGCACGGTGGCTGATCGGATAGTGGGATTCGCCTTGCTGCCAGCCGCTGCAGGGTTCCACGCCGCTCCAGCCCAACACCTCCTTGAGCAGGCGATGCCCGAAGTGTTGCCCGGCGATGCTCTGCCCGGCTCGTTCCTTCAGGTTGGTGTATTCATCCCACAGCTCTTTGGTGAGCACCCAGGCCGCATCGATGCGATCCCGTAAGCGTTCGCCTTTGCCCAAGCCGTAGTCGTGGGGCTCCAGCAAGAGCTCCTTCGGGCGGTTGAACTTGGACACCTCCTCGAGCAGTGAGGCCGGCAGCAGGCTGCCCTTGAGCTCCAGGGCCTGGAAGGTGACGGTGGCGGTGGTGCGGGCCATGACTGAGTATGAGGACGGGTCGCTTTACTGAAAACGGCTAGTCGTAGATGCAGTAACTCCTGCGTTGTTGAACGCAGTAGGCATAAAAACTCTGGCTCATTGACTCCCGAGACTCCGCTGACATGGATCGTGTCCAGCACAATGAACTGCCGCCTAACGACGGCGTCCAGCCAAGTGTATTAAGGGGATAAGCGTTCATCATATTGCCACTCCCAGAGAGGTGCATATAACCAACGCCAGGGAAAATGGCGATATCGACCGTGCTTCCATCTGCGCATGCCTTGTGATAGCCCTGTAATGGATATCGGTAAAAGCCTGCATTGGCCGATGGAGATCCAAGAAGCGCTGTGAATCCTGCAGCAATTACGCTCTGCAGGATTTGGCGGACGACAAGTTGTTGTGTCATTGGCTAGAGCAGTGGAGCGGGTAAAAGCACAAACAGGCCGATTACATCCACGGCTGGGGCGGGTTCGCAGTTGAAGCGCATGCGCAGCGATTCCCCGCGCCGTAGCGAGGCCTCGCGTACACGGCGGTGATCGTCTTCGGCGAGTTGGGCGCGTCGTTCCGCCAGTGCTTGCAACGCCGGCTGCAGTGCATCCAGCCCCCCAACAGCTTCCGTGAGCCAACGGGTTCGTTCACCCGCTTCAACGTTCCCGCTGGGTGGCGCCTCCAACAGCTCAAGCGCTGCAGCGCCCTCCAGCTGTTCAACACCATCGCCTTGCACCCGCACGGTGAGGCATTCCTCCACCAGGAGATCGGGCAACGCCTCATAGCCATTGCCAGTCCACCGGTCTTGATGGAGCTGATGGCGTAGTCGCAACACCAACAGCTGGGTGCGGCTGGTCACCGCTTTGGTGCGAATCACGGAAGCGCGAGCGGCTAGGTCTGGCTCCAGTCCACTTAGGGCACGCTCCGCCACAAAATCCGCCAGCTCGACCACCAATGGATGCGAGCGGCTCAGCAGCTTGCTGCCATCGCGGGCTGGTGATCGGAAGCTCAGCCGCAAGCGGCCTTCCAGATCGTGGTTGCGGAGCCGCTCACGCAATGCCATCCGATCGTCTGCCAGCGCGGTGAGATCTAGCTCCCAACAATCATTGGAGCTCTTGAGCGGGCCAATCGGCAGGTTCAGGCGCCGGCAGGCATTCACCACCAGCCGTTCCACCGCTTGCTCGCTCCCCAGCGATTCCTGCATGCGATCCCATTCCGCCAGCGCTTCTTCGGGTTTGAGGCTGCGCTGGGCAAAGATCGTGCGCGTGGTTTTGGCTTTCTCCTTGGCGCTCTGCCACTCGGCCTCAATCGTGGCATCGAGCTCCAGCTGGGTCGCCGTGTTGCCCTCCAGGCCGAGCTCAAGATTGCCCTGAATCACCTGGGCCGGGCCGCCCAGGATGCTGCTCAACACGGCCTGGGTGATCGTGTTGGCATTGCCGGGAATGGGCACGCTCACCCCTAGCTCCTTACGGATGGTCTGCTCCTTTTCGAGGATCACCGTGCGCACCCGGTCGTCGACCGGGTTGGAGCTCCCGCCGTGCAACATCAAGGCGCGAACGTTGTTGCGCGCTTGGCCAAAGCGGTCCACCCGCCCTTCTCGCTGTTCGTGGCGGGTGGGGTTCCAGCAGAGGTCGTAATGCACCACCGCGTCGAAGGTGTGCTGCAGGTCGATGCCTTCTGAAAGGCAGTCGGTGGCCACCAGCACGGGCACCTTCTCGTTGGCTAGTTCGTCCTGCAGCTCGCGAATGCGCAACACCCGCTCTTCCGGCGGAAGATCGCCCGTCACGGCCATCACCACATGGCTGCGTTTGGGCAGTACCTCTTGCAGCTGCTCCGCCAGGTAGTGCGCAGTGGGCCGGAAGCGGCAGAAGATCACTGGGCGGAAGCCTTCCTTGAGGAGGCCGTTCAGCTCCTTGATCAGTTGCTTGAGCTTCGGGTCGTGTGTTTTGCCGCGTAGGAGATCGGCTCGAGCGATCAGATCCTGCAGTTGTTCTGCGTCTTCCGCGTTGGCGAGATCAGCGCCCGGCGCAGCCTCTTCGCCGCTGAACTCCTCCTCGGCGCCATCCAGAACTGCAAGCGCGGCCATGGACTCGAGGTCGTCGGCGAGTTGCTGCTCATTGAGCTCGGTTTCGCCGCTTGAACCCGTTTGCAGGTTGAGCAACTTCGTTCGCAACGAGGCCGAGGCCGCCGCCGGACTGCTGCTCACGCAGCGCAACAGGGCCAGCGCTGCCCACCAGCTCATCCGTTGGCGCAGCTTGCTCTCGCCGGCACTGCGCTGCACCAAATCTTTGGCGTAGCCGAGCACGTCGTGGAAAAGCTCAGCCCAATCGCCTGAGAGTTTGTACTCCGCTTCTCGCGTTTCTCGGTCGGGGAAGTCGGCGCCATTGGTGCCCCACTCTTCCTTGAGGTCTTGCCTGCGGCGCTGCACGAAATAGTTGCCCAGGTCATCGCGCAGCTCTCTGCGGCGCGGCCCTTCAGCCATCTCGCTCAGCCCCGCGAACTTGCGGTCCAGAAGCCCAAGCAAATTATCGAAGGCTTCTGTGTCACCGCTGTGGGGGGTGGCAGTGAGCAGCACCACGTGGCGGTCGGGCTTATCGGATAAGCCCCGCAACAGCTCATAGCGCTGCTGACGCCCGCCACCTTTGCGAGCTGCGCAGGTATGCGCTTCGTCGACGATGACGAAGTCACCACAGCTGCGCAGGAAGCTTTCACGGTTGCGATCGCTCTTGATCCAATCGAGGCTCACCACCGTGAACGGGATCACGTCGAAGATCGATTTGCCAGCCGGCAGCCCCCGCTCCAGTTTCTGCGCTGTTCCGGGGCGAACCACCTCAGCGGCGAGGTTGAACTGGCCGATCATGTCGGCCCGCCACTTCTCGCAGAGGTGGGGGGGGCAGATCACCGTGATCTGGCGGATCTCGCCGCGATCGAGCAGTTCCCGGGCAATCAGCAGTGCCTCCACGGTCTTGCCCAGACCCACCTCATCGGCGATCAGCACCCGAGTGACCGCTTGCTTGAGAGCCATCAGCAACGGAACCAGCTGATAGGGCCTTGGCTCCAGAGCCACGTTGCCGAGGCTGCGGAAGGGGCCCGCCCCGGCGCGGAGCTTGAGCAGCAGCGCATCACGCAACAGGAGCGCGGAGCTCTGGGATCCGCTTTGACTGGGATCCGGTGGATCAAAGCTTGCGGGTTTGACCGATGCCCCCTCGAGCGGCCAATACAAGGTGGCGATGCTTTGGTCGCCGCCGCCAAGCGGCCGCAGCTTCAGAACCTGCTCTTGCTTTTCGGTGCTGCTTTGGGGCAGGGCAATCCACTCGCGCCCGCGCACCTTCACGATCGAACCGGGGCTGGGGATGTCGGTGGCCGGTGCTTGGGTTGGGGTGAGCGTCATGCGTTGATCTCCTCCAGGGCAGCGGTGGTCTCGTCCTCTTCATCCAGCTGAGGCAGTGCTTCCTCGCCAGCTGGAGGGGCTGATTCGATGGCAATCGGTTTGCCGATCACACGGCTGATGAGCTCGAGCAGATCGCGCCTCCGTTGCTCGTAGAACGCCTCAAAGGCATCACTCCTTAGGTGTTCAGGGCAAATCGAATGCGAGCGCAGCAGCTCATCCATCGCTGCCATGCCATTCCCGCTTCCATCGCCCCCGGTGCCTTGGTGCTTGAGATAGGCCTTCTCCAGCTTGGGTAAGTAGATCGAAGGTGCGGCGCCACCGATCACCCTGTTGGTGCGAGCCGTGAGTGGCGTCTTGTTCAGGATTGAATTCGCCCGCTCACTCCCGATGCCCTGGGTTTCGCACCACATGGCGGGGAAGACGTGATGAATATCAATGGCGTCCTCATAAAAGATCGAGTCGTCGATTGGTCTGCCTGTGCGGAAGTCTTTGGCTTGTTCGCGTAACAGAAGTGTGTAGAGGCCTTTGTAGGCCGCGCTGTTGCGGGTGCGCATCGTGTCGAGACGGTTGGGGCGGAAGTCGGCTTCGTACACCGTGCTCGGCAGCACAGCTTTTCCTTCAGCCCAATCGATCACTTCGGGCAGGTCCTTGCCAAAGCGAGTTTCAATGGCCCCGCCGTACAACTCACCCAGTACGCCGCACCAATACCACTGCTCCACTTTCTGTGTGGTCGCTGCTGCGTTGTAGTCGTCACCGAGGCTGCTCAAGATCGCCGCCAAGGGCACAAGCTGGGTGACGTAAGGAAGGTCGTCGCTGCGGTAGTAGCCCTGTTGAATCAGAAAGCGCCCGGCCCGAAAGAATCCCAGTTCTGCTACATCAGCCCACCGCTGATATTCACCCAGCGGCAGATCCAGGATGGTGGCACGTTTACAGCTGATGCCTGTCCACTTATCGATTGGCAGCTGTGAGTTCTGTTGATCAAGTTGGCGGCGGCTGCGGGTTGAAAGCAGTGCAACACACTGCAGGAAATCGGTCTCGCGAACGGCTTTGAGAATTTTCCCGAGGCGCTGCACACCATCAGGTTTGCCATGTTCACGGCCCGCCAAGAAGCGCTGATAGCGCCCTTCGATGGCATCTTCTCCATCGCGAGCCTTACGGCCGTACCAGTCAGCCCTGAGGTCAAAGCCATCAGCGGCATAACTTGCTGTGACCAATTCAAACGCGTTGAGCTTCACTCCCCCGGTATTGACCTTTTCAAACACCTGGCAGACCGCCTCGCGACGGCTACTTTTGGCCAGGGTGATCACTGGTAGTTGGTACTCGGCGAAAGGGTTGACGACGTCCTTTTGGAAGTTGTTATAAAGCGCCAATGCTTCGTTGAACTGAGGCTTTCCGTTCCAGTGGTTGATATAACCTAGCTGCCACTCACCGGCTTGATAGATCTTGCTCAGTGGGAACAAGCCTCGTTCATACTCATGTTCATCACTCGATAGATCGATGCCAGGCCGCCCTGCAATCTCAGGGCGTATCCGGTCGGCAGGGACATCAACAACGGCTTCCTCGAGTAAGTCTGGATTGGCCAGCAGCTTCTTCATGTCGAGGTAGTACCAGCGCTGGACTTTCTGCTTGCGTTCGTTCTCCGTCTTGGCTGCAGACCCCATCAAGGTGGCCTGGAACATGGAGGTGAGTCGCTGTTGGCCATCCAGGATTAAGAGTTCTGGATCGGGAGTGCGTTCCTCAAATCGCAGGCCCTCGACGGGTCTGGTCTGAAAGCGCACCTCGCCACCGGCCTCAAGCAGCATCACAGCACCAATCGGGTACTGGCGAATCACCGAGGCGATCAGCTCCTTAATCTGCTCGTTCTTCCACACCCAGCCGCGTTGAAACTCCGGTAGCTGGATCGTTCCTTTCTTGAGTTCCTGCAGGAGTTCGCGCAGTGAACGCTTGGTGCTATCAAACATCAGCCTTGCCCCTCCCCAAACAAGTCACTGTGTTGCTTGAACACTTCATCCATGGCTTCCCCAAGGCTGCCTGGGGATCCCGTTGGGGTTGATGAGAGATCGATGGTTCGAGTAGCGGTGCCAGCCGTTGACCTCTTTCCCTCTCCAAACAGCCAGCCGTATTCGATCAATACGGCCGGCCAACTGCGGGTGTCTTGCGTGAACACCACAACCGTGATGCCCGCATCAACCAGGGCCTGACGCTTTTGCTGATCCAGTCGCTGTTGCAGCGGCTTCTCGTGGTGAGGGCCATCGATAAACACCACGGCACAGGCTTGCTTGTAGGTGAAGTCCGGTGTCACGTAGTGACCAGGAACCTCCTGCTGCGCGTTATCGGGCAGGTGATGGCCGTGGTTGTACAGGGTGTCGAGCCAGAGCTTCTCCAGGCCGCTGCCAGCCAGACCCTTCAGGCGCTCGAGGATCTCGCTGCGGCCATCCATGCCGCCCTGGCCCACCAGTTCGCAGCGCGCCAGATCGAGCAGCCACTGCTTGAGCTCCGGCAGTTGGCGGTCGATCAGATCGTGATCCCGCTGGTTGTGATACCCGAGCAGGCAGCGATAGCAACCGGCTTCGCATTCGGGATCGGCATTCACGAGCTGCGCTTCCAGCGCGGGCATCTCTCCATCCCAGCTCCAGTGGCAGATCTCCAGCGCGGTTTTGGCAACCGCGTGCAGCGACGAAGCGTTCTCCACCAGCCGGCTCAGGGCACCGGCGCCGCCTTCGGCGGACTCGTAGAGCAGCAGAGCCGTGGCTGATTCCTCGTTGGGCATCAGTTCAGCGGCGATCTCACTGCCATCGAGTTGGAAGGCCACTTCGATCCCACGCTTGATGGCGCTTTTGACGCTCACCAATTGCTGCGGCTGCCAGTCGCCCAGGAACCGCACGAGCAAAGCATTTTTGCGGTCTTGCACGTAAGGCGTGATCTTCACGAAGCCCACTTCTGAGCCGTCGTCATCGGCGGCGTCGCCGCGCAGATCCTTCTCCCCACCCCACTGACCGTTGGTCGGGTGGATCGGGAAGCCCATGTCGTTCTTGTTCTCTCGGCGGCGCCAGCCCAGATTCACCCGGCTGATTTGTGTGGCTGGGGCGTAGCTGAGCTCCAGCAGCGGTTGACCAGCGCAGCTCACTTGCGCTTTGGCCACCTTCACCACCCCATTCTCTTTAGGAAATTCGTAGGTGGTGATCAGCTCATAGCCGAGCCGTTGGCGCTCCTCGTCGTCGGAGGTGATGCGATCAGCGCGTTTGGTGGTGACCTGCTCGATTTGATACAGCCTGGGGATGCGCACCGCCTTGCCCTCGGGGTGCAGCTTGAGCGGCGTTCCGCAGTGGCAACACAGCTCTGATTCAGCCGCATCGCCGAGGTGGGCATGGCCGCAAGCACCGCACACCAGTGCGTCTTGTGTCGCGAGGGTTGCCGTGCCTGCTGCAACGGCGTTGTCTTGCAGGCCGAGCAAGGCCCCTTTCACCTTGTAGGTGTTGCCCTCGTGATAGATCAGCGAGTGAGGCCCGAATTCACTGATGCCCACAAACCGCGGGCGCGTGATGTAGGTGCCGCCTCCCACTTGCTCCCGAGTGCCTGGGATGTAGGCCATCAGCGGGAGCCGCGGGAAGTTGTAGCCGGGCATAAAGCCCTGGCTTGCCAGGTAGCGGTAGGTGCTGAAGTCGTTGTTGTTGTTCCTGCTGCCTGGCTTATCGGCCAAGAGCAACTGCTGTTGCATCCGAGCCGCCCGTAGGCGCGTGTCCGCTGCCTGCCGCTCGCGCTCGCTCAGAGCGTGATTCCCCAGATCCTTGAGGGACTGATTGATCTGGCCATCCACGGCTTCCAACAGTTCGCGCCAGCGGCCCAGCGCTGCATCGAAATCAAGGGCTGCCCCACGGGTGAGCGATTCGAGCCAGCTCCCGGTTAACCAGGGCGGTGGCGTGGCTCCCAGCCATTGCTTTTCAAGCAAGTCGTCGACGATGGCCTGGCAATCCGCCTGGGCAGCGCGATAGGCCTCGTCCTTCTCGAGCGATTGCATCAGCTCGGGCTGCACAGGCCTTCCCTGAGCGCTGATGTCCACCAGTTCCTTCACCTTGCCGGGGAGGCGTTGCCGAGTCGCGGCCAGCCAAAGCGCGCGGAAATGGGCCTTGAGCAGCTCTTCGTTGGCCAGCTCCAGCGTTGGGGCACTCACGGCACCAGCCACCATCCGCACCGGATCGGCGAAGAAGTATTGGTCATGGGGTGATGTGGCCCCGCAGTAACTGAGCACCAGCGCCGGTTGACCGCTACGGCCAGCTCGGCCGCTGCGCTGCGCGTAGTTCGCCGGCGTCGGCGGCACGTTGCGCATGTAGACGGTGTTGAGCGAGGAGATGTCCACGCCCAACTCCATCGTGGGTGAGCAGTACATCAACCGCAGCGCTGCGCTGCGGAAGGCGTCTTCCCGTCGTTCGCGTTCACCCGCATCCACCTGGGCGGTGTGCTCGCGTGCCAACAGTGTCTGCAGGAAGGGCCTGCCTTCTGTGGCGATCAGCTCGGCCAGGTCGGCATACAGGCGGCGGAAGTAGGGGTTCACGGGTCCGCGGCGGCCACTGCTCTGGCGTGCTTCCGCCAGACGCGCGGCGTAGCGATCCTGAGGCTCGGCGTCGGGGTCCGCCAGGGTCCAGCGCAAAGCGGTGCTGTTGAGTCGCCAGCCCTGCATCACCTCGCTGGCCTTGCGGCCCAGCCGCACCTCCACGGGCTTCACCAATCCCCAGGCGGTGAGCATCTCCAGGATGTGAGCCATCACCTCTTGATACAGCTCGTCTTTCCACTTGAAACTCCGGTGGAGGTCTTCCACGGAGCGCCAGCGCTCCCGGGCCTTCAGCCAACGACCGAATTCACCGCGTAGGGAGAGGCCTTCAACGCCACGGTTCTTCAGCTCCTGCGGCACAGGGCTGGTGACCACACTGCGGGCCAGCTCGGGCTTCTCATCGCTGCCGATGCTCCACACCTCTTCGAGATCGGAGGCCGCCTTTTTACGCCTGTCGAACTCCTCCTGCACCAGTGCGTCGCACTCGATCGCGAGCCGCTCCCGCATCTCTTCGAGAACGCGATGGCAGATCAGGAAGCGCTCCTCACTGCTGGCTTGCGCCAACAGAGGATGGCGCTGCCCCCAGTCGGCCTGGTCTTCCGCGCAATTCACCAGTTCGGCATAGTCCACCTCCAGAAGCCGCAGCTGCTCGAGGTTCGGGTTGGTGAGCCGCCAGCCCCGCCGGAGATCAACGATCAGCCGGTACTCCAGCACCCCCCTGAGGGCTCGGCGGTTGCTCTGCTCAACGTTGGGTTTGACGTTGGCGATGGCGATGAAGTCCTCCGCTTCCAGCCGCAGGGCTTTCTCGGTTTCCTGCGCCAGGGTTTCCAGGCTCAGCTCTTTCTCGGCCTGAGCGTTGAGCGCCGCCACCAAGCCGGCGCGCAGCTGCAGGACGCGCACGAAGTCGTTGAAGTGCCCCGCCTGCAGTGAGGCGTCTTGACGGTTATCGCTGAAGGCCAGCAGCTTGCGCGCCTGATCAGGGATTTCCTGCGGGGGGAAGCTCAACAGCTGCCGAAGCACCGCCAGGCTCAAGGTGGTGGTGGCTGAGCTGCGGCCCTCGGAATTCAGTCCGCAGAGCTTGCGGAACTCACTGCTCCGCACCCCGTGCTCCACTCCGCAGGAAGGGCAGAAGCGGAAGCTTCCCTTCAAGAACCAGCCGGCTAGACCGTCACTGCTGGCGCCGCCATCGGGGCGGAAGCGGCAGGGGACCGGCGCAAACTCTCGATAAGTGCGCTTGAGCGTCAGCTCATCGTTGCGGTCCGGCTCCAGCCAACCATCGGGGAAGTTGGCTGCTTCCAGGTCATCAATGCTGTAGTTGCCCTCGGAATCGGGCATGAAATAGCCATTGATCACATCCCGTTCTCGCAAGCTCGATTCATCCGAAAACTCACGGGGATCGATCTGTACTGGGATGCGGTTATTTAGATGGGCCCAAACCGGATGAAAGTCCTGACCGCAACTGCGGCAGAACATCACCGGATACAAGAGCGATTGCCGGCCCGCATTCGGCTGATACTTCTGCGCCTTGAGAGAGAGGTAGCGCTGACCAGAGGGCTGGAGGGTGGCATGCACATCACCGCCCGCTGAGACGAACTGATGAAGCCGGAAGGCAAAAAAGCGCCGGTTGGGGCCAACCTCAATTTGGTAAGCCGCCAACAGAAAATCACGCAAGCTGCCAAGGATCGGCTCCTCCTCCAGACCCGTTTGTTCAGCCAGGGTCTTGCAGGCGTCTTGCAGGGTCTGAGGCTTACAGCGCACCCATTTGCCATCGGCCAGGCCGTCTTCTCGCTCCAGTCCCAGCTCCAGCTCTACCCATCGCGCTAGGGGGTGTTGGCGTAGCTCGGTAGCTGTCCAGGTGTTCGTTGCGCTGCCGTTGTAGTCAACCTGAAGCGCTTCCCGCAGCTCTGATGCGTTCGGCAGTTCCCCCTCGGTGACGCGCTGCAGGGTTTCGGTGACGATGTGATCACTGGGGATCACCGTGCCGAAGAGTTTGCTGGCGACCTGCGCCACCGTGGCATTGCGCTCCTTGGCCGTGCCCTCCGAAGCCATCGTGGCCGAGGTGCCAATGCAAAGCAGATTGGCATTCAGTCGTTGTCGGACCCGCCGCACCAGCAGGGCAACATCAGCACCCTGGCGACCGCGATAGGTGTGCAGCTCATCGAGTACCAGAAACTCCAGCCCTTTGGCATCACTGATCACTTTTTGATCGAGTGGATCCTGACGGGTCAGGATGTACTCCAGCATCACATAGTTTGTGAGCAGGATGTCGGGAGGATCGTTCTTGATCTTCTCGCGCTCGTCGTCGCTTTCCTGGCCCGTATACCGCGCGAATGTAACGCGAGGTCCATTGGGATACCCAAGGCCTAGATATTTCTCAAGTTCCTCTTTCTGGCTATTGCAGAGCGCATTCATCGGGTAGATCACAATGGCCCTGATGCGTTTCTGCTGATCGCCTGCTTCACGGGCTTTCAGCACCCGGTTCACGATCGGGATGATGTACCCCAGCGACTTACCCGAGCCCGTACCCGAGGTGACCACAAAGCTCCCGCCATCACGCGCGATCTCAATCGCCTCGCGCTGGTGGCGATGCAGCTGCAGCTCCTGTCCAGCGCCTGCGTCCTTGCCCCAGCGGAAGATCTGGCGACACTCGTGGTGGAGTAGTCCGCTCTCCACCAGGTCGCCAATGGCGCCGCCGCTGACGAAGCTGGGGTTGAGCTGGATCAGCGGGGATGGCCAGTACTCACCCTTGCCGTAGCTGCCGTCCACAAACGCCTGTAGGTCAGGCGCCTTGATCTGCGTGAAGCTGCGGCTGAACTGCCCGTAGTCCTCAACGACCCGGTCGCGAAAGGAGAAGACGTCCATCAGGCCTTGCCTCGTGCAGTCCGATGACGGCTCACGCCCTGGGCCATGGCGGCGCTGCTACAGCTCTCTGGCTTCAGATTGCCATCGCTTGAGGCACTTGGCAGCGGCGTTGCGGCGAGTCCCATGGGTTTCCCTGTTGTTTATGCACTCAGTGAATAGATCCGGCTCGTTTTCCTATCTGTTCGTCTTGGGGTGTAGTTCGTTCTGTATGTGCGCTCGAGCGCTCCAACAGCAGATCCAACTTGCGGTCCTGCCGCTCCAGGGCCCCCAGGAATCCCACCACCGTGATGCCGAGCAACGCCATCCAGGCCAGGGATGTCCAAGCTGCCACGGTCCAGGGGTTGGGTCCAGGCCAGGGGGGCCTGTCGACCGCTGGGCCCGGCACGCGCCAGCGCTGAGGCCCATTAGTTGCGGGCCCTTGGGGCTCCAGATCGAGCATCAGCCGAAGCAGGGCTTCTGGAGTTGCCGGCACCAGGGCGGAGCAAGCCTCCGTCTCACTGATCCGTTCGGCCAACACCTCCCTACAGCGCTGGATCCCACCACCGGCCCAGAACAGGCCCCACGCCCGCTTATTGAGTTCCAAGGCCACCCAGCGGTGGGGCCGCGCGTCGTTGCGGATCAACTGCGCGGCTTTGGCCAGGGTCCAGCTCCGCCCAGCGGCCACGGAGGGCTGCGCTTCCAAGAGCAGCTTGCCCTGGGGGTCGCGGGTGTAGCCCGTGGCCACCTGCAGGGAGAACACATCGATGATCTGCACCTTGGTGCCCTGCCGCCGTGGGCTGGGTGGCGGCGCCCAGAACACCAGGGCTCCGCGCTCCGTGGCGATGCAGCTGTCGGTCTGGTGGTTGGTTGGCATCGGTGGGAGTTAGGGGCTTGTTGGCTTGCGGGAGGCGGGCATCATGGGCGCCCTGGTCAGGTCGCGATGGAGTCCAACGAACAGACCAATCCCCAAGAGAAGGTGTTGGTCACACTGGAACTCCCGCGGGATGTGGTGGATTGGATTGATGGGCTCAAAGCCCAGTTGGGTTTTCGCGGCCGGGGCGTCATCGTGGCTCAGCTGCTTCGAGAACTGATCCCACCACTCGTAGACGAGGACGACCAGTCAGACGCCGGGAAAGCCGCCTGAGTCTTAGAGGCGGGTGAGTGCCGCATCAAGGCCATTGACCACCTGGCAGAAGAACGGAAGATCAAGCGTGTCGACCGTGTCGCCCATCTGGTGGTAATGCGGATTACGCATATACGAGGTGTCCGTCACCATCAAGGCGTTGTAGCCCTGATCCCAGAAGGGGCTGTGGTCACTGAGGCGTACATCGGGAATGGCGGTGCCGCGGTTGGGTACAGGCAATACCTTGGTTTTCACGTAGCGGCCCATTGCTGCCGATAAGCCAGGGAGCATCAGGCCGGCGGATGTGTTGGCCACCAGCGCAATGAAATCGCCCGTGCTGCCATACACCTGGCGCATGGCTGGATGGGGGTAGGCCTGCTCTTCGCTGGTGAACGCCAGCATCTCCAGGCTCACCATCAGCTTGAGCGGCTGACCGCTTGCCTTGAGCTCACTGGCCAGCGCCTCACTGCCCACCATCCCCCATTCCTCCTGATCAAAGGCCACCAGCCACACCGGCCGCCGAGGCGGCTCTGTCCGCCAGCGCTGGGCCAGCTCCAGCAAGGCGGCCAAGCCACTGGCGTTGTCATCGGCGCCGGGTGAATGCAGTGGGCCGTCGTAGTGCGCACCCACCAGCAGGGGCGAGGCGTTGGCCCGTTGGCCAGGCAGCTTGAGGATCAAATTCACCCCTGCTTCGCCGGCGCGATCGAAGTGGTGCTCCTCGAGTTCGCCCAGCGCAGAGAGCCGGTCGCGCAGGCTCTCCCGCACACCCATCAGCCCGAGCGGATCCCAGCGCGCATGGCGCGGAACGGCGAACTGATGGAGATCCGCCAGCAAGCGCTCTTGCAGCTCAGAAGTCATCGTGGCCTTCCTGATTGCGCAGCTTGCGGCCGCGCGCCCGCATGAACGATTGCGTCCCCATCACCTTGCGCGCCAGTGAGAGTTTGTTTGTGGAGATCAGGTCCAACAACTCACCGAGTAATTTCCGCTCTTGATCGATCTCAGGGCTGCTCTGCGCCTGATCCAAGCTATGCAGTGCAGCTTGCACCGAGTAGAGCATCTGCGTGGAATCTCCCTGATCGAGCTCCTCCATCGCCCGGCGTCGTTGCTTCGCCGTTTGTTGCAGCAACACCTCCCGCTGCACGTCGGGATCCACGGGTAATGCCCGCCACTCTTCGACCTCCACGACGGGCAAGCGCATCACCGCTTCCCGTTGCTCGGGTTGGTCGTTTACATGGATCCACTGCGCTTCCACAGTGAGCAGATCGCGCACTTGCTCCTGTGACTGGTCCTCGGGAGCGATCTGCAGCCGCACGGCGAGCGTGGGCGTGATGCCTGCTTGCAGCGCGCCGAGCTGAATCCAGCTATCCGCCCCGGGCTCCAGCGGGTTATGGATCTGCTTGAGCTTCACACCCTCCGCCAGGTTGAGCCGTAGGCGCAGATCACGCCCCAGGGTGAGGTTCAGGCCCTCCAGTTCCGCGGTGAACACCGCCTCCAGCTGTTGCGGGCTGGTGAGGTGCACCAGATTTCCAGCGCCGGCTTCCGCCATGGCGGTGAGCAGCCGCTCCTCGTAGTCCTCCCCTAAGCCGATGCAGCTGGTGCTGATCGCTTGTTCATTCGCCTGCCCCACCAGCGGCGCCACCTCCGATCGGCGCGTCAGTCCAGCGTTGGCCTGACCGTCGGTGAGCAGCACCACCCGTTTTTGATGGCCCGTGAGCTCCTCGGCCTGGAGCAGCGATTCCATTCCCACCCGCCAACCATCGAAGAGAGCGGTCTGCCCGCCGGAGCGGATCCGGCCGATGGCCGTGATCGCGGCCTCGCTGGGGGCACTGAGGGGAACCACGGTGCGCACCTGGTCATCGAAGCTGATCACGCTCAGTCGATCAGCCGGGGTGAGTTGGCGCACCAGCTGTTGCGCCGCTGCGCAGGCGGCCTTGAGCTTGGGGCCCGCCATCGAACCGGAGCGATCGATCACCACGGCGATCGCAACGGGCTTGCGCTGCTTGCTGACACCGGCCAGCGGCGGTGTCTTCAGCTGGATCAGGGCATCGAGCTCGCAACCCTCACGGCAGATGGCCGGTCGTTCGGGATGGGTGCTCAACACCGTGGTCTGTAAACGGGATTCCATACACAGCTCCTGGCTTGGTTGAACCCACTGTTTCCCGCCTCAGGGGTGATCGAGGCTGATCTCGTGCGAAGGACGGCCGAGCCCTTACTCGCGTTTCTGGCCAGACTCAGAGCACGCGGGCGTTACAGCGGTGCTGCTCAACTTCTTCGATGTCGATACAGCGACAGGCGAGCGCAGCGTTGAACTTCAGGTGGGCGACTACCCCCAGTTGGGCCTTCAAAGCGACCTCCTGGTGGTGTCGGCGTTTCGCGGTCACTACGCCCCGGTGCCTCGCACCCTGCTCGGGCGGCTTCACGAGGCCTATGGGCTGAGTCTGTCTGAGCTCGACGTTGCCCTGGACCTGCGCTCCAGCCCTCTGAAGGCCTGGGTGAGTGCGCCGCTGGACCTGGGTGATCAGGCGCCTCCAAGCCGGTTCAAACGGATTGCTGTTGTGGAGGGTGCCATTGAGTGGCAGGAGGGCGATCTGGTGCCCTGGCCGCCGTTCAACCGTCTGTTTTCGCTGTTGGCGCTCCTGCCGATGCGTGGCATTGCCTGCGCCACGGTGGCTTCACCCTTGCTGGGGAGTGGCAACCAAGGCATTGATGCGCTCTCCCATGTGCCTGAGCTGCTCGAGGCCTATCGCGAAGCCTTTCGCCATTTGCCCGATCTGGAGCGGCTGATCCTGTTCGACAAAACCGATCGCCATCTCAGTGTGCTGGGCGAGGCCATTGATTCGATCCTTGCGCGGGTGGATGCGCAGGACTTGCGGATTCCCTTGCCAACGGGCTTGCCGGGGTTGGAACGGTTGAACGGTTTGCTGCGGGATCGCGTCGATCCACGCCAGGAGCATTCCAGTTCGCTGGCACATGATCTTGGCGAGCTCCTGCAGATCCTGCGGGCCGAGCAGATCGCCCCCATCGCCTTGGGCATTCATGCCCGCCGGGTGGTGGAGCAATTGGTGTTGTACAGCCTGCGTGATGAGCCGGATCAACACCGTTTAAACCTCAATCACGGCATTCGTCTGTTGGCCCAGCGCGGCGCGGATCGCTGGCTGATTAGTTGCCTGCATCAGGTGCGCTGCTTTGGCAACTGGATGGGGCATCCACAGCGAGAAGGGCAGCAACGGCCCGTTCAACTGGTCGACGTGTTGGCTGTGTTGTCGGCCTTGCAGCGTGTGCTGGAGGACTACCCCTGGTCGATTTGATGGGGCGAGCTGGATGGGTTACCCCCAGCGATCACCAGCAGCAGGGCCTCCAATCGATCAAACCGCTGCGTCAGCTTGGTCTCCAACACGGTCAGTCGCTCATCTAGCTGTTCTGAGCTGATCCCCTTGCTTGCGGCTGTCGTTCGGGCAGCTACGAGGGGCCATGCGCCGCTGCGGCAGGTTTGCTCGATGACCAGCCAGGTGGGCTTTTTAGGGGCTTTGCCGATCTGGCTTTCCACCCAAGCCTGGGCGTCTGCCACCTTGCCGAAGCGTGCTTTCAGCGCCTTTTGATCGCATTGCTCCGCTGGCAACAGCCCCGCTGGAGCCAGGCACGCGGCGGTGGCATCTGCCTTCACGCCGGCTTCCGGCACGGCCACTAGGTCATCCGCTATCTGGCGCACTCTGGCGTTCTGTTCGCCGATCGTGCGGAAGAGCTCGGCATCGCTCTTGGCCATCCGGGCCATGAGCTCCGCAAAGCGGTCGCTCAGCTCACCCATTGGTTTGGTTCTTGCCGCGCAGGACTGCGCGCATGCGTTCGATCAGCTCGCTGATCTTGAAGATCGACCAGAACCCCGCCTCCTGTTTGGCGTCGTCGAGGTCTTGCAGCAGTTTGTCGAGCGCCTGTTGCTTGCTGTCGAAGGCCTCGAGTTCTTGGTGCATGTCCTGAGCAAGGCGCATCGCCTCAGCCTTCTCCTGGCCGATCAGCACTAGGCGCTCCTCGTATCCCCGCAGGGTGGTGAGGAAGCGCTCCCTTGCCTCGCTGAACTCCCGCGAACGCCGCAGCAGCTGACCGCGTGAACGATTCAACGAGATATGGCTATTGCGCAGAGCCTTGTAGTGGTGCTCGATCTGTTCGGGGCTCAACCCGGTGAGGTCGCGGGGGAAGTCCTTGATCGGGCGAATTCCTTTGCACTCCACAACGGGCTGGATGGCCCCGCTGTCGTTGATGGTCAGGTCGGTGCTGGTGTCCGTCGGTTGGTCGCTCAACGCTGATTCCCTTCGGGGCCCGGTGCTCAACCGATCCTTTGTATCACCGCCCCTCGAACGACTTTGCAGCTCACTGCGTCGAAGTATGCGTTCAGCGCATAGCTCTCGATGGTTGGTTGTGATGACCGGCAAGGCCGCTCTGAATAACTTGAGCAGGCGGCTTTGGTGGATCGAGTGCAATGGATGCTCTAACGCTGGCCGCCCTCGTCACGGTGGCAGCCATCGCCCTATTGGCCTGGTGCATCTGGGCGCTGCTGCAGCCCCCGATCAAGCGCCAGCAGTCCCATACGGGTTCACTGCGGCAGCCGCCACCGCCTCCCGCCAAGCCCGCTACGCCCGCCGTTGCTGCGCGTCCACCAGCGCCGCCGCCGCCGGCTCCAGTGCCGCCGCCTCCACCAGCGCCTGCAGTTGAGAGAACCCCTCCCCTGGTTCATTCCCTTGAGGCTGAGGTCACCTACACCAAGGCTGATGGCAGCACCAGCGTTCGTCGCCTCACCCTCTACAGCTACAACCGCCAAGGCGACATCCCTTATTCCCTCAACGCCAGGCAGGAGGGGCAACAGGTCACCAAGCAGTTCTTGATTGAGCGCATCAGCAAGTTGGTGGTGCTGGGCGACCCTTCCACCTCCATCACGGCTGTGGAAGACTTGCGCGCCTGGATTCCCCTCCGCATCCGAGAGAAGGGAGAGGCGCCTGCTCGCCAACCTGCCAATCCGCAGCAACGTTCTCCCGCTGCACCGGCCCAGCCGATCTCGGCCCCTGCCCCGGCGGTGGCGCCCCCATCTTTGGCCTCCTTACTGCCGCAAGGTGCCAAGGGCTTTGCGGTGTTTGATCTGGAAACCACAGGCACCGCGCACAGCTCCCGGATCGTGGAGATCGCTGTGGTGAAACTCGAAGCGCAGGGACGCATCACCGAGGAGTGGGAAACCCTGGTGAACCCAGGCGTTCCGATTCCCAACGCACAGATCCATGGTGTGAGCGATGGGCATGTGGCTGGTGCTCCAGCGTTCGCCGAGATCGCGGGACTGCTCGCCGCCAAGCTTGATGGACATGTTCTGGTGGCCCACAACCTGCGCGCCTTTGATCTGCCGATTCTCCGGGCACACTACGAGGCGATCGCGGGCGTAGAGATCGAGTTTGGGGATGGCGTGGACACCATGCCACGTTCGGGTGCACGCAAGCTGAAGGATGTTTGCGCCCAATGCGGGGTGGACCTGGCGGAGGCGGATGCGCACTCCGCGATGGGCGATACACGCGCCTTGGCGCGGGCTTTTCGCCAAGGCATGGCCCATGTCACGGCGGCGACCGCCCATGTCACGGTCACGACCAATGCGTTGTTGTCAGCGCCGGCCCCCACGCTGACGCGGGCGATGGTGGCTTCACCACAGCCCAGGTCCTCATGGGAGCCCATGCAATGGACGCTCGAGCGTGATCAGAGCTTTGCCGCCTCTGGCCCTAAGAGCACCAAAGCTGATTCACCCATTCACCGAGGCCGCGATGCCTTGGTGCAGCTCGGTCTCACGTACAAGAAGGTGAATGCGATTCCCAAGCGCAATCCCCCTGACTTTCTGCTGACCACCAGCCTCGAGCTCGACAACACCAAGATGCGCGATGCACGGGCCAGTGGGTTGCCGGTTGTGCTGCTCAGCGACATCACAACGGCTCGGCTCGGTTCCTCGCTGCGAGCTTGGCGTTGGCGGGGAGACGATCCGGAGTAGCGAGCTTCTCCTGCTCAGCCCCTCAAGCTTTCACAGGCCTCCCCGTCTCCATCCCCATCGAGATAACGGTGCCCCTGCCGCAGCAACACCTGGGCCTGGGCATAGGAGCCGATCTGGCTGCAGGTGTAACGCCGGCCAGCTGGTGCGCTTGAGCTTGAGCTGGGTTGGCGTTGTCTGGAGCGGTAGTCCCAGGGCCGTGTCAGTCCACCGCTAACGCCCCAGACCCCAAGCCCCTTCAGTCTGGCCTCTGTTTCCAGACGCCCGTAGGTCTGCCGGTCGCAACCAGCGATGTATTGCCAGTAGACAAAGGCCACGCCGGAGGCCACCAGGGCCTGGTTGAGGTTGCGGCCGCCGCTGGTGAGTTCGGCTACGGAGCGTCCGTAGCGATCGGTGGCCTTGATACGCAGCTCCACGCTGCTTCCCACTGGCGCCAGCGTTTGAAGTTGTTGCCGGGCCTGAACACCAAAGGGTGCCTGGCTGGATTCCGGGGCATCGATGCAGGCCAGGCGCACGTTCACGGTGCGGTTGCCTTCACGCACGCGCAGGGTGTCGCCATCGCCGATGGAGAGCACGGTGGCCGTCCGGGTCTGGGCGAGCAGGGCAACGGCTGCCAGCGGCAGGGCCAGGGTGATCACGCGTCTCCTGCTGCCAAGCGCTCCGCATACCCCGCCGCCCACACCGCCGGCGCCAACCCGTCGGGGACCAGCCGCCGATAGCTCTCGCTGGCAAGCACCTCACTCACCGCCTCACCGAGACGTTCCACCGATCGACTACCCGGTAGGCGGCGGTTGAGCTGTTGATGCATCCGCAGCAGGTACCAGGCTGATCCCTCCAGCCCGGCGTTGAACTTGCTCCACATCGCGGGATCGCGGCGGGCATCGAGCACCATGTCGCCGGCGTTGTGGGCCTTGTCGGCCGCCGTCACCAACAGCGAGGCCTCTGGCTTGTCTTCCAGGGAGGCGATGTAGCGGGTCTTGCGCAGCAGCCAGGGCTCCTTCTCCCCTCCTGTAGGCGTGCCGTTGGTGTCGGTGCAATCACGCACGATGTCGGCCACGGCGCTGCCAAAGCGTTCGGCGATGGATGCGTGGCTCTGGCCGGCGTCCTCGATGGCGTCGTGCAGCAGGGCGGCAATGGCCTGGTCTTCCGTGCCGCCGTCTTCCCACACCAGGGCGCTGACGCTGATCAGGTGGGAGATGTAGGGGATGGCCTTGCCTTTGCGGCGCTGATCCCGGTGGAGCTGCTCAGCCCAGAGCAGGGCTTTCCCGTAGCGGGCGCTCACGCTCATCGAAGCCTTAGCCGAGTCATCACCATCCTGCGGCGCTTCGGCTTGTTTGGGTTGTACGGCGCTCACGGCAACTCCATCCAGCCGCAGACGCGGCTGCAGATCTCAAGCACCAGCGGATCGCGCCGGCAGATCAACACCACGGCGCCGTTGCGAGCGCTGCGCACCTCCACCAGGGCCAGCGATGCGGCCACCTCAGCGGAGAGCTCTGGCACCTCTTCCACGGCGATCGCATCAAGCAGCTCCAGGCTCAACAGCGGCTGCCACTGCTCCTGCTGTTGCCGGCCCAGGCGGATCCAATGCGCCCATGGCACCCCGGTGAAGGCAGCCTCCAGCGCACGGCCACTCCCGATCCGCAACACCCCACCGGCCAGGCGGTGGTGGTTGATGCCACGTCGCAGATACGGGATCCAGGGGGCATCGGCAAAGCGCCGCCCCAACGGCGCATCGCTCTGGCGCGTAAGCCCGAGGTCGCGAGCGACCGAGCGGTAGCGGCGGCTCACGCTCGGTTGCGACATGGTGAGCAAGTCCGCAGTGGCGGTGGTGCTGCCGGTGAGCTCGAGCAGATCGAGCATCACCAGATCCCGTAGGGACGACGGGATTCGGTAGGGGGTTGTGCCGTTCATGCCCAACAGCCTTCCGCCTGCCAAGGGCGCCAGCGGCGATGCTCGTGCGATCGACGGCAATGCGGCAGTGGTGCTTCGCGCGAGCGGGTTCACAGCGCGATCCGCTGACGCCAGGATGCAGCGATGGATTCGCTGCCCCTGCGCTGTCATCTGCTGATCGGTCCGCCGGGCAGCGGCAAGACCACCTTTGCCCACCGTTTGGCACCGCTGGCCGCAGGCGAATCAGGCGAGCCCGCCTTGGTGCTCTCTACCGATGCGATCCGCCAGGAGCTGTTCGGCGATGCAGCGGTGCAAGGGCCCTGGGATGAGATCCGCACGGTGTTGCAGGAGCGCTTGCAGGCCGCGATCGCAGCCGGCCGGCCGGTGATCATCGATGCCACCCATGCCCGCCGCCCCTGGCGCCTGCTTTACACGCAGGTGCTGCGCTACGCCCGGCCGGTGGAGTGGATCGGCTGGTGGCTCACCACCCCGCTTGATACGTGCCTGCAGTGGGCGCAACAACGCGAGCGCCCGGTGCCAGACGCGGTGATCGGTGAGTTTCATGCCGCGATCAATCACAAGCAGTTCGGCCCGCACCGCTCCGAGGGGCTGGCGACGGTGGTGTGCCTGAACCCCGCAGCCGGTGAAACCGATGCCGCCACCATCAGCCGCCGGCTGCAGGGGTTGGATGGATCGATTCGCAATGCGCTCAATCGCGACAAGGCCAAGGCGCCCTATCTGCATCGCTACGCGCGGCTGGTGGATCTCGAGCGCCTGCTCTTTCTGCTGCGGCTGTTGATCACGTTCAACGGCCTCGACCGCAGCGACCCCGCCACAGCCTCAGCCCTGCAGGCGCTCTGCAACCCACTGCCGGAGGGCGATCTCGCCGAACAGGCGGCTGTCTACCTGAGCTGTTGGCGCGATGTCCATGGCGGAAATAGTGAGGTGTATGGCGATGTGGAGGCGCTGCGCGCTGATCTCGCCTGGCTGGAGGCCAATGGCTTCACTCGGCTCGATTGGAGCAGCCAAAACGCCATCGAGCTGGGCGATGAGCGGCCTCCCGCCGATAGCTCCTGCCATGGCGGCAGCCCCGCCCTGGCCGACCGGCGTCAGTTCATCCGGGTGTTCACCCTGCTGCGCCACATCCTTCAAGAGCCGTTTGATGCGCCGTTGGACGGGGATGACGCTCTCGCTGCCCAGGGCACACCGCTCTATCAACACCTGATCGATCGCCTCAGCGACATCCCCGGCAGTTATGAGGCCAACCAGGAGGCCGTGCTCCGCAACGACCTGCGCCATCTGCTGCGGCCCTATGGCTTCTGCCCCGAGATCAAAGGCCGCCCCGATAGCCAACGCAGCGGCTTCGCGATCGGCACGGCGTTGCTCTCAGCAGATCAATTGCTGGAGGTGCATGGCCTGCTCAAGGAGTCGCTGGAGCGGTTGAGTGATGCCTCCAAGCAGCCGCTGTTGGAGGGGCTGGAGGAGCGCTTGCGGCGAGCGGGGCTGCTGCAGGCGGAGCAACAGCACCAGCGGCTGAGCAAGCGTGCCCTCGCCCATCGCTCCCTCACGGAGGCCAAGCCCGGCACCTTGGCGGCCAGTGAGCAAAGCCAGCGGCTGGAGCGCGCCATGCAGCAACGCCGCCGGGTGTGGTTGCGGCATCTGCCGGATCAACCCACTGAGGCGCAGCGCCTGCGCGGTGACGACGGCCGTTTTCGGGCCTGGCCGCTGCAGCTGCTGTTTCACAACATCAGTTGGTATCTCGCCTTTGAAACCGAGGCGATCGGCTATCCCCAGGGGCTGATCCGCACGCTGCGGCTCGATCGGCTGGTGTTTCTCGAGGAAGACGGCCAGGTGCGCCGCACTCAACCCAGCGATCACGACGCCGCCATGGAGCGGCTGCAGCGGTTGCTGGAGCTCTGCGGCGGTCTCTATTTCGGATCCGACCTGGAGGCACAGCTGGCAATCACGGCACAGGCCAAGGGCGCCCGCTTAGCGGGGCAGGATTATTTCGAGCGGCTGCGCTTCAGCTGTACGCCGCGGGTGTTTCAGCTGATCCGCGAAGAGCCCGGACGTTTCCCGGCAGCTTGCACGCGCTATTCCAAGCCAATCCCAGGCCATGCCGATGGGCCCGCCGGACCCTTAGACGAACTGGAGCCCAATCCGATCAGCGATAACCATCCCTACCCGGTGGAATTGCAGCTGCCCCGCTGGACCGTCGCGGACGATTGGGACCTGCGCAACTGGCTCTTCCGCTGGGGAGCCGGCATCCGCATTGAGGCCCCGATCGCTCTGCGCGAGCTACATCAGCAGATGGCGCGTGATGTGGTGGGGGTGTACGGAACAGCCCATTCCTCCATGCCCAAGGGCTAGTTCAGAACCGACCAGGGGCCGACAGCGCTTGGTGAGTTAGCCGTCGTTCGCACGAGAGTCCGGAAATTTGGCGTCAAGCCTGTGAGGCTGGTTTCAGAAGCCCGGAGGAACGATGAGTCAGTCCAGCGACAGCCCCCGTCAGCCCGCTCGTGGTCGCTACCGCTTCTGCGGTGGTCGCTTCGTGGATCCCAATGAGGGAGTGCATCCCGAGATGGTGGATCTCGATGCGGCTGCTGCCGGCTCGAGCGGAATCCCCGATAGCCCCGACGCCCTGATTGCCATGCAGGAGAACAAGCCCGAGCGCCCCGAGAAGCCCGAGCGCAGCCATAGCGCCAAGGTGAAGCAGGTGCTCGATCTGATGGACAAGCTGGAGACCAGCGCCGACGACGACCAGCAGATCGCACTCGCGATCCTGCGGCAGTTGGAGCGCTTCCACGACGGTGTTGTGGAGGAGATGCGCGACGACAAGGAGGCCAAGCACAGCCAGATCGCGGCCTGGGCTGTCGACGCGGACCGGCTGATGCACTGCCGCATCTTTCTGGAGAGCATCGATCTGTGAGCAGCATCAAGTCCGACGTTCGTCCCGCTTAGCTGAACGTGCCGAGGTTTTGGCTCGCACCGTGATCAATCAGTCCGCTTACATCAATCGCCCTTTTCTCCAACAACAACCATGAAAGTCAAGGTCACTCTTTATATTGCTGGCAAGGTATTTGATGAGGTTGTGCAGGCCCGCGATTACGCCGATGCCCGCCTCACCGCCCTGGCCCGCAACCCCACGGCCCGCGTTGTGGGTGTGACAGCCGTTTTCAACTGAACCCATGGTCGATCGGCGTATCACCCCCTCCCAGCTCGCCCTGTTCAGCCGTAGCCCGGTGATCGGCGCCTGGTGGGAAGAAATCCATGCCACGAACCCCCAGCGGGCACCGCGGCCTGAGGCCAAGGCGCTCGATGAACTCCTGTTCGATGCCGGCCTGAAGCACGAGGAGGTTCTGGTTGAGCGGCTCAAGGCCGACGGCAAAACCGTGGCCAAGCTCGACGGACAACAGCGCGACTCCGACTACACAGCCACTGAAGCGGCGATGCGCTCCGGCGCTGACTACATCTGGCAGGCCTCGATGCGCAACGACGAGATGCGTGGCTCGGCTGACCTGCTGGAGCGCATCGAGCAGCCATCCAAGTTGGGCCCCTGGAGCTACATCCCGATCGAATGCAAGCTCTCCAGCCACCCCAAACCGATCTATCTGGTGCAGGCCTGCGCCTACTGCGAGCTGCTCACACCAATCCTTGGTGAGCGGCCGGAGCAGTTCAAGCTCTACCTCGGTGGCGCTCAGTTCCAGACCTATCGCAGCTCTGAGTTCTGGAGCTGGTACGAGCAGCTTCGCCAGCGCTACCGCGATTTCCGGGCCGGCTTCGATCCCAGCCAGGAACCGGAGGATGCCCCCGGCGATCACGGCCTGTGGGAGCCGTTCATCCAGGAACGCCTCGAGGCCAAGCGTGATCTGATCCTGGTGGCCGGCATGCGCCAGAGCCAGCGCCACAAGTTGCGGGCCGCTGGCATCACCACGATCGATGCCCTGGCCAGCTGCCCAGACGATCAGTGGATTGAAGGGCTCGATTCAGCCTTGTTCACTCGCCTGCGCGATCAGGCCCAGATCCAGGTCGCCAGCCAATCGCGCACTGACGATCGCCCGGCCCATCGGGTGCGCCCACTGGAGCAACAGGCGAAGGGTCTGGCGATGCTCCCGGCTCCGGATGCCGGCGACATCTGGTTCGACATGGAGGGTTACCCCGATCCGGTGAGCGGCGAGAAGCTCGAATACCTCTTCGGTGCCTGCTACCGCGATGAGCAGGGTGAGCTCAAGTTCTTGCCCTGGTGGGCCCATTCGCCCGCAGACGAAAAGCAAGCCTTCTCCGACTTTGTGATGTGGGTGGAGAAACGCCGAGCGCGCTATCCCGATCTGCACGTCTACCACTACGCCAGCTACGAAAAAACAGCCCTCGGCCACCTGGCATCCCGCCATCAGATCCTCCAGGCCCGGATCGACCAGTGGCTTCGCGAGGAACTACTAGTAGATCTGTATCCCATAGTGCGCAACGGTCTGCTGATCGGTGCCCCCAGTTATTCGATCAAAAAGGTTGAGCGCCTCTTTGGAGATGCCCGCGAGGGTGAGGTGGACAACGCAGCGGATTCGGTGGTGCAGTACGCCGAATGGCGCAAATCGGGCCAGAGCAGCCGCCCGGGACGCACTGCTGATCACAGCCCACTGCTCCAGGATCTGCAGGACTACAACGAGAAGGATTGTCAGGTCACTGAGGGGCTTCACCGCTTTCTGCTGAAGCTGCCCCTAATGACCCAGCTCACGCCCCGTGCGAACAGCTGGGGCGCGGCGGCACTCGAGACGGAAGGTGACGATCGGGCCAGCGCCGAGCGCGAACGGGAGCTGGAGATCGCCGCCCGCAGTTTGCAGGAGGAGATCCCGCAATCGATTGAAAACGCTGATGTCATCGGTCCCCGCGGTCTGAGCTGGCGGTCTCACCAGCTGCTCTCGCTGCTGATCGATTTCCGGGGTCGCGAAGACCGGGTCAGCTGGTGGGAGTTTTACAACCGCCTGAATGGCATGACGCGGCAGGAGCGGGAAGAGGACAGCGAGGTGATCGCGGCTGCCACGTTCGAGAGTTGCGAGGCGGTTAAAAACTCCCAGCACCACCGCTATCGCTTCAATCCCGGTCAACCTCTCAAGCTGGCCAGCGATGGCCGGGCGTTCAGCGTGGCCATCGTGCCCCTTCAACCACACGAGGGCGGCTTCAGCGACGGCGAGCCTTTGGGCGATCCGGCGAAGGGCAGCCGCGCTGTTGGCTTCAGCGCCGAGCTGGATGCTGACAACCCCGGCGCGGTCGTGCTGCCTATTGGGGCAAAAAAGCGGGCCAGTCTCGAGGCAATGGGGCACAGCGGCGATGTGTTGCCACGTCACGCCGACCTGATTCCCTTCCCCTTCCAAGTGCGCGGCTACCTCGACAATCTGGTGCGTATTGCTCAGAGCTGGGTGTTCGAGGGTCAGCCGCTACCACCGGCCCTGCGGCACCTGCTTGAGCGGCGTCCGGTGGCAGGGCTCAGCGCGTTGAATGAGCGCATCCGTCGCCAGCCAGAGATAACCGCAGTCACACTGTCTGGATTCCTGCAGGATGCGGACGGAATCAGTCTTTCGCTGCAGGGCCCGCCCGGCACCGGCAAGACCACGGTGACCGCCGACCTGATCGCCCGGCTGGTGACGGCTGGTCAGCGTGTGGCCGTGAGCTCCAACACCAATGAGGCGATTTGCAATCTGCTCCACCGCACCCAGCTTTGCTTGGACGACTGCGGCAATAAGGCTCTTGTGGTGAAGGCTGCCACCACCACAAGCCTGAAGGCTGATCAGCACGCCCTGGCCGACACCGCCGCCCGGGCGCTGCTGGACAAGCCGTTGCTGGCACTGCCCGCTCCGCCGGCCGTTTTGGGCGGCACGGTTTACACCTTCGTGAAAGATGCGTATGACGCCCCATCCAGCGCTTCTCAATCCAGCTCAGCGCTATTCGACTGGCTGGTGATTGACGAGGCAGGCCAGGTGTCACTCAGCAATTTGCTGTACATGAGCCGCGTGGCCCGCAACATCCTGTTGGTGGGCGATCAGCAGCAGCTCTCTCAACCCAACCGGGCCGCCCATCCGGATGACAGCGGCCTCAGCTGCCTGGATTACGCCATGGCGAATGAACCCGTGGTGCCGAAGGATCGCGGTGTGTTTCTCGCCACCAGCTGGCGGATGCCGCCTTCACTCACTCAGGTGGTGTCGGAGTTGTTCTACGCGGGTGAACTGCAAGCGGCTGACGTGAATACGTCGAACCTGGTGCAGTGGTCAGGCCAGGCCCAGGGCCTGGTGTTTGAACCGGTGGAGCACAGCGGCAACAGCACCGCCTGCGAGGAGGAGGTGGAACGGATCGCCGACCTGGTGGAGCAGTTGCACGGCCAGCCCTACCAGCGAGCCCGGCGGGTGAATGGAGAGATGGTGGTTGAAAGCGGCGTGTTGGGTCAGAAGCAGATCCTGATCACCGCCCCCTACAACCTCCAGGTGAACCGCCTGCAGAAGCGCATCGGCCATCTGGCCCGCATCGGCACGGTGGACAAGTTCCAGGGCCAGGAGGCGCCAGTGGCGATCCACTCGCTCACCGCCAGCGATGGCGACAGCGCTCCCCGCGGCCTCGATTTCCTGCTGGATCCCAACCGCCTCAATGTGGCGATCAGCCGGGCCCAGTGCCTTTCGATCGTGGTGGGATCACCCGCTCTGGCAACGGGGATCAGCAACAGCATTCAGAACGTGCAACGGCTCAGCCGGCTGTGCAGCCTCATGGCCGCGACCCACTGTGAGGAGGTTTGAGCGATGACGGAAACGATCGGACTGTTTGTGCACTACCGCCCGGTGGTGTTGGCTCTTCCGGCTGGGGGCTGCCAAGCGGTTGCCGCTTATCTCGGGTCCGACAATCCCGATCTGTTGCAGCAAGTGTTGGATAGCGCCGGGCTTCTCTACCGCCATCCTGAACTAGGCCCAGCTGTTGCCAGCTTGTTGGATGTTGAGCCAGCCGAAACAACCCTGGGCGGTGTACTGCACCAATCGCTGATGCAGCTCAATGAGCTGACCCACCGGCCGCAGGTGTTTCAGTGGAATCCTCGAGCGCAGGTGGTGGTTGAACCCATCAGCCTCCAGCTGGCGTCGAGCGGTGGGGCGGAAGTTATCGAGCTGGATCTCCGTATGCGCTCGGAGACGGCCTTGTTGCCTGGTGCGCACTGCCCACCGGCCCTCATCCACAAACTCAAGGAGCAGGGCAATCTCTGGTGGGCCTATGGCAAGGGCGAAGAGCTCGATGGTCGAGAGCACGACAGCATGGATTCGGCTGAGGAATCCGAGTGGGCAAGCATTCTCGAGCAGATGGGCCTGGCTCATGTGCGGCCAGTCGAGCTGGTGAGGGCCCTCGATGAGTTTTCAGATTGCGCGATCGACTTCCGCTACAGCGATGGCTTCCTGAAATCCATGGCTCAGACACTCTCCATGCCATTGGAATATCTCGAAGCCTGGCAGGCAGAAGGAGACGAGGTGATTGTTGATGTGGGTGAAGACAAGATTCAGGGGTTTTGTTGAAAACCTCTGAGCCGTCCCACACAATCATCTCTTGAGGTGTAAACCAAAGCAATCGTCGCCAAAGGCGGATAAGCTAAATGCCAAGATTGGATCTAGAGCTTTGGAATAGATTGGTACAGCGCATCGATGAGCTCGAGTACCGGAGCAAACCCTTGTCTCTCGTCGGAATCTCCATCTGGAAATACAAACGTCAGAATGGGTAGCTGGAGCGGATCAAAGACCTCATCTTCAGCGTCGTCGTCGATGACTGTCGCCCACTCGTCTTCGATGATTCCATCGGGCTTCCAGCGTTCTCCACATCCAAGGCACAATAAAAAGCGATCAATTTCACGCCTAGTCACATTGCCCCGTTGATAGCTCTCAGCCATCTGTTCCCTGCTGATCAGTTCCCATTGCTCTGCAGGATCCCCTCCTCTTCTGATGCCTAGCTCCGCTAGTTGGTGCTCCTCGAGCAAATCGGTCCATCGAAATGAATCGCAGTCACCTTCTTCGGGATCCGTGAGCTGATGAGTTAGCTCAAATGCATTGCGGTAGTCAACGGCAGAGAAATCATTGACCCTGATACCGCCGATGTCAGTGATTCCATAGGTGATAATGCCAATGAAGTCGGTATCGCATGGGTAGCACTGCGGCGAAGAATCGCTAATTTTCTCCGTTATGGCAGCAGCTATTTCGTCCTGAGCAAGTTCGCCTGTATTGACCGGGCTACGTGGGATCGAGTCCAGTGGTACCCACGCATCCGAATTGCCGAGGAAAGTGGAAATAGACCCTTCGGAACGGAAGTTGACATTAAGACTCTTGCCGTTTGGGAGACATGCTTCGATCGTGTGATCCACGTGTTCAGTGGTGAAGACAACGATGCTCTCCCCTTCAAGCAGCGCTTCGCCGTCCTCGCCAGCTATCGCGAAGATGGTTGAAAGGGCGGTGCTCGCTACTTCCTCGGAAATTCTCCCCGATGTCGCTTTTTGGTATGCGGCCTTGGCGAGAGGGCACAGAATTGGCAACCCTGGATCGTCGCAGGCTGCAAGCGCTAGCTCTGAGAGTTCATCTTTGGTTGCTTTGCCCAGAATTAGAGCAAGGTTGATTGCTCGAGTTTTCACTTTAACTTGACCGTATTGCTAGATTGTAGTCTGCCCGCAAGTTGCCGGATGATCTATGCGCTTGATGCATAATATTGCATCAGAGTTTTGGTTCGACTGATCCTGCTTGTCGTCAAGCAAAATATGTTTCTGGTTGAGCGGTTCACCGCCTCATGCGCTTTATCCACACCGCCGACTGGCAGATCGGCAAGCCCTACCGCCAGATCAGCGATGAGCAGAAGCGCTTCAAGCTGCAGCAAGAACGCCTGACTGCCATCGGCCGGATCCGCGACGCCGCCCGGATCCAGTCGGCGCAATGCGTGCTGGTGGCTGGAGACCTCTTCGATTCCCCAACCCCACCGACCACGGCCGTCCTTGAGGTGCTTGAGGCCATCGGTGAGATGGAGGTGCCGGTGTTGGTGATCCCGGGCAACCACGACCATGGCGCCCTGGGCACGGTGTGGCACCGCGACGACTTCCAGCGCCACCAGCGCCAGATGGCTCCGAACCTGCAGCTGTTGCTGGAACGGAAGCCCGTTGAGCTCGAGGCGGCTGTGGTGCTTCCCTGCCCTTTGCTGCGCAACCAGGACAGCGCTGACCCGACCCTGTGGCTGCGGGGGCTGGATTGGACTGCGCTCCCTGCAGACAAGCCACGCATCGTGCTTGCCCATGGCGGAGTGCATGGGTTCGGCGGTCGCGAATACGGCCTCGATGAGGAAGCCCAGGCCGGGGCCAACAACCTGATCGACCTGGATGCCCTGCCCACGCATCAGCTGGACTACATCGCCCTGGGCGACTGGCACAACCTCAAACAGGTAACGAGCCGCGCCTGGTACCCCGGAACGCCAGAGCCGGATCGCTTTGACCAAGGCGACGACAACCAACGCGGACAGGTGCTGTGTGTCGACGTTGGCCGCGGCAATGACCCGCAGGTGCAGACCATCCCCACCGGGCGCATTCGCTGGCACAACATCTCCTTCCGCTTCAACAGCGACGACGATCTCGATCGCTTTGAGCGCCAGGTGGATGAGCTCACTGCCGGACGGGTGGCACGGGATTTGTTGCGCGTTGAAGTGAGTGGCACGCTCAGCCTGGCGGCCCATCGCCGCTACAACCAGATCGTTGCGGACCTGGACAGTCGCCTCCTGCGCTTGCGCCTCAAGGGGGTGTGTCAGCAGGCTCCTGAAGCGGCCGAGCTCGATCAGCTCACGGGCCGTTTGGAAGACCCCCTGATCGCCCGTGTCGCCGAGCAGCTGCAACACCGCCTGCAGCGCGAAGACGATCCCGACTCTGAACAGGCCGCACTTGCCCGTACCGCTCTATGTGAGCTGTTCCGTTTCTCAACCCGCTGATCGCCATGCGTCTTCTCAGCTGCCAACTGCAGAACGTGAGGTTGCATGGCGACCTCAGCGTTGCCTTCTCGCCGCGCATCACCTTGATCGGTGGTGCCAACGAAACCGGCAAAAGCACCTTGGTGGAGGCACTCCACCGCGCCCTCTTCCTCAAGGCCACAGCAACCGGTACTCCCGTTGAAGCGCTCCAGTCGCGGCTTCATCTCGGTCAACCCACCGTTGCGATTGACTTCGAAGCCAAGGGTGACCGCTGGACCTTGCGCAAACGCTTCAGCGGTGCATCAGGCCAGGTCTCTCTCCTGGCTGAATCCAGCGGCCAAGCGCTGAATGGCGCCGTGGCCGAGGAGGTTCTGGCTGAACTGCTCGGCGTGAAGGAAACCCTCGGTAGCCGTCAGGCCACAACGGCTCTCCCGACCCGCTGGGCTCACCTGTGGGTGATGCAGGGTGCCGCCGGCGACAACCTGCTCGAGGCCGGCAAAGCCCACTACGACTTCGATGCACTCCTAGCGCAACTCGAGCAGAGCGGAGGAGCCGCTGTGCAGCAATCCACCCATGACCAACGGGTGGCGCAACGGATTGAAGCGGCCCTCGAGGAGAACTTCACCACCCGCGGCGTGAAGAAGAACTCACCGCTCTGGCAGCGGCGAGAAGACCTCGATCTCGCGGAGATCGCCATGGCCCGGGCCTTGGAGGGCCTGCAGGATTACGAGGAGGCCAGTGAAGAACTGGCGGGCATCGTTGAAGAGCTGGAGCAACGCCAGAACCAGGACCTTCCGGCCTTGGAGCAACGGCGTCTGTTGATCACCCAGGGCGCTGAAGCCAGTGCCCGACTCGACGGAGCCATCGAGCTCGCCGCCAAGGCCCTCGAGCCGCTGAGGCTGCGGCATGACGCAGCTGTGCAACAGCTGGCCGCCATGGACCAGCTGATCGAGCAGTTGGCCGACACCGAGCGCCGGTGGAGTGCTTTGCAGGAGGCGCAGGCCGGCGCTGATCAGCAGGAGCAGAGTCTTCAACAAGAGGTCGATGCCAAACGGGAGGCGCGCACGCGCCTGATCGCTCAGCGGCAACAACTTGAGCAGCGCCATCAACTGCTTCAGCTGTTGAGCGAGCGCGCTCGCAGCGTGGAATCACTGGGCCGGCTGAGCCAGTCGCTGCAGATCGCCGAGCAGGCCACCGCCCGGCGGAGAGAGCTCGAGCAACAGCTCGCCAGTCAGCCAGCGGTGGGGCGCACCGAGCTCACTGCCCTGCGTGAGGCCCATCAGCGCTGGCGCGATGCTACCACGCGCCAGGAGGCCATGGCCGCAGGCGTGCGGGTGTTGCGCAGCGATCAAGCGATCCGCATCGATGGCCAGCCCATCGGGCCTGGCGAGCAACGCCAGCTCAGCTCCACCTTTGAGCTGCAGGTTGGCGATGGTGTTGCCCTGGAAATCACCCCCGGAGGCGGCGCTGCCCTGGGCGATCTTCAGGCGCAGTGTGAGGCCGCCGAGATGGCCTACAAGGCTGCTCTCACATCCCTTGGTGTGGCCTCTGTGGAGGCTGCAGAGCAGTTGGCGGAGACGCGAACGGGGCTTGAGCAACAACTGCTGGCGCTTCAGGCTTCCGATCAACAGGATGCGCAGGCCGTTCAGGCCGATGTTGAGCATCTGCAGCAGCGCCTGGGTGAGCTGGATCTCGCGCTGTCGGCTCTGGCGGATTGCCGCTCCGATCTAGAGCAGGAGGGGCCATTGCCCGAGGCCGCGTCAGCCCTCCAGGAACGGCAAGCTTTGGTCTCACAGACCCTCACCCATGTGACCGGTGCCTGCGTGCAATCGGAAGCCGAACTGGACGCAGCCCAGGGGCAACTGGAATCGTTCCGCACAACGCGCCTGGAGCAGGCCAGTCAATTACAGGTGGCAGAAGCTGAACGGCTGGATCGTCAGAGCCGCCTCAGTGCGTTGATGCAGACCCATGGCAACCGCGAAGGACTGGCGGAGCAGTGTGCTCAATGGGCGCAGCAGCGCCAGGAGGCGGAAGCCGCTCTCCAGCAGCTGCAGGCTGAACGGGCAACCCTCGCCAGCGGTAACCAGGAGCAAGAGCTGCTTGATCTGCACGCGCAGATTGAGGCTGTGCAGCGTCAGATCGAGCAACTGATCGATCGCCGTGGCGCAGCCAAACAGCGCTGCGACAGCATCAGTGACCAAGACCCCTATGCAGCGGTTGAGCAGGCACGGGTGCAATTGGAAGCTGCATCGACGGACTACGAGTCGATCAAACGGCTCACCGACGCCCAGAAGTTGCTGCAGCAGCTGTTCCTGGAAGCCCAGGCAGATCTCTCAAGCCGTTACAGCGAACCGCTGGCCTTGGCGATCGGTAGCTATCTCAGGCCGCTGGTGCCCGATGGCCCGGTGGCCCAGCTGAGTTATGACCAGGCCAAGGGATTCGGTGGCCTGCAACTCAGACGCGGCGGCGAGTTCTACGACTTTCAACAGCTCAGCGGAGGGATGCGCGAGCAGTTGGCGGCTGCGCTGCGGCTCTCGATGGCTGATGTTCTCAAAGGCAGTCACGACGGCTGCCTGCCGCTGATCTTTGACGATGCCTTCACGAACTCCGATCCCGATCGTGTTCAGCTGGTGAAAACCATGCTCCAAACCGCTACCGAGCGGGGTCTGCAGGTGATTTTGTTGACCTGTGATCCCACGGCCTATGGAGCCTTTGCGGATCAAGTCGTCGACCTCACCGCTGCCTGATCACTGCTCAAATCGGCTGTTCTTAGGCTGGTGATCTGATCCGTCGGCCCTGGATGGCTCCCAAGGGAAATCTGTTCCAGCGGCTCCAGCACCTGGATGATTCGGGCAGCGCTGAACGTCAGGCTGCCCGCCAGAAGCGGCAGCAACAGAGCAGCGGTGAGATCCTCACCACCTTTCTGGCGTACAAGCTTGATCACGCTGCCGAGAAGATGGCGCTTGGGATCGCGATTGGCGACCCACTCACCCTCCAGCACGAGCCTGAGAACCAGTGGGATGCCAACGCGGTGAAGGTGTTCTGGCACGACCAGTGGATCGGCTATCTCCCCAAAGACATGGCGGCTTTGGTAGCTGCCGAGGTTCCTGACGCCGCTCAGGGCCTGGAGGCTGTCGTGACCGGACTGACGACGACCACCCAGCGCGACGCCTTCCGTCTGCAGATCTCAATTCCGATCGCCAAGGCCAGCCGCCGGCTGCGCTCGCTTGGGGTGACCAGCGCCTTCGCCTGGGATTTCGATCGCACCACCGGCCCAGACAAGCTGCGGCTGGTCGTGAACTGCACCGAAACGGCGTTTCGTGAGCTCCAGGAGTTGCTGGGCGCCAGCTACGACGTCAGCAAATGCGGCTACAGCTATTACCCAGGGCAAGACGGCCGCCACTACCCCTGGTATCTCAGCCTCACTGATGCCAACGGCAAGGCGCCCGAGGATCCCGGGAAGGTGGAGCAGCTGATCCGTTCGCTGTTCGGCGTGCCCAGCGAGAGCACGCGGGTGCGCGAACGGCAGGAGCGGCTCACAGAGCTTGAGGAGAAGCAGGAGGACATTGCCAAGCGACTCGAGGCCAGCCGCAGCGAAGAACGCCGTCTGCGCCGGGAATACGAGTTCAACAAAGGCGCCTGGGAACGCCGCACGGAGAAGGCACAGGAGCAGGGTGATCAGGCCATTGAGCTCGCCAACACGGTTGAGCAGGAGCTCAAAGAGCAGCTCGACCTCAAAGAGCAAGAGCTCCAGTTGGTGCTCGCTGAAAACCAGTCCCTTGAAGATCAGCTCGCGCAGACGGGCAACCAGCTCGACGCCCTCAGCCTGCAGCTGGAGTACCTCCAATACACAAGTCCCGCGAACGCGGCGGACGTCCTGGTGACGCCGTGGGCTGATGAGTCGGAGACGCGGCAACTGGCGGATCGTTTGCTCGCCAGCCTGCGATCACTCGCGGCCCATGAGCGGCTCAAGCCGCGGCAATGCCTGCAGCTGGTGCATGAGGAGCTCTGCCCGGGGCATCTGTTGGTGTTGGACAGCGCCTGGGCTTCTGCGGATCAGGCCAAAGGCTTCGAATTCGGCGGACAACTGTTTGAGCTCCTGTGGCTGTTGGCCACCGGTTTTCGGCAACGCAAGCTCGATGGAGCACCCGACATGATCGCCGGCCAGGTCTTTGGCTCCAGTGCCTATGCCCCCCGTGAATCCCAGACCATTGAGCGCAATCCTCAGGCCAGACGCGCACGAACCTTCAGTTATCAGGGGAAGACTGTCGAGATGTGGCAGCACCTCAAGATCGGCTCAAAGGACTCAGAGAACCGCACCATTCGCGTTCATTTCTGTTGGGATCCAGATCTGAACCAGGTGGTGATTGGGCATTGCGGGAAACACCTGTACAACCCGAGCCACTGAGCGGCAGACCATATTCAGCTCTCACCAGGATCGGGTTTGCAGTTGGCCACTTCGATGGCTTCAATTTGGGCTTGAATCTGGCTGAGCCGTGTGGTGTCCTGAAGCCATAGCAAGGCGGAGGGAATATCCCCATCCTGAAATCGCCGGGCAGTGGTCCGGAGATGCCAGTCGTGCATAAAGCTGACGAGCTCGATGAGAAGTCGTTTGTGGAAGCCCTCATCGAACAGTTCTTCATCGTCTGTATCCAGAAGCGAATCAACCAACTGCTTTTGCCGCAGGGTGTAGCCACTGATTCTCCTCATTTCTGATTGGCGGTCACTAAACCGCTTCATCAGCTCATCAGGGCTGTTGGGGGTTGAATCGGGTTGCAAGGACGCATTCGCAGGGAGCCATACCATGACTCGTATGGGCGCATGAGCGTGTCGTGCTCGCGCGAACAACCAGCGAGCGGCTACTACAAACTATCAATACAGGGCATTGCTAGGCCATTGCTTGATCACAGCTGGATGGAATAAACAAACACATACGAATGGAAACCCTGGCTCCACTGAGTCGACTCTTCTTAAAGTATGAGCTAGCTCCCAGCAAGCGTGTCTCAGATGGCATCATGCATTCTCCATAGGTCGAACATTCATCGAGCACTCTTCCATTCTGACCTTTGACACTGCCTTCGATCTTGATCCTGGGTGTATGGAGGCTCGTAGTATTGCGGACCAGCGCCTTGATTTCGACCATGATGTCACCATCGTCATCTGGCAGACCCGCGCTCACTGAAATTCCTTGCACCACAAAACCCTCGTCCAGAACAAGTGAGTCATTAGTGCCAGTGACGCAACCATGGAGAATATCAAATTCGCCGATATCTTTATAGACGCAACGACAGCCAACAGTATTCAGAAGTAGCCGGAGAGACTGACTAGCTGCAACATCCTTGAAGTAACTGCTACTGGCGTTTAGTACGACAGTACCGGCAGATTCAACGAGATCCTCGTGCTCATCCGTCGACGATGTAATCACTAAACCGTTGCTTGTGAGCACATGAAACCCTGAGAGGATGAGCTCTTGCGCCTCCTTGGATTCATTCTTGTATGTGAATGAGGCTTCTGCCCTCATATCACCGTCGCTATCGGGCTCGGAAACGTTGAAATCCTGAATTGAAAGCATCGTGTTCTCCTGAACAGTCTGAGATGTAAATAAAGCGTTGAATCAGGACAGGGGCTAAGACGAATAAACGACGTCGATCGCGCAACAAGCATTGGCTTTGCCTTGGATGCTGAACGCAGTTGCATCTGTTGCAATTGATAAACCCTTCATACGGTTTGCCTTAATGGAGTAGAACGAAACCTCTACAACCTTCCTTTCGCCTGGTGCAATTACTTCATATGTAGACTGATCATCGATTTCCCGACCACCAGCTGCAATTGCTCTCGCCTTGAATGTAAATCGAGGCACTTGATGCATCGAAGAATTGTAGACAAGAGCGCGCAGCTCGATGCGTACATCTCCAT
This sequence comes from Vulcanococcus sp. Clear-D1, assembly GCF_014654725.1. Lineage (GTDB taxonomy): Bacteria > Cyanobacteriota > Cyanobacteriia > PCC-6307 > Cyanobiaceae > Vulcanococcus. Next base: position 160,260 of record NZ_JACVZV010000024.1, on the reverse strand, counting down.
CGTCATCTGCAGGTTTCACCCCTACGGCGAGGGATTCAACAATGACATCAGAACCCAAGGGTATGGCATGATTCCAACCATAGAGTCCAGGGAGTCCATCACCCAGGCCTACAGCAGGCAACTGGGCGAAGTCAGCCTTGCAGCCAAGAATCTCAATGTCGATATTTGCCTTTGAGGAATCGCCGAAAGCCGTGGCTTTAAAATACCCGCTATCCAGATCTATTTTCAGCTCTTCTCCTGGCTCTAAGGAGTCTTCTCGTTCGTCCTTCGATGAGGAAACGACCGCTCCGTCACTGCCACGTAAAACTTGCTGTGTTATGAATAGTTCAAGAACTTGATCCTTGTTCGTCTTGACAATAATGTTTCCCTCTAAACGAGTATCTCCATCACTGTCAGGCTCTCGCAAAGAGGACCGTTCGACGGTTGCACTCAGTGAATGTTCAAGTGTCATGGCTCGAAATGTGCTTAGTTTGGGTGCGATGGCGGAGTTGGTGTGGTCTCAGCGATCAAGTTGCAAATCGCTTATCTGAATTGATGTTGGTAAAAGTGGCGTATAGCCACGAAATGTCGCGCTGATAGCGGCGTCCTTTAGTTGTGACGATTTACTGTAGAGGCTGTCATTGATAAGAGCAGGAATACCATCGAATAACATCCGGTCGTCTCTGCTTTCCGTGTCATTAAGTGGCCGTCCAGAATAGTTGTAAGTTTGCAACTTGATTACCGCACGGTGGATTGTTTTGCCAGTGTTATTTTCAATCCAGACGTTGGCTTCAATGGTTACATCGCCGTCCCTGTCATCGCGGCGGCGATGGCAGGACCATCTCTTTACGGTGAGGTTCTCGGACGAGATTTCCTCATTACACTCAGAGAGCGCGCCAGGTTGATTGGGAATACTCAGTCTGCCTAGGTCTATGAACGTGCAGGCCATTGGAACGATTGTGATCGTTAAGCGAGCATCAGTGACATTCTTTTGTGGATAGAGAATCCGATAGCTTGAAATTGAAAAGCGACCAGTTTCGCCAGGTTGAATTAACTCTTCGATGTCTTCCTCGGCTTCGCCTAACGGAATGCCTTCGGGATCTGTCACAAGCATCCTCACATGTAACAGCTCAATTGTCATTTCGCCTTCATTCTTGTAGCTCAATGAAGCCTCAAATCTTGCATCTCCATCGCTATCTGGTTGTGTTGCCTTGGCGGCTAGCAGCGTAATTGTCATGAATCAGTCCTCCAGTGAAAGGTCCCTTGTTACTATTGTGCTATTGTCAACTGCCGCAAAAGCCTTCAAGCTAAATTGAAGCTTTGCCGAGTTAATTCTATTCTCTTTCACGCCCCAGAATGAGTCCTCAAGAACAATCTGGCTGTTGGGATGTATTTCCTCCTGAGAATATGTGTCATCCAGCTCGCGGCCACTCGCACTCATAAGCTTTGTTGACAGGACTGCCCGTGGGAATGACAGGTCCGTTTTGTTTCTCACGAGGGCCTTGATCCTTATGCAACATTCACCCTCATCAGGTGGTTCTGCTGTAATCGTGATTGCCTCAACAACGAGTCTGTTACTGTCTTGATCGGAAGGCTCTAACGTGGTTGCCCTGCCACTAGCTGGACACTCGATTTCACCCAGCTCAACAAAGCTGCATGAGCATGCCGTTACTTGAAGCATTAACTGCGCAGAACTGGCATCACCATCAAGCTCCTTGACGGATGTTCCCCATGTGCTCGATGTAGCGCTGATGCTTTCACCACTCTCAGCCATGTCCTCTGACTCATCTTGCGTCGTTGCCACAACAAGTCCGGATGGGTGGAGAACAAAGAGGCGTGACAACAGTAGCTCTATTGTCTGATCAGACTGATTGATAACGCTGTATCCGACTTCGTACCTGGTATCACCATCCTCGTCAGGAGAGCTGTATCTTGCAGATTTGATTGCAAGATCGAAATTATTGCTGGTCGCGTTCTCCATGACCTTGGCTGGTAGCGATCCTGCACGATCAGCAGGCCCAGGAGTGCCAGATGCCTGTTCTTCAAGCCCTCTCTGTCCGCTCGTCCGTTGGCTTACATCCGCTTCAGTTGGCTTTGGCTTACTACCAACACACCATGACAACTCTTGGTTGCCAAGGGGATGGAAGGATTTGAATGAAACATGAGCCTTTGCTCCCTCAAGCCTTGATGGTTTGATCCCCCAAAGGCTGGTGTCTAAGCAAACAGTGCTCGAAGGAGAAACTTTATCGCTCCATTCCGTTGACTCAATCTCCCTGCCATTCCTGTCTTGAATTCGAATCGAAACAACGAGCTTGCTGAGTGCGGATTTGCTTCCACTCGTAACTAGTCCCTTGAACTCAAGTTGGCAATTCCCTTCATCGTCAGGCTTTGATCTAAGAATAGAGAAGCCTTGCAGTTGAATTTCTGGTTGAACTTCAATCTTCTCAGGGATTCCTGAGATTTCTCCAGAAGTAGGAATTTCAACTACTGGTAATTCGGTAAACCTGCAGCCGCAGGGAGTAAGCTGCACCAAGACTTGAGTCTCAGAGGCGGGTGATCCTGCGATTTGCGATGCCTTGAAATAGCCGCTGTAAAGGCTGATAACCTCAGTTGATCCATTGGTAATCAGTAGATCATGCTCGTCTTCCCGTTCGAGTAGGGGAAGGCCGCTGGCGGTGAGAACGACAAGCTTGCTTCCAACAAGTTCAACGTCTTCATCGGAGTGACTTTCTAGGCTCAGTTCCAAATCAATACTGATGTCGCCATCGTCATCTGGCTTGCTGATTTTCGATTTGATGACACTTAGTGAAAATGCGCCAGCGCTGTTGTTGATGCCTAGCGGCTTTGATTCCGACTTTGTTAGCGCAGTCTCTCCTTGCTCAGTTTGCCTGAGGTCTTCACTTGTGCTTGCTCCTGTATAGTCAAGATCCGAGTTGTCATCATCTTCTCCGTCTTCGTCTTCGCTTAGATAGTCTGCGAATGCCTCGATATCTAGATCAGCACTCTTTAGGCGTTTGGCAACGTGATTGATGCATCTGTAGTAAATATCATCAAGCAATGATTCAACTTCTTCTCCGTTGCCCTCGCTGGTATCGACGGCGTAAATGGCTTCTGGATACTCGTCTATACATCTTTGAACAGCGTTGAGTTGCACTTGGTTCAGGAATTCTTCGTAAATGTCCTCTTCATGCATGATGTAATGGATAAGCCCTTGGAGGCTCATGTCATAAGAGCCATCGACCGAATCCAGATAGAATTTGCCGTATCCGTAGTCGGGCCTGACCTTGTATGAGCCATCCGAGTCAAAGTCGTCGATATTCTCATCAACAATCTCGTCCAAGTAGGTAATGACTTTCGCTGCTATTTCCTCCGCACTGGGAAGACTGTCATCATCGCTGCCTCGGTTGGACTCAGATATGCTTTCATTAGTTTCGACTTGACTGCTTGATGATCCAAGTGAAGCGCCCTTGGCCTCAAGAAGCGCCTCGTAGAAAGCGGTAAAATTCAAACGTTCGCCTCCGTCTGCCTTGGTTGAGACATAGCCACAGGCTCGAACCAGATCTGACTTTCCAATATCGCCAAGCTCCCGAATCCTATTTAGAAGCTCGTTGCCCGCAAGCGGTGTCTGTGCTTGCGTCTGTACGGCTGGTGGTGCTGTATCTGGATCTGGTGCAGGCGGTGCAGTTATGCCTGGTTCAATGGCTGCTCTTGTGGCTGGGCCGGTTGCCGCCGAATTTGTGCCCCGAAGGACGCCCCTATCGGTGACCAGCACCCAAGCCACAGGCAGCAACGCCAGGATCAAGGCCCCCTGACCGCCGCTCTTCCCGGTTAAGGCCAGCAACGCCGCTCCAACGAGCAGAGCGAGAGCAACCCAGTTGCTGCGTCTCCAGCCTGCAAACGGAGATGTGGAGAAGGATTCCAGGCGCTGCAGGAGGGGCCCGCCAAAGGCCACCGCCAGCACTAGAACCAGGGTCCACGGTTTGATCAGCAGGCCCAGGAACAGCAGTGCAAGGCTGGTGACCGAGGCCAGGCGGTGATCAGTCCAGAACCGTTTCAGGAGAGCGGACACGCGCGTGTTGCAGTCAGACGATCAAGCTAGCAGCGTTAGTCTTTAGGGGCAGACACCCGCCGCTCTCGGCTATTCGCTGAGCGCATACTTTCTGCTGCGAGAAAATTCGTCTGTGCTTTCTCGCTGTACTCCCTGCTCTCACTGCATCCCAGATGCTCACGGTCGTTCTTGCCTGTTTGACGTCGCTCGCCGTTGGCTTGACGCTTCTCAGTTGGCTCGGACGGCTCAGAGCATTCCTGCAGGGTGCGCGTCTGGCGCAGGCCTTCACCGCGGAACTGCGCCGTCGCGGGTTATTCCCCGCAGCCGTCGTTCGCACGTGAGCTCGCTCCTGGTTGGCTGAGCGGGCCAAGCATGGCGGCAGCCCAGCGCACACGCCATGACCACCGCCGTCAAAGACGCCGCCGCCGCCCGCCGTCAGCAGCTCGCCGCCCAGCTCCTGCGCGGTGAGGAGGTGATGGTGACCCAGCAGGGCGCCATTCGCCCACTCAGTGACCGTGGCGATTCCGAAGTGGCGATCACGGTTCCGCAGGGCAAGCTCGCTGCTCCCTCCCTCTATTGGTACGAGCGCGATCCGGAGCTGTTTCAAGCTGAGCTGGAGGCGATGAACCACTTCTTCCCTCAGTTCCGGCCGGATCGACTGGCGGACGGGCGGATGTCGTGGCTCGGATCCCTGGTGAGCGACATCCCCGGCAGCCGCCGCATCTGGCACCTGCAATTGGTCTACGACCACGACCATCCCCACGGGGATGACTACGGCGGCTCGATCAGCGTGTTCCCAATTGAGCCTGACCTCGCTGCGCTGCGCGAGCAGCTCGACGAACCCATCCCCCACACCCTGCGCCACGGCGACAACGGTCCCTTGAGCATCTGCACCGTGGCGGCCGATGCGTTCCGCCATGGCCGTGACCACAGCAGCACCGCCGCCAGCGCCCTGGCCTGGGCCTCGAAATGGATTGCTGCTTTTGAACTGTGGATGCTCGGAGATCTGAGCACCGATCAGTTCGCTGGCCACAGCATCTGAGCCAGGTGATGCAACACACCCAACCCGGAGCGCCGCAGGAGGTGCTCTTCAGCCGACGGGCGCTCGCCGCGATCTGCGCCGAAACGCTGGAACACCATCCCCTGGAAACGGGCGGCATCCTGCTTGGCCATTGGCATCAACGCCGTTGGCAGGTGCTGGAGGCCATTGACCCCGGCCCCGGTGCCCGTTGCACGGCGACAACCTTTGAATACGACTGCGCCTATGTGGATCACCTGGCGAGCAAGCTCGCGCGTCAGTACCGCCAGCCGCTTCAGCTCATTGGCCTGTGGCATCGCCACCCAGGCAGCTTCGATCGCTTCTCCGCCGAGGACGACCTCACCAACCAGCGCTTCGCAGACCTCAACCCCCATGGGGCGCTCTCGTGCCTGGTGAATCTCGATCCGGCCTTCCGTCTCACGGCGTTCCACGTCCCGCCCGATCTGAGCTACGTGCGCCTGCCCTTGGTGGTGGGTGATGCGCTGATCGACAGCGCCTTGCGTGAGCCAATCCAGGTTTCTGACCTGGAGCCAGAACGGCTGGCGGATCAAGCCCTGGCGATGGAGCTGCAGCAGCTGATGGCACGGATCCCTCGCGTGCACTCCGCGTTGCTGCCGGCTCTGGCTGATGCTTTTGAACCTGTCCTCTCGGCCTTGGAGGCACAGGAGGGCTGGCGCTACGGCTTGCGCGCCTGCGGCCGCGTGCTCCAAGTGGCGCTCGTGGAGGCATGGGGCCCGCGCCGTCAGCTCTGGGAGTTGAGCTTGAGCCGTTCAGGTCAGCTCCAGGCCCTGCGTGAGGACGGCTGGTCACTCAGCGCCAGCGCTTTTGTCGGGCAGTTGCAGGAGGTGGCCCGTGTCCACTGAGCGCTTCCACCAGCCCCTCACGGTTTGGTTCCCGGCGGACCTTGATCCCCACTGCGCCGGAGCCGATCTGCACGGCTTCTTCCATGCGGAGACCGCTCAGGTGGTGGTGCTCCAGCCCGGCGCTGCGGTGGCTGGCTCCCGCAACCTGAGCCAGAGCACACCAAGGCTGCAAGCCCGCTTCGATGAGCAGGGATGGGATTTCCAGGCCGATGGCTGGCGTTGTGATGCCCGCCCCTACAACCTCGATAGGGATCTGTTCTCCCGCCATCGCGGCCTGCTCAACACCGCGTCTATGGACTCGTGCGGGGTGATTGTTTGCGGCTGCGGGTCAGTGGGCAGCCTCGCCGCGCTGGATCTGGCCCGCAGTGGCGTGGGTCGGTTCCTGCTGGTGGATGAAGACCTGCTCTCGATTGAAAATCTGTGCCGTCATCAATGCGGCCTGGCGGATGTGGGCCGCCGCAAGGTGGATGCGGTGGCGGATCGCATCCGCCAGATCAACCCCATGGCGGTGGTGCAGGTCGCGGCGATGCCGCTCGAGCAGCTGGATCCGGCCGTGGTGGCTGCGTTCAGTGACACTGGCACCTTGATGCTCGCCTGCGCCGATAGCCGCCGCGCAGATCGCTATGCCGCACGGCTGGCGGCGCGGCTGCGGCTGCCGTTCCTATCCATCGGTCTGTGGGAGAAGGCCTTCGCTGGAGAACTCTTCTATTGGCACCCCGATCAGCCGATGCCTTGCTACAGCTGCGCCCTCGAGGGCCTGGACCAGGCAATGCCGAATCGCCCTCAACCTCAACGCCGCTTCTACAGCACCGAAACCGATCTGGAAGCCCAGACCTTTCAACCCGGCCTGGCGATTGACATCGCTCATGTCACCCAGATCGGTCTGAAGTTGGCGCTCGATCTGCTCAATCGCAACGTCCCCACGTACGTGCCGCGGCTATTGGGCCGGCTCAGCCAATACACGCTGATCTGCAACACCAACGATCAACGCATCGGCGGTGAGGCGGCCGAGATCTTTTCGCATCCCCTGCAGGTGACCACCTCCATCCAGGTGGGCTACGCCAACACCAGCCGCACCTGCCCCTGCTGCGCCTGAGGAGAGAGCCACGATGCCGTTCAACGACAAGGGTGAATTCATCCGTGCCAAACAGGGCGCCGCTGGATCCGCAACGCTCGCTAAAGCACCCGCTGCTTCCTTGAGCAGCCGAGATCTTTACGCCGCTGCCAAGGCCATGGGCGTTCTGCTGGCCGTGGCGGCGCTGATCTGGGTTGTAGTGCTGCTTCGGGAGTGGATCGCCATTGGTGTGATCTGTTGGCTGATTCAGACCGTCCGCTCGTGGCTGCAATGAGTAACCCCATCAGGCGCTCGCGCATCCACTGGGTGGCCCTGGCGTTGGGCGCCCTGGTTAGCGGTGTGATCACACCCGCCCAGGCCGCGGATGGCTACTGGCTGGATCAATACAAAGCCTTGCTCTACCTGGCGAGTTTTCAGCTCGATCGCGAATTGGAGCAGATGCAGCGACAGGGGGCTGAGGTTGTGATGGTGCATGCCGACAGCCTTCCCGATCCGCTGCTGCGGTGGATCGCCTGGAGGGCGCGCCGCGCCCAGCTGCAACCGGTGGCCTGGATTCAGCGGCCGACAGCGGCCAACCTGCGCCGGGTTGGTGCCGTGAGCGGCTATCAGGCGCTGCAGGTGGATGACCATTACTTCGCTGATCCACCGCTGCCGATTGAACGGCTCAAAACCCAACTGGCCGGCCGATCGCTCTGGTGTTCGTTCCAGCCCGGGCAGTTCTCCTGGCGCGCTGCCCAGGCCTGTGACCACGTGGACCTGCAGCTCTACCGCCAGAGTTGCAACGCCACGGTGGATGCTGTTTACAGGCTTGGGATTGCGGGTGCTCGCGATTCCGCAGTCGCGGTGTATCACGACGGATCCGACACCGATGACCAACGCCTGGCTTGCCTGCGAGAGCGGGTGCGCTCCAGCGGCAATCGCCTGTTTGTGTTCAAGTGGAAGAACCCTGAGCACTGGCTCTCGCCGATCACCGGAAGGCTCTGGCAGGGGCTGTCGCGGTTGCGCTCCTGGGGATCTCGATCGGGACCGGCTCAACCCGGTTGATCCAGACCATGGCTTCGGGTGATCGGTTCACCGTCGTCCCCCAACAGAAAGCACCGTTGCGATCCACTCACCTGCATCCAGGCCCCGCTGCTGCGGCTGTCAAAGCTCACGGGTCTGCGGCATGGGTTGAGCCCGTACTCGTCGAACCAGGTGCGTTCGCGCCGGGTCCAGCTCAGGAAACCCTTGGCCCTGAAGCGCTTGAGCTCAGCAGCCGCCCACTCTTCAGCGCGTGCCCGCGCCCAGGCGTTGTCCTCAGCGGTCTCACGAGGGGTGCAGAACGCCTGCGGCACCTCCCTCACGCCATAGACAGCAGGGATGTAGCGGATGGTGAGGAACGGATCGATCGGCTCATCAGCCCAGGTCTCCCAGGCCCGGCGATCCAGCTCCAGTTGCCGGTTGGCTTCCGCCTGATCGAGGTCCAGGCAGCGGCGAAGCTCGTCGGGATCGGGCTGCAGTTCTCTGATCAGGGCCTGCAGCCAGTGATCACTCAGCGGCTCACCGAGCTCAAAGCTGCGGATCAGGCTGCCCACCTTGGAGGGATTGCTGGTGCCGAGTGCAACAGCGAGCTGACCGGGCCGCAGGCCGCGCTGTTGGCGCAACAACTGGAGATGGCGCGAGAGATGGGTACTCCGCCGAACCGTGGTCGACATGGTGCATTGGGATGGCGTTCCTGCTCATCAACCCCTCGGGGTTCCAGGATTGACCACCTTGCCCAGCAGGAACGGACGGCAGGTTGGTGACCGGCAATCCCCTGGAGGATTGGCGCCGATGCTCGGGATGAACGGAGCGAGCTCCAGATCGAAATTAACGGGCTCTTGATCCTTGATCACAAGAATCAAGTGAGGGTGCCTGGATCAATCCCTGGGCTGGTGTGTGGATGACCGCGTGATCCCCTGTCGCCGTTGCCGCCAGAGGGACTCGGCGCCATAGATCACCAGAAACTGCGACAATAGGAACCAGACGCCCTCGAACCCAACGTTGATGCGATGGCGAAGTTCTTCATGGGGACGCTGCGCTGCCACGGCCTGCTCTAAAGCGATGTAGTCCTTGATGGACCAGGCCCCGAAGTAGATGCAGAAGGCAATGCCCTGAACCAGGATGAGCGTACGAAAAGCGTTACGGAACATGAGCTTGTTGATGAGGTCTCGAATGAATCTCTGCGGCCTAAGTGAAGATCACAATGAAGATGAACACCCCAACCATGAGTGCAAATCGTTTGATGGCTTTCCCCATGGCTGAATCGAGATTAGGCGACTGATTCTGCAACGTAGATTGTCTTGCGCGAAGAACCGAAACGGCAGTCCGCATCAACCTCCTCATTGAGTTGCTGCAATAAACGACGAGCCTGTGGGCTATGGCGTTGTGCGTACACCAGGTGCGCTCGGCTGAGGTTGCAGGTGGTCGTTGCTGCATCAGCGGCCAGGTGCTCCGAGAAGAACTCAAGGTGTGCCTGGGCGTAATCGCTGCACTGATCGGTGCCGCTGATCTGGCCATCACGGATGGATCGCCAACAAGAGGTCACAGCCCACTGCTCCTGATGGTCCTGCCCGAGGCCATCCGGTTCCGATGGCGAGCTGGCCAATAGCCACAGGAACCAGCCAACCCCGGCGACAAGCGTTGTACCAGTGGCCGTGACGAGGACCACGGCCAGCTTTTTCCAAGGCTTCATCAGCTGTTCTGGTGCTTAACGACGCAGTACCGCTCATCAAACCGCTGAACTGCGGCACGGGCCTCAGCCGCAGGAAGGATGGACTTTGCCAAGTCGAGCGCGGCGGCCTGATTGAGGCAGGCCGCATCAGCGACCCCAAAGAGGGCCAGGGTTAACGGGTTAGCCCGCACAGCGTCGTAATCGATCCCTGCTTTGAGATCAGCATTGAGTGTGTTGATCCAGCTGCGGCGTGCGACCTCGGCATCGCCGCCGGCCCGGACGGATACCGGGATAGAGAGCGCAGCAGCCAGGGCACAACCCCCGCCAAGGAGAACCAGTCGGATCGACGCCATGGGTGGGTGTTGAAACAACCCGCTCACACTCGATCAGTTCAAGCACTTTGGTTGCGGTCTTCGTGCGAAGGACGGCGCCGACGCCAGCGGGGGAATGCTCTGAGGAGACCCTCCCAAGACCATGGCCCAACAAGGCCCCAACCTGCTTGCTGTGTACCGGGAAGCCCTGGCGACGCGGCTCTACACCAGGAGAACCATTGGCACCTATGAGCGTTGGCTTAGACGGTTCCTGCGTTTTCACCAATTGCGCCATCCACGGGAGATGGGCAGTGCTGAGATCACTGCCTTCCTGACTCACCTGGCCGTCGACGAGCAGGTGAGTGCCTCCACCCAGAACCAGGCGCTCTCGGCATTGTTGTTCCTCTACAAGCAGGTGCTCGAGATCGATCCAGGCGATCTCGATGGTGTCGTTCGCGCCCGTCGTCCGAAGCGATTGCCAGTGGTCCTGAGCGTTGTGGAGGTTCGCGCCGTGTTGCAGCAGCTGGAGGTGCCGGCCTCACTGGTGTGTGGCTTGCTCTATGGAGGAGGACTCCGCCTGATGGAGGCCTTGCGGTTGCGTGTGCAGGATCTCGATTTCGCGGGCCACCAGGTGGTGATCCGTGGCGGGAAGGGCAATAAAGATCGCGTCACGGTCTTTCCGCAAAATCTGATGGAGCCCCTCCACAGGCACCTGCAGGAGGTGCGCCGCCTCCATCGCCAGGATCTCGCCGCTGGATGGGGTCAGGTGCCATTGCCCGGAGCGCTGGGCCGGAAGTACACCAGTGCCTCGCGGGAGTGGGTATGGCAATGGGCCTTTCCCCAAGTCACCCGCTGGCGCAACCGCGAGAGTGGTGAGCAGGGGAGACACCATCTCGCCCCATCCGTGATTCAGCGTGCCGTCCGGGTAGCCGTCAGAAGCGCTGGAATCACCAAGCCAGCGAGCTGCCATACATTCAGGCACTGTTTTGCCACTCACCTACTGGAACGTGGATCCGACATCCGCACCATTCAGGAGTTACTCGGACATAGTGATGTGAAGACCACGATGATCTATACCCACGTGCTCAACCGCGGTCCAGCGGGCGTCACCAGCCCTGTTGATCTTCTTTGAAGCAGCTTCTGCGGGTCCGTAGAACATTCTCAACCCATAGAGAAAAGCCCTGCCAGGCAACGGTCTGACAGGGCTTTGTGCTTGCTACGTGGACTCGTAAAGGCTGGTAAGGGCCTGACGTGGACGTTCTAACTGGCGTTAGCCATGCCCGTGCGCCAGTACACATGTGCTATGGTTGTCAAGGTTGCGATAATGCTGAAGGTATTTGGCGCATGAGGCGACTGTGTCGGCTGACTACTCTGATTTCAAGGCTCGATTTAAGCTCCTGGCATCAAAGAAGAATCATTTAATTGTTAATACACTATCTAATATCTTCACTATGAGGCTTGTTGGCAATAAGACTCATGGCGACTTGGCGGAGATTGGAATGGTCGAGTTCATTAATCAGTTCATGTATGACTTCAGCAGCATCCATGTTGGGAAAGATCGCTTTAGGTCCAAAGAACACGAGGAAGACATACTGATTATCAATGACCTCAGTGAGTCCGAGTTTCCGGTAAGTCTTAAAGCATACGGCGATGGCCCCCTGCAGCTGTCAACCGATAGTGACCAGCGAATGTTTCCATACCTGCAGTCAATAGAAGGTTCTATCGAAACTCCACAAAAGATTGAGCAGGTTTACAGCTCGGAAGCTTTCAAAGGTTTTGGAGCCATCAACGTAATGCCACTTATATACAATGAAGATAAGAAGCAGTGCAATATCATGGTGTTCGATCACGAAAAGGCAAAGCGTGACACAAATAAGATTCTTCTGATAGGCAAAGGAGAGAGCTTTGGAGATAAAGCTCGAGGCAAGACGCGCAAGCATCCCATCTATCTGTTTCTTGATAAAGATGATAACTACATTTGCGAAGTACGTTATGGAGGCGCATCAGCAAATGCATTGCAGCGTGGCTTGTGGACAAACACCAAGAATGCTCGCTCATACTTTGATAGCATGACAAATGGATGGATTGACTACTCTCACAATATGCTACTCGTTAGGCTATTTAGCCTAGCCCTTAATAGTACTCCTCAAGGCCATGAAGCAGCGAATCAAATTCTACAGCAAGATATTGATAAGCTAAGAGCAATCTGACATGCAGACATCATTATTTGCTCCTCCAACCCCCTGCATTCCGTCAACAGAGGGCATTAAGTATGCAGGATCAAAGCTCAAGATATTGCCATATATACTTGAATGTTGCGCCGATATTGACTTTCGGACCGTCCTTGATGGATTCAGTGGATCCACTAGAGTTAGCCAGGTATTTGCAAAGCTTGGAAAGCATGTAACGGCGAATGATTTGTCAGACTGGTCAAGAGTATTTGCCGAGTGCTATTTACTGAACAATAAACCATCTAGAGAATACCAAGAACTGATCAGCCACCTAAATGCATTGCCTGGATCAGATGGCTGGTTTACCGAGCATTATGGCGGTGATCCAGAAGTAAAGACTGCGATCAAAAAACCCTTTCAGATTAAGAATACTAGAAAGCTTGATGCTATCAGAGAAGAAATAGATCGGCTCTCGCTCATTGGAATAGAAAGAGCTGTGGCATTATCCAGCCTTATATTGGCTCTTGACTCGGTTGATAGTACTCTTGGGCATTATGTGTCATATCTTGCAGAGTGGTCTCCTCGGTCCTACAAAGACTTGACTCTTAAGGTTCCATCTGTATTTATTCCTGAAGGAAGTAATAGTGTTTCTCAGTCAGACATCTTTAGCATATTGCCAAATACAGATGTCGACCTCGCTTACCTCGACCCGCCTTATGGTTCAAATAATGAAAAGATGCCACCAAGTCGAGTTAGATATGCTTCTTATTACCATATCTGGTCTACGGTCATAAAGAATGATCGTCCTAAGTTATTCGGCAAAGCTAGCCGAAGAGAAGATACTAGAGATACCATTGCAGCGTCATTATTCGAAGAGTTTCGTCGCGGAGATGATGGCAAGTATATTGCCTTGCAGGCCATCGAGAAGGTAATCAAGCAGGTTTCTGCCAGGCATGTCTTGTTGTCGTACAGTTCAGGAGGTCGTGCTACGAAGGGCGAGCTATATGACATACTTTCGACTTCAGGCAAAGTAAAAAAGATAATGGAGATCGACTACAAGAAGAATGTCATGGCCGCAATGTCGTGGACCAATGATTGGGTGTCCGATTCTGGGGCGCACAAAGAGTATCTGTTCTTGGTCGAAAAGATATGAGCTGGGATGGCTAACAAGCCCCTCGAGTGGACAGGCCCCCACACATCCACCGCTGCGCCACCGCAGACTTACTGCCTGCCACTCAGGGGCAGCGTTAGATGCACATGGTGGAGGAGTAAAGCTGATTCGGGAGTCCGAGTAGTGCGATGGTGCTGGCTCCATCGCAAAGGCATTAGGCAGAGCAGTCGCCCACTTGATGATGGCTAATCAACAAGTGGGATGAAACTCTTAGGTCATTTGCGAATTAATCCGAACGCCAAGCATCTACTGCCGAGATAGGGTAATAGATGCATACCTAAGCTCTCCGCCTGTCTCAGCAAAATCATCGATCTGCTCAAAAGTTCCGAAACCTAGCCACCATTCATTCCCATCACTGTCATTGAAGGAACCTTGGAACGACTGCCCACCAAACTCACGATCGAAGTACCATGACATAATTGCATTGTGAAGTTCAGTCAAGTCTTCATCTGATCGCAGAAGCTCTACTGCCTCATCTCTACTGGTCACATCAAAGCCAGATGCCTCGGCAAGCTCCTTGAAGTCCTTGTATGTAAGGCCAGTCTGCTCTACTTGGAATTCAATTACTTTGAATTCATTGCTGAGCTTAGTTACTATCCAGCGAGTACTTTTAATGTGTGACCACCCCTCTACATCAAATCCATACTCAGGGAAGTCGGCTTCCTCAGGATGGCGACCATTCCTAATAAACTGCTCAAGAGTAAGCATTGGAACTGGCAAAACTCAATTATACCGCAAACGATCGCTTTTGACATCTAACGACGCAATACAGCTGGCCCGCGCCACTCGAATTATGCACCCAGTGAATAACTCAGGCATAGGCTCCTGCGGGCAGGTCGTCTTCCGTTAGGCCATGCAAGTCGCGGCTGTTATCTCAGTCTTGATAGATGGTGACGAAGAGATCGGACGCATTATCCGAATAAAAATCAGACCATTCCGTAGAGATGTCAACCTCACTCCACTCGTCCTCTTCTTCATCCTCGCACTCGCCCCAGCATCTATTTGCAACCTGATGACAAAGGCTAGTCGCAGCGTCAATAATCCTTTCATCAGCTTCGTTAGCTTCCCCGTCTTCAAACGCGGTTACCGCTTTTGCAAGAGATTGCGGAGACAGCTCACTACCGAGCTCTTCAGATGCGTAAGAGCATAAGTCGATAGATGAAATGACGATCTTATTGCGAGGTTCTTCTTTGAAGTCGGCGACGATCGAGGCGATAGTTGATTCTTGGGACATCAATATGGATCTAATTGCTTAGATGCTAAGCGAAGCTGCCTAACGACGCAATACACCTGACCCGCGCCCCTAAGGGTATGCACCCAGTGAATAACTCAGGCATTGGCTCCTGCGGGCAGGTGATCGCTGGCGTTAGGCTGCCCGAGAGTTATGAGACGCCTGAAAGAAGTGAGGCAGAAGTCTCTGAGCTAGCCCATTCCTCTTCGCCGTTGTAATTGCTATAAATAATCGTTGTCTCACCATTCTTGATAACGAAGAAAATCAGGTGTGGGGTAAACCCCCTGTCAATCAATTCCGCATCACCGGCCTCTTCGATATCCTCACCGTTGTATCTGTAGCCCGTGACCACTCTGTAATCTGGATGACCATAGCTACCATGCTCAATCTCGACTGGGACTTCGATGCCGGTTGAAACCTCCTCTAGGAGCCTTGGATCGTACTCACCATCCGGATCAAACTCGAAGCCAATTGAGCATTTTGAAAGCTGCATATTAATGACATAGACTCCATCGTTGAAGACTCCTTCTTCGTTTCTCGCTGGTCCAATGCTCGGCGTGTATTCATCGGCGGCGATTATCCCTTCATTCCCTGGCTCGCCTTCTGCTCCGCTTATAAAAACACCCTCACACTCTTCTAGGCTGCCATCCGAGTTATACCGAATCTCTAGCAGCTCATCGGCAATTTCTTGCGATTCTAATGAGTGACGCAGGATAGCGATCTGTTCTTCCGTTAGCTGTCCAAATGATATATATCCTGCAGGCTCAGTTTTGATATCAATGCTCTGCATGTCCGAGGTGTATAGATAGGTTTATATCCTTCTAGCACAGGCAGCCTAACGACGCAATACACCTGCCCCGCACCACTCGAACTATGCACCTAGTGAATAACTCAGGCATTGGCTCCTGCGGGCAGGTGATCGCTGGCGTTAGACAGAGAAAACCTCCCCATCTGCATTTACGAGATACCAGTCTATTGATTTTCCTGAGAGTTCATGCTCGTTAAACTCTCCATACTCTCCATCCATAAAAGAAATGTTAGACAATTCAAGCTCTTCGCTGTCGGACCCTAGTCCGATGGTGAGATGCTGTTTGTGAATACTATAATTAGAAATATCAGTTACCAGGCTCTGCGGCGCATCAATTGACCCCCAGTAGCCTTTGTATGTCTCTACTTTTACAGCCCAGAAAAGCCCATCAGTGCAAATACTAACAGCTTCTTCATCTGCTTTGGCGCCAAGTGACTCTAGGCTAACATCCTCATTTATCTCAGTACCATTGATAATCACTGTCGGCTCAAAGAACGGAGCAACCTGGTCGCCGTAATCAGTGCCCACCTCCAAGTCTTCATGGTCAAGCTCTCCCTCTTCGCTTAATTGCAAGAATCTTACGAACTTTTCTTCGTCAAGTTGGTAAACACAAAGCATAGCTCCTAATCCCCAGACTCTTACGCTGACGCTCTCTTCTCCCGAGCTCCCCTGGGGGAGAGAATCTTCAATCCGTCCCGACAATTTGTCATTTTGATATAAGTCACATTCTCTGACAAGTGTTTTTATCAGATCTTCTCTTAGGCAGAAGCTTTGGCAACCAACTATAACGCAACACCAATCCCCCTCCCAGGTGCACGAATCGGGCATATTATCTATTACAACACGGGGATCACCATCGATCTCGATGAGATTGGGGAATGTAAGGTCTGACTCGGTAAGGCTAATACCGTACCTTTGAGCAACTTCGATCCAGGATGAAGGATTTTCCGATAACTCGTTTCTAAGTTCTTGGTTTTGACAAATTAGCTCAAAGAACTCCTTGATCATTGCAAGGGAAGGCGGATTCTTAGTGGCTAGCCTACATGCTCTGGCTCGCTTTATTCCACAAGGCTTCCGTTTCTATAATTAGATCCTGTCTAACGACGCAATACACCTGACCCGCTCCACCAGGGGGATGCAGCCAGTGAATAATCTTGGCATAGGCTTCTGCGGGCAGGTGATCGCTGGCGTTAGACAGAGAAAACCTCCCCATCTGCATTTACGAGATACCAGTCTATTGATTTTCCTGAGAGTTCATGCTCGTTAAACTCTCCATACTCTCCATCCATAAAAGAAATGTTAGACAATTCAAGCTCTTCGCTGTCGGACCCTAGTCCGATGGTGAGATGCTGTTTGTGAATACTATAATTAGAAATATCAGTTACCAGGCTCTGCGGCGCATCAATTGACCCCCAGTAGCCTTTGTATGTCTCTACTTTTACAGCCCAGAAAAGCCCATCAGTGCAAATACTAACAGCTTCTTCATCTGCTTTGGCGCCAAGTGACTCTAGGCTAACATCCTCATTTATCTCAGTACCATTGATAATCACTGTCGGCTCAAAGAACGGAGCAACCTGGTCGCCGTAATCAGTGCCCACCTCCAAGTCTTCATGGTCAAGCTCTCCCTCTTCGCTTAATTGCAAGAATCTTACGAACTTTTCTTCGTCAAGTTGGTAAACACAAAGCATAGCTCCTAATCCCCAGACTCTTACGCTGACGCTCTCTTCTCCCGAGCTCCCCTGGGGGAGAGAATCTTCAATCCGTCCCGACAATTTGTCATTTTGATATAAGTCACATTCTCTGACAAGTGTTTTTATCAGATCTTCTCTTAGGCAGAAGCTTTGGCAACCAACTATAACGCAACACCAATCCCCCTCCCAGGTGCACGAATCGGGCATATTATCTATTACAACACGGGGATCACCATCGATCTCGATGAGATTGGGGAATGTAAGGTCTGACTCGGTAAGGCTAATACCGTACCTTTGAGCAACTTCGATCCAGGATGAAGGATTTTCCGATAACTCGTTTCTAAGTTCTTGGTTTTGACAAATTAGCTCAAAGAACTCCTTGATCATTGCAAGGGAAGGCGGATTCTTAGTGGCTAGCCTACATGCTCTGGCTCGCTTTATTCCACAAGGCTTCCGTTTCTATAATTAGATCCTGTCTAACGACGCAATACACCTGACCCGCTCCACCAGGGGGATGCAGCCAGTGAATAATCTTGGCATAGGCTTCTGCGGGCAGGTGATCGCTGGCGTTAGATCTATTCCTTACTTTTCATTAGTCCTCGTCGTCTTCATCCCAGTCTTCATCCTCATCTTCGAAGGTGCTACCAGAGCTGCCACTGGCCGAAATACTGAATACGTCCGACCCCGAATCAATTCCCTCTATTAAGCAGTCTAAAGAACGAATGCCAAATTCAACTGACATCACCTCATCAAGAAACCGACTAGCGCAACTGTGAAGACGCTTGAAATCATCATCGATATCATCCTCGCTTATTGAGCTTAGAAGGCTAGGGTTGCATGGATAGATTCTGAAAAGCAACCCGGTTATTCGACCATTCTCTGAGCCGTCTTGAGCTGCACAAAACTCAACCTTACGCAATTGAATATGCTCGTCACTTGGTGAAAAGCTCTCGTAGTTGTCGGATCCATCATCGTAAGTGAGTGACAGATCAACAATTGAAATCTCATTGCTTAATTTCCTTGCCTTGGCAGGTGGCAAGTCAATATCAAAGCGATCCTTTAGCTCTAGCTCGACAAACGCAGTTATTTCACATTCAACCCGCGAGCCCTTGTCATCGACTAAAGACGTATCCCCACTCTCTAGATTGAGTAGACGAGTCAGGTAGGCTTCCTGGGAATCTTCGGTTTGGATTTCGAAGTGATGCCGAAAGGCATCGGCTAGCCCTTTACCAGAGAATGGAAATTCCTTGAGATCCCTTTCGCCATTGGCGGAAAACTCTGTAACTACAAGACGTCGATCACTATCTGCTGTATCGCAATCACCAATCATGCATATGGCTACTTGGTGTTCAGGCTTTGCTTCGAGGCGAAGTAAATGAATCAGCTTGCTTTCGCCCTGCTGGCTAAATCGGTAAAATACTTCATCTCTCAGTCTTTCTGAGTTTAGGGTTTCTTCCACGGTAAGTAACGCGACTTCTCGACTCTAGACTAAAACATCTAACGACGCAATGAACCTGACCCGCACCCCGAAGGTTATGCACCCAGTGAATAATCTTGGCAAAGGCTCCTGCGGGCAGGTGATCGCTGGCGTTAGACATAAGAGATGAGCTGATTAGTCATCGAAATTCCAAACGGTGATTTCGTCCCATGTAATGGCAGCCATGAATCCATCCTTATTGTAGAAAGTAGAAATAACCATTGGTCCGATGTATTCGCCGCTATCTTCTTCATCTAAGCTGCCATATGAATCAGGATATCCTTCGATTGCCCCACGATAGAAGTGCACTTTTGTGTACTGCTCGTCGAGATTGCCATTTTCTACCAAGTCGACAAGTTCGGAGCAGATCGCATATTCTGAGATTGCCTTTGATTCCGCAGCTGACACTAATTCAGGGTGCTGAGCGCTAATACTATTGCTAAAAAAAGGCTTTACGCTACACGCAACAGAAGGATCTGGTCCTTGACCTGTCCAGCCTCTTGACTTATGGAAGTCTAGACGATGGACTAGATACTCATCATTGGATCCAGCTCTAACGGGAATTCCTCCTAGCGCGTGTATGCACGAGAATCTTTTAGGATTTGCATTAAGCAAATTCAAGTAGTGCTCACACATGGGTTCGGAAACCACGATCCCCAAAGTCACGCATACATCAAGGCTCTTCTGGCTTTCTGTGCTGATACCGACCAGATTAGACACCTCATCCCCGCTAGCAAAGTCGCCAGACGCATTCATTACTGAAAAGTCAGGGTTGCCAATATCGGAGAACTCGTACTCAGAGGAGACGCCAATCATGTAATATTCGTCTTCATTTAGTTTGTTCAGCCCCTCGTCCACAAGGCTTTCGATGAAGCAATCATCAGATCGCAACACCGCTATGATTCTGCCACCATTGTTGGCTGAGCATTCGATATTCAATCCCGAGGCTTTAAGTAGTTCGAAATTACTAAGTGAGAACAGACCCAGGCAAAGCATTTCAAAGACTCAACTTAGGCAATGCTACACGTCTATGTCTAACGTCGCAATACACCTGTCCCGCACCACTCGAGCTATGCACCCAATGAATAACTCAGGCATTGGCTCCTGCGGGCAGGTGATCGCTGGCGTTAGGCAGAACTAGTCATCCCAGCCATCACCATTGTCATACTCAAGCGTTATGGCGCGAACATCGATCTCTCTCTGATTCTGGAGCATAGAGACGATTGACTTGATGTCTAAGCTGACTTGGGTGAACGCTTTGCTCTTCTCGTCAGCAAGGAATAGTGCATCTGGTGCTAGGCAAACGATCGACTCTGCGAATTGAGCCAACGATTCAGGGGTATTCATCTCAACACTCTTGTAAATATGACTCTGATCCCCAAAGTCGTATTCGCAGTGGTAGTTACCCCATGCATAGTCTGCCCAGTCGGAAATCACAAGGCGCTCCAAGATCTCACGCCTATCTCCCATATCAATAGGCTTGAGCTCGTTGTTAAGCATCAATACGAATTTAATTTCTCTGTCTAGCCTTGCGCTAGGGGGATTGTGTGAGTCCAAGGCCCAGCCATTTACGCGGGCCTCCTCTTTGCATGTCAATGTGTAATGCTGGGACCAAGGTGTAACTTCCCTGCCATCATCTCCAATAATGCACACACTAATCTGTACTTCGCCACTGTTACTACATCCGCTGAAAAAACCATCGGAAGCCGACCTGTCCTTGTCCTCTATGGTTGCAGTTCCGGTAACGAGAATAAGTCCTTCTTCGCTCTTGACTACCTTGAGGCCTGATATGTCTATATCGTCCGGTCTCAGTCGATGGCATTCGTAATCGTCTTCCCCGTTATCGCTTCGCCCGTCGAGAGCAAAACAATAGCTTTCTGGTAGTGCTTCTAGATCGAACCTGATTGGAATGCCACCTCCATCCGCAAGTGACAAGTCAAACGTGTAAGCAGGCATTATTAGGTGTGTGATCGGTATAATCATAACACAGCTTTCTTGGCTGCCTAACGACGCAATACACCTGACACGCGCTACTCGAATTATGCACCCAGTGAATAACTCAGTCATTGGCTCCTGCGGGCAGGTGATCGCTGGCGTTAGGCAGACGAGGCGAGCGGCTTCGGCGCTACGTCCTTTACGGTTTAGAGACGGCCTGCTTTGGCCTCATGTGAGAGGTGTTTCACTAAGTCAACGAGCTCTCTTCCCTTCTTGGCTGTCTCCCACATCTGCTCGCCGAAGATCTCTGCAGAGTTTTCTGCATAAGCGTGGTCGTCCAACTTGCAGAAGGCGTGAACGCACTCATTGCGTGCATCCCTCCATTGATCAAGTTCATGGAAGAAATCTCCATCAACTGTTGCACCGCTTCCAGTCATCACCTTCTTGGCATGACTAATCAGTCTGCCAAGACTCTGTTTTATGGATACGGTTTCTCCTTTTGCGTCGAGTATTGATGTGAGTCGATCTGAGATAATGCTCTCTTGAAGAGAGATGGCTTCGAGTAGCCAGCCTTCTTGCAAAGCCTCGTCCATGCGATCAAAAGCAAGTTTGTATCGCATGTAACGCCCGATCTGCTTCTTTTCTAATTGGTCCATCGGAGTGGCATTGAGACGTTTAAAAACGTTGCTGCTCTTGTGATCAATCGTCCTTATCCAAGAGGGATAGCTCAGGAAAGGATTCATAATCGCTTGCGTCGCCAGAATCATTGAAATCTATTGCATATCTAAAGCTGATCGGCTCAGTCCAAAGGGAGCTGCAGAGGCTTTCATAATCATCGGGATCACTGTCACTGCCCTCTTCCGGCTGAGTGAGCTTCAGTGAGATATCGGGAATCGCATATTCATCCTCGCCAGAATCGTTTTTATTGCCTGTAGCCTTGATATTGAAACCTGCATCTTGGATGGTATCTTCTTCTGCGACATAATTCGCATAGTTGTCGCTATTATCGTCGAAGGTGACAAAGATATCGGTAATTTGAACGTTCCCCTTGGTGAGTGGATCCTTCGAGTAGACGATCACACCCTTCTTGTCCTCGATGAGAATCGTTGCCATGTGGTAGAACCCATATCAGCAGGTCACAAACCACGTTAGTCCAGCATGCCTAACGACGCAATACACCTGCCCCGTACCTAGAGAACTATGCGCCCAGCGAATAATCTGAGCACTGGTCTCCTGCGGGCAGGTGATCGCTGGCGTTAGTTGTAATAGGGGTCAGCGTACTGGGTTGTGAAGTTTGTCATCGGCGAGATATCCCAAAGGATATCCATGTCAAAGCCGTCTGTCTGCGCGATGGTGTCATTTTGCTTCAGCGCCTTGAATCTCTCTTCTGAAACTGTGATGTCGCCATCCTCATCGGCTTTGAAATACTCGTCCCATCGTGCTTCTAGTAAGGACTGCAGATCTTGGTCTTGACTCGTCCATTCTTGTGGCTCTTCAATCTCTAGGTCATAGAGGTGGCTCCCGTCGCTCGTGGTGCGCGCCCCCTTCCACTCACCTCCGCTGGAGTCTGAGTAGAGCCAAAGACCATTTTCCCCGTCTCTCCGGAATAGATAGTCGCTTTGTGTCTGCCCACCAGCGTAGCCATAAGCAAGGGCTGCTATTTCTTGCGTTTCTTCTCCGTCGGTACTAATGAAGCCGTCGACAACTATATAGAGGACAGCAGCACTTAATCTTGAGTGGTCGGGGCCTGAGAATTCACAGAAGAAATGTGTCTCGGATACGTGTAGGGGCACTTTCGGATATGGCGTTCTTCTGAGTCTACGCATTCTCCACTATCCCTGCAACTCCTCAGGTGCTACCTATGCATACGATGAATACCCGGAGGATATCCCTGGCCCTTGGGTCGTTGTTCGCACGAGTCTGATTGCCTTGTCAGATTTAGGGGCTTTAGGGTGATGTTCTAATCGCTACTCACAATTGAGCTCGTCTTCTGAACGAACTGTCAGGCTATCCAGCCTGGTTCTATGCCGTAAGAAGCTTCTCGCCTTGTCGGAAGGCTGCTGGAGCTTCGCCAAACGTACTCCACCACTTGTCTTCGCCATGGCCGTTCTTGGGCTTGGCCTGACAACAGCAAGCGGCGTTTTGGTGAAGGGTATCCGTAACGCCAATGACACGATCACGGTGACTGGTGCCAGTACCGAGCGCATCACCTCTGACTATGTTGATTGGTCTGTTGAAGTCACCCAGAGCGGTCCCACTCAGCAGGCTTCGTACCAGGGTCTTCAACCTGCTGTTGAGAAGACTGTTGCCTTCTTGAAGGCTCAAGGCATTCAGCCTCATGAACTGGAGCTGGACTCTGTGAAGTCAGAAAAGGAGATCGTTCGCGACCCCCGTACAGGTGAGCTTCGCTCCACTGTATGGACGACAAAACAGGCCATTCTGATCGGTAGCTGGGACGTCGACAGGATTTACAAAATCTCTGGTCGAATTGGGCAGTTGATCGGTCAAGGCGTCCCTCTCACCATCAACGAACCGGCTTACACCTATACCAAGCTTGCCGAGAAGCGAGTCGACATGCTCGCCAAGGCAACTCGTGATGCTCGCAATCGAGCCAGGGCCATTGCAGGCCAGGCTGGTTCGAGCATTGGTGCGATCACCAACGCAGACACGGGCACCTTCCAGATCACGGTTCCCAATTCCACGGAGACGGCTGATTTCGGGTCCTACAACACCAGTACCATTGATAAGGACATCACAGCGGTGATGGCCGTCACGTTCAGGGTGGATTGAGCATGAGGCCTGAAACACCCTTGGCGGCTCTTTTGCTGCTCATGCCTACACCGTCTCTGGCCCAGCAGCCTGTACAACCCCTCCCAAAAGTGGGAGGGTGCCCGCTGGGCTACTACGCCTCCGGTCGCTACTGCGTTCCTTCCAAGAGCAGTAATACCAGAGGTGCTCTCCAGAAAGCTGGTGGTAGCTGTCCGATCGGCTTCTACAGCTCTGGCTCGTACTGCGTGAGCAGCCCAAGCAATCAGCGCCAAGCCATTCAGAAAACGGGATCCAGTTGCCCGATCGGCTGGTTCAGCTCGGGCAGCTACTGCGTCAAGAGCCGCTGATTGACAGCGGCTCCGTTTGGGTCAGACGACTCAGTCCTCTTCTACGGCGCCTGAGGGAATCAGCTTGATCTGCTTACGCCCCAGCTTGATCTCAAACTCATCACCGGGCTTGAGGTCGAGCATGGCGGTGTAGGCCTTGCCCACCAGCAGGTTGCCGTTGCCTTGAACGGTGGCGGTGTAGCTGAGCTTGCGGCCACCTTTGCCCCGGCCAGCGCCGTCGTTGCCGAGGCTCAGGCCTTTGGCATCGAGCAGGGCTTCGTAGAAGGCGGTGAAGTTCAGGCGCTCGCTGCCATCTTTCTTGGTGCTCACGTAGCCGCAGCTGCGCACCAGATCGGATTTCGAGGCATCGCCCAGTTCCTTGACTTTGGCGAGCAATTCAGAGCCGGTGAGCATGGAAGCTGAGATTGAGTCGGCCCGACCGTAACGCGCTTCAGTGTCTGTCGCGAGGCTGATTCACCCCATTGTTCCCATAAAAAAGGGAGGCCTTGATGGGCCTCCACGGGCTTGCAGGTTGTCACCCTCTGCAGTGGTTCGGTTGTAACACGCTGAACACCTGATCTGCCACTCAAAGGCTCTGCAGCAAACGCTCCAGGCGCACCAGTTGATAGCGGTTGGCTTCTGTGGGCAGCGAGCTGTACATCGCCCAGCACTGGCACAGCTGGGCCTCCAGGCCCAGGCGCACGTGGTGATCGCTAGGCAGGGAAATGGGGGACATGGCTGGTGTGAAGGTCATGGATCTAGGAACAACTGGTGAAAGTGTTCCCCGCTTAGCTGCTCAATCGTTCTTGTTGAGCTCGATCCACCAACCCGTTCCAGCTCCTTCCACCATCCAGCGGCGACCCCAGTTGCGCTCGGAGTAGCGCAGGGCCGCTCCGCTGCCGATGGAAGTGGTCACGTAGCCGCCGTTCATCAGATCGGCTTCCCCGTTGGGGTCATGCATCAGGAATTGGCGCTTGGCTGGATCCCATCCGATCACCAGGCTCCAGTGGCCGCCACCGGAGGGGGCCGAGACGGGGCCTTTATGGAGCCAACCCACTGGGCAAGGGAGTCCCCGTTTGAGTTGCTCGATCAGGTCTTCGATGGAGCCGTCTGTCCGGAAGCGTGCCTGCAGGCCCAGGCTGTGGAGTGCAGCGACTTGGGCATTGGCATCGCTGGTGTCGCCATGGCGTTGCACCAGCGCCAGGTATTGATCGTCCAGTTGGCCGGGGCCACGAAGCGCATCGGGTTTCAGGAAGGCAGCTGCCATGGCGCAACTCGATGAGAAGCACATGCGCGGTCCTTGGCTGGTGGCGCTGTCGTTCTGGCTCAGGTAGGGCACCGGCAGTTCGATCAGGCCGGGCAGCTCAGGTTTAGAAGTCGCGTTCGACGGTGAAGCCGGAGTGCGAAACATCTCCGCGAAGGCAGCCCGTTGCTCGGCAGTGAGCGAGCGCTCCAGCTGCAACCAGGCCTCTTGCTGATGGGCCAATCCCTTGTGGTGACGCACCGCGTCCAGGAGCTGGATCGGCTCGTTTTTGTAGTGCTGATTAGCCCAAGTTGCTTGGCGTTCAGTTGCATCAGCGCCATCTGGAGCCTGGGCATGGGACACCTCAGCGGCCCTGCGGCGCTTGAGCCCTTCAACGGGGCCGTTGGGGCCTTTGCACCAGCGCGGCAACTCCTGGGCGATCACCACAGCCGGGCATTCATCCGCCTGCAGGCGCTTGCGCAGGGTGGATCTCTCCAAGGCTCCCCCGCCGACGTTGAAGCAGAAGCTGATCAGGGCATCGCGCTGACGGGCAGTCAGGCCAACGCCGGAGAGGAGCCGGTCGACAGAGCCGGCCGCCTCAGCCACGTCTTGCTTGAGCCAGGTCTCGGCCTTCTCCTGCGTGATCGTCAGTCCCTGCACCACCTCCGCACCGGTGTGGCCGTAGCCGATGGTCCAGGGAGCACCGCCACTGGCGGGGTCGGGGTAGGCGCTTAGGCGGCAGCCCTCCCAGGTTTTGAGCAGGGTCCAGCCCTCAGGGGTTAGTGGCATTAAGGCGAGGCAGAGAACCCTTGAAGGTTCCGACGAAGCGATCTGCGGCAGGCAGGATCAATTCATGACCGATCCCACCCACGAGCTCAGCTCTGCTGACTGGCGCCGCATCTGCGATGCCCTGCGTTATCTCGGCCGCGATCTGCACCACCGCTCCTTTGCTGTGACGTCAGAGCGGCGGGAGTTGCTCTGGGCAGAGATGGACCGCTGTCTGGAGCTGGCGGACCGGCTCAGTGCACAGCTGCCTGATGAAGTCATGGCAGATGGATCAGGCCCGGAACCCTTCTGAGCAGTTCGCCAATGCTCCATGGATTCCCGCCGGCTGGTGGTCTGGATCTCCACCGGGATCCTGGGGTTCCAGGGCGCCACGCTTGCGTTTGACCTGCTCAATTGCACCGCCCTGAGCTGGCTGTATGTACGGATGAACGGTCTGCCGGCGATTGAGCAGCGGGTGGATGAGGGCGCTCGCCTCGGTGGCGTGGAGGATCCCGATGGACCGCAGCAACCCTCGGGCGCTTCCACTTCTGAGCACGCCGTGGCGTTGTTCTGCGCCCGCCCTCAGGGGCGCATCGATGACGCGGTGAATCAGGGACTGAGCATCCTGGCTGGGTTGGCTCTGGGGAGCTCGGTAAGCGGTCGGGATTCCGGCCAGCCATAGCCAGCCAGCGGACCGGAACGGATGGCTCGCTCTGTTCATCCGGAGTGAGTTGGTTTGCCGGATTTTCTGGCAGGATGATCTCACCAGTCGCAGCCGATTTGTTTGGGGGAGTGTTTGGGGGTCGTTTTCTGAGCCCTTGCACGGCAAGGGATCTCGGGAATCTCCAGTTGGCTTTTAACCGATTGGTCCTGAGTTCGAATCTCAGACGACCCATTTTTTTAGATCGTTTGGACTGCAAGGGTTTGACCCTGCAGCACAAGGGATTTCAGGGTTTGCAAAGGGCTTCTGAGTCGGTCGAAATGAGACCGCACAAGGACGCCGAAAACCGTAGTTGTGTCATTTCCTTGGCATAACTGCCAAGACACTGCCAAGGACGCTCGGCGTCTCAAGGGTCGTCTCATGGCCCTTGTTCACAGAAGCGGGGAACCCTCACCTCAGTGGTTCCACCGTCATGCCTTGCCTCGTTTCTCCCCTGGAGCGCGCCAACGGGATCCTGCGACTCCATGATCTGCCCCTGCGCATCCGTGTGCGCCGCCATAGCCAGTGGCTGAGCGTCTACGAAATCCTTCCTGGTGGTGGCACGCGTGAGCGGGCCATGCGGGGCTACTCCGCCCAGAGCGACGCGGATGTGCAGCGACTCTGCGATTCGCTGGTGGAGCAAGGCCGGAGCGATCGGCCCCAGCTATGGACGGCTTTAGCCGAGCCCAGTGCTGGAAGCGCTGCCCATCTCGCCGCCCCCTGCTGGCCTGAGATCTGCGCCGCGGTAGTGGCGTTCCAACGGGGCCAGGGGGTGAACATGAACCTCGTGGGGCCCTTCAAGGGAAAGGGCTACTTCTGCCTGCTGCCGGCGGACCGTGCGGCCACTGAGGAGGACGTGCGCCGCTTTGCGCTGCACACCAGCGAGAGCCTCAAGGCGCGGCTGGAGGACCCAACGGCCACGTTGCTGCCGATGGCCACCCATCGCCAGGGGTTCCGCCAGAAGCGGGAGGTGGTGTCGCTGCTGCGCCGGGCCGGCTACGGGGCGATTGCACCGGAGAGCCTGAGTGAGGAGCTCAAGGGAATGGTGAACCGCAAGAAGGGAGCGCTGGTGGCTGCCGGTGAATCCAGACGCCGCATCCCGAGCACGGCAGCGATCCGGGAGTG
Source organism: Vulcanococcus sp. Clear-D1 (assembly GCF_014654725.1). Lineage (GTDB taxonomy): Bacteria > Cyanobacteriota > Cyanobacteriia > PCC-6307 > Cyanobiaceae > Vulcanococcus. The sequence continues at coordinate 132,841 of NZ_JACVZV010000024.1, read as the reverse complement.
GCTTGATCAGGTGGTGGAAGAAGACCCGCTGTGGGGCTGGGTGTTCGCGATGGTGGCCACTTATGGGCTCAGGCCCCACGAGGTGTGGCACATCGCGGAGCTCCCCGATGAGCAGGGGATGGTGAGCATCGGTGTGGCCGCCCGCCACATCAAGGTGACCAAAACGGGCTTTCGGGTGGCATTGCCATTACCCGCCGAATGGGTGAATCGCTATCAATTGGGTGGGGAGAACGGAGAGCAGCGGCTCGAGGAACTGCGCCGCCGCTACGTGCCCAAATTCGTCAATGAAGACGGCCAGCCGTTTGACCCCGAATGTGATCTGGTGAAGCGCTGCGACAACAACGAGCGGCTGGGCGCGGTGTGCTGCCACAAGCTGCGCAGCTCCGATGCCAAGGCCGAGTTTGAGCTGAAAACCAAGCTCTACGCCTGGGTGGAAACAGCACCGGCCCAGGGCAAGAAGAAAGCGCAGAAACGCAAGGAGCGCTGCGTGCCCTATGACCTGCGCCACGCCTACGCCATTCGCGCCAGGGAGACGACGACCTGGAACTACGCGGATGTGGCGGCGGTGATGGGCCATAGCCCGGAAGTGCACCGCCGCACGTATTTGAGTGAGATCACAGGCGAGCAGACGAAGGCGTCGGTAGCGCGGCGGATGCTCGGCGATCAGAGCGAAGCGGCCTGATTCAGGCTCTGCACAGACCAATCAAAAAGGGGGCCATCGGCCCCCTTTCTTGTGGTTATGGCTTGTGGAGGACAGAGCGGCAGGCTGCCAGCGACCAGAGCTGATCGGAGCGGGGAGTGGCAGGGTTCTTGCGCACCCAGTGGACGCCCTGACGGAACACCTTGCGTTGCTGCCAGCGGCAGAGCTTGGAGCGGCTGATGGCGAGGGCAGTGCAGAGCTCGCTGGTGGTGAGCCAGGCGCTGTTGGAGCTGCCCATGGCAGCCATCAGCTGATCCTCCCGAGCGCCAACTCACAGCGCTGCCGGTGCCAGAGCAGGTGCGAGCGGGAACTGGTTGGGTTCTTGGCCACCAGGTGCCGCCCGTCCTTGAGCAGGCCCGAGCGGCGGATGGCGAAGAGCGTGGAGCGGCTGATAGCCAGATGAGAGCAGAGCTCGGTGGTGGTGAGCCAGAGGTGTTCACTCATCGGCAGCAGGGCAGACGACGCTGCGACCTGAACCGGCCGCACGGGAGGCTACTGGCTGTGATCTGAACCCTCAGAGTTCTTCCACCCAGAGCCCCATGCGCTCAAGCCAGAGGTCGGTCTGCTCAAAGCTCCAGTCGTGATCGGACTCCAGGACTTCGGCGATTGCGACCATCAGGTTGAACGCGCGTTCTTCATATCCACCGCGGCTGATCGCGCTGCGCTGCAAAGCATTGGCGAGTTGGAGCAGTTCGAGCTCTGCTAGCCAGTCACCCTGCTCAAAGGCGGCAAAGGCGTGGTCAAGCCCAAAGGGCCCGAGCTCGGTGGTGGAGCAGGTCTGAGGTCGTGGCAGCAAAGAACGCAGCCAGGAGAAGAAGCGCTGAATCGAAGTGATCAAAAGACATGGGGAAAGGCCCCAAAGGGTTCCGACAGGCCTTGCACTCCGCAGCAGATCTGAGCCATGACAGTGGGGCGGTGGGTTGCCAAGGACCCACTGGCTCAAAAAGCCCCGGGCGCCCATGGCCCGGGGCTCCTTTGCAGGCGAATCCAGAACCAATCAGCAGGCCCTTCCACAACCCACCCAATCCCTGCTAGTACAGGTGTACGCATGGAGAGGGTTGATGGCTGCATCTCGAATCCGGGCCACCTCAGTGGCTACAGGCAGTGACTGCGAGGCCTGGCCTTATCTGGATGAGGACGTGCTGCGCCCCAGCCGCAGCCGCAAGGTCTGCATGACCTGCCACTGGTTTCGCCACCACGCAGGCGCCGAGTGCATCCCCGTGCTCACCTGCCAGCTGCACCGCGGCCAGGTCGCCCAGGGAGAGCACCTCGTCCGCCGCTGACAGGGCTGGACCGACGACATGGTCCGCCAACGGGGTTGGGCGCCGGAGGTGGGTTGAGGGGTGTTCGTTCAGAAGGGACAGAAGATCCCGTCAGCTCCGGCTGAGGGTTGGCTGAGTGATGGGCGCCAAGTACTGCACTTCAAGCCCGCGATCTGGAATCAGTGGCAGCAGGAGCTGGAGATCACCAGTGGTGAGTGGCTGAGCGATCAAGCCGCGCCCTTGCTGAAACGCCGCCAGCGGGTCAGCCGTGAGAGGGCCGTTGCGCTCTGGCGGCAACGCAGGGCTGAGGGCTGGACACCCTGCGGTCCGCAATGGCAGCCACCTCAACCGCCGCGGATGGTGCTCTGGCGTTGAGAACCGAGGCCAAACAAACCACGCTGCTCCCGCTGAGCCACCAAGGCAATGCGTGTAAATCCCGATTGCCCAGCGCAAGCGGCGGCGCGAATCTGTGTGCATCAACCACGGAGGCGCCCGGATGGACGACACGCCACCCCGCTACCTGCCAGAAGCACGCTGACTGCAGGCCCCTGCTCCAACAGTCTTCACCCAACCGTGGGCGGGTCGTTCAGCCGGGCAAGAGGAGGACAGGCACCAAAGCCACCTCAACCTGTGCGCCTGACTGATCGACACTCCGTTTGCACCGCCTCAGGTGCCCCAGGAGACCAGACAACCCACACCTGGAACGTTCGGCCCCAGGCGCCAACGCCAGCAGCTTCGACCAACGAAAGCCATTGGAATGTTGTTTGACGCATGACCCCCGGGCATCGCTCGGGGGTTTTTGTTTGGTGCCTGTGTGGCTTCAGAGATAGTCATTGGGTTCCGGTTTCACCAGTCACATGGCGACCCATCAACTCGCCACTGAATGTTGCAGACCATCGGCCCGGTTGACGAAGCATGAACGGCAGCTGTCACGACCTGCCTTCATCCCTAGCTTCAAATTCTGATCACAATCCACGCGGCATTCTTCATGACTGAACTCGGCAAGTGCCCTTTCAGTGGCCACGGGGCGACGCCGATGCCGGTGGCCGGCCGAGGACCCTCGCCGCGTGATTGGTGGCCACAGCAGGTGAATCTGGCAATCCTGCATCAACACAATTCCGTTTCCAACCCACTGGGCACTGCATTCCAGTACCGCGATGCATTCCAGCAACTGGATTACCAGGGGCTGAAGCAGGATCTGTTGGCGTTGATGACCGACTCCCAGGAGTGGTGGCCCGCGGACTGGGGCCATTACGGCGGTCTATTCATCCGCATGGCTTGGCACAGCGCGGGCACCTATCGCACCGCGGATGGGCGCGGCGGGGCCGGCACTGGCAATCAGCGCTTCGCGCCGCTCAATAGCTGGCCCGACAACGGCAATCTCGATAAGGCCCGGCGCCTGCTCTGGCCGATCAAGCAGAAATACGGCAACCGCATCTCCTGGGCCGATCTGATGATTCTGGCGGGCACCTGTGCCCTCGAATCGATGGGCCTGCGCACCTTTGGCTTCGCCGGCGGTCGCGCCGATATCTGGCAGCCGGAAGAGGACATCTACTGGGGCAATGAGCGCACCTGGCTGGGCGATGAGCGCTACAGCGGTGATCGTCAGCTGGAAAACCCATTGGCCGCCGTGCAGATGGGTCTGATCTATGTGAACCCCGAGGGCCCGAACGGTGAGCCTGATCCGGTGGCTTCCGGCCGCGATGTGCGCGAAACCTTCGCCCGCATGGCCATGAATGACGAGGAAACCGTGGCCCTCACCGCCGGTGGCCACACCTTTGGCAAGGCCCATGGCGCAGGACCTGAGGACTTGGTGGGGCCTGCCCCGGAAGGGGCGCCGATGCAGGAGATGGGCCTGGGTTGGCACAACCGCCATGGATGCGGCAAGGGTGCTGATACCACCACCAGCGGCATCGAAGGCGCCTGGAAGCCCAATCCCACCCGTTGGGACATGGGCTACTTCGATATGCTTTTCGGCTACGAATGGGAATTGATCAAGAGCCCCACCGGCGCCTGGCAGTGGCAGGCGAAGGACTGCCGCGAGGAGCACCTGATCCCTGATGCCCACCGCCCCGGCATCAAGCACCCGCCGATGATGACCACGGCGGATCTGTCGCTGCGCTTCGATCCGATCTACGAGCCGATCTCGCGCCATTTCCATCAGCACCCCGAGGCCTTTGCCGAGGCCTTCGCCCGCGCCTGGTTCAAGCTCACCCATCGCGACATGGGGCCCCGCAGCCTCTACCTCGGGCCTGAAGCCCCTGCCGAGGAGCTGATCTGGCAGGACCCGATCCCCTCGCTGGATCACCCGGTAGTGGATGAGGCGGCCATCGCCGATCTCAAGCAACGCATCCAGCGCAGCGGCCTGAGCGTGTCTGAGCTGGTGGCCACCGCCTGGGCGTCCGCCTCCACCTTCCGAGGCTCGGACAAACGCGGCGGCGCCAATGGCGCCCGGGTGTGCCTGGCACCCCAGAGCGCCTGGGCGGTGAACCAGCCGCAGCAGCTCCACAAAGTGATCGGCTACCTGGAGAGCATCCAGCAGGCCTTCAATGGCTCCCGCCAGGGTGACATGCGCGTGTCGCTGGCCGACCTGATCGTGCTGGCGGGCGGCGTGGCGGTGGAGCAGGCGGCGGCGGCGGCCGGCCATCCCGTAGTGGTGCCCTTCACGCCAGGGCGCATGGATGCCAGCCAGGCACAAACCGACATCGCGTCGTTCGCTGTGATGGAGCCCCAGGCCGATGGCTTCCGCAACTGGCAGAAGGGGCCGATGAGCGTGACCGCCGAACACCTGCTGGTGGATCGCGCTCAGCTTCTGGGCCTCAGCGCTCCGGAGATGACGGTGCTTGTGGGCGGCCTGCGGGTGCTCGGCGCCAACACCGATGGGGTGCGCCATGGCGTGTTCACTGAGCGGATGGGTGTGCTGAGCACCGATTTCTTCGTGAACCTGCTCGACATGGCCACCACCTGGGAGCCGATGGATGAGCACGGCGAGCTGTTCGCCGGCTCAGACCGCCGCAGTGGCGCCCGGCGCTGGACGGCCACCCGTGCGGATCTTGTGTTCGGTTCGAACTCTCAGCTCCGCGCCATTGCGGAGGTGTACGCCCAGAGCGATGGTGCGGCGCGCTTCGTGAACGATTTCGTGGCCGCCTGGGTGAAGGTGATGAATGCCGATCGTTTTGATCTGCATCGCATGGCATGACACCAATCAGTGCTGAAGCTTGGCAGTTGTCGTCGTGGGTATCAAGGCTCCTTGATGCCGCCGCACTCCTGCCAGGAGCTCAGCAACTGAGCGAGTTCGGCCTTCATCGCCACCAACTCCGCCAGCCGTTGATCGATCGATTCAATGCGGGTCTGAATACTGCTTTTCAGAGCGCTGCAGTTGCAATGACCAGCGCGCCTTACATCGAGGATCCGCTTGAGCTCAGGCAGGGGCACATCCAAAGCCCGAAGCGCCCGGATCAAACTCAACTCAGCCACAACGGCAGGATCGAAGAGGCGATAGCCCCCCTGGGAGCGACCAACGGCATGAATCAGCCCTTCATCGCTGTAGAAGCGCACCGTTTTCACGGGCAAGCCAGTGGCCTTGGCCACCTGGCCGATCCGCAGCGCTGGCGCCTCCATACACAACCCTCCAGCCCCAGCAGCCTCTTCAGGTTAATCAGACCGCTCCTGTGACGATCTGACGACATCAGGACTCCGGCAGTTCAGGTCTACTGGAGAGTTGCACTAGCTTGCGCGCGTTCCCTCTCGGCCCCGCGATGATTCAAGCCACTGGCGTGAAATGGCTTCCCCAGCTGTTCGGCCTCATCGGCATCGCCGCTGGCCTGCAGCTGGCTGGACCTGTACAGGCGAACACCGGCGGTGTGCCTGCCCTGTATGCGACCAAAGCAGAAGCCGAGGCAGCCGCCAAGCAGCATTTCAATTGCACCGGAGCCCATCAGATGGGAACCCAATGGATGCCATGCGACAAGCATGGCCAGAACAGCGGCTCAACACACACACACTGATCACCAACCATGAGCAGCTGTGGTGAACCGCCCAAACTGATTGCCATTGGCATCGCCCCGCTTGGAATCGTGTCGATCGGCGTGGTGCCGATGGGGGTGGTGAGCATCGGCGTCGTGCCAATGGGGGTGCTCAGCCTCGGCGTTGTGGGCATGGGTGTAGTGAACGCCTGTGTGGTGGGCATGGGCGTGGTGGTGGCCGGCCTCAATGCCATGGGGATCTGGTCGTTCAGCCCTGGCAACGGGCATCAACACCACAGCAGCGGTGCCGCCCAGGAGCAGCTGATGGCCTACCCCAACAGGCACGTGGCGCTTGAGAAAGCACGCGCCCTCGGCTGCGAGGGCGTGCATGCGATGGGCGATCTGTGGATGCCCTGCGCCGAGCATCCAGCCGCACATCGGCACTGAACGTCAGAACTTGAAGCTGGTTTTGATCAGGCCCCCCAGCTGGTTGAAGCTCCGGCCATCGGGGGTATCACCCCCCAGCGGCCGGCTCAGATAGAACAGCGCCGGGGTCACGGCGATGTGGTCCGTCACCTGGACCTCGTACCACCACTCCCAGGCGTAGTTGCCATCGCGAGGTGTGTCGCCGCCCTTGAGGCTGGTGGCGAAGGTGGGCTGGCCGACGGCCATGCCGAGGGCGAAGTTGGTAGAGCAGCGATGAATCAGCCGTACAGCCCTTGCGCTGCTGCAGTCACCTGAGCCATGACCGAACGGTGCTCGTTCACCAGCCGGGAGCGGTTCTCACCCCCCGGCGGTCCTATGGCGCAGCACCGGGTCGCACTCCTCACACCGCGGCCCCCCTCATTCGCCCTGGATCTGATGGCTGGGTTTTCGGTGTTCTTCTGCGATGCCCAGCGCTGCAGCATCCAGCCGGTGCGGGCGATGGATCCAGACCATGCCATCGCCCAGGTGCGCAGTGCCACACCCGACCTGCGTCGTGTGGCGGTAATCCCTGATGCGCTGCTGGAGGGCGTTGATCGAGAGCAGCTGCTGCAGGAGTGGATCCGGGCGAAAGTCTGAACAGCTGCCCAACAGGCATGGTTGCGCTGATTGGCATCGACTGCGCTACACAGCCTCGAAAGGTCGGCCTTGCTCTTGCTGAGCTGGACGGCGAGATCATTCGCATCAAGGCGTGTAGAACCGCAAGCCCGCGGGAGGAGCCGGCCTGGATTGTGAGCCGATGGATGGCTGACCACGGCACGGCGTTGCTGGCCCTCGATGCGCCACTGGGCTGGCCGCGGGCGATGGGAGAAGCCCTGAGCACGCATCAGGCAGGGGCTGGGATTGGAGCAGCGACCCACGAACTGTTTCGCCGTCAAACCGATGACGCCATCCACCAACGGTTCAACAAGAGACCCCTCGAGGTGGAGCCAACTTCATCTCACGGACGGCCTTGGCAGCGCTCAACCTGTTGGACCAACTGCGGCTGATCACGGGTCAGTCAATTCCTCTGGCCTTGTCTCCAGCCGATCTCCAGCAATCGGCTGCCATCGAGGTGTATCCGACTGCTACGCGACTTGCCCATGGCTCGAAGGCCAGGGGCGGCTCCATCGAGGGTTTGGAGTCGTTGATGGATCTCTCCGCATTCGATGGAGAGCTCCCAGCCTCCGGCGACGCCATCGATGCCCTGGTCTGAGTGGTGGCTGCGGCTGATTTCATCCAAGGACGTGCACGCCCTCCTGTGGATCGGGAGACAGCGCAACAAGAGGGCTGGATCTGGACGGCTGAGATCTGAGCGGCCACTCACCAGGGCAGTGGCCCACGCCCAGCCGCGGCGTTGCAGCCCACCTGCGAACCGAGCAAAGCGCCGAGCGGAATGGCCCAGGCGCGGCCGTCATCGCGAGACATGGCGTAGGCCACAGCACCTCCGCCGAGGCCACCGATCAGTCGGCCGGTGTTGCAGCGCTGGGCCTGTTGCTCGGGGGTGAGGGGCGGGGTGCCGTAGGCCTGATAGCCGTTTGCGGCATTCCCCATCCACCAGGGGCGTGGCGGTGCAGAAGGGGCGGGATAGTCCTGAACGCTGCCGCTCCAGCTGGATTGCGGGATTGGCCAGGGGCGCGCCATGGCCATCTGCGGCAGCAGCGCGCTGATGGATGCTGAGACGCCAAGGCAGCTGACAACAGTGCGACGCAGCCAGCGGCGCTGAAACGCAAGCAAGGTCATAACGGTCCTGGTGTGTGTGAGGAGGCCAGCGAGCAGCCGTGCTCGTTGACCTGTCACCAGCCAACTCGGACCTGACAGAAGAAGGGTGACTGGACCTTGACCAGGATCTAACCAGATGTGACTCGATGGTGAAGTCGAGGCTGTTGATCCAATTCATCCTGCGCCTCCATGCCCTGCTGTGTCGCCAAGGATCCGTATTCGCCCCCACAGTCAGTGGCTGACTGTGGGCGATAACCTTTTGGGCTGTGGTTTAAAGCTGGTGGATCAGGCATAAGCTCCCTATCCGACCTTGGCTGCGATGTGTCCTGGCTGTTCCAGTGCGACCAAGGCGGCAATAATCTGCTGATCAGGAATCATGAAGAACTCCAATCCCCCGCAGGCCGATCAGGGTGTTCAGGGTGAACCCGACCCCCGCTTTCGCTTGGACCCAGCCTCCTTCCCGCAGCCCCTAGAGCTCGAGTTGCCCGAGGAGTTGGTGGAACGCTTGCAGCGCCTCGCTAATGAAACCGGTTTTTCGCTCTCTGAGCTTGTTCACAACCTGATCTGCCAACAGCTCAACGAGAAGGCAAAGGAGCCGTGAGCACTCCCTCTGTTGATGTCTGGCCTTGCGGCCAAGATGCGGCCTCCGGCCTGTCAGGGCACGCAGTGGAAGCGCGTCATCAACAGGGTTTCTCGCGGGGGTGAGCCGATGCGTGCATCATCGTCACCGTTGCTGGTGGTTTGGTTGTCGCTCAGCAGGCGAGCGGCCTTGGCCAGGAAGCATTGCTGGTGGTATTCGATCAGATCAATGCCGAAGCAAGCGATGAACTGAAGGTTCGTTTCCGCAAACGAAGCCACCCATGGGCTCACCTTGGCGCTGAGGCCGCAGTGTTGGATCTGTTCGCCGATTTCCTGAGATGGATCCTTCGACATCAGATCGCACAGGCGATTGAGCCTGTACTCCAGGAGTGCCTGGTTGGCAGTTTTTCCTTTGTAGAGATCGAAAGCTGTTTCGATGTGCAGGATTGAGATTCCGAGCTGCTTGCTCAATCCAGGGATGGTGATCGGTTCGTTGTAATGCTCTGAAAAGTAATGAACGACAGTCAGAATGATCTTGTGCTGCTCGAAGCTTTCAAGTGGATGTGGGTTATGCAGAACGTGTAACAGTTGGTCCTCCTTCCTCCCTTCATTCTGTGCGTGGATCGCTCTTGAGGCACGCCAGTAGCACTTTCTTCACGGTTGCTTGATCAACCGACATGACGCCTTGAGACATTCTGCTGTTTGGGCTCTTTGATGGGTCGTTGCTGACTGCTCTCGGTAGTGTGGTGATGAGGGCGTCATGCTCCACGGGAGATGAGGCAGGGCTAGAGACCCTGCTTTTTCTTGTTGAGCCCAAGGGTCGCCATTGTTTGGCCTGTTCGCTGCAGGGTGTCTTCAACACGCCTGGCGCATGGCTGCGCTGTTTGCACCAGTTGAGCGCCAACAAGGGTTGTGCTGTGCTGTTGCCGGCACCAAGCAACGGTTGCCACATAGGAGCAGCTGGTGCCGGGATGATGGATCGCCAGTCGCGAGCCAGGTTTGAGTCCGCTGACGGCTGCCAGGGAGAGTTTGATGCCAGATGGGCTGTAGTCGAGCACCTGGGCTACGCGAGAGCCAAGCACGTCGCTCTCGACGCTGACATTCCAGGTGCGATACAATGCTAAACGCGCCTCAGATCTCCGCTCGTCATGGATGTCCACTGGGGCCTCTGCTCTGCAGTCTTCTGCTTGAGCTCTAAGCCGGCTTGTCAAAGAAAAGCAAGAGAATTTCTGCTCAGATCCAGATCTTGAGTTACCTTCCACACCCCGCATTTCAACCGCCGCCGTTGCCCGGATGCTCGTGGTGGTGTTGGCGCGCGGTGATCAACCGCCTGGCTGGTCCTGCCGCTACCTCACCCACGAGCACAGCGGTGCCGATCATCAGCAACACCCGAGCCGCGCTGGCAATCATGTGCAGTGCGATCTCTTGCGTGCTCAACACCTCGTGGTGGGTGCTTTGGGCTGTGGTGTGGGTCATGGCTCACTCCCTTGTGATCCAGTCCTAAGAACGCGAATTCGGCAGCCCCTCCCTTGCAGCGCATCTGCAGCATCGGGATGGTCATGGCGTTGATTCGCTTGCGTCCGTCCCCGCTGCTGTGCGTGGATGGTTGTTCTTCTCCAGCGGATGACACCCGAGCTCGCCGCCTGCGTTCTGGAGGGCCTCTTGCTGCTCCATGAGGAGTTGTCCGTGGATCCCGAAGCGCCCTGGTACGTGGGAACGCCGGATCAGACCCAGGTTCTCCACGACGAGCTCTGGATCCTGGCCGGAGAGCTCACGCCAGGCTCGAGCGCTGCTCTTGTGGCTGCCTGGTATGCAGCGGGCCGCTCCAGCCTGTTGCCTGTGGCCTGCACCGGTGAACTGGTGAGCAGCCGCCATCTGCAGTCGTCCAGCGGATCGATCGCCTGGTCTATGCAATCCGCTTGAGGGCTGGCTGGTCGTTCAGGTCAGCAGTTGCAGGGTTGCTCGCTCAGTGCAGCGCAGCTGCGCTTGCACCACCAGGCGGCCATCCCGGCGGCACCAGCGGAAGTGGTGCACCACGCCTTCTTGCCACAGCCATCCCTCGGCGCGGCCCAGGCGGTGATCCCAATGCCACTCAAGCAGCTCGCTGGTTCCGTGGCCGTGTGCCCGGAGCGCTTCGCGGAGCTCCAAGCCGATCGGGGTCGGCCGCAGTCGATCGCAGCACTGCCCGAGCAGTTCGGGCAACGGTGGACGGTCGAGAACCCAGGCGCTGATGCGCTGAAGCGCCGGTGCCAGCGGGCTGTTGCTGATCCCTTGGGGCATGGAGCCTGCGCTGCTGTCTCCACCATGGAGGCGGAGGTGAACTATCGGCAACGTTGCCGAAAGCATTCGCTTCACCCCAGCAGCGCCACTTCACCACCCGCCGCTCGGCAATCCGGCTCGCCAGAGTGGAACCTGTGTTGGAGCCGCGATCGTGCCCACCCGTGAGCAGATCCTTGCCGCCTCGGCTGGTTGGGTGGCGGTGGTGCTGAATGTGGTGCCGGGCCTGGGCGCTGGCTACCTCTATCAGCGCCGTTGGCGCGCCTACTGGATCACCTCAGCCTTGGTCACGGCCTGGTTTGTGGCTGGTGCCGTTCTGGCTCAAAACGCCGATGCGGCTGCTGAAGCTCAGAACCAGCTGGTGGGGTTGATCGGTCTCCTGGTGTTAGCTGGCGTCACCGCCACAGAAGCCGGTTTGGCCGTGAAGCGCGTTCGCCAGAACGGATGACTCTCCATGGCGATTGGCGCCAACCGGTGGCGCTCAACACTGCAGAGCTGGCCTGGGTGGCTTCGCCCTCACCGGGTGTGGAGCGGCGCCTGCTCGAGCGGATCGGCGCTGAAGTGGCACGGGCTACATCGGTGGTGCGTTACGCAGCTGGCAGCCGTTTTGCCCTGCATGGGCACGGGGGTGGCGAGGAGATCCTGGTGCTCGAGGGAACCTTCGCGGATGAGCAAGGCCTCTACCCCGCCGGCACCTACCTGCGCAATCCGCCCGGATCAGCCCACGCACCTTTTAGCGAGAGCGGTTGCACGCTGTTGGTGAAGCTGCAGCAGATGCATCCTGAGGATCAGCAGCGGGTGGTGATTGACACCCATGCGGCCGCCTGGCATCCGGGCTTGGTGCCAGGTCTGGCGGTGTTGCCGTTGCACGCCTTCGGCAGCGAACAGGTGGCGCTGGTGCGCTGGGCGCCGGGAACCCGTTTCCAGGCCCACAGCCATCCCGGTGGCGAGGAGATCTACGTGATTGATGGTGTGTTCCAAGACGAACACGGCACCTATCCCGCTGGCAGTTGGTTGCGCAATCCACCGGGCAGCGTGCACCGCCCCTGGAGCGATGCCGGTTGCACGATTTGGGTGAAAACCGGGCACCTGCCGGCTACAACCTCGAGCTTTGGCTAGAGCGGACATATCTGCCCTGGTGCCATGAAGGCTCTGTTGCTTGGCTTGCTCGTGGTTGCTGCGGCTCCCGCAGCCTTGGCTGAAGCGCTGCCACTGCCTCTGGAGCCTGCCCCGGTGGTGGCGGAACCCGCCACCAACCCTGGATTCGCGTCCGATGTGGAGCTGGCCCTCGATGACCTCACACGCCTTCAATGCGGCCTGTTGGGGTTGCTGTTGATCAACTCCCAGCCCTGCCCAGTGCGATGAACCCAGAGCAGCTGCAAAGCCTGCAAGTGCTGGCCCTGGCCCTGGTGCCGGTGGTGTTGATCTGGTGGGCCTGGCTGCGGTTGCTGCGTTGATAGGGTCCGGCCAGCGGGTGCGTTGGGTTGTGGTGCAGGACTCCCTGAAGCAATGGTGGGATCGCCCCCACCGCGACATCCTCTCCGGCCTGGTGGTGGCCTTCGCGATGATCCCCGAGGCGATCGCTTTCTCAGGCATTGCCGGCGTGGATCCGCGGGTGGGTCTGTTCGGGGCGTTTCTGCTGTCGGTGACCCTGGCGGTGGTGGGTGGCCGCACCGCGATGATCACCTCCGCCACGGGCTCCACCGCCCTGCTGATGACCGGGCTGGTGCAACAGGGCAATGGCCTGGGCGAGGGTATGGGCCTGCAATACCTCCTGGCCGCCGGACTGCTCACCGGCGTGTTGCAGATCGCCTGGGGCTATCTGCGCCTAGCCCACCAGATGCGCTTCGTGCCCCAGCCCGTGATGGCTGGATTTGTGAATGCGCTGGCGATCCTGATCTTCCTGGCGCAGTTACCGCAGCTGGGGCTGGATGTGTTCCATCCCGAGAAGGTGGTGGTGGCCGCTGCCCAGCTGCCGGCGGTGTGGGGCCTGATGGCGCTCACCCTGGCGATCATTTATCTGCTGCCCCGCCTCACCACCGCGGTGCCCTCGGCCCTGGTGGCGATCATGATCAGCACCGGCCTTTCGATTCAGTTGGGGCTGGAGGTACCCACCGTGGCCAGTCTCGGCACCCTGCCGGAGGGCCTGCCGCAGCTGGGCCTACCGCAGGTGGCGTTCAACCTGGAAACCCTCGGCCTGATCCTGCCCACGGCCCTGGCGATCTCGCTGGTGGGCCTGATGGAAACCTTCCTCACCCAAGACATCCTCGACGACATTACCGATAGCTCCAGCCACAAAAACGCCGAGGCCCGTGGCCAAGGCATCGGCAACATCGTGAGTTCGCTGTTCGGCGGCATGGCCGGCTGCGCCCTCGTGGGTCAGTCGGTGATGAACGTGGGCTACGGCGGCCGCACCCGCCTCTCCACCCTCACCTCGGGTGTGGCGCTGCTGGCGATGATCCTGCTGGCCAGCCAGTGGGTGAATCAGATCCCGATGGCCACGCTGGTGGGCGTGATGATCATGATCGCGATCAACACCGCCAACTGGGGCTCGATCAGCGGCATCCGCCGCATCCCCAAGAGCGACACCGCTGTGATGCTCCTCACCGTGGTGGTTACCGTGCTTACCCACAACCTCGCGGTGGGCCTGCTCGCCGGCGTAGCCCTGGCAGGCCTGCTCTTCAGCCGAAAGGTGGCCAAGGTGATTGCCGTTGACAGCGCGCTGGTGGCACCCGATCACCGCGTCTACACCGTGCGCGGCCAACTGTTCTTTGTCAGCAGCATCTACTTCCGCCAGGGCTTCGAGCTGCACGAGCACCCGGCCCGCGTCACCATCGACATGGCCGACGCCCACATCTGGGATCAAAGCGGCGTGACGGCCCTGGATCAGGTGATCCGCCGCCTCAAGCTGGGCGGCAGCGCCGTGGAGGTGCTGCACCTCAACCGCGAGAGCACCGATCTGTTTGCCCGGATCGGCGTGGCGGAGGAAGCTGGTGGTCGAGGCGGAGCGCTCGCGGCCGGGCACTGAGGGGCGCGGCCCCCTCGGCGTCAGGGCATCCAGTCCGCCGGAGGCTCCGGCTTCTCGGTGTCCTTCAGCGACGGGAACAGCTCGCGGATGGTGATTGTGACAGTGGCGCGAGCCTGCTGGCGGAATGCTTCAGCGGCATCGGCGCTGAGTACCGGGTAGGTGGTGTCGGTGTTGCCGTCGCCGCGCAGGGGCTTCCAGCTGGTTTTCTCGCGCTGCTTGAGCTCTTCCAGCGGCGCCACGAAATCAAAGCTGATGCTGCGGGTGGCCGATGCCGCCGCTTGCGCCACCAGCTGCTCGCGCATCGGCAGCAGTTCTTTGGCCTTGAGCGTGTCGGGGAGGCCGAGCACCGGCTCGTAGTAATCGATGGTGCGCAGTTCTTCCTGCAGCACGATCGGCCAGGCAGCTACTTCCCCCTCGTTGAGCGGAGCGGCCTGCATGGCCTCTAAGTAGAAGGAGAGCCAGCGGTAGTGGGATTTGTCCTGCGTGCGCTTCTTCTCAGAGCCCTTGGCCACGATCTTGGGCAGGGCGGCTTCAGCCTTGCGCAGGAACTGACGGTCTTCACGTTCGAGGTTGATCGCACCCCAACGCTGGCGGTATTCCCACAGCTCTTCGTAGCGGCGCACGTCTTCGGCGCTCCAGCCCAGCTCCTTCAGTTCACCGGCGCGGTTGCTTTCTCCTTTCTGCACGGGTGGATCGGTTGTTTGGAGGCACCCTAGGTGTTGGGTCTTCCTTGGCTGATCAGGGTTGGGTGGTGTTGTGCCGATAGGGTCGGTTCAGGAATGTGTTCCCATGGGCAACCCCTCGCCGCAGCTTGATTTCAACGCCGTTGAAGGTGGCCCGATCGGGGTGTTGATCTGTGGCCACGGCAGCCGCAACCGCCAGGCAGTGGGTGAATTTGCCCAGCTCGCTGAAGGCTTACGCGAGCTGTTGCCGGGTGTGCCAGTGGAATACGGGTATTTGGAATTCGCGCGGCCGATCCTGCGCGATGGGCTCGACAGCCTGCGGGCCCAGGGCGTGAAGCGGGTGTTGGCGGTGCCCGGGATGCTGTTCGCCGCCGGCCATGCCAAGAACGACATCCCCTCCGTGCTCAATACCTATGCGGCGGAAACCGGCCTGCGCATTGATTACGGCCGCGAGCTCGGCGTTGACTTGAGCATGATCCAGGCGGCCGGAGCCCGCATCCGCGAAGCGCTGGATGCGTCAGAGAGCGCCGCTGCTTCACGCGGGGAGGAGCCGGTGCCCCTCAGCGACACGTTGCTGGTGGTGGTGGGTCGCGGTTCGTCGGATCCCGATGCCAACTCCAACGTGGCCAAGGTGGCGCGGATGTTGGTGGAAGGCTTTGGCTTTGGCTGGGGCGAAACCGTGTATTCGGGCGTCACCTTCCCCTTGGTGGAGCCTGGCCTGCGCCATGCCGTGAAGCTCGGCTTCCGGCGCATCGTGGTGTTCCCCTACTTCCTCTTTTCGGGGGTGTTGGTGAGCCGCATCCGCCAGCACACCCAGCTGGTGGCGGCCGATCACCCGGAGCTGGAGTTTGTGGACGCGAGCTACCTGGGCGATCACCCGCTGGTGCTCAATACCTTCCTGGAGCGCGTGCAGGAGGTGGTGCGCGGTGAGACGCAGATGAACTGCTCTCTCTGCAAATACCGCGCCCAGGTGCTGGGGTTTGAAACCGAGGTGGGCGCTCCGCAGCAGAGCCATCACCACCACGTGGAAGGCCTGGTGGAAGCCTGCACCCTCTGCGAGCTCGAGTGCACCGGCGCCTGTCAGCCCGATGGCATCCCGATCCCGCTCGGGCACCACAGCCATGGTCACTCACATGACCACAGCCATGACCATGCGCACGGTCATTCCCACGATCACGCCCACGGGCATGACCACGCGCATGACCACGGCCACACCCATGCGCCCTATCCCCATGCCGACCACCCGCTGGGGCCGCGCACGCTTTACAAACCGCGGCAGAAACCGGAAGAGAACCCGGGGGTTTGAGCGGCTCAACCGTCTCGGTTGCGGCCTGGTCGCACGAGACCCGCGCCTATAAGCCCTGCTGATGGTTTTGGCGTTTCCCCAGGATCGCCGCGCTTTCCCCAGGTTGAGTCCTGGTTTTCCACAGGTCAATGGGGCTCTCGATCGGTGAGAGGGGCGATCTGGGGATTGCGCCATTTCGTTTGAATCGTTCTTGACAGCCTTGTGCCCATGGCTAGAGCGCGCTAGCCGTGCGCCTTGGTGGCGGAGCAGGGTGCTGCTGCGGTGGGCGGTCTCGCTGCGTCTCGGGGTGGTTTTGAGCTGCATTTGCCCCTTTGACGCCGCCGGCTTCGGTGTGGATTGATGGCTGCACCGACGGATGGAGATCGATTGGAGCCGGAGCAGCAGGTGCAACTGGAGTCGATGCAGGCAGCGGGCGCCCGCGATCACCTCAGCCGCTGCCTCGATCAAGGCGACGCCGCTGGCGCTGCCCGGATCAGCCTCGAGGCCGAGGTGCCTGAGGCCCTGTTTGATGGCATGCGCGCCTTCCTCAGCAGCCGCCCAGAGTGGGACCAATACCGCGTGATCACCTCCGCCCTGGCGGGTTTTCTGTTTCAGAACGGTTGCGGCGATCGCTGCGTGGCGCAGCACTATCTCAACGGCCTGTTCATGAAGCCCGGCGAATGATTGGCGCCTGATCGCAACACACAAAAAAGCGGGAGTGCCGAGCTCCCGCCTGGTGTTTCTCCCTTGCCCGACCCGTTGAAAGGTCGCCTGCACAGCATGCGGGGCACCGGCGCAGTCGGATGTGGTGGTTGCAACCAAATGGTGGGGTGCGTCAGCTAAAGCTCACCGCGCTTCAGTGCTTCAGCCGCGTGAGCGCAGGCGCGCCAGCTCAGGGCCATGGTGGTGAGCGTGGGGCTTTGCCAGCCGGCGCTGGGCCAGGCACTGCCGTCGCACACGAGCAGGTTGGGGGTGCGCCACAGCTGGTTCCAGGGATTCAGCACGCCGCGCTCTTCGCTTGCGGCCATTGGGGCGCCGCCCAGCTCATGGATGTAGTAGCCGGGTGGTGCCGCCCCCGCTGCCATCGCCAGGCTGCCCTGCACCATCGGCTCGATCAGCGGCATCACAAACAAATCCGCCAGCGGCGCAATCCGGCCGCCGGCGCTGCTCACCACCGCCTGCATGCGCGCCTGCATGTGATCCACCATCCGCTCCTCGTTGGCGCTCCAGCGGCAGTCGATATGGGCGATGGGGAGGCCCCAGGCATCCGTGCGCTCGCTGTGGAGGCTGACGTGGTTCTCGGGGCGGCTGAGCACCTCGCCGTGGCCGATCAAGAAACCCACCGCGGCGTTGCGCTGGCGCTTGAGCAGCTGCGGTGGATCAAAGCGCTGGATGCCGCACCAGAGGCCATAACCGCGCCGGAAATCCGTGGCTTCGCTCTCGGGCGTGCCGAGATTCACGGTGTTGGGGATGAAGCAGCTGCCGGCTCCCGAGAGCTCCGTGGCGCCCGGTGCGGGCAGCTCGGGCAGTGCAAAGAAGCAACTGGCCGACACGTGATCCATCAGCCCCTGCCCCAGCAGGCCGCTCACCTCTTGCAGGCCGCCCACCTGTTGGGAATGGAGCAGCAGCCGCAAGCTCTCGATTGTGGAGGCGCAGAGCACCACCAGCGGCGCCGCGCTGTTGTGGTGCTGCCGCGTGCGTGCGTGAATCCATTCCACCCCAGTGGCCCGCCCGCTTCGGGGATCCACTTGCACGTGGCTTACCACCGCTTCGCTCTGCAGTTGCACCCGGCCCGTGGCCAGTGCTGCCTTCAGGGCTCCGCCTTGGGAGCAGGAGCGCGGCCATGGGCCATCGGCGGCGCGGCGCAGTGCAAAGCCCCGTGAGGGGATCAGGGGCAGATCGAGATCGCGGTGGATGCAGTGCTGCAGGTGTTGCTCAGCTGGTGTGAGCGGCAGGGCGGGCTTCGGCGCACCGGTCGGGTCGGGCAGCTGGGGGAGGCCATCGCACTGGCCATGGATCTGCAGTAGTGCTTCGAGGCGTTCGTAGTAGGGGGCCAGATCGGCGTGGCGGATCGGCCAACTCGGGCCATGACCATCGCGCTCGCCGGCTTGAAATTCCGCGTCGGAGAGGCGCAGAGTGATGCCGCCCCAGGTGAGGCTTTTGCCGCCCACCTGGCGGCCGCGGGTCCAGAGGAACGGTTGCCCTTCAGGGGTGCTGTAGGGGTTGTCCCACTCGTTGACGTAGAGATCGGGGTTGGCCTTCCAGTAGCCGGGGTGCTGGGCGGCCAGGCTTTGGCGACCGCTGTTCACAGCCGCTAGCCGCTTGAGGGTGTTGGCCGGCTCACTGCCGAAGGCGCGCGGGGCACTGAGCTCGGGGCCGGCCTCGAGCACGAGCACCTTGAGGCCGGCTTCCGCCAGGGCCAGGGCAGCGACGCCACCGCTGGCGCCGCTGCCCACCACGATCGCATCGGCCATCAGGAGGGGGTGGTGGTGCGCTCGCTGGTGACGCTCGCAATCAGGCTGCGCAGCGCCAGCAAGCCATCACCGATCAGATCCACGCTCAGCCACACCAGCGCCGCCGCCAGGATCAGCGGGTGGGTAGCGGCTGCTTTGTTGGCGGCCGTCATCACCGGGCTGGTGGCGGCTGCGGTGCTGGCGGGCGACGTGGCGGTGGGTGCGCTGTCCATGGCTTGAGGGTGTGAACGGCGAAGCTGGGTCGCCATTCAAGGGCGATTCGCTCAGTTGCCGGCGAATCGGTGTTGCTGACACCGGTTCGCATAAGCACTGAACATCAAAAAGCCCCAGCCGATCTTGCGATGGCCGGGGCTTTTGGTTTGGTGGCGGGGGGCGGATTTGAACCACCGACCTTCGGGTTATGAGCCCGACGAGCTACCAGACTGCTCTACCCCGCGGCGACCCCAGAACTATACATCGCAGGGTGTCTGGGCTGCTTGTGTTCGTTGTGGACGGCAGCATGGGATCCGCTGCGCGCGGCTGTGATGCGGCAGCGCCTCCGCCGATGACCTTGCGTCTGCTCCTCGACAGTGCCGATCCCGACGCCTGGGGCGAGTGGTTGCCCACGGGTCTGTTCCGCGGCGTGACCACCAACCCGACGCTGCTGCGCCGCGCCGTTCAGCCCTGCAGCCTCGAGCACCTGGTTGAGCTCACGGCGCGGGCCCTGGAGCTGGGGGTGGAGGAGTTGCACCTGCAGGCCTGGGGAGAGGATCTACTGGCCTGCGGTCGCGCCCTGGCCCAACTGGCCCCTGGCCGCATTTGGGTGAAGCTGCCGATCACCTTCGCCGGTGCCGCTGCCGCTCGCGCCTTGATCAGTGAAGGGTGCTCCGTCACCTTCACCGCTTGCTACGAACCCGCTCAGGTGCTCCTGGCCGCCGCCCTGGGCGCCGACTACATCGCGCCCTATCTGGGCCGCATCTCCGACCTGGGCCGTGATGGCCACGCCGAGCTCACCCGCATGCAGCGAATCGTGGACACCCTCCGTCGGGCGGATCCAGACAGTCCGGGTGCTGCGCCGCGGTTGCTCGTGGCCAGCCTGAGGTCCCCCAACGATCTGGCCCACCTAGCCGCTGAAGGGCTCGACACCTTCACCATCAGTCCTGACATCGCCACAGCCCTGTTCGCCGTGGAGCCCACCCTCGCGGCGGCATCCCAGTTCGAGCGGGACGCCCAAGGCACCTGAATCAAGGTGTCCATGGGTGGGACCACATTTCGACCGATGTGGGCGCACCTGCCGACAGTGCGTCGCAGAAGTTCGACTGACCCCCGCAGATGGGGCTCGATCGGTTTTAGCGGCCGTTGTCGAAGCGCAGTTCGCCGCTCACTTCGAGCTTCACGCCTTCGTTGGGGTGGAGGAACTGCTGGCCGAGCTCCTCCAGCGTCATCGGTGTGAGCCACTCGAGCTGCTGCATCAGGTGCAGGGCCACGGCGTGTTTGGCGCGGCTGGCGCCGTCTTCCACCTTGATCGCCAGGCCGAGGCCTTCGCCCACACGGCTCAGGCACTGGATGCCTTCGGCGCCGCCTTTGCTCAGCACCTGGCCGTGGCCGCTGCGCATCACCACGGTGTCGAAGCGGCCTTCGCCGGCTACTAGATCGGGGTGGGCGAGCATTGCCCGGCTGAGGCGTTCCAGCTCCGGTTGCTCGCTGGCGCCGAGGTGGGCAAACAGCAGGGCCATCTGCGAGAGCTGGAGTTGCAGGGTGGGGGCGCCGCAGTCGTCGCGGGCGGCCAGCAGTTCAGCGGCGGGCATGCCGAGGAGTTCGCCCACGCGCTTGAGCACCTGCTGCTGCAGTGGGTGATCGAGCTGGAGATAGTTCTCCAGCGGCCATTGCATGCGTTTGCAGGTAGCCAGGAAAGCCGCGTGTTTGCCCGAGCAGTTGTGTTCCAGGGGGCTCTGGCGCCCTTTTGGTGTGGGGCACTGGAGTTGTTCGCTCTCCAGATCCGATTTCCAAAGGATCTTGAAAGCTTCGCGGGCTTGCTCGGCTTCGCCGGCATGGGAGGCGCAGGCGATGGCCAGGGCGCGGTCGTCGTGGTTGCCCAGGTCGGCAGCGCCGCTGCTCACGAACACCTGGGCTTGGAAAGGCTTGAGCGCCGAGCGGATGAAGCTGAGCTGTTGAGGGTCGCCGGCGCGCATCAACACGCGGCCGCGCTGGTCGCACACCACCGCATGCACCCGATGCAGCGACTCATGGATGCCGTTGCGGGTGAGACGCACCTCGAGGGGCGGCACGCTCGGGCGTCCGCTGGATCCGAAGCTGCTCGAGAAACTCATGCAGGGCTCAGGCCCAATCGCTCACAGAGCCTGACAGAGGCTCGCCCCCACCAGCATCAAGGCCGCAATGATGGCCATCGCTTGCTGAAGCCGCCAGAGCACGGGCTTCACCTCGTGGGTGGCCACCAGCAGGTCTTGCTGACGCCACTCCACCGGCTTCTCCCACACCTGGCCGTCGTACCAGCCGGATTCCTCGTATTCCACGGAGGTGGCGATCAGGCGGCGCTGCAGGTTGGTCCAGCCCAGCCATTGCCGCACTAAGAGCAACAACGGCACCACCAGGCCTGCCACTGCACCGGCCACCACCAGCCGGGGCAGGTTGTGGCGCAACGGCACGCTGCCACTGGCCACGAGCATCGTGAGCGGCAACACAATCAGCCAGGCGCGCAGCAGCGGTGTGGCCAGGCCTCGATCCCCGTTGTGGGGCCACACGAAAAACCAGCTGGCCTGCAGCTCCTTGTATTGCTCCAGCGGCCGCTGCTCCCGCGGCACCGGGCACACCGTTGAGCTCAGGTCGCTGCTGCCGGCCATCGGGGCCCGGCCTCAGGCCGGCGAATCTTGCTCCGACCCTAGGTAGACCTCTTTCTCGCCGTGGCCCCAGAACGACTCGAGGTCGTAGTAGCTGCGCTCATCCGGGGTGAGGGCATGCACGATCACTTCGCCGTAATCCAGCAGGATCCAGCGCCCCTCCTTCTGTCCTTCTTTGCGTAGGGGCAGCCGTCCGCCGCTCTCCTCCTCAATCTTGTCCTCCACCGAGCGGGCGATGGCGCGCACCTGCACATCGGAGAAGCCGGTGGCGATCACAAACCAGTCGGCGATCGAGGAGATCTCCTCCACCCGCAGCAGCACGATGTCGGCCGCTTTGCGGTCATCGCAGGCATCAGCGGCCAGAAGCGCGAGCTGATGGCTGTCGTCGAGGTTGAGCCGGGGGCGGCTGGGGTCAGGACTGGGCTTCTGGGGGCTTACGGCCTCAGCCATACACGTTCTCGCTGCTCACGGATTGACGGGACCCCTGTTGCTGAGCCATCTCGGCCCGGGCCTTGCCTGCACTCTTGCGCAGCGCCTCCAGACGGTCTTCGTAGAAACCGCGTTTTTTCTTCTTGCGGGTCTGCTCCACCAGCTCCTTCAGGGCGCCGCCCAGGCTCTTGTACGCATTAGGCAGGCTGTAGCCAAAGCGGCAGGCCAGGTCGATGGCGCGCTCGTCGGCCGCGATCGCGTCCTGCAGGCGCTTTTCGGAGTTGTTTTTGAGGTAGAGGCGGTAGCCGGCGAAGCCGGAGAGGCCCAGGGCCATCAGCAGCAGCAGGCCGTCTTGCACCCACAGCTCGCCGATCGCTCCGCCGAGGCCGATCGCCAGCGCGGCCATTTCCCAGCCGTCGCGGGGTACGGCGTCGTTCTGGATCCGGCCCACTTCATGCCAGAACAGCAGGTTGCGGTGGTCGATCGCCAGGGCATCCCACTTCTGCAGATCCAGCTGGATCTCCACTTCGTCGCGGCCGATCTCCTCAATGGTGATCAGCGGCGGATCGGCCGAAGCGGCGGCTTCCACAAACACCCAGCTCTGCATCTCGGGAGGCAGCAGCCCCTTCAGGCGCTGGAGTTCGCTCATGCCGGCTTCATCGCTTGCTTGAAATCAGAGTAGCCGCGCCCGCGTGAGAGGGTAGGGAGGTTTGCCTGCCGGAAATCCGCCCATGCCCCGTCGCACGGATCTGCGTCGCATCCTGCTGCTGGGTTCGGGTCCGATCGTGATCGGGCAAGCCTGTGAATTCGATTACTCCGGCACCCAGGCCTGTAAAGCGCTGCGAGCCGAGGGATTTGAGGTGGTGCTGGTGAACAGCAACCCCGCCTCGATCATGACCGATCCGGACATGGCGGATCGCACTTATATCGAGCCGCTCACCCCGGATGTGGTGCGGCGGGTGATTGAGCAGGAGCGCCCTGATGCGCTGCTGCCCACCATGGGCGGCCAGACCGCCCTCAACCTGGCGGTGGCCCTCGCCAAGGACGGCACGCTCGAGCAGTACGGCGTGGAGCTGATCGGCGCCAACCTGCAGGCGATCGAAAAGGCCGAAGACCGCGACCTGTTCAAACAGGCGATGGAGCGCATCGGCGTGGCCGTCTGCCCCTCCGGCATTGCCACCACCCTCGAGGAAGCCGAGGCGGTGGGCGAGCAGATCGGCAGCTACCCCCGCATCATTCGCCCCGCCTTCACCCTCGGCGGAAGCGGCGGCGGCATTGCCTACAACCCCGAAGAATTCCGCGCGATCTGCCTGAGCGGCCTTGATGCCAGCCCGGTGAACCAGATCTTGATCGAGCAGTCGCTGCTCGGTTGGAAGGAGTTCGAGCTGGAAGTGATGCGCGACACCGCCGACAACGTGGTGATCGTTTGCTCGATCGAGAACCTCGATCCAATGGGTGTGCACACCGGTGACTCGATCACCGTGGCCCCGGCCCAAACCCTCACCGACCGTGAATACCAGCGCCTGCGCGACCAGGCGATCGCGATCATCCGCGAGATCGGTGTCGACACCGGCGGCAGCAACATCCAGTTCGCGATCAACCCCGCCAATGGGGACGTGATCGTGATTGAAATGAACCCGCGCGTGTCGCGTTCCTCGGCACTGGCGTCGAAGGCCACGGGCTTCCCGATCGCCAAGATCGCCGCCCGTCTGGCGGTGGGCTACACCCTCGACGAAATCCTCAACGACATCACCGGCAAGACGCCGGCCTGCTTCGAGCCCACTATTGATTACGTGGTCACGAAGGTGCCGCGCTTCGCCTTTGAAAAATTCCGCGGCAGCCCGGCGGTGCTCACCACGGCGATGAAGTCGGTGGGTGAAGCGATGGCGATCGGCCGCAACTTCGAGGAGTCGTTCCAGAAGGCGCTGCGCTCGTTGGAAACCGGCCATGCCGGCTGGGGCTGCGATCGGCCCGATCCCAGCCCCGAACGCTCGGAGCTCGATCGCACCCTGCGCACGCCCTCCCCTGATCGCATCTTTGCGGTGCGCACCGCGATGGTGAACGGCTACTCCGATGCCGACATTCACCGCATCTCGGCGATCGATCCCTGGTTCCTGGCCAAGCTGCGGCGGATCATCGAGGCGGAGCAGCGGTGGCTGAAGGGCTCGCGCCTGGAGGATCTCGATGCGGATGCGCTGCTCGCCCTCAAGCAGTTGGGCTTCTCCGACCGTCAGATCGCCTGGGCCACGGGAGCCCAGGAGCTCGCGGTGCGCAACCAGCGTCAGCGCCTGGGGGTGAATGCGGTGTTCAAAACCGTCGACACCTGCGCTGCCGAATTCGCCTCCACCACCCCGTATCACTACGCCACCTACGAGCGGCCGATTGAGCGGCTGCGCGATGACGGCTCGCTGGAGCTGATTGCCCCTGAAAGCGAGGTGCAGCCTGAAACACGCCGCAAGGTGATGATCCTGGGCGGTGGTCCCAACCGCATCGGCCAGGGCATCGAGTTCGACTACTGCTGCGTGCACGCCTCCTTCGCGTTGCAGGCCGAGGGCTTCGCCACGGTGATGGTGAACTCCAACCCCGAAACGGTGTCGACCGACTACGACACTTCCGATCGCCTCTACTTCGAGCCGCTCACCTTTGAAGACGTGCTCAACGTGATCGAGGCTGAGAAGCCCGAAGGCGTGATCGTGCAGTTTGGCGGCCAGACACCGCTCAAGCTGGCGATCCCGCTGCTGCGTTGGCTCGAATCCCCAGCCGGCCAGGCCACCGGCACCCGCATCTGGGGCACCTCCCCCGAATCGATCGACACGGCTGAAGACCGCGAGCAGTTCGAGGCGATCCTGCGCAAGCTCGACATCCGCCAGCCCCGCAATGGCCTGGCCCGCAGCGAAGCCGAAGCGCGTGTGATCGCCGAGCGCGTCGGCTATCCGGTGGTTGTGCGTCCGAGCTACGTGCTCGGCGGCCGCGCCATGGAGGTGGTCTACGGCGAAGAAGAGCTCAACCGCTACATGAGCGAGGCGGTGAACGTGGAGCCCGATCACCCGGTGTTGATCGATCAATACCTGGAAAACGCCACCGAGGTGGATGTGGATGCCCTCTGCGACGCCACCGGCCGCGTGGTGATCGGCGGCCTGATGGAACACATCGAGCCCGCCGGTGTGCACTCCGGTGATTCTGCCTGTGCCCTGCCGGCGGTGAGCCTTGAGCAGCAGGCCCTGGCCACCATCCGTCAGTGGAGCGAAGCGCTGGCGCTGGCGCTGCAGGTGAACGGCCTGATCAACCTGCAGTTCGCGATTAAAGACGGCGACGTCTACATCATTGAGGCCAACCCCCGCGCCTCCCGCACGGTGCCCTTCGTGGCCAAGGCCACCGGCGTGCCCCTGGCGAAGGTGGCCAGCCAGATCATGTCGGGCAAAACGCTCGAGCAGATCGGCCTCACCACAGAGCCCGTGCCGCCACTACAGGCCGTGAAGGAAGCGGTGTTGCCGTTCAAGCGCTTCCCCGGCGCCGATTCCATCCTGGGCCCGGAGATGCGCAGCACCGGTGAGGTGATGGGCACCGCCACGGGCTTCGGCCTCGCCTACGCCAAAGCCGAACTCGCCGCCAGCGAAGCCCTGCCCACCAGCGGCACCGTCTTCCTCTCCACCCACGACCGCGACAAGCCGGCCCTGCTGCCGGTGGCCCAGCGCCTGGCAGCTCTCGGCTTCCGCCTGGTGGCCACCGAAGGCACGGCCCGCTGGCTCTCTGATGCCGGCCTCAGCGTGGAGCCCGTGCTCAAGGTGCATGAGGGCCGCCCCAACATCGAGGACGCGATCCGCTCCGGTGAGATCCAGCTGGTGATCAACACCCCCGTTGGCCGTCAGGCCGCCCACGACGACAAATACTTGCGCCGCGCCGCCATCGACTACGCCGTCACCACCGTGACCACCCTTGCCGGTGCCCGCGCCGCCGTGGAAGGCATTGCCGCTCTTCAGGGCCAACAGCTGCAGGTGAATGCCCTCCAGGACATTCACGGCTGAAGGGGCAGCCACCGAGCTCAACCCCGTAGCCTGAATCCACCTGCCTTGTTGCCGTGACCGTTGCCCCCAGCCCTGCTGTGCTCACTGCCGGCAGCGATTGCACCGCCGCGTTCCGCGCTGCTTACGAAAACCGTTACACCTGGGCCCCGGGCTTCGCTGGTTACAGCGGCCGTTGTGTGTGGGAGCAGGGCGACCAGCGCGTGGAGGGCACTTTCAAAGTGGGTGCTGATCTGAAGGCCCAGGTGGAGGGCATCGACAACGAGGAGATTCACAAGGCAATCGCCTCCCAGCTCTGGGAGGTGTGCATCCACCGGGTGCGCCGCAGCTTTGAGCAGACCCACGGCGAGAACACCTTCACCGCCGGCGACACCGATGCGGTGGGCACTGAGGTGATCGTGGGCGGCAAAAACGCCGGTGATCGCTATCGCATCAAAGATGACGTGGTGACGATGGTGCACCGCCACATCCACGGCACCGTGGTCACGATCTTCACCGAAAGCACCACCGATACCGGCAGTGGCTATCTCAGCCACAGCTATACCAGCCAGTACGCCGATCCCGCCACTGGCGCCGCCCGCGGTGGCAAGAGCACCTTCACCGACACCTTTGTGCCCCTCGCTGGTGAAGGCCCCTGGGTGTTGAGTGAGCGTGTGGTGGAGACCGAGGCCTTTGGAGAGTCCCCGGCTGGCCGTCAGGTGTTCCGTTTCGAAGCTCTCAGCCCTAACAGCTGAGTTGCGGCGGATGTGACACGATCCCGCAAGTTTTTGCCGCGGGAGGCCCGTTGAAAGACCTGCTGGATCAAATCAATGGCGTGGTGTGGGGACCGATCACCCTCTGGTTGATCGGTCTCACCGGCCTCTATCTGATGCTGGGGCTGCGGCTGATGCCCTTGCGGCAGATCGGTTTTGCCGTTCGCCAGACCCTGCGCTCCATTCGCCACTCCGGTGGTGAAGGTGATGTGAGCGCGTTCGAGTCGTTGATGACGGCGCTGGCCGCCACCATCGGCACGGGGAATGTGGCCGGCGTCGCCGGTGCCATCGGCGTTGGTGGCCCGGGGGCGGTGTTCTGGATGTGGCTGATCGCTCTGGTGGGTATGGCCACCAAATACGCCGAGTCGCTCCTCGCCGTGCATCACCGAGAGGTCGACGAGCTCGGTGAACACGTAGGCGGGCCGATGTATGTGATCCGCAACGGCCTCGGCAAGGGCTGGAATTGGTTGGCGGTGTTGTTCGCCCTGTTTGGCACCCTCGCAGGTTTTGGCATCGGCAACGGCGTGCAGGCCCATGAGCTGGCCAAAGCGCTGAACATCTCCATGGGGATTCCGCCCCTGGCGACAGGCGTCGTGTTCGCTGCGATCACCTTTGCGGTGATCATCGGCGGCATTGAGCGCATCGGCCGCGTTGCCTCCGCGGTGGTGCCGTTCATGGCGGTGATCTACGTGGGTGGCGCGGCCACGATCCTGTTGGCTCACATCAGTGAGATTCCTGCAGCCCTTTCGCTGATCTGCCGTGATGCCTTCAGTGCCCAGGCCCTGGCTGGTGGTGCCATTGGCGTGATGATTCAGAAGGGCATCGCCCGCGGAGTGTTCTCGAACGAGGCGGGCCTCGGCACGGCCCCGATTGCTCAGGCCGCGGCCAAGCCCGGCGATCCGGTGCTGCAGGGTTCAGTCGCCATGCTCGGAACCTTCATCGACACGATCATCGTTTGCACGATGACGGCGCTCGTGATCGTGACCAGCGGCGCCTGGATGCCGATCGAGGGCGCCGATACCCCCACGGGTGTGGCCCTCACCATGGCTGCATTCGATTGGGGTCTACCCGGCGGTGCCTGGCTGGTGACCTTCGGCACGGTGTTCTTCACCGCTACCACGATCCTGGGCTGGGGCTACTACAGCGAGCGCTGCCTCGAATTCCTGGTGGGTGTGAAGGGGATCAAACCCTTCCGTCTGGTGTGGGTGGCGGTGGTGGTGATCGGCGCAGTCGCGAGTTTCGATCTGGTGTGGACCGTGGCCGACATCCTCAACGGATTGATGGCGATCCCCAACCTGATCAGCCTGCTGTTGCTCAGCGGCACCGTGTTCCAACTCACCCGCCGCTACGACTTCAGCGCTGCTCGCTTCCGCGACTAAAGCAACATCGTGCTTGTGCGGTGTGAATGGCTGTTGACCCTGCAGCAGCACGTGGCTAACCACAAGGCAGCACACCGCTACAAGGGCGATGGTTCAGTCGGTTCCGCATCGGCACCGCGCGTCACTCACCGATCGATCGATCCGGGCCGATGAGGCCACGGCCCGGATCGCACTCGGGGCGCTGCTGGGGGTGGCTCAGTTCTGTGCCGGAGGCTCGGCGATCGACCCGGCAGAACGTCGCACGATCGAAGCGATTCGCGATCACCTGGCCCACCAACCCCAGATCGATCTCGACACACTCACCCTCCTCAGTCCCGAAGACCTTGCTGATCAGCTGAGCGATCCGATCTGGCGAGCCCGCATCCTGCGGGGCATGACTGTGGTCGCCCTGATGGATGGTGAGCTCAGCGAGGAACGTCTCGCCTACCTGCGCCGTGCAGCCCGGGTTTTTGGGGAGGGTGACGAGGTGGTGAACACCTACGCCAACCTCGTGCATGAACGCATGGGCCTAGTTCGGCTGGATATGGCGCGTCGCGGCTTCATTGCAGGAGCCTTACGCGATTTTCTAGGCCGTGGCCGGCTTCAAGCCGCCATGGATTTGGCCCACTACGTGCTCAAGCAGAACGATCAGGCTGAGGCGGCCCGTTACCGCGCCCTCGGAGACTTACCGGAGGGAACACTGGGCCATGCCTACATCCAGTTCATCAACGCCAACGGTTTTTCCGTGCCCGGCGAGCCTGGTGGTCCTCCCGGCACGCTCGCCCGCCACGATTGCCTCCATGTGTTGGGCAACTACGGAACCACGCCAGCAGAAGAAGGTGGGGTGGCTGGCTTGCAGGCGGGCATGAGCCGCAACAGCGATCCCTTCTTCTCGATTCTGCTCGTCTTGGCTGAATTCCAGTTGGGGCGCTCGGTTGTGCCGATTGAAACCGGCGACCATCAAAACGATTTCGATCCTGCAGTGCTGTTTGACGGTGTGGAGCGTGGATTGCAGATGAACCACAACCTCATCGGCGACTGGGATCTGTTCGCCGATGCCGCCGTGCCGGTGCACGAGCTCCGCCAGCGCTATGGCATCCCGCCACGGCAGCACTGATCTTCCATTCCCTCGCTGATTGTTTGCTATGAACGAGCGCTTTCATCCAGCCTCGCCGTTGGGCAAGGCCATCTTCTGGCTCTGTCTGATGGCCTACGGGCTGCACGTGATCGAGGAATACGACTTGGGCTGGAAGCCCTGGGCTGAACAGGTGCTGGGCCTACCCGTGACCTGGGGCGACTTCTACATCACCAATGGCTTCGGGGTGATTCCGCTCGGTTTGTTGGCGGGCGGTGTGGGTTGGCAGGTGCCAGCGGCGGCCTTGCTGCTGCCAGGCTTGATGTTGGTGAATGCCGTGGGCTTTCACGTGCTGCCCGCCCTGCGCACCGGTCTCTATTCGCCCGGGCTGATCACGGCAATCCTGTTGTTCTTTCCTCTCGCGGGCTGGTGTGTGATCACCGCTTACCGGCACCACCGCAAGGCGCTGTTCATTGCCATGCCGCTCTCGGTGTTGTTCATGGCCTTTCCGGTGGTGATCCTCTTGCTCAAGCCGGTGCTCGGCTACAGCTGAGCGGCCGAACTCACACCTCAAGGTTGCAGCTCACCGCCAGCTCAAACGGCACGCAGCTGTTGGGCAGCTCCAGCAATTGGGTGGTGAGCGCGGCGATGTCGCCCGGTTGGCTCATCGCCTCTTTCGGCATGGCATTCACGGCGGCGGCCATGTCGGTATTCACCCAGCTGGGACAGATCGCCGTCACGCGGATCCCCTGCTCCCAGCCCTCATTGCGCATCGTTTGGCAAAGACCCATCAGGGCAAACTTGCTGGCGGTGTAACCGGCGAGGCGACCCTTGGAGCGTTTGCCGCTCATCGACACCAACACCACGATTCGCCCGGAGCCATGGGCGGCAAGCTCAGGCCACGCGGCACGGGTGAGCCACCAGGGACCCATCACATTCACATCCCAGAGCTGTTGGATGTCGTGTTCCTGGCCGCTCTCGAACAGCAGCGGAACCCTTGAGAACACACCGGCGCTGTGGACGAGTGAGTCGATCGCGCCGAAATGGCTCAGGCTCTGCGCCACCCAGGCTTCGGCCGAAGCGGGATCTTCAGCGTTGTAGGGGTGCAGCAGCACGCGGGGGAGGCCCTGCTCATCCACGCCAGCGCAGGTCGGGTCCAGTGCGGTGCCATCGAGGGCCGCCGGGTTGCGTAGTCCCAGGCTGAGCCGATGACCAGCGGCGAGCAGGTGTTCGGCGATGGCGCGGCCTATGCCACGGCTGGCGCCGCTGATCAGAATGGTGCGGGTCGATGAGACAGGCATCAGCGGCGGCACCGGCTCAGTTCGGCATGGTGACGAACTCTTCCGCCACGGTGGGATGCAGAGCCATGGTGCGATCGAAGTCGGCCTTGGTGGCTCCCATGCCGATGGCGATTGCCGCCATCTGAATGATCTCGGCGGCGTGCTCGCCAACCATGTGGCAGCCCACCACCTTGCCGCTGGCCTGATCCACCACCAGCTTCAGCAGCACCTTCGGGTCGCGTGCCGGTAGCGCCTGGCTCATCGGCCGGAAGCGGGCCCGGTGCACCTTCACCCCATCGGCCCCGTAGCGCTCGATCGCGGCTTCTTCGGTGAGCCCCACCCCGGAGAGTTCCGGCTGGGAGAACACGGCACTGGCGATCAGTTCGTGATCCACCAGACGTGGCTTGCGGCCCCAGATCGTGTCGGCCAGGGCCCGGCCTTCATCGATGGCAACAGGGGTGAGGTTCACCCGGTCGGTCACGTCTCCAACGGCGTAGATGTTGGAGACGTTGGTGGCTTGATCGGCAGTCACCGGGATGCGATGACCCTCGATCGCCACACCGGCGGCTTCCAGGTTCAGGCCCTGCAGGAAGGGGCGGCGGCCGGTGGCCAGCAGTACGCCGTTGCAGGGCAGGCGTTCGCCGCTCTGCGTGATCACACTGAGATCCCCCGGCGTTCCCTCGATCGCGGCGGGACTGTGGGCGAAGCGAATCTCGATGCCATCGGCTTCCATCGCCTCCTGCACGGCGCGGCTCGATTCGAGGTCGAAGCCGCGCAGCAGGTGGTCGCCGCGCACCAGTTGGGTCACCTGCACGCCGAGGCCGTTAAGGATGCAGGCGAACTCGCAGGCGATGAAGCCGGCGCCCACCACCACCACCCGCTCCGGCAGGCGTTCGAGGTTGAACAGGTCATCGCTCACCCAGCCCAGCTCAGCGCCGGGGATGGCGGGGCGGTGGGGGCGGCCGCCTACGGCGATCAGGATCCGCTCGCCCCGCAGGAGCTGCAGTTCAGATCCGCTTGGGTCCACCACGCTCACGCTGTTGGCATCGGCGAAACGCCCCCAGCCGCGGACAAGTTCCACTCCCGCTTTCTCTAAGAAGCCGATGTGCAGTTGATTGAGCCGGTCCACCTCGGCGCGCACCCGTTGCAGCAGCTCGGCGCTGTTATGGGAGACATCCCCCACGCTCCAGCCGTAGCTGGCGGCGTCGTGGAGGTGATGGCGCATGGCCGAGCCGTACACCATCAGCTTCTTGGGCACACAGCCGCGGATCACGCAGGTGCCGCCCACGCGATCCCCCTCCACGATCGCCACCCGGGCGCCATAACTGGCGGCGCGCTTGGCGGCGGCCAGGCCGCCGGATCCGGCGCCGATCACCACCAGGTCGAAATGCTTACTCATGCCGAAGGGTGGCGGATGGCCAACAGCGATCGCTTAAGCGTAACTGTATGGCGATTGACGCATAAGCCGGTGTTGTTGTCTCTTTGGGGTGCGCCGCGCGGGTCACTCCCCTAAGGCTTCCGCCACGGCGCTCTGGAACACGGCCTCCTCTGGGGTGATGCCTGTCCAGCGCTCGAAGATCTGCATCGCCAGCTGCACCAGCATCTCCACGCCGTCCACCACGGGGCAGCCGTGCTCGCGAGCGGCGGCCAGGAAGGGTGTGATGCGGGGGTTGGTGATCACGTCAACAGCGATGCAGCCCGGTTCCACGCTGGCCCAGTCCACGGGGACCGGTTCGAGTTCAGGAGCGCAGCCCAGGTGGGTGGCGTTCATCAGCAGATCGGTGCCGGAGGGCACCTGCAACGGCGCCTGCCAGCTCTGCCACGTGCAGGGCACGCCGCTGGCCTGCTGCACCAGCTCCGCCACCTCGCGGCCGTGGGCTTCGCGGCGGGTGATCAGCGTCAGCTGCGCGGCGCCGGCCCAGGCGATCTCCACCGCCATGGCGCGGCCCGCGCCGCCGGCGCCGAGCATCACAACCTTGCGGCCCTTTAGCGGAGCAACCTTCTCGATCGCCTTCACCACACCCTTGCCATCGTTGTTGTGGCCGATCAGGCGCCCCTGCTCGATCGTGATGTAGTTGGCGGCGCCGATGGCGTGCACGTCGTCGTCGACGGCATCGAGCATCGGAATCACAGCCACCTTGTAGGGCACGGTGATCGCCATTCCCTGGTATCCGAGGGGACGCAGGGCGGCGATCGCCTTGGCGAGATCGTGCTCAGACGCGATGTCGTTCTTCCAGAACTGCCACTGCAACCCGTAGTGGGCATAGACCGCGTCGAACATCCGATCAATCGGGTTCTCAGCCACCGGATGGCCGAGCATGCCGGTCATCTGTTTCTGGGGAGGGATCACGGCAGCGGCAGCCTTGGCCTCTCCAGGCTGCTCAGGCCTCGGGTGGCCGGCAACCCTGCGGGGGCTTTGCAGGTGTTCGAGGGTTGTGGGGGTGCCTCACCTCTTAGAGGATGGCGGCCAGGGCATTGAGCTGTTGGCGGCGCGAGGCGAGCATCAGTTTCTCGGCCTGGGCCATCAGCTTGAACACCGCCTTGTCGTTCACCTCGTAAAACACCAGGGAGCCCTGGGGTCGTCGCTGCACGACGCCGGCGATGGTGAGCAACTTCAGGTGCTTCGACACCAGCGCTTGGCTCAGGCCCGTTTTGTCCACCACCGCGGTGACGTTGAGGGGCCCGTTGCGGAGGGCCTCCAGCACGGCCAGACGATTCGGCTCTGAGAACACCTTGAAGTACTCGGCCAGGTGCTCCATAGGGGTGATCAGCGTGTGGGCAGCGTAGCCCTTGCCTGTGTTTTCAAGATCCTGTGATTGCGAGAACTGCGTCAACACGATTCCGTTGCATCGGCCTCAACGGCTCAGCCCTTCAGCGACGCATGGCGTGTTTGAGCGATGCTGGACCCATGCATCCACCCGCCCCATCGATGGCCCTGGCTGAGCCCTTGAGCTGGCAGCAGCTGGAGGAGCAGTGCGATCCCTGCAGCGAAGCAGAGCTGCAGCAGCGGCGAGTGGAAGGCCCCACGAATGCTCAGGCCCGCCTGCGTCTGTTCGGGCGGCCGGAATCCGAGGTGCGCGTCACCCTCTATCGCGATCACCACGCCTGGTGCCCTTATTGCCAGAAGGTGTGGCTGTGGCTCGAGGAGAAGCGGATCCCCTATCGGATCCGCAAGGTGACGATGTTCTGCTACGGCGAAAAGGAGCGCTGGTTCAAGCAGATCGTTCCCTCGGGGATGCTGCCCGCCCTTGAGCTCGATGGTCACCTGATCACCGAAAGCGATCTGATCCTGCAGGCACTCGAGGAGGCGTTCGGCCCCCTGGGCGAGGGGATGCAGAACCCTGATGTGTTTGCGCTGCGCCAGCTGGAGCGGCGCTTGTTCCGCGCCTGGTGCCAGTGGCTTTGCTACTGCGAGGGAGAGGGGCCGCAGACGGCGCCGGCGGAGCAGCATTTCGCGCGCATGGCCGGCCTGGTGGAGGAGGCATTGGAGGCCACCCCGGGCCCCTTCTTCCGGGAGCACTTCGGTACGGCCGATGTGATCTTCGTGCCGTACCTGGAGCGGATGAATGCTTCACTCGCCTACTACAAGGGATACGGCCTGCGCACGCAGCACCCGGCGATCGATCGCTGGTTTGCCGCCCTTGAGCAGCGCAGTACCTATCTCGGCACCCAGAGCGACATCCACACCCACGCCCACGACCTGCCGCCCCAGATGGGTTGCTGCCTGGCCAGCGGCAGCGCCGAGCAGCAGCGCGTGGCGCGCCTGATCGATCAGGGCCCCTGGCCCACTGATCACGCCGCCCACCCCGCTGTGGTGGAGACCCGCCAGAGCCCGCCGTCCACGGCTGTTCAGGAAGCTCTGGCCCGCATGCTCCGCCACAAGCAACGGTTGCTGGAGGTGAACCCCGAAGGTGCGCGCCGCAGCGCCGCTGCCGGCCTTGCCCTTGATCAGGCCCTGCGCTGCGCGCTCACCAATCTGCTGCGCGATGCTTCGCTCCCCCCGCTGGCCCCGCCGCCGGGTACGGCCGCGGGGCTGCGCTACTGGCGTGATCGCATCAGCGTGCCGCGCGACATGAGCCTGCACGCCGCCCGGCGGATGCGCAGTGCCCTGGAGGCCACAGCTGCGTTGGCCGGTGATCAGCAGGGGCCTGAACTGCCACGGCAACACCGCCGTGATCAGAACCCACAGCCGTTTTTGCAGGCGGTCTGAGGATCAGCGCAGGTTGTGGCCTTCGCGTTTCGCCATTAGATAGCGCACCAGCTCCTCTTGGAGGGTGAGCAGCTCACGGGTGCAGCCGCGGAAGGCGGCGCGATGGCGGAT
This sequence comes from Vulcanococcus sp. Clear-D1, assembly GCF_014654725.1. GTDB lineage: Bacteria > Cyanobacteriota > Cyanobacteriia > PCC-6307 > Cyanobiaceae > Vulcanococcus. The sequence continues at coordinate 98,330 of NZ_JACVZV010000024.1, read as the reverse complement.
CTCGTCGTGGCGCGTGTTCAGGTCGCGCAGCATCAGGTCGATGGCGTCGAGTTCAGCTCGGTTCATCGATCCGGCAGACAAGCTTCCTGACCCTATCAACGGCCTGAACCGCCGCTACCTTGCGCCCAGCTGATGCTGGCCGGATGGCAAACCCCTGGATCGTGCCCGCCCTGGTGGCTGCGCCCCTCGTGGCCGTGCAGGTGGTGTCCGCACCTGTTCAAGCCCTCGAGCTTGATGGTCAGACCTGGTTTGCGCGCCCCCCTTGGAAGGTGACGTTCACCAACTACTACGCCTATGTGGGGCAGACGGCCGCCATCTATTACTTCACGATCACGTTGCCGGATGAGGCCGGTGCGGGGTTGGGCGCTCTGGTTATCCAGCAGACCCGCGGTGTGGACCGCAGCTTCCAGTTCGCTCCGGCGCGCACCCAGGCGTTCGTGGGGTTGCCGCGCCGGGAGGGAGCGGCGATTCCTGTGCAGGCCAGCTTTGATCCGCAGGCCCGCCGCATCACGGTGCAGTTCCCTCAGCCGCCGCAGCCGGGGCAGACGATCACGGTGGCGCTCAAACCCTGGAACAACCCGTTCCAGGCCGACACCTACATGTTCTCAGTCCAGGCCTTGCCGGCAGGCCCCAACCCCGTGCCCGCCTCCCTGGGTTTTGCCACGATGCCGATCTTCGATGGCATCAGGCTCTGAACTGTGCCTGCTCGGTTGTGCAGGCTCTGGTGATTGATGCAGATTCGGTATAACGCGCAATCTTGTGTTGTGCCTTACCACTTCAGGCTCAGCTGTTGCGTAGGTTTCCACTAACGCACTAATGCCCCGGCGGTGGAATGGCGCCTCACTCCCTCATGCTTGCGGCCTCGACGGCGGATGCAGGGGTGATGGCCGAGCTGGCGGCCTACGTGGCTGAGCATTACGCCAGCCCGCTACGCATGGCGGATCTGGCCCGCCATTGCCATGTGAGTGCGCGCACGCTGCAAAACCTCTGCCATGCCCACTGCGGTGAAGCGCCCCTGAAGGCTCTGCGCCGCTTTCGCTTGCAGAAATTGCATGGCCAAATACACAGCAGGCCTTGGACTCCGCTGCGCCAGCACTACCTCAATTGTGGTCTCACCGGATCGCTGGCAGATCGCGATCTGTTCCTCGAGATGTATGGCTGCACGGTGCGTGAGCACCAGGATGCCTGCCGCTACAAGAGCTCCAGCGAACCGCGTGTTGCTGAGCTCAGCCAGAGCGCTTAAACGCTGGGCATCAGCGAGGAATGGTGGTGCTGAATCAGCCAGCGGCCATCGCTGAACACATACACAAACGTGTAGCGGGCTTGCACCTGATGGCCATCGGCGAAACGAAAGCTGTAGGTGCCGGCTGCCATCGCTTCGTTGCAGCCCAGCTGAATGCTGCGGCTGTCGATGTGCCCCTGCGGCTCGCCGGCCAGGAAGCCTGTGAAGTAGTCGCGGATGCCGGCGGGGCTCGTGCGGGGCTGGCTCGAGAGGGTGGGCAGCAGCAGGGCGTCGTTGCTGTACAGCGCCTCCACCTGATCGGGATCGCCGCTGCGCAGGGCTCCGTTCCACTGATCAAACAGCTGCGCCACTCCCCGGGCATCCATCGGCGCGCAGGCTTCGGCGGCCCGAACCGGCAGCGCCCAGCCCAGCCAGAGCAGCACGGCCAGGCAGGCGCTGAGCCACGCCCTGGCAAATCGGCTTAAGGTCAGCCGATGGCGTTGCGGTTGCCCCCCTACCAACCGTTGCCGGCTCCCACCGGTGATGAGGCTGATCTGCTGGAGGTGCCGTTGCAGGCGCTGCAGCCCACCCAGCTGTGTGTGGGCATGGCTGAGATCCGCAGCCGCCAGCTCGATTTCGCCGCCGACGATGCCAAGCAGCGGCGCCGCTACCTCAAGCGCAAGCCCACGCCGCTGGTGCGCAGTGCCGCCGGCGAGTTGTGGATGGTGGATCGCCATCACCGGCTGCGGGCCTTGCTCGAGCTCGATCCCAACGCCACCGCCTTCGGTTATGTGGTGCTGCAGCTGGAGGTGTCGGAGCGCCACGCGGTGCTCGAGCAGTTGCATCAACGCGGCTGGCTCTACCTCTATGACGGCCGCGGCCTGGGGCCGCTCCACCCCACGGCTCTGCCATCCAGCCTCAGCGGCACCCAGGACGATCCCTACCGCAGCCTCGTCTGGAAGCTCAAGCGCGAGGGCCTGGTGGCCGCTGCTCCGCTGATCCCCTTCCATGAATTCCGCTGGGGCGCCTGGCTGCGCAGCCGCAATCTGCCACCGTTCAGCTCGGAGCGCTTGGATCCCGCCCTGCCGGCGGCGCGGGCGCTGGTGCGCTCCCAAGCGGCTTCCCATCTGGCTGGTTGGATCGCTGCTTAGTACCTAGCGTTTTGGTGAAGGCCGCGCTGGGGTTGCCATGGTTCGTCATCTCCTGGTGCCGATCGACGGCTCCGATCTCTCCGATACAGCGGTGCGTGCGGCATTGGCGTTGGCGAAGCAGAGCGGCGCGCGGGTGAGTTTCTTCCATGTGCAGCCGAGCTACTACGGCCGGCCGGATGTGGCGATCTACGGCGAGGGTTTGGTGCTCGATCCAGCCCTCAGTGAGCAGTTCAGCCAAGCCAATGCCCGCTTCGCCGCCACGATTTTGGACAAGGCGCTCGAGCAGGCCCGGGCCGAAGGGGTGGAGGCCAGCAGCGACACCTGCGTGAGCCCGCTGGTGCATGAGGCGATCCTCGAGGCCGCTGAACGGTTGGGCTGCGACCTGATCGCCATGGCTTCCCATGGCCGCCGCGGTTTGGCCGGCTTGTTGATCGGCAGTGAAACCCAGCGGGTGCTCACCAAGGCGCGGCTGCCGGTGTTGGTGATTCCGGCTCAGAGCTGAGCCTGCAGCTGGCTGGCCCGGGCGATCAGGCCATCGGCGGTGGCGCGATACACCGCTTCGGCTTCCTCGGCGCTTCTGCCGATGCAAGTCATCCCGAGCTTGCCGTATTCCGACAGGCAGCCCAATAGATGAAACACGCTGCCCCGCAGCCGAGCCGGGTCGTAGTGCAGATCGGCCTCAGCCACGATGTCGATCAGATCAGCGGGCAATAACCCCCGCAGTTGCGGAGCGGTGAGGTTGTCGGTGGCGGTGTAGTACACCGCCTGGCCGGTGGGTGCCATGAACAGGCCCGTGGCTGGATCCAGCCGCCCGGTGGTGATCGCCCGCAGGGCCATGGTGGGGTGGGTGGTGCCCCCCTGGCGCAGGTTCACCTCGATCGCCTGCAGGTCCCAGTTGCCGTTGATGCGGCGGGCGATGAAATCCACGGCGTAGCGCTCCAACGCCCCTTCCGCGGCGAGCGCCTCCCCTACGGCCTGGCCGTGGCGCATGAGCTCCAGCCGGTAAGGCTCCTCGGCAGGGAAGCGGCAGCCGAGATAGGTCTGCCCGCCAGTACCCCCCAGGATCTGCTCATGGGTGGAGAGCAGCTCCACCCGGCCACCGGGGTGGATGGTGCCCTGCACGCTGGGGGAACTCAGCGAGTCGCCGCCCTCCAACCAGGCCTCCACCAGCGCCCCTTGGTGGGTCAGCAGCTCCTGCCAGAGCGCCGCTGGCATTGGCAACTGATCCAAGGCCGCCAGGATCCGCAGGCGACGCTCGCGACTGTTCAGCTCCGCCAACTGCAACGGCGCCAGCTCCAGGCAGGCATTGCCTTCGCCGCTGATGCCCTCATTCAGCTTCACCACACAGCGGCGCAGCTCGGGATGTGCTTCCCACAGCTCGGCGGTGGCTTCCGCCAGGTCGGAGAGGTTGAAGGCGAGGTCGCTGCCGGGGGGATGGGGCACGCCGCAGCGCGAAAACAGGGCGCGGCTGCCGGCTTTGCTGCCCCAGTAGCCCAGGGCGGGATCGGTGCCGAGCAGCGGCACCTGCAACACCTCGGAGAGCCGTTTCTCCAGTTCAGTGACCACAAAACAGCTGATGAAGCTGCGGCCGGGACGCAACAAATCGCGGATGCGGCCGAGCAGGGCGGGGCGCTCCAGCAGTTTGGCGGTGAGGGGGCGGTTGGAGGCGTCGTCGGTGTCGAACAGGTGCAGGCGCCGGCGGGCGTGGGAGGTGGGCACGCCCGGCATCAGCTCGAGCACCGCATCCACCACCAATTCCGGCAGCAGCTTGCTGGTCACGTAGATGGCGCGCACACCGGGATCGCGCAGGCGCATCAGCGAGAACAGTTGCCGTTCCTCGTAGTGATGCGCTCCGGTCACCAGGGCCATCAGGGCCTGCTCCATCGAGAGCGATGGCACCACCAGCACATCGAACTGGCTGCCGTCGCCGTTGTGCTCACAGCCCCAGTCGGGTTGGAGCTGCGCCTGAAGCTCCTGGAATGACAGGGCCATGAAGAAGTCAGTGCGGATTCACCACCGCCTCAATCTGCCTGCTATTCGGTGAACAGGGAGCCGTGTGGCGCAGCAGATGGCAAGCGTGGAGGCCTGTCTTGAAACCTGGCAGGCCTGTGCCGAGCGGCCGGATCCGATCGATCTGCTCGAGCAGCAAAATGCCAACCGTCTGCCCTGGTTGATTGCCGAGCGACACCGGCGCATGGCCAAGAGCCCGTTCGCCTGGTTCCGCGGCACGGCAGCCGTGATGGCCCGTGACTTGGGCTCGATGCCCAACAGTGGGCTGACCGTGCAGCTCTGCGGCGATGCCCATCTGCTCAATTTCGGGTTCTACGCCTCACCGGAGCGCACGTTGGTGTTCGACATCAACGACTTCGATGAGACGTTCCCGGGCCCGTGGGAATGGGATCTCAAGCGCCTGCTGGTGAGCCTGGTGTTAGTGGCCCGGCCGTTGGGGCTGGATCGCGATGAGCAGGGCTGGCTGGTTCGCAAGGTGGCTTCGAGCTATCGCAAGGCGATTGCGGGGTATGCGGCCATGCCCACGCTTGAGCTGTGGAGCACCCTGCTGCACGTGGAGCAGTTTGTGGAGGAGCAGCGCAGCGGCCCCTTTCGCCAGCACCTGCGCGCGGCGGCCGCCTCGGCGCGTCGCCGCAGCGGCAGCCAGGCGGTGGCGCGCTACGGCGAATGCCGGGCCGATGGCGGCTGGCAGCTGCGCCACGAGCCGCCCCTGCTCTGGCGCCACCGGCAGATGGATCCAAGCTTCTTCGCCCAGCCTGATCACGACCACGCCCTGGCTGTGTTGCTGGAGGGGTATCTGAGCACGATTCAGGCGCACCGGCGTCACCTGATCAGCGGCTTCCGCATTCTCGACACCGCCTACAAGGCGGTGGGCGTGGGATCGGTGGGCACCCGTTGCAGCATCGCCCTGTTGCAGGGCCCCCATCCCGATGACCTGCTGTTGCTGCAGAGCAAGCAGGCGCTGGCCTCGGCCCTGGCAGAGCCCCTTGGACAACGGCAGGCCAGTGCCGACGTTCACCAGGGCCAACGGGTGGTGCAGGGTCAGCGCCTGCTCCAGTGCGTGAGTGATCCCTTCCTGGGCTGGACCACCACTCCTGGCCACCACAACATGTACTGGCGCCAGCTGCGGGATTGGAAAGCTTCGCTGGCGGTGGAGGCGATGAAACCCGATGCCCTGAAGGCCTATGGCCGTCTTTGCGCTTCGGTGCTGGCGCGGGCCCATGCCCGCTCCGGCGATCGCTTCACCCTGGCCGCGGCGCTGGAGGGGCAAAAGGCGACCGATCGCGCCCTCAGTGTGGATGCCATCGCCTACGCCGATCAGGTGGAACACGATCACGGTCGCCTGCTGCAGGCCATGGCCTCCGGGCGGCTCAACAGTTAGAAGTTCAGCTGAATCTGCACCCCGGCCGCCAGGATCCCCGGCACGGGTTGCAGTGTGCCGCTGGGGTTGAAGATCCACTGCAGCGTGGGCTGCAGATTGAGGCTTTGGTTGATCTGAATGCGGTAGCCCAGCTCGAGCATGCCTTCGTAGGCGCTGCTGCTCAGTTGGTTGCTCAGCCCGCCTCGGCCAAGGCCCAGCAGGGCCACATCCAGAGGGCGACCAGGTAGGGGACCCTGCACCACCAGGCCGCCCCCTACAAAGGTGGGGGCGATCACCTGAGAGGCATCCGGCGCATAGGAGGCGCCGAGCCAGAGGCGGTCTGCGAGCCCCAGCGGTAGCCCGCTGGGCAGCGTGAGGCTGCCGTAAACGCCGTTGCCGTTCTCGCTGGTGAGAAATCCACCGAGGCTGAGCAGGCCGTCCGGCAGCTGGTTCTCCACGCTCACCGGGGCCGGGCAAACGCCGCGCCGCTGGCTCCAGCGCACGATTCCCCGCTCCGTGCGGCAGGCCGGCACGGGCTGGGCGTTCATCGCGCTGGGCATGAGATCGACCTGCAGAAACTGCGCGACACCGCTGTTGGGCCCGATACCGCCATCGGAGAGGCCGAGCCAGCGGGAGAGGGTGTCGGTGCTGCTGAGATCGAACAGGCCATAGCGCAGGCTCAGCTCGGGGCTGGCATGGGCCGTCACTACACCGCCGAAGGCGGTGTAGGGATTGATCGGCAGGCCCGCCACGGTGATGTTGAGCGTGTTGTTGAATGCTGAGTGCACGTAGTTGCCGAGCACCGGCACTTCCACGAAATCCGGATTGATCGGCAGGATGCCGGCTTTCACGTTCAGCCAGCCATCGCCGTGCTGCCTTTGGATCGCGATTTCCGAGAGGTAGAAGCCAGCCGGGTAGGCCACCTGCTGCAGCGGAAACAGCGCCCCAATGGCGGTGTTGTAGTAGGCGTCTCCGGCGTCGTGATTCACGGTGACGCTCAGCTGCCAGTGGTCCAGTTCATGCCAGTTGGCGCTGGCTTTGTTGAGGCCTGAACTGATGTCGAGGTTGAGCGTTCCCTGTTGAATCCAACTGCCCGCAGAGCGCTCCCCACCCAGGGGATTGAACAGCGGCTCGGCCGTCACGCTCAGCGCCAGCTGCATCCAGTCGGGCAGCTGAAGCAGCTCCTGCACGCTGGGCCAGGGAGCGCTTAGGGAGATCGGCTCAGGCGGCTGCTCCGCAAGCGGCTCGGCTTCAGCGCAGCGAGCCGGGCTGGCCAGAGCCAGAGCTGTGATCAGGCCCAGCAGCCCATGCGCCCGCCTGGGAAGGCGGCGTTGCTGGCGCATCACTGGGGCCTCAATCCGGCGACAGGATCTGCCCTGCGGCCGGATTTGGCAACCACCAGGGAGGGATGATCAGCCCTTCTTGGCGCGGCCTTTGCCCTTGGCAGGGGCTGCCTCCGCTTGGGCGGCGGCCAGCGGCAGCGGCGCGAGTTCGCCTTCGCCGCTCACCACCACGCTCACCACGCGGCCGCCCTGGCGGATCACGCGCTGCAACGCCTCATTCATGCGGCTGAAGGGCACGCGGGTGGTGTAAGCGCCATGGCGGAGGAAGCGATTGTTGGCGATGCCCGTGGCGGTGATCGTGACCACGCGGCTGCCTTCGCCGGCGGCACCGGCGCTCGGGCTCGACACCAGCAGTTCCTGGCTGCGGAAGCCGTAGGCCGGGGTGCCATCGATGCGGCGGGCGTTGCTCAGCTCGGCCACCGGCAGCTCGCTGCTGTCCGAAGTGGCGGCGCGGAACGGGCCATCGGTGCTGATGTGGGCGTAGCGGCTGGCGGCCGACACAGCCACGGGCACCGGCCGGTTCTGGTGGAGGGCACGGCCGAGCTTGAACTGGGTGCCACTGCCATCACCTTTCGCTGAGGCGGCAGCACCCCGGGCCAGCTGCATCAGCCAGCTGAATTGGCGACCTTCATGGCCAGCGGTGTAGGTCCAGCCGTGGAGGTGAGGAACCGTGTCGTTGCCGAAGTTGCGGTTGTACTCAGCGCTGTCGAGATAGGAATCGATCTCGGCGTCGTAGCCCTGCTCCTGCAGGATCGTGAAGTGGTGGAGCATCTCCTCCTTGTTCTGAGGAGCGCGGCCCAGCAGGTGTTTGTGGTTGAGCTCAATGAAGCGATAGGGGTTGCAGTTCTCGAAGAAGCGCGAGCGATACAGCGCGCTCTTGGCCACGGTGCGCACCAGCTCGCGCACATTCAGGTAGCCATTGCGGAACAGCGATTCAGCGCCGGTCAGGCGCTCATTGCTCATCAGATATTGGCCGCCCAGCACCTGCTGATACACCGCGCGGATGATCGCGTTCAGATCATTGTTGGAGGCATGAGGCCGGTGCTCTTTGCGTTGTCCGGCGGCAAAACGCTCAATGCCCAGGGCAGGTGCTTGAACGAGAGACATAACGTTCGGGCTGGCAGGGTTGAACCAGCCGGACCGTAGGGGCGTTGTTCGCCGTTGTCTGCCAAACGTTGCGAGCTCTTTACGCCGCCTGATCGCGGCTGCAGAGACCACCCTGCCGCGTTGATTCAGGCCTGTGAGGGTGCATCAGTGGGGATGAATCTCATCGAGCACCTGACCGCTGGAGCACACTGTGCGGCAGGTGCGCTGTTGCTGCCGGCTCAGTTTGCGGGCGGCGATGTAGGCGAGGAGGGGATTGGGGTAGGTCTTGCTGGTGTTCCAGCTGCCATCGGTGGCCTGCATCAGAACCTGGGTTTGCATGGAGCTCGGCCTCCTGAAATCCGTTGGGCCGGACCCTATGGAGCGATGCAGCCCGTTTAGGTAACAGCGGCTACCGATTTAGGAATCTCTTCCGATTTGCGCCTGACCCGGCTTGGCCCGTTGCAGTTGTTCAGCGATCTGCTGGCAGCGGGTGCCGGCACGCAGTTGCGGCTCAGAGCTGCGCACCTCGAGTTGGGCTTCTCGGGAGCGGCTGCAATTCCAGGAGGCCAGCACTGTGACCCGCTGGGACATGGGGAGTCCGCAGTTGGGACGATCCGCCGCCAAAACCTGGCTGGCGCTGCTCACGTGCGGATCGATCACCAATCCCAGCTGCTGCAGCGGTTCAGCCAGAGCATCGAGGAGAGCGTCGCTGTCCACGCTGGTGATCCAGGAAAACAGGGCCATCCCGAGCGTTGAGCTTGCTCGCCAGTTAACGATGTGCGGCAGGGTGCATCAAGTGCTTTTCGGCACCAAATGATTAAGAGAACGTAAAGCGCCTAAGCGTTGTTGTCTTCGATGTGCCAGTCCAGCTGTTCTCCGGCATGGAACGGCACGAGCCGGCTGGGCTCCGTGGTGCCATTGGGCAGTTCCAGAATCGCGGGCAGGCCAGGCTCATCCGGATCGGGGGCGCGCCGCTCCAGGGTGACGCTGCCGGCATTCAGCGGTAGGCCGTAGAAGCGGGGTCCGTTCAGGCTCGCGAAGGCCTCGAGTTGCTCGAGGGCGTTCTCGTCGCTGAACACCTGGGCGTAGCTCTCCAGGGCATAGGGCGCGTTGTAGATGCCGGCGCAGCCGCAGCTGCTCTCCTTGGCATGGCGCAGGTGCGGGGCTGAATCGGTGCCCAGGAAAAACTTCGGGTTGCCGGAGGTGGCCGCCGCTCGCAGCGCCAGGCGGTGCTGCTCGCGCTTGGCCACCGGCAGGCAATACAGATCCGGCCGCAATCCGCCCTGGAACAGGGCATTGCGGTTGATGTGCAGGTGGTGGGGGGTGATGGTGGCCGCCAGATTGCTGGGGCCCGCTTCCACAAACTGCACGGCGTCAGCGGTGGTGATGTGTTCGAGCACCACCTTCAGAGCCGGGTGCCGCTCCAGCAGGGGCTTGAGGTGGCGCTCGATGAACACGGCTTCGCGATCAAAGATGTCCACCGCTGGATCGGTCACCTCCCCGTGGATCAGCAGCGGCATGCCGATGCGCTCCATGCAGGTGAGCACCGGGGTGATGTGGGCGAGATCGCGCACGCCGGCATCGGAGTTGGTGGTGGCTCCAGCCGGGTAGAGCTTCGCCGCGGTGAACACCCCAGCCGCAAAGCCTGTTTCCAGCTCCGCCGGCGCGATCGTTTCCGTGAGGTAGGCCGTCATCAAGGGTGTGAACCCCGCCGCCGCCTCGGGGCCTGCGCTGCGCTCAAGGGCCGTCAGGATTCGATCGCGGTAAGCGCTGGCCTGCTCTGTGGTGGTGATCGGCGGTTTGAGGTTGGGCATCACGATCGCCCGGGCAAATTGGGCGGCGGTGTGGCCCACCACGGCCTGCAGCAACGCCCCATCGCGCAGGTGCACGTGCCAGTCGTCGGGCTTGCGGAAGGTGAGGGTCTGTCGGGGCGAAGTGCCGGCCATCGCAGTGAAGCCCTGCTGCTGTGCTCTTAGTTTCGTTGTTGATGGAGCCTGCAGCCCCGGAGCAATTGGTGGCAATCCGGGTGCAGCCCCGGGCCAGCCGCGAGCGGGTGCTGGGTCTGCGCGGCGAGGCCATCGCCATTGCCCTGAAGGCGCCGCCAGTGGATGGGGCGGCGAATGAGGCGCTGCTCAAGCTGATCGCCCGCCAGCTGAAGGTGTCTGCCGCGGCGGTGGAGCTGGTGCGCGGCGCCACTGGCCGCAGCAAATGGATTCGGGTGGCGGGCTGGAGCGCAGATCAGGTCAGAGCGGCACTGCTGCGCCCTGGTGCGTGAGCAGCAGGTTGAGGGTCTCCTGCAGGGGCATGGGCTTGGCCAGCAGGTAGCCCTGGCCCCAGTGGAAACCCTGGCGCTGCAGCCACTGGCGCTGGGCTTCTGTCTCCACGCCTTCTGCGGTGGTGTGCAGCTCGAGCGCTTCGGCCATGGCCTGGATCACCTCCAGGATGCGGTTGCTGGGTTGATCGGGGGCATCGAGGAGCTTCACGAAGCTCATGTCGACCTTCAGGCTGTGGAAGGGGAAGCGATTCAGGCGGCTGAGGGAGGAGTAGCCGGTGCCGAAGTCGTCGATGGCGAGCAGCACGCCGCGTTGGTGGAGCTGATCGAGGGTGTGGGCAATGTCGGCTTCCGGTTGCTGCAGGTTCACCTCCAGCATCTCCAGTTGCAGTTGCCAGTTCGGCGGGAGTGGCTCCGCATCAATCAAGGCAAACAGCTCATCGAGGAGCGTGGGGCTCTCCAGTAAGGCGCCTGAGAGGTTGAGGCTCAGGACCATCGCTTGCTGCGGATGCACCCGCGCCATCGCATGACTGGCCGCGATCGATTGGCGGATCATCTGCAGATCCAGCTCCCCCAACAGTTCGGCGCGCTCAGCGGCTGCCAGAAACAGGCTGGGCATCAACAGATCGCCATTCACACTGCGCCAGCGGGCCAGGGCTTCCACGCCCATCAAACGTTTGGTTTGGAGGTCGAAGAGGGGTTGGAAGTGGGGCTCGAGCTGGCCGGTGCTGAGTCCACGGCGCAGTTCGGATTCGAGTTGGAGGTCTTGTTGGGCCTGGATGCGGCTCGCCAGATCAATGCAGCTGTAGTGGCTGCCAGGGCGCCGTGCCGCATTGCGCAGGGCAATGGCGGCATCACTGAGCAGGTCGTTGGCGCTGCTGTAGTTGCCTTGGAAGAGCGCAGCTCCCACAGCCACTTGTGAGCTCAGCAACTGCTGCGCAACGCCTACGGGTTGTTGGAGTTGTTGGGTGATCGCCGCGGCTAGCGCGCCGAGTTGCTCATCGGTGGCGGTGAAGGGGGTGAGCACCAGCCACTCTTGATCGTTGAGTTCGCAGCAGCTGGCGTTATCCGGGAGCAGTGCGGCGAGGCGCTCCTGCAGCTCTTGGCGGAGCACCATGGCGGTGGCTTCGCCGAGGGCATTGGCAATGCGGCGCAACTCTTTGAACTCCAGCCGCATCACCCCGAAGAAGGCCTGGCTGCTCTGGCTGAGCATCAGCTCCACCATGCTGAGCAACTGCTCTTTGCTGGTGAGCAGTTGGTTGAGGCGTGGTGTGCTGGTGGGCGCTAGGCCCTCTTGGGCTTCTGGCGCTGCCTGGGCAGCCTGCTCCAGCAGCCGGCTCTGCCGTTTGAGCTCCATTTGGCGAACCGCGAGCCGTGCCAGGCGTTCCAAGGCCTGGATCTGGTGGGCCTCCAGGTGGCGGGGTTGCTGATCCACCGCGCAGAGGCTGCCGAGGGCCAGGCCATTGCTGGAGATCAGTGGAAACCCGGCGTAGAAGCGGATGTGGGGCTCCTGCAGCACCAGGGGGTTGTCGCAGAAGCGCGGATCCTCGAGGGCGTCTTCGATGATCAGCGGCGTGCGCTGCAGGATCGTGTGGCCGCAGAAGGAGATATTGCGCGGCGTTTCTTTGGCATCGAGCCCGATGCAGCTTTTGAACCATTGCCGGTTCTCATCCACCAGCGAGATGATCCCGATCGGCGTGTTGGCGATGTCGCGCACCAAGGCGCCGATGTCATCGAACGACGGCTCATCCGGGCTGTCGAGCACGCCGTAACTACGCAGCTCCTGAAGGCGTGCGGTGTCGTCCGGAGGGATCGGGGCCTGCAGCATCGGTGCAGGTTCAGCTCTGGTGGTACGGGAAACCTAACCAGCCTGCGACGTGTTGTCAGTTCCCATTTGAGGACATTGCTGTTTGTGCGGTCATCAGCTCCTGCAGCTGTGCAGCGGGCATCGGTTTGCCGAGGAGGTAACCCTGAAAACTGTCGCAGCCTAGGTCCAGTAACTGTTGCCGTTGCTCCTCTGTTTCCACCCCTTCAGCCAGACAACTCAGCCCCAGCTCGTGGGCCATCAGGATCGTGGCTTTCACGATGCTGCGATCGGAGGGGGTGTTCGGTAGATCGCTCACAAAGCAGCGGTCAATCTTGAGCCGTTGCAGCGGCAGACGCTGCAAGCTCGCCAGGGATGAAAAACCGGTGCCGAAGTCGTCAATCGCCAGGCTGACGCCTGCTGCTGCGAGTTGTTTGAGCGTGGCGGCGGCGGCCGAGGGATTGCTGATCAAGGCCGTTTCCGTGACTTCCACCTCCAATTGATTGGGCTCCACCTTCCAGTGATCACAAAGGCTGAGCAGTCGCTGATCGAGGGGGTGCTGATCGGGATCGAGTTGATGGCCAGACACGTTGATCGCCAGCCGCCCCAAGTGGAGTCCTTGCTGCTGCCATTGGCTCAGTTGGGCAACCGCCTGCTCCAAGACCCAATGCCCAATGCTTGCGATCAAGCCGCTCTGTTCGGCCAGGGGGATGAAGCGGTTCGGCGGGATGGTTTCGCCGCGACGGGTATGCCAGCGCAGGAGAGCTTCCGCACCGATCAGACGCTGCTGCCGGTCCCATTGGGGTTGATAGTGCAGCAGCAACTCCTGGCGATCCATGGCGCGCGCCAAGCGCTGCTCCAGGTCGAGGGTTTCGCGAATTTTCTGGCTGATGGCCGTGGAGTACACCTTGCATCCGCCCTTGCCCTGGCGTTTGGATTCGGTGAGGGCTGTGTTGGCCCACTGCAACAGGCTGGAGGCATCGCTGCCATGGTCGGGCGCGATGCTCACCCCCACGCAGGCGCTGAGCTTGATCGGTAGCGGTGTGTCGAGCCGAGGCACCACCTGCCGCAGCGATTCCTGCAGTTGCTGGGCCAGATCAATGGCCTGAGAAATGTTGCCCAGGTTGTCGCTGCGCACCACCAGGAACGTGTCGCTATCCAGGCGGGCCAACCAGTCGCTTGGTTGCAGCTGTTGGCGCAGGTGTTCGCCAGTCCAGTGCAGCAGTCGATTGCCGATCTCAACGCCAAAGCTGTCATTGATGCCCTGGAAGTTGTCGAGATCGAGGCAGAGAATGGCGATCTGGCGGTTGTAGGGCAGTTCGCGAATGCGCTGCTCCAAGTAACTGATGGATGCCAGGCGGTTAGGAAGCCCGGTGATCGCATCGGTGTGGGTGGCCTGCTCCAGCTCCAGTTGCAGATTGCGTTGCTGCGAGAGGCGTTGCAGCGTGCTGACGGTGTACAGCGCTTTGCCGTTGTCGTCGCAGATGGTTTCACCGCGATGCAACACCTGCACGATTTGATCGTTGGCGAGTGCAAGCCGATGCTCCAGCCGGAACGGCCTGCCGCTCAACCACGATTGCCGCACACTGGCGGCGAGTAGGTCACGGTCCTCGGGGTGGACTTGCTCCAGGAGCAGTTCAAGGCTGGCCGGCAGGTTGGGATCAACGTTCAACAAGCGGTAAGTCTCAGGTGACCAGAGCACTTCGCCGCTGCCGTGCTGAATCCGCCAGCTGCCGCAGCGCTGCATGCGCTCCGCTTCCGCCAGGAGCTCACTCACCCCGCCACACAACCGTGGGTTGGCCTGCTCAACCAGGGCGGGATCGAGCACAGATCACCTCAAGGTGAGTGGAGCTTAGGAAGGCCCGCTGTGCTGGCATCGGCGTTGCCAGATCGCCTTCCCTGACTAGCCTGGGACATGATTCCTGCCCCAGTGCGCTCCGTTCACCGCCGGATCTGCCGTGGATCCCTGGCAGCGTTCAGCGCTGCCGCAGCGCTTGGGGTTTTGACCGGGTGCCAAGGCCAGCGCCCAAGCATTGAAGTGCCGGTGTCGAACTGGCCGGGGTACGAATACATGTATCTGGCCCACAAGCTGGGCTTGGATCGGCGCGAGGGGCTTGAGCTGAAGCCTCTGCAGTTCCCGGATCCGCAAACGATCGTGCATGCCTACCTGCGCGGTGATGTGCCCTTGGCCCAGCTCACCACGGTGGAGGCGGTGGATTTGTGCAGCCGTGCACCGCGCCGCTGCCCGGTGGTCGTGTTGATCCTCGATGAGTCGAGGGGCGGCGATCAGATCGCTGTGGCCCGCTCGATCCCCAACCTCGCCGCCTTGAAGGGCGAACCCGTGGCGGTGACCTTCTCCACCTTGGGCCCTTATGTGCTGAGTCGCGCCCTGGACCAGGTGGGCTTGGAGCTCTCCGATGTGCGGTTGCAGAACATTCCCTTGGCGCAGATGCCTGATGCTTTGCGCAAGGGTGAGGTGAAGGCGGCGGTGTTCTTCCCGCCGTTCAGTGATTACGCCGCCCGTGATGGGGTGTCGCGTCCGCTCTTCGATAGCCGCGCCATCCCCGGTGAGGTGTTTGATGTGTTGGCGGTGGATCCGCAGTATCTGGCCCGCCATGGCGACACGATCACCAGGTTGATTCGGGCTTGGGCGGCAGCCCACCAGGCGGCGCGCCAAAACCCTGCTAAGGCCCTTGCCTTGGCAGCCCAGCGCGAGCAACTCAGCCCCGAGGAATACCGCCAGGCGGAGCAGGGGTTGGTGTATTTCAGCCTGGATCAACAAGGGCCGATGTTGCAGCCCGGTGGTGTGTTGGCCCGCAATCTCAAAGCGGTGCAGGCCGTGCAGGAGCGCCTGAAGATCATGGGGTCTGGGGCGCCGGTGCCAACAGTGACCCCCCGCTTTGTGGAGGCCGCCCGATGAAGCGGCGTGGCTTGCTCGCAGCGGTTGTGGGCTCGGCTGGCCTGGCTTTGGGTTTGGTGTCGTGTTTGGCGCCGTGGCGAGAGCGCCAGGTGCGGCTGGCCATTGTGGATTGGCCGGCCTACGAATACTTCTATCTCGCCAGCCGCAAAGGCTTGGATCGTGAGCAAGGCTTCAGCCTGCAGGTGGATCAGTTCGGCTCCCTGCAGGATCAGCGCCGCGCCTTCAGCCGTGGTGATGTCGATGCCATCGCCACCACCCTGCCCGAGGCGATCGCGATTTGCCGCGAGGTGCCGGCCCGCTGTCCGGTGATTGTGCTGGTGTTGGACGACTCCAACGGTGCCGATCAATTGATCGCTGCTGCCCCGCTGCGCTCACCTGCCGATCTCAAAGGCAAACGGGTTGGGCTCGAGCGCAGCGTGCTCGGTGAATTCATGCTCCTGAGCGCTGTGCGCCCCCACGGCTTCGGGCTTGCGGATGTTCAGCTCCGCTACGACAGCCCGAAAGCCTTGGTCGCTCAGCTCAAGCGTGGGGCGCTGGAGGCGGTGGTGACCTACGTGCCCCACAGCGATGCGCTGCTGGCTGATCCTCGTTGGCGCGTGTTGTTCAGCTCCAGCGAGATTCCCGGAGAGGTGGTGGATGTGTTGGCGGTGAGCCCGGAGCTGCAGCGCTCGAACCAGCCGTTGGTGGCGGCCCTGGTGCGCTCCTGGTGGGCGTCTCGCCAGTTGGCCCAGCAAGAGCCGCAGCAATCCACGGCCTTAATGGCCCAGCGCCAGGGGGTGACATCCGAGCAATTTCTGCTCTCCCAGCGCTTGATCCGCTACCCCGATCAAGCGCAACAGGCTGAGCTGCTCGCCCCCTCTGGACCGGTGCAGCGCACCTTGTTGCAGTTGCAGGCTCAGATGCGCCAGGCCAATCGCTTGCCGCAGGGTGTGCCACTGCCCCAGATCGCTCCGGAGTTGGTGCGATGAAGGGGCCGCTTCGGCAACGGGTGAATCGGCGTCTGCTGGGGATTGCCCTGGCGGCGGCAGCGTTTGGATCCACGGCCTTGGGCACGGTGAGTGGTGCCCTGGTGTTGCGAACCACACTCCAGGAATTGGAGAACCATGCCCGCACGCTTGAGCGTGATCTCGCGGGCAATCTCACCAGTTTTCAGCCGATGTATGAGGTGCAGCGGCAGCTGCAGCTGGCAGCGGCATCGCGTGAATTGCGCTCGGCGTTGTTGCTTGACCAACGGGGCCTGATCCTGGCCGCCAGCGACAACGCTCTGGTGGGGAAGCGCGTGCAGGATCTCAGTTTGTCGGATGGTTTGGGCGATCTGGGAGCTCATCTGAGAGCCTGTTTTGTGGAGAGTCAGACCGGTTTTTGCGCACCCGACCGTGCCTCGTCGCTGCTCGATGGCCCCATCCCCTGGGTTGGGGGCGACCACATGGTGCGTGTGTTGCCCACCCCCCTGGCGCTTGAGGGGTTGCCGGCCTTTGGCCAGCAAGGGCTGTTGGTGATCGATCTCGACCTCCAGCCCCTGGTGGGCCGGGCCCTGCAGCTCACGGGGCTGGTGTTTCTGCTTGGTTTGGTGCCTCTCTTCCTCACCACAGGTGCATTGGTGCTTGTGGTGCGGCGCCAGCTGCTGCCGGAGTTGATCAGCCTGGCCCAGACCGACAGCCTCTCCGGTGTGCTCAATCGTGGAGCCTTTCTCGAAGCCGCTGATGAACGGTTGGAACTGCCTGGCTTAGATCAGCCGATGGTGGTGGCCTTGATCGACATTGATCACTTCAAAACAATCAACGACACCTATGGCCATGCTGCTGGTGATGAGGTGATTCGTCGCATGGCGGATTTTCTCAACGGAGCTGTTCGGCGGGGCGATTTGGTGGGGCGCCTCGGAGGTGATGAATTCGCTCTGCTGGTGGCTGCGGCAGCGCCGCAAGCCCATGATTTGTTGGAGCGCTTGCGCCAGCGGGTGGCCTCCCAGCGCTGGACGTTGGCCGACGGCAGTGAGCCGCAACTCACCCTCTCCATCGGCATGGTGGAGAAGGGCAGTGAAGGCCGCCAACACTTGACGGAATTGCTCCAGGCGGCGGATGCCGCGCTGTATGTCGCTAAGGATCAGGGCCGCAATCAGGTGATGGATCTGCAACGCCTCCACCCGATGGGATGGACCGTGCAGACCGCTTAGGGGCTGTTGCGCTGCTGGAGCCGCAGTTCCATGGAACGTTGCACGATGTACACCAGCAACGCGGTGCTCCACCCAGCCATCAGCACCCCGTTCACGGCCAGCCCCACGCTGAGGAGGCGCCAGCAGGTGGGCAAGATCTCATCGCCGTAGCCAACCGTGGTGAAGGTGATGCCACTGAAATAAAAACTGGTTTCCAGGTCTGGCAGCAAACCAAGACCCGCAAACAGCAGCGCCCACATCAGGATGTAACCCAAGAGCGTTAGCACCACCAGCTTGGCTCCGATCAACACCGCAAGGGCTCGGTGATAGGCCTTGGCTGCGCACCAGTGCATCAAGCCCGGGTGGTGGGTCCATTCCGTAATCAGGGTGGTCAGCCCCAGTTGCACCACACAGGCGATCACCAACATGGCGCTGCAGATCAGCAGTTGGATGGCAATACCTGGACTCGTGCAGCCCGCCATCGTTGTTGCAGCCTTGGCCTGGCCACTCAGGGGCACGAGAAGCCCCACGGCACCGAGAAGCAGGGTGCGCTGGCGTGGTGTCATGGGTTGGACCAGGCGGGGAGTTGTGGTTTGGGTAGGCCCAGCCAGCGGGCCTCCTCCGTGGCGGCTGGAAGCAACTGCTTCAGCTCGCCCGCCACACTCGGATTCCTGGCGCCAGCGGTGAGCTGATTGAAGCGGCGCAGGGCCGAATTGGGGAAGAGCAGCAGCCCAACGGCCAGGGCCAGTCCGCAGCCCATCAGGTAGTCGATCCAGCGGTGGGGGATGTACCAGGCCACCAGCGGCCCGTAACCAACGAAGGCCACACCGCTCGAGATCAGGGCTGTGCGCAAATGGCTTTGGCGGTTCAGGGCTGTCATCAGGGCAGCGGTGCCGCCCATCACCAACCCGATTGCGACCTCACTCATCCCGATGGTGTTGAACACCAGCAACGGCATCAGGATGCCGAGGCTCACCCCCACCATGCGATCGCGGACGCGGGCCAGGGTGTCACCGATGCTGTCGTTCAGCAATAACACCACCCCGAAGTAGAGGTATTTCGGGGTGACGGCTCCCAGGCCGACGCCAATCGTGTAGGCCAGGCTGGCGAACACAAGCTTGCGCCAGAAAAACGGAGTGCGCAGCCCTGCTGCCACACGCTCCGCCAAGGGGGGATCGCCCGGAGTAGCGCCAGGGTTTTTGCTGTGCTTGGGTTCAGTTTCGGACGGGCTTGCTGCTGACTCGGGCGTGAAGATCAGCTGCACCAGCGTGCCGATGGTGAGTCCGATCACCAGGGCCAGCATCTGGTCGCGCCAGCCTTCCCAGCTGGGGGTGCCCAGCAGGGGCAACACTCCCGCAACGGCAACCACGCCACTCAGGATCCGTAATGAGCTGGGCAGCAGCAAGGTGATCAGTTGCATCAGCGCCGCCACCAGCCCGAAGGAGAACAGCTCCGGCACGTTGGAGAGCCCGAGCCCAAGGCTCACCCCGATGGCCAGACACACGCCAAAGAGGATCACCAGCACCGGGTAGATCTTCAGGGGCCAACGGCTGAAGTCGGGCCGGATCACCAAGGCAGCAATCACTGCCCCGTAGGCCACCGAACCGCCGCTGAGGCCCACGCCTTTGCAGGCGGCATCGCTGATGGCGGTGGCGAGGCCGATCACCAGGGCTGCCCGCAGGTCTAGCCCCAGCCCGGGCCGGCCTGCTTCAGCCGCCATCGGCGGGGGGGCGTTTGAGCGCTTGGAGCCAGCCCACCAGCACCACGATCAACAGCAATGCCAGCCAGAACCACAGCCGCGGGGGCTGGCTCGCGGCTGTGATCGCCAGCAGGATCAAGGCCAGCCAGGGGGCAGGTTGGCGCCAGGGTTTGAGCCAGCGCTGCAGGGCGTGGTTCATCGTTCCGTGCCTCCCAGCCAACGCAGGAACGGCAGCACGAAACTCACGGGGCTGCGCCGTTCCACAACCACTTCACTTTTGGCGGGCGTTCCATTCTCGAGGCTGAGGTTGGGCCCGCTGCCACCGCCGCTCCAGCGCAAGCCCGAAGGGGTGTCAGCCCGCTCGAGGCTCACCGTGACGATGCGCACCGGGGCGGTGGCCTTATCGGGCAGGGTGGCCAAAGGATCGCCTCCTTCGCCAAATGCCGCCTGACGGCTGCGGGCGATCAGGCTCGTGGCGAGATCGGCGTCACCCACAGCGCGAGACACTTCGGCCAGATCGGCGCTGGCTGGGGCGATGCTTGCGATCCGGCCCTCCACCAGGCCATAGCGTTGTGAGCTGCCGCCATAGCGATCCCGCGTTTGCAGTTGCAAATCCAGCTCGATGGCCATACCGGGTTTGAGGCGGGCCACATCGGCATCGCTGAACAAGGCGATCGCCGTGCGCTCGCCATCGCCTGTGTTGGGCTCGGGGCCCAGGCCAACGGAAGCGAGCCTTTGGCCTGGAACCACCGCCTGGCCAGGGTCCACGCTCAGGCCCAGCAACATGCCGCTGCGCGGGGCGAACACCGATTGGCTCTGGCGCTGGGCCACTAGGGCAGCGCGGGTGGCCTCCAACTGCGCCAGTTGAGCCTGCAGTTCTTTGATGGAGCTTTGGTTGCGCAGGTAGAGGTCCTGCGCTCCCACCCAGAGGGGGCTGTAACGAGGGATCACCTCATCACGGCGCAGGTTCTCCAGGGCTTGAAGCTGCAACCCAACCGGTTGGTTGGCGGTGCGGAGGGTTCCGATCCGCGAAACGATGGTTTGCTTCTGTTGATCGACTGCTTTGATTTGATCGATCAGGGCATTGCTGGCGGGGCCAATCACACCACCACCTGCCGCTTGTTGATCGATGCGATTGATGCTCATCAAGAGCTCCCCCTGTTGCACCGGATCGCCAATGCGGCGGAATACCTCCTGCACCTGACCGGCCGATCGGGCGTAGACACCAACGCGGCTCTCGGGAGAGAGAAGCACGGCACTGCCCTCCACCTTCACCGGCACCGATGGTGCAAGCCCCCATGCTGCGCAGGCAGCACTCACGGCGGCCATAGGCATCAGCTGGGGGATGCGCTCGCTCAGCACCGCCATCGCATCTCGCCGCCGTAGGTGCTGCAATCTGCGGTTACGGTACCTGGCGTTTGCAGCCAAAAGGCTTGCGCCGCCGTTTTCGCCGCAGCTTGTTTTGTTTGCCGTTGCTGTTGCACAGCGCGGCACCCGTGGCTGCTCAATCCATCAACACGGCTGCTCAACCGGAGCCGCCATCAGCCAACGCCAGGCCAAAGCCCGTCGCTGAACAGCCCCCGCTCAGCTTGAGCCTCCAGCAAGCGATTGATTTGGGGATGGGGCGATCGCTCGCCATGCGCAACAGCAGCCTGGCTTTGGCTGAAAGCCGGGCTTTGCAGGGGCTGGCGCGGGCGCGCTTCATGCCGAAGCTCGATTTGGTGGGTCTGGGCACCTATGCCCAGGTGGGCACCGATGTGGGCTTCATCTCCAACCTGCCCGCCATCGGCGACCTCAACTTCGATCTCGGCGGCGATGGCTACGCCGTGGTGCAGAACACCTTTGTGAATGTGGGCCTGGCCCTCACGATGCCGCTGATCGATTTCGGCCGTGGCCCGTTGCAGCAGGCTGCTCGCGCTGGCGTTCAAGCCGCCCAGGCGGAGCAGAGCGAGCAGCAACGGCGCACCCGCTTCGCTATTCAGAGCGCCTACCTCAATGCCCAGCTCGCTGAAGCACTGATTCCGGTGTGGGAGAGCGCGCTGGAGGTGTCCACTCGGCTGCTCAGCGATGCGCGGGCGATTCGGCGTGAGGGCCTGGCGGCTCGGATCGACACGCTGCAGGCCGAAGCCTTGGTGGAGACCGACCGCCAAGGGCTGGCCGAAGCCCGAAGCCAAAGGGAGGTGGCGCTGAGCGCCTTGGCCCGCAACCTCAACCTGCCGGCTGAGCAAGCCGTCAGCGTTGCTGAGCCGCTGCGGCCGCTGCCGGCCTGGACTTTGAGCCTCAGCGCCAGCCTGGCGAAGGCTCTTGCGGAGGATCGCCCGGCCCTCGAAGCGCTGGAGCAGCAGCGCCGCGCTCAGCAGGCCCAGGTGCAGGTGGCCCGCGCTGGAGCCCTGCCCCAGGTGGGGTTGTTGCTCGGCGGCGGCATCAACGGTGATTGGCTGAACGTGCCGGTGCTCAACAACACCCCCCGCGTTGGCGTGAATGGCAACCAGGGCCCCGATCTACCCACCCTCAGCAGCAGTGGCAGTGCCTCCGGCAGTTTTTATGACTGGGGTGCCGTGATCTCGCTGCGTCAGCCCCTCTTCGATGGCGGCCTCACCCGTGAATCGGTGGCCCTCGCTCGCCGCCGTGCCGAGCAGGGTGAGGTGGCCCTGGAGCTCGCTCGCCAAACGATCACCCAACAGGTGGAAACCTTCTATGCCACCCATCAAGCCTCCGGGCCCCAGATGAGGGCTTCTGCTGCTGCCGCTGCCGCGGGCGCTGAGGCGGTGCGCGATGCCCTACTCCGCTACCGCGCCGGTGTGGCACCGATCACGGAGCTGTTGATTGCGCAGCGCAATCTGCAGGCGGCCCGTTCAGCCGAGGCCGCAGCCATCCATCGCTGGAACATCAGCCGCGCTGGACTGGAGCTGGAAACCGGCTCTGGGCTGGCCCAGGAGCGTGCGCCTGCATCTCTTTAAAGTGATGGCATGACCGACCAGGCCCCACGTTCTGAAACGCCCGCCAGCGAGCGCATCACCGAGCAGCTCGGCCGGTTGATCCCGCTGGTGAACGGCCGTTCGCGCGTGGCCCGGGTGGGCTCATCCCACGGCCGTGATGGTCTGCCGTCGCTGCTCAGCTGGGATGACGACGGTCAGCTGAACGTGGACTGACCTTGCATCCTGCGGGGCTGTTGGTGTTGGCCGGTGGCGGCCACACCCACGCACTGCTGCTGCGCCGCTGGATCATGCGGCCCGCCAGCCGCCCTGCAAATCTGGCGGTGTTGCTGCTGAACCGCACCAGTACAGCGCTCTATTCGGGCATGGTGCCTGGCTTGTTGGCCGGGCTGTATCCGCGGGAGGCCTGCGCCATCGATCTGCGCGATCTCTGCCGGCGTGCGGCTGTGGGCTTTGTAAAGTCGGATATCACCGGGGTCGACCTCGCTCGCCGTGAGCTGCAGCTACAGGGGCGCCCGCCGCTGCGGTTTCACACCCTGAGCCTGAATGTGGGCTGTGAAACCCTCTGGCCCGCTGGGGCCTCCGCGGACACCGGCGCGCTGCAAATGGTGAAGCCGCTTGAGCCCTTCCTCGCTTGGTTGGAGCGGCGGCTCAACGATCCCGCCGCGGATTCACACGTGCGGATCCGCGGCGGTGGGGCTGCTGCTGTGGAGGTTGCTTTGGCGCTGCGGAGCCGCGGTCTGCGGCCTGAGCTGCTGTTGCGTGGCGATCGCTTGCAGTTGGGTTGTGCTGCGGCCCATCAGGCGGCTGAACGGTTGCTGGCTGAAGCCGGGATCCCCGTGCAGCGCGGGGTGGAGGATCAGGCCGCCGCCGATCTGGCCTGCACGGGCAGCAGGGCGCCCGCTTGGCTCGCCGCCAGTGGTTTGCCCGTGCAGCCGGGAACCGGCCGGGTGCTCACCGATGCCAGCCTGATCGTGCAGGGGTTTGAGCGGCTGTTTGCCAGCGGTGATTGCGCGCTGATCGCCTCCGATCCGAGGCCCCCGGCGGGGGTGTGGGCGGTGCGGGCGGCGCCGCTGTTGGCGGAGAACCTGAGGCGCCTGCAGGCAGAGCCGCCCTTGGCGCTGCGCCGCTGGCGGCCGCAGCGCTGGGCCCTGCAGCTGCTGGGTGATGGGGGCATGCACGGACAGCCATCGCCGCGGGCGCTGGCGGTGTACGGGCCGTTGTGTTGGGGCCCTTCGCGGGCGTTATGGCGCTGGAAAGACTGGATTGATCGCCGCTTCATGCGGGGTTTTGCGCCTGCAGCCGCGATGGCGGCTGGGGCAGCCCCCATGGCCTGCCGCGGATGCGCCGCCAAATTAGCGGCTGCTCCTTTGGCTGCGGCCCTGGGGCGCCTGTCGCCCACGGGCGATGCGCCTCCTGCGGAAGATGCTGCCCGCTTGGATGTGAACGATCGCGGTGAGCTGCTGCTGCAGAGCGTGGATGGCTTTCCCGCTCTCCTCGACGACCCCTGGCTCAATGCCCGCCTCACCACCCTCCACGCCTGCAGTGATCTCTGGGCCTGCGGCGCTCAGGTGCGAAGCCTGCAGGCGGTGGTGACCCTGCCGGAAGCCGCACCCGCTTTGCAGGAGGAGTGGCTGCTCCACAGCCTGGCTGGCGTGCGTTCGGTGCTCGATCCGCTGGGGGCAACGCTGCTGGGGGGGCACACCCTGGAGGGCCGTGATGGGGCTGGCCTCGGGCTGAGCCTCGCGGTGAATGGAGCAGTGCTGCCGCAGCGTTTCTGGCCCAAGGGCCCGCTCGCGGCAGGCCAGGTGTTGCTGCTCACCCGCCCGATTGGCACGGGCGTGCTGTTTGCCGCGGCGATGGCTGGTGCGGCCAAGCCAGGCTGGCTGGATGCGGCCTTGGCCGTGATGCAGCAGAGCCAGGCCCCCCTGGTGGAGCAACTGGCGACCCATGGCTGCCAGGCCTGCACGGATATCACGGGTTTTGGTCTGCTGGGGCACCTGGGTGAAATGCTCGGGCCCGGCCAGCGGGTCGCCCTCGATCCCGATGCGATCCCAGCCCTCCCTGGTGCCCTCGAGCTGCTGGAGCAGGGGCTGAGCAGCAGCCTGGCGCCGGCCAATGCCCGTGCCCTGGCTTTGCTGGATGGCCCGGGCTCGATCACGCTCCATCGCGCGGCCAGTGGAGCCGAGCAGCAGCTCTGGATCGACCCTCAGACCTGCGGTCCGCTGTTGGCGGCCCTGCCTGCAGCGGCGGCCCAGGGGGCACTGGAGGCGATCAGGGCCGCGGGTTTCCCTCAGGCGGCCCTGATCGGCCGGGTGCTCTAGTCGCGCACCAGCCAGCCGGCGGTGAGATCGTCAAGGTCGCTCTGGAGGTAGTAGTAGCCCCGTGCACCGGAGCGACCCTTCACCAACAGGGTGCGGTAGCGATAGCTGACACCGAGTGCATCACGCTCATTCAGGGTGCCCCAGCAGCTGTTCGGATCCAGCTTGAGCTCGCCGCTGTAGCCGGCTGTTTCGCCCATGCCGCTGTAGCTCGAGAGGGCTACACCGCTGACGCGGCCATCGCTCCACTGCTCTCGTTGCACCACGGCGTTGGGGCTCCAGCCGCCGTTGCGCCAGCTGAGGCCCACCTGGCTGCTCAGCACCAGGCCATTGAGATCGGCAACCTGGCAACTGCCCGGTGCCATCGGTAGCCAGCGGCTGGTGATCACGCTGCCGGCGTTGCGGTTGAGGCTGTAGAGCGGGCGGCCTTTGCCATCGAGCACCGCCTCACTGCGCTCAGTCCCCCAGGGCAGCTTGCGCTCCAGTTGCAGCACGCAGCTCGGCCCCATGCGGGCCACACCGGTGTAGGTGGCCTGGCGCTCGCTGCGGCCCACCCGCTCCACCAGCGTGCCCTGCAGCTTGCCGCCGGTAAGCCAGCGCTCCTCGAGCACGTGGGCCGTGGGTGTGTTGCGGCCACTACCGCTCTGCACGCCCATCCCCATCACGGCGTAGCGCCCCAGCACAGGGGTTGGGCAGGTGTTTTGGGCTGCTTGCGCTGGGGCGCTCAGGCTGGCAAGAGGCAGGCTGATCCCCATGGCTGCGATGGAGATCAGAGCCGACAGACGATGGACCATGGACTGGTCGCTGCACACATAGCCACCGCAGTATGGGCGGGTTGCGCGGCGCTGACTTCAGGCTTCGGTTCAGATCTGAACCATGCCGCAGCGCATGCCTTTGAGCACGGCCTGCACGCGGTTGTTCACCTCGAGGGTTTTCAGCAGGCGTTTGGTGTAGGTGCGTGCTGTTTCTTCACTTACCACCAGCTGCTCGGCGATTTCACGGTCGGTGAGGCCACTGGCGAGCAGATCGAGCACCTCGTATTCACGGGGCGTCAGCCTTGGGCAGCTCAGGTAGGGCAGCTGGCCGGAGCGGAGCGATGGACTGCGGTAGGAGTGATGTCCCATCACAGCCATCACAGCTGCTTCGAGGGGTTTCTGATCTTCGATGAAATCGGCTTCGGCGACCACTGCCTCCAGCCAGCTGGCTTCGGCGTATTCCACCGGGATCGCATCGCCCAGGGCCAGCACCACCACCTTGAGCTGCGGTTGCAACTGGCGTGCTTTACGAGCCAGTTCGAAGCCGTTGCCATTCTCGAGAAAGTCGGTGCAGATCAGCAGCTCGTAGGGCTCGTTCTGTAAGTAGGTGAGACAGCTCTCCTCATCGGTGACCGCGCAACCGATGTGGGTGGATGTGCTGAAGCTCTCGCAGAGGCAGCGCAGGAAGAATCGCCCTTTCAGAGCAAGCGCAACCTTGCCCTGAACGGCTACCGATAGGAGCACCTCGTCGAGGTTGCCGGCGCTGAGGCTTTCGAGATAAGGCGTGAAGTCCATCGCTCAGCCCCAGGCAAGTGCCAATCATCGCGCCCGGCTGCGCAGGGGCGGCTCAGATCGCAACCTTTTGTTCGTCGCGTGTGAGTTGGGCGTACAGATACTGCGGCGACTTGTAATGCCGTGGCAGGCAGTGATGCAGTGTTTCAAGCCGACCCCAGCACACCGTGCGTTGAATCTTGTTGAGGGTTCGCTTTTCAGCGATCAACATCTTCAGCGCTTTGCAATACAGCTGGTAATTGGCTTCGAGTTCGCCGATCGTGATGCTGGCGTCCTGGCTCATGGTTCAGTCGTCGTAGACGAGGCACTCAGGGGCAGTGGGGTTGAGGTCGCAATAAACCTCAAGCGGTGATGGATCCTTCTGCTCACCGGGATGGTGCTGCTGATAGGCCTCGAGATCCTTGAGCTCGCCTTCGAGGTGGTTGATCTTGCCGGCGTCGCCGCTCTGGCGGGCCTGATCAAGCTCAGCCTTCAGCTTGGCCAGGTGGGCTTCGATGTTCTCCAAGGATCGGGTGTGATCGGCTGGGTACAGCTACGAACGCTCCGCTGGCCATCGCTACCCCCATTTGGGGGCAACCCGTCAGAGTTGCGCCTCTCCTGTCAGAGTGGCCTCAGCCCCCAGGGTTCGTGTGATCCGCCGTTTCAGGCTGCTGGCTCTGCTGGCCGTGGTGGTTGTGACCGGTTGCCGTTCCACGGCTCCATCACCCCAGGAGCGGGAGCGCCTGGCCGAACAGCAGCGCTTGCTCAGCCTGTGCACCAGGAATCAGCAGCGGCTGCCCGGCTTGCTGGAGCGTTTTGATGCAGCGCAGAGCCGCTTGGCTTCGGTGCGCCAAACCGTTTACACACCCAGCCCCGGGCCAAAGCCCCTGGATCCGGAGGAACATCGCCGGCTCACCATTTACGACCAGCAAACCGAGCAGGACCTCTACGAACAGGCTGTGGATGCCTGGCGGCAGCAGGAGGCTGAACGGCGAGAGCGCTGGGAGCGCGCCCAGGCTGAGAAGGAGGCTGCGGCCGGCGAGGCCCTCAAGGCCGCAGCCTCCGCCTTGCGGCAGGTGCATCCCGAGCTGCTGCTGGATGGTGCTTCGCCGCGCTTGAACCCTGAGGAGGTGGAGCGTTTTCGCAGCTGCCAACCGGAGCAGTTTCGGTGACTGCCGGCTGGAGGCGATGGGGCTTCAGCCTGGCACTCTTCACTGGGCTGGAGTTTCCCGTTCTGGCTCAGATCCCGGTGCCCCCACCCTTGCCGTCGGTGCCCGAAACCGTGATCAGCCCCGAGCTTGAGGGCTGCGTTCGCCGTTTCGGCCACACCGGTTGTGCTGCTCGGCTCTACGCCCAGCTGCTCTGCGCATCGATGGGCGCCGCGAGCGGAGTCAGCGGTGAAGGTGAGCTGGAGCGCTTGGAAACGCAGCTCGCGGATCAATACGACCAGGCCGCGATCGACTTCCGAGGGATCACCCCGGAGCAGGTGGAGACGGCAGCTGTTCGCTACTACGCCCCCATGCTCTGCCCGGAGAGGAGCCCCCAGATTCGTCAGCTGTTCAACCCCTCGTGAGGGCTGCCCTGGCTCAGAGCATGCCCAGATTGAAGCTGAAGGCATCGAGCGTGCCGCTCACTTCATTGGCAACCAGCAGGTGGCCGCCACGGTTGCCGCCGGCCACCCAGGTGAGCCCTTCGGGTGAGAGCGACTGTGCTGCGCTGAACGCGCCCACATAGGTGGGGCTCTTGGGTTGGGTGATGTCAAACACCGGGATGAAGGTGCCCAGCTCGTCAGCGTCGCTCTGGTTGTAAGGACGCTCGAGGCCGACAAAGGCAAAGCGACGTTTGCCGATCAAGGCTGTGACCACGGATTCAGGTTCAACACTTTTGTCGTCGCTACGGCCATCGTCGTAGAAGCCAGCGGCGTTGGTGATCTGATCCAGCAGGTTGCCGGAGTCGTATACCAGAGTGCCCTTGGTGTCGTAGATGCTGAAGCTGCGGCCACCGAATCCTTTGAGTCCGGTGATCGGATCATTGGCATCTTTGACGGTTTTGAGGCGACCTTCCTTGATCAGAAAGCTATTACCCGTTTTCAGATCTTCAGAGCGAACTTCGTCGCTGTAAAAATCATCATCGCTGACAGCTCCGTATTTTAGTGTGATGAATAATTCATCGCCTTCGTCTGCTTCGAAGTTGCCACGGTTGCCGATATCCGCCTCGCTGTACACATAGATGCTCCCGCCAGTCAGTTCGTCTTCGATTTCCGCTAACACCCCGTCCGTCAGGTTGTCGCCGTAGGAATAGGTGGTTCCGTCAGCCAGAGTGGCTTCAAAATTCACGTCATCGGGGCGAACACGGCCATCCCCTTCGTTAGCGGTGATCAGGTAGGTCTGCCCCCTGTGCTTAAAGGTGTCGATGCCATCGGCCATGCGTAGACCGAAGAAATTACGCAGACCTGGGGCATAGACGCCATCTCCGTCAGTGGTGTCAGTGTCAGTGCCGGACCAATCTTTGAGCCCCTGGCTGAAAATGTCCCGGATTTTGCGCTTCTTTAGATTAACCCTGGCGATGGCGTTGTTCTCCTGCAGGGTGATGTAGGCGTCTCGGCCGTTGGGGCTGATGCTCACATACTCCGGTTCAATATCTTGTAAGGGGTTGGGATTCTCGCCGCTGATGCGGATGCCCTGGCTGCGGAGGTCATTGGTGTCGTAATGAGCGAAGTCGAGGGTGGTCACCTTTGAGCGCCCTGGCTTGTCTGGATTGATACGCACCACCGAGATGCTTCCGTTGGGATCAAGGCCATCTTCGGTGCCATAGAACTTATTAGGTTCTCCTTCATTGGCGCTCACCACTGTTTTGCCATCTGGTGTGAAGCTCACGGAGTCGGGCAGATTGCCGACGGCCACACTCCCTTTGGCAATGGGTTCATTCTGATTGTTGAGCTTATAAAAGTAAATGCGGCCATCGTTGAGCTCGTTGACCGCCACGGCGACGGCGATCAGGCCAGCCTCGTTGATATCCACGCTCTGTGCGTTGCCGGGTAATTCCAGCTCGCTGATCGCCTTGGGGTTGTCGAATCCTTTCTTGTAGCTCACCAGCGAGAGACTGGATCCGCCCGTAATCACCGCAGCAATCTTGCGGTCGTCGTGATAGGCAACGATCTCGGCTCCACCGAGGTCCACGCTCGATTGAGGGGCGCGTAGAAAGGCCATCGCTTGGTCACTCAATGTCTTGGGTAATCCTCTTTGGATTCCTTGCGTGGTGATTAGGTTGCGGTTAAGGGATCGCGGCAATCCGTTTAAGGCGTTTGTTGCGCGACATGGCGATGTTCTCTGGCCTGCGTGCTTGTGCGAAGGCGGAGATCCGCACCGGCCATCAGCTCTGGGGATTGGTCTGGTTTGTCTTGAATTGAGATCTCACGTTGGAGATCGGGGCGCGTGCGTCCACCCCTGGTTTTGGTGCATGGCCTGCTGGACACCCCCGAGGTGTTTCGCTCTCTGCGCAGGCACCTGGACGGGCGGAGGCCCGATTTGTTGATCCCGGCCCTGCCGATGCGCTTCGGGTTGACCCCGGTGCGGGAGGCGGCCTTGCACTTGCAGCAGCAGATCGAAGCGGTTGCACAGGGTGCGGGCCCCTTGGATGTGCTGGGTTTTTCGATGGGTGGGGTGATTGCCCGTAGCTGGATTCAGCAGCTGGGCGGTCAGCGGCGGGTGCGCCGCTTCATCAGCCTGGGCAGTCCGCAGCAGGGCACCTGGACGGCTCAGCCCTGGCCGCGCCATGTGTTTCGCGGTTTGGCCGATCTCCGATGCGGCAGTGCGCTACTGCAGGAGCTCAACAGTGATCTCGAAGGGTTGCGTGGGGTGGAGTGCCACAGCTTTTATTCGGCCCTCGATCTGGCGGTGTTGCCGGGGTGGCGTGCCGTGTTGCCCGTTGGCACAGCCCGCGAGCTGCCCGTGGCAACCCACCCGCAATTGCTGCGGGATCCCGCAGCCTTGCGGCCGCTGGCTCAGGAATTGCTGCGCATCTGAGTCAAGGCTGATTCAGCTCGCTCTCGCGGCATAGCTTGCGGATACGGTTCGGTGCTCACCGCAGTGGATTGGCTGGGTGTCTCTGTGGTGGTGCGCTGGTTGCTGGGCTGGTGGTTAGCGCGCCATCTCATCCCATTGCCCCAGGCGCGCCTGCAGCACAAACCAGCTGTGTCGGTGTTAATCCCGGCCCGTAATGAAGAAGCCACCTTGAATCATCTGTTGGAGGGTTTGCGCACCCAAACCCTCCAACCGCTTGAGGTGATCGTGATTGACGATCACTCCAGCGATCACACCGCTGACATCGCGCAAGCAGCGGCCCAGCTGTTGCCCCTGCAGCTGCTGCAGCCACCTCCCCTTCCCCAGGGTTGGTGCGGCAAAACCTGGGCTTTGCACAACGGCGTGCAGCGCAGCGCGGGAGAGGTGTTGGTGTTTCTCGATGCCGATACCGAGCCGGCGCCGGGGTTGTTGGAGAGCCTGGTGGCGCAGCAGCAGCGGCTGGGGGGGCTGGTGTCGGTGCAGCCGTTTCACCGCACCGAACGCCTCTATGAGCAGTTGTCGCTGCTGTTCAATCTGGTGGGGTTGATGGCGGTTCCGTTGGGGCCCCGTTGCGGCGTTGCCTTCGGACCAGCGATGGCCACCAGCCGTGAGCACTACCTGCGCAGCGGTGGCCACCAGGCGGTGGCCAACAAGGTGGTGGAGGATTGGTTCCTGGCCCATCGCTATGAGCAGGCGGGTCTCCCGGTGAGCGCTTTCGTCGGTGATCACCAGATCGCCTACCGCATGTACCCGGGCGGGCTGGGTGATCTCGTGGTGGGGTTCGACAAGAACTTCGCCACGGCCGCTGGCGAGGTGCGTTGGCCTTGGATGCTGGCGGTGGTGTTGTGGCTTTCCGGGCTGTTCTGGGCGGCCTGGTGTTTGCCGGCGTCGCTCCTGGGTTGGCCCCTGGTGGGCGACCCTCAGCCTTGGCGCCATGCCGTGATCTACGGGGCCTATGCGCTGCAGCTTTTGGTGATCACCCAGCGGGTGGGTCGTTTCCGCTGGAGTCCGCTGGTGTTTTCGATTCCGGTGCTCTTTTTTCTGGGTGTGTTTCTGATGGCGATCGTGAATCTCGAGCGGGGATCGGTGCAATGGAAGGGGCGCCGTGTGAGCACGCGTTGATGGCCATGGCGGCCCCTGAATTCCTGCTGCCGGTGTTCAGTTCAGCGCTTCTTTGGCTCGGTGGCTCGCTGGTGGTGGGAGCCCTGGCCAATCAGCTGCCACTGGCTTTGTTGAGCGCAAGGCCGGCGGCCGGCTCGCCTGACGTGTTGGCCGCGCGGCTGGATGGCGTCCAGCGGCGCCTCAAGATTCGCCGGTGGAAGCACTGGATTCCCGATGCGGGCAATGCCCTCCCCGGCGGCATCACCAAAGCCAGCCTGGCGCGGCGCGATCAGCCGGCGCTGTTGCGGTTGATGGCCGAAACCCGCCGGGCTGAGCTGGTGCACTGGGTTCTCTGGCCGCTGTGGCTGCTCACCTTGCTCTGGCTGCCGGGCCCGGGGGTGGCCCTCAACGCCGTGTTCGCCACGCTGTTCAACCTGCCCTGTTTGCTGCTGCAGCGCTACAACCGGCTGCGCCTGCAGCTGTTGCTGGCCCGAAGAACGCCAGCTCTCAGGGCTCCAGCCAACCGCCCTCCAGCGTGATCCCGCCCGAGAGGGCGGTGTGCTCGCTGTGATCGGCCACCACCAGGCGATGGTCGCCGTGCTCGAGCACCCAGCCATCCTGGGCGGGATCAAACACCGCCAGTTGGCGCAGGGGGATCTCCAGCTCCAAGCGGCGTTGTTCGCCGCGCTCCAGCTCCACCCGCTGGAAGGCCACCAGCGTGCGCGGTGGACGCTCCATCAGCAGCCCTGGCGCTTCGAGATACACCTGCACCACCGAGGCAGCCCGCATCGCACCGGTGTTGTGCAGCGTCAGCGCCAGCTTTACGGCGCTCTTGCCAAGTTTCAGGCTCAGCTCAGACCAGGCAAAACGGCTGTACGACAGTCCAAAGCCGAAAGGATAGGCGGCGTGCTGCCCCTCGCGTTGCAGGCGCCGGTAGCCGTGCCAGAGGTCATAGCTCACCTGCAGAGCCCTGGGTTCGATGCTGGGTAGATGGGCTTGCTCCGCTGGCATGGCGAAGGGCAATCGCCCCGAGGGTGAGAAATGCCCCAGCAGCACATCCGCCAAGGCGTGGCCGCCTTCCTGGCCGGGATACCAAAGCAGTAGCAACCCCGCCAGCTGCTGATCCCATGGGCGGGTGAGGATCGCGCCGCCGCCCATCAACGCCACCACGGTGCGTGGGTTGGCTGCCGCAACAGCCTCAATCAAGGCGATCTGATCCGGCGGGAGACGCAGATCGCTGCGATCGCCGCTGGCGAAGTTGCCGCCGGGGGTGGGTGAGGCGTGGCTGGTGATCCAGGCCATGCCGCGGGCCAGCACGGGCCACCAGGGCTGCAAGCGCTGGCGGCCCAACAGCTGCAGCAGCCATTGCGGTGGTGGCACGAGCGCCAGCACCGGAGCGATGTCGCCGGGGTGGATGTGCTCGCCCTCCAGGCGCCAATCCAGGCCGGCCACCACCAAAGCAGCCTCACACTGCGCTGCGATGGCAGCCGCTTCCGCAGGGTTGCGGCCGTTGTGGCTCTGGATCAAGAGCTCAGGCGCCCCCTGGCGGAGCCCCTCCAGGGGGGTGATCACCTGGTCGGCTTGGGGGCGCGTATCGGAAGAGCCGTGATCGCCGAGGTTCGGCTTCTGGGCGAGCTGGCCGATCACCGCCAGCGATTGCAACGCTCGCCAGGGCAGCTCCTCGGCCTGGTTGCGCAGCAGCACGATCGATTCGGTGGCCGCCTGGCGTGCCAAGCGGCGATGGGCTGGGCAACCCCGCACGGCGCTCGGCTCTTCGCCCGGTGGCACCGCCAGTTGCAGCTTCAGCTGCCGGCGCACGGCGTCGTTGAGGCGCTGCTGCGGCAAGCGGCCATCGGTCAGCGCTTCCTCCAGGCAGCCCTCCCACACCATCTGAAAGGGCATCTCCAGATCCTGGCCGGCTTGCAAAGCCTTCACGCCATCGCGGATCCCGAAGATGAAATCGCTCACCACCACGCCCTCAAATCCCCAGCGCTGCTTGAGGATCTGCTGCAGGAGCTGGGGGTGCTGGCCGCACCATTCGCCGTTCACGCGGTTGTAAGCGCTCATCACCGATCCGGCGCCGGCTTCCACGCAGGCTCTGAATTGCGGCAGGTAGAGCTCGTGCAGGGCCCGCGAACTGATCTGCACATCCACCACAAAGCGGGTGTGATCGATGGAATTCAGCGCGAGGTGTTTCACGCAGGCCACGGCGCGGCGCTGCAGACCTCGGGTGATCGCGGCCCCCATGGCGCTCACATGCACCGGGTCTTCGCCGTAGGTTTCCTGGGCCCGGCCCCAGCCGGGAAAGCGCAGCAGGTTCACGCACACGGCCGCGACCCAGTTGGCTCCGAAGCTGCGCGCTTCGCGGCCGATCGCCTCACCGATTCGCTCCTCCAGCTCTGGATCCCAGCTGGCACCACGGGCCATCGCCACGGGAAAGGTGGTGGCTCCCCCATGCAGCACCACACCGCGGGGTCCATCCACAAACCACAACCCTTTGAGTCCCCGCCTGGGCAGCACACCGGCGGGCCAGGGATGGCGATGGGGCGCATCCCGCAGGGCAATGGAGGCCATGCCGGGCCAGAACGCTGTGGATCCGCTGATCAAGGCCAGCTTTTCCTCCAGCGTGAGCTGATCGAGCAGAGCCTCTGCGTGGGTTTGAGAGGTGGGGCTGACGCTGCTCACCACCGGAACCTATGGCGATCGCACCACCCCACGGCTTTTTGGTGAGCCGTTGCAGCAGGACTGCCGCGCCTGGCTTCGGCGCACTGTTCAGATCAGCAGCAGGTCAAGCCAACTCCACGTCAAACCAAACGCAGCTGGATAGGACAGGCTGAGTGGTACTTGCCTGCATGGCGGAATTGGCGCGCAAAGGCCTGCATGTGCTGCCGGCGATTGTGTTGTTGCCCTATGTGGCTTGCGCCTTCAGGCGACTGCAGCGGGGTGATGCGTTGCACGAGCCGATGCTTGGCCAGGGCCTCTAGGGTGATGGAACATCCGGCAGACAGGTCGCGTTGACCAGCTGCGAAACCTGTCTGCACTTTGTTCCACCAATGGGGCCGCAAGGTGTCTGTCAGATCTGGCACAAAACGATGACAGCCGCTGAAGCTGCCACCCACACCTGCCCGCTCTGGGATCGACGGCAGGCGAACCCTTCAGGACGTGGGAAACAGCCTCGCGGCATTCGCTAAACCAGGCTTCGGTGCCGTTTTATTGGCCTTCGGGCGCTAGCGGAGGCAGCGATTTCTCTAACAGATACGCAGCAAGATTGCTGAGCGATCGGCCCTCTTCGGCGCTTCGCGTCTCCAGGGCACGAAAGACGGTGTAAGGAATGGTGATGGTCAGGCGCTTGGGTGAGCGACTGCGGAAGGCCTTCAGGCTGTTTCTAGTGCCATTTGCATAAACCACGGATCCCTCTCGTGTTGGGCGTCTTCAGTATGTCTTCCGATTTGCCCGTTGGCCATAGGGAGACCGTCAAGTTCTGTGATGGTTTGAGTGGAAAGATGTTGTTTTCTCTGGGCTGGCAACCCTGGCAATCAGGGTGATTCACTCTCAGGGCTGTTTTGACCTGGGTTTCGGCTCTGCAGGGCTCGATCGAGGATCTCCAGGATCAACTCCTCTTCGCAGCGACCGGTTTGCTGCGCTGTTGTTAGCAGCCACTCCATGGCTTCTGCGGAAAGCTCCAGATCCAGCGTTCTGGGGAGTTTGGTTGGATCCATCTCCCAGCCCTGCTCATTCGCCATCCTTTGTTGGGGTTTGATGGTGTGAATCCGCGGCCGCATCGCTGATGCGGAGCCCATAGCCACCAGAGCTCGAGAGATAGAACTTGATGGCATCGTCGATCACCTCGCTCAAGCGCCGATTCTCACGCAACGACAGCAATTTCAGGGCCAGATGATCTTTCTCGTCCAGGGCGATGGTGAGGCGAGGCATCGCATGAACAAAGGAGGAATGCGGATCCTTTGAATCTCCATTGTACGCAAGATGCCTCGCATTGATTCACTGTAGTGCCGCTGCACTTCAGTGCGATGGCACGGGTGGGAGCCGGGTGCTCGCGCCGAAGGCGAGGGCCACCAGCAGGCACGACATCCACAGGCAGGCCTGCATCCCACCCAGTAGGAACAGGCCTCCAGAGAGCAGCGTTCCCAGCAGCCGCCCGGCTGCATTCGCCATGTAATAGAAGCCCACATTCAGGCTCACCGATTCGGCATCGGTGTAAGCCAGCACCATGTAGCTGTGGATCGAGGAATTCATGGCGAACACCACGCCGAAGGCCGCCAAGCCCACCACGATCGCCACACCCGGGTGAGCCACCTCCCGCCAAAGCGCGATCGCGATCAGCGCCGGGATGGCGGTGAGCACACCGCTCCAGAATTCCACCGCCGAAACGCCTGGTGGTTTGTGTTGGCCCCAGCTGCGGCGCAGAGCAGGCGCCGAGGCCTGCACGATCCCGTAGCCGATCACCCAGAGGCCCATGAAGCCGCCCACCTCCCAGAAGCGCCAGCCCAGGGCCGCCTGCAAGAACACCGGCAAGGCCACCACAAACCACACATCGCGGGCGCCGAACAGGAAGAAGCGCGCCAGGGAGAGCACATTGATCCCCCTCGATTTGGAGAACAGCGCCGTGAAGCTTGGCTTCTCCTTCATCCGGCCGAGATCGGCCGGTAGCACCAGGGTGAGCAGGAAGGCGGCGAACAGGCCGGCTGCCATCGCTCCCACGGCGGCGTTGAAACCGATCGTGGCGAGCAGCAGGCCCCCCAGAAAAAAGCCCACACCCTTGAGCGCGTTTTTGGAGCCGGTGAGGATGGCCACCCACTTGAACAGCTGCGCCTCGCCCCGGCTCTGATCGTCTGGGGTTTGCGGCACCACGGTTTTGATGGCGCTCTTGGCGCTCATCTTGTTGAGGTCTTTCGCGATCCCGCTGATCGCCTGGGCCACCATTACGTAGGCCACGCTCCACCACTTCGGCCAGCTGTCGGCCACCGGGATGAGCATCAGCAGCGCTGCCACCTGCATCAAGGTGCCGCTCCAGAGGGTGAGTCTCAGGCCGAAGCGGGCCCCCAACCAACCGCCGTAGAGGTTGGTGATGATGCCGAAGAATTCGTAGAAGAGAAACAGAAAGGCGATCTCAAGCGTGGTGTAACCCAGCGCGTGGAAATGAAACACCACCAGCATGCGCAGGGCGCCGTCGGTGAGGGTGAAGGCCCAGTAGTTGGCCGTCACGATCGCGTATTGCTGCAGCGCTGAGAGGGAGCGCTGGCCCGTGGAGAGCAGGCCCATCAGCGTGCGTCGAGCTGGGCGATGTGGCAGGCCAGATCCGCCATGCGGGAGCTATAGCCCCACTCGTTGTCGTACCAGGCGTAGACCTTCAGCTGCGTGCCATTCACCACCATCGTGGAGAGGGCATCCACAACGGTGCTGCGGTTGTCGTTGACATAATCGATCGAGACCAGCGGTCGGGTTTCGTAGCCGAGGATGCCCTGCAAGGCTCCATTGGCAGCCGCTTCAAAGGCGCGATTCACCTCCTCCACGCTCACCGCCCGCTCCAGTTCAAACACCGCATCGGTGAGGGAGGCGTTGAGCAGCGGCACCCGCACCGCATGGCCGTTCAGCTTGCCCTGCAGCTCCGGAAAGATCATGCCGATCGCCTTGGCTGATCCGGTGGTGGTTGGGATCAGGCTCTGCTGGCAGGAGCGGGCCCGTCGCAGGTCGCTCTTGAACGCATCCACCACCACTTGGGTGTTGGTGACATCGTGGAGGGTGGTGATCGAGCCGTGCTTGATGCCAAAGGTTTCGTGCACCACCTTCACCACCGGCGCGAGGCAGTTGGTGGTGCATGAGGCCGCGGTGATCAGGCGGTGCTGATTGGGGTCGTAGAGCTGATGGTTGATGCCGTAAACGATGTTGAGCGCTTCGGCTCCGGCGATCGTGCCCTTCACCGGGCAGGCCACCAGCACCCGATTCATGCCCACCACATCGAAATAGGGCTGCAGGGTTTCGGGGCTTTTGAATTTGCCGCTGCACTCGAGCACGAGCTCCACGCCTGCCTGTTTCCAGGGCACGGCCGTGGGATCGGATGTCTGGCTGTAGCTCACGACTTGGCCGTCTACCTCAAAGCCGCTGGCCTTGGCCTGCACGTTTTGATTCCAGCGGCCATGCACGGAATCGAAGGCCAGTAGGTGGGCGGCGGTGGTGGCATCACCAGCGCTGTCGTTCACGTGCACCAGCTCGATGCCGGGCCGGCCCCAGAGGGCACGAAACACCAGGCGGCCGATGCGGCCGAAGCCGTTGATGCCGATCTTCATCGCTGCTGCAGCCTGGAGCCGGGGGAAAGGGTCAGCAGAGCATAAATCAACTAGAGTTGATGAAACCTGTGTTCTCCGTCACGTGCTCACAGCCCCAGCGCCACTCAGCGCAGAGCGCGCGCGCCTGATGCTCAAAGCTCTTGCCGAGCCCATCCGCCTTCAATTGATTGAGGTGCTTGGCAATGGGGAGCGCTGCGTGTGTGAGCTCACCTCCGAGCTAGGGATGGCCCAATCAAAGCTGTCGTTTCATCTCAGGGTGCTTAAGGAGGCCGGTCTGCTCAACGCCCGCGAAGAAGGGCGCTGGGTCTACTACAGCCTGAAGCCGGAGGCCCTCCAGGAGTTGCGCACCTGGCTGGGCGATTTGGCCAGCCGTTGCACCGTTCCAGCTTCTCCCTGCTGCTGACCATCGTGGGTATCTTTGAGCGTTTTCTCAGCCTGTGGGTGGCCCTGGCCATTGCAGCAGGTGTGACCTTGGGGGCGCTGTTTCCCCAGGCCGCTGAGGCCGTGGCCTCTCTGGAACTGGCACGGATCAACCTGCCAATCGCCCTGCTGATCTGGGGGATGATCTACCCCATGATGTTGGCGGTGGATTTCAGCTCCATCGGAGCCCTGCGGCATCAGCCCAAAGGGTTGGTGGTCACCGTGGTGGTGAACTGGTTGATCAAGCCGCTCACGATGACGGCCATCGCTTGGCTGTTTATCCGCGGTCTCTTTTCCGCCTGGATTCCAGTGGCGATGGCCGATCAGTACATCGCCGGCATGATTTTGCTCGGCGTGGCCCCTTGCACCGCGATGGTGTTTGTCTGGAGCCGGCTTTGTTCCGGTGACGCCAACTACACGTTGGTGCAGGTGGCCATCAACGATCTGATCATGGTGATTGCCTTTGCCCCGATTGCCGCGATTCTCTTGGGTGTGAGTCAGGTGCTCGTTCCTTGGGACACGCTGCTCACGGCGGTGGGTCTGTTTGTGGTGGTCCCCCTCGTGGCTGGGTGGCTTACCCGGGTTCTCCTGCGATCACCGGTACGGATCGCGCGGATCGAAGCGAGGCTTAAACCCCTTGCCATCGTCAGTCTGATCGTCACTGTGCTGGTGCTGTTCATGGTCCAAGCTCAGGCGATTCTTGCCAATCCGTTGGCGATTGCCCTCATCGCAATCCCTTTGATTCTCCAGACCTACCTAATCTTCTGGATCACCGCCCAGTGGATGCGGCATTGGGGGCAACCGCGAGCGATCGCTGCTCCCGGCGCCATAATCGGTGCCTCTAATTTCTTTGAGCTTGCCGTGGCTGTTGCGATCAGCCTCTTTGGGCTGAACTCTGGCGCTGCGCTGGCCACCGTCGTGGGAGTGCTTGTGGAAGTACCGGTGATGCTGTCTTTGGTGGCTGTCGCGAACCGCGACCAGCGCTTGTTCCCCGATCAGCTGGCTCCATCGCGCTGACGACACCAGTGCTGCGCTGCCATTTGCACGGGATCCCAGGGGCTTGAAATCGGCGGTGTGTAGCAAAGATCAAGATCGTTGATGTCTTCTACGGTTTGTTGGTGGTAGAGGGCATTGGCAAAGGTGTCGAGCCGTTTGGCTACCTCGGCCCCAGCTGGTCCTGTGATTTGAGCGCCAAGCAGCCGTCCGCTGCGCCGGTCTCCAGTCACCCTGAATTGCAACGTTTCTGCGCCGGGAACATAGGACTTATGGCTTTGGCAGCAGAAACCCTCACTCATGGGCTCCCATCCTTCATCCACGGCTTCCTGACTGCGTAGACCTGTTCGGGCCGCCACCTGATCGAACACCTTCACCACCTGGCTACCCAGGGTTCCGGCGTACTGACGCGATCCCCCAAGGGCGTTCTCGCCGGCGATGCGCCCCTGCTTATGGGCATTGGTGCCGAGAGGTTGATATGTGTTCCGCTGCAACAGCCTGTGGTAAGTCTCCACTCCATCGCCTGCAGCCCAGATCC
Source organism: Vulcanococcus sp. Clear-D1 (assembly GCF_014654725.1). GTDB lineage: Bacteria > Cyanobacteriota > Cyanobacteriia > PCC-6307 > Cyanobiaceae > Vulcanococcus. The sequence goes on along the minus strand of NZ_JACVZV010000024.1, from coordinate 59,110 downwards.
GATCAATCCCTGTGCGCAGTTGCCGATCCACCACCATCGCGCCCCCAACACCGACCGAGATTCCTGCACTCCCCGCCAGCTCTGTGGATGGCACGGCGCCAACGGCGAGTAACACCATTTCGGTGTGAATCAAGGTTCCATCACTGAGCTCCACGGCCAGAGCGGTGCCTTCGCCGTGGATTTCCACCAAGCGTTTTTGGAAGTGCAGGCGGTGGCCTTGTTGCTGTAGTGCCTCTTGAAGGCGCGCTGTAAGGCTGGGGTGGATGGTGTGGAGCAGCGAATCTCTGTGCTCAACCAAGGCCAGCTCCAAGCCGCGGCGGTGCAGCGCATCAGCCATCTCGATGCCGATGTAGCCACCGCCCACAATCACCGCATGGCGCGGTTGACGCACGTTCAGGTAGTGCTGGAGTTGCAGCCCATCGCCCATCCAGCGGAGGGTGAACACGCCGGGTTGATCGATTCCAGCAAGCCTCGGGCGTCGCGCCCGGGCTCCCGTGGCCAAGATCAGTCGGTCGTAGGCGATCTGTGTTCCATTCTGAATGGCAACGGTTTTGTTGCGGGCATCGACCGTTTCGGCGGTGGTGTTGGCTTGGATGTTGAGGCCAGCGCCTTCCAGCTCAGCAAGGCTGCGATGGGCCAGGTGGTGGAGGTTGGCTGTTTCTCCACTGATCCAAAAGGGCAGGCCGCAAATGCTGTAGTAGGGATAGTGATCCTTCAGCAGCACAGACACTTCAGCTGCCGCATCGAGCTCGCGTATGCGCAGTGCTGCGCTGATCCCGGCATCACTGCCACCGATGATCAGCACGTGCATGGCCGAGGGAGAGCGCTGATTCCTTGCTAATGAGGCGTTGGCGCTCTCACAGTGATGGCCGGCACACCCGCGGGTAACCGTGCCTCAATGCACTCAGGTGGCGAGCGGGTCTCGCGCCTGTTCGCTCAGGTTTGGTGGCGTTTCTCGGAGAAAGCTGTGAAGGCTGTGGTGCTCGGCTTCCAACGTTTGAATCAGCGCGTGGCAGGCCCGCTCCGGCATGGTGTGATCCCCGCAGGTGAACACATCCACCGCCGCATAGCCCGATTCCGGCCAGGTATGGATCGAAAGGTGTGATTCAGCCAGGAGCACGAGCCCCGTTACGCCCTGGGGCTGGAAGTGATGACTGATCAGATGCAGCACCGTGGCACCGGCGTCTCGAGCGGCGGTGGCGATGGTGGTTCGGATGAAGGCTTCGTCGTTGAGCTTGCCTGGATCGCAGTTGTAGAGCTCAAGGATGCAGTGCTTGCCAACAGGCTGAGCGGAGCTGGTGCTGGCCCATCCAGGATTGGGATGGAGGCTCGTGAGGGAATTGTTCATCAAGACGGTGTGAACCGTATTCAACCTAGACCCTTTGGATGCGGCAAAATCACATGGAGGATTTGTCTTTAGAAATTAAAAATAAGCTGATCCTGGTGTTCGCCCATACGACGAGTTGTGGTTCACAACCAAACATTCACGCGTTCTTAACCAATCGCTAACCTTCCGCTCTGTGCGGTTGCTTAGACGTTGGGAGCTCCTGAACGGTTGCTTTCCATGTCCTTCGCGAAGAAGGCTCTCTGCTTCGGCGTTCTCTCCAGCTTCGGCATCGCTGCAGCAGCCTCCGCCCAAAGCGTGCTCAATGGCGCCGGCGCTACCTTCCCGGCCCCCTTCTACCAGCGCGCTTTCGCTGGTGCCGCCTCCAAAGGCATCAAAGTGAACTATCAGTCGGTGGGTTCCGGCGCTGGTGTTCGCCAATACGTGGCCGGCACCGTGGATTTCGGCGCTACCGACGAGCCGATCAAATCTGCTGAAGCCGCCAAGGTGAGCCGTGGTGTGGTGCAGTTTCCCGCTGTGGGCGGCACCATCGCCATCGCCTACAACAAGCCTGACTGCAAAGGCCTGAAGCTCAGCCAGAAGCAGGCTGTGGACATCTTCCTGGGCAACATCAAAACCTGGGATCAGCTGAAGTGCGGCAAGGGCCCGATCACCGTGGCGCACCGCTCCGATGGCTCCGGCACCACCTTTGCGTTCACCAACTCCCTGAGCGCTTTCTCCTCTGAGTGGAAGAGCAAGGTGGGCGAGGGCAAGAGCGTGAAGTGGCCCGTGGGCGTGGGTGGTAAAGGCAATGAAGGCGTGGCCGGTGTGATCAACAACACCCCTGGCGCCATCGGTTATGTGAACCAGAGCTACGTGAAGGGCAAGATCACGGCTGCCGCCCTCCAGAACAAGGCTGGTAAGTATGTAATGCCCACCCTGGCTGGTGGTGCCGCTGCTCTGAACAACATCAAGCTCGACGGCAATCTGGCTGGTGAGGATCCCAATCCCGCCGGCGCCAGCAGCTACCCCATCTCCACCCTCACCTGGATCCTGGCCTATCAAAAGGGCAACGGCGCCAAAGCCGGCAAGATCCGTGAAGCGATGCTCTACCTGCTGGGCCCCGCCCAGAACCAGGCTGATGAGCTGGGTTATGTGCCCCTCAAGGGCGACATCCTGAACAAGGCCAAGGCCGCTGTGGCCAAGATCGGCGCCTGATCTGAGGCAAACCTGGACCACAAGGGGGGCTGCGATGGCCCCCCTTTTTTTGCCTCAGACCTTTTCATCCACGCTGATTCGATGGCTGCCACCCCTCAGCCGGCTTTGATCCGGCTCGTGGCTGATGATCCGATCTGGAGGGAGCAGTGTCATCTCGCCCTGGTGCAGGAGGGCTTTCGGGTTGAGCAGCAACCCGCTCCTCAGCAGCTGAAAGACCTGCTCACAACGACCCCCGCAACCGAGCGGCCTGCGCTCTGGGTGGTGAATCTGCCCAGTGAACGGCACGATCTCGTGGCCACCCTGGCGCTGCTGCAGCGCTGGCGCCGCCGCGATCTGCTCACGCCCCTGTTGTTGCTGGCCGATGCGGCGAATGAAGCGGAGCGGGCCGAGCTGCTGGAAACCGGCGCCGATGATGTGCTCGTTCGCCCGATCGGCCTGCGGGAGTTTGTGGCCCGTTGCAGGGCGATGTTGCGCCGGGTGCGCCGGATGGAGCAAAGCGCCCGTTCCGCTCAGGCGGGCACCGTGTTGGAAGCGGGTGCACTGCAGCTGTTTCGTGAGCAGTGCCGCGTGTGTGTGAACGGGCGGGAGGTGGCGCTCACGCCGCGGGAATTTCGCTTGCTGGAGTGTTTCATGCTGCAGCCAGGCCGTGCCCTGAGCCGCGATCAGTTGATCGAGCAGGTGTGGGGGCCGGATTATTGCGGCAACAACAAGAGCGTGGATGTGCACGTGCTCTGGTTGCGGCGGAAACTCGATCAGCCCGGTCAGCCGTCGTTGTTCGTTACTGTTCGCGGTATTGGTTATCGATTTGCGCCTCCCCCTCGCTAGGCAGGGAGGCGAGATAGCGCTGGCGCTGCCGGGAAATCAGCGCTTCATCGCAAGGGTTGTTCTCAACTGTTTTGGAGACGTCCGGCTCGTGGTCCGTCGCTGGATCGCGATTGCTGGTTCTGCTCATGGGTTTCGGTTCGCAGGGGAGGAGGCTTGATCACAGAATTCACCCAGCAGCAACCCGCCACAAAGCTGATGCTGCCCCGGCCTGTGGTGACTAACATGATCATCTTTCGCAATCACGCCACCATAAACCTTGATTTGGGCTAGCGAGTAGCGATGCGCACCATTTGCGGCGTATTGGCTTGATCGTGTCGTCTGCGACACCAAGATTCAGCGAAACTGGGGTTTCTTGTGCTCATCAAAGCTGCGCTCGAGCACTTGGCCCACGGTGAGGCCAATCGGCAGTTTGCCTGCGAAGGCACTACCCAACACGTTCCGGTAGAGCTTGTTGGTGACGAGTCGATAGGTGGAATCCTGCAATGGGATCACACCCGCCTTCTGAGCCACCTTCACCCCTTGCTCCAAGGTGGCCACAATCAGAGAGCGCAGTGCTGGGTTGCTCTTGAGCGCCTGATCATTCACGTAGAAGAACAGCGGGCGCGACAGTGGTAGATAGCGGGAGGACTGAACTGCCGAAACACTGGGGGTCACGCTGCCCCGTAGGCCATCCACAGCCAGAGCCTTCAGGCGGCTGCGGTTCGCTTGGTAGTAGTCGAAACCGAAATAACCCAGGGAGTTGGGATCTTGGGCTACGCATTTCACCAGCACGTTGTCGTCTTCGCTGGCGGTGTAGTCCTGGCGAGAATTGGTCTCGTTACCGTTGATGGCTTTGTTAAACGTGTCGTAGGTGCCTGAATCTTTGCCAGGACCGCAGAGCCGGATGGGTGTGTTAGGCCAGCTGGGATTGACCTGACTCCAGCGCATCACCTTCCCCTGGGCATTGCGCTCCCACAGGGTGCGCAACTGAGCAGTGCTGATCTCTTTGGCGAAGCTGTTGGAGGGGTTTACCACCACTGTGATGGCATCAAAGGCAACGGGCAGCTCCAAGAAGCGAACCCCGTTGGCTTTGCATGCAGCGAGCTCTTTGCTGTTAATCGGCCTAGAAGCGGCGGCAATCACGATGCCTTTGCTGCAGAACTGGCGGAACCCAGCGCTCGTGCCCACTGCTTCAGCTTTGAAGGCCACCCCTTTGTTTTGCCGAGAGGCGTAGGTCTCAATGGCAGCTTTGCTGAACGGATAAACCGTGCTTGAGCCTGAGATCAGGATCGCGCTATTTGGGGGTGTGGCGCTCTGAGCCTGCTTTGCGACTGTGATCAGGCATGGCGCCAGGGCCAGTGCAACGAACCAGCGGGAGCGAAGGGCGATCACATTGACCACGCTTGATTTGAGCCCATTCTTGCCCTGGCCAGCAGCTGGCCGTTTAAGGCAGGGTTAACGCTTGGTTGAGCTGTGCGGCTCCATAAACGCTTCTGCTTGGCTCCTTAACCGGCTCTTAAGCCCTTTCTTGAATTTGCATGAGACGGTAGATGCAAGGGTTTACCGATCGATGGCAGCCTCTGAATCAACAGATCTTTTTGTTCTGAGGCGGCGCCCGCCTCAGGAAAAGCTAGTGGACCAGGGGTTCCGACAGCTTGCTGTGCTGTTGGCCTCACTAGTGGGCTTGGTACTTCTGGGCATCCTACTCGTCGTTTTATTTGGCTCGCGAGAGGCGATGGCTCGCTTTGGCCTCGGTTTTCTCGTGATTTCAGACTGGGATCCCGTTGGCGACACCTACGGGGCCTTCACAGCCATCTATGGCACGATCGTCACTTCGATTCTGGCTCTGTTTATCGCTGTTCCCCTCGGTGTTGGCACCGCGATCTTTATTACTGAGAATCTGATCCCCCTACGGCTTCGGCAGCTGCTGGGGATCATGGTGGAGCTGCTGGCTGCGATTCCCTCGGTGGTGTTGGGTCTATGGGCGATCTTCGTGATGGAGCCCTTCATCCGGCCAGGCCTCGAGTTGCTCCATCAAACCTTGGGGTGGATGCCCTTTTTCTCCACCGTTCCGCAAGGACCAGGCATGGCACCGGCGATCTTGATTCTGGTTGTGATGGTTCTTCCGATCATCACGGCTATCGCTCGCGACTCACTCCAGCAGGTTCCTCCTGAGCTGCGACAGGCTGCTTACGGCGTTGGAACTACGCGCTGGGGCGCCATTTTGCAGGTGATTTTGCCAGCAGCCGTGTCCGGGATCACCGGCGGTGTGATGCTCGCTCTTGGACGTGCGATGGGTGAAACCATGGCTGTCACCATGATTATCGGAAACTCGAACAACTTCAGTTTGAGCCTTTTGGCACCGGGTAACACGATTTCATCGATGCTCGCCAATCAGTTCGGTGAAGCCGATGGTTTCCAGGTGTCCGCCTTGATGTACGCGGCTTTCGTGCTGATGGTGCTCACTTTAATCGTGAATGTGTTGGCGCAGTGGATCGTGCGCCGTTTGAGCCTCAAATACAGCTGAAAACCATGGCACCCTCCACTACTCCCGCTCCAGCTGCATCCGTCTTCGCCCGTTCACTTGATTTTCGGGCCTCTTTGTCGCGCAATCGCTGGAACAGCTTTTTCAGTGTTCTTGCCGGTCTGTTCGCCGTGATTGCGGTGATTCCTTTGGTGCTAGTCCTGGGCTATGTGCTGTTCATGGGTGGCTCTTTGATCAGTGCTCGCCTGCTCACTGAGCTCCCACCAGCCCCCGGCCTTGATGGAGGAGGTATTGGCAACGCGATTCTCGGCACCATCGTTGTGACGTTGATCGCCAGTCTCATCGCCATCCCTGTAGGCGTGGGAGGTGGCATTTATTTGGCTGAATATTCCCGTTCCGGCTGGTTTGCTCAGTTTGTTCGTTTCGGCACCAATGTTCTGGCTGGCGTGCCGTCGATCATTTGTGGTGTGTTCATCTATGGCCTGATCGTCAGCACCCGTGTGTTCTTTGGTCAGAGCTACAGCGCCATGGCTGGAGGTATCGCTCTGGCCGTGTTGATGCTTCCCACCGTGATCAAAACCACCGATGAGGCGCTCAAGCTCGTTCCTCAGGAATTGCGTTGGGGTGCCATCGGTATTGGCGCCTCCAGGTTTGTCACCATCACTCGGATTACGCTTCCCGCCGCTTTCACGCCTATCGCCACGGGTGTGGTTCTGGGCATCGCTCGGGCGGCTGGCGAGACGGCACCCCTGATCTTTACCGCGCTTTTCTCACCGTTCTGGCCGGAGGGAGTGTTCAATCCCATTGCCACGATGTCGGTGTTGATCTTCAACTTCGCAATCATGCCCTATGAAGCACAGAACGCTCTTGCCTGGGCAGCTTCCTTTGTGCTTGTTGTGATGATTCTCGGCGCCAACCTTTTCGCGCGCTGGGTGGGTCGTTTCACACGTGCCTGATCTCTTGTTTCACCTTTGAACCTCTGAATCCCACACCATCCTTGAATCATGACTACTTCCATGCCTTCCCCCTCTCTCACCCATCACAACAGCTCTGAGTTCTGTATGGAACTGGAGAATGTGGGCATCAGCTACGGCGGTAATGAAGCCGTTAAGGGTGTTTACATGCAAATTCCGCGCGGCAAGGTTACGGCGTTCATCGGTCCCTCTGGTTGTGGCAAGAGCACGGTGCTGCGGGCGCTCAATCGGATGAACGACCTGATCGATGGCTGCACGATCAAAGGTCGCGTGATCTTCGATGGCCAGGATCTCTATGCCCCCCAGGTCGACCCTGTGGAAGTGCGTCGCCGGATCGGGATGGTGTTCCAGAAACCCAATCCATTCCCCAAGAGCATTTACGAAAATATTGCCTTTGGCGCCCGAATCAACGGCTATCGCGGCGATATGGATGAGCTTGTGGAGCGCTCCCTGCGCAAAGCCGCGATCTGGGATGAAACCAAGGACAAACTGAAGGAGAGTGGTTATGCCCTCTCCGGTGGTCAGCAGCAGCGCTTGTGCATTGCCCGTGCCATTGCGATTGAGCCGGAAGTGATCCTGATGGATGAACCCTGTTCAGCACTTGACCCGATCTCGACCCTCAAGATCGAAGAGATGATGCACGAGCTCAAGAAGAGCTACACCATCGTGATCGTGACGCACAACATGCAGCAGGCCGTTCGCGTCAGCGATATGACCGGCTTCTTCAACGTCACCCCGAAGGCTGATGGCGATGGCAAGGTGGGCTGCTTAGAAGAGTTTGCCGAAACGGAAACGATCTTCAATGCCCCCACTCAGCAGGCCACACAAGACTATGTCTCGGGCCGCTTCGGTTGATCATGCTGAACACCAATCCATCGCCTGCAGCGCTAGGGTTATTGCACCTCATCGCTCCAAGCCATGACTGAGTCAGCTGGCAGTGATGGCATCCATTCTCCCCTCGAGGGTTTCAGCCACTACCGCGGTGAAGATTGGAGTCCAGAACGCCTCGCCTTTCATCAGAATCTCGAGCAGTTTGCGGATCGCGTCGGCTTGATTGTTGGCCTCCAGGGCAACGGCAAGATTAGCCAGGAGGCTGCCTACGACGAGATCAAAAAGCTCTGGAGCAGCTTGCGGGGTAGTCGTTCTTCTTTGTTTGATTAGTGCGTGGCTGTCGGGTCCGCTACAGCTCCAGGTGATTGCCAGGGCACCTGATCACTGATCAGGATGGCGGTCTTCACCGATCCAGGTTTTTGCTATGCCGGATCAAATTCGTTTCCTGTTTTCTCTTGCTGCCGCCACGTGCATCCATGTGGCGGCCCTGAGTCAGGGATTTGGCTTGTCGAGCATTGTCACCGGCGACATTCATCCCCAGCTCCGCCCTTTGATCGTTGCCCAGCCGTAATTGCATGCCCTGGTGGGGCGTGACTGTGGTGGCCGTTCTCCTCGGCCTTGTGTTGTTTGTGTGGGATCTTGGTTCCATCGGGCTGGTGGACGAAACGCCGCCACTGTTTGCGGCATCGGCCCGCGCGATGGCCGAGAGCGGTGATTGGCTGATTCCCCACGTGAACGGTTTGCCGCGTTACGACAAGCCGCCCTTGGTGTATTGGCTGATGGCTGCTCTGTACAGCCTTCCAGCCCATGCACGGTGGGATCCACTGGGATCCTGGGCAGCCGGCCTGCCTTCGGCGCTGGCCTCCACCGCCACGCTGTTGCTGTTGTGTCTGCTCACGGCCTGGTGGGAGCGGCGTGTGCTGGATCAACCCCAGGGCCTTTGGCTGGTGGCCGGCCTTCTGTATGGGTTGAGCCCGCTGGTGATGCTGTGGAGCCGCATCGGTGTGAGCGACAGTTTGCTCACAGCCCTTGTGGCGCTCGCGCTGGTGAGCTCGTGGTGCGCCTTCACCAGCTCGAAGCTGCCGTGGTGGCTCTGCTGGTTGGTGTTAGGGCTGGCCACCCTCACGAAAGGTCCAGTGGCCTTGGTGTTGTTTGGCCTGTGCTGGGCTGGTTTTGCGCTGCTCGAGCAAGACACTGCGCGGGTGTGGCAACGGCTGCGCCCGCTGCCAGGCGTGCTGGTGAGTGTGGTGGTGGCAGCTCCTTGGTATGCGGCGGCGTTCTGGCGGGAGGGCACGCCGTTTGTGGAGAGTTTCTTCGGCTATCACAACCTGCAGCGATTTACGCAGGTTGTGAATCGCCATGCCTCGCCGTGGTGGTTTTACGGCGCCATGTTGCTTCTGGCGAGCCTTCCCTGGAGCCCGTTGGTGTTGCTGGGCCTTTGGCGGGGCCTTCGCCGCCGCCAAAGCCTGGCGCGCTTCGCCGCCTGTTGGTTGCTCGCTGTGCTCCTTCTCTTCAGCCTGTCTGCCACCAAATTGCCGAGTTATTGGTTGCCGGCTACACCAGCTGCGGCCCTGCTGGCCGTGTCGGTGTTAGCCGAGCGGGATGCAGCCGTGCGTTGGTGTGTTCGCGTGGGGGCGTGTGCTGACCTCGCGATCGGCGTGGCGCTTGCAAGCGCACCCACTTGGCTCGCGCGCCTCCGTGACCCTGATCTGGTGGACCTGCCGCAGCTGTTGGCCGGTTCCCCGCTGCTGCCGAGTGCCGTGGCATTGCTGGTTGCCGGCGCCTTGTTGGCGTTGTGGTTCAGTGCTGCGAACCCTCGCCTGTGGTGTTCGGCGCCGGTGCTTGCGGTGCAGTTCAGTTGGTTGTTGATGGTTCCGGCTGTGTTCTGGCCTCTGCTGCAACTCGGCGATGGCTTGCGCAGCCAACCGATGCGCACACTGGCTTGGCGTGCCCAGGCTCTGCAGACCTCAAGCCAGGCGCAAGGGGCACCAATCGCCATGTTGGGGCTGATTCGGCCGAGCTTTCATTTCTATTCCCGTGCTCCCATCGCCTATGAGGGCACCTCTCCTCAGGCCCTGGTGAACCTCAACCATCGCCTGCGGATGGAACCACGGGTGCGGGTGCCTGAGCACAGCCACCGGATTCTGGTGGCGGCGCCGCTCCAGCTCGAGCAGCACCGCCATTGGGGTGCCCTGCTCAGCCCACGGGTTGCTCAGCAGGGTCGTTTTGGCTTGTGGTGGTTGGATCTAGCGCGGCTGGATCGCAAGGCGCAGCTGTTGCAGCAGCGGCAGGGGCTGACGCCAACCTGGCAGGTGCCTCGCCCGGAGCGCTTCTGAGCGACCACAGCTCCATCAACTCGCGCTGCGCCATGGGGCCTTCGGCCTCCGGGTTGCGCACCACATAGGAGCCGTCCGGTTGCATCAGCCAAGCCTGCTGATCCTCGAGATAGAGCTGCATCAGCCATTCCAGCTGTACGCAGAGGTTTGAGTCGAGCACAGGCACCACCGCTTCCACACGCCGATCGAGGTTGCGTGGCATCCAATCGGCACTGCCCAGGAAGAGTTCAGGTTCGCCGGCATTGGCAAACCAGAACAGGCGTGAATGCTCGAGCAATCGCCCAATCACGCTGATCACGCGGATGTTGTCGCTGATCCCTTCCACACCGGGCCGAAGGCTGCACATGCCGCGCACCACCAGATCGATGCTCACCCCCGCTTGGGAGGCCTCATAGAGCAGGGCGATGAGGCCAGGATCCACCAGCGCATTCATCTTGGCTTGGATGGCGGCGGGCCGGCCGGCGCGGGCGTTGTCGATCTCCCGTTGGATCAGCTCCTGCATCCGCTGGCGCAGCGTCACCGGCGCCACGAGAAGGCGCCGAAAGTGCTGTTGTTTGGAGAAACCGGTGAGGTAGTTGAACAGATCCACCAGGTCGTTCACCAGATCGTCGTTGCAGCTGAGGATGCCGAGATCGGTGTAGAGGCTGGACGTTTTTGAGTTGTAGTTGCCGGTGCCGATGTGGCAGTAGCCCTGCAGCTTCTCGTCTTCGCGCCGCACCACCAGCGTGATTTTGGTGTGGGTCTTCAGCCCCAGCACCCCATACACCACATGCACGCCGGAGCGCTCCAGCTGCCGGGCCCATTGGATGTTGTTGTCTTCATCAAAGCGCGCCTTGAGCTCCACCAGGGTCATCACCTGCTTGCCGTTTTCGGCGGCGCGGATCAAGGCGGCGATGATCGGTGAGTTCTTCGACACCCGATAGAGGGTCATCTTGATCGCCAGCACGTGCGGATCGTCGGCCGCCTGGTTGATGAATTCCTCAACCGATGTGGCAAAGAGATCAAACGGGTGATGCAGGAGCACATCGCCGCGGCGAATCACGCGAAAGATGCTTTCAAAATCCTGGTAGAGCAGGGAACCGTCCTCCAGTTGGCTGCTCTGGGTCGTGCGCAGTTGTTTCGGCGTCCGGCCCCGGAAGGAGGCATCCTTGAGCTGCGGCGCGTTGATGGCGAGCAGGCTCATCAGATCATCGAGGCCCAGGGGGCCATTGATCCGATACACGTCGAATTCGTCTACCTCCATGCCGCGCATCAGCTGATCCACCAGCTCCGCTGGCATTTCGTCGGCCACCTCTAGGCGCACCACCTCTCCGCCCATGCGCCGTTTGCGCAGGCCCTGCTCGAGGGCCTGCATCAGATCATCGGCTTCGAGTTCCCGCAGCTCCAGGTCGGCATCACGGGTCACGCGGAAAAAATGATGGCCTTCGATCAGCATCCCCGGGAACAGGCGCTGCAGGTTGAAGGCCACCAGCTGCTCAAGCGGTAAGCCCATGAACACCGGTTGGGGGATGCGGCCGCCGTGCAGTTCCGGTGGGATGCTCACAAACCGCGGCAGGTTTTTCTGGGGAACCTTGATCCGCGCAAATTGCTGTTGCTGGGTGTTCGGGTCACGGATGGTGACCGCAATGTTCAAGCTGAGGTTGCTGATGAAGGGGAAGGGGTGTGCCGGGTCCACCGCCAGAGGCGTGAGCACCGGAAACACCGATGTTTGGAAATAGCTGTTCGCCCAGTCTTTCTGTTTGCGCGACAGCTGCTCGTAGTCGAGCAGCAGGATTCCCTGCTCTGCCAGGTTGGTTTTCAGGCTTCCCCGGTAGTGATCCTGCTGTTGCTGGAGCAGCGGTTCCAGTTGGCGGCGGATCTGATCGAGCTGTTGCCTTGGCGTGAGGCCATCTTCACTGAGTGCCTGCACACCGGCATGCAGTTGTGACTGCAAGGATGCCACCCGCACCATGAAGAACTCATCCAGGTTGTTGCTGAAGATGGCGCTGAACTTCGCCTGCTCCAGCAATGGCGTGCGTGGATTGAGGGCCTGGGCCAGCACGCGCTGGTTAAACCGGATCCAGCTCAGCTCACGGTTGAGATACAGCTCCTGAGGCAGCTGAGCCGGGGCCATGGATCGCTTGGTGGGTGATTCTGTTGTAGGGGTGCGAGGTTGTGCGCAGGTTATGGATCGGTTGGTCTGAGCAGTCGCCTCAGCCTGAGCGCCACTTCCCAGCAGCGGGTGGATTCCGGATGATCGAGCTCTGTGCTCTGCACGCTGATGTGGCACAGGCTCGAGCGTGAATCCTTCCAATGCATCGTGACGACTACGGCTTCGGATTGGCTCTGGCGCGGCAATCCGGCTTCTCGCAGAAGCAGAAACCCATCACGGCATTGGCGGCGTTGCAGTTCCAGATCCAGGCTGCTGGCGATCAGTGGTCGCAAGCGCAGGATGCTGTCCTGGTGCACCTTCGCCGTCCATGCGAGTTGTGGCATGGCGCAAAGATGGCGGCCAGAGCCACTGTGTTGCCGCATCGGGGCAGCGTTCGGTGTTGCATTGCACCCACCGATGTCGCCTCGGTGATGGTGGGTGCTGGGAAGGGCCGCACACTGGGATCGCAGGTTTGAACGCGTTGGTTGGTCGTGATGGCACCGCCACTCATCCCGTGGTTGGGCGGTTTTCTGCTCCTGTTGGCTGGTCAGGTTCTGGCGCAGCAGCCGGTGCAGTCGCGTCCTGCGCAGGTGCTGCTGATGCGCCATGGTCACAAAGATCCAGCGGCCCATCACTACAACTTGTCGCCCGCCGGGTTTCAGCGTGCCCTGGCCCTCGCCAGTGTGATCCCAGCCTGTTTTGGCAGACCCACCCAGATCACCACCTTTGCTCTCGATCCAGATACCAGCAAGAACGCCCGTAGTTATCAAACGGCCGTGCCTCTGGCAGTGGCCAGTGGCGTGAACATTCGCCTCGATCGTTCTTCACTGCAGGATTCCAGGCTCTCGGGTGAACGCCTCCGGGCGGACCCTGCTCTGCAGGGTGGTCTGTTGGTTCTGTTCTGGGAGCATCGCCATTTGCCCGCCTTGGCAGCTGGTCTCGGCTGGGCGGCCATGCCCCCCATCGCCGATAACGATTTCGACACTCTCTATCGCTTCACTTACCCCCAAGGCTCTTCGACGCCCTTGGTGACGCGCTACAGCCAGTCAGCGTTGCTGGATGGGTCGCAGCGTTGCTCAGCTCTCACTCCCCGTGCACGTCAGTGATGGTTTTTCGCCCAATCCACGTTGCCCCTCGGCCACTGATTACCGCGCTGGCGTTGCTGGTGGGTTTGGTTTCTCCCGATTGTGGACGGGCCGAAATAGCCGGCTCCACCGGCGTGGTGCTCAACCCCGACTCCCTGATCCAGGTTGTGGGCTTGCCGCCTCCCCCGGGTAGCGCTGCGGCCAGAGAAGATCTAGCGATCCTGCTCTGGTTGCAGGGTGCGCGAACGCCTGAGATGGAGGCCAATGCCTGGTTGCTGCTGGAGCGCAATCTGGGCAGTTTCAGCCGTGCGCTCGGGGTTGATATGGACAAATCCACGCCGACGATCAACGCCGCGCTGAAGACGTTTCTCACGTCTGTGGATGCTGTAATGGGCAACCTCAAGAATCGCTATCAGCGACTCCGCCCGTTTATCGCCCACTCTCAGATCAAGCCCTGCCTACCTCGGGAGCAGGGCTACTCCTTCCCCTCTGCTCACTCCACCTGGTATCGCACCGCCTCCGAATTGTTGGCTGATCTGGTGCCCGAGCGTCGCAGCCGTTTAGTGGCCGTTGGAAGCCACGGGGGCAACAGCCGGGTGCTCTGCGGCGTGCATTACCCCAGTGATGTTCAGGCTGGGCAGCGTTTGGGTGTCGCTGCTGCAGCTCAACTGATCACCAGCCCCCAATGGAAAGCGTTCAAGGCCGATCCTGCTGTGATCGCTGAAGTGGAGGCGATCCGTCGGGTGCGGGATCACGCTCTTCCGGAACTGGTGCGCTGAGGCTGTGGTCGGTGGGCTGTGTTGCACAGCACAAGCCTGCCGGTGTGACCTCAATACCTTCGGCTTATCCGCCTCTGTGCAGCATGGCCGAGCGCTTTTTTCTGGAGCTTGAGTCGCCTGAAACAGCGACATGGCCCCACGTGGTGGTGGTGGGTGGTGGGTTTGCGGGCCTGCGGGTGTGCCGCGCCCTGAAGGGCGCGAAGGTGCGTGTCACCTTGATCGATAAACGCAACTTCAATCTCTTCGCGCCATTGCTTTATCAAGTGGCGACCGGATTGGTGTCGCGCGGGGATGTGGCGATCCCCCTGCGCATGCTGGTGGGCGATCAGACGAATCTGCAGATTCTGCTGGGAGAGGTTCGCGAGCTCGATCCGATTGAACGCAGTGTTTCCTTCAATGGCACCCATCTGAGATACGACCATCTCGTGCTGGCCACGGGCTCTGGCAGCACTTACCTCGGCCATGAGGAGTGGCGTGCCTTGGCGCCTCCGATGAAGATCCTCGAACACGCTGAGGAAATTCGCCGTCGCTTGCTGATGGCCCTTGAAGAAGCCGAACGCACGGTGGATGCCAAACAGCGCCAGTTCCTGCAGACCGTGGTGGTGGTCGGCAGCGGCCCCTCCGGTTGTGAATTGGCAGGGTCGGTGGCGGAGCTGATGCGCCGCGCCCTGGCGAAGGACTTTCGCCGCGTTGACCCGGAGCAAACCCGAGTGGTGTTGGTGGTGTCGGGTGGCCGCGTGCTGAAGGAGTTGCCGGAGCTCCTGTCTGAGGCTGCTGCGGCCGATCTGCGTGCCAAAGGGATCGAACTGCTTCCCGGGCGGGTGATTGCCATGCAGCCGGGCGAAGTTGTGATCCGCTGCGCCGATGGCGAAGAGCGTGCGCTGCAGGCGGCCAATGTGTTCTGGACGGCCGGTGTGCGCGCCTCCAAGCTGGGCCAGCGCCTGGCGGAGACCACCGGTTGCCGTTTGGATCGCGGCGGACGGGTGATTGTGGAGCCTGATTTCTCCATCCCGGGCCACCCCAACATCCGTGTGGTGGGCGATCTCTGCCATTACGCCCACGCTGCTGCAGGGGGCAAACCCATTCCCGGCATGGCAGGGCCGGCCACCCAGATGGGCCAATGGGTGGGCCGCGACATCCGCGCGCAGGTGGATGGGCGGAGCCATGCGCGCTTCCGCTATCTGGATTTCGGCAGCATGGCGGTGCTCGGTCGCCTCAGCGCCGTGGCCAACCTGCGCGGCATCAAGCTTGCCGGCTTCCCCGGCTGGGTGCTCTGGGCACTGGCGCACCTGGCCTTCATGCCCGACGACGAAAACCGCATCACCTTGCTTGTGAAGTGGCTATGGGCAATCCTGAGTGAACAGCGCAGTTCGCTGTTGATCACTGGTTTGCCCAATGATGTGCAACCCGGGCAGGGCAACGCCCCCTTCCCGATGGGTTGGGAGAACGAACCCTCGTTTGCCGACCTGCTCGGTCCGATGGCAGAAGCCGTGGAGCAGTACCAGCAGCGTGAGCAACAAAAAGCCTTGAGCGAATGTTGACCAGGCCTTAACGCACGGCTCAATCGCTGTTGCCATGGTCGAGGAGTCACCTCTTCGTCCATGGGCCATCCAAAGAGCGTTCAGGCTTTTATCGAGGAGATTCCCAGCTGGGACGACGGCGACCACCTCGCGGGTCCGCCCCTCTCCTCGATGCAGTGGCTGGTGTGGGCCCTCGCCACCGCGGGCAAGTTCTTCGAGGGCATGATCGTGTTCATGCAGGGGGTGGGCCTGCCGCTGATCAGTGAGGAGTTTGCCCTCACCGATATCGATAAAGGGTTGATCACGGCGGCCACCCTGGCGGGGATTTTGTTCGGTGCCCTCTTTCTCGGGGGGCTTGCCGATCGCCTGGGCCGCAAGCCCGTGTTCATCGGCGAGATGGTGCTGCTGCTGGTCGCGTTGATCGTGGCGGCCTTGGCACCCTCGAAGGAGGTGTTGATCGGAAGCCTGTTTGTGACTGGTTTGGCCCTCGGTGCTGACTATCCGACAGCTCACCTGGTGATCTCTGAAAGCATCCCCTCGGCTATTCGTGGCCGGCTGGTGTTGGGTGCCTTCAGTTTTCAGGCGGTGGGTGCGGTGCTCGGCACGGCCATCGCGGCGGTGATCCTGGGCGCGAAACCCGATCTCGATGCCTGGCGCCTGTTCTATCTCGTGCCGATCATTCCCGTGGCTGCTGTGATCTGGGGGCGTCTGTTCCTGCCTGAAAGCAGCCATTGGCTGGTCACCCGCGGTCTCACCGCCAAGGCGGAGAAACAGCTGCGCAAGCTGCTCAACCGCCAACATCTGCAGCTCAAGAGCGTCCAGGTTGAGTCAGAGTCTGGGCGTCCCCATCGCCGGGGTTCCTGGGATCAGCTGTTCATCGGGAAGTATCTGCGGGGCACGATCCTCGCCTCACTTCCCTGGTTTCTGCAGGATCTTTCCACCTACGGCATCGGCATCTTCACCCCTGTGATCATTGGACTGGCCTTTGGGAAGGCCAGCCACGACCACAACGTGGCCTCCATCATTCATGCCGATCTGATCGGTGCACGGGGCACCGCTCTGATTGATGTGGGCTTCCTTGTGGGGATTGCAGTGGCGATTGTGCTCGCGGATCGCTGGGGGCGAATCCCGTTGCAGGTGATCGGCTTTATCGGCTGTGCCCTTGGTTTGTTCCTCGCAGCTCTGGGTGGTGGCGGGGATGAATCCACCGATCATTTGGTGCTGATCGTGGCTGGTTTCCTTGTGTTCCAGTTCATGACCAACTTCGGCCCCAATGCCACCACCTATCTCCTGGCCGGAGAGGTCTTCCCCACACATATTCGCGGCCTGGGTGCCGGCTTTGCGGCCGCCAGCGGCAAGGTGGGCGCGGTGCTTACCGCCTTTTTCTTTCCCATGTTGCTGAAGGCCTGGGGCACCGAACGCCTGCTGATGGCTCTGGTGATCACGTCGTTGCTTGGGGCCGTTGTCACGTGGCTCTATCGGATTGAAACCAAGGGTCTGGATATGGAAACGCTCTGAGTGTTGGCCATTCGTTGTCCACTGTTCTTCTTCCGTCATGACCATCTCGCCTCAGGTTGCAGCGCCCGCAAGCTACGGCGATGCCCAGCGCACCGGCCTCACCGCCAATGATCTGTTCGATGGGGTTACTGAGCACCTGTTCTTCAGCCAGGGTGCCAGCACCACCGCGCCAACCGATCATGATCTCTACATGGCCTTGAGCTATGCGGTGCGTGATCGGCTCATGGCACGGCACCTGGCCTACAAGGATCTGCAACGGCAGCACCCGGCTAAATCGGTTGCCTATCTCTCGGCCGAATTCCTGATCGGCCCGCAGCTGGGCAACAACTTGCTGATGTTGGGTATCCGCGAGGAGGCCCAAGAAGCCCTGGCTCGCTTCGGGGTGAGCAGCCTCGATCGCATCCTGGCGGTGGAAGAGGAACCGGGCCTGGGTAATGGCGGCCTTGGGCGACTGGCCGCTTGTTATGTGGAATCGCTGGCCAGCTTGGAGATCCCGGCCACCGGCTACGGCATCCGCTACGAATTCGGCATTTTTGATCAGCTGATTGAGAACGGCTGGCAGGTAGAAATCACGGATAAGTGGCTCAAGGGTGGCTGGCCCTGGGAAGTGGTGTATCCCTACAAATCCTGTCGGGTGGGCTTTGGCGGCAGCACGCGCACCTATCACGATCGCGATGGGCGGCTGCGGGTGTGCTGGGAGCCGGCGGAGCAGGCCCTTGGTATCCCCCATGATGTGCCTGTGTTGGGCTACGGGGTGAACACCTGCGGACGCTTACGGCTCTGGCGAGCAGTGGCAACTGAAAGCTTTGATTTCCGAGCCTTCAACAGTGGTGACTATCACGCTGCTGTCGAAGACAAGGTGAACAGCGAGACCCTCTCCAAGGTGCTCTATCCCAACGACGGCACGGATGCCGGTCGGCGCCTGAGGCTCAAACAACAGCACTTCTTCGTGAGCTGTTCCCTGCAGGACATGTTGCGCAATCTGCTCGAGCGTGGCATTCCGATCCAAGAGTTTGAGCATCACTGGGCCGTACAGCTCAACGACACGCATCCGGCGATCGCCGTGGCCGAACTGATGCGCTTACTGGTGGATGAGCATCAACTCGATTGGGATCAGGCTTGGGGGATCACCACCCGTTCACTGGCCTACACCAATCACACCCTGCTGCCGGAAGCACTCGAGTGCTGGGGCCTTGCGCTGTTTGCCAGTTTGCTGCCGCGGCATTTGCAGATCATCTATGAGCTCAATGCCCGCTTCCTGCAACAGGTGCGGCTGCGCTACCCCGGTCGCGACGACATCCTCAGCCGCGTGTCGCTGATTGATGAGCGCGGCGGTAAAGCCGTGCGCATGGCTCACCTCGCGGCCCTGGGTTCTCATCACATCAATGGTGTGGCGGCCTTGCACAGCGAGCTGGTGCAGCGTGATCTCTTTCCTGATTTCGCCGCGCTTTGGCCGGAGAAATTCACCAACGTCACCAATGGCGTGACCCCGCGGCGCTGGGTTGCCTTGGCCAATCCTCCGCTGGCTGCCCTGTTGAGCGAACAGCTGGGGCAAGCTTGGCCCACGCAGCCGCAACGCTGGCATGAGCTGGAGCTCCTGGCTTCGGATTCCACTTTCCTGGAGCGATGGGCTGGCTGCAAGCTGGCGGCCAAGCGCCAGCTCACCAACTTGATTGCAGAGCGCAATGGGTTACTGGTGGATCCCACTTCATTGTTTGATGTGCAGGTGAAGCGGATTCATGAATACAAGCGCCAGCATCTGAATGCCCTGCAGATCGTGGCCCGCTACCTGCGCATCAAGAAGGGTCTCACCCAGGGGATGGTGCCGCGCACGGTGGTGTTTGCCGGTAAAGCAGCACCGGGCTATTACCTGGCCAAGCTGATCATCCGCCTGATCAATGGCATCGCCGATGTGGTGAACAATGATCCCGACTGTAAGGATCTGCTCAAGGTGGTGTTCCTGGCAGATTTCAATGTGAAGTTGGCCGAGCAGGTTTATCCGGCAGCTGACCTTTCCGAACAGATTTCCACGGCCGGTTTGGAGGCTTCCGGCACCGGCAACATGAAATTCATGATGAATGGTGCGCTCACCCTGGGCACCCTGGATGGTGCCAATGTGGAAATCCTTGAGCAGGTGGGCGCAGACCACTTTGAACTGTTCGGGCTCACCACCGACCAGGTGGCAGCCTGGCGTGCCTCCGGCTACCGCCCCTGGGAGGTGTTGCAGGGCTCACCGGTTCTTCAGGAGGTTGTGGAGCTGCTGTATTCAGGTCAGTTCAGCGAGGGCGATGGCGGCCTGTTCGCTCCGTTGCTGGATGGGCTCTCGCATTCCGACCCGTTCTTTGTGTTGGCCGACTTTGAGGCCTATCTGCAGGCGCAGCAACGCATTGATGGGCGTTGGCAGGATCAGCGGGGCTGGCGCCACTCTTCCCTGATGAATACAGCTCGCAGTGGCTTCTTTTCATCCGATCGCTCCATCCAAGATTACGCCGAGCGTGTCTGGAAGGTTGATCCGATGCCGGTCGAGCTGGCCTGCTCGTTGTCAGAGCAGAGCACACAACATCTGTCGTCTTGAATCTGATCCATGGCAGCTCAAGACAGCACCCGCGCCTGGTTGGATGCGGCTGGTCGAATGCCACAGAGTTCATCCCGGTTGGTGATTAGCCGTGGTCAACAGATCCGGGCGGCAGATGCCCCCGAAGCCACCCCTGCCCAGCGCCGTGCTGCGGCGCGGGCCCGCAGCCGCATGATCAAGGAAAATCTGCGCCTTGTGGTTTGTCTGGCCAAGCCGTATCAAGCCCGGATTCAGAGAAGCTCTTCACTTGAGTTCGCTGATCTGCTGCAAGCTGGCACGATCGGTTTGATTCGGGCGGTTGAGAAATTTGATCCGGCTCTTGGTTATTCCTTTTCCACCTATGCCAGCTGGTGGATCCGCCAGTCGATCCGCCGTGAGATTGAAGCCAGCAGCAGTTGCATTCGCCTCTCAGCTCGCCAACAACAGCTGCAGCTGAAGGCGCATTTCGCCCCGCCAGGCCTCACTCAGGCTGAGCTGGCTGTCTATCTAGAGGTTGACCCCGATCAGCTCAGGGAGCTGCAGCAGGCGTGGAGAGCCTCCCAGGTCGACAGCCTCGATCGTCCGCTCGAGATGGGGCACGATCAGCCGCTCAATCTGAGCGATTGCCTCGCCGCGCCACAGGATGGCTCTCTGGATCAGCAGGATTTGCACGATGCAGCAGCGCGGTTGCGCCGCAAAGCTCCCGCTGAGCTTGCCCTGCTCGATCGCCTTGTTCGGGGGGAAACCCAGAGCGATGTTGCCCGCAGCATGGGCATCACTCGCCAGGCATTGAATCGCCGCTTGGAACGGGCCACCAAACGCCTACGGCTTGTGGATCCTGGCGCCCGCGAGCTGCTGGCTGAGCGGGCTTAATTCAGATTGGTGGGAGCAACGCCCCGCCCTGGCTGCGGCTCACAGCCACGATGCCCGGCCTCGGGGGACGGCCGGGCACGCCGGAGGGCCAGTTCGAACCCAACGGCACGCTGCGGAGCTGATCAAAGCGTTGGCCTGAGCGATCCTCCAGCGTGAAGGCCTGCATTTCGAGCTGCTCGCGTTGATGGCAACCGTGTTGCTCTCCCGGATGCTGAACGGCCAGAAACAGGGTGTGTTCCTCGGGATCAAAACAGGGTCCGCAGAGTTCGGATTCGATCGGGCCGCTGGCAAATAGCACCGCCTCCTGATCGCCTGAAACGGTTCGAGGCAGGATCCAGCAGGCGTTCTTGCCGAAGATGTCGCTCTCGCTGCTGCCAAACGAACGATCCGTCACCATCCAGATGTTGCCCCGCTGATCGATCGCCAGGTTGTCGGGGTTGGCGAATCCAAGGCCTCCTTTCCAGGGTGTGCCGCCGGTGGCCACCATGCGCCACTGCAAAGCGCCGCCCGGCACCGTGCCATCGGCTGGAGCGTCGCTCAAGCGCATCACCCAGCCAAAGGGCCAGGGCGTTTCCCCCTTCGGCCCCCGAAAAATCGCGGGGTCAGGACTGCCCGTTTCATCCGAGCCTCCCATGGTGAATGTGATCAGCAGATCACCGCTGATCGGATCGATGTCGGTGTCTTCGGGGCGAGCGGTGGGGGTGGCTCCGATGGCGTTGGCGGCCAGGTGGGCATCGATGAGGATGGCGCCCTGCAGTTCCTCGGCTTCGCCGTTGTAGAGATCGGCCAGCGTTGGATACAAGCTGCGGTAGCGCTCACGTTCCGCAGCGCTGCGCAGCACTTCGCCCCCGGCACGGCGGCGATCACTGTGGGGAACTTCAATCTGGGTCGGACTCCCCAGGATCTCCTCCTGCGTGGAGTTGAAGGGATCGATGGGTGTCTTGGGAGACAGGGGAAGCCACTGGCCGGTGCCATCGGCCTTCAGCTGCGCCACCTCCAGCCGGCCTTCCTCCAGCAGCTGTGAGTTGGCGGGATTGCGGGGATCGCGCACCGGACGACGACTGACAAAGCGATACAGATGCCCGCTATGGCGATCACAGGCTGAATAAACCACCAGCGGTTCGCCGGGCCTGGCGCGTACGGCCACCGCTTCATGGCGGAACCGTCCCAGCCAGGTGTGCTTCACCGCAGGCTTGTTTGGATCTCGCGGATCCAGTTCCACCATCCATCCATATTTATTGCCGGCCAGGCCGAAGGGATTGCCAAGGCCAGCCACGCGTTGGCGTGTGAACTGAAACGGGCGCTGGGATGGCGGCGGTGAGCTGCCGTCGGCATACACCGCCTCAACCACCTGCGATTGGAAGTTCTCTTCAGCAGAGAGCACGGTGCCCCACGGGGTCTGTCCGCCGGCGCAATTGGCGAAGGTGCCAACAATGCGATCACCAAGTCCGTCGTCGTAGCCCAGGCGGTTGCGCTTGCGAAAGACCGCAGCAGCTGGACCACTGCTGCGCAGCCTCTGGTTGGGCTCCTTCAAGCCACTGAGACCATGGATCCGCCGTTCCAGTGGTGTGGGTTCATGGCGCCATCGCCCATCGGCCGCTCGCCGTAAGCCGGCTACTCCGATCCCCAGATCTTCAAGCGCCGCTTGGGCGACCTGTTCCGCCAGGTTTCGCAGTGGGCTCGCCGAGGGCAGGGCAGGGATGTCTGCCCGACCACCGGCTTGTCGCAACAGCTCCTCCAGTGCGGCAAAGGGGAGACTGCGCCCATGGGCTTCCAGATATCCCTCACACCAGTTGAGTGCGCTGATGTACTCAAAGTTGATGGTGAGTAGGGCGCGATCAGGAGCCAAAGGCGTGAAGGCGAGGTAGTCGTTGTTGAACCCCATCACGCCGTCGCCGAGCCGATCGCCCCAAGTGAGCACCACATCCGAGCGGTATCCCTTTGGCACCTCGAGCCGATCCAGCAGGCTGATGCGCCGGTAGGTTTGCCGCTGTTGCGTGCCCGTCAGGCCGTCTCCTGGCAAGGGCATTGGCCCGCTGATCGATGGCCACTCCGCCACTGGCGTTGCTCTCGCATCGGCCTGGCGATCGCTGAACACCCCTGCGGCGGCACTGACGGCCGTTAGCCCTAGGCACTCCAGCAGTGAGCGTCTCTTCATGGCTGCCATTGCGTGCAGGTGGCCGAGCGATGGGGCTGGAGCAGCGCCAATCGGCTGGTCTGTAAGGGATTGCGATTGTCGTCGCTCACCAGCAGCCAACTGGGTTGTTCAGACGACATCGTTGGTCCCAAGCTGAGACCTTCCCAGTTTTCGGGGGTCAAGCCGTCTGCCTGGAGATCCCAGTGGTGGATCGCCCTCTCCACCTGTCCTGGTTCAGGCAGGCGATAGAGACGCAGCTGGTTGCTCCATTGCAAGGGCTCCCGATAACGGCGCCAAAGGGTGAGCAAGAGCGGTGAACCCGGCTGCTGCGGATGCAAGACCTGGAGATCGGTCAGCCCCCAAGGACCATCTGCTGGTGCCTCCAGCGCCCCCTGCTCGAGGGGCTGGGGCGGGTCGAGGCGTGAAGCGCTCTGCCGTGGCCAGTCCCAGCGGAGCAGGCGAATCTGATGGGCTGGGTCCTGAAGGAGGGGGTGTTCGGCTGCCATCAGCAAGGCAAGTGGTTCTCCCGGGCGGCTGAGCCGCGCCAACCCTTCTGGGCCTGCATTGCTGTTGAGGCCCTGCTGGGGTTGCGGCTGCCAGAGCGGCGGCAGTGGTACCGCCTCCAGCAGCGCTCCGCTCACCAGCGAGAAGCGCAGCAGTAGGGCCGGACGCTCCTGGCTGCGTCTCCCTTCTGTGGCCACCCAGGCCTGATCGCCGTCGATCACCAGGCCCTCGCCATCGAGTTGTTGGGTGATCTGCTGGGGCACCCGCAGCTGCAGGGCGTCCAGGCGGCGGGGTGCGCTGTCACCTGAGGGCAGTGTCCAGGTGCTGAGCTCACCCTCTGGCAGGTCGCTCAACAGCCAGAACCGGAGCATCGGGTTCTCAACCGCGATGGCCGAATACCCCCCGCCTGGCCCCGGTAACGGCACGTCGCGGTGGATGGTCCAGCCCGCATCCAATGGGCAGGGCAGCAACGGGCTGACCAGTCCCCAGGCCGGGCCTAACAGCAGCCGCGCCCATCCGTCAGTCATGGTCGATCTGCGCAGTGGAGAGCTCGGCGGCGCTGCACAGCCGTGTCTCCACCCGTAGCCGTTGCAGTTCCCGGCACATCAGCTCCGCCAGATCGCGATCCAGAGGCTGGCTTCGTTGCCACGCACCATCCAGCCAGCTCTGCACTTGCCCAGGAGCGAGGTTCAGAAAGCGGGCGAGGCACTGCTGCACCACAAATCGCTCATGGGTGTGCGGATTGGCCCGCAGCTCCACGCAGCACGGCGCTGGTTCCCGTTCACCGCACTCCACCCGCCGGAGACTGTCGAGGTTGGCCAGCACACTGATCTCATCGCCTGGTTGCAGCGACCAATCCAGGGGAGGGATGGCACGGCCGCTGGTGTGATGACGCCGTTGATGTCGCAGCACATTCATTCCGTAGCCGTTCTCCACCCGGGCGATCGTCAGCCCGCAGAGTTGATCGTTGGGCTCCACCCGGTAGCGCACCACTAGTTGGTTCTGCCCGTTGATCTGCAGCACTCTCTCCACCCGTTCACCAAAAGCCGTGGCCACGAGGGCATCCGCGGCCAGATCCACACTGGAGATCACGCTGATACCTCCGAGTAAGCGGCCCAGTTGATCGCTGGCCTCCATGGCGTGGGCGAGCACCGCGAAGCGACAGCTGGGGTGGCTCTGCTGCAGGGTCAGTGCCGCCTGCACATTGCGGAGCAGATTGTTGCTGAGGAGTCCGATGCCCACCAGTTGTGTGTGTTTGAGCTGCTCCAGCTGACTCTCCAGCCCACTTCGGCCCTCTGCGAAGCAGGCGGTTTGCACGCCGATGCGTTCTCCTTCCAGCAGCGTTCGAATCGGTTCCACCACCTCCTGGCCGCCCACGATCAACACCTGGCGGCTGCCAACCCGAAGGCGCTCGCGCCGTTGCAGCCCCAGCCGTTCGGTGAGCAGCTGCTCGAGGATCAAGGCCACCAAGGCCGATGTGACCAGGGTGCCCAGCAGGGCGTAACTCAGGCCGGCCAGCAGTTGCCACAGGCTGCGCTGACCGAGCAACATCACCGGGTCGACGAATTCGCCCTGCAGCAGCCCAAGGGTGATCAACAGGGCACGCCGCCAGTCGCCAGCTCGCTCGGCAAACAGCACCAATCCCGTGGCGACTGCACCGAGCAAGAGTGGTGCCAGCCAGCCCAGCTGACGCTGCGGTATCGCTCGCCAACGCCGTTGCCAGCCGCGCTGTAGCTGGGCAAGCCGTTGGAGTGTTGTTTGGGTTGGTTGCGCAGCAGCTAAGCCTCGTTGCCGCCGGATGATCCAGAGATCGGCATCCAAACCCCCGGCCTGACGCAAGCGTCGGCCGGTTGGCTCTCGGATGGCTTCAGCTGCGCCCACCACGCTGATGGTGTCGCCCTCCGTATCGCTATCGAGCTGGATCAATCCCGCCTGGGGCTGCACAGCGCTGGCGATCGCTCCAGCGGTGAGCACCAGCGGGTCGACAACCGCCACCTTGGGGAGCCGTTGTTCCAGCAGCTGTCCGATCGCCTGCTCGCCGCTGCTGGAGCGCACGACGACATCGGCATCAGGATTCAACAGCCGTACCAGCAGCGCGGCCTCCAGATTCACCTGACTGTCGGCGCTGAGCAGCAACACCGACCGGCACTGCCGAATCCCGGCCTTCTCCAGCACCTGGGCATGACGCATATCGCCCTGCACCAGTTGGCTGATGCGTTCAGCCAGTTCGGCATGGCGCCACTGGGGCTCAAGCAGATCCACCGCTGACAGCGGAACGTCGAAGGGAAGCAGGCGCTCGAGGCAGGCCTGACCCAGCGCGCCCAGACCGCAGATCAGCACACCTCCGTCGCCGATCGTCACCTTGGCTCAAGACCGCCTGCCTCACCGTAGAAACCGGCTCCACGGCTGTCCTTCACCGTCCCTTCATCAAAGCTCAGCACGATGGTGCAAGGTGCATCACCTTGCATGAACTCCGGTCTGCTTCACACCATGCAGGCCCTCGCCAGCAGCCTGCCCCTGCGCGTGCTCACCGCTGGGGAGGTGTTGTTTGAAGCGGGTGAACCTGGCGACACCATCTTCTGCGTTCTCACCGGTGCGATTGAGCTCGGCTGGGGTGGTGAGGCCCCCGAGCTGTTTGGCCCTGGGGATGTGCTGGGTGTGGGCGCCCTCGTGAGCGAGAACCATCGCCGGCATGGCACGGCCCGAGCCTTGGAGCTCACGGAACTGATTGAGATGGGCCGCGAACAATTTCTGTTTGCGGTGCAGGAAACCCCCCTGTTTGCGATCGAGCTGATGGCCAGTCTTGAGCGAAGGCTGCGCGGCCTCGAAGAATGACGCATCTTCGCTGATTCCAGCGGGTTTTAGCGGCGAGGTGCGGTCCAGTCTTCAAACCAGCCACGCCGCCAGAGGTAGATCGCCTGCATGCTGGCGATCGTGCCCATCAGCACTAGCGAGGCGATGTAGCCATAGCGCCAGTGCAACTCGGGCATGTTGTCGAAGTTCATGCCATAGATTCCGGCAATGAAGGTGAGGGGCGCGAAGATCGTGGACACGATCGTGAGTGTTTTCATGATCTGGTTCATCCGATTTCCCGTGCTCGCCATGTGCGCTTCGGTGACGGCATCGCACTGATGACGCAGGATTTCACAGCTCTCAAAGATCTGCTCCACGTTCTGAGCCATTTCCTGAAATCCCTGTAAACCATCGGGCCCCATCACCGGTTGGTTTTGGCGCAGAAACAGCAGGATCTGATGCCGCAGCGGCCAGAGTTGCTGGCGGATTCGCCGTAGGTTCGCGCGCAGTTGATAAGCGCGGGTGAGCACCCGTGGCCGCGGATCCCGCAGTGCCGCTTCCTCGAGATCATCGAGGCGATTGGCCATCTGCTCCAGCATCGGAAAGATGCCATCGAGGATGTTGTCCACCATGTAATGGAGGAGATCGTCGAGGTCTTCGGCGGCAGCCACCGGGCTCTTCTGCATCAGCCAATCGGTGAGCGAGGCGAAGGGCTCACTGCTCGGCGCTTCTTCGATCGAGATCAGGCAGTTGTGGGTGAGCAGCATGCTCACCTGATCGCTCACCAGATTGAGTGGATCTCTGGAGAAGCGCAGCCGATGCAGCACCACGGCAATCACATCGCCCATGGAATCGACACGGGTGGATTGCGGTGTGTCGAGCACCAGGGGGCTGAAGGCCGCCGGAATCCGGCAGAGCTCGAGAGCCTCGCGGATCAGATGCGGCTGCCCCATGCCGCTCACCCGCAGCCAAATCGGCACCCGCTGGCTCAGCAGATCTTCAAGCTGCCCGCGATCCTTGAGGCGGCACAGTTGAGGGCCTTCCGGCCAGAGCACCAACGCTGAGAAGGTGGTGGGTGCGCGTCCGCCGGCCAGATAGAGGCTGTTGGGCATCTGGCCCGGACGTTCCTCCAGGCGGCGCGAATCCAGGGAGCCGGGCGTTGGCCTCAGTTGGGGGAGGCTCTGCATCCGTCCGTGCACGCAACCATCGGCAAGGTAGCGAGGTGTTCTGAACCCGCCGATGTGAGCCGGAGCACGGCCCCTCGGTGTTGCCTGCCACAGCCCTGCTGCGCGGAATCGACTCGAATACTGCAACGCCCAAAGGCCTTCGCATGCAGAGCATTCGGATCTGGCTGCCGCCGGTGGCCTGCTGTATGGCCATCCAGGGTTTTTGGTTGGGCACCCTGCGCATTCTGAACCCGCAGAATGCACCGGCAAATCTTCAGGATCTGCATCGCTTCGGCGGCAAAACTGCGCCTACGCTCACAAGCAGCGCCCTGAAGCCCCGTGTCTGATACGCCAAGCCTGGAGGCTCATGTGCAGAGCCTTGAGAGCTTTCGCGATTGGTTGCAATCCCTGGTGGCTGCTCAGCAGCCCCTTGAGGAATGGGCGATGAGTCCCGAGGAGCTGCGCCAGCGCTGGTTGCCGAAGCTGGCCGAGCGGGAGCAGTCGTCCAGTCGGCTCTATTTCTGAGCTGGCCACAAAGGCCTGTCCTCAGCAGCTCAGGCTTTGAGCCAGTGATCGGCTGAGCTGCCGGTGGAACTGCTGGTAATCGCCGCTGCTGAGGATGGTTTGGCGGGTGGGTTCATGGCGAGAGGCGGCCTGCAGCAAGCCGAACAGCATCAACGCCTCGCGCTGATTCAGGCAGAGCAGGTGTTCCTTCTGATGCAACGTTTCCCATCGATTGATGCTCTCTTGGGCAGCATCTGAGGCGCTGATTCCATCAGCTTCGGTCTCGGATGTGCCATTGGATGTCGATGTAAGCGATGGCCCCGCCAGGGGTTCTCGGATCAGTGTGGACAGCTTCACGCAGGAAGACTTTTTCAAGGAACGTAGCAGCGCTCCAACGGCAACCAGGGTCCATAACCACCCCTTAACTCCTTAACCTCTGCAGTGTGTTCAGAGTGAGCCTTTCGCTGTTGCCCTGTGGGCGATCTGGATCGGTCAACACCCGTGAGCGCTGATGGTTGCGGTGCGTTTGCTGCCGTTTTGCTCGAGCAGCGTGCGCGCCGTTTGGTGGCCCTGCAGCTCGATGTGCTCGCCGATCGCGATCCTGAGCCGTTGCATCAGATGCGGGTGTGCTGCCGCCAGATGCGCAGCACGGTGGAGCAGTTCGCGGCAGCACTGGTGTTGTCGGAGCAGGTGTCGGCCCAGCGGTTGGCCCGGATCGGTTCGGATCTGGGGCTCACCCGTGATCTCGATGTGATGCGCCATCGCCTGGAGCACCACTGGTTGCCCCTGCTGCCGGAGCGCGAACAGGCGCCCCTGCGCAAGCTGCTCAAGCAGCTCAAGCGTGAGCGCAAGCTGGCCTTCACGATCACAACCGACACGCTCAAGGGTCGCCGCTATCTCAAGCTGCTGGCGCGGCTGCAGCTCTGGTTGCGGGAGCCTGCTTTCACGGCCATGGGGGCAGAGCCCATGGCGGCGTGGTTTGCGGACATGCAGCAGGTGGTGTTGGCTGGCTTGTTCACGCTCCCCGGCTGGTGGGTGGAGCGCCCCCACGAGATCGATGGCGCTGTGGCGCTGCATCAGCTGCGCCGCCGGATCAAGCGAGCCCGCTACGGCCTGGCCAACCTCAGCACCCTTGCCCCTGAAGCCTTTCAGCCCTGGCTGCTGCAGCTCAAACGGATGCAGACGGCCCTTGGGGATCTTCAGGATCTGCGGGTGTTGGTGCTCACCCTGGAGCGCTTGCTGGAGGAGCGCCCCGATGCCGTGTTGCCGGTTCTCTGCAGCCTGATCTGCGAGGCCCGCGATCAGGCCTGGCTGCGCTGGCTCGAGGCCTCGGCTGAGCTGCGGTCACCAGCCGGTCGCCAGCAGCTTTTAGGGCTTCAGTTCAACACCTAACCCAGCCTTAACCGCGCCTCTACCCGGGCTTTGCTCAAGCGCTGGTGATGCTCCATACAGTCCGCGGGTCCCGTCGGCACAACAGCTCGATGGTTTACACACCAAGTGGTCAGCAGGGTCTTCGCAGCTCGCTGGAGGAGGTGTATCAGCGCCGTGATCTGGTGCACCTCAGCGCCGGCAGCAAGGTTCCCCTGCTCCGCAATCACGTGTGGCTGGTGACCCGCGGCATGGTCAAGCTCAGCTGCATGAATGAGCAGGGCGACGACCTGCTGCTCGGCCTGGCGGGCCCCAACGAGATCTTCGGTGAGCCGCTCACCAACATCGATCTCTACGAAGCCACCACCATTGGCGACAGCGATCTGCTCTGTCTGCCGATGGATGAGATCGAATCCACCCCCCATTTGGCCGTCACCCTGGTGCGGGCGATGACCAGCCGCATGCGTCAGTCGGAAGCGCTGATCGCGCTGCTCGGCCTGCGCCGCATCGAGGAGCGGGTGCGCGGATTCCTGGAGCTGCTCGCTCAGGATTACGGCCAGCCCTGCGAGCAGGGCCTGCTGCTCAACCTCCGCCTCACCCACCAAGACATCGCCAATGCCCTGAGCACCACGCGCGTCACGGTGACCCGTGTGCTCGGCCTGCTGCGGGAAGAGGGTTGGTTGCAGCTCGATGAGCAGCGGCAGTTGGTGGTGAGCCATCTGCCCCGGGGTTGAGGGTTCAGGCGGCGCGCGGCACGAGCAACTCGAGCAGTGCGCCGCCATCGGGGTGGTTGCTGGCCCGCACCATTCCTCCTTGGGAGAGGGCGATCTGCTGCACGATCGCCAGGCCCAGTCCACTGCCGCTGCGGGGTGAACGGGCCCGGGCGGGATCGCCGCGATAGAAGCGCTGGAACATCCGCTCGAGGTCGGTGTCGCTCAGGCCCGGCCCGTGATCGCGCACCGACACCATGCACCAGCGGTTTCGGGCACTGATGTCGACATCAATGGTGGCCTGATCGGGGCTGTAGCGCAGAGCGTTGTCGAGCAGGTTGAGCAGCGCTTGATGAAAGCGGGCGGGATCAATGGCCGCCAGTTCAGGTCCACCACCGCCCAGCTGCTGTGCTGAGACCACCTGCAGCTGCACGCCGCGCTCCGAGGCCAGCGGCTCGAGCGTGTTCCACACACGGTTGATCAGGGCCGCTGGATCCACCGCCGCCTGTGGGCTTGCCTCCGTGAAGGGGGTGTTGTCGAGGCGCGAGAGGTCGAGCAGATCGCTCACCAGCACCTGCAGCCGCTCCAATTCCCGCTGCAGCCGCTGCACCAACACCGCCTGGCGCCCTTCGGCTTTGAGGGCAAGGCTGTCGCCCACCAGCCGCAGGGCGGTGAGCGGTGTCTTCAATTCATGGGCCACATCGCTCACCCATTGCTCCTGGCGTTCCAACTGGCTTTCCAGTGGATTGCGCCCCTGCAGCACCACAGCCACCCAGCCGTCGTCGCCGGGCATCACCCGCACGTCGAGGTTGCTGCTGCGCAGCGGCCAGGAGCCGCGTTGGGGCAGGCCCTTGTCGCGGGCCAGGTTCACCAGGTGCAGCAGTTCATCGGAGGGATCCAACAGTGCAAAGGGCTCACCCCGCAGCCCCAGGCTGGAATCCTCCAGTTCGAGCAGCAGTTCGGCGCGGGGGTTGAGCCCGGCGATGCGGTTGTCGCCATTGAGCAGCAACCACCCCTGCGGCACCTCCTCCATCCAGGCGCGCAGTTGTGTTTCGGGTGGATCGAGGGGGCGCTGGCGGCGGCGGCGCCGTTGCAGGCGCGGCTTGCGCCGAACCAGCAGCCCCAGGCTCCCGCCAGCGGCTGCGCCGATCAATAGGGCCAGGGCCGTTTCCTTGCTCACCCGTTACCCGAAGCGATACCCAAAGCCACGCACGGTGACCAACTTGGCGGGATTGGAGGGATCGTCTTCGATCTTTTCTCGCAGCCAACGGATGTGCACATCCACCGTTTTGCTGTCGCCGATGTAATCCACGCCCCACACCTGTTCGATCAGCTGCTCGCGGCTCCAAACCCGGCGCGGGTTCTGCATGAACAGCTCCAGCAGCTTGTATTCCTTCGGTGACAGGCGGATGTCGATGCCATCGCGGGTGACCCTGCATTCACCCGGATACAGCAAGAGATCGAGATGTTCGAGGCTGCTGGTGGTTGGTAGGGGTGTGCGCTGGCGGCGCAGTAGGGCCCGGCAGCGAGCCACCAGTTCGC
Organism: Vulcanococcus sp. Clear-D1; assembly: GCF_014654725.1. Classification (GTDB taxonomy): domain Bacteria; phylum Cyanobacteriota; class Cyanobacteriia; order PCC-6307; family Cyanobiaceae; genus Vulcanococcus. Next base: position 27,954 of record NZ_JACVZV010000024.1, on the reverse strand, counting down.
GCATGCCGAAGGGTTTGATCAGGTAGTCGTCGGCACCCACCTCCAGCCCCAGCACGCGATCGGTTTCGGTGTCGCGGGCACTCACCACGAGGATCAGGGGTGGTGTGCTGCCCTGGCGCAGCTGGCGGCAGAGATCCAGGCCGTTGATGCCCGGCAGCATCAGATCGAGCACCACCAGATCAAACGAGTCGCGGCTAAGCAGATCCCAGGCGCTGCGGCCGTTGGTGGCGGCCGTTACGGCGAAGCCTTCCATCTCCAGGGCTTCGGCCACGGTTTCGCGGATGGTGTCGTCGTCCTCCACCACCAGCAGCCGGGTGGTTGGGGTGGCGTCATCAACCTGGTTCATCGCTCAATTCTGGGCGTGAACCCTTGTGTTGCCCGATACCCGCCCTCAATCGGTGTGAGCGTCTTGCTGGAGGCTGCACTGGGTGAGGGCGGGATCGGTGAGGCGCTCCAGCACACGCTGGAGATCCACCGGCGAGAGTTCACCGTTTTGGCCCCATTTGAGGCTGGTGCTGGAGCCGGCGTCGCGAGGTGTGAGCTGGCCTGACGGGTTGAGATCGGCGCACATGCCGCTCGTTCTGTGCTGGAACGCACACTAAAGCCGCTGGGGGCTGATTTGCTTGTGTTAAGCGTCAGCCCCCTGAAGGTTTCAGGCTGCCTGCAGCTCCGCCGGGCGGTAGGGGATGAAGTTGGCCTTTCGGGTGCCGCAGATCGGGCAGCTCCAATCGTCGGGGATGGCTGCAAAGGCGGTGCCGGCGGCGATGCCCGAGTCGGGGTCGCCCACGGCGGGGTCGTAAATCACGCCACACACCTTGCAGATCCACAGGCCGCTCACCGGTTCGCTGGCCTCGCCGGCCGTGCCGTTGCCCTGCAGCGCTTCCAGGGCGATGCTGTAGCGATCGGCGTGGTGGTGCTCCACGAGGGTGAGCAGGCCGAAGTTGCGGGCCGCGGTGCGGAAGATGCCCGCGTGCTCCTGGGATTCGCTGATCTGCTCGTTGAACTCCGCCTCGGCGCCGCTGTCGCGGTCGGCGCGGGCCTGAGCGGCGAATTCCGGGTACATCGTTGTGTACTCGTAGGTTTCGCCCTCAATCGCCAGCTCCAGGCAGCGGCTCAGCACCGCCTGTTTCTGGGCATCGCTGAGGGAGGCGGGGTCGTCGACGACCAGCTCCGGATGCAGCAGCCGGAAGTGGGCAAACGCGTGTTCGGTTTCCTGGTTCGCGGTGTCGCGGAACAACTTGGCCAGCTCACTGTTGCCGAGCTGTTTGGCTACGTCGGCGAAGAAGAGGTATTTGCGGTTGGCCATGCTTTCGCCGCCGAAGGCGGCTTCGAGGTTGGCCTGAGTGCCGGGTTTGGAAAGGTCCATGGGTTGCGGTGCTTGCGGATGGCGCCCTGCGCTGGCGCGAGCATAGCCCGTCTTAAGCGAAGTCGGTCCGACTTTGAGAAAGTGGGTGGCGTGGTCAGACGCTGCAGGTCTGGTTAGATCTGGGGCAGCTCTTTCAATCCCAGGGTCATGGGTCATCACCAGGTGTTGATCGTGGGCGGTGGTGCGGGCGGCATCACCGTGGCCGCACGCCTCAAGCGGTTCCGCCCCAGCCTGGAGGTGGCCATCCTCGAGCCCTCCAGCGAGCACTACTACCAACCGGGTTGGACCCTGGTGGGGGGTGGGGTCTTCACCATGGCCCAGACCCGCCGCCAGGAGGCCGATCTGATTCCTGCGGGTGTCACCTGGATCCGCGAAGCGGTGGCCGGTTTCGACCCCAGCAACAACAGTGTCAGCACTAGTGGCGGTCAGACCCTTACCTACGACGCCCTGGTGGTGGCCACCGGCCTGAAGCTCAACTGGGACGCCATCAAGGGACTGCCCGAGGCCTTGGGCAAGGGCGGCGTGTGCAGCAACTACTCGAAGGATTTCGCTGCCTACACCTGGGAGTGCATCCAAAACTTCAAGGGCGGCAACGCCGTGTTCACCTGCGCGCCGATGCCGATCAAGTGCCCTGGCGCCCCCCAGAAGATCGCCTACATGGCCGACGACGCCATCAAGCGTGATCCGGCGCTGGCCGCCAAAAGCAAGGTGATTTATGCCACGGCCACTCCCGGCATCTTCGGCATCCCGGCCTATGCCGCACCACTGCGGGAGGTGGTGGCCCGCAAGGGGATTGATGCGCGCTACAGCCACACCCTGATCGAGGTGCGGCCGGAGAGCAAAGAAGCGGTGTTCAAGGTGGCTAAGGACGGGGAGGAACCCCGGGAGGAGGTGATCTCTTACGAGCTCTTGCATGTCACTCCGCCCATGGCGGCGCCGGATGTGGTGGCCCAGAGCCCCCTTGCGGCCGCCAGCGGTTTTGTGGAGGTGGACAAGCACTCCATGCAGCACCTGCGCTACCCGAACGTGTTTGCGATCGGCGATGTGAGTGGTATGCCCAACTCCAAAACCGCCGCTGCGGTGCGTGGACAGGCGCCGGCGCTGGTGACCAACCTGCTGGCCCAGCTCGATGGCGGCAAGGGCGATGGCTCCTACAACGGCTACAGCTGCTGTCCGCTGATCACCGGCTACGGCAAAACCATCATGGCCGAGTTCAACTACGACGCTCAGCCAGAGCCCTCCTTCCCCCTGGATCCCACCAAGGAGCGCTGGAGCATGTGGGTGATGAAGACCACGATCCTGCCGTGGGTGTATTGGAACCGCATGCTCAAAGGTGCCGACCACGAGAAGCGCTTCATCCCCGGCGTGAAGCATTGAGCTTGAGCGTCAGGCGGATGTTCTGCTGACCTGGACAGGGCAGGCGTGCGCTCTGTTCCTTGGGGGCTTTGTGTAGATCAGAGGCCTGTCCAAAAGCGGATATCCATGGATATCCGCTTTTGGACAGCACACCAAGACATCACCCTGAGACAGCGCCCCAAGACAGACCAACAACCCAGCCCGTGAGCACACGGCACCGACTCCTCACCCGCTGATCAGGGAGCTTTGTCCAGCTCGGCGCGTTCGCCCCAGGCGTGAAGTCCATCAAGAACCGGCACGAGTTCATGGCCTAGGTCTGTGAGGGCGTACTCCACCCGGGGCGGCACCTCGGGATACACCGTGCGGCTGATCACACCATCGGCTTCGAGTTCGCGCAGTTGGGAGGTGAGCACCTTCTGGCTCACCCCTTGCTGAACATCGGCCAGGGCCCGCTGCAGATCGGAGAAGCGGCGGATTCCCTCCAGCAATTCCCGCAGGATCAGCAGCTTCCAGCGCCCCTGGATCACCTTGAGGGCCAGCTCCGCCTTGCACTGGCTGTGCTGATAGCTGTTCTGAAAACCCTGGTCCCCACCCATCGCTCACGTTTGGGTAACCACCCCACTTTGCGGTGCGCTCTTGTGTTCCTGCCGCTGCCCAGCGCACGATCACATGTGAAGGGGGCTCATCCGGACCGGCAGCCGCATCAGGCTGCAGATCCCCAGGCGCCCTGGCTGCACATTCAGGAGTTGAGTTCAACCGTGACAACCCCTCTGCCCCCGGACCTCTTGGTGATCGCCGCCAGTAACGGTGAGAACCTAAAGCTGGCGGAGCGCTTTGCCGAACAAGCCCAGGCCCAGGGCCTCCATGCAGAGGTGTTGGATCTCACGGCATTGGATTTGCCGCTGTTTACGCCGCGGGCCTTGGCTGCAGGCGCGCCGCCTGATCTGGCGCCACTGCAACACCAGCTTGAGGCCGCAACGCGCTGGGTGATCTGCGCACCGGAATACAACGGCTCCATTCCGCCGGTGCTCACCAGTGCCATCGCCTGGTTATCGGTGCAGGGCGACGATTTCCGCGCCCTGTTCAACGGCCGTCCTGTGGCGATCGCCACGCACTCCGGCGGTGGTGGCCATGCGGTGATGGCGGCGCTGCGTTTGCAGTTGGCCCATCTCGGCGCCCATGTGGTGGGCCGCCAGTTGGTGAGTAACGCCATGAGCAGCGCTAAGGATGAGTCGATCGCCGACCTGATCCACCGCCTTAAACAGCTCCAACCTCTCCAGCCTTGAGCCGATTGATTGGCCATGACAACCACTCCCATCGCCATTCCCGCCAGCCATGCCGTTCTGGCTCAGGCCCTGGGAGCCGATGCGCTGGTTCTGCGGCCCGCCGCTGAGCGCTTTCACAGTGAGCTCGATTGGCTGGATAGCTGGCACAGCTTTTCCTTCTCCAACCACTACGACCCGGCCTGGATGGGCTTCGGCCCGTTGCGGGTGATCAACGACGACACGATTGCCGCGGGCCGGGGCTTCGGCATGCATCCCCACCGCGATATGGAAATCATCACGGTGATGGTGCAAGGCGAATTGCACCACCGCGATTCGATGGGGCATGCCGAGGTGCTGCGCGCCGGGGAGGTGCAGCGCATGAGCGCCGGCACCGGCGTGGTGCACAGCGAGATCAATGGATCGGATCAGGCCTGCCGCCTGCTGCAGATCTGGGTGGAGCCGAGCTCCACGGGGATCGCGCCGGCCTATGAGCAGAAACCCTTCCCGCTCCAAAGCGGCTGGACCTCGTTGCTCGATCCCCAGCGTCAAGGCGGCGCCCTGGCGATTCATCGGCCGGTGCGCCTTTGGCGGGCGCAGCTTCAGGCTTCAGCGGTGGTGGAGCTGCCTGAGCTCTCGGGTGCCGCCTGGATCCAGATGATCGATGGAACGCTGGAGCAGCCCTGGTTGCTGCAGCGCGGTGACGGGCTCGGCTGGACACCTCGACCCGCTGCAGCTGCGCCTCCGCTCCCACTGAGGGCGGGGGCATCCGGCGCCGATCTGCTGCTGTTTGAGCTGCACTGACCCGGCGCTGACGCGGGCACGGCCGCCTGTGCTCCAGGGCACCCGCCTTCGCGGCTGATCCAATCAGACTGATCGCATGGCTTACACGCCCCGGCAAGCGATCTCCACGCGGCTTTATCGCCTCACCGACCGGCAGGGTCAGCCCCATCCGGTGTTGGATGAGTGCTTCGAGAGCCTTGAGCTGGCGCTGGAAGCGGCGATGGAGTGGCTGGAGTTGCAGGGCCTGGTGGATGAGCGGGCTGATCAGCGCGAACGGGAGCGTCAGCTGGCCCTGCAGGTGGGCATCGAGATGAGCACGCCCAGCGGCTGCTGGCGCACCTTGCGCCATGCCGGTTTTATGGCCTGGCGTGCTTCTGGCTGTTGATGCGAGCGAACCAAAGCCTCGATCGTTCCTTGGCCTGGGCCGGTTTGTTGCTAAATGCCGCTGGCTTGCCCTGGTTGGTGCAGCTGCTCACCAGCGGCGGCTCCATGGCGGCGGCCAATTGGGCGGTGGGGCTCAGCGCGATCCTGCCCGCTTTGGTGCTCGGGGTGGTGGCCTCGGCTGCTTTGGTGAAAGGTCGCCGTTGGGGCCGTGTGGTGGCGATCGTGGCCCTGGGGCTCTCGCTGGCCGTCACCCTCAGCTACGGCGTGGTGTGGCTTGTGCTGGTTCCACTGGCCCGGCCGCTGCTGGCAACCGGGCTGGGCGTGTTGGTGGTGGTTGAGCTGCTGCTGCTGATCTACTGGTGCCTGCCAAGGCCCTGGTGGCGCAACGGCGCGCGCTGAGCCGGCGCTGATCAGATCGCAAATTGGTATCGCTTGATACCAATGAGTCCGCCGTGGACGCCTTGCATGGTTTGGATTGATACACATCGGCCATGCCCAGCGCTGAGCGTTTTGCCGCCCTGCAGACCATCCAGCGGCGCAAGCCCGCGGCGGTGCAGGCCCCATCCGCTCTCTCGGACATCTGGGCCAGCGATGTGTTCACCCTGGATCGGATGAAGGAGGCGCTGCCGCGCAGCGTGTTCAAGTCGATTCAGGCCACGATCCGCGAAGGCGGCCGCCTCGACCCTTCCGTGGCGGATGCCGTGGCCGGCGCCATGAAGGACTGGGCCACCAGCCGCGGCGCGCTCTACTACGCCCACGTTTTCTATCCGCTCACCAACCTCACCGCCGAGAAGCACGACGGCTTCATCGTGCCCAAGGGCGATGGCCGTGCCATCACTGAGTTCACCGGCAAGCTGCTGGTGCAGGGTGAGCCCGATGGCTCCTCCTTCCCCAACGGCGGCCTGCGCTCCACCTTCGAGGCCCGCGGTTACACCGCCTGGGATGTGACCAGCCCCGCCTGGCTGATGCGCACGCCCAACGGGGTCACCCTCTGCATCCCCACGGTGTTCGTGTCGTGGACCGGCGAGGCCCTCGATAAGAAAACCCCGCTGCTCCGCTCCAATGCGGCGGTGAACGCCCAGGCGCGCCGCGTGCTCAAGCTGCTGGGTGAGAAAGAGATTGCTCCGATCAACTCCAGCTGTGGCGCTGAGCAGGAGTACTTCCTGGTGGACAACGCCTTCATGGCGCTCCGCCCCGACCTGCAGCTCTCCGGCCGCAGCCTGTTTGGGGCTCCGCCGGCGAAGGGTCAGCAGTTTGACGACCACTACTTCGGCGCCATCCCCGAGCGGGTGCAGGTGTTCATGCAGGACGTGGAGGATCAGCTCTACCGCCTGGGTGTGCCCGCCAAGACTCGCCACAACGAAGTGGCCCCTGGCCAGTTCGAGATCGCGCCGGTGCATGAGGCCGCCAACGTGGCCACCGATCACCAGCAGCTGATCATGACGGTGCTCAAGAGCACCGCCAAGCGCCACGGCTTCACCTGCTTGCTGCATGAAAAGCCCTTCGCCGGCGTGAACGGCAGCGGCAAGCACGTGAACTGGTCGATCGGGAACAGCACCCAGGGCAACCTGCTCGATCCCGGTAAGACCCCCCACGAGAACATGCAGTTCCTGCTGTTCTGTGGGGCTGTGATCCGCGGCGTGCACCAGTACGGCCCGCTGATGCGCGCGGCCATCGCCACCGCCAGCAACGACCACCGCCTCGGCGCCAACGAAGCCCCTCCGGCGATCATCTCCGTGTACCTCGGAAGCCAGCTCGAGGATGTGTTCAACCAGATCAAGGCTGGCCAACTGAAGAGCTCCACCAGCGGCGGGCTGATGCAGCTCGGCGTCGACAGCCTGCCTGAGTTCCCCAAGGATGCTGGCGATCGCAACCGCACCTCCCCGTTTGCCTTCACCGGCAATCGCTTCGAGTTCCGCGCTGTGGGTTCAGGCCAGTCGGTGGCCGGCCCGCTGGTGGTGCTCAACACCGTGCTCGCCGATGCCCTCAGCTGGGTGGCTGATCAGCTGGAAGCCCGCCTCGCCAAGGGTGAACGCATCGAGCAGGCCAGCTTCGGGGTGCTGCAGCAGATCACCCAGGAGAACGGCGCTGTGATCTTCGGCGGCGACGGCTACTCCAGCGCCTGGCATGAGATGGCGGTGAAGGAGCGCGGCCTCGAGAACCTGCGCACCAGCGCTGATGCGTTGCCGGTGCTCCAGCGTGATGCCATCCGCGATCTGTTCACGCGTCAGAACGTGCTCAGCCCTGTTGAGCTTGAGAGCCGCTTTGAGGTGTACGCCGAGCAGTACATCCTGGCGATCGAGGTGGAGGTGCGCCTGGCGCTGCGCATCGCCCGCACCGTGATCTACCCGGCCGTGAGCGCCTACCTCGGCGAGCTGGCGGGCTCCCTGCAGGAGCAGGAAGCGATTGGTCTGCAGCCCTCCAAGGCCATCGCCCAGCAGATCGCCGGCCTCAATCAGCAGCTGGTGGATCGAGCCAATGCGCTCGAAGCAGCGCTGGGTTCAGCCCCCCACGGCGCGGAAGCGCACATGCGCCACTGTGCCGATCAGCTGATGCCGCTGATGGGTGAGCTGCGCGCCGCCGCCGATGCCCTCGAAGCGTTGGTGGACGACGCTGCCTGGCCGCTGCCCACCTACCAGGAGATGTTGTTCGTCAGATGAGTTGCGGTGCGGGCGAGATGCAAGTCAGAGACTTAAGTCTTGCCCGCTCTCTGTCTCGCTGGCGGCGGCTAGCTATGGCCTGTTGCGCTAGCTCTGCGCTAATTTCTGCGCTATGTCCCTGGTCCCGATAGCGCAGTGGCGAAGCCCGCAACCTGGGACCAGATCCTGCGGAAGCAGGTCAAGCTGGAGCACGGTCGCGGCTGGAGCATTAGCCCTCAGTCCGGTAAGGCCAAGCTCACCCGTCGGCATTCAGACGGCAGCCGGTCCAGCGTGACTCTTTCCATACCGTGGGCAGCTAGCAGCGGTAGCGCCATTAATGCCGCAGTTGCTCGCCTTCGCCAGCTCATGGAAGAGCGGGGCTTGGGGCTTTCCGAGGCTTACGGGCTTATTGGTTTGGCCGATTCCGTCGCTACCGACGAGGGCGGGCTCAATTGGCAGCGGGTGGCGGAACAGTTTCTGGAGAGCCGTGCTGATCGCCGCAGCAGCACCCTTGGAGACCTGCGCTACCGCGTAGGCAATTTTCTGAAGACGCTTGAAACCAAACCCAAGCCGAGAGATGGGCGCAGCCTGATGCGTGCCTACACCGCTCAGCATTTCGCGAAGTGTCCGCCTGGCGGGAAAGGACGCAGAGCCCACCTGGGCGATGTGGCGGCACTGCTGGACTTTGCGGTGACTCGCTGCGGCGCCGATGCCTGCTGGAAACCCATTGAGGGGGACGAGCTGCGCGAGTTGATCGGTTCTGTCCACCGGGTTGCTGGGGAAGAGCTCAGGCGGCCGATCAAGCCGGAACAGCTCGCCGGGCTCCTTGATGCTCTTGCGGCCGACGGAAAACCAGAGCTGCGCCTTGCGGTGGGGCTAGTGGGGCTGTTCGGCCTACGCCCAGCTGAACTGGCCGTTCTACGGATCGATGACGGAGGGCGTCTCAGGGTTGGAGCCGACGTGAAGCGCAACCGCTGGGCGATGAAACGGCCAAAGGCCGAACGCTTGGCTTTGCCTCTCGACATCCCTGGCCGCGAGGGCGAAGGCGGGCGGTTCCTCCAGCTCTATGCCAGCGGACTGGTGAAATTGCCTCCACGCATCCTGACCACTATCGAGCTGGGCGAGTTCAAGCCCGTCGGAGAGGCATTCCGCAAGCTGTTGGAGCGTTACCCCTACTGGCAGAGCCTGGCTGAGGCCAATCCTGGGCTCACGCCCTACAGCCTCAGACATGGCTACGCCTGGCGCGGGCACAAGTCCTACGAACGCAGCCTTTCGGTCCGGGACCTGTCGGCTCTGATGGGCCACACCCCGGCAGTCCATCTCCAGAACTATGGCAAGTGGACCGACGAAGAGGGGCTAATCGAGGCGGTTGAGCGCCTATCGGCATTTGCGAAAGTACAGGAAGTGGCAGCCACCCATCAGATTTCCTAAGGACACATTTTTTACTGTCAACAACTTTCTGGTCGCAGCCAAGAATGCAGCGTTAGCGGTCAGTTCACCAATACGTCAAAAGAGCTCCCCTGAAAAGCTCTAGTGTCGATTACTGCTTGCACCCCCAGATCTGTCCTTTATGGTCTTGTCAGCGACCAAGATCAACCGGACCAGGACAACCCCGCCCACCCAAATTCGGCGTCTCTCTACATCACGCTATTTCCGGCAGCTAATGCTGCTGGCTCCAGTATTGGGCAGGGGCATCCCCCGAGTGATCGCATCGCTACTGACCACGAGCTACTCATGCAATGGCAACCGCATCAACAACATGGGCGACGGCACGTGCTGCCGCCGATCACCTGCAGGTCTCCGAACGCACGCTACTCCGCTGGCGTAATGCTGGATTGCTCAAGCCCGGCGTGCACTATCGACGGAAGTTTGTAACAGCACCAAATTCACCAATCCTCTACCGGTTGGACGAGTGCGAGCAAGCGATGGCAGCCGTCTTCGCAAGCGATTACCTGACCCTCGAGCAGGCGTAGGACTGAGGAAATGCTTTTGACTCCTATCTGGTTGCCGACCCCAGCCGCCGCTTTGGCACTCGGCCGCTCGACGTCCTACCTCAAACGCCTGCGTGACACCCACGGGGGCTTCCTTGAGTCCGGCAAGCACTACTGCGTCGCTCCCAGCAGCAACGCGCCAATCACCTGGCACGTTGAACTTGTTCGCCAAGAACTGAACCGTCGGGGAATGGAGGGCTGAGCCATGTGGATAGCACTTGCCCTCGATGAGCTTTGGAAACGCGAGGCTCAACTCGAAGGAAAAATCAGTGATGAGGACGCAATCAGAGATTACATCGCTACCCACCAAGCAGAAGCAGAACTAGATGTTCTTCTTGATGTGATCCTGATGCAGATCGAAGACATTCGTCAGGGGGAGAGCTGAGCAATGCAGGCGAATTTCTACCTGGATCGCACCGATACTCTCGAATTGGCGAAAGCACTCCTGACTCTGCTGGCAAGGGATACGGAATGGGGAGAACCCGAAGATGCAGCGAGTTGTTGCTGGGTGCAACAGCGTGTCGCCATGGCACTGCGGGCAATTGTTGATTGCACCCCCGAGCAGGCCGACTTTTACGTCGATGCTGCTATGTGCGGCGATGCGGAGTGGCTGGAGCAGATGCCATGAAAAAAGACGCTGCTCTATCAGCGCCAAGAGGCAGGCTCTCATCAGAACATGAGCGGCATCTCTACGAAGAACTTGGAGGCGCCGAAGGAGTCAAGGCGGCGTTGAAGTACGGCGCTCGGTCGATTTCATCCAAGGAGGCGCAATCTCTTGGTTACCGCATCCGTGGTGTCGACGATCAGGTCCACCACCCCGAAGGGCTGCTGCTGCCCTTCAAGGGGGAGTTCGGACAGCTCAGGCCCGACAGTCCCGTCATCCCCAAGGGCGGGAAGAAACCGGCCAAATACATGGGCAGAGCTGGACACAAGCAGACAATTGCCGTGTTTGGCGACGGCGATCCGGTCATGGCCACCGAGGGTTGGAAAGATGCTCTGCGACTTCATCTGGCCACTGGCAAAACAGTCTGCGCCATCGCTGGAGTCTCCGCCTGGAAGCTGCTGCCCCCTTCGGTGAAGCTCCTGATCTATGACGCCGATGCCGCCTGGAAACCTGGCGTCTGGGGTGCGCTCGTAGCGGCTGGCCTTGATCGCTGTGACCTGAAGCTGGCCTTCTTCCCCCCGGTGGACGACAACAGCACCGCCGGTGCTTGTGAGTTCTTCCGTCACCACTCGCCCAAGGAGTTCGAGGCCATCGCTCACAAGGCCTACTCCGCCCGTGAGCTGATCCATTCCATCCGTGAGCACTGGTCTCGAGACATCCGCGCCGATCTGCAGATCTCCAATGTCCGGGCTCTGGCCACCATCGCCTTCCGGGCTGGCTTCGATGAGAACACCGTCACCCTGATGGTGGAGAACGCCGCCAAACAGAACCTGAAGATGCGGGTGGAGCTGGCCCGCAGCATCCTCAAAAAGGTCGCTGGCTACAAAAGCCGCCAGCAGGCACGGCGACGGAAGGCAGAACGGCTTAAAGGGATGCGTGCCGCCGTGGAATCAGCAAGCACCAGCGACACCGACGCCACGCCGCCAGACAAGGACGACCTGGGCAGTCTCGCCACCCGCTTCGGCCACATCGTCCTGAACGAGCTTTTCGATGGTGGCTGCGGCTACGCGTCTATGGGCGACACTCTGTACAAGTTCGTTGGCGATCACCACAGAAAGATCGAGGTATCGGAGCTCACAACAAAGATCGTCTGGTTCGCTTCTCACTACGTGGTGGAGGACCGCTTCGGGCAGGAGACCATCCCATATGCCGCGCCGCAGTGCATCAAGGAGGCCATTGAGTTCCTGCTGCTCAGCACCGTGAAGGACTCGTCAGCGTTCAACCCCGGCGGCTACGTGAACTGCAGCAATGGAGTCCTCCAGCTCTCCTGGGGTGGCGAAGGCGGCCGGACCCTCCAGCATCGATTAATCAAACACAGTCCTGAGCTGATCTTCACCTCCTCTCCCGGGTGTGCCTTCAACCCTGAGGCCAGCCCCGCTGAATTCCAGCGGCTGATGGAGTGCCTCACCCCAGAGGAGGGCGACATGCTTATGGAACGATTCGGCGCGTCCCTGGATGTGCCAACCATCCGCCGATTCCGCGACCGAATCCCCGCCAGTTTCTGCCTGGGGGATGGCAATAACGGCAAAGACACCCTGGAAAAGATGCTGGCTCAGATCGTTGGAGCCGGCGCCGTCTCCGGCTGCCGCATTAGCGACTTCAAGAGCTTTGACACCGGCTCCGGGGCAGGCCGCTTCAACCTCGCAGATCTCGGCACCGCCAGGGTGAACATCTCCTCAGAGAACTCAGCTGGGGTGAAGATTGAACACTGTGAATCCCTGAAGGCTGCCATCTCGGGAGACTGCCTCAGGGTGGAGAAGAAGAACGTGCAGTCCTGGGCTATCAATCCTGAGGCTGTGATGTTCTTCAACTTCAACAAACCCCCGCTGATTGATGCGGCGCAGGCTGCTATCGGTAGCCGAATCGACGTGTTCAGTTTCGACAGGACCTACTCCACAGAAACGCCGCTGCCCCCAGGGACTCTCAAGGCTGACCCCAGGTTCAAGAACGACCCGCAGTGGGTGAGCGCCAAGGTATTGCCGGCCATGCTCAACGCCATGCTCGCTGGCCTCCAGCACGTCGCCCGGCACGGCTTCACCCGCGAGCCAGCACGCGCAGCCATGCGCCGCATCCAGGAGGAGTCCACCCACCTCGTGCGTCTGCTTGAAGACCTGAAGCTGGAGGCAGGCACCAGGAAGGACCAGATCGGGCCACGCTTCGGCCCCTCTGAACTGTGGCCTTACATCCGGTCTTGGTATGTGGCCGAGGGGTGGGCCACCTGGGAGCTTGATAGAAGCGACGCACCCACTGGTCAGCTTCGCTTCACCGTGACGGACAGGGGAGCCGAGGGCGACCCCCCGATTAAGGCTGCGCACCGGATCGTGGCCCTGCTCAAACGGCTCGCGCCCAGCATCGGCACCGTCTCCGCTGGCCAGGGAAAGAAGGTGCTGGTGGGGCTCAAACCGCTGCCTGGCTGCTCTCTTGCGGGGGCGGAGATTGGAGCGACTGCACTAAGCGCTTCCCCGCCACCGGCAGTGGGGTCACCAGGTGACCCTGCCAGAAAAAAACAGGTGACCCCAGATCGATTGCAGCAAAACCAAGGTGACCCTAGTGACCCTATTTCTCGACTCAGTGTAGAAAGTCAAAAGGGATATACATGTGATGAAGAGAGTGCAGGGGACGTATCACCCCTTACGTATAAAGAAGAGGGAGATGTGAAAAAACAGGGTCACCAGGGTCACCTTTTCTCCAGCGCAATGGATCTGGGGTCACCCTCAGGGTCACATGCAGGGTCACCTGGGGTCAGTGAGGGGCTGCACCCCTGGCAGCAGGAAGCCATCCACCTGGCGATTCAGGATCCCACCGCCATCCCCGCTGTGCTGGTGAACCGCATCTCAATCCCACCGCCAGGGCTAACTGGGCGACTGGTCAAAAACCTGCTGGAGACCCCGGCCATCGCCGCCCACATCCAACAGCAGCTCCAGCAGCAGGGTCCAGAAGGTGAGGCCGCATGATCACCCCAGCTTGTGGGTTGGGTTCACCCCCAAGTGCCGGGCCAGAAGAAGTCCAAAGAAACGCACTGGATTTACGAGTGGGTCCTTCTAAAGAGGTGTCTCGAGAGGTGATTCGGATCTCTATCATCACCCAGGCATTTGCCTTCAAAACTTGCCCCGATAATGGACATATGCCAACGTAAAAAGTAGGCAGGAAAACTGTGATCTGCAACCTCACCGAAGCCTCAGCCCTGCTCGGTTACCGCAGCCGCAGCGTCCTGCAGCGGCTTCTGAAGGCCGGCCGCCTACGTAACTACGAACGCGGCAGCCAAGGGCGCTCAGTGCTGCTTGAGACTGAGCCACCAGGTCTATCCAGCCTCCAGGAGGCGGTGCGCTCGCTGACGGTGGCCCGGGTTGGAAGCCCCCTCACTAGGTCAGCCGAAAGGGAATGGGATGCCATCGCCGAGGAATGTAACTCGATGCTTGATCCCGGCCTCTGGGGCCCGCCGCCATGGTCAGCGGATCGGTGGGCGGGGCTGGCTGGTGTTCTGTCAAACGCCATTAGGTAACAATTCGCTAACGGCCCGTTACTGAAGAAGCCTCGCTGACGTCATGGCCAAAATGAGAACCGCAGCCACGAACCTGCTGCGTCGGGCTGGATTCGGCTCGATCTGAGAAAGCCTAGAGGCGGTGATTCCATAACATCGCCGACACCGCTGGCAATGATGCGGCAAGAGATAGGACTTAATCCATAGCTGGACTTGATTCAGCCCCCCCCCCCAAAAAAAATCTGAGCTGCGACCGCCATTGGCCTCCTGAATGGCGCTGATTTTCCAAGGCCTCCCTCAAGGAGCCAACTAGAACATTAAAGAGCAGGCTGGGGCATTTCTATGCTTTAGGGGGCTGCGCCCAATGCAACGCCAACAAGTCACATGCCAGTTGTGGTGACGCCGCCACAACTGGCTGATGCCAAGGAATCAAGTATCGAGCATCACATTACTTCCTGCTCAGAGGCTGAAGATTGCTATGCGAGTCCTGTGAACAACAGGGCGAATCCTTTGGGCTTGTATTGGGCGGACTTTGTTCCTTAAAGCAGAAGTTGTTTGGCTGAGAGTGAACCGCGAACCTCAATTGCGAAGTCATCACGAAGATCCCCATTTGTATCTGCGGTGAGCAGGCCGTTAGCGAAGCGAAGCTCGCCAGCGCTGCCGCTGTAGGGGGATGTACCAATGAAAGTGAGTGGCTCTGGGAATTGTGTGAAATCAATTCGATCGTTGCTAAACAAGTCGGCAATAACGTCACGGCCGCGGAGTCTGTGTCCAACCGGACTGTGGTAGGGGTGGAAGTGGAAAATATCGCTACCGAATCCTCCACGTAATACATCGCCACCTGGCCCGCCGTGAATCAAATCATCACCAGCACCGCCCCATAACTTGTCTCGGCCGAGTCCACCGAACAAGGCATCGTTGCCGGCCAGACCTGCAAGACGGTCCCCGTCATCGCGGCCGCGGATACGGTCCCCCAGGCCTGCGCCGCTGAGCTCGTCGGGTTGGGGGGTCCCGATCAGTCTGAGCCCTTTCCCGGAACCGGAGCCCGAATCGGGATCGCTGGAGGGCACCACCGAGAAACTCTGGCTGGCATCCGGGGTGCTGCTGCCAGGTGAGGTCAGCGTCAGGGTATGCAGGCCTTCACTAAGCAGGGTGAGATCGGCGGCAGGAATGGAGAAGCTCGCGGCGTTGTTTGCTGCGGTGGCGGTGTAGCTGCGGCCATTGAGCCCCAGGGTCAGTGGCTGGCCGTCTGGCATCGATGCAGTGAGGATCGCGACCGTCTGATCGCGCTTGCGTTCCGCAGCCGTGAGGCTGGCGCCGAAGGAAGGATCGATATCGAGAATATGAGGGACATCGGGATTGCCACTGACGACGAAGGTGCGCTCCAGTGCCGGCACCTTGAGATTGGCTGCGGTGCGTGCATCGGCGCGCAGGGTTTCAATGCCAGCGACCAGTCGCTGCAGATCCTGCTGAGGGATCACAACGTTGGCATCGCCGTTGGCATCGGTCGGAGCGGAGTAGGTCTGACCCTCCAGGCTGAGCCGCACGATGTCACCCGCTGCCAAGCCGCTAGTGCCGACCACGACGGTCTGATCGCGACCGATTTCGCTTGCTTCAAGGACCGACCCGAATGCCGGCGCGATTTGATCGATGTGGGCCGTGGGCTTGGCGGGCGGCCTGTCGACAGCGAAGGACTGGCTGGCTGTGGGTGCGGCGATGCCGCCGCGATTGCTAACGCTGACCGTCAGAGCATGCAGACCGGCGGGCAGCTTCTGAAGTTGAGCGGAAGTGAGCGAGAAGCTGGCGGCGTTGTTGATGACCTGACTCTTGACCCGCAGACCGGCCGGTCCCTGGAGCTCGATCGGCCGGCCATCCTCAACGGCCGATGTGGTCACGACAACGGTCTGAGCGGTGGAGGTTTCGTCACTGGTGAGGATGGTGCCGAAGCCGGGCACGATGCCCAGCACATGGGGCGACAGCTGTGCGGGTGCCGGCTCCACGGAGAAGCGGAAGAGCTGGGGCGGGGTGAGATTCCCATCCGTGGCAGCGATCAGCGTGTGCAATCCAGCATCCAAGGCATCTAGCTCTGTGGTTGACAGGCTGAACACGGCCTGGTTGGCCTGCACCAGAACGGCGTTGGAGAACGAGGCGCCATCGAGGGTGAGCCGCATGGTCGTGCCATCAGGCAGATCGGCCGTGCTGACGATGACGGTGTGATCAACGCCGAGCTCGTTGCGCTCAATCACCCCCCCGAAATCAGGCGCGATGGCGGTGATGCGCGGTGCTGCCGCCGGTGTGGCGCTGCGATCGACGCTGAATGAATAGAGCAGTTCGGGAGCATCGAGACTGGCACTGCGGCCGTTGATGCGCAGGGTTTGGCTGCCCTCTGCCAGAGCCTGGAGGTCAGCGGTGGTGAGGGTGAACGTCGCTTGGTTGTTTTGCAGCGTGGTTGAGAGATTGCGACCGGCCAGATCGAGGGTGAGCGTGTCACCATCGCTGAAATTCTCGGTACTCACCACCACGGTCTGGTCCAGAGCGCTTTCTGAAGCGTCAAGTAGGTGCCCGAAACTGGGCACGATTGAAAGGAGATGCGGTGGCGGGGAGAAGATTGTGGTTTTGCTGAAGCTCTGCTGTGTAGCCGGAGCCTGCAACAGTGCATTGAGCGGCCCGGAAACGCTCAGCAGGTCACTCCCGGCTGGTAAGGCCTGCAGATCGGCTGCGGGGAGAGAGAAGGTGGCGCGGTTGGTGGTGACCGTTGCGTCGTAGGTCTTCCCGAACAGGCTTAGGCGCAGTGTGGAGCCATCAGCAATGCCGTCGCTGGTGACGATCACGGTTTGATCGCTCATGGCTTCCTGGGAGGTGAGTTCAGCTCCGAAGGACGCCACGATGCTGGTCAGCTGGGGTGCCAGGGCATGGATGCCCTCCACTGAGAAGGGCAATTCGGAAGCGATCGCCTGCAGCCCTGAGGCGTTGGTGCCGCTGATACTGAGGCGGTGTAGGCCGCTGCGCAGGCCGGCGATCAGGGCTGCGGGAAGGGTGAAGGTGGCTGTCCCCTTGTCAGAGACGAGACCGCCTGTGATCCCCGGATCGGCTACGCCATCAAGCAAAAGCTGCAGCCGGTCGCCCGCCGAGAAGCGCCGCGTGCCGACTAGCACCTGTTGCTCCTGTTGAGCGGCGCTGCTTGTGAGCAGTGTCCCGAAAGCCGGGGCGATGCTGGTGATTAGCGGGATGGTCTGGGGTGGGGGGCCATCAACCGTGAAACTGATGCTCTCTCTTGGAATAAGCGGGGTGTTGCCTGATCCGCCCCCGCGCCCCTCTACGGCAAGGAGATGAATACCGCTGGCCAGCGTCTGCAGATCGCCTGGGCTGAGGCTGAGCGTGGCTTGGTTGTTCTGAACGACGGCTGTGTAGCTCTGTGAGCCGAGCGTCAACTTGAGGGGAGTGCCGTCGACGGTGTTCTCTGTGATCAACCGCACGGTCTGCGTGCGGCCCTGCTCTTGGGCATCGAGCAGTGAACCGAAGGAGGTGGAGATCTGAGTGATGTGCGGGTAGGCGGTGCTGGTGGCCCCACCACCAGCACCGCCAAGCCCCGGACCGCCGTTGGAGATGGGGCTCAGGCTGAAGCTGTTGGAGGCGCTGCTGCCCAGGCCGATCACCAGCTTGGAGTCGGCAGCGCCCGGAGCGAGCTGCAGGGAGAGTGGTGTGGTGAAGGTTGCTGGGCTCTGTAGCTGGAACGACCAACTGAGGCCTCCATCACGGCTCACCGGGGTGTTGGCCACCTGCCACCCGGCAGTAAGGGCGTTCGAACCGAGGGCTTGGCGCAGGTCGGCGTTATCGAAACCGCTCACAGGTTCGGTGAAGCGGGCCGCCAGCGAAAAGGTGGTGGCACCGTTGCCTGCGACCTGAGGCAGGGCGGACTCGCTGAGCAGCACGGGCAGCGTGCGGCTCACCCCACCAGGATTGAGCGCAGCACCTGTCGGTCCCTGAAACTGAAAGCGGACCTTGCTACCTGTACTGTCTTTGTCGGCCCAGCCTTCCAGGTTTTGCGGGGCCACTGGCGCAGCAAAGGTACTCAGTGCGCTGTAGGTTGGTGTAGTGGTGGTCGAAACAGTCCACGGAGTTGCAGAAGCGAGGATATGAGTGTTGTTGTCTTGCTGTAAGTTTCCGCCGCTAATAAATCTCGTGTCTAGGCTGTCAATTAGGCTGTTCTCGATATTGACTGATCCCCCATTGAGTTGAATCAGCGATGCGCCTTGGCGCTCGCCTACAGGGTCGCCAGCGATGACGGAATTGCGGACCGTGAGACTGTTGCTGCCTATGTCGCTGATCACAGAACCCAGGATCCTAGAGTTCAGGATCTCCATCTTTCCGCCTATTCCGACGTTGAGTTCGCCGTTGGATATTTTATTGTAATCATTGTCGCCCCAAGGTCGAGTCATATTAGTCGCTATATCCATGTACTCTCCCTGTGGCGTTCTGTACTCTTCTCGAAGCAATGTAGAATTCGAAAGGGTTACCAGCGCATTGTTTGAGGCGGAGATCAAGTGAGCGATTGCTGCTGAGCCCGGATTCTCTGAGAACCGAGCCCAATCAAGTCCTGCTCCCTGGATTAGTGGGGCATCGCTATTAGAGCTGCCAAACCCGTAAACAGTTGAATCTTTGATGCTAAGTACCGCATTATCCCTGACATCAATCATGGACTCAAACCCGCGGACTGAGCCAAGCAAAATCTTCGCCTTGTCGAATGTGGCTCGACTGTTGGTGCCGGTAATCTGTACGGCACCTTGAATTGCAGTGGTTCCGTTGAAGACCTGTGTGAATTGGTCGACTACAAAGTCTCCGCCTATTATTACGTCGCCAGAATAGATGTGTAGTGCTGTCCCCTGGGATGCGTTGTTGCTGGTTGTGAAATCGAGGTTGTCTAGCGCTGCCCTGCTCTCGCCTAGGCCTTGACTGGTAGCCGAGAAATTGAGCAGAGTGACTACTCTGTTGGCTCCGGCCTCAATGCTGAGGCCGTAAACAGGGCTCCCGTTATCATCGCCTAAGATAATATCTGAGTGGATGGATTGGTACAGCTCTCCGCCATTAACAAAGCCGCTTGAGCTGAGAACAGACTGTCCGATATAGCTTGCTGTCGGTATGTGATGTCCGCTGTAGTCGATAAATGCTGCATCTGTCACTTTGCCACCAAAGGCAATGAACGGGTTCCCTCGAGGGTTGGAACCTGTGTCAGCGTCTTTCCATGCTCCTGCTGTGAAGACATGCGTCTGTAGTTGATTTGCCGCGCTGTACGCGCCGGCACTGATCACTGAGTAGGTGCTCGTGGCGTCCATCAGCGAGGCCTCGCTCCAGCCGGCAGGCGGTGCCTGGTTGATACTGGCTTTTACCATTGCCTTGATGGCAGTCCACTGTTCAGCGCTGACCATGCCCTCAAATTCGGCTGGTGTGAGCCTGTTGCTGACCGGATCATTGGTGCCGCCAACATGGAGAGGTCCGGCGGCAATCGCCGTTTCAATGACGCCTAAACCCGCTGATGCGGGATTCGAGGGATCGACGCTGCCCGTTTTGACGGCGAATGGCACGATGTACGACATGCCGCCATCGGTGTTGGCCAGATGGATCGCCTGGCCCAGGGCGAGGTTGTCGGCGGGGTCGTAGAGATAGTAAAAATCGCTCATTTGTATTTCAAATGCTTTTCGGCCATTCTACGCAGGGTCGCAGCGCCTCGTAACTTGAAATGCAATCGAAACGCAAATTTATATCTTTTTTTAACAACGACCTTGTTGTCTCCAGGTGAAAATGGAGATTTCAGGATGCCCCAAGGTATCGTTGAGCCCTGAAATGCATTGATCCATCGCTTCGCGGGTCCAAGGAGACTCTGCAAAACCTTGATTAGTTCGCTCTCTGCTCCACCGTGGGCAGATTCTTCTAGAACATTGACAGCCAACTCGGCTACGGGGCAGGCCTCCGCTGGCGCATTGGCGGTGCTCCCAAAGCTTCGATCGCCATGGCCCTAGCATTGACCACTCCAGCGAGCATCCCAAGCGATCAGTCAAGCCCTGCAGATGAAACCCAGACGGTCCGAGGGCTCTGGTCAGGCAGAGATGTGTTGAGTTGAGACGACCTCGACATTCGATCATGATCTCTCAAGCCTGATATGCAACGGCTGAGTTACTCACAACTCGCTGAAGGTCCAGGCCTGCAAACGTTGTTGCAGAGTCGTGATTTCAGTGAGTGGGATGCAATGGTGGCTGCGACCCTCGGCCACCACCGCAGCACCCTGCTTTCCGCGGCGGGATCTTTTGATGCGCTGATGCGTAGCGGTTCTGTGGATGAGTTCCCGGTGATGCTCATTCGTGGCCATGGCCAAGTCCAGCTCCAGCGTGAGCAATGCGATCACGGTGTCCTCTGGCTTCCATTAGAGGGCCTGACACAAGAGATCATCAACGGAGTCGAATTCATAGCGGAACCTGGCATGGCCCTTCTGTTCCAGCCAGGAGATCAGATGGATGGCTACACAAGTGAAGAGATGCTCGGTATCTCCATTTTTATCCCCAAGGACTATCTTCAGGGAACCGGTTTCACATCGCCGCTCATCGAACGCGGCCCACTGCAGCGCAAACTGATCAATGCGGCACTCCAGCTCAGCGAGGCAGCCGCCTGGAAGACCCGTGGCGCGACACATAGTGCTGCGCTATTCGCAGAAGCGTTACACCAATGGGGCAATGCTTCTTATTTGTCACTGGGCAAGGAAACACTCAGCTTTCGCCGTCGTCGAGACACAGTGGCCCAGGCCTGCGAATGGATGAGCTTGCGGCTTGCAGACCGTTTCACTGTTGTTGAGCTCAGTCAGAAACTAGGTGTTTCTGTGCGGGCTCTGCAATATGCATTTCAAGAGGAACTTGGCCACTCACCGATGGCGCAAGCCAAGCTGATGCGGCTCCGCAAACTACGGCGGCTGCTTCAGCAGGACAGCAACAGGCACCACCACATTGCATGGCTGATGGAGTGCTCGGGGTTGCTGGCCTGTGGCGCCACTGCCGCCGATTATCGACGTTGGTGCGGCGAATCACCGAAGCAGACGCGGCTGAAGGGCTGAGACCGCGACAGCAAGGTGCGCGATGTAATAGAAACGCAAGAACAGCAATCTGATGGACCTTGCGTGAGCAACAGACGATGAAGAGATAATGACAGACGGTGAGGCGCCCCTAGGTTTGCATGGCCTAACACGTCAATATCATGCGGTTAATCTCAGCATTGGCTAGCGCAACACTCATCGCGTGTGCGGGCGCATCGATCATGCCCGCAGCTCAGGCGGACGAAGATGCCAAGATCAATGCCCGCATTGAAGCCTGGGGTCGCTCCTGCAAAAACGCAGTAGCTGCCAAGTATCCGAAGGCAGCAATGGCGGACATCCGCATCGAGCTCGGAGCCACGCTTAAGCAAAGCATTGATGCAGGTGAAACCACCCTGAAAGACATCAACAAAGATGGCCTGAGCTACAACTGGTCGTTCAAGAAGTCCAGCGGTTACTGCAACACCGACGGCAGCGGCAATGTGACTGAACTGGTCAAGCAGTGAGCTTGGGCCGGCCATTCACGAGCCGAACCAACACCTCCGCTAGTAGGCCCCTTGGTAGCAACGCCAGGGGCACGAACCAGGCCACATTGAAGAAAAACAGGGGTAGGTAGGCGCTGCAGGCCACCAGCACCAGCAGCCCGGCGGAGAGCAGATCACTGAGGATCAACGCCCTCCAGCGCCGGTGCTGCACTTGCCAAAAGGCCACGGCCACAGATGGCAGCCACCCTGCCAGGAGCAACATCACCGCCACCATCTCCGGCTTTGGGGCACGGATGGCGATCAGGCCAAGCCAGCCCAGGCCAAGCCCCAGCTGCAACGCCAGCCATCGCCAGGATTGACGCTTCAGTTGCATCGGCTTCCTTGGGTCGCTATTGACCCAAACTCTGGCTGCGTCACATGCATCCTGCCCCCCCCCCCCCCCCAAGCCGCCCGCCCGGCAGGCGCAATGGACCGGACCGCATTGCGTGATCAACGCTTCGCGTACTTCGCCTCGCAACTCCTCAAGAGTGGTGGCATTGATCTTGACCGGCAGGTTTCGGCTTCTGCTTTCAGGTGGCTTGGGCGTTCATTCAGAACCCGGAACACAACCTGTCGCCGGCGAGGGTCATTCTTTCCGTTGTTATCCTTGGACTTCTGACGTGTTCTGTCAGGTGTGCCCGGATATGGGGAACCGGCCCTGTTTCAACATCTGACTCCAGCGTGTAGCAGAACTGTGGCGGCGCGGATGTTCGCAGCCGGCGGTGATCTCACGTCTGCGGGGCTCTATGTAAGCCCACGGATGGAAAGCTTCGGGGGGCCTGTGCCAAGCTTGAAGCACGCCCAGCATGACTCGGATCAGCTGGATACCTCCCAGCCGGATCGCGTAGCCGACAGTTGAGTTTCTGGTATCTCCTTATAGAATCAAAGGTACCGCGCTACAGCTGCAGGATCGGTGGAACTGATTAACGGATGTGGTAGTCAGATGGAAGTCGATCCACCCAGAGAAGTGCCGCGGTTCGGCGACCAGGTTCTGGTTGATCTGCCAAGGACCCGCTGGGACCACCGCCAAGGAAGCCTCCACGAGATCAGGCACGAGGCGGGGCAACCAAGCCAAGGCTTTGTCTATCTCGACTGCAAGGTGGTGAGATTTCCGCTGGCCAGGCTGCGCATTACCTGAGTTGCCGCTGGGGTTGGGGTGTACCGCAAGGAGCCCACCTCTGGCACAGTGCCGCTTGTCGCCGTACCTGAGATTTCACAGCCCCACAACCATGTCAACGCGGAAGGGGTGGCAGCTGAATCGGCCAGAGTTACTGAGATAACTGCAGCACGGTAGATTCAGCTGGCATCTATTAAGCAAGTATGGTCATCTGAAGCTGGTCAGTCTCTTCACACCAAGTGGGTGGAGGTCACCGATGCCGACATCACCAACACAGACAGGGACCTAGGGCCCTGGTCAGGCACAACAAGCTGATACTGCGTTTCATCGCGGAAAAGCGTTTGTACAACATGATCCGCCAGGAGCGAAACCGCGTGCCGCCGCAGTGGTGAAGGGCAAAAGAAAACTGAGGTGGACTGAATTTACTGGACAGGTCCCATAGCCAACCTCTGAGACGGGTTAGCGAACTCATACTGCATAACTACCGATCAAGCTGATTGGAGAGTATAGCTAGCTCCGTGGCTCAGATCCAGGCTGCGCTCTCAGCCTCTCGCTCCGGTGATTTGAGTGCGCGTATTTTTTCTGAGCCGGTTCCGATCATCAGTGCTTATCATGGACTTGCGCGGGAAAAAATGATCAAAAACGGCTTTATTCAGGCCATCCTCCTTCACCGCTTCCCAGAAATCAGAGGCCAGTTGAGCGGCTGCGTCGAGACCAAGTTGTGCTATTAGATTAGTACCCTTGAATAAGGCTGCAGGGGATCCCGGAGACTGATCCTCAATAACGAATGTGTAATAATGGAATCCTTCCGTGGTGGCGAGGCTGCTAGTTCTGACTTTCAGAAAGAAGTATTCATCGCCTTCTAAGATGTCGTCCTTGAGTGCCTCGATCCTGATTCTGCCAGGTTTATTGGTTACATTCGGAAGCAGGCTGGCCCCGACGGCAGTGATGTTACCAGTAGTAGCTTGAAGATCTTCGGGGCTAGCGCCATTGAGGAAAGCGCTGAGTGCTGGATCGATGGTGTTTGAGGCGTAGGGGATTCTACTCCCGCTGAGGCTGATACTCACCTCAGTCATTCCTGCTCTGGAAGGAGGGGACTCCTGCATGAACTTATCGAGGGTGGGAAGGGTTTTCCAGATCTCGTAGTTCCGCCATGCCTCTTCAGATGTCCAGACATTGCCATCTTGCACATTGACGGCAACAACATCGCGGTTGATGTCTATTGTGATCTTTTGCCCCTCCTTGATTGTGCTGGCCTCGATCAGGTTGTTAGACCCGTCCCCAAGTCCCTCGCGGCTGGGTGTCTTGGTCTGATCCCAGGCGGCCCAGAAAAGTTCGTCGTAGAAAGGAATCGCGCCACCTCCGATTGGAGCCAGGGATGTCCGAGCCATCAAACTTGATGCTCCTAGCACTCCATTGGCAGCGCAGTCGATGACCCCAGTGAGCGTATCAGCAGCGGGTTGGTTGTGCGCGGCCCTGATGTTTTTTGGGCTGATTAAAACATTCTTGCTTGCCCAGGCCTGGGCTGCGCTGTTGCCAACAGGTTGCAGCTCGGCGCCTGAGAGTAGAGGGGCAGGATTGACCAGATCCATGACCCGATCGCCCGGAGCCATGCTCAAGGGATCGGCCATCGTGGAGTGAAACAGGTGGGCAGCAGATTCGAGGATCATTACTAGTGCTGTCTCAGCAGGTTGTTCAGTAGCCAATCAAGCGCGAGGTCGCTACCAGTTGAGCGATCACCGCCCAACCGAGACCTCACGCCATATGTATGGGAATGGTAATCCCTGCCTGACGCAGCGAGGCCTGCTGCGATTGATTCCTCAATACCTCCATGAGAACACCTCACTACCTGAACTGGCAACAGAAGCTGGTATACATCGCCGTTATGCCTAAAGCCGCCGGCTCGTTACCGCTCAGGTGGGTCATCCGCACTGGGGCATTGACAGAGTGTTCGCCCCAGCCAGCTTCAATCTTGCTAGCGACTGCAGCGCGGTACGGGGTTGACTTCCGTGGGGGCATTCCGCTGACTCGGGTGCGTCGATGCAAGTCAGCTAGATCGTGGTTATGTGGCCTGCCTCACCAAGGTCAGTATGTCCCCGTCGCCGATTGAATTGACAGTCGCAGGTCCAGCAAGGGCAGGTATGCGAAAGCCGCATAAAAGAAGCAGGAGGGTAGTGGCAAATCACGCGATGACCGCACTGACAATCACCTGGGCATGTTCTCGCCGTTGCTGCCGCAGAGGCTCTCGTATGGGATGCCGTCTTTGTCCCGATGCAGCTTAGTGTTGCCGGCATTCATGGAGGCAACGGCCTGAGCGCAGGTCTGGAAGGAAGAGCAGCTCTGGGCCCAGGCAGTTCCAGAGCTGACAACCAGAATCCCGAGGCAGAGGAGCGCGGCAACGAAAGAGGGCTTCATGGCAAAAGGCTTACTGATCCCGGCTTGGCCCGGGTCAGCAAGCCATGGCAATCCTTGTCGCGTTCCATTAAGGGATGTGCTGTTTGCACTGAAGTGGATCCGCAAGTGCTGAATGGGTCTGATGTCCAGACACTGTGCCGATGCTGGCGCTAGCCAAGTTGCAGTTCCTTTCTCCAGTCAGTAAGCGGCCGGTCCCAACCCTCTTCCAATTTCTGGGCGATCACACATTCGGCCTTCAATCCAAGGTCGAACCCGCGGGAGAGAGCAGTGAGCAACTCCTCATGTGGTTCATCGTTCTGAAGTGCGGACAACATTCCGCCAAAGATCAGCATCACCGCTAAGGGCGAGCGATTCTGGGCGAGGTTGAATGCTTGCAGGCCAAGCACTCCAAGACCATCCACCCCAAAGCCTGTCAGGACGTGCACGATGTCGTGGGTCTCACGTAGACGGTGGGTCACAAAGTCCTGGGGACTGGTGATCGGGTTGGGGTCAATCAGACTATCGGGCGTGAGTCCCTGGCTACGAAGCTGGTGGGCGTATTCATGGCCGAGAGTGCCCTCCGGCAAGCATTCCAGCTCATCGAGTTCTATCGGTCTTGGTCGCTAGTTTTCCTTGACCAACGCGGCCATCGATGGGTTGTCGAGCAGGTGCCGGAACATCTGCGCCGACAGCGCACTGTTTTTAAGGCTTGCTGCCATCTTGAAAACGTTCTCCAGCGAGTCTGGATGCTTCAGAAAGTCAGCGAGACTTCCCACCATCCGAAGAGACTGGAGCCTTTGGCTGAGGTTGAACAACATGCTGGGTGGGTTTGTATTCCTGCCCGCATGCTGGGCGGTTAAGAGCGATTAGGCAACGACATTGGTGCAGCTGCCTGGACGGGTGCCAACGCAGTGGTGACCTCTCTGGCCGGGATGCCCAGTTGTTGATCGACCCAGTGGATTGCAAGTGCTGCTAGGAGGCTCTGACGGTCTCCGCGAAGTCTGACCATTGCGTTCGTGCAACTCAGATCACGTTGCCGCGGCTCAGAAAATCCCGTTGTCAAAGCGTTTCAGTAGTGAGCAACAAAAGGCACACCCATAGAACCCAGATGCAACAAGACCTCGGGCAGAACTCACCCGAGGTCCGTTGGCGGAAGGCCATGGGTGCCTGCTTCAACCCGGTTATGGCTGCAGCGGGGATGCTGCGTCAAGGGTGCTGGTGGGAGCAGCTGTCATCCTCTGCTTGCGCAAGGCGCGTCTCCAGAAACTTGATCGTTGTGCAGCTGACCTGCGGGGCAAGTGCTGCCGAATACATCAACCTTGAGAGATTCCACGGATTGCGCCGGGAGGGGCAGCTGGTGGTGCCCGAATGGGCGTCAGTCGCCTGATCGTTCAAGGATGTATGCGATCAGCCCGCTGAGCGAGCGGCCTTCCTCATCAGCCCGTTTCTGGAGCTTCTGGTGGAGCTGCCAGTGGGCAGTGAAGGTGATCCGTTGCGGCCGCCGGCGCAGTAGATCAGCTGGACGCACTGGGACAGCAGCCCCCAGCGGCTGTGACAATGAAGACATCAGTTCGATCACGAGTTGGACTGGTCACGAGGTCGGCTGTTGACGCAGCGCGGCCTCACCACCAACCATAAACCGCATGCTGCGGCGCCTCTGCAGCGTGTGTTGCAGTTCTGCTGCGGGGATGCTGTTGCTAGCAGTTGGGTAAGGCCAGCTTCCTGCCCACCAAGCAATCTCTGGTGCGGCTAGACCAGCTCACCTGCCGTGAGCCGAGCGACCCGAATGTGGTGGAACTGTTCGATCAGCTGGTGCTCCGTGGCCACCTGACGTCGTTTGTGCCGGGCTGGTGGGAGCTGATCCGGTGGGATGAGGTGGAGCGCGGAGTGGCGACTAGGGGGTGAGCTGGGCTGCGATGCGCTATCTACTGCGCTAGATGGGCGCCTGATACCTCAAGATTGCCCTTGCAGAGAAGGTTCTTCGCCAGCTGCTTTCTGCCCACCTATCAGGAGATGCTGTTCGTGCGTTGAGCTGGGCTGAACGCGGTCAGCGCCTGCTGGCCGCGTTCCCGCTCACTGCACCACCCAACCGGAGATCTGCAGGTCGGAGCGCTCCACTCCCAGGAGCAACGCGCTGCTCTTGCCTGCATCAATCAGCACTCCATCGCTGGTTTGACTGACCGCGTCGATCCGAGATTCAAAGACCAGCGGATCAGCCTCTTGGGTTGAGAAGTCATGGATGGTTTTCTCGCCAGACCTGACCCGGAACAGATCGCTGCCGCCGCCTCCCCAGAGCTGATCCTGGCCGCGCCCCGGCTTGATCAGGTCGTCTCCCGCATCGCCCCAGATCTGATCGTTTCCGGCGAATCCTTTGAGGCGATCATCCCCCTGGGCTCCGTAGATCGTTTCGTCCAGGGCTGTGCCGATGATCAGGTCATCGCTCACACCACCTGAAAGCGCCAGGCCCGGAACGCCACGGGCGATGCCAATCCCGTTCTTGGCGAATTTGATCTGGAAGAAATTGTTGGTGAGATTGTCGCGGAACTGGTTGTAGATGTGCCTGTGGCCAGCTCCGGCACCAGGTTCAATCGTGAGGTCTTGCTCGAGTTGTCTGACCGACTTTCTCCATCCGTCCGGCAGCACTGCCGCTTGAAATGCGGCCACGGGATCATCGGCATAGAGGGTGTCGATCGACCCCATGATGAAGACATTGCCGTTGGGGTCTCTGGCAAAGCAATAGTCGATGGGCTGGCCGGCTTCATCACGCGCTGCAAACGTTTGCGGCTGGTTTTTGTCATTGATCACCAGCTGAAGGCTGCCCGCAGGCGCCGGTGCAATCAGGGCTGCTGAGTATCGGGTGACCCCAGGGCCGATTCAAAGTCTGATCACGGGTTCAGCTCTGGTTGTCGTCGCGCCAT
>NZ_JACVZV010000023.1 GCF_014654725.1 Vulcanococcus sp. Clear-D1 | reverse complement strand
CAATTCTTGTCATATCACTAAACAAGTCTAACTTCAATTGTTGAGAACCTTCAACCGCTTTTTTAACCTGATCATAATTAGCAAAACCCACCAAACTATTACCCGCACGAATATTAAAATCAATATCTGGTAAAGGTTCAATCCCATAATTAGGTAAACTATGATTAGGAGTTACCTGTGCTACTAGTTTCAAAAATAAACGTAATTTACAAATTTCTGTCGCTTCCTCCATAATATCCACCCCATAGAGATTATTTAACATAATCTTTTTGAGAATAAAATAACGTTGGTTATGATGAAATTTCACATCATTTAAAATTTGTCGAAATTGCTGAATCATCTTTTTATGATCCTTATGATTATCCTCTAGAAAACTGGTCATTTTTTCTAAACAAGCATCATAAAGAGGTTCAAGAATATTCAAAGCAGCAAATAAAAAAGCCCCACTCCCACAAGTAGGGTCAAGAATTGACATTTTACCTAATTGATCATAGATATTATATAAAAATTGCGGATCTTGACAATTATTAATGACATCTTCTGCAAATTGACGAATATTCAAGTTATAAGTAATTAAATCATTGATATGATTAACTTCTCCATTAACTAGCTTTTCTCTGATTTCTAAATAACGGGTTTTTCTGGTAATATATTCTCTCCAAATTTCCGTAGGTAAACCATAATTATCATCTGCTGGTTGATTCCAATTCTGTCTTTGAGAAACATCATTTAAACCTCTAGCAATATGTTCCGGTAATGGTAAATCTACTCCGGTTTTGACTGCTTCATAAATATAGCGTTCTGGGTAATCTTTTAATAAGTTCCAAAAATCGTAATTTTCACTTTTAACAGCATCAAATAAATAGGGAATAATGCAATTTTTACTAATATATTCTGTGATATCTTCTTTAGTGTAATATGCTCCCATTTGTTTTTGGTTAATGTACTTTTCAAAGATATAACCTAAAACATCAGGGTTAATTTCATGATCATTTTTTAGTGGTCTTTCATCTAAATACCAATTATACTGATCAAAGAAGTTGAATATTTGAGTAAAAGCGGTATCGGGAATTGTAATTTGAGGATAGGTTTGTTCTAAATAATGGACTGTGAATAAACCCCCGTTTAAATAGGGAACTTTTCCTAAAAGTGCTTCTAATTCGGTATTTCTGTTTTGATTTCCTAAACCTTGATGAAATAATTTTAGGAGGAAATAACGATAAAATGAATAAAACTGATTATTTTCTTTGTTTTCTTGACATTGATTTAATTTGGTTCTCAAATAATCTAAATCATTATTTAAAAATCCTTTACGTTGAATAAAGTAAATGAACATTAAACGGTTCAGCATTAAGGAAGCGTACCATTCTTGATCAAATTTGACGGGGATACCGTCAATAAAATCTAAAAATGTTTTATATTCTTTTTTGAAGTTTTCATAAAATTTCTTAGTGATTTTATCTATTAATATTTTATTATTTTTTGTGTTAATTATCTCTGTAATTGTCATCACTTTTAATTATGCTGAGATGTTTTTAAAACTTTATTCGCTAGTCCTAAATAAAATCTGCTAAACAATTACCTAATTTTAAATTTTCTATATGTTGAAAATCACTATCATAAGTAAATAAGATTAAATCATGTTGAATTGCTGTAGCTGCAATCCAAATATCATTAGTCGGTATAGGTTTACCTTTTTTTCTTAATTGATGGTAAATTATAGCATAATATTCTGATGTTTTTTCATCTATAGGAAATATTTTTATTCTACTAGATTCTAAAAATTTTTCTAATTCATAACGGTTAGTTTCTTGTTTATTTCCTAAAGCAAAACCTCCTAATAATTCTCCTATAATGATTGTATTTATGGCAATAATATCTACATTTTCAATTATTTCAACTGCTTGATTTTGATGACGTTTAAAAGCAGTATAAGCATTTGTATCTATTAAAATTGATTTTATTGCCATAATTTTTGATCTATTTCATTAAATTGTTTAGTATTAAGTAAAAATTCAATTTCATCTTCTTCACTCCATGTTCCCGCAAGATAATCTAAATCATGATAAGGGTAAGAATTAGAGAGATGTTTTTCTGGGGATGATATAATTCCATTTTTTACATGATTTATTTTATCTGTAAATTCTTTTATCCACTGATAAAGGTTATTCAGTTCTTCTTCTGGTATTTTGTCAATTTCTGCTTGAATAAGTTCTTTTACACTCATAAAGTTTACTCCTGTTGTTAATTTACATATTATAACACTTTTATCAATTATCGTCTTCTTCTAGTTCTTTACCCAGGCGATATTTTATATCATAGTTGATGATAAAGTCTAATTCTGCTTCTGTAAATCCATAATGTTCTGCTAACATCTTATCTATTTCATCTATGATAGGTTTGGATAATTTGGGATAATACTCATCATAAATTACCTTACCAGTGGTTTTGTATGATGCTTCTTTGCGAAATGAATTTTTCTGGAAATCTTTCATTAATTTATCTGTTAATGTTATCAGTTGGTTTTTAATATCTGTAGACATTTTATCTAAACCTACAGGGAAATTTTCTATTTCTCTCATGTTTAAATGACGACAATCAGATAAAATAATAAACCACCAATAAAATAAAGAACTATTTAAAATAGCTACTACAGTTAAACTATCTAATTCTGTTTTTAAATATATTGGTTTAACCTGTGATGATATTTTATTTCCTTCCTTTTGATTGCAAAAATAGGGGATAAAATTTATAGTTCTTATCCAATATTGAGGACTATTATGAAAATAAGCTATATAATCAGAATTTTTGAGAAAATTTAAACTTATTTTTTGATAATTACTAATTTTATTGAAAATAGATAAACCCAAATCATCATTAATTTTAGGAATAGAACCTTTTAGCAAATAATTAGTAATATTTTGATAGCTTATATTATGAAATAAAATATTTCTAGTTTCTGAATACCAACGAATGTAATTAGTTGAATATACTTTTTTATCTTGACAATTAATATTTTGTTGACTAATTACAATTGTAGCTCTAATATGTTCTAAACCATCAAACAATTTACCAGGACGATCATCAAAATTAGCAAAATACAAATAATCGGAATATTGCATTAAATAAGCTTGTAAAGATATCATTCTATCAGTACAAACTATTGGTAATTGTACAATCATTCCCAGATAACTTTTATTAATGGCAATATTACCACTTCTTTCGATAGTTAAACCATACAAATTACCACATTTTTCTGTTTGATAACCCTTAATTTCATAATCCTTTTTGACCTTACTATATTCCACATAAGGAGGATTACCAATAATCACATCAAAACCCCCACGACTAATAATACCATAAAACTCCACAAACCAATGAAAAGGACAATGAGATAATTTCCACTTTTCCCACTCCTGCTTCTTCTGAACATCTATCCCATATTCCCGCGCTAAATACTCATTTAACTCCTCATTTAAAATATTTAAAGTTTTTTGTATCATTTGTTTATTTTTATAAGTTTGATTACAAGTTTGCATTATTTTAAAAGTTTCATAAACTTCTATAAATTGTTGAGAACCTTCAACGGCTTTTTT
>NZ_JACVZV010000022.1 GCF_014654725.1 Vulcanococcus sp. Clear-D1 | reverse complement strand
ACCTGGGCGAGGACGACATCGTGCGCTTTGAAGACCGTTACGGACGAAGCGATGCAGAGAAACCACTGCGTTGATCCAACTTGCTTGACTTGTGCGACAAGCGAGTCATGATGAATTCATAGTTCTGAGCCCGAGCCGCAGCCATGACAACAATCACCCTGGAGCAAGGCGGCCTCTTCACCAACGGCAATAATCCCTGGATTGATGGGATTACTTACAACGCCAAATGGGGCTCATCCTCACTCATTCCCGTCGACGTTGAGATTGCAATCCTTCAGCCCGGGGATGCCGCGCGGTTTGATCTCAACAGTCTTGCCTGGTATGCAGCAAAAGCGGTCGGCCAAGAGTGGATCCAGGACGGCAACCCGATCGGACGCGTTCGAAGGCCAGCGCGGCAGGCCATTAAGCAGGGCTATCAAGCCTGGACAGATGTAGCCGATATCCACTTCCGCTTCATCGAAGACCCAACACAGTCCGATGTTTTTGTGACCCTGGCAAAATACAAAAACAATGGGGTCATTCCAGGATGGGGAACACTGGGTGGCTCCCACAGCGGGTTGTTGATTGATCGAGTCATCAGCGAAGCTTCGTTTGCACTGAACGAATCACTCGGAGAGGCCGAGGAGATTGGATCTGCGCCGGCCCCTTCGCCAACGCCACTCCCGCATGATCTGAATCATTCCATTTTTCGGAATCTGGGCCCCGATGATGCTCGCTTTATGCAGACCATCATTCACGAGGTTGGCCACGGAATTGGCATGAGCCATCCGCACGATGAGGGGCTTGGCAGTGTGCCCTCCGGGGTTTTCCCTGGAATTCAAGCAGGCGACAGCGCAGCAAATAATGGCACAGGTCTATACGGTCTTAATCAGAATGTTTACACCATAATGTCCTACAATAGGACGGTTCAAAGTGGTGGAGACCCGGATATAGTGCCCGCGGTGACCCCCATGGCACTCGAACTCTTGGCCGCCCAGATCAAGTATGGGGCGAACCGCGCAACCCGGGCCGGCAACGACGTCTATAGCCTCTACGAACAAACCCAACCAGGCCACAAGTCTTGGGCCTGCATCTGGGATGCCGGCGGCATCGACACGCTGAGTGCCAAAGGATTGGATGTGGATGCGGTGATTTCTCTGCGCCCAGCCGAAATGAATACCGCCCAACCAGAAACAGGCATGCCACAGGAGCAGTACAGCTGGGGGGCAGCTTGGAGCCCTTTCAAGGTAGCGCTTGACTATCTGGTCAATGCCGCCTCATCACGCCCAGGCGCACTACTGGGCAGCGGCATGAAAATGCACTATCAGCTCAACACGTTCCTCTCCGAGCTCGATGGAATGGGCCGCGCTGAAGGCCAAGATCTTGAATCTGAATTCAAATCGACGCTAGCCAGCCTCGAGGAATCTCTCACGCGTCTGTACGGCGCCTATGGCTTCAATGGCGCCTATCAGCTCCTTCAGAAAGGCGAGGCTTTGCCCAACGATGCCTCTCCACGCTTGGCGCGCGCCCTCGCGCAAGCACAAGCAGCTCTCCGGCAGCTCACTGACGATTACGAACCCCTGTTGGATGACATCACAACCTTCCTCGCAGAGGGAGCGTTCAATACAATCACGCTGGTCGACTATTACCAAGGCCTCAATCAAGTCGTCGAACTACAGTCAGAGATTCAGACCCGCTCAGCCAAGGGAGTTGCCGGATACATTTCCGAGATATCCCGTTCGGAGATATCCAGCCTTCCCATCGCAGAGCGGCCCGGCGGGGGTTTCACCATTGCTGCTGGAGTCACCATTGAACAAGCGATCGGTGGATCGGGCGACGACCGGATTGTGGGGAATGCCACCAACAATGTCCTGCGTGGCATGAAGGGTGATGATCTGATCAGTCCCTACCTGGGCTCCAACAGGATTCTTGGTGGCGCAGGGATCGATACGGTTGATTTCAATACAGGGATCGGCCGTATTCGGTTCAAAGACTTGTCGTTTGAGCAGGATGGCAACTGGCTCAAAGTTGCCATGGCCGGAAGCGACGATCTCAATGCACTCAAAGGCGTGGAGCAGATCATCGTGGGGAATAAAACCTACACCGTTGACACCTTGCTCAGCGTCTAATCACTGAATGATCATGCGTTGTGCGTGATCCTCAAACTGAGGAGCGGATAATCCCACGATCACAGCCAAGGCGATGGGCCGCTGGGATTGATCTGCTTCGTTGGCTGGCCAATACAGCAAGGTTTGCTGCTCAGCATCAAAGCGCAGCTGTTCACCGAGCACTCCGCGGCGAAGTTCACCATCGCGGAAGAGCTGGCCAAGGCGCTCACCGTTGAGCTCCAGGATGTCGCGACGCGGATTGAAGTCGGTGATGGTATCCACTGCATGCCGATGGGGTCGCAAGACAAACACATCGGTTCCCTTGCCTCCTGTGAGGCGATCCGATCCACGCCCGCCATTGATTCGATTGTTACCGTCGTTACCAACAAGAACGTTGTCGAGATCATTCCCGCGCAGGTTATCGTTGCGGCGCCCCTCGAGAGTGGCATGGGTAATCTGGGCGTACTCAGGCGTATTGAGGCGAATCGACCCCTGCTCGCTCGTGAGCGGCAGTGGCTCCACCATCGCTCCGCCACGCTTATTGGTCGCGGCCATGTCGACCATCAACTCAGGCCGGAAGCCATCGTCTTCCCAGCTGGATTGCTGACCATCGGCGTCGATCCAGACCCAGGTGCCGGTGTAACCGCTGATGCTGCCGTCCTCCGCCGCGGTGGGCGACAGGCTGTACTGCCCTGAGGAGCCATCGGCGTAGCTGGCGGTGCTGTACACGAGTTGTCCGGCAGTGTCGAAGACCTCCAGGCGGGTGTAAGCCCCTTCATCAGCCCAGGAGCCAGACGTCTCCACCGCGTAACTAAGCGGCGCGTCCCCATAGGGGACATCGGGTGGGTCGATACGGCGTGTGTCTTCCCAATCACCATCCACGCTCTTGTAGGAGCTGCCCACCCACTGGTCCTGCAGGTCGTAGTGCTCGCTCCAGCTGTCCCACTCGCTGGTGCTCACCAGGCTGTAGCCGATCACCTCACCCTGCTCACCGGTGCGTTCCACGCGATCCGTCTTGGCAGTGTCAACGGGAATCAGATCGGTGTCGAAAGCCTGATCCCAGCTGGATTGCTGACCATCGGCGTCGATCCAGACCCAGGTGCCGGTGTATCCGCTGATGCTGCCGTCCTCCGCCGCGGTGGGCAACAGGCTGTACTGCTCTGAGGAGCCATCGGCGTAGCTGGCGGTGCTGTACACGAGTTGTCCGGCAGTGTCGAAGACCTCCAGGCGGGTGTAAGCCCCTTCATCAGCCCAGGAGCCAGACGTCTCCACCGCGTAACTAAGCGGCGCGTCCCCATAGGGGACATCGGGTGGGTCGATACGGCGTGTGTCTTCCCAATCACCATCCACGCTCTTGTAGGAGCTGCCCACCCACTGGTCCTGCAGGTCGTAGTGCTCGCTCCAGCTGTCCCACTCGCTGGTGCTCACCAGGCTGTAGCCGATCACCGCACCCTGATCATCGGTGCGCTCTACGCGCTCGGGAGGCGTCTCGGTGCGCATCAGAGACATCAGAGCTCGGCGGTTGAACTCAATCGTAGTCATACCCTGGTTCAACGCCAAGGCCGCAGCCAATGCGCATCAAAAAAGCAAGGGCTGAATGAACTCCGCGCCTCCACAGGTACAGCAATCTCGCGGCACGATGCTTCAGCCGCCAAGCTCATCGTTGCGGCCGACAACCAGATGTTGTGATGGCAGTGAGCGAACAGGTCGTGTGCTGGCTGACCGACACAAGTGCGAGACCCGCTGCGACAGAACGGGTCTCAGTCG
>NZ_JACVZV010000021.1 GCF_014654725.1 Vulcanococcus sp. Clear-D1 | reverse complement strand
CGGTACCGGAAAAAAGGGAGGTAAACCGGAAAAAAGGGAGAGTTAACCGGAAAAAAGGGAGAGTTCAGCCTCGCGCATAATGCGCACGCGCGCGAAAAAACAAGAAAAAACTATAAAAAAACCGGGGTGAAGCCCTTCGGCCTTGCCTCGATCTGTGGGCAACTGGATACCGTCGCAGCATCCGCTGTCATACCGTTCCAGCGTATGCGGTGGCATTGCGTCGCGCCTGTCCTCTACACACCGCCCCCGGCTTCGCCAGTGGGAGAAAGGCGGCTACGCCGCAAAACAGCCCTACATGCCCATGCTTGGGCCGCTGTCCCTCTCGCGCCTGTAGCTGCGCTGGGCTTCCTTGGCCTGCTCCTGCTGCCACTCGGCCACCTTGGGCGAAGCCATGACCGCCTTGACCGTGCGGGCCACGTAGTCGGCCTCATGGCCTGCCTTGCGGGTCGGTAGCTCCGGGCTGGCCTGCTCAATGGCCTGCCCGATCTGCTCGGGCTTGAAGCCACGGCGCACCATGTCCACGCCGATCATGTAATCGGCTTTGGACACGTCCATGGACGCGCCAAAACGCGCATAGAGCGCTTTTAGGCCGTGGCGGTAGGTCTGGATAGGGTCGCGCCCGTTCGTGCGCTCTGGGGCCGTTTGCGCGGCTTCTGCGCGGCTTTCTCGCTCGGCCTTGGCCTCCCGGTCTAGAACCCGCTGCGCGGCCTGCTGCACCAGTGCAAGGCCAGCCGGTGCCACCTTGCCGCCGCTCTCATGGGCCAGCACGTAGGGACTGCGCCCGTTGGCGTCCTTGTGCTTGGGCTTGGCATTGGTCAGGCCCGCCAGCCGCCCAAAGTGCCGCCAGTCGGCGCTGTTGGGGTCGCCGCCGTACTCCTTGGCCAACATCGTGGCCACCTCGGTGGCCAGCTTCGGCTCAAGGCGCTTGTCATGCACCCGCACCCATGCCTGAAAGTTGTCCGGGCTGGTCTCGATCACGCTGGCCGGGGTCATGCCTGCGGCCTGCATCCGGGCCAACTGGCCCCGGTTGAGGTCGTCCACCAACACCACGCCCGCATTGGTTTCGCCTGCGGGCCTGACGTACACGTCCGCGCCTTTGGCGTTCTCTCGCTTGAGCCAGGCCATGGCCTGCAAGGTCTCAGCCTTTGACCAGGTGCGGGTGAGCATTCGGCCCGCCTGGTCGCGGATGCCCACCTCGA
Organism: Vulcanococcus sp. Clear-D1; assembly: GCF_014654725.1. GTDB lineage: Bacteria > Cyanobacteriota > Cyanobacteriia > PCC-6307 > Cyanobiaceae > Vulcanococcus. Next base: position 2,826 of record NZ_JACVZV010000021.1, on the reverse strand, counting down.
AGGTGTCCACGCCCATCGCATCGAGCTGGCGGCGTGCGGCCAGATAGCTGCGGTCGGGCTTCATCGGCGCTTGAGCGCGTCCACGATCGCGGGCTTCAGGTACTCCGCCACCGCCTTCGCGTCCAGTGAGTTCTGCACCTGTGGCGCTGGTGCCAGCCAAAGCCACAACCCTATCGACAGCGCCGCTGCGAGGATGGCCGACACGCCCGCCACGGTCGCCAGCGTCAGGAACTGGCCGCGCTGCGCCTGCTGCACCTCCCCGGCTGTCTGCTTGAGGCTGGCCGTGGCCTGCTGCAACGCCTTGACGTGCTGCGCCACGGTCTTGGCCGCTGCCTCCACTTCGTTCGCTGCGCTCAGTTGCTGGCTGCTCCATTCGCGGGCCTGCTGCAAGCTGGCCGCCTCCACGTTCTTGATGCTGGCTTGCGCTTGATCGGCCAGTGTCGCCAAGCTCACGGCCAGCGGTTCCAGTTCTTCCGCGATCTGCTCCACGTTCCGGGCCTGCCGGAGCTTCATGATTGCGCTCATTGCGTGCTGCCTCCAAGTCTGATTGCAAGGCCGCGATAGCCTCGTTTTTCGATTCGATGGCGAGCGCCTGCCCGCCTATCTCGGTTTTGATGCCGCGCCGCTCCATCTCTGGCACCTTCGGGCCGATGTGGATTTGCGGGATTCGGTCGATGCCCTGCTCTGCAAGTGTGCGGTGGTCAATCCGCACGCTGTGCCCTGCCCTCTCCAAAGCCTGATTGGTCTGCACCTCCCACGCTTCGCGCCAGTTCTGCAAAAGCGCCTTGTCGTTCCAACTGCGGTTCTTCTGGCCGAATCCATCCGGGCCAATGTCGCGCATGGTGAGCAAGATGTGGGCGTGCGGGTTCTCGCCCTTGGCGTGGTGAATGGCAATGTCGGCCACCATGCCCACATCCACGAACTGGCTACGGGCAAAGCCGCGCACTAGCTCGCGCTGCTGGTCTAGGGTTAGCTCGGTGGGGAGTGCCACCTCCACCTCGCGGGCTACCTGCGAATCCTTGCGCTTCTCGGAATGCTCTACGGCATTCCAGAGCTTGGCCCGGTCGTGCGCCCACTCGGGCGCATTGGCCGGGGCCATGATCTCGCTGTGGTCGATGCCGCGCTTCTTGCCGTAATCGAACACCAGCCCGGTGCGCTCATCGGTGATAGTTTCACCAGCCCGATAAGCCGCCGCCCCGGTCGCACTGCGTCCGGTGGCTCGGCTGATTGGCTTTGCGGATAGGTGATAGATCGCCATCCGCTGCATTTTAGCCTCGCAGAGCGCACACGTCACGCAGTGACGTATAAGTGCGCCCTTTATGACCGGGAGGACCACCGTTGGCACGCCACCGCCGCGCTGCTAAAATGCCGCCATCCAAAGGAGAACGGCATGGCGACAAAAGAGGAACGATTGAAGGCGCTGGAGCAAAAGCAAGCGCAAATCAAGGCGCAGATTCAGGCGCTCAAGGCACGCGACACGGCACAAGACCGCAAAGACGACACGCGCCGGAAGGTGCTACTCGGCGGCTTCGTGCTGGCGCAGATGAAAAAGAAGGGCATCGGCTACAACCAGATGACCTATGAAGATGCGCGATTCATTGACACGCTGAACAACGACCGAGACCGGGCGCTGTTCGGCTTGGCGGCGAAGCCCGCCCTTTCTCCCGCTGGCGAAGCCGGGGGCGCTGTGTCGAACGGCTAAGCCATGTAGCCCGCGAACCAGTCGCCAAGAAATGGCGCTGCCTGTTCGCGGCATTCTTCCTCGGTGGTGAATCCGTCTTTGCCGGATTCGACCACTTCACCCGTTGAGGTTCGGATAATTTGCCAGTACCAAAGCCCATCTTCGACGGGCTTCCATTGAACCTCTAGGGTGTACTCAAGCGGTTTGTTCATTGAACAGGCTCCCTTGTGGATTGCGCATGAAGGTGAAGCGAACGGCCTTCACTTTTCGGCCTGCTTTGACTGGATGCCACTGAATCAGCCAGCCGTCTTTTTCGGTGAGTTCCTTCACCGCTGGCTCGATGATCTTGGTTCGCACCTTGGCGAAGTCTGCGGCTTGCTTTTCGGTGGCCTCCATCGATGCGCAAAAGTCCTCAATGGTGTATTCGGCCATGCCGGTGGACTGAAAGCGTGTGAGTAGCTCCAGCAGCTTCCACGAGTAGGCCGAGCGCAAGGCACTGGCCTGCTGGAGTTGGTAGGTCGTGAACTGCGCTTTGAGGCCGACCAGATGGCGCAGCAGATCCGGCCACCACGCCAGCTCGACCCAGCCCTCGCCCTTCTGGTACTTCACCGACCCCACCCAGCGCATTTGCACCATCGTGGGCGGCAGCGGCTTGCCGTTGCGTTTGTGGGCCGGTTCGTAGAACGTGATGGAGCGCTTGTAGAGCTGCTTTGCAGCGGCCTGCAACTGGTCATAGGCCGTGTCCATGTCCACCGAGAAGGTTTCGGCGTACTCCATCGCAGTGATGCGAGTGCGCGGCACTTCACCGGGCGGCAGCACGCGCCGGCTGTCCAGCTTGGACACCGCCGAGGCCACGATGCGTTTTTCGGCCAGCGTCAGGCCGTGAGCGCCCCGCGTGAGCGCGTTGCTCATCGTCACCCAGCGCTCACCCGCTGGACGGTCAAGATCGCCAGCTTGGTAGCCCTCTGCGCGGTGCTTTGTTTGTGCTGAAACTTGTCCCATATCTCCCGCCTTTCCGGTAAATCGACCGTGAAACTTATGCGGGAGAATACACCAATTCGCCCGCGTTTTACACAAGGGAGAATGTGGACGGTACCGGAAAAAAGGGAGGTAAACCGGAAAAAAGGGAGAGTTAACCGGAAAAA
>NZ_JACVZV010000020.1 GCF_014654725.1 Vulcanococcus sp. Clear-D1 | reverse complement strand
CACTCTTTCCTGCTCACTGCGGTCGCTCAAACCCGTTTGTCCAGAGATTCCCTAGGGCCGAGGGCGGCTAGGCCGAAAACGCAGGGTGGGCCGCGGCTAAAGAGCCTTGCTACCTAGCCTGGTGGGCCGATCGTTTCGTGGGCAAGCCCGTGCGAAACGGCTCCCCCCGTTGATGATGACGAAACAGGACTACCTCTACGAGCCGCTCGAGGCCTTTGGTGAAGGTCTCACCACCCGTCGCCCCTGGAACACCCAGGCTCTGGCTGGGGTGGAGCGGCTCAATGGTCGGGTGGCGATGCTGGGTTTTGCGGCGGCCTTGATTGGCGAGTGGCTCACCGGCTGTGGCCCAGCTGGCCAAGTTCTGGCGCTCTTGCGTTGGTATCTCTCCTGAGAGAAGCATAAAAAAGCTCCAGGCTTGTGGCCTGGAGCTCAGATCAGAACGCAACGCTCCGGGGTTCAGAAGCAGAAGGGAAGGAACTGGGTGCGGCAGGCGGCATAACCGTCCACCAGAGGGCCCAGACCGATTTGGTGGGCAATGCCCGAGCCGGTGATCGCTTCGGTGACGATGCCGATCACGATGCCGAGCATGGCGGCGCGGCCGTTGAACAGTTCAACGCGCTTCAGCTGTTCCATATGGATCTGCTGCGTGGCGCGATCCCAGTACCACTTCTCGTTGGCGGGGCTGTTGGTCATGGCTTCAGCCCAGGCCGATCTGGGAAAGGATGCCCTGGCCGGTGAGCAGCTCGGTGCCGAGGCCGATCACGAAGCCGAGCATGGCCAGGCGGCCGTTCCAGGTTTCGGCAAAGCCGACGAAACCGAAGCGGGAGGTGGAGTCGGACATGAGACGTTACGGAACGTTTCGACAACCGTAACGGATCGTGAACGCTTTTGGGTGTGGGGTTGCCAAATTTGTGTGAGCGCTTCAGTACGGCTCCTGCTGAGCCAAGGTGTGCGCCGGTTCTCTGTGAACACCGCAACCGTTTCGGGCTGGCTAGGAGGGGTTTTTGCCGATGAGCCCAATCTTTCCCTGCAAGGGTTGCGGCACGTTCATCGAGCGCTCAACCCAGCACTACCGGCGGGTGAAGGGGCAGGTGCTTTGCTCCACCTGCGCTGATGCGCGGCAGGCGCAGGAGGTCCAGGCGCGGCCGGGGTTCTGGCGCCGGTTGCTTCAGCGCGTCAGCCGGCGGAGCGAAGGCGCGTGCTGATGCCAAGGCCCACTTCGATCGGCACGGTGCCGTCAGGTCGTAGAGCCTGAGGGGTGGATTGCAGGGTGTGCAGCAGTTGGGCCCGCTGTTCGGGACTCAGCTGGAGCAGCTCAGCGAGGGCGTGAGGGTCGATGCGGCCCAGGCGGGCGCGGGAGAGATCCGTCACAGGGTGGCTCCACCACTGGTGATGGGCCGGACACTAGCCACCGCATCTGGTGGTGTCATCCCTTTGCGGTCAGCTCTGCATCGCCCTGAGATCTCAACGGCGCGAGGTGATGCGCTCCCAGCCCAGGTCAAACAGGTAATAGATCAAGGTGAGGCCAATATGAATTTCAAGCGATGTCTTGATACCCGTGAAGATCGCTGTAAACGCAATGGCGACCACCCTGTAAGCCAGGGCCTTCCAGATGAGTGAGCGCCGGATCAAGGACGTGCCCTCGCCATTGGATCGCTTTTTATCACTCTGGCCGAGCCGCGGTTCAAGGCGCCCCGTGTGGATTTTGAGCAGCAGCGGCGTGGTTTCAGCGGTGGCGCACGTCGTGGCGGAGCATGCGCCGCAGCTCGATGATTTCGCGGCGCTGAGCCACGATGATCTCCCGCGCTAGGCGGCGGATGGTGGGGTTGTTGCTCTTGCGCAGGGCGTCGTGCGCCATCTTCAGCGCCCCGCCGTGGTGCTCGATCATTCCTTCCAGGAACCAGTTCACTCGCGTGTCGGGGCTTGGTGCCGTTCCGGCCATCTGCATCGCCGTGATCTGCGCGGCGGACATGCGCCTGAGCGCCGCCAGGCTGTTGGGGTCGCCGCTCGGCGGCAGCGTCACCGGATAGACGGGCGCCTGGGGGTACCAGGCCTTGCGCCACTGACCCATGGCCTTGATCTCGCGGGCCTGATCGTTCCAGATCGTGTTCGCCAGGGCCCCCACGCCGGGGGAGCCCACGTTGAACATAAACTCACTCATGCGCAGCGCGCCGGTGTGGTGCTGCACCATCGCGTCGATCCAGCGCAGGTCATAGGTGCTGCCAGCCGGGCCGACGTCATGGCCATGGCTGCCGTGGCCCCCGTGGTCACTCGCGCCGCTCTCCGGCAGCGGCGTGGCGTGCTGGCCGTGATCGTGTTGGTGGTGCTCATGGCCCGACTGAGCCAGCACAGGCGGCGTGGCAAGGGCCGCAGAGACTGTGAGAGCCAGCAGGAGGCGCATGGCCGGTTTCGCAATGCACCCAGGATTGACTCTCCCCTAAGGGGAGAGTCAAGAGGTGTGAGTGTCTTGGAGGCCGGTGAAAACGATTCGCTTCTGCGGCGATCGAGAGCTGCTCCAACCCGCGTCGCGATTCGAGGGGCGTTACCGGCTGTTTGATCAGACCGTCTATGCCGAACTGGCTCTGATTCGCAACCTCAGAGCGATGGGTCTGCCGTTGAGCTGGCAGCACCTGCGCGGATCTGCAGGCCACGCTCTGCGGCAAGCGCCATGACATCCAAGGCCGTCTTGCCGTGGTCGTTAACCGAAAGGGTCAGAGCCCTTCGCAGTGCTGCACCGCCTTGAGGTAGATCAGTTTTCCAGGGCTGTCCTGTCCCTGCAGTGCGTTCGATTGGCGCAGCTTGATCTGGGCGTCGACGCAGCGGTTGTAGCGATGCGCTTTCACGGCCTGCGGGATCTGCAACAGCGCGATGGCCACCAGGCTGAGGCTGCTCAGAGCGGCCAGCACGGGGTAGGCATGGGCGCGCACCATCTCTCGGGCGGTGAGGCTTTGGTTGCTGTGATCGCTCATGGCGCATCGGATCCTGCGCTGATGATGCCCGGTTGACAGCGCTAGGCGAGCTGGCTGGCACAGGTGTACTTCGCTTCAGGGTGATGGCTGTCGCCTCTCCGTATGTCGTCTTTCGTGACGCGGATGTGATCTGGCCGCTATCGCCGCGGCCACTGCTGGTGCCGACTTCGCTGTCTGCCGGGTTGGCGCGGGAGAAGCTGCCGTTGGGGTCTCCTCCGGCGTGCCGGACGCGTCAGCGGCGCTGCAGCAGTTGCGATACCCAGTGGCGCGGGCCATCGTTCTCGCGCACATGCAGTTGGGCCATCGAGGCAGCGAGGCGCACGCCGCCCCGACGCAGCACCGAACCGATGTGCCAGATCACGGCACCGGTGATCAGCATCCAGGCCAGGAGGTGCAGGTGGTAGGCCAGATGGTCGAGTTGGCCTGTACGCAGCCAGTCCTCCTGCATCAACTTGCCGCTGCCCACCGCCAGCACCAGCCCAAGCAGGGCTGCCGCGTTTGCGGCCTGGCGCAGGCGGGCGCGACCCAGACCGATCGCGTACACCACAAACAACAGAGCCACTGGCCAGAGCAGCGCGCCAACCGAGCCGTGGATGTCAATCCAGTCGCCCGGCACGGCAAACGGCAGGCGGACCCAGCGGCCGTCGTGCTTGGCAAGCACCACCAAGCCGCTCAGCCAGGCCAGCGGGATCAGGACAGCCGTGATGCCGTGCAGCAAGCGCAGCAGCGATGGTTGGTAGGGAATCGTGCGTGCCATGGTTCAGCTCAGGGCTTGCTGGAGCGACACAAGCGCAAAGGCAATGAACAGTCCGCCACTGAGGCGGTACAGCAGTTTCTCGCTAATCCGCCCGCCGATCCACTTGCCGGCCCCCACTGCAAGCCAGGTGACCAGGGCATGGCCGGCCAGTGTGCCGGCCAGGAGGCCTGCGAAGCCGAAGGCCGGTGCTGTCGCCAGAAAGATGGTGGTGAATTGGGTGCGGTCGCCCAGTTCCGCGATAAACACCAACGCAAAGGCTTCCCAGATCACCGCCCAGGCCGTGGTGATCCGTGATCGACTCTCCACTTCCGCAACGGCTTTCTCGGCTTCCTGCTCTTCCACCTCGGCTTCGTTGGTTGCCATGCGTTGCGCGTCGAGCAGCAACTTGCCGCCGAAGCCGGCAAAGAGCACGGCGGCCAGCCACGGCACCGCGCTGCTGGGAAGCAGTTCCTTGAGGCCGTAGCCCAGGCCCAGAGAGATCAGGGTGACAGCCGTCAGCGCCGCGAAAGCGCCGATGAACACGTCGCGCGCGCGATGTTTGGCCGCCAGGATCAAGGCCATGAAGAAGGTCTTGTCACCCAGTTCGGCCAGGGTGATTGCAGTGAGGCTGGCGCCGAAGGCCGCCAGGCCTGAGTCAGGTGGAAGCGGAGTGCTCATGCGTCAAACCTGCCGCATCACCCATGAAGAAATCATGAGGATTGACGCGCCATCGGCAGCAACACCTGCATGACGCAGCGCCCGGGTTGAGCCGTTAACACGCTGAGATCACCGCCATGGCTACGGGCAATGCTGCGGGCGATCGCCAGGCCCAGGCCGCTATGCCCCCCCTGATCACTGCTGCGCCAGAACCGTTCAAACACCTGCTCGTGGACGTGGCTGGGGATGCCCGGCCCGCGATCAATCACCTGCACGGTGACCTGGCGGGCGCTGGCGTGAACCTCGATGCCGACATGCCCGCCCACGGGGCTGTGGCGCAGGGCGTTGAGCAGCAGATTGGTGAACAGGCGCAGGATCTGATCGCTGCGGGCCTCAACCGGTGCACGAAAGCTGGCTGGATCGGGGCTGAGGCTGAGCTGGATCGACCGCTCGCTGGCCTGAGCGCTGTAGCAGCGGATCAGATCCTCCAGCAGCTCCATCAGATCGAAGTGCTCCAGGTTGCGCGCGGATGCGGCTGGGCTGTGGATCTCCTGGCGTTGGCGGGCCAGGAGCAGCAGGTCATCCACCAGTTCGCCCAGCTGGGCGGTGAGTTGGTTCAGTTCGCGCCAGGCCAGTTGGGGCTGTTGGCGCAGCTCCTCGGGAACGGCCGCCAGCAGCGCTCGCAGGGCCGAGAGGGGGTGGCGCAGTTCGTGGGAGGCATCGGCGGTGAACCGCTCCAGGGCCCGCACCTGCTGCTGCAGGGGCCAGAACGCCGCGTTGAGCATGCGGCGGCCCACCAGCAGGGCCGCCACCACGGTGACGATGCCCCCGAGCAACAGGCCACTGCGTAGTCGCCGCAGATCAGCCTGGGCAGCCCGATCGGAGAGTGCTACCCGCACGGAGCCCAGGGCTTGCGGCGTGGCCTGGGGGCTGGTGCGCACCAACACCGGCTGCCAGAGGCTGATGCCACCGGGCCATTGCTGCCACTGCGGCTCAGAACGGCTCGGTACTGGCGTGCGCGTGCCACGCGGCAGCTGGAGCTTCCCTTGTTCAAGCAGCAGTTCGCCCCCCAGGCCAAACCACTGGATCCGTTGCTCCAGCAAGGCCGGCACGGCGATCAGCTCAGCCTTCGGCTGGAATTTGCGTGCTCCGGCGGCCTCGCTGGTTTCGTGGGCAATCAGCGGCAACTGGCTGGCGGCCGCGGCCATCAGCTGCCGCAGCTCGGTGCGTTGGTCGACCTGGCGTTGCTGCGCCACCTTGAAATACAGCGAACCGGCAAAGGCGCACAACAGCAGCAGTGCAAAGCCTCCGCCCTGCCGCACGAGCCTGCGCTTGAGCCGCAACGGATCAGGGTGCAGCGAGCCGGTAGCCAAGGCCGTAGACCGTTTCAATCAGATTGGCGTGGCCCCCTGCGGCGCTGAGTTTGTGGCGGAGGTTGCGCATGTGGGCGCGCAGCGCGTCATCACCCACGACGCGTCGCCCATCCTCAAAGCCATCGAGTAAGTGCTCCTTTCTGCAGGCCGCGCCTTGGGCGCGGATCAGTTGTTCCAGGATCAGTGATTCCTTGGGGGTGAGCTCCACCAGCTGATCACCCAGCAGCGCAGTGGGATTTCCTGGTTGGATCTCGAGATCCCCCCAGCGGATCGACGGGCGCAGTGGCCGGTGGGCCCGGCGCAGCAAGGCGCGGATGCGCGCTTGCAGCAGCTCGGGATCAAAGGGTTTCACCACATAGTCATCGGCGCCGCCCTCCAGGCCGGCGAGCTTGTCGTCGCGGCGATCCCGGCCGGTGAGCATCAGCACCAGCGGTTGCAGCTGTTCCGGCCGCTGCCGCAGAACGCGGCAGACCTCCAGCCCATCGCGGTCGGGTAGGCCCAGATCCAGCAGCACCAGATCAAAAGCATCCAGCTCCAGCCAATCGATCGCTTCAGCAGCGTTGGCGGCGGACTGCGCGGCGTAGCCCCACTGCGCCACCAGCCGCAGCAGCGCCTGGCGCAAGGTGGGTTCGTCTTCCACCACCAGCAGCTTCATGCCCTCCTGAGAGCGGTGCCAAGCACCACTCTCACAGCAGAACAGCTGAGCTGATGAGGGAGATGGCTTGGCTCAGAAGGATGCAGTGAACACCTCACGCACCTTGGTGAAGAGTCCATCGCCATTGGGATCTGTGAAGGTGCTGATCTCGCGACCGTCGTGTTCACGCTCGGTTTGGATCAGATTGGTGCCGTCAAACGTCCAGGTTTCGTTGGCTTCGATGCGTTCCAGACGCCATGCGCCATCGTCGAACTCCTGCAGGTTGGTCACCTGGCCATTCACCAGATCGAAGCGATAGGCCTCGTTGCTGGAGCCTGAATCATGCCCCCAGGTCTTGTCGTCGCTGGATGACATACGCCCACCGGAGATCACGGGATCCAGGCTTTCAGCACGCCTCAGCGTGTTTTGTCCGCGACCCAGATTGGTTCGGGTCCAGATGCCGTCGTTGTTGTCGTCGGCGTAATAGCGCACCCGGCCACCACGGTTGTGCACCAGGAGCCCATCCCTCAGGACGTAGCGCTCATTGCGATCGATGTCCTCCCGTTTCCAGCGCGCGCCATACCACTCCCTCACGCTGATGACCGTCGATCCGCGGGCGCGAATCTTCAGCGCATCATCGCGGTCATCGCCACGACCCTGATCCCCATCGTTGGAATCGTGGTCACGCTCGTCGTTAGACATCAGGGTTGCCCAGCTAGGAGGTGCCGACCTTAACCAGACTGTCGTGAAGAACTCGTGAAGAGGGAGCGCTGGTGCCGGGCGTCTCAGGCCAGTGGATCGGGCGTAGCGATCAGGCTGAAGCGATCAGACTCGTGGTCGCTGTCGTGATGGTCGATGGATGATCCACCCAGGGAATACTCCGATTCATCGTGGTAGACCTCATGGCCATAGCCATGGTGATCGTCGTGGCCGTTGTGTTGATCACGAACCATGTATTCACGCTCATCAAGCCCTGATTCGCCGCCCGAGATGATCGGGTCGTTGCTGAAGTTGTCGGCTGATGTGCTCAGCGACTGGCGGCGATGGTTGTGGTCATTGTGGCGATCGCGGCGATGACGATCTCGTTGATTGCGTTGACGGTCGCGGGACATCGACAGTCTCCGGAGAACTTCTTCAACGTAGGCAGCCTCTCGTGAGGAACTCGTGAGGGAATTAACTCGGCTTGCAGCGGTAGAGGTCTGGCCCCGGTTGTGAGGTTTGATCCGCCTGGCCGATCAGGCTGCAGTTGAGCTGAGGCCTGCTGGGATTGCTGGTGCTGAGCACCAGGCGCTCCTGGTTGGTGGTGCGCAGTTGGCGCCGCGCCCTTGATCCGGTGGTGACGTCTTGTCCCAGATACCAGTTCAGGCTGGGGCGTTCGTTCTCCTGGAGCAGCAGCGGAGGGGGACCCTCCGCGCTGATGAGTGGCTGTAGCCAAGCCACTGCGGGTTGCACGCTCCATTGCTCGCTCAATTCCCAGAGCCAGATGGGGCTGGCAAACAGGTTGAACAGAGCCCCCCACAGCAGGGCGACCAGCGCTGCAGCGCCCCATTGCCGCCAGCGCGGCGTGGGCGTGATCAAGAGTCCCCCTCCGAACACCAGGCCGAGTGCGGCGGGGATCGTGACAGTCGCCGGCACGTTGAGCTGCCCTTGCACGGCCAGCAGCCCGGTGCCAGCGAGGATCCAGAAGCAGGGCACCGCCAGCAGCAGGCGATGGGTGAGCGTTGAGGTGGCTCCGCTGCGTTGGATCAACTGGGCCAAGAGTGGCCCCACGCTCAAGGCGAAGGAAGGCCAGAGCAAATGGCTGTACCAGGGAAGTTGGGTGCGCAGCGGCAGCACAGCTGCCGCGGTGAGCAGGGTGAGCCCGAGGCACCAGAACCCCCAGCGGCTGCGGCGCTGCTGCAGCGCCGTGAGCATCGCCAGCGGCCAGAGGGCCAGCCAGGGCCAGCCGCCTTCCAGTACCTCAAGCACCGGCACCCGCCAGCCGCCGCTATGCCCTTCGACCGGACTCACCACCCGTGCGAGCCCCTGACGGCCCCACATGGCGAGCGCTTCCGGCCCGCGCTCCAGCAGGTGCCATCCGTGCCAGAGCAGCCCAGGCAGCAGGCCGATCACGATCCAAATGAGGAGAGGGAGCCATTGCCTTGGCGTCCAGCGCCGCTCCCAGGCGAGCAGCAGGCAAGCGCCCACCAGTAAGGGAAGGCTGGCCGGTGCCTTCAGGAGCAGGATGGCGGAGCCAGCGGCGCCCGCGATCAAACCCCAATGGCGTTGTTGCGATCGAGAAGGGGCTGAAGGCAGGCTCAGTAAGGCCCACCATTGCAGCGCCATCGCGCTGATCAAGCTGCCATCCAGCATGGCCAGCCGGCCATGGCGCATCAGCGGCAGCAGGGTGAGGGCCACCGCGGCGGTGCAGATGGCAGCCACGCGATCGCCAGGCCGAAGGCGCCATTGCACCAAGGCCACCAGAGGAACGATCAAGCTGGAGCACAGTGCCGGAATGGCGCGCACCAGCCATTCCGGCGGGACCTGCCGGATCGCTTCGCTGCCAACGGTGTGGCGCCAGAGGCCAATGGCCAGGCCAATCAGCGCATGCAGCAGGGGTGGTTTGTTGAGGTAGGGCTGATCCCACAGGGTGGGCAGGAGGTTGGTGGGAAAGGGCCGCAGGCTGATCTCTTCGGCTACCCGTGCCACGAGAGCCTCATCCCAGTCCCGCAGGGGTACGTCGCCGAGATGCTGGAACAGCAGCACGATCGCTCCAGCCCAGAGCAGAACAATCCACCAACGCCAGGCCATGCGTGCGGCGCTGATGGCGCCCAACCAGAAACTCCTCCATAACTAGGTGAAGACCCAGTGAGGCGCCGGTCACACCTGCCGGCTTAGGCGGCGGCGGGTAGCAGCACCACCATGCGGCAGCCGCCGCTCGGGGCGCTCTGTGCCTCAATCAGCCCTCCATGCACCTGGGTGATGCTGCGCGCGATCGAGAGCCCCAGACCTGCATTGGGTCCGCTGCGGGCGGCATCGGCCTGCCAGAAGCGCTCAAACACCAGCCGCCGTTGGTCGGATGGGATTCCAGGCCCTTCGTCTTCGATCACCACCATCACCTGTTGGCCTTGCAGTTGCACCTGCAGCGTCACCGCCCCACCAGCCGGCGTGAACTGCATCGCATTCACCAGCAGGTTGCTCACCAAGCGCCTCAGCTGATCGGGGTGCCCGTGAACCATGGCTGGAGGCTTCAGCTCACAGTGCAGGTGGAGCTGCTGGCTACTGGCTCGATCTTGATAGAGAGCGGCCAGATCCTCCGCTAGTTCACAGAGATCAAAGTGCTGCCAATGCTGTTGATCCGGTGCTGCACGATCCAGGCGAGTGAGCAGGAGCAGATCCTCAACCAGGCGCGTCATCTCGGCTGTCGCCTGATCGATCCGATTGATTTTCTGGCTGAGCTCCGGTTCAGCGCGATCGAGTTGTCCCCGTTCCCGCGCGGTGCCGATCACGGCGAGGATGGCGGTGAGGGGATGCCGCAGCTCGTGGGATGCATCACTGGTGAAGCGAATCAAGCGGTGAAGCTGATCGCGGATGGGTTTGAGCGAACTGCTCACCATCCACTGGCTGAGCACAGCTGCAGCGATGGCCCCAACGGCGCCGCCCACCATCAGGCCATTGCGCAGGCGCACCAGTTCACGATCTGTTGTGGCCGTGGAGACGGCGCTGAAGACATACCCCTCCAATTCGCGGTTCGCTGCTGTCGAGTCCCGTAAATACACAGGGCGCCAGTAGGCCACGCCATTGGGCACGGCCAGAAATTGACGTTCATTGGGATTTCTCAGGCTCTGCAGGGCCTTGAGATCAGCCGGTAGTTTTCCGAATTGGCTGAGAATCTGCCTGTCTTTATCGAACAGAACGATCTTCTTGTTCTCCAGCGCTGAAGCACGTGACTCCAGCAGTGCCACATGCCCCGATTCCAATTGCAGCTGCTGATTGGGGAGGTGGCTGTATTCCTCCACTTCATGCAGGATCAGGGGCATCTGTGAGGCGGCCGCAGAAGCCAGTTGCTGCACCTGTTCCCGCAGCAGGGCTGATCGGGCGCGGCTCACCTCCAGGAACACGGCGATGCCAAACACCAACAGCACAAAGGCCGAAATCAGTACGTAGCGGCCGGTGAGCTTCCAGCGAATGCGGCTGAGATCCGGCTCCATCGCGGGCACTGCGTTCAAGCGTGGCTGGCGTTGAGGCGGAAGCCAACGCCATACACCGTTTCAATGAGATCAGGTGGGGCTCCCACCTGATTGAGCTTGGCTCGGATGTTTTTCACATGGGTTTTCACGCTTTCATCCCCCGGCACATCCGCCCAGGCCCATGCAGATTCGATCAGTTGCTCCTTGGAGCAGGTGCGTCCTCCGGCTTTCAGCAGCGCCTCCAGCAGAGCGTGTTCCTTGGGGGTCAGCCGTAGGTCTTGTGCGTTGAAGGTGGCGGTGCGGCCATCGAGGCCGAGTTGCAGCGCTCCCCAGCTCCAGTCTTCGCGCAGCGGCCGTGCGGCGCGGCGCAGCAGGGCCTGGATGCGCGCCTTGAGCAGGGCCGGCTCGAATGGCTTCACCAGGTAGTCATCGGCGCCCTGCTCGAGCCCGAGCACGTTGTCATCCAGGCTGTCGCGAGCGGTGAGCATCAGCACCAGGGGCTGATTCACAGGGAGGTGCCGCAGTTTTCGGCACACCTCCAGCCCATCGAGGCCGGGCAGGTTGAGGTCGAGCAGCACCAGATCAAAGCTGCCGGCCTCGAGCAGGGTGAGAGCCTCAAGCCCTTCGCCGCACGCTTCCGTCACCAGGCCCCAGTGCTGCAGCAGTTCCTTGAGCGCGTCACGGATGACGGGATCGTCTTCCACGATCAGCACTTTCATGCCAGGGGGTGGCCCGTCTGGAGCCTCATGCTCACTCGATCATGCGGAGCGTGAGGTGAAGAAGTCGTGAAGCTCTTCACGGGTTCTCCACGCTGCCGGGGTTAGTCGATCAGTGCTGAGCGCTGGAGTGGATGACGCATGCACAGGTTGATGCTTTCGGTTGCAGTCCTGTTGGCAGGACTTGGGTTTGGAGCCCTTCCAGGCTTGTCTTCACCCCATGCCCAAGGGCCCTGTACCGGGCGTTTGCAGGCACTCGGCTACAGAGCTGTGGAGCTCGATGCTGTGGAGGCCCACAGTTCCCTCTACGAAGCGCGGCGTGGCCGTGATGAGGTGAAGCTGATGGTGAAGAACGGCAGCTGCCTGGTGGAGCGTATGTGGCTGGATGAGTGAAGCCCGTCTAGACGTAGCGACCGGGATACTCACCGGGATGGTCGATGCGGGTCACTCGGACCCCTGAGGCGGTTCTGCCCGAGAAGCGCAAGAGATCGCTGCCGCTCACTGGATAGCCCAGCTCCTGGGCGAGCAGAGCCACGGCGTCGGCGGTGATCGCTTCGCTCACGTGCTGCCGGAGGGTTGGATCGGCCTGCACCCGGGCCAGGAACTGCTCCAGAGGCGTTGTTGTCACGGCCGGCTGCTCACGCCCAGGCCACCAGCGTCGCACCGATGGCCATGGTCACCACCCCAATCCAGGCTTTCAAGCCAAGGGGTTCCCCCAGCACCAGCCAGGCCAGCAAGGCCACCAGCACCACGCTCAGCTTGTCGAGAGCTGCCACAGCTGCCACGGGCCCCAGCTGCAGGGCGCGGTTGTAGCAGAACCACGACAGCCCGGTTGCCAGCCCTGAGAGGGCGAGTGCCAGCAAGCCGCTGCGCGGGAGTTGCAGCAACGTTGACCAGGCCAAGTCTCCGCGGCTCACGAGCACCAGAGCCAGGGCGATCGCCACCACCAGGGTGCGAACCAAGGTGGCCAGGCCGGCATCGATGGCTTGCACACCGAGCTTGGTGAGCAGGGCGGTGATGGCGGCGAACAGCGCCGCGGCGGCGGCCCACAGCTGCCAGCTCTGCACGGCTGCGTTCTCCAGGGGTTGTGCCTTGAGGCTACGGGGCCTGTTCGCTGTCGCCGGTTGGGGTCAGGTGATCGTTGCTGTCCCAGTCCATGCGGATCAATAAGTCCATGGTCTGGCGTTGGATCTCGATCTGTTGGAGCAGCAGGTGAGCCGCCTGCTTCGCCTCCTCAAGGGTGGTGATGGCTTCGATTTCGCGCCTGACAACCTCGCTGTTGAAGGCGCGCCCCAGTTGTTGATCCATGGACTCTCATGCCGTGCCAGAGCTTGGCGAGAGCGGCTCAGTCGTGCCATCAATCTCAAGAGTTGATTTCGATTGTGGCCTTGGTTTCGCCCACCTGGCTGGTACGGTTCGGGAGCAGGTTGCGATGGATCCTGGATCGAGTGGGCTGTGAGATGTTCATATGAATCTTGTTCTTCTACGCGACGAGGATTGGATCGATTCTGATCGCGTTGTGTTGCGTGATCATCGCGCCGATCATCTGCGCAATCTGCTCAAACTGCAGGTCGGCGATGCGGTGCGGGTGGGGCGCCTTGGCGGGCTTCGGGGAGAGGGGCTTGTGTTGGCGATGGATGCCGATGGGGTGCAGCTAGAGGTTCAGCTCCATCAAGCACCGCCGCCGCGCCATCGTTTTGATGTGGTGCTCGCCCTGCCACGGCCGAAGATGCTGCGCCGCATCCTGCGGACCGTGGCCGAATTCGGGGTGGCGAATCTGCACTTGATCAACACCGCGCGGGTGGAGAAGAGTTATTGGCAGAGCCCATTACTTCGGCAGGCCAAGCTGCAGGAGGCTCTGCTGGCGGGGATGGAGCGCTCCAGCGATACCATCGCTCCGAAGGTGCATCTTCACAAGCGGTTTCGTCCCTTTGTTGAAGATCAGCTGGTGGATGTTTGTGCCGGAAGACACTGTTGGATCGCGCAGATGGATGCGGCGCGTTCACTCGCCCATGTGCCTCCCGATCCGGCTGTGGTGATGATCGGCCCGGAAGGTGGATTTGTGCCGTTTGAGGTGGAGCTCGCAGAACGGGTGATCGCTCAGCGCGTCCATCTCGGTGGACGCGTGCTCAGTGTGGATACAGCTCTGCCTGCCGCCTTGGCCCAGGCTCTCTAGGTTCTGCAGCGGCTCGCCGCCCGCGATGCCCTGCACGTGCCCTTGAATCGCTAAGAGCAGGAGAACGCCAGCAGGGTTGATGGAGCAGCTGAACTGGGGCTATGTGCAGCTGGGGTTGTTTGCCCTGGCCTTTGGCGGACTACAGATCTGGTGGATCGGCAGCACCCTGCGCCGGCAACGGCTGCCACGCCCCCTGAGCGAGGGTGAGTTCCGCCGCAGCTTGGAGCGCATCTGGCAGAAGCAGGACTGAGCGCCAGGCCCATGCATCGCAGAGCCGTTGAGCACTCAGCCCTCGCGTTCTCCCAGGGTCGACAACAGCCAAAAGCCCAAGCTCATCACCGCAGCGCCGAAGGCCAGGAAAGCAATCAGCAGGTCGGAGCGTTCCATGAAGCAATCCTGCGTGCTCGGACGTTGTGGTGCTGTGGTGATGGCTGCCTGAATCAGGAAACCCTGGCCATGGAGCCTGGATCAAGATTGGACTGATGCGGTGCGCCAGCTGGGAAGCAGCTTCTGCCTCAGGCGCTGGCGGAACGGCCAGCCAGGGCCGTGACCAGCCAGGCCGTCATCAGCAGAGCGGGAATCAGGAGGCTCATCAACCCAAACCCAGCTGGCCGAGGATGCCTTTGCCGCTCAGCGCTTCGGTGGCGATGGCGATCACGAAGCCGAGCATGGCCAAGCGGCCGTTGAGGGATTCCGCAAAGGGGACGAAGCCGGTGCGCTGGTAAGGGATCTTGAAATCGGAGCCGGCCATGGCGGTCAAGCATTCGTTACAGATGTTAACGCCTTGCCGCGAGTTGGGGCCGCGGGTGCCGGCCATGCGCGGTGCAGGTCGGGATGTCGTCGCTGGCGATCCTGTTGCGTAGCGACTGATCATCGACGCGGGCGTGGGCCTCGGCCAGGGTCCAGGCGCAGAGACGGCAATAGAAGTGATGTGCGTCTGGATTGGTGATCCATCTCAGGAAGGGGGGTGCTGGCGGTTTGCATCAACCGCTGACCCTTTTGCTTCACATCCACGTCGATCGCCAGTGGACCATTGAAGGGGGCGCATCAGCCGGTCTCGCTGCCCTAGTGGGCCTCGGTCGGGGTGTTCCACGCCTTCCCATTCCATGGCCAAGAACCTTCGCTGTGAAGGTGTCATGCTGCAGAGCTGCAGCATGTTGCGCGCCAATCTGAGGTGTCTCAATCGATGCGCACAGATGCATCTGCCGCATAGCGTAAGGATACGTACATCAGCATCGATGGCCGATCTCATCGACATCCGTCTGCTCATTGCTGCAACCCTTGAGCAGGCTCGACTGGCTCAACTTCTCTCGCCAGGCCTTTCGCACATCGACCTTCTTGATCGGACCGCTGCCGCCATCAGTACCCTTTTGCCGCGCCTGCCCGATGCCGTTCTGGACTACGCCATGAATGAGGCCGCCCAACTCCTGAATGCAGCCCCGGCCTGATCTGCCCGATCAGCGGCTCTTGCGCACGAAGCTCGAAGGCCTTGAGCGATCGATCGCATGGCGCCCATGGTCGGGTTCTTCTGCCTGATCGGTATGGACTTGCTTGTGATCGAGCTTGCGCTCCTCATCTGGTTCCCAGGTCGTCTCGTTCTCCGCGTCTGACTCAGGCATGAAGTGGTGATGAGTGGCAGACATCGCTGATTGCGTCGCTGCGTTGATCCAAGGCCCTGTTCTCCACTGAGGCGGGCCCTGCTGCGGATCAGCTAGCGGAATCCATCAAAAAGGCGCCCCGTAGCGGGCGCCTTATCACCGGTTGCGGATGGTCACCTTGGCAATTGAGGTGCCGTCCGGTCGGGTGCCTGTGGTTCAACGATCTCAATGGGTTTGGCCCCGTGGTTGTCTCCCTGCCGTGTCGCGGCAGGGATCGAATGGACGAGTGACGGCACTGAGCAGAGATGCTCAAGGCTTGGCCTGCTCAGTTGTTCACTCCGCCTGGGTTATGCAGCCCAGGTTTGGCCGGTGGAGAGTTTGTGGGTGGCATATGGCTCAACCGCTACGGGATGGCGCTCACGCCGCGCCATCGAGGACAAGGTTGGTGCTGGTGTTTGACGCATTTCGAGCGCACCTCCGTTGTGCGCACCGGCTCGGGTGATCCCTGGCCGGACTCTGTTGGAGGCAGAGGTGTCGGGGTGGTTCCCGCTACTCCCCTCAATTTCACGTTACGCCGATTGGCGATGACCGGTGGCTGCACAAAGGTTCCTCTTCCCGAACATCCACGGCTTCATTGGTGCTCACCGCAGCGGTGGTGGGTGGTTTCCAGTTGCAGGGTTGTTTTGCCGATGCCCAAGGCGGCCAGGGCGTCTTGCGCTTGATGGATCAACTGCTCCTGGCTGAGCTGGCTGGTGGCCAGGGCGGCTGCATCAATCACCAGGTGGGCGGTGAGAGCGGTGCGCGAGGTGCTCAGGCTCCAGATGTGCAGTGCCTCGACGGCTTCCACGGCAGGCAGGGCGCGCAAGGTTGCGTTCACCTCGAGCAGGTTGATGTGGCTGGGCGCGCCATCGAGGTTGAGGGCGATCGCTTCTCGCAGCAGATCAAGGGCACTCCAGATCACGACACCGCCAACGCCGATCGCCGTGAGGGCATCGAGCCAGATCCAGCCGGTCACTCCCACCAGGAGAGCACTGATCAAGACGGCCACCGAGACGGCTGCATCGGTAAGCAGATGCAACACCGCGGCCCGTTGGTTGAGGTCGTGGTGATGGTCGTGTCCAAACAACTTGGCTGAGCCGAGGTTGATCACGATCCCGGCTGCAGCGGCCCAGGCCACCGGGCCTGCAATCACAGGAACGGGATTGAACAGTCGCTGAATCGCTTCCACCACCACCACCGCGCCGGCGCCAAAGATCAACAGACCGTTAATCAGCGAGGCGAGTTGAGTGCTGCGTCCATAGCCGTAGGTAAAGCGACCGCTGGCGGGGCGGCGGCTGAGGTGATCGGCACCCCAGCCGAGCACCAGGCCGATGACATCGCCGAGGTTGTGCAGCGCATCGCCGATCAGGGCGAGGGAGCCAAAGCCAAAGCCGATTACCAACTGAAGGGTGGTGAGGCCGGTGTTGAGGGCAATGCTCCAGCGGAAGGCCCGCCCAGCTCGGCTTGAGGCCTCCTGATGGTTGTGGTGATGCGCGTGATGGCTACCCATCGCTCAGCTCTCCTGCTGGGCAGCCAAGTAGAGGGCGATCATCTCTTCCATCCCCTTTTGAGTGCGGCCGTGGGGACGATGGCCCTGGGCGGCCCAGACCCGATCGAGTTCCATGCGCAGCTCGGGTGTGATCCAACAGGAGAGCAGCACCTTGCCCTCACGGCTGGAGGTGCAACGCTTGGCGGCCATGGAGCTGGATCGAGACCTGATCGCAATGTATACAAGTGTGCGAGCGACTCTGTTGTTGGGGTTGGCGCTGCTGTCCCAGGCCGCTGCCAGGGCTTTGGACTGCCAGGCCCTCAACGACCAGCGCGATCAACTCGTGCGGCGTGCCATGAAGGATGAAGTGGTTGTGCTGCATGAGCTGCGGCTGAAGCTCTGCCCGCAACAGGAAGCCAGCGCAACGGCGGAGGATTCCGCATCGGAGAGCCAGCTGGATTTCGGGGCCTACATCCGCTGCCGGCAACAGGCTGAGGTTCAGCTGCAGAACACCAAGCCAGTGCTCTATACAAACCCCAGCGGATTCCGATGGTTCACCCCGCAAGGTGCTCGTCTGGCCAGAGAGGCTGATGCGCTCCTCAGGGAGATGCAGCAACACTGCGCCGCCCCGTCACCAGCAGGCCCGCCGCCATGAGCCCGATCACGCCCGCGGCATGGGCAGAGGACAGTGCTGAGATCTCCAGTAGGGATGCAAGGCCAGGAATCAGCTGCACCACTAGCCAGAGGCCAACGCCAATGAGCGCCCCCCAGCGGGTGATCCGGCTGTGACGATCGCCATTGATCCACACGAGTGCACTACCGCCGAGCAACAGCAACAGCAGCACCCAACCGCGTTGCTGCTCGATCGCGAGATCAGGCCAGAGCAGTGGCCCCATCATCAACGCGCTCAACACACCGCCTTGCTGTAAGGCTCGATGCCAGGTCTGCACGCCAAAGAGCGGTGCATCTGGTGGGCGAGGCGGTTGCTGCATCAGCCGAGCAGGTGCCGGCAGTGCCTCAAACACCACCGTGCAGGCCGGATCAATCACCAGATGCAGCAAGGCGATGTGCACCGGTAAGAGCACCAGTGGCAGCTGAGGGATGAGCAACGGCAGCAGGCTCAGCCCCGCGATCGGCAGATGAATGGCAAGCGTGTAGCCAAGGGCGCGGTGCAGATTCGCCTCGATGCGCCGGCCGATGGCCAACGCTTCCACCAGGGCCGAAAAGTCGTCGCGTAGCAGTACCAGATCGGCCGCTTCCCGGGCTACAGCTGTGCCGCGCTCACCCATGGCCACACCGATGTCGGCTGCTTTGAGGGCAGGGGCGTCATTGACGCCATCACCGCCCATGGCCACCACCTCGCCTCGGGCCTGGAGCGCCTGCACCAGCCGCAACTTTTGCTGTGGCATCACCCGGGCAAACACCGTAGTGGCGCCGATGCGATCCATCAGTTGTGCGGGATCGAGGTGCTCCAGCTCCGCACCACAAATCGGCTCACCGGGAGGCAATCCCGCTTGATCAGCGATGGATCGCGCCGTGGCTGGCGCATCGCCGCTGATCATCACCACCTGCACCCCTGCTGCCTGGGCACGCGCGATCGCAGCGGGAACCTCAGGTCGAATCGGGTCGGCCAGGCCGATCAGGCCAATGGGCTCAAACAGAAAGTCATGCACCTGCTCGGGCGGGCGCTGAGGGTCTACCCCTGCGAGCTCGGGATGGAGGGGCGCGCCATCGAGGCCAGCGGCAACTGCGAGCACCCGCAGACCATCGTGGGCCAAGGCGGTTGCGGCTTGCAGGAGCCGAGCTGAGGCTTCTTGATCGAGGTGGCAAAGCTGAGCAATGGCCTCGGGCGCACCCTTGGCGGCCACGTGCCGGGCGCCGTCGTGGCTGGTCCACAGCTGGGAGACCACCAGGAGAT
The DNA here is from genome assembly GCF_014654725.1 of Vulcanococcus sp. Clear-D1. Lineage (GTDB taxonomy): Bacteria > Cyanobacteriota > Cyanobacteriia > PCC-6307 > Cyanobiaceae > Vulcanococcus. The sequence goes on along the minus strand of NZ_JACVZV010000020.1, from coordinate 23,049 downwards.
CTGGGGTGAGCGGATACTCCCGCACCAACGGCCAATCGGGATGCAGGTGCTCTTGGTGCTCACCCTGTAGGCGTTCAGCCGCCAAACCTCGGATGGCCACATCCATGGCATCCACTGGATCCGCGCGGCTGGCCAACACGGCCAGCTCCAGCAGCGGGTGCCAGGCTTCTGCCAAGGGCAGCTGCGGCTCCCAGCGCTGCGCCTCCGGCCAGGTGAGCAGCGCCTCCACCGCCATGCGGTTCTGGGTGAGGGTGCCTGTTTTATCGACGGCCAACACCGTTGTGCTGCCAAGGCTCTCCACCGCCGCGGGCCAGCGGGCCAAGACCCCGATCCGCCCGAGCCTCAGCGCACCCAGGGCCAGAAACAGCGCCAGCACCACCGGGATTTCATTGGGTAGAACCGCCAATGCCAGAGCGAGGGCTGCAAGCAGGGCCTGCTCCCAACGCCCTGTCACGGCACCATCGATCACGAACAGCGCGGTGGTGATCCCTAGGGCAGCAAGCGTGAGGCGGGCAGTCAGCCGTCTGGTTTGGCGTTGCAGACGCGTTAACGGTGGCTGCACCGTGAGCAGGCTTGTGGCGATCTGGCCCAAGGCGGTGTGTTCGCCCGTAGCCACCACCTGCGCACGGCCTCGGCCGCTGGCCACCAGGGCCCCAGCGCGGATCTCTTCACCGCTGTGCTGGTGCAACACCGGGAGCGATTCACCCGTGAGTAGGGATTCATCGAGCCAAAGGGTTGCGGGCTCCATGAGCCGTGCATCCGCTGCCACCCGATCACCCTCCTCCAGCAACAAGCAGTCGCCTGGTTGGAGGTGTTCGGCCGCCAGCCGAACGATCTGTCCCCCACGTTCCACCCGAACCGCTGGTGCAGCCAGCCGCGCCAATTCCTCCAGCGCCCGGCGACTGCGCCGCTGCTGCCAGGCATCCAGCCCACTGATCAGCGCCACAAACAGAAGCAGAATTCCTGCTTCTGAGGCTTCGCCGATCCACAGGTAGATCAGCGCACAGGCCAGGAGCAGCAGGTTGGTGGGCTCCAGCAAGGCCATCCGATCAGAGCCCAACGGGGGGCATGTTGGCCCCAGGATTCAGCGTTAACCCACGCTGTCGCTGATCTGCCTCAGCCCCCTGATGACTGCGCCGCAGTGGGGTGAACCACAAAACTGGCGCCCGTGATCCGGTCATCCACCCGCAGGCGCAGTGGGTGCACGGCTTCCACGCACACGCCCACTTTGTTGCCAGGGGTGTAGTCCCAGAAGAAGCCTGTTGTCCCCAGCTGAGCGGGCCCATCCAGCCGTTGGGTAGCTGACGCAGGTCAGGGTGAACCACTGCTCGATCTGCTCATCATCGTGATAAAGATTGGTCGGATTGATCCACAGAACCGGCCAGAATCCTTGCGGCGCAGGTGAAGGTTTCACTGCTTTCGAGGGTGATGGTGTATGTGGCCATGGACGAGTAGCCCTTTTCTATGGAGGGTGGTTGCGCTTCCGCTCGATTGTTGTGGCTGCTGATACCGCGAAAGCCAATCACTGAATGGCGTTCTTATGGATTTCTACTGAATTCCTTGATCCCGAAGATCATCGGTAGATTTCGATGCATTTATGCCTCTAGCCAGGACAGTGTGATCGCAACTGGTGAGCCGCTGCACTTTGGTGATCGTGATTCAAAGCCGCGCCAGTGGTGAACTCGTCTGGCGTGATGAAGTGTCGAGGAGTAACCACGTCAAAGCCTCCATGACGGCCAAGGCGAAAGCGCGGGTGACTGGCCGCGTCTACCGACTGGTGGATCGAGATGGTCTTGTTCTGGAGCAGATTTGCTGCTAATGCTGGCCTGTTTCCAGCTGCGATGGGCGAGCGCTCTCAAGCAAACTTTGAATGGTTGAGCTGTTGATGACGTGACGCCCTATATCGCTCCATTGCTTATGAGAGTGGGTGGTCTTCAGCAGCTCCTTGTTGAGCTGCCTCAACGGGGTGTACGCCCCTGTAGTGCCGGTCGTACCGTCATCGGCTGGAGGGAATGGAAGAACATGCAAGGGAAGACCCTCCACGAGCTGATTCCGATCTAGGCTGCTAGCAGCGAGCAAGCAGAAGCAAGAGATGAGCCGCACCCTCTACATCCGCCACGTGCCCGACGAGGTTGCTGAGCGGTTGGAAAAGCTGGCCAGCCGAGCTGGCGTGCCGCTGAGCACCTTTGCGCTGCAGGAGCTGAGTGAAACCGCAAGGCGTGCCGACAATGCCGAGCTGCTTGGAGCCTTGCCCTCGTCTGCGATCGAGCCCGCCACCATCCTGGAGGCGCTGCGCCAGAGCCGGGTTGAACGCTGATGCTGGTGGTGGATGCCTCGGTGCTCGTGAACGCCCTACTGCTCAACGGCGCAGTCCGGGCCCGCCTGGTCGATGCCAACTTGCAGGCGCCAGATCTGATCGACGCCGAAGTGCTCTCGGTGATGCGCCGACTCGTGCTCGCCGATCAACTGCCCGAGCAGCATGCGTTGCAGGCCTTGTCCATCGCCCAACAGCTCGGCTTGCGGCGCTATTCCAGCCGGTTGCTATGGCCCCGCGCTTGGGAACTGCGCACCAACCTCACTGCCTACGACGCGCTCTATGTGGCCCTGGCTGAGCAGCTCGACGCGACGCTGCTGACCGCCGACAGCCGCGCAGCGCAGGCTCCGGGTTTGCGCTGCCGTGTGGAGGTGATTGCCCCATGAGTGTCCACCTCGAACTCGCCTTTGAGAAGGAGGTCTGCGACTACCTCGGCAACCACGGCTGGCTCTACGAAGGCAACACGGCAGACAACTAGGACCGCAAGCCTTACGGAAATGGTGTCCAGCTCGGAAGTGGCCAGCGGATTTCAACCGTTGCAGCGTCACGCTGTGCATGCTGAGCTCCTCAGCCATTTGTTGGGTGCAGATCCACTGGCTTTGGGGCGTCGCACTCATTGGTGAGAAGGCATGTCATGGAGGCTATTGGTGCTCGATGGCCAGTCAGGGCTGGCCCTGCCCCCTCCCGCCAACGGAGCTCCCCAGAGCCAACCCCGCCAGGATGCTGAGCCCCTGATTCACCGCATCATCAATGCGGCCTTGGGGCCGGGCACAGAACAACGCCAACGGGTGCTCTGGAGTGGAACCGCCGGCAGGTTGCGGCGGTGCATCGGGATCAACCACGTCACCGGAACTGCCTGGCTCGTCCACCCGCCGCTCGATCGCGGGCAGCCCGTTCATGCGCACATGCAGCCAGCTCAAGGCGGTGCAGTTGAGCAGGTCGAACGCCAAGGTGGCGCCCTGGAACCCCAGGATCCCGGTGGAGATCCAGACCACCAGCCGGCGGGAATCCATGGCGTGCATCAATGAACTGCGCCATAGGGTTCCGTGTCCGGCGGGCTGATCTCAGAGACTGCGCTCGGCGAATGGATCTGATTCCACTTGAATCAACATCAGGACTGCTTCTTCTGGTCCGACCGCTCCGGATCGATGACCTTTGGCTTCACCCATTAATCGGCAATTCTGATCAGCACCGAAGGAAAGCTCGCCAGGCCCCATCTCGACTCGAGCGCCATCCATGGTTTCGACGAACCAACGGCCACTGATTGGCACAATCCATTGTGGTGCTGGATTTTCATGCCAGCCGTAATCCACGCCAGGAACGAGCGTCAGAAAGAAAACTTTGGTTGGATTTGGCGAAGCATCTGACTTCCAGATGCTTGTCATTCCCTCAATGAAGGTGGTCAACTCGAAATCAGCAAATTGGACCTTCTTCTGACGACTGATTCCATCGCCATCGCGCCACACATACCAAACATCAGCGCCAGGTCTGACAGGAAGATCCATACCAGTCATGCATCAATCTCAAGCCAACTGTAAGAAGGTCCCCTGTTTTTGCCCAGAAGAGCTTGTGCCGCCCTGCGCCCATTGCTTACGCTCATCCTGGTGCGCCGACAAGAACACGCTCAAATACGGGCAGGGCGATCCATCTCTCCCAGGGAGGCTCTTGCCGCTGGGCCACGACCGAAAAGGATCGGTGGTACCGGTCTCGCCTCAGATACTGGAGCGCGTTACAGATTCAGCGCCCATTGTCTGGGATTGGGGCAGATTGCGGCTGAGTCAAGACTCGAGCCTGGTCTGTCACCGCCGGAACCCTCAAAGGTTCTCTGCCTCGCCTCAATGTCACTCACTCTTGAGGGCTGGACCCTTCTCAAAACCTTGTGGGGTTCCGGGGTTGGTGCTCAGAGCAGATCGCGGAATTGCTGAGGGGTCACACCTGCATCGCAAGCGATCGCGCCCATGGTGATGGCGTTGATCGGGTCATGACGTGGGATCACCAATCGACGCTCTCCGTTGCTCATGATCAGGTGGCCCGACTCGCGCACCACGCGGTAGCCGAGTTTCTGGAAGACCCTTACGGCGTCTTTTTGACTGACACCTGGCAGCCGCGGCATCAGACAGCCAGCTCCAGGGTCTCCACGGTTTTCACGCCGGCCTCTTCAGCCTCGACCTCCAGCCAGAGCTGGATGGCCTCGCGAATGTTCGCCAGAGCTTCATCGCGGGTGTCGCCCTGGGAGTGACAGCCGGGCAGATCAAGGCAGCTCACTGACCAACCCTCATCGGTTTCGAGCAGGCGTATGCGGTACGACATCCATGGCTCGGCAGCGTCTTCACCCTATCGGCGCCCACCGTTAACAAGCAGCCATTGGGCTGGCTCCGCCCGGCCTGATCCTTGCCGCCTTCGACGCAGTGGGCACGCTGGGAGGGTCCAAGCCGCTTCCATGACACGGCCCGCCGCGGCTGTGTGGTGAGCCGATGACTGGTGCGGACCGCAAGGGAAAGCATCAAGGCCTGTGACCATGAGTGGATCCCCGAGAGGGTGAGCAGTCCACCAGATGTGACACCGCGGTTATGACTCTGGTTTCACAGCCACATCCGGAAACAGCTCCAACAGCTTTCGATCAAACGTCAGGAGTGGGCACTCCAGTTGCTTGGCAAGCAGCACGAATTCAGCGTCGTAGCTGGAGCACCCGTGGGCATGAGCCAACTGAAGGACATCCGCACTCCCGATGTTGCTGGTTTGAGGCAGAAACCGCTCTTCCGCATCACGGAGATGGAGAAGTGCCTGATCAAGATTCAGCAGTCCCGCCCTCAGGTATTTCAAGTGAATATGGCGAAACTCGCAAACCCATAACCGCGGGAGCCTCCAATCGGCATCTGCAATCCACCAACACGCCACAGCCTCAGCATTAGAGCTTGGCAGAAACAGCTCGATCAGCACATTGGTGTCAACAACAACGGTCAAGACTGGGGCTGCTGCAAAGGGATCAATGGTTCAAGCTCACGTGGATGGCTCTCTCTCTCGATCGCCGCAATGATCTCCTCAGTCGTCACCGGTGGGCCCTTGAAGTGGCTGCGGAGTTCAGCAAAGCGGTCGAGTTCGGCCTGAATCTCTTCCGGAGTGCGTGGGTCGACCTGCGCGGCGCGTGCAGTCCCTGGAAAGCGGGCTTGAATAGCACGAATCTTGGCTAGCGCTGCCTCCCGGTCCACCAACGGGGGCACCGGTTGTGGCATGCCGCCAGAGCCTGCGGGGGAAGCTTCCGCCGCATCCGCCAACTCCAGGGCAGCGATGGTTTCGTTGTTGAGACTGCGACGGTGCCGCTTGGCGCGCTCCTTAAGGCGAGCCACCAGGTCGTCTGGCACATTGCGCAGGGTCAGCGTGGCCATCAGCCCAAGCCTCCAGATCCGCAAACAATGAGCTGAATGCATTGTGACAGCACTTTGCCTTCTATGAGCAGCTACGCCGCCTTCTCCCATGGCACGACCCGCCGCGGCTGCGGGATGAGCCGATCGCTGGTGCGGACCTTCCAACGGTGCAGCAAGACCAACGACCATGAGTGCAGTACCAGGGAATTCGCGCCACATCAGCCAGGAGCCGCGACGATGGATCCATGGCTCCCCCATCGCCTCCAGCCCTGGACGAGCTGCGCCGGTTAGTGCCGACGCTGCAGGGGATCACAGCTGCCCATGGCGCTTTGGGTCTGCAGGTGTTCGGCTCGGTAGCCCAAGGCTCGGCAGGGCCGGGGAGCGACCTTGATCTGCTGGTGGAGTTCCCCGCCAGCCCCATCTTTGAGCAGTTTATGGATCTCAAGCTGGCGCTTGAAGATCTCCTCAGCGTTCCGGTGGATCTGGTGACACGCCGAGGTTTGCGAGCCGAGCTGCGCCAGCGCATCGAAGACGAGGCCATTCCTCTTGGCCTTGGAAATCCCGGGCCATGGCATGAGCATCTTCTGCAGGAATCAGGCGGATCTTTTTGACGGGCTTACCGCGGCGACCGATGGGGGTGGTGATGCGCTCGTGGCCATAGGCCTTGATGCCAACTGCTTCGCAGAAGCCCAAGGGCTACGGGATAGGTGTGCTGCACCAGGAAGCGGATCTCGCAGCAGGGAACGGTGGGGCGTGCCATGGAAGGGGAAGGCGTGGAACACCCTGACCGAGGCCCGCTGTGGCGTGTCAGAACTGCACGGCGTAGACCGTCAGAACGCCAACCCCCTTTCAGCGAGTGGCGTCCGCTCCGCGAGCAGCCAGTAGACGAAGCAGTCGCCGCAGGTCATGGGTCAGGGGTGGATCGTCATCACCCAGGTGCAGCAGCCACGCTTTAAGGGCTTTCTCCACTGCTTGTTGCAACCAGAAGCCCCAGGCACCCTCGCGAAACACGGTTGGATCAGTGGATGCCACGGCTGTTTCGAGGTCTGCTGCTGCAATCCGCAGCAGCCCCTCCGCCTCAGATAGCGCCATTGAGGAGCTTCCCCTCGCGGTAAGCGCGGCCGATCACATGGCTGCGCCAATGGCGCCTGGCCTCGCATTCACTCTGGGAGTAGAGCAGCAAGTCCAGGGAGACATCCGCCTGTGCCAGTTGATCCCACAGGTCGTTGAGCACCGCAAAGCGGTGATGGTGCTCCAACCAACTGTCGGGCGCCGTGATCAGCAGATCAATGTCGGAGTCGGGCCCGGCCTGGCCGCGGGCCCTGGAGCCGAACAGGCGCACTTCACTTCCAGGAATCGCCTGGTGAATCACAGCTGCCATGGCTGGCAGCCGCTGCTCAATCGATGGAGCACTCAAGGCAGTCATGAAGCCATTCTGCTGGGTTCGATCGCCTCTGCCAGGAAACCCTCAATCCCACGCTGTTCCCTGCTGGGGGTGATCAGTTCCGTCAGGGAGGCCTCATCCAGGCCGCTTCCATGGCCCGGCCCGCCGTGGCTGTGTGGTGAGCCGAGTGCTGATGCGGACCGGAAGAGAGAGCATCAAGGCCTATGGCCATGAGCGGATCACCAGGCGCGTGAGCAGTGCACCAGATGCACCCCACCGGCTCAAGGCGCCCCACCAACAACATCACGCTACTGAAGCGTCAGTGTGCGGCTTCTGCGTAAGGGTGAACGGCGGTGGGAATCACCTCACACAGCACCGGGGTCTGCAGAGCCTTAACCAGCTGTTGCTCCACTGCCAGACGTAGATCGTCAACCTGACCCGCCGTCATGGCGTTCTCCGGCTCCACATAGGCCACCGCCGTGACGGTCCGGCCGAGGCGAATCATCGCCAGCTCAAGGAGCTCACAGCCCTGCTGTTTCAGCACAGGCACGATGGCGTTGGCGCAGGTGATCTGGGTGTCCTGGCCAAGCGATCGACTGGACCCTGCCGCTTCGGCCACGGCGCCCTTGAGAATGGCGATGGGCTCCCCCAACAGCGCGGCACACAAAACGAGCACTAACAGGGAATCGGCGATCGGCATCAGCGGGGCTAGCGGTGTGCCCAGCAGAAGGGGCACTCCCAGAAGAGTGAGTCCGGTCCCAGCTGAAATCAGGGCATCAAACCGGGCCGAAATCGCCATGCCGCGCAGCATGTCGTTGTTGCGGCCGCTATGGCTCCAGCTGCGCACAAACACCTGCCACAGCCACAGGTTGAGCAACACCATGGCGCTGAAGTACAGCCCCAGTCCATCGAGCCTGACCGCTGCCACAGGCCCACCCTGCAGGTGGGTGAGCACCTTGCCAGCCGCCGACACCATTGCAAACGCGATGATGCCCAGCAACACCAGGGTGCGGAACAACACATAGAGCGGTTCCTGCCCCGAGGCTCCAAAGGGGTAGGCACGGCTGCGCGGCTGCAGGGCGGCGAGGCTCACCCGGCCAGCAATGACCGAGGCTCCGGCCATCACGGCGGTGTACAAGCCGTCGAGCAGCAGTGCATCAGATCCAGAGCGCAGATAAAACACCAGGGCGGCTAAAGCTCCGATGACATTGCAAAGAGTTCCCAGCTGTAGTGCTCTGGCCTCTGTCGCTGGATTCCGCAACTGCGCGACACTCACACCGCTTGCCTGTTCTGATGATCAGTTTGCTTCTTTGGCTGCCAGGAAGGCAAACGGTTGTGCTGGCTCAAGTTGGTTGCCTACATCACCGCTGTAGATACGGCCCCCGGATGCATCCAGACGGCGCACCGGCTGACCAACATTCAGATTGATTTTGTCGACCTCTACCCAGAATGCCTACCAACGTGCCGGGCTATGACGAACGGGTTGGCACCTGGACCGTCTACAGCTACGACTCGGATAGTTGAAGGTCGATTCCGTGGATCAACCAGTGGCACGCCAGGACCCCATTGAACTATTGACCCGACAGGAGGCAGCGCGCTTGTCGTGGCTTGTTCCTGTGCGGCACAGCCGAATGGCTGAAAACCCATTCGCCTTCTTCCGGGGCGCGGCAGCTGTCATGGCGGCCGATCTAGCGCGCAAGCCCAGCTCGGGCCTGATGGTGCAGCTATGCGGCGATGCTCATCTGCTCAACTTTGGTTTCTTCTGCTCTCCTGAGTATCAACTTCTGTTTGATATCAATGACTTCGATGAAACCCATCCTGGTCCATTTGAGTGGGATGTGATCCGGCTGGCAACCAGTTTCATCTTGGCTGCACGAAGCCTTGGTTGCAGCGAAAAAGAGCAGAGCAAGGTGTGCCGCAGCGGTGTGAGGGCCTATGCAGAGGCGATGGCTGAGTTTGCTGGGATGCGCTTTGAAGACATATGGGTCCCAAATCCAGCTCTCCAGCACTTGATTGACGAGCGCACGAAGGGCTCGTTGCGGGCCCATCTCAAGAAACTCGCGGCTATGGCGCTGCAACGCAACAGCCGCCAGGCGGTGCGCAAGCTCTGCGAAGTTGACAACAACGGAACGCTGCTGTTCCGGCACCAACCGCCCTTGCTCTGGCGGTATTCGCTCCTGCCACCTGAAGCCCTGGCGGGCATGGACTGGCAACACCGACTCAACGTGATCTATGCCGAGTATCTCGCCAGCGTTCGACCGGATGTCCGTCGGTATCTCAGCGAATTCCGGATGAGTGACGCTGCCTTCAAGGCTGTGGGCGTTGGCTCTGTAGGCACTCAGTGCGGCATCCATGTGTTTATGGGGGTACACCCGGAAGACGTTCTGGTGCTCCAGAGCAAGCAGGCGGAGCCGTCGGTGCTTGCTCCTTACGTCAATGGAGATAACCAGGTTCCTGCACATCAAGGACAACGCGTGGTGGAAGGCCAACGCTTGATGCAAACCGCGAGCGATCCCTTCCTGGGGTGGACCACGACTCCAGAAGGCACGCAACTCTACTGGCGTGTGTTCCGTGACTGGAAAGCATCCGTGGATGTGAACGAACTCGATGTGGAGGGATTAAAGGATTACGGCAAACTCTGCGCCTTGACCTTGGCCAAATCTCATGCTCGCAGTGGTGACCGGAAAAAGATCCATGCTTTTATCCATGACCCGAAGATGTTCGCCACCACGATCTATGAGCAGGCCATCGAGAATGCAGATCTGGCAGAGCAGGATCACAAGGCTCTACTGCAAGCGATTGCTGATGGGCGCCTCGAGGCATCCATGGTGTACTGAGATTTGCTCGCGGCCATGCCGACGTCAATAAACGGCAAGGTATATCATGCTTATCCTTTGACTCAGGAATTGACCAACTGTCTCTAGATCAATCGGCAAGATCGGCGGGCGTCAGTGCGTCATTCTTGTTGGAATTAGGGGTAAACTGTAAACCGGCACTCTCACCTCGATTGGCACCGAATGCCCCAGCGCATCCAGGCATTGCTGCTGACCACCTTTCTGGTGGCCATTGACTGGTTTTGGGGTTGGTCGTTGACGACTTTTGCCAAGCCATGGCTGTTTCAGCTGCTTGGTTTTTCCGCGTTGGAGGCTAAGGCGTACTACGAGAATATGCTGGAGCCAAGGCTCTGGATTCAATACGCGGTCGTCCTGGCTGCACAACTGGTTTGGGTCATTCTGCTCGCACCTAGCCCCTTGAGTCATCAACAGCTGAAGCTGTTTTGGTGGCTTGGCTGTTCAGTCGTGATCGCTAGCGGGGTGATCCTGCAGCTGGGTCTGACCTTGTCCGCTGGGGCCTCACTTGTTCTTTTCGGCGTGCTCATGGGTGATCTTCTTCTCCTGTATTGGTTGGCCACCCGGTTGATGACGCCCAAGCCACAACGCAACGCGATTCCTGGGTGGTGGTGAGCGTGAAGGTGTAGCGCTCTGGCGCTCACCACCTCGATGGATCTCAGGCTGCAGGCTTGGGGCCGGACAGCCGATCCAACACCGTCTTGGTGAGTTGCTCCACAAACCAGTTGCGGCGTTGCAGGCCCACCACCCAGTCGGTGCTGCCGGCCACGAACACGGTGCCATCACCAGGGCCAACTCCCCGGTCATGGCTTGCGATCATGCCGGCGCCGTAGCGGGGGTGCCTGGCGCCTTCGTGCTCCTCGAGCTCGGGCAGACCGGTGCTATCACCCTTGATGGCGGGCGTGGACACGGAATTCATCTGGCTGGCCGTACTCGCCTGGAAGTGATCCTCTTCGTGCATCAACGCCGGAGCCATCGCCACAATCGCCAGGTTCTCGGGAGCGCCATCGCGGCCCGTCGGATAGGGCAGGCCATCTCGCATGGTGAAATCGCAACCGTCGATCTCATAGGCGACGATGCAGTCGGGGCGTCCACCGATCACATCGCCGTAGTAGAGGTCGCTGCCTTCCAAGCTCCAGTGCCAGGGGCGATACACCGTGAAACCACCGCTGGCCCGCGGCGCTGCACCTCCGTACATGGCATGGATCACCTGTGACCCCGTGAGGCCAAATGTCTTGGTGATCGGCCAGCCGGTGCAGGGCAGATCCCAGGCATTGCTCACAAAGCGCTCCTGATCGGTGCCCAGCAGCGGGTCGGTGGTCTCATCTTTGTGGTTCACAAAGGTGGTGCCGCCATCCTCGTAGCGCACCTGCCAGATGTTGTTGCCGGCAAAGCGCGCGTGGTTGCCGCCGGCCGCCAGCTGGTTCTCGATCGCTTCGCGCATCGGCCAGCTGCTGTATTCGTCGTGCCCGACGATCACTGACAGCCGATAGGGCACCAGGGTCTGCGGATCTTCGTGCAGATCATGCTGTGTGTAGTAGTCGAGGGTGTAGCCATTGGCCTCAGCCCATTCGATAAACAACTTGCCGTAGAGAGCTCAGCTGGCATCTGCGTAATCGCGGGCGTAACCGTAGTGCCGCGCCCAGGGGTGGGCTGGCAGTTGCGGCACCGCAAAGGGCGGGAGCTCAGCGGTTGATACGGCGCGTGGGGCACCCAGCGGAAGCTTCACCAGTCCGCGGCTCCAGGGCCGCCGCAGCGAGGTGCGGGCATAGGCCTGTTTGAAGCGGGGTGTACCGCCCTCACCGTGATAGCTGTTGCCGCCGCCCCAGTCGTTGTAGGCGTTCATGGTGCAGGTGGACACCATAAAGGCGATCGAGCTGGCGGCTGCAGGCACGCTCGGCTTCACCACAACGAAGTGCTCACGCTCGAACACCTCGCCATCGGGTTCGCGCAACCGCACCACCATCACGTAGAAGCCCGAACGCCAGGCCGGATCCACCGTGACCTGAACAGCCACTGGCCAGTCGCAACCCTGCACATGAGCGTGCTCTGGAGTGGCGGCCGCGCTGGCTTTGATCCCGCGTTGAGACAAGACCTGCTCAGGTTTGGGCCCCTCGCGGGTGATCTCCAGCTCAAACTCAGGGCGGGTGCTGTGCACGTGGAGGTCGATCACCTCACCAGCGCTGTAGCTGTAGCGCGGTGTGTAGCACCAGATCTCTGCAATCGTTGGATCGTTGAGCGGTTTCTCGTAGGGCCAATCGTGACGGCTGTCGTTATGGGCCGCTGGACCCGGGCCTGGGATCACCCGGGGCCGGCCCAGCAACGAGGGGCCGTCGTTGAATCCACTCGAGCTAGACACATCGACTCCGCTGCCATTCCACGTGTTAGCTGTGGATGAATCAGCTGACCGTTCTTTAGCCAACTGTTACGAGCAAGAGCTTTCTTGGGTTAGCCGACGTGGCTGTAGTGCGAGCCGGGAACTCGCTCGGACCGTCTGCAGGGTCAGCAAGGTCAACAGCTTTCTGCGCATCACCAGATGCGCAGCGCCGGGCACCTCCAGGATCGCTCCTGGTCAAGGCCTGCGCGAGGCGAGCTGACTGTTTGGTGTAGCTCGATCGCCCCGGCTCCGCCGGTGCTCACCGCGCATCAGCTGATGGATTCGCCCCTTAACTGGCGGGGCGGTCCTGTAGGCGTCCCGTCGCTGCGCCGTAGGGCGTGAGGTCGCTATGGCTTCGCATGTTCTGGTGTATGGCCCCGAGGATCCTGTTGGTTTGATGGAGTCCTGCTATCGGGCCGTGGAGTGGATCCTCACCACCCACACCGCCAGAGGGCTTCTGATCCACAGGCCCTAGATCGATTATCCCTATGGGGAGGAGGAGTTGCCTCCAGCGATGGCAGGGTTCCTCGCTTGTGTGGAGGCGATTGATCGAGCGATTGAGGCCGATCAGGAGCTGGTGTTCATAGCTCATCAGGCCCACTGAAGGCCAGGCCGGCGGTGGCCGGCCTTTTCTGCTGTTCCCGGTGGGCGGGTCAAGGGATGCGCACTACATCAGTGCTTCCGGCTGCGCTTCTGGCGGCATGTTCGAGCACCAGCCTGGCTTGCTCGGTGGTCACGCCCGGGAAGAGTTCCATGAACTCAGAGAGTGACACATCGTCATGGAGGTTCTGAAATAACGCTGCAACCGGAACACGCGTCCCCCTGAACAGCCAAACGCCGCTGAGGCGCTGGGGATCCCGTTCCACTGCAGGGCAGTCAGCCCAGTTCATCTGGCCTCATCCTGATCGGGCATTCAGATCCAGTTTTCATAGAGCAAACCCTCAACTCGTTCGAATTCCCGCAGGTTGTTGCTGACCAAAGTGAGCCCCTCACTACGCGCATGGGCGGCGATGTGCAGGTCGTTCACGCCGATCGGTGTGCCGCGTCGCTCCAGGGCGGATCGGATCTGTCCGTAATGCTGAGCCGCTTTGGCGCCGTAATCGAGCACATCGAGCCTGCTGCAGAAATCCTCCACCACCGAGAGGGTGCGCTGCGGCTGAGAACTCTTCTCAGCCCCGTGCAGCAGTTCGGCCAGGGTGATGGCGGAGATCGCCAGGTGAGAGGCCTTCTCATTGAAGCGATCCAACAGCGATTCAGGCCTGCGCTTGATCACATCGATGCAGATATTGGTATCGAGCAGATAACGCAACATGACTGCTCTTAGAATGCTTCGCGCTCGGGTTGCTCCTGGCTAGATCGTTCGGCCATGAAGTCATCCGCCACCCGTGGGCCGTCATGGAAAAAACTGTCCCAACGCTGACCAACAGGCGAGATGATCCGCTCCTGACCGCAAGCACGCACCTCAACAGCTTTGACGGAGTCCGGTAGGCGCAGGTGAGCGGGGATGCGCACCGCCTGGCTGCGATTGCTCAGGAACAGCTTGGTAATGCCGACCACGGCACACACTTCAATGGATATACCAACAGTCTATCCCGCTCAATTGAGACTGGCATGCGCCTCTAGGGAATCCAGATCAGCAGCCTCGAGAAGCGGGTAAGCGGCCAGGATCCGTTCGCGGCTGACGCCACTGGCCGCAAGGTCAACGATGGTGCCGGCTTGTGGTGATCAAACCCGCTAGCGAAGGCTGGGCATCGGGCACCTAGAAGGCAGCGCAGAAGCCCTTGGAGAAGGCCTCGAGGCGAGCAGGAACAAGGGCCTGATCTGCTCCTGTAGCCCGGAAATTGGAGCGGGCTGAAGAGGAGAGTCAGCTACCCCAGACATGGGATGTTTCGCGCCGTTGGGCTCGGCCGCCGGTGTTGCGGCAGCTGCGCTGCTCACCTGGCGCTGCTGCTTGTCGTAGAGGGCCAGGCCGAATGGATTGCCAAAGGTCATCAGCGCCCTCTTGGTGGCATCGGTTTCGGCTTCCTTGAGCGCCGATTCATGGGCAGGCCCTTGTCGGCATCAATGCCATGGCCGGCACCTGAACCCTCGCGGATCATGGTGCGGTGGCCGGCGGTCACCGTGATGCGCACGCGGGCGGTGTAGGTCACACCCCAACCGCTTTTACGATCCCGGCTGATGGGCCGTTCGTGTTCGGCCACGCAGCGGGCCGAGAGGGTGAGACGCTCCCAGCCGTCAAAGCCAAAGATGCGGTTGGCCTCTGCAATCACCTGCCAACCCTCCAGGTAGCTCAGCCGCGTGCGGCCCTGCTCCCGCTGGCGCACATTGGCGCAATCCAGCGGTGCCGATAAATCCGCCAGTTGCCGGGCAGTCAATTCCCCACTGGGCCCGTGGGCGGGGCAACCCGTCTGAAAGCGGATTATCCATCAAGCGCCAGGAACGCAGCCACCACAGTCGCTTCTAGGAGCATCAGGCAGGCCCCAAAGCGCTGAGCCACCGCAGCCGCGTGAGGACGCTGTGCGTGATGAAGCAACGCCACACATTCCGGCGGAGGCAAGGACACAAGAGATCACGCGAGCGCCAGGGCCGGTGTCCGCGCAGCGGCTACGCCGGCTCGCGCAGCCCTGGCGCCGTGTGATAGCGACAGAGGGTTTAAGGCTGATTGATAAGAAGTGTGCATTGCTTCCATCAACAACCTCGAACTCAGAATTCGGCTACATCTGGTCAGACCCTGATCAGGGTTCATTCACACCTCATCTGGCAGATCAGATTTGGCTGGTGACAGGTCAATCGACACCGCTGTTATCTAGCCTCCTCACACTCCGCCTCAAACAACATGACCGTCTTGCCGCTTCCGCGTCGTTGGCTGCCCCGAAAGGCGCTCCGCAGCCTTTGATTCTTAACCACGACCATCAACCGACTATTCCGAAATTAGGGTTTATATCACTCGAATCTGATTGACTCAGAACCATAGAGCCCTCTGCGTCTATCAGTCTCAGGTTTCGCTAAAATCGCTTTGCCAAGGGATTTCAAATATCCGTAGCGATCCAGAGGCGGCGGCATTAATATGATTGATAAAACGGAATCCAACACATGATTCCAGCCAAATTAGCACCCCTTGCTCTCCTGGGTTATGTGCTCTTGCGCGGCTGTGATGCCAGTGTCCTGAAGTGGCTGCAGGAGAGAGCTTCCGCCACCTTGGTTCGAACGGCGGGAGGAGAGGATCCAATCAGCTTTGCCAACGTCTTTTTCTACGCCAATCTGGCTACGGGTTTGGTCGTGCTGCTGCTCGATCGCGGGTGCTTGAAGCGTCAATTGCCGCAGCTTGCACTGCGCGATCGAAGCTTTTTATGTTTACGCGCAGTCCTGGGGAGCCTGATTGGGCCGATCTGTTATTTCCTGGCCCTGCAAAGGCTAACCGTGATCAGTCAAACGCTATTGTTCACACTGATTCTCCCAATCACTGCTCTGCTGGCTCAACTTGTCCTACGGGAACCTCTGCCCAAGCGATTCGGGTTCAGTGTTGCACTGCTGCCCTTGGGACTACTGATCAGCCGTCATATTGATCTTTCCTCCACCTCCGGTGCTCCCTGGAGTGGGCTTGATCCAGTTGGTCTTGCCTTGGGCTTGCTGAGTGTCGTGGCCTTCTCTGCGGCCGGAGTTTTGAATCGGGCCGTAGTGGACAAAGGCTGGGGTGTAGGCCTTGCGATTGGCCTGACGAACCTGCTCGCAGCATTGATCTTTGGGACGATCACATTGGCGTTCTATGGTCCAGAGCAGTTTCTTTACATGCGTTGGTGGTGGCTGTTCGGCTTGCTCTTGATTTACACCGCCTGCATTAATCTTGGTGGTGAGTTATTGCTTTTGATGAGTTACCGCGGACTCGGAGCCGTTACGGTGGCTCTATGGGGTAATGCCGGGATCTTTGTGTCGTTGGTGAGTGCCTATCTGCTCCTTGGTGAATCCCTCAGCATCCAGACCTTGATGGGAGCTTTGTTGATCTTGCTGGCCTTAGTCATGGCAGGCACGAAATCCGTGGTCAATCCTGAAGCGGCCTAGCGCACATAGCCAGCACTCCGCATCAACTCTTGCGCTTCACTAGAGACAAGGAAATGAAGAAAGGAGCTGGCCTGTGGATCTGCAGAAGTCGACACAGCAATGCTGAGGTCTCTCCAGATGCTTCGATCACTCGAGATGGTTATACCCTGGAGGATCTTGGGATTGTCAACAACCCATTCAGGCCAGGTGATCCAGGCGTCAGCGTTAAGCCTCTGGAATGCTTTGAAGCTGGCGCCAGAACCCGTAGAAAAATCCACAATATTGCTTCGAAACCGCTTGACATCCTCCAGTCTTCCCAAGCGCCCGGCGATGTCTTCCCACACGCCCGTGCCTGAGGTATTAGCAATGCCAGACCCTTCAGTCACGACAATGCGAATACCTGGCTGGAGTAAATCCTCAAAACGTTGAATACGGCGTGGGTTTCCAGCTTTGACAGCAATAATGGCAGGACGCAGATAGACTGGAGCAACATCCTTTGATGGAAACCCAGGGAATGATTGCAGAAATGCAGTCATTGACTGCTCTGATGTTCCCCAGATGATGTCTGCATCAAGCTGTGCTTGTTTGGACCATGATGGCTCTGGTCCGCAGGTGATCTTGACTTTCAGGTCGTTGCTTCTTTCCCATGCATCTGCCACTTGGCGCAGAGCATTCTGCGGTCCGCAGGCGCCATAGAGCCTGATCACGCCGTCTCGGACCTGGTCACGGTTCTCTTCAGCAGGGATCGACAACCCCTGGGCGGTGGATGCAGTAGGCATCAGGATGGCGACGATTGCCAGGAGGGTGTTCAGTCTTAGTCGCATGGAAACCTCATTCTTGCAAAGAACCACAAATCTGATTGTGCAAAGACTTCAATCAGAAAAGAGCAGAGACGCTCCAGGAAGTAGATCCATGAAAGTCTTCACTTTAAAGAAGTCCATCTTTTAGAATCAGAATTACGTCTTTGCGCTTGGCAGTGCAAGCTGCTTGCGTACTTCTTGGAGTGCAACGCCGATCGCTTCTCCTCACTTGAACCAGGGAGTCACCGAGTTCAAATGTTTTGAATCCTGCGGGGAAAGACAGCAAGAGGATGGCCGGTTGATCACCGATTGTTTCGGTCCAGTGGGTCATCCCTGCAGGAAGGACAGCGACCATTCCTTGGGTGAGAACTTCTTCGTGAACCTGGCCTTTCTCGTCAATGAGGTATGTCTTTGCCTCGCCGGAGATCAGGACTTGCTGCTCCCAGGTGTCATGCCAGTGTGGTGCACGTGCGGCTCCTGGTCTGATCTCTATTATTGCTGCATCGCTGGGAGAGATCTCCAGATCTTTTTTTGTACAGTATGCAACCGTGCCTCCCTTGTATTGAGCAATGCCATGGCTCCTTGGGTCGCAAGCGAACCTTAACGCTGACGGATTTGAAGACGATCCGGCATTGTTAGGTGATGAACTAATTGGGTCATCAGCCTTGACAGAGCCTCCTGTTTCTCTGTTGTTCGCAGAGGCAATAAAGGCTTCTTTGACCTGGAGATCCCGAGTCCATCTCGGGGATGCTCCACCGCGAAAGGTCATGAAAGAAAGTCCCGTGGCGAAAGCAAGAAGAACTATGCCGCGAAGTCTCATTCTTCTGTATTAGATACAGATCATTCTTCTACTCTTGCTAGCTCAATCCAGAAGGCCAGACATTTTCATAAAAGTTGATCTGCCTCACCCAGCGGAGCGGTGTGCAGGTCTTTATGTCTGGGAAGCGAGTGAAACAGCTGCACTGGAAGCTGGAACAGAAGGAGAGGTCATCCTCGGTTTCGCTGGCGCCTTGGTGACTGGCTCGAGCAGATCAAAGACCGCCTGCAGTTCCACCTGGGGCTCACGTTGCACGACAGCGATCACTCAAGCCCAGGCGCTGCGGCAGGGCTCAGCTCCGCCCCTAGGGCGCCTTGCAGTTGGCCCGCCAGCTCCATTGCCATCCTGGGATCGAGCCATCGACCGCCGCTACCGCGAGGCTTTGCAACCACTCCTCTGGATGATCCAACCACTGAGTTGAAATCAACGACAGCACGTCAGGCCGCAACTCCTGGTCGAGGCAATACAGCGACACCTGAAAGCAGTCCACTCCGCTGCAGCAGGTGGCAACAGGCACCGGAGCCGGGCAACACATCGCTGAGCCCACTGCAGTTCATCACAACGGCTTGCCGATTCGGCCCCACTCTCCACAGTGAGCGCAGAACGGGGAACCGAAGAATGCCAGAGCTGAGCCCTCAGCGCGTTGCTGTTCGCTCCAGCTGGCCGAGGGGATTCGCTCCAATTGCCATCCTTGCGGCGCTCACGACCCTCAGCGGATGTGGTCGCCAGCAGGGGCAGCGCATCACCGTGACCGGCTCAAGCACCGTTGCACCCCTGGCCACGGAAATCGGCAAGCAATTTGAACAGCAGAACCCTGGCTGGCGTGTGGATGTGCAGATGGGTGGCTCCTCGCGGGGGATAGCCGATGTGCGCAGCGGCAGCGCCATGGTGGGCATGGTCTCGCGCGCCCTCAAACCGGCGGAGCGCGATCTCAAGGCGCGCACGATTGCCCTCGATGGCATTGCCTTGATCGTGAACAAAGCCAACCCGATCCAGAACCTCAGCGACGCTCAAATCGTTGGCATCTACACCGGCAAGATCCGCAACTGGCGTGAGGTTGGTGGTGCAGCAGCACCCATCACGGTGGTGAACAAAGCCGAGGGTCGCTCCACGCTTGAGCTGTTCCTGGAGCACTTCAAGCTCAAGGCACCGCAGGTCAAAGCCTCAATCGTGATCGGTGACAACCAACAGGGCATCCTCACCGT
Source organism: Vulcanococcus sp. Clear-D1 (assembly GCF_014654725.1). Taxonomy (GTDB): domain Bacteria; phylum Cyanobacteriota; class Cyanobacteriia; order PCC-6307; family Cyanobiaceae; genus Vulcanococcus. The sequence continues at coordinate 3,900 of NZ_JACVZV010000020.1, read as the reverse complement.
CTCCAAGGATCCCAACGCGATCGCCTACGTCTCGATCGGCACTGCCAGTTATGAAGCCACCCATGGTGCAGCCATCCGTCTGCTGCCGCTGGAAGGAACGCCCCCCACGTTGGCGGTGGTGCAATCCGGCCGCTATCCCCTCGCTCGTCCCCTCAACCTGGTGACCCGTCCCGATCCCACACCGCCAGTCCGCCGTTTCCTCGACTACGCCTCCTCCCCCCAGGTGGATGGGTTGATCAACAAGCAGTTTTTTGTGGTGCCCCGCCGTTGAGCATCGATGGGACAAGGGGATCGGCTGTTACTCACACTGCTGCGCTGCTCCGCCTTGCTGGCAGGAGCCATCGTGCTGGTGATCCTTGGATTCGTCGTGCGTGAATCCTGGCCGGCTCTGCAGGAACTCGGCACCAGGCGCTTGTTCAGCGATGGCAGCTGGCATCCCGCTGGCCCCAGCTCTGAGGCCACCTATGGCCTGGGGCCGATGCTCGCCGCCAGCCTCGCCGCCAGTGGGGGAGCCGTCCTGCTGGCCACACCCCTGGGCTGGCTGTCCGCGCTGTTGAGCGTCGTCTATGCCCCGAGAGGTATCGCGCGCCTGTACCGCGGCCTCTTGTTGATCCTCGGCGGCGTGCCGTCGGTGGTGGTGGGCTTCTGGGGCCTGGTGGAGCTGACGCCACTGATCGGTCGCTTGCACCCGCCCGGTCAGAGCCTGCTGGCCGGGATCCTCTGCCTCACCTTGATGATCCTGCCCACCACCGCGCTCCTCAGCGAAGAAGCCCTGCGCCAATTGCCCGCCGAGCAGCTCAAGGCCGCCGCACTCCTGGGACTCTCCAGGCCAGCCACGGTGCTCGGTGTGATGTGGCCGCTGGCCAGGCCTGCCTTGATCGGAGCGGTGCTCCTGGCCGCTGGTCGCGCGCTCGGGGAGACGATGGCGGTGCTGATGGTGGCCGGCAATGTGATCGCGTTGCCCACCAGCCTGTTCACGCCGGTTCGCACCCTCACCGCCAACATCGCGCTGGAACTGGGGTATGCCCTGGAGTTGCACCGCTCCGCCCTGTTCGTGGGAGGGCTGCTGCACATGGCCCTGGTGGGTTGCGTGATGGCCCTGGCCTGGTGGCTGGAGCGGCAGGAGGCCTATGGCTAAACCGCGGCAGGGCATGGCGATGGATCAGCTCCTGGATCGCACCCTGGCGACAGCGTCCTGGCTGGCGGCAGCGCTGATCGTGGCGGCGCTGGCCTGGATCTTGCGTGACTTGCTGCACCAGGGGCTTCCCCATCTGGACTGGCGGTTCTCACCGAGGAGCCCAGTGACAGTGGCCGAGCCCGAGGGATCGCGCCGGTCCTGATTTCTACCCTGTTGATCCTGGCTGTTTGCTTGGGGACGAGTGTGCCGCTGGCCTTGGCCAGTGGTTTGTTCCTGGCTGAATTCCAACGGCGGCGTGGGGGTGTGGCGCCTCTGGTGCGCTATTCGCTGGACACCCTGGCAGGGGTGCCATCGATCGTCTTTGGCCTGTTCGGCAATGCCCTGTTCTGCCGCGCCCTCGGGCTGGGCTACTCCCTTCTGGCGGGTGGACTCACCTTGGCCTGCATGGTGCTGCCACTGCTGATCCGAACGATGGAGCAGGCGTTTCGCGCTGTTCCTGATGCCCACCGTCAGGCGGCGGTGGCGCTGGGCCTGCCGCGATGGCTCACCATTCGAGCCGTGATCCTTCCGGTTGCCTTGCCGGGGTTGATGGTGGGGCTGGTCTTGGCGATCGGCCGTGCCCTGGCCGAAACCGCTGCGCTGCTGTTCACCAGCGGCTATGTGGATCGGCTGCCCGCCTCGCTGTTGGATTCAGGCCGTGCCCTTTCTGTGCACATCTATGACCTGGCGATGAATGTCTCCGGTGGTGCGCCGTTGGCCGCTGCCTCGGCGCTGTTGCTGTTGCTCCTGGTGCTGCTGCTCAGTGGCGGGGCCACCGTGATCGCCGAGCGCTGGCGCCGCGAGGTGTTGGACCTGAGGAGCTGATGCCGTGAACGCCCCTGACCCACCGCGCCTGGAGCTGAACGGAGTGACGGTTCGCTATGGCGGCCAGACGGCGATTCGTGATGTGACGCTGCGCGTCAACAGCGGTGAGGTGTTGGCCATTGTGGGCCCCTCAGGCTGCGGCAAAAGCACACTGCTCGGCTGCCTCAATCGCATGACGGACCTGGTGGAGGGAGCCGAGGTGCAAGGGGGGATCCGGCTGGATGGGGAGGAGATTCTGTCTCCCTCCATCGATCTCCAACGCTTGCGGCGGCGGGCATGATCGCGCAGCGACCGAACCCATTCCCGTTTTCCATCCTGCGCAATCTCACCTTTCCCTTGCGCCATCACGGCGTCAAGCGGCGCAGCGAGCGCTAGTCCACCGCCTGCGAAGCCCTGCAGCGTGTCGGTCTTTGGCAGGACGTGAAGGATCGACTGCATCAGCCGGCCCATGTGCTTTCAGGCGGGCAGCAGCAACGCCTCTGTCTGGCGCGGGCCCTGGCCCTGCGGCCGGAGGTGTTGTTGCTCGATGAACCCTGCAGTGCCCTTGATCCGATCGCCAGTGGAGTGGTGGAAGATCTGGTGGCCAGCCTCACGCCGGAGCTCACGGTGGTGATCGTCACCCACAACCTGGCCCAGGCACGGCGGATCGCTGACGAAGTGGCGGTGTTCTGGAGTGATGACGGCTGCGGGCGGCTGGTGCAACACGGCCGGACCGAGCAGATCTTCCAGGCACCCAGCCACAGCATTACCCAGGCTTACATCGCAGGTGTGCGGGGATGACGCGAGCCGCGATCCAGAAGGTGATGTTGGTCTGCCGGCAGAACTCGCGGCGCTCGCAGATGGCCCATGGTCTGCTGGCGGCCCGGGCGCCCCGCGGTGTTGCCGTTTACAGCGCAGGGCTCGATGGCGCTGGTGGCCTTGCCGAGGAGGCCATCAGCGTGATGGCAGAGCAGGGCATTGATCTGCGGAGCCAGAGCTCCAACGCCTTGCAGGAGTATCGAGCCGAGGAGTTCTGTGCGGTGATCGTGCTCTGCGGCTGTCTGGCTGAACTGCCACAGGCCTGGCAGCAACGACCATGCGTGGAGGACTGGGACATCCCTGACCCCACCTCAGGCGATCTGGACTCCCATCGCCGGGCCAGAGATCAAATCGCCAGCCGGATCGATGACCTGCTGCAGTTCCTTGCAGAGGGATGACACGCCGGTGCAGAAGAAGGTGAGATCGATGCGGATTGATGCTCCCTGACGGGTGGCCGGGGCAGCGCCCATCGGATGAGGAACTGAACACATCAACCTTCCTCTCACGTAGGTCTACCGGAGACATGGGCGACCATGGCCGAGACCGTCTGTCACGCTCCTGCCCCATGCCTTCCTTGGGTTCTGGCCTGTCCGCAGCCGCGACCGCTGCCCTGCTTGTTCCGGCTGCCCTGGGCTGCAGTCTTGGCGTTGCTGCTGCTGAGCGCGAGAACATCAATCTCGCTGGTATTGGCCAGTACGGCGCCAGTGCCGACCAGGTGACGTCGATCACCCAGTTCTCCGACGTGCAGCCCACCGACTGGGCTTATCAAGCACTGAGCAACCTGATCGAGCGCTACGGCTGTGTGGCCGGCTACCCCAACGGCACCTACCGCGGCAGCCGTGCGATGACCCGCTATGAAGCGGCCGCCCTGCTGAACGCTTGCCTCGACCGGATCACCGAAGTGACCGACGAGCTGAAGCGCCTGATGGCTGAGTTCGAGAAGGAACTCGCCGTGCTGAAGGGCCGTGTGGATGGCCTCGAGGCCAAGGTGGGTGAGCTGGAAGCCACCCAGTTCTCCACCACCACCAAACTCTCGGGTCTGGCGACCTTTGTGGTGGGTGCCAATGCCTTCTCGGGCTCAGCGATCAACCGGGGTGCCA
>NZ_JACVZV010000019.1 GCF_014654725.1 Vulcanococcus sp. Clear-D1 | reverse complement strand
AGGTGGCCCGGGAGAGGGGCCAGAGCCGGGTGCCGGTGCCGCCGCAGAGGATCACCGGTACGAGTGCGGTCATGGGCGAGCTGGGCGCAGCGGCGTCAAAGCGTTCAGCTATTCCAACCCAGCGCGGTTGCTCTGCCCAGTGGTGCGTGATCGTGCCGGTTTTGTACGGGATGGACGCAATCACTCGTGTGCGCCTGGCCTACGCGTCGGCATCGTCGGGCTTGTCGTTGCTGGCCTGTCCCAGTTCCAGCAGGCCCGGTGGCGGGGTGATGCCGATCCAGCCGGCCTCCAGCCGCACCTCAGGAACGATCGCTTTCACGAACGGAATCCACAGGGGCGCTCCGCCCGTGGTGAGCTCCACCTCCAGAAGATCGTTGCCGGCGTGGATCAGATCCTTCACGGTGCCGATGCAGCGGCCGGTTTGTGCGGGGCTCTCGGCTTCTGAGCTCTGCAGGAGCCGCACCTCCAGGCCCACCAGATCCAGGAGATGAAATTCGCCCCGCGCCAGCTTGGGGCGATCCTCCGCTGGCACCAGCAGCTCATGGCCCACCAATGCTTCGGCGCTGCTGCGGTCATTCACCCCCTCGAGGCGAATCACAAACAGCTCCTTGCCGGGCAGCTGACGGCCGCTGAGCAGTTCCACCTCGGCAGCCTCAGCAGCTTCTCCGCGGCGCCCCTGGGCTGGGCGCAGCCAACGGCGCCCGGGGCGGGTGAAGCGTTCGGGGAAGTCGCTGAGCGGATTCACGCGCAGTTCACCGCGCAGCCCCTGGGCGGCCACGACCCGACCCACCACCAGCAGCTCTTGCTCCTCCGCCATGGGCCCACACCGCACCGTCAGCCTCGATAATGGCCCCGCACCCGTGCCGTACCCATGGCTGACACCCTGCCGATCCTGCCGGGCTCCACCGTGGTGGTGCGGGATGTCACCTCCATCTACAACGGCTACCAGGGCTTCGTGCAGCGCATCAGTGGCCGTAACGCCGCTGTGCTCTTTGAAGGCGGCAACTGGGACAAGCTGGTGACGATGCCCCTCAAGATCCTCGAGCAGGCCTGAGCGCCTCTAAGGCCGCGCGCGCTGCTTCCTGCTCGGCCTGACGGCGTGAGCCTCCCCAGCCTTCGCCGAGCGGGACGTCGCCGAGGCTCACTTGGCTGTGGAAACGGCGTGGGTCGCCGTGGCGTTGGCTGACCTCCTTGCAGTGGTAGCTGGGAAGGCCACGCTGCTGCCCTTGACTCCACTCCTGAAGGGCGGACTTCCAGTTGTGACGGTGGGGGTCGGCCTCGAGTTCCGCGAGGCTGCGGTGCCAGTGGGGCTGCAACCAGCGGTGGACGGGGGTGAGGTCGCCCCAGATCCGATACAGGGCGCCAATCACCGCTTCACAGGCTTCGGCGCGCAGGGTGGCGCGGCCGGTGTGATCGCCAGCGGCCATCGCTCCGATGCGCAGCACCGATTCGATTCGGCACTGCTCCCCCAGCTCGGCCAACCAGCGATCACTCACCAGTTGGGCGCGCAGCCGCGAGCGCTCACCCACCGCTAGCTGCGGCTGAGCGTCTTCCAAAAATTCCGAGGCGGCCAGGCGCAACACCGCATCGCCCAGAAACTCCAGCTGCTCGTGGTTGTAGGCCCAGCCGGCTGAGGTGTGGGTGAGGGCCTGCTCCAGCGGCAGCAGCTGTTGATCGCTGAGCACCGTGGGCGGCTCCAGCGAGAGCTGCTGCAGAAAGGTGAGCAGCTGCTGGCGGCGGGCGGCTTCCATAGGCAGCGCGGAAGAGGTGAAAGCAGGACGTAAGCCGGGTTCTGTTCGCCGGAGTGCCGGAGCGCTCCGGGGGGTGATCATCTGTCTGGGACCACCGTTACCGGTGGCCTCGAGCGGCGCACGTTGAGCGGGACGGGTGTCATGGCCAACCGTTGTCCCTGGGCCTTGCTCCTAGCCGGGGTTTACCGAGCCAGCACCTCTCGATGCTGCTGGTGCGCTCTTACCGCACCTTTGCACCCTTGCCTGATCGGGGGCGAGCCCCCGCCATCGGCGGTGTGTTTCTGTGGCACTCTCCTCACGGTCACCCGCACTGGGCGTTACCCAGCAAGCCTGGCCATTGGGGAGCCCGGACTTTCCTCAACCGACGCGGGCGCCGGTCGCGATCACCTCGCCTGCTTTCAACACCCATAATGCCCATGCGGGTTTCCCGCATGGGGCTGTAGCTCAGCCGGATAGAGCGACGGTTTCCTAAACCGTAGGTCGTGGGTTCGAGTCCCGCCAGCCCCGTGAGCCAACAATGCCTACATCAACAGGGTTGTGGCCAATGCTCTGCCTGCGTCAGGATGGGCTGGTGGTTCCGCGGCACCCGTTCGCAGCACGACGGCATCCAATCGTGTCACGCGTGAGCCTCGGACCGAATCACTTCCATCCCCACCATCCGCAGGCATGCAAAAAAAGCACGGCACCTGTCCGATGCGCGGTGAGGTTGACGATCCGGTGCGCGTTTCCAAGCCCTTCTCAGATTCCACCCTGTGCAGACCTCCATGGCGATCTGGGAGGCTTGGATGAGGTTCGAGTACTTGCTTGGCCGCACCATGCTCCTTGATATTGAGGAGACCAAGCTGAGGCATTGCCTCCGGGAGTTTGCAGGCGAGCAGTTTCGCTTTGGCAGGCGGATGGCGCACAGCTTTCTGCGGAGGTCATGCCAGAAGGTGAATGACAAAACGGGTGCATCGGCCCTGGGCGGGATGATGAGCCGAACACCTGCATCCTCCCGTTTTCAGGGCCATGGCCGTCAGATAGGTTGCCCCTGAAGTCGCCTGATAATGTTCTCAACAAGGTGCTGATATGCATAGTCATCAGAGCCATCTCTTTGATATTGATCTCAACCAGCGCATCTTGAGGTTCGGCGCCTGCGCCGCATACTCTGTGCCCTAATGAACACTTGGCCTTCACTGCTCAGCGAAGAGCTTGACAGCAGGTCAACATGCAGTCATATTGTAAGAGTTCTTCAACTATAGCCAATGGCTGGGCTTCACGCTACCAACCGCCACAAAGAAGACTCGATTCATGGCTTTGAACTTGGCAAAGCCCGACTGGTGCAAGATGCCGATGGCACCGGTAGCCATGACGTGAAGCTTGTGCTCAGCCGCAAGGAAACTGATAAGCTTGCTATTCATTATCAGAATGAAAGCGGCAAAGAGGGCTATCACTCATCGTCTGAGCTTCTATCGTACCTTTCGGATCACCCAGGTTTGCATGATGGGAGAATTCATTACACTGATTCTTCAGGGCGTGATCATGGCTTTGTCTTTGAATTTAACCAGGAATCACTTGCGCTCAATAAGCGTGGTCAGCTAGTGCTGAAAGGTGCCAGGGCTGAGCTCTCGTCAGCTGCTCAGTCTGGCGACCTGTTTGACCACGAGGAGATCTTTGGCTCCGACACGCTTTCACGTCATTCTGTACACCTTAAGTCATCGCATGAAGTCTCTCAAAGGATCTCTGACGTTAAAGTAGTTTTTGATTCGTTGTCCGATGATGATTGGATTGATGCCGCACAGGATTACCATTACTCGGCTACGAAAGACTATGTAAGATTGAGGCTTGAGGCGCTTGGCGGCAAGTCAAGTGGTCAAAGTCTTCCCAACAGAAACTCGTTGGTTTCGGTTGGCGATGTTAATCTTGGCACGCGGACATCTTGGTTTGGCGAAGATTGGTTTGATGCAGTGGTTGAGGTTTTTACCCCAGTTGCTGACACTATTTCATCTGGAATTGATACTGCCACTTCATGGGTCAGTGAAAACATCATCGAACCCATTTCCGATCCGGTTTTGTGGGATTCTATTGTCGGCTCGTTCGATGATGGTTGGAGTTATACGGAGCAATGGTTTGACGACGTTTTCTACCCGACTTTTGATGAGATATGGGGCGGTGCAATAAATTGGTTCGGCGATTGGCTTCCGTCGACTGGGCACACCGCTTTCTCGGGCAATCTCACGAATTTACTCTCTAAAGATTGGCAATACGGAAATTCATCTCTTTCGTTAGACCTCTCAGCTTCCCTGGAAGGCGATTGCAAGTATTCGTTGCCAACTAGTATGTACGAATTGTTTGATGGTAGTGACTTCGGGTCTGTAGAGATTTCCGTTGGTATGCCTTTACGGGTCAGCGCGGCGGCATCACTTGGGTTGGGTTCTGGGCTCTCAGTGCCCTTAGTAGAGGACGAAGTTGAAGGTCCAGAGATTACGCTGACGCTGCCTCAATCTGGTGACATTGTGGGTGGTCAGCTTGCAACGTCTCTGGGTTATGGCATCGAAGCCTATGCAAGTCAACCGTGGACATCGCCGACCTTTTTTACCTACGAAGCCGGTGTGACACCTGAACTCTTCATTAAAGCAAGCAAGAATGGCTTTGAATCGTCCTCTCAATTTAAAAATCCATACCTGACGTCGCCCAATGGTAGCTATGACATGCTTACACAATATGGTATGAAGTTCCATCTGACGCCTCAGGCCGAGATTAGTGTTGGCCTCTTCGTTCCTGATCAAGTACCTCTTTTTGGCGGGGATAAGCTTGCAACTGTCGGTGCGGCCTTGACGGTGCCGATGGTTGTAGACGCAAAGACGACTCCGCAAGGTGCTAGCTGGTTTTCATTCGAAGATCCGTCTGCGGAATTCACCGTCAGTGCAGATTACTCTGTTGACGCAAAATTCTTGGAAACCCTAAGCGACAATGGCTGGATTGATCCACTGACCTACAACCTCGCAGAGGGAACCATCGCCTCCTGGGGCAGTGGCAATATTATCTAGTTTTGCGCATCGGTTAATGGAACTTCGTTCCTCTTAGCATAGTTGTGCGTTTGGGCGGCTTTAATGCCGCCCTTTTGTTTTGGGATTTACCCCTGAATCGTCTGTTTTTGGTGTGATTCAAACCGCCGGGCTGATGATGACCGCCTTCCCATCACCCCGCCTACAGGATGAAATCATGGGTCACCACCAGCCCAGGGCCCGCCCAACCCTCGATTCTCCCAACGACATTGCGGTAACCGTCGAGGATTTCGGTGTAACCGCTTCTGCCGCTGCCATGGGGCACCAGGCTGATGCCTGGCGCCACAGAGCTGATATCAATCTTGTCAAATCCAGGTTGGAAATCCCTGATCGTGTCAGTTCCTCCGGAGAGGCTGCTGAGCACGAACGTGTCATAGCCGCTGCCGCCAATCAGGGCATCCGCTCCGATTCCCCCAATCAGGATGTCGTCGTGATCGCCCCCATGCAGGTAGTCTCGGCCGCCACCGCCAAGCAGCACATCGTCTCCACCTTTGCCCCAGATGCTGTCGTTCCCGTTGCCGGTTGCAATCCGATTCCCTGCATCTGTCCCTGTAATGGAGTGTCTGACGACGCGAGATACTAAAGGGAGATATTCTTCAAAGCCATTCATCCTGTATGTGCTGGATTGGCTGACTCCGTTTAAATAGGCTGTCTCGGTATAGGTGCCAGTGCCCATGTCGAAATTTACTTCCAGCGTGTCATTTCGCATGTACTGGTCGACTACGAGCTCATCCGTATCTGCTGGGGACTCATTGCGAAATCGGGAGATGCCGTTTCGCATGGTGTCGGCTGAATAGTCTGTGCTCCGGCTTGGATTGAAGATCAGATTCGCAAGAATGAAGCCTTTGATGCGACTGAGGCTGTGCCGATAGCTGTACATGGTCTGGACTGGCTGAAGGTGTTGGCGAAGAGATCTCTCCCTCCGATGCACTCACCATCGCCCGGTCTGTCGGCTGAGGTGTTGACCGTTCTCACGCCGGGCAGTGATCTTCCTCACAGCAGTCATCGCCAGCACTGGTTGGATGCCCACCACGGCAGGCAGCGGCTTGTTACTCGAGTTAAGATGCAGATATTGATTCCACGGTTCGCCCTGCACCCGGTGATGAAGGACCCCATTTCTTCTCGTCAGCAATCCCGTGCCAAAAGCTCTCGGCGCAAGTTGTTCGGAACTCCAGAGCGCGACGAGCTGATCGGTACTCCAAAGCAGCGTTTGGTCTATGGGCTCGGAGGTGATGATCTGATTTCGACGAAGGAAGGAACCTATCGCGTTTGGGGTGGTAGCGGTATGGATACGTACGTCACCATCAATGATGGGAACGGCTACATGAGGATCATGGATATGGAGCCTGGCGAGGTGATTGAGTTCTGCGGATGCCCGTCCACTCGTATTGAGCAGCGGGGTAAGAACGCTTGGATTGTTAAGCTGGACGACGTCAAGGCGGTTGTTGCAAACGTCAATGCCGATGATCTGAAACTTGATTTTTCATTGCGTCAGATCACGTTGGTGGCCGATCCTCTGGCTTGAGTGAGGCGGCCACCATGGCGAACGCAGCCGTTTTGGTGCGAACTGACGTTTAGTTGCCGTACGCGATCTGGCAGGCCGCATTCAGCAGTTGAGCTTCCGCTGCGCTGTTGGGTGCATATCCATTGAGTTCGCCGTCCTCGCAGTCAGCATCCATCTGGTAGGTCACGCCGTTGCGGTTCACTAGAAATCGGATGTCGTTGCTGGTTGACGCTTGAACGGAGTTGTAGTCGAGCTGATAGGAGCTGCCAGGAACAACAACCATGGCTTGGTTGGATGCCCGTGCGCTATTGACGGCTGCTGCGATCACTGCGCTGGCCGCTAGCCCTCCAATCTCCCAGGCTGCAGATCGCTGCGACCACCAGCCCCAGTTGCGATAGCCGGACCACGACCACGTCCGTGGGTCACAGCCCAGTCCACTGCAGTGATGGGTCCAGCGCGGTTCCCAAGTCCGGCGATCGCACCCCAGGCCGCCGCAGGGGCGGTTCCAGTGGTCGTAGCGCTCGGCAGGGTTCCATCGGCCGGGGGCCCAACGATGGGCGTCGTGTCGCCAGTAGGACGGGTTTGCCAGCGCCTGGGTGCTGAGGAGCGGGAGGGTAGCGATCAGGATCGCGATCTTGCTAGCAATGTGACGCGTTGCCAGGTTCATGGCGGCGTGAAGGACGGTTCACGCCAGCTCTAGCCAGCTCTCGTGAGACGTGCATGTCACTGTCCCATCTCTTGACCCTGTGACATGGTATTCAGCACTACCGGTAGTGGGATGGCGAATCAATCCGCTGCCGCTAGCGTGGCTGCAGTCGCCACGAGCCCATGGCACAGCTGCATGATCTCCGGCTCCGGCTGTTGGTGCAGCAGGAAAGCGAGCAGATCGTTGAACATCTTCCCGACGGGCTGGATCTCTCGGTGATTCAGGCCCGTTGCCTGTGTTGGTTGGCGCTCCTGGCCGAGGCCCATGAAGACAGCGCGAATGAGGCGGTGGCGGATGGCGACACCGATCAGGCCATGGCCTGGTTTGCCGATTCCATGCGTCTGCGGGACGTGATTCAGGTGGTGAGTTCGATCGAAATCCCCATCCCAGGTGCCAGTGAAGATCCTGATAGTGCCAGCGACGGTTGCTGCGCGGCTTGATGCCATGATGGGTCGTGAAACGCCAAGGGGACTGCGGTGCCGGAAGAGCCCTGCCAATGCCCTGACTGCCAGCGCTTCTACCGGGAGCACGACCGTCTCATTCGCGAGAACCCGACCCTGCGTCAGCAGCAGGAGCTGAGCTGGGCCGCCTTGCAATCGTTCCGCACGCTGGCGGGCAGAGCCCTCGAAGAGCTCCAGAAAACCCACGGAGATTCGGATGCTGCCATGGCCCCCGCTGCAGCCGGTGCTCCTCTTGATGTCGGCGAGCAGGATGCGATCCAGCAGGCCATGGCCGATCTCGAGAACATCAACGCCCATCTGTTCTCGATTGAGGCCCTAATGGAGCGCATTTTTGATGTGCGCGTGCCTGATGCTGTGGAGCAGAAGTTCCGTGAGCTGGCCGGCGAGTTGGCTCCCGATCCCCTCAATGCCGATCGGCTGCGGCTGAATCGCCTCCTGCATCAGACACCGGATCTGCCCGGCTGATCAAGCGGGCGACCATTCCTTCCTCGTCGGCCGCCACGCGACGCCAGCCCACCGGGCCAAGCCAGCGCATGCTGGCGCTCAGCTCCTCGACTAGCTGATCGTCGTGGCTGCCGATACCGCCGCTCAGAGCAATCTGATCCACCCCGCCCAGGCTGGCCGCCATGGCTCCGATCTCGCGCCGCAGCCGGTGCAGGAACACCGCCACCGCCAGCTGGGCTCCGCTGTGGCCAGCCCCTGCGGCTGAACGCAGCTGGCGCCAATCGCCGCTGAGCTCCGAGAGCCCCAGCAGGCCGCTGTGGCGGTTCAGCCCTTGATCGAGCTCCTCGAGGCTCAGGCCCTGACGCTGCAGGTGCAGCAGTAGGCCGGGATCCACGCTCCCGCTGCGGCTGGCCATCACCAGCCCCTCCAGGGGTGTGAAGCCCATGGTGGTGTCGATACTGCGGCCATCCCGCACCGCCGCCAGGGAACAGCCCGCCCCGAGGTGGGCACTGATCAGCCGATGGCAGGGAGCGGCTTCCGCCACATGCTGGTGGTTGAGGCCGTGGAAGCCATAGCGGCGGCATCCCAGTTGCCGCCAGGCGGCAGGCAGTGCATAGGTGCTGGCTTCGGGCGGCAGGCTGGCGTGAAAGGCCGTGTCGAAACAGGCCCACTGGGGCAGGGTTGGCCGGAGCTGCTGCAGCCAGCGGATCGCCTCTAAGGCCGGTGGATTGTGCAACGGCGCCAGGGCCGACACGGCGTTCAGCTGATCCAACACCGCCGCGGTGATCCGTGTGGGGGTGATGAACCGCTCACCCCCATGCACCACGCGATGGCCGGCCGCCCTGATTTGGGGCCACCACCGCTTCAGCTGGGGGGCTAGCCAATCGCGGAGTTGATCCTGCAGGGCACCCTGGCGCTGGCTCTCCGTTCGCCAGAGCTCCGTGGAGCGGGCCGCCGTGGCCTGCAGCACCGCAGCCTTGAGGCTGGAGCTGCCCACGTTCAGCACCAGCAACATGGGGCGTTAGGCGTCGAGGTTACAGGTGATCGTTACTGGGAAGCTCTCGGCCTTCCAGATGCGCTGGGCGTAGTCCCGGATCGAACGATCCGAGGAGAAGAAGCCGGTGCGGGCGCTGTTGAGCAGCGACATGCGGTTCCAGGCGTTGCGATCGGCCCAGGCCTCGCTCACCTGCTGCTGCACCCTGAGGTAGTCGGCGAAATCAGCCAGCACGAAGAAGGGATCGCGGCCGGTGAGGTTTTCCAGCAACGGCCGGAACAGATCACCGTCACCGTTGCTGAAGTGGCCCTGCTCCACCAGTTTGAGCACCTCGCCCAGCTCCGGTTGCTGCGCGATGAGCTCCCAGGGGCGATAGCCCTCGGCGTGGAGGCCTGCCACCTCGGTTTCGGTCATGCCGAACAGGAAGAAGTTGTCGGCGCCCACCTGTTCGCGGATCTCCACGTTGGCGCCATCGAGGGTGCCGATCGTGAGGGCGCCATTCATGGCGAACTTCATGTTGCCGGTGCCGGAGGCCTCCAGGCCGGCGGTGGAGATCTGCTCGGAGAGATCCGAAGCCGGATACACCCGTTCGCCCAGCTTCACGTTGTAATCCGGCAGGAACACCACCCGCAGGCGGCCATCCATGTCGGGATCAGCGTTCACCGTTTCGGCGATGCCGTTGAGGAAGCGGATGATCAGCTTGGCCAGGTAGTAGCCGGGGGCAGCTTTGCCGCCAAAGATCACCGTGCGTGGGGCCAGGCCATCGGCCTGGCCGTTTTTGATGCGCAGGTATTGGGCGATGACCTGCAGGGCGTTGAGGTGTTGCCGCTTGTATTCGTGGATCCGCTTCACCTGCACGTCGAACAGCGACGCCGGATCCACCAGCAGGCCGCTCTGGCGGTGGATGTAGTTGGCCAGATGGCGCTTGCTGGCCAGCTTGGTCTGCTCCCAGCGCTCCAGGAAGCCGGCATCATCCACAAAGCGCTCGAGCTGCCGCAGCTGATCGAGATCGGCCACCCAGCCTTCGCCGATGCTCTCCGCCAGAAGTTGGCGCAGGGCCGGGTTGGCGAGGGCCACCCAGCGCCGGGGCGTGACGCCATTGGTGACGTTGGTGAACTTCTCCGGCCAAAGGGCGGCAAATTCCGGCAGCAGCTTCGTGCGCACCAGTTCGCTGTGCAGGGCTGCTACACCGTTCACGTGGTGGGAGGCGACCGTGGCCAGGTTGGCCATGCGCACAGCTTTGCTGCCCTCCTCATCGATGATCGACACCTTGCGCAGCAGCGCTTCGTTGCCGGGATACTTGAGGCGCACCGTTTGCAGGAAGCGGCGGTTGATCTCGTAGATCAGCTCCAGGTGGCGGGGTAGTAGGGAGCCGAACAGCGGCAGGCCCCACTTCTCCAGCGCTTCGGGCAGCAGGGTGTGGTTGGTGTAGGCCAGCGAGCGGCAGGTGATGTCCCAGGCCTGATCCCAATCCAGGTGCTTGTCGTCGATCAGCAGCCGCATCAGTTCGGCTACGGCGATCGCCGGGTGGGTGTCGTTGAGTTGCACCGCCCAGTGGTCGGGAAACTCCTGCACCGGGATGCCGCGCTGATCAAGGTTGCGCAGCATGTCCTGCAGCGAGCAGCTCACGAAGAAGTGCTGTTGCTTCAGGCGCAGGCGGCGGCCCTCGTCGGTGCCGTCGTTGGGATAGAGCACCTTGGAGAGGGTTTCGCTGCCCACCTTCTCCTCCACGGCTCCGTAGTAGTCGCCGATGTTGAAGGCGTAGAAATCGAAGCTCTCGCTGGCATCGGCGCGCCAGAGGCGCAGCCGGTCGCAGGTGTTCACCCGGTAGCCGAGCACCGGCACGTCGTGGGGCACACCGATGGCGTGCTCCTCAGGGATCCAGCGCACGCGGTAGTGGCCGCGCTCATCGCGGTAGCTCTCGGTGCGGCCGCCGAAGCCCACAAAACAGGCTTGATCCGGGTGGGGAATTTCCCAGGGCCAGCCGCCCTTGAGCCACTTATCGGTGATCTCCACCTGCCAACCGTCGCGGATCAGCTGATCGAAGATGCCGAACTCATAGCGGATGCCATAGCCCGTGGCCGGGATCTCCAGGCTGGCCAGCGATTCCATGAAGCAGGCCGCCAGGCGACCCAGGCCGCCGTTGCCCAGACCGGGTTCTTCCTCCACATCGAGGATTTCCTCGAGGCGCTCGATCCCGAAGCGGCGCAGGGCCTCAGCGGCTGCGTCCTGGATGCCGAGCATCAGCAGGTTGTTGCCCAGCTGCGGGCCGATCAGGAATTCAGCCGAGAGGTACGCCACCACGCGGGTAGGGGTGGCGTTGATCGCTTCGATGCCCGCCAGATAGCGGGTCATCAGCCGGTCGCGCACCGCGTGGCTCAGGGCCAGGTAGAGGTCGTGGCGGCTGGCGGTGGGGGCGAGTTTGCCGAGTGTGTAGAAGAGGTGTTCGGCCATGCCGTCGAACACGTCATCGGCCGTCAGGCCGCTGCGGTCGGGGTCGGCGTAGCAACCGGGCGTGGGCAGTTGCAGGCGGCTGGGGGCTGGCTCGTGCATCAGTTCACCTCGCTGCTGGTGGCGGCTGTCCACTGCCAATCGGTGATGGCGGGGGCGTCCATGCCGTGGGCATGGGCATAGGCGCGGTTGGCCAGGATCGCCTCCTTCATCTGCTCTTTCACGTGAGCGGCGCGCGACCCTAACCCCGGAACCCGGTCGATCACATCGATCACGAGATTGAAGCGATCGATCTGGTTGTTCATCGCCAACTCAAGGGGGGTGTTGATGTTGCCTTGCTCCTTGTAGCCACGCACATGGAAATTGCCGTGATTGGTGCGGCGATACGTGAGGCGGTGAATCAGCCAGGGGTAGCCGTGGAAGTTGAAGATCACCGGTCGATCGGTGGTGAACAGGCTGTCGAAATCGCGATCGCTCAGGCCGTGCGGGTGCTCGCTCGGTTGGGTGAGGGCGAACAGCTTCACCACATTGAGCACGCGGATTTTGAGGGTGGGGATCTCGCGGCGAAGGATCTGCACCGCCGCCAGGGTTTCCTTGGTGGGGATGTCGCCGGCGCAGGCCATCACCACATCCGGTTCATCCGGCTCATGGCCGATGTGATCGTTGCTGGCCCAGCTCCAGAGGCCGATGCCTTTGGCGACATGCGCGCGGGCCTGCTCGAGCGACAGGTACTGCAGGTGTTTCTGCTTGTCGCTCACGATGATGTTGCACACGTTCGGCTCCACCAGCGCCTGCTCCGCCACCGCCAGGAGCGAATTGGCATCGGCGGGGAGGTAAACACGCACCACCTCGCCGCTCTTGTTGCCGGCCAGGTCGATGAAGCCGGGGTCCTGATGGGTGAAGCCGTTGTGGTCCTGCCGCCACACCGTGGAGGAGATCAGGCAGGTCCAGGGGCCGATCGGCGCGCGCCAGGGGGCGTGGTGCAGGCAGCTCTCCAGCCACTTGGCGTGCTGGTTGAACATCGAGGCGATCACATGGGCAAACGCCTCGTAGGTGTGGAACAGGCCGTAGCGGCCGGTGAGCAGGTACCCCTCCATCATTCCCACCAGTGTGTGCTCGCTGAGCATTTCCACCACCCGGCCGCTGCGGGAGAGCTCGCTGCCGTTGAGGTCTTCCGGCAGAAGCTCTTCCATCCACACCTTCTTGCTTTGCGCGTAGATCGCTTGCAGACGGTTGGACGCCGTTTCGTCGGGGCCGAACACCCGCAGCGAATCGGGGTTGAGCGCAATGGCATCCCGCAGCAGTTCTCCCAACACCGCCGTGTTCTCGTGCTGCACGCGTCCCGGTTGCGGCACGGCCACGGCGTAGTTGGCGATCGCCGGTAGCACCAGCTTGTGGCGCAGTAGGCCGCCGTTGGCATGGGGATTGGATCCCATGCGGCGGTTCCCCTGCGGCGAGAGGGCCTGTAGCTCGGGCTTGAGGCTGCCGTGCTCATCGAACAGCTCCCAGGGGCGGTAGCTCTTCAGCCAGCTCTCCAGCTGCTGTAGCTGCGCGGTGTCGTGGCGGGGATCAGGCAGGGGCACCTGGTGGGCCCGCCAGAAGCCTTCCAGCTTCTTGTCGCCGAGGGCCGCAGGGCCAGTCCAGCCCTTGGGGGAGCGCAGCACGATCATTGGCCAATAGGGCCGCTGCGCCTCGCCGCTGCGGCGCGCTTCCGCCTGGATCGCCCGGATGCGGCCAGTGGCCTCATCCATGGCCGCCGCCATCGCCTGGTGCATGGCCATCGGCTCGCTGCCCTCCACGAACAGCGGCTCCCAGCCGTAGCCGCGCATCAGGCTCGCCAGCTCCTCTCTGGGGATGCGGGCCAGCAGGGTGGGGTTGGCGATCTTGTAGCCGTTCAGGTGCAGCACCGGCAGCACGGCGCCGTCTGAGATCGGGTTGAGGAATTTGTTGATGTGCCAGCTGGTGGCCAGCGGCCCGGTTTCTGCTTCCCCGTCGCCCACGCAGGCCAGGGCGATCAGATCGGGGTTGTCGAACACCGCGCCGCAGGCGTGGGAGAGCACATAGCCCAGCTCGCCGCCTTCATGGATAGAGCCGGGGGTCTCGGGGGTGCAGTGGCTGCCGATGTGGCCGGGGAAGGAGAACTGCTTGAAGAAGCGCTGCATCCCCGCAGCGTCCTGGGATTTGTCGGGATAGATCTCGGAATAAGAGCCATCGAGGTAGGTGGGGGCAAGCACCCCGGGGGCCCCATGCCCTGGCCCCGACAGGTAGATCATGTCGAGGTTGTGCTCGCGGATCACCCGGTTGGCATGGGCCCAGATGAAGGCCTGGCCCGGGCTAGACCCCCAATGGCCCAGCAGACGGTTCTTGATGTGCTCGGGCCGCAGCGGCTCGCTGAGCAGCGGGTTGTCCTGCAGGTAGATCATCCCCACCGCCAGGTAGTTGGCGGCGCGCCACCAGGCGTCGATCTGCTCCAGCGCCGGACCGGCGAGCTGCGGAGCAGGGTTGGTTTGACTCAGGGTCATGGGGGCGCACCCTCAGGCTCTGGCCGGAACGTAGCCGTTGTCACAGGGGATGACCTGCCAGGGCGAGACTCTCGTGCGGAATTGCCCACGTCGTTGATGCCCGAGATCGGAGCCCACCAGCTTGAGGTGGCGGAAACCCTGATTGGGGTGGGCCGCTTTCTGGTGATTTTTGTGGCCGCCCGGCTGCTGGCGGAGCTCCTGGTGCGCTGGCAGCTGCCCACGATCCTGGGGGAGCTGATCGCCGGCGTGATCATCGGTGCCAGCGGCCTGCATCTGATCGTGCCGCCGGAAACCCAGGCAGCCCTAAGCCAGGGCCTGGTGCAGCTGGTGGGCTCCCTGGCGGATGTGCCGCCGGATGTGGTGAGCCACCTCTATGCCGAGAGTTTCCCCTCCCTGCAGGCGGTGGCCACCCTCGGCCTGTTTGCGCTGCTGTTCCTCACCGGCCTGGAGAGCGATCTCGATGAGCTGGTGGCGGTGGGGGGCCAGGCCACCACAGTGGCTGTGGCCGGTGTGGCGCTGCCCTTCGCCCTGGGCACCGCCGGCCTGATGGCCTTTTTCCACGTGGATGTGATCCCAGCGGTGTTCGCCGGGGCCTCGATGACGGCCACGAGCATCGGCATCACCGCCAGCGTGTTCGGTGAGCTGAAGATGCTGCGTTCGCGCGAGGGGCAGATCGTGATCGGCGCCGCAGTGCTCGACGACATCCTCGGCATCGTGATCCTGGCGGTGGTGGTGAGCCTTGCCGGTGGCGGCAACCTGGAGATCGGTCCGATCCTCAAGCTGGTGGCCGCGGCGTTGGTGTTCGTAGTGGCGGCCATCGGCCTCAGCCGCACCGCAGCCCCAGGCTTCGATTGGGTGATCGATCGGCTCAAGGCCCCTGGCGATGTGGCTGTGGCCTCCTTCGTGGTGCTTACCCTTTGCTGCTTTGCCGCCACCGCCATCGGCCTGGAGGCTGCTCTGGGGGCTTTTGCCGCCGGCCTGATCCTCAGCAAGTCGAACCACAGCCACGCCATCGAGGCGGCCGTGAAGCCGGTGGTGGCCCTGTTTGCCACGATCTTCTTTGTGCTGATCGGCACCGGGATGGATCTTTCGGTGCTCAACCCGCTCGATCCGGCCAACCGCCCCGGCCTGGTGGTGGCGGCGTTCCTGCTGGTGGTGGCGATCGCCGGCAAGGTGGCGGCGGGTTGGTGCTTCCTCTCCAGCCAACCCACCAACCGCCTGGTGGTGGGCCTGGGGATGATGCCCCGCGGTGAAGTGGGCTTGATCTTCCTGGGCCTGGGCACCCAGGCCAAGCTGCTCAGCCCAGCCCTTGAGGCCGCCATCCTGTTGATGGTGATCGGCACCACCTTCCTGGCGCCGGTGCTGCTCAGACTGGTGCTGGCTGGCAAGAGCGATGGACCCGACCTCGACCCCCTCGCCGAAATCCCCACTTGAGGGTTGGCAGTTCAGCTGGGCCGGCTGGCTCGATAACCGCCACGGCGAGTGGTGGCTGCTGGCCCAGCTGTTGCTGATTGCGGCCCACCTGCTGCCCGCCTGGCCTGCTCCCGGCAGCTGGGGCTACGCCTGGCCATTGCCGGTGACCCTGGCTGGCGCTGTGTTGTTTCTGGTAGGGCTGCTGTTGGCGGCCCAGGCCTTCTGGCGGTTGGGGCCCAGCCTCACGCCCCTGCCTGATCCCAAACCCGGCGCAGAGCTGGTGACCAGTGGCGCCTACGCCCGTTGCCGCCATCCGCTGTATCAGGCGGTGCTGCTCTGCTCACTGGGGGTGGTGTTGGCCCTCGGCAGCCTGCTGCATCTGGCCCTGCTGCTGGGCTTGTGTGCGGTGCTCGGGGGCAAGGCCCGGCGGGAGGAACGGATGTTGCTGCGGCTGCATCCTGAGTACGCCGTCTATCGAAGCGCCGTTCCGGCGATCATCCCTGGGCTGCCCTGGCTGGATTGGCGCGGCTGAGGTTGCCCTCCCACTGGGCCCTGTTGCAGTTTTGTCTCAAGAGTTTCGATCCATTCGGTCGCAGCCGCTTCCCTCACTCCTGTACGGCTTGTACGCAATTTGGGGTTGCCCCCGTTTTGTGGCATGCCTACTCGTTGCGACTGGCCGCGAGGCCCCAGAACAGGCCGTAGAGCGCTGCCATCAGGCCAAGGCTCGTGCCCCAGCCGGGGCCAAGGGTCCAGCCCAGAACCAGATTGATCACAGCGCCAGCGCCGAGGGCCAGCAGCAGGCTGCTCACCACCAGAGCCACCAGCTGGCTGCTTTCATCCAGCGGCCCTGCGGCCAGGGCTTCCTCCAGCCGCGACAGAGGCGCGCTCAGTGGCAAGTACACCGCCAGAGCCCAGAGGGCGGTGCCGGGCAGCAGTAGGGCCCAGCTCTCAGGAATCCAGTCGGGCACCAGGCAGCCGGCGGTGAAGATCTCCCTAGCATCCACCACCCAGCCTGGTGTTGCCGGTGACCGTTGCAGCGGCGTGGACCTTCGAGGGCCATCCGATCCACAGCCTCAGCCGTGACCCCGATGCTGCGGCCCAGGGCCCGGCGATCCTGCTGGTGCATGGCTTCGGTGCTTCGACCGATCACTGGCGCTTCAACATCCCTGTGCTTGCCGAGCATTACGAGGTGCATGCCCTCGACCTGCTCGGGTTCGGGCGCAGCGCCAAGCCCGAGGGGCCTCGCTATGGAGGTGCGCTGTGGCGCGATCAGCTGGTGGCTTACGTGCGCGAGCGCATCGGCCGGCCCACGGTGCTGGTGGGCAACTCCCTCGGCGGCTACGCGGCTTTGGCGGCCGGGGCGTCCTTGGGCGATCAGTGCGCTGGGGTGGTGTTGCTGAATGCAGCTGGACCTTTCTCCGATGAGCAGGGTGAACCGAAGGGCTGGGGTGCCATCGCCCGCCGCACCATCGGCAGCGCCCTGCTCAAGAGCCCGATCCTGCAGCGGCTGCTGTTCGAGAACATGCGCCGCCCCGGCAATGTGCGCCGCACGCTCAAACAGGTGTATATCGATCCCACCAACGTCGACGACGAGTTGGTGGAGTCGATCCTGCGGCCCAGCCGCGATCCCGGTGCCTTCGGGGTGTTCCGCACGGTGTTCGACATCCCCCGCGGCCAGCCCCTCGATGAGCTGTTTGCCCAGCTTCAGGCCCCGCTGCTGCTGCTCTGGGGGATCCGCGATCCCTGGATCAATGCCGCGGGTCGCCGCGGCGCCTTCCAGCGCCATGCTCCGGCCAACACCACCGAAGTGGTGCTGCAGGCCGGCCATTGCCCCCACGATGAGGTGCCGGATCAGGTGAACCGGGCCATGTTGGAGTGGCTGGCCACGCTGCGATGACCCTCTCCCGCGTTCAAACCCCTTACCCCCACTGGCTGTTCACTGCCCCGAACGGGGATCAGTTGCAAGTGGTGCCGGAGCGGGGTGGTCTGATCACCGGTTGGCGTTCTGGCGGCCAGGAGCGCCTGTATTTCGACGCTGAGCGCTTTGCAGATCCCAGCAAGAGCGTGCGCGGCGGGATTCCGGTGCTCTTTCCCGTGTGCGGGAACTTGCCCGGCAATCAATTGGTGTTGCCCCAGGGTTCCTTCCCGATGGCGCAGCACGGCTTTGCCCGTGATCTGCCCTGGCAGCTGACGGAGTTGGACAGCGGTGATGGGGTTTGCCTCCAGCTCAGCGACAGCCCGGAGACACGGGCGGCCTATCCGTTTGGGTTCGCCTTGAGCCTTGAGGTTCAGCTCGAGCCCCAGGCCCTGGCGATTCGGGCTGTGGTGGAGCACCTTGGCCCATCCGATTCGGCCATGCCGTTTGCCTTCGGTTTGCATCCCTATTTCCAGGTAGAGAGCCTGGCTGAGGCCCGGGTGGATGGCCTGCCGCTGCGTTGTTTTGACCACCTCAGTGCCGCTGAAGCCGCAACGGCCGATCAGCTGGCGCGGCTGGAGCAGGGTGTGGATCTGCGGCTGGATCTGCAGCCACCGCAGGATCCCGCTCCGCGGCTCACCACGGGCTCCGGCGCCGTGGTGGAGCTGGAGATGGAGCCCCCCTTTGCCCATGCCGTGTTGTGGAGTGATCCTCCGCGGCCGATGCTCTGCCTGGAGCCCTGGAGCGCCCGGCGCGGTGAACTGGGTTTGGAGCTGGAGCCAGGGCAGCGCTCTGAGTTGCGCTGCCGCTACGTGCTCAGCCCGGCCTGAACCACGCCGGGCAAGCGACCGCGGGCCAGTTGCTGCAGCGGATCGAATTGCCGCTTCACTGCTTCGATCACCGCAGAAGCGGGGCTGGCGTCCCAGCAGGGCAGGGGGGTGGCGCTGGCGGGTTGCTGAAGCACGCTCAGCTGGCCCCCCAGCTCTCGGCAGCGCTGCCGCAGCTGTTGCACGCGATAGTTGGGGAGGGCGTTTGCTGCCGCCCAGGCCAGGCCCGTGCCGACGCCGGCGGCCAGGTTGCAGGCCACGCCCTTGAAGGCTGAATCGGCCAGGAGTGCAGCGACCTGGGCCGGCGGTACCCCCAGTTGCAACAGCCAGTCGCTCTTGCCCTGGCGGCCCCGGCCTTCGTGCTCCTGCAGCTGTTCGGGTGTGAGGGGGTCGGTGTGGAGGCCCAGCTCGGCTGCGGCCTGGCGGTGCTGCGTCACTTGGTCGGCGATGGCGGCCTGGCTCACGCTGGCCAGCGTGAGCAGCAAGGCGGGTTGTTCGCTCCCCGTCACGCCCGCGCTCCACCAATCCAGGCGCTGCGGCATCAGCGGCGCCGCTAGGCAGCGGCGGCGAAGTTGCTCCAGGGCCGCCAGCTCCCCTCGGATCAGCAGGCCGCTGCGATGGCGGGGCAGCGGGTAGGTGCGCAGCGTGAGTTGGGTGATCAGGCCGAGGCTGCCCCAGCTGCCGCAGAACAGGCGCATCAGGTCGTAGCCGGCCACGTTTTTCACCACCTTCCCGCCCGCTTTGGCGGCGGTGCCATCGGCGCGCAGCAGCTCCAGACCAATCAGTTGGTCGCGCACGCCGAGATAGCGCTGGCGCAAGCCCCCGGCCAGGCCCCGGGCCACCAGGCCACCCACCGTGCCGCTGGCTTCTCCATTAGGGCCACTGCCCCAGGGCCAATCGAGGGCCAGCCACTGGCCGGTGCTTGCTAGTTCTGCCTGCAGGGTGACCAGGGGTAGGCCCGCCTGCACGGTGACCGTGAAATCGCCGGCGCAGTGCTCCACCAGCCGGTTGAGCCCGCCGGTGCTCACCACCAGGGGCTCGTTCTCGCCCGGCGCAGGCAGTACAGGTCCGCCCCAACTCAGCCGGCTGCCGCTGCCGGCTGGCAGCCATGGCTGGGCCTGCTGATGCAGCTCGCGCACCAGCTCCTGCAGCTCGCTGGGCTCAGGACAGATCACGGCACGATGGTGCCATGGCAGAGCGGCGCAAGGTCATCGTGTTGGATGACGACCCCACCGGGTCGCAGACGGTGCACAGCGCGCCTCTGTTGTTGCGCTGGGATGCCGGCACCTTGCGGAGGGGGTTGCAGCACCCGTCTCCCCTGCTGTTTGTTCTCGCCAACACCCGTGCTCTGGAGCCTGCGCAGGCCCGGGCGCGCATCCGTGAGATCTGTCGCACGCTGCGGCCCTTGCTGGAAGAAGCCCAGGCGGCCGGTGCGCTCGATCGCTGGTTGATCGTGAGCCGGGGGGATTCCACCTTGCGGGGGCATTTCCCCGTGGAGGTGGACGCCATCGCGGCCGAGCTGGGGCCGTTTGATGCCACCTTGCTGGCACCTGCTTTCCTGCCGGGGGGGCGCACTACCCGCGGCGGCGTGCACTACCTGCACGGGGAGCCTGTGCACAACACTGCCTTTGCCCGCGATCGCCTGTTCGGCTTCCGCAGCAGTGATTTGGCTGAGTGGGTGGAGGAGAAAACCGTCGCTCGGATCGCGGCGGCGGCGGTGGAGCGGATTGCTCTGGCCGATCTGGAGGGGCCTCCCGAGACGCTGCGCGCTCGCTTGGCTGATCTGCACGATCAGCAGGTGGTGGCGGTGGATGCGGAGCAACCGGCGCAGCTGGACGCCCTCGGGGCTGCCATCTGGGCGGTGAGCGATCCGGCATCAGCGCGGCCGCGGCGGCTGTTGCTCCAGAGCGCGGCCAGCTTGATCAATGGGCTGGTGCCCCTGCCGCCGCAGCCCCTGGATGCCGCCGGCTTGGCGGGTTTGCGCCGCCGGGATCCCAGCGGAGCTCCGCTGCCGGTTTTGGTGATGGTGGGCTCCCATGTGCCCCTGGCGGATCAGCAGCTGGAGAAGTTGTTGGAGGAGCCAGGTTGCCGTGGCCTGGAGCTGCCGGTGGCGACCTTGGCGCGGGTGTTGGAGGGGCCGCTGCCGGGTGAGTTGCTCGCGTCTCTGGAGCAGAGCTGGCTGTCGGAACTGCGCCAGCTTTTGGCGCAGGGTCTGACGCCGGTGTTGTTCACCAGTCGCGGAGAATTGAGCTTTGCCTCAGCCCAGGAGCGGCGGCGCTTCGGCTTGGAGCTGGCCGCTTTGATGGCGCGCTTGGCGGCGGCCCTGGCTCCAGGGCTCGGCCTGATCATCAGCAAGGGCGGCATCACCACGCACACGCTGTTGGCCGATGGGCTGTATCAGGCCTCGGTTGAGCTTCAGGGGCAGCTGTTGCCGGGGCTGTCGCTGGTGCTGGCGGAGGATCTGCCGGTGATCACCTTTCCCGGAAATCTGGGGGATGCGGGCACGTTGAGGTTGGCTTGGCAATGGATGGATCAGCTGCCTGCCTTGGGCTGAAGTCGTTGCCAGCTCTCGCCAGCGATCCCGCCCGCACCCACCAGCGCTAGGGCCAGAAGGCTGTCGGCCGTGTCGCTCACCATGGCTCCGATCAGAAAAGCCAGTGAGCCAGCGCCCACGAGCCAGGGTGTGAGCGGATAGCCCCAACTCAGGAACGGTCGGGGTAGCTCCGGTTGCTGGCGGCGTAACCACAGCTGTGCTGCAATTCCGCTGAGGGGCAGGGCGACATAGAGAAATGCACCCATGCCAAGCAGGTGATCGAACGAGCCTGCGAGCACGAGTACAGCAGCGCAGCCGCTCGTGAGCACCAGTGCGGCGGTGGGCGTGCCCCCGGGGTTGACACCACTGAGTGCTGCTGGCATCAGCTGATCGCGGCTCAGGCCAAAGAGGATGCGTGGTGCCGCCATCACCACGGTGTTGATCAGGCCGAGTAAGGAGATCAGGGCCACGGCGCTGATCACTTGGCCCCCGCGTTGGCCCAACACGCTGCGGGCGGCATCCGCGGCTGGCAAATTCGCTTCGCTGAGCACCCCTATGGGCAGTACATGCAGTAGAGCTGCGTTGATCAACAAATAGAGCGCCAGCACGGCCAGAACCCCGCCAATCAGGGATCGGGGCAGGTCGCGGCTGGGGTCGCTGAATTCCTCGGCGAAATACACCGGTGAGGCCCAGCCATCGAAGGTGGTGATCACGGCCTGCAAGGCCAACACCGCTCCGATCGCAACAGCAGGTCCCTGCTGGAGCAGGTCAGCAGGATCCGCGGCAGTCGACACCGCAGGAACGACTGGAGGCAGCGCAAAACTGGCCGCGGCGAGGCCGAGAAAGGCCACCGCTTTCACCAGGCTGAGGAGCTCCTGGCTGGCGCCTCCGGCGCGTACACCCAGCAGCTGAACGGCGCTGAACAGGCCGAGCACGAGCAGCGCCAACGCCCGGCCTTGCCAAGTGGCGGCAGTGTTCGCGGGTATCCACTCCGCCAATAACTCACCCACGGTGGTGGCCACCCAGGCCAGGCCAATGCAGTGGGCCAGCCAGTCGGTCCAGCCCACCAGCCAGCCGGCGCGCCGGCCGAAGGCCTGCTCTGCATAGACATACCAACCGCCAGCCCGGGGGAGGCTGGCGGCCAGCTCGGCGATGCAGATGGCACCGAGCAGGGCATACAGGCCTCCCACCAGCCAGGCCAACAGCACCACTGACGGTGTGTGCAGCTGTGCGGCCACCAGGCCTGGTGTACGCAAGATGCCTGCGCCGATCGTGCCGCCCACGGAACCCGCCAGGCCGAAGGCCACCCCCAGCACCGAGAGCAGCTTGCCCGGTTGGGTGGCTGTGGGTTCTGGCTCGCTCACACCTGGCTGCCGTGGGCGCTGCGATGCAGCAGTTCAATCGGATGGGCCACGGTGGGTGATTGCAGGCTGCTTTCACCCACCTGCGGGAGGTGCCGGCGCAGCTGCAGGGTGCAGCCGATGTTGGCGCTGGCGATCAGCTCGGCCCCAGTGCCCTGCAGGTCTGCCGCCTTGATCTGCCCCAGTGCAGCGGCTTCCTCGGGTTGCACCAGGTTGTAGATCCCCGCGCTGCCGCAGCACACGCCGGCTTCTGTGGCTTCCCGCAGCTGCAGGTACGGAATGGCGCGCAGGAGTTGGCGCGGTTCCGCGCTAATGCCCTGGCCGTGGAGCATGTGGCAGGCATCGTGATAAGCCACCAGCACAGGGTTGTCGGCCGTGGCGGTTTGGCCGTCTGCGTGTTGCAACGGGCGCAGGCGTGCCCGGAAGCTCTCGCTCAGCCCCAGCTCCGCCAGAAATTCGTGAACGTCCCGCACTTGGGACGCAAAGCCCGCCCCAGCGCTGTCCTCGAGCAGGTCGCCGTAGTGCTTGAGCGTGTGGCCGCAGCCCGACGCCGCCACCAGCACGGCGTCGAGCGGTTCGGGACCCGCTGGCCGGCCTGGGCCCACTACCGCCTTGAAGCTCTCGATCAGCGCATTGGCCAGCTCGCGCGTCTGCGCCAGTTCCCCCTGGTGGTGAGTCACGGCGCCGCAACAGCCCTGAGCTGGTGGGATCACCACTTCGACGCCATTGGCGCTCAACACCTCAAGCGTGGCGCGGTTCACGCCAGGGTCGAACACCCGTTGCACGCAGCCCAGCACCAGGCCCACCCGTGCCCTGCGTTTCCCCTGGGCGGGCACCACCACGGGATGACCGTCGCGGAAGGCTTCTGCGGCCAGGGGTGGCAACAGCTGCTCCATTGCTGCGAGCGAGGCGGGCAGGCTCCGCAGCAGTCCGGAGCGGCGCAGCAGGCCTTGCAAGGGGGTGCCGGCATAGGCGCGCAGCGGCGCGAGGGCAGTCCGCAGCCGCTGGGGGTAGGGAAGCAGTGCCAACAACAGTTGCCGAAACGCGCGCTGGGCGGGGCTTCGCAGCTCCGGGGCATTCAGCTTCGGCCGGGTGGCCTCGATCAGTTCGTCGTAGCGCACCCCCGAGGGGCAAGCGCTCACGCACGCGAAGCAGCCCAGACAGCTATCGAAATGACTCGCCGTGGTGGCATCCAGCTCCAGCTCACCGGCTTCGATCGCCTTGAGGGCGTGGATCCGCCCCCGGGGCGAATCCATCTCGGTGCCCAGCACCCGGTAGCTGGCGCACGTGGGCAGGCAGAAGCCGCAGTGCACGCAGGGGTCGGTGCCTTTGGCCGCTAGTCCGGGCATCGTCATGGGGTCAGTCTGAGCGCCTCAGCCCAGAGATCGCGCGTGCCGTGGGTGAATCGTTGCTGGATCGTTGTTGATTTAGAGAAGAAAGAGTGGCGCATGATCCAATACCGTGGCCTCGTAGCGCCTGTTGTTCAGAATTGAGTTGCAAAAGGCGATATCGTCTTGGTTCATGTAATCTTTATAGCCGCCGATCTTCCCCTTTCTCACTTTCATGCTTTCCGGGTCGGACGCATCCGCGGGGGTGAGGATTGATCCATACTGTGCACCGAGCTCGCCACTGCGTTCTTGGGCCTGCATCCTGGAAAAGCTTGCTTCTTCAATCACGCTCTGGATGGAGAGCGGATTGGGGGGCTGGTCTTTGAGATAGGTGTAGATCAGGGTCATGGCTTGAGCCGGATCGTTGCGGATGGCTTCGTAGCTGATCGACCTGTGGGTGGACGAATCCATGGATGCAAAGCTCGTTAGCCATGCAAGGTTGAACTGCGCGATCTTTTCGATTCCATAGTGCGGATCGCGGATGAACTCTGATAGATCGCCCGAAAAGGGATCCCGCTTTTTGCGCTTGCTTTTTTGAAAATAACCTGAAACAACGGTATCTCGTGGGTCTCTAAGTAGGAATAATTGCTTCCCTGGTCCGCTGCGTGATCTGGGCATCGGCAAGTCATTGAAGTGGCAGCTCACCGTGTATTCGCTGCCGGCATGCGTGTAGCTCATGGTGACATCGAGCTTGTCGAGCATCACGCGAAGCCAGGTTCGACCAGACTTTGGAAAGGAAACGACCGTCCCGACGGGTAGCGGTTCTTTCAGAATCCAATGTTTGATCGCTTGTTTGAGTTGTTGCATGCGCGGCTGATCCAGGGATAGGAGTGCCCACCGTGAAGGGCGAGCGGCTGAGTTGATCAAGCGCCTGATCAGGCCTCGAAGTGTTGGATCACGGCATCGGCGAAACCGCTGCAGCTCACCGGCTCCACCCGCGGCTCCATCAGACGCGCCAGGTCGTAGGTGACCTCCTTGTTGGCGATCGCCGCACTCAGGCCTGCCGTGATCAGGTCGGCGGCTTCCTGCCAGCCCATGTACTCGAGCATCATCACGCCGCTGAGGATCACTGAGCCGGGGTTGATCCGATCGAGGCCGGCGTGCTTCGGCGCGGTGCCGTGGGTGGCCTCGAAGATCGCGGCGTTGTCGCCGATGTTGGCGCCGGGGGCCATGCCCAGACCGCCCACCACGGCAGCGGCGGCATCGGAGATGTAATCGCCGTTGAGGTTGAGGGTGGCCAGGATCGAATAGTCGGCCGGGCGGGTCTGGATCTGCTGGAAGATGCTGTCGGCGATGCGGTCGTCGACCATCACCATCTTCTTCCACTGGCCATTGCCATGGGTGGAGCCGATGGCATCGAGCACGCCCTTCACTTCGGCGGAGATGGCTTCTTTCTTCTCGGGGGTGAGGGCGTCGTAGCCAGGGTCCACCATGCGGGCATTGGCTTCGATGCTCAGGCCCGGGTTGCTGGCGGCGTTATCGAGGATCCAGCTTTCGCGTTCCGTCACGCACACGTCGCGGAATTCGGTGGTGGCCAGCTCGTAGCCCCAGTCGCGGAAGGCGCCCTCGGTGAACTTCATGATGTTGCCCTTGTGCACCAGGGTCACGTGGCGCTTGTTGCCTTCGAGGCGCAGGGCGTGCTGGATGGCCTTGCGGATGTGGCGCTGGCTGCCTTCCTTGCTCACCGGCTTGATGCCGATCCCTGAGCCGGCAGGGATCTTGCGCTTACCGAGCTTGCCGTTGGCCGGGATCACCACCTCGTTGAGGTGCTTGATCAGTTCCAGGCACACGGGATCACTGGCTTCCCATTCGATCCCCATATAAATGTCCTCGGTGTTCTCGCGATACACGATCACGTCGAGGTCCTGGGGCCGCTTGTGGGGGCTGGGGGTGCCCTCGTAGTAGCGGCAGGGGCGCACGCAGCAATACAGATCAAAGATCTGGCGCAGGGCCACGTTCAGGGAACGGATGCCGCCGCCGATTGGTGTGGTGAGGGGGCCCTTGATCGCAACGCCGTAGGTGCGGATCGCTTCGAGGGTGTCTTCCGGCAGGTATTGATAGGTGCCGTAGAGGTCGCAGGCCTCATCGCCGGCATACACCTTGAACCACTCGATGCGGCGCTCACCGCCGTAGGCCTTGGCCACGGCCGCATCCAGCACCTTCTGAGTGGCCGGCCAAATGTCCACGCCGGTACCATCGCCGCGGATGAACGGCACGATCGGGTCGTTCGGCACCACGGGCTGGCCGTTCTCGAAGCGGATGGCCGTGCCCTGGGCCGGGGCGGTGAGCTTCTCGTAGGTGGCCATGGGTGCTTGCTAACCGAGGGCGGCGTGAACAGTGAGGCGAGCCTAGGTTTTGGAGATGTGCGGTTCTGCTGCAGGGGCAACGGCATGAATGCGTCAGACCAGGTCCGATCTGTGGAACTGGCCCAACGCATCGCGTCCGTCGCGGCGTTGTTTCGCCACCACTTCCCCGATGCCCGCGCCAACCTCACCCCCTGGCGCGATGACCCCCTGACCCGGGCCTTCGCTGAGGCGGAAAGCCTGGATCTCTCCTTTCATCTGCCCGGCTGGAGTCCCCGCAGCCAGTGCCGATCGTTTCTGGTGCAGTTGCGGCTTGAACAGGCTCCGGCCGGAGGGCCTGAGCAGCCCCGCTTGCTGGGGGTGACCATCCGCGGCCTTACCTATGAATCTGAGCGGTGGCGCCTGGCCAGCGTGGGCGACTGGCAGCCCACGGGCAGCCATCGACCTCAAGCGGTTGTCGTGGACGCTTTGCACGCCTTCATGCGGGAGTTGTTTGAGCTGTTTGGCGTGGATGGGGGCCAGGCCTTGCCTCCAGGCAGCCAGGCTGCGTAACCCTTCGCAACCTTCGCCGCGTGGCTGGGGACAGCCCCACTAATTTGAGCGATCTGCCCGAGTGCTGACCGCGGACCGATCACCATGTCTGTCGCCCTTGCTGCCCAACTGCGTGAAGGGACCAAAAAGTCCCACACCATGGCTGAGAACACGGGTTTTGTGAGCTGCTTTCTCAAGGGCGTGGTGGATAAGGCCAGCTACCGCACCCTGGTGGCTGACCTCTTCTTTGTGTATTCGGCGATGGAGGAGGAGATCGGTAAGCTCCGCGCCGCTGGTCATCCAGTGGTAGGGCCCGTGGGTTTCCCCGAGCTCAACCGCCGAGAAACGCTGGAGCAGGACCTGGCCTTTTATTTCGGAGACGGCTGGCGGAACAGTGTGAAGGCCACCCCAGCCGCCCAGGAGTACGTGGCCCGTATTCATCAGATTGCGCAGGACGCTCCCGAGCTGTTGGTGGGTCATCACTACACGCGTTATATCGGTGATCTCAGTGGGGGCCAGATTCTCAAGAACATCGCACAGAAGGCCATGAATCTTGGTGACCACGATGGCCTGCGATTTTATGAGTTTGATGCCATTGCTGATGAGAAGGGATTTAAGGCCAACTATCGCGCCACCCTCGATAACCTGCCGATCGACCAGGCTGTAGCTGACCGCATCGTAGAGGAAGCCAACCATGCGTTCCACCTCAACATGAAGATGTTCCAGGAGCTCGAGGGCAACCTGATTGCAGCGATTGGCAAAGTGCTCTTTGGCTTCCTGACCCGACGCCAGCGGGCCGGGAGCACCGAAGCCGTTGCCGCCTGAAGCGGGCCCTGTGCCCTCGCTACGCTTCTTGGTTCCAGGCACCACAGGCCGATTTCGCTGTGGTGGATTACTGGTGGAATTGCAGACAGCACGTTTGGTGAGCGCGGTCGCGTCGGTTGACGTGGTCACGTACCGGCAGCGAGAGCCTGATTATCCCTTCCTTGCCGACCTGCTCAGGCAGGAACCCCGTGTGTCGGATGGAGGTGGTGCTCCGGCCGAAGTTCCACTCTGGATTGTGAGCTGGGGATTTGATGTACCCAAGTTGCTCAGGCGTCTGAAGGGCCGCCCTGTGGCCTATCACGCCCACAGCAGTGGGTACGGTTTTGATTTGCCAGCGTCGGTGCCGGTTGTGGCGGTGAGTCGTAACACGCTTGGCTATTGGGGTGACCGAGCTCCCCGCAACCCGCTGTTCCTGGTGCCGAATGCCCTGGATTCCCCATGGTTGGAACAGGGAGCCCGCCCAGGCACGGCGGCTGCGATACGTCAGCAGGAACGCTGTGGTCTCCGCCGGCCGATCGATGTGCTGGTGCAGCAGCGCAAGAGCAGCGACTATGTGCTCAGGCAGTTGGTCCCGGCGCTGCGAGCGAGGGGCCTACGTGTGGAGGTGCAGAGCGGTTGGGTTGACGACTTGGTGGAGTTGTTCAATCGTTCGACTGTGTATCTCTATGACTCGGCAGACTATTGGCGAGGTCGGGGTGTGAGCGAAGGTTTCGGGCTTCCTCCGATCGAAGCCTTGGCCTGCGGATGTGTGGTGTTCAGCAGCCTCAACCATGCCCTCGCTGATCACTTGGGAGATGGTCGTCTCGGGTTTCAGATCGGCTGTGGCACCCTCCAGGCTGACGTGGACCGCATCCACCAAGCAGTGCTGTCGCCTGAGTCTTGGCAGCCAGCCCCAGATGCGCTCAACTCGTTGCTCAAAGCCCATGATCCTGCGGCTTTACCTGAACGATGGAGAGCGACCTTGCTCCAAATCCAAGAGCACTGGTCACGTCTCGGTGACGGTGTGCGTCCGCTGCAGGCTCCGTCGCGACACCGCTTGCATTGGCAAGCTCGGGCGCCCCGTTTGTTCACAGCCTTCAATCGCCTGATGGCTCGATCAGTTCCCTGACTGGCTTGTCTCCGTCATGGCCTGCCAGGGTGGTCGATAGTGTTTGATTCACTGAGACTGCAACGACGCACTGTGGCTCATCAGCCTGGCCTAGGTCTCCGCAGTGAAACAGCTGTTCAGCTATGGCAACTGCTGAACTTCTTGCCACCGCGTCGCTTGCGAGGCTTTCTGGTGCTGTTGCTCGTTGCCAGTTTCGTTGGCCTGATCGACGTTGTTTTTCTTGGCTTGCTGGCCCGTTTGGTGGGAACGCTGAGTGGTGCCAAGTTGCCCAATAGCCTGCCTCAGATTTGGGTTTTTGGAGGTGGGAGGGCTGATCAAGCCATCTGGGTGGCTTCGATTCTGATTGCTTTGGTGTGGCTATCGAACGGACTCCGTTTTTTGCTTGCTTCGATGCAGGCTTTCCTCAGTGCCCAGATTTGGTCGGATTATGGCAATCGCATTTATGCCAATATTCTTTATCAGCCTCTGGAGTATTTTCAGGGTCAAAAAACCTCGAATCTGTTAGGGCGTCTCAACCTGATCCTTAATCAGATCTCTGATCGGATTGTGCTGCCGTTGCTCACATTTCTTTCCAGTATTATTTCTGCGGGTGTGCTAACGGTCGGAATCGTTTTCGTGATTGGCTCATCTGCCCTTTTGGTCTTTGGAGCCTTGTTTGGGGCGTATGCGCTCTTATCGGCCTTGGTGACACCGCGGTTGCGACTCGCCTCGAAGCAAAAAATAAGACTTTCTGTAAATATTAATAAGGTCATCATGGAGTCAATTGCATCGGCTCGCGACTTGCAGCTTTATGGGGCCGAGTCTTATTTCCTTGAGAAGTTTTCTGATATTGGCGCGCGCGGCAAGCGATATGATCGTTTGGCGCGATTGTTGCCGGAAATCCCTCGCTTTGTGATTGAACCGGCTGGAATTACCATTTTGCTAGCGGTTTGTCTGTTTCCGGCGCTCGCTGATGGGGGTCGAGAAAGTCTCCAGCAGTCTGTTCCAACCATCGCGGCGTTGGTTTTTGCGGCCCTCAAGCTCTCAACGCCACTACAAGCGATTTTTCGCTCAGTGAATCGTTTCCGTGGGGGCTTGCCCGAAATCTCCGATGCCTTGCTCTTGCTGGCACTCCCCCCACAGCGGATGTTGCAGTCTCAGGCACGTGTGCCCAGCCGCGCAGGGGTGATGCCGCGCAACAGCATCAAGCTCGACAAGGTTTGGTATCGCTATCCCCACGCAGAAGATTGGGTGATTCGTGGAATTGATCTTGTGGTTCCTGTTGGCTCGCGTGTGGCCTTGGTGGGTCGCACCGGTGGAGGAAAGACCACGGCGGCCCATCTGCTGCTTGGGTTATATCAGCCCCAGCAAGGCTGTATTAGCTTGGATGGTATTCCTTTGGAGGAGAGTGAGCTGTCTGCCTGGCAGGGATGTTGTGCCATGGTTCCACAGCAAATTATGTTGTTAGATGCCAGCATCCGTGAGAATGTGGCTTTCGGTATTGATCCAAACTCTATTCGGGATAATGCTGTCTGGGAAGCTTTGGAATCAGCTCAATTATCCGAGTTCGTATCCGAACTCCCCTATGGTCTCTACACAATGATCGGTGAGAATGGTCTTCGCTTGTCTGGCGGGCAGCGACAGCGCTTGGCCTTGGCCCGTGCTTTCTATAAGAAGGCCGACGTACTCGTGCTCGATGAGGCAACCAGTGCATTGGATAACAAAACTGAAAGTGAAGTGATGGATGCTTTGGAGCTGATCGCGCGCCGTTGCACCACGATCGTCATTGCACATCGCCTGAGCACGATCAAGAATTGCGATCGCATCTATGAATTTGAAGGAGGAGTTGTGAAAGCCTACGGCAATTATCAACAGTTGCAGGAACGATCGTCTTCCTTTCGAGAGCTCGTGTCCAGGGCCAATGGCTGACATCACCCTGCTAGCCACCGCAGATTGGGATCACCCAATCTGGACGAATAAGCAGCATGTTGCTGTTTCGTTGGCACGCCAAGGGCACAAGGTGTTGTATGTCGATTCGCTTGGGCTGCGCGGTCTCCGAGCTCAAGCTTCGGATTGGCGTCGTGTGGTTCGTCGCATCCGCCGTGGTTTTTGTCCCCCACGTCAGGTGGCTCCAGGCCTCTGGGTGCATACTCCGCTGGTTTGGCCGGGAGCCCGTGGACGCACGTTGACTGCGGTCAATCGGGTGCTCTTGCAGGTGGGTTTGGCCTGGGCTCGCTTTTGCCTCCGGTTGCGCTGCGACTGGCTCTGGACCTACAACCCGCGCACGCTTGCCTGCCTCGATGTGTCGGCGTATCGGCAAGTGATCTATCACTCTGTGGATCATATTCAGTCTCAGCCCGGCATGGATCCTACTGATCTCGACCGATGGGAGGCTTTGCTGTGTCGTCGGGCTTCGATTGTTTTCGTCACCTCACCAGCATTGGCTGACCGTTTGCGTCCGCTGAATCCTGAGGTTCATTACTTTCCCAATGTTGCTGATCATGCCCATTTTGCAGCTGCTTTAGATCCTGGGACTCAACTTCCGGGGTTGCTCACTGAGATCCCCAAGCCTCGTGTTGGTTTCATCGGTGCGATCAGTGCTTACAAGCTGGATCTCAACCTGCTCGAGCAATTGGCAACCGCCAGGCCCGATTGGTCGTTTGTGCTGATCGGCCCCGTTGGTGAGGGGGATCCCGCCACAGATATCACGGCCTTGCAACGTCTCTCGAATGTTTATTTCATCTCCTCGAGGCTGTATGCGGAATTGCCGGCCTGGTTGGCGGGGATGGATGCGGCAATTCTGCCGCTGCAGTGCAATAGCTATACCGATGCGATGTTTCCGATGAAGTTTTTCGAGTATCTGGCGGCTGGACGCCCCGTTGTGGCATCTTCCATTCGCTCTTTGCAGCCTTTTGCGGACTGGGCGCATCTTGTGGCGCCCTGCCCTGATGCATTCTCGCTGCATTTGCGCTCTGCCATGGATGAGGACTCACCTGCTAAGCGCCAGGAGCGTAGTGCCTTCGCCTCAGGCTTCACCTACGACCGTCGCACCGAACAGATGTTGGAGTGCGTCAGGGCAGTTGAGGCTTGTCATGACTGATACAGGGCAGCGGCCCATGTTTTCCGTGGTGATCCCTGTCCATAACAAGGGCCCTCTGTTGGCCGAAGCCTTGGCAAGTGTGGCGACCCAGATTCATCGGGATTTTGAGGTATTGGTTGTTGACGATGCCTCAGACGATGACGGCCTCACGGCCATCCATGCCTTTCCCAGCCTCCCGATCCGTTGTTTGCACCGAAGCACGCCGGGGCCTGCGGGGTATGCCGCCCGTAATCTCGGAATCCGCGAAGCTCGGGGCCGCTGGATTGCCTTTCTTGATGCGGATGATCTCTGGTTCCCTGAGCATCTCTCCACGGCTGCCGGCTGGATTGCTCGGTACCCCGAGGCTGGTGTGTATTGCTCAGGCTTCGAAGAGCACATGGGTGGTGCTGTCAAGACGATCAGCGTGCTGGTCAGTCGTTGTTTGGCTGCTAACGCATTTCTGGCTCTTTATGCACGTTCTGATCTCATCCATACCAACTCGCTGGTGATCCAGCGTGAACTTCTGCTGGCCTGCGGTGGTTTTCCCGAGTGGGGGGCCCGCCGCGGCGGTGATCATGCGCTGTGGTTCCGGTGTGTTCTGCAGGGCTCACCGGTGATCCTGGCTGGACAGGTCACCAGTCGCTATCGACGCGATCACAGTGAGGTGGTGCGTGATCCGATGACCATGACCGGTGCTCATCCTGTGTGCCGTGTTGCCGAGGATGCTTTAACAGGGCGCCTGAGGCTCCCACCCACCTGGGGAAAGCAGGAAGAACACTGGATACGGCAACTCGCGAACCGTAAAGCGTTGCATTGGATGCTGCAGCGCAAGCGTGTGGGCTTGCTGCCGCCAGCAGCGCGATCCCTGCCCTATCCAGCGGACCTGTCGCCACGCAATCAGCTCCGCTGGCTGATTGTTTCCAGGATGCCGGTTGTGTGGTTGCGGGCGTTGTACGCCGTGCAGGCTTGGCGGCAAGCCATCCGCCAACGGTTGTGTTAGATGCTGATCGACAGCACGGCCTTTAGGCGCAGCATCGTGCCGATCTCTCCCATCCAGTAGAGGCTGTAGTACGCCAACCCGATCAGCCACGCGGCTGGAATCTCATACCACTTCAGATCCACGTGTTGATGCAGCCAGGCGATCTTGATCAGGGTGCGCCCACTGTTGCGGATCCAGCGCCAACCACTTCCCAGGATGGTTCGGCTGAGCCCGCTGCTGCGCAGGTAGCAGTCGCGCCCCTGGGCCAGGGCTCGATGCACAAAATGTTCGCCGGGCTGCGGTGGTGGATGCGCCACCCAGGCTTGGCTGTTGAGGCGGATGGGGATACCAGCTTTGTGCAGCTGCTGGGATAGTTCCAGGCAGGCCCCTCGGGATGTGGCTTTGCTGGCAGGGAACGGATAAGCCAGGGCGGTGCTCCGGCGAAAGGCAATGTTGTTGGCAAAGAAATGATCTGTTGTGGGCCAGCAGTGTTTGACCAACGGCGCACCGGTTTGCACTCTCGATCTCTGGCGCACGGGGAAGAACCAGAAGAGGGCAAAGGCTTTGGTGTAAAGGTTCGTCGTATCGATGTGAGCCCGCCCGCAGCACACCTGGGTGGAGGGCTCGTCCAAGGGTGCGAGCAGTTGCTCGAGCCAGTTGTCCTCCGGGAGCACATCACTATCCACGAAGGCGATCAGATCGCCGCTGGCTTGACGTGCCCCCAGATTTTTAAGCTCGTAGTAGTGCTGTCCCGGGTGGATGAGCAGCTGCCAGTCGATTGCATCACGCAGGGTGTTGGGCCGCTGGGCCAGAGCTGGCTGGTTGCAGGTGGCGCTGATCAGGATTTCATGGCAGTTCGGCAGTCGATTCGCCTGCTGAATCACTTGGGCGAGCATTTGCTTGGCGCGGCTATTGCCAGCGAGCAATACATTCTCCCACTCGATCACAATCGACACGCGCCCGATTCCGCCCTGCTGCGCCGTGCCTGCCAAAATCGGTCGCAGCTGTTCCATTGCTTTCGCGCTCTTCGCCAACGGGATCAACGTTACCGGAGCTGCTGAGCGTGAAGGCGTTGGTGCCGGCGATGTCGAATCCGCCCTCGAAGCGCGCGGACGAGGGGCCAGATTCGTCGTTGCCAGAGGCTTGGTGGATGGTCCCCCGGGCGAGGTGGCTCCGCGTCTGCTGGATACCCCATCAAGGCCATCAGTTCACCGAGTCGGCCCTCCAGCTCTCGCTGTTGCCAGGGCTCCAGCTGCCCTCGCCAGGCGTTGATGCGTTCAACCTGTGGGCGCTCGCCGATCCGTTGATGCTGATGGCGTGTGTAACGCGGGAGGAAATCGCACGTGGGCTGCAGGAGCGCCCTGTTGGTGGGCATCGTCAGCCCCAGCCATGCGGCCACATGCTTCAGGGTGTCCTCTGGGTGCCGGCAAAGATCCTCGTAATGCACCCGCAGGATGCGTTCGGGAAGCGCCTTTTCCAGAGCCAGACCATGGGCCAGTCGGTGGCTCCAGAGGCTGGCAATCCCAGCCGTGGAATGCGGACCCCAGTCCAAGGGCAGCAGCGAAGCCGCCACGGCCCGAGGATCTCGCACGAGATGAATCAGTTTGGCGGTCGGGAACAGGCTGCTCAGGGCCAGGCCGAGCTCAATGTTTTGAGGCGTGTGATCGATCCAGGTGACAGCAGCGAGGCTCTGTTGCTCGGGTTTTGCCATGCGACCCACCAGCGCTAACAGCAGGGCGCGCAACGCCTGGGGATCCAGTGTGTGCTCGAGATCAGCCTCGAGCAGGTCCACGCCCCAATGGCGAAAGCGCAGGTGGCTGCGCCACTCGCGTGCCAAGCCCTCCCCCGAGAGTCGGATCTCAGGCTGGCGGTGCAGCCTTTGCAGTGGCCGATGTTTGAACTGGGATTCCGGGGTGACAACGCATCCCGGAAATCCCCCGAGCAGACTGGCCAGCAGCGTTGTGCCGCTGCGCGGGCAACCACCGATGAACACGGCTTCTGGAGCGGAGGTCACGCGGTTGGCGGAGGAAGGGCCCTGCCTATCGTGACCCCTTGCCGCATGGACGTGATGGCACGAGTGTTTCCCCGCTTCGGGGATGCCCTTGAGCTGGTCTCGGGAGATCCGGATGGAGCGGCTCCCGGGTTGGCGGTGTTCGCGGTGATCCGCGATGAAATGTTCTTCCTGCCAGCTTTTCTGGCGTATCACCGCCGCCTCGGTGTGCGGCAGTTTCTGCTGCTCGACGATGGTTCGAGCGATGGGTCAGCGGCTTACATCGCCTCCCAACACGATTGTGTGTTGTTGCGCTCGTCTTTGACATACGCGGAACCTGTTCTCAGCGTTGATCTTGCAGGCCGCAGGATGGAGCGGCGAGCCTGTTTCTTCTTCAAGCAGTACATCCCTCAACTCTGGCTCAACCATCGATTCGTTCTGGCGTTGGATGCCGACGAGTTTCTGTTGCTGCCGCCAGAACTGCCTGATGCTGATGCATTGTTGGCAGCCCTGAAGCAGTATCGAATTCATACCGTTGGGGCGGCTCTTGTGGAATTCTTCCCGTCTCGGTTGATCGATCTGGAACAGGAGAAGACGCCCGAGGATTTGCCGGACCTCCTGGCTACGGCTCCCTACTACGACCATGCGCCGCTCACCCGTTTTCGCTGGCGTGGTGGTTTGGCGGGAATTCGCCCCTCCGCCTCCACCCGCATCTTTCGTGGCGCTGGGGTGAAGCAGCCGTATGTCACGACACCGTTCAAGGTGCCGCTCTATCTGCATCACAACAACTGGATCGTGGGCAGTCATCGCACGCGCTGCAATCCAGACCGGAGAATCCTGCTCACGCTCGCTCATTTCAAGTTCACCCATGATCTCTATCGGCGAACAGAGATGGCGATCGCCCTTGGGTCTCATTCGCAGGGCAGTCGTAAATATGCCTGTTATGCGGAGCTTTTTGAGCGGTCTCGGCTCCGAGACGCGGCTCTCACCGATTCCACCTCCAGGCGTTTTGCGAGTGCGGCGCAACTCATGGATGCCGGTTTGATGCGGTGGCGACTCACGTGATGCTTTGAACCTTAGAGTTGGTGCAAGACCATGCATGCCGCAGTCGTCATTGAGCTTTCTATCTGGCCTTAACGATGCCCAACGCAAAGCAGTGGACCATCACACCGGTCCTTTGTTGGTGGTGGCTGGTGCGGGTAGCGGCAAGACACGGGCCCTCACCCATCGCATCGCTCATCTGATTGGGCACCATGGTGTTGATCCGGCTGAGCTTCTGGCTGTCACCTTTACCAATAAGGCCGCTCGGGAGATGAAGGAGCGGTTGGAGCTGCTCTTAGCTCAGAAGTTGGCGCAAAGCCAGTTCGGTCAGCCCTGGAGCACGCTGCCAGCTGTTGAGCAACGCCAGCTGCGATCCAGGATTTACCGCGAGGTGATCAAGGATTTATGGATTGGCACATTTCACGCTTTGTTTGCCCGGCTGCTGCGTTTCGATATTGATAAGTTTCGCGATCCAGAAGGCCTGAGTTGGACGCGTCAATTTTCGATCTACGACGAAGGCGATGCGCAAAGCCTGGTGAAAGAAATTGTGACCCAGGACCTGGGTTTGGACCCCAAGCGATTTGAGCCCAAGAAGGTGCGTTGGGCGATCAGCGGTGCCAAGAACCAAGGCTGGATGCCCGAAGAGCTTGAGGCTGATGCCGGTGGGCAGCGCGGCAAGCTCATGGCCGAAACCTATCGGCGCTATCGGCGTGCCCTGGCCGCCAACAACGCGCTCGACTTCGACGATCTACTGTTGTTGCCGGTGCAGTTGTTGCGCCAGAACGAGCAGGTTCGCCACTACTGGCATCGGCGCTTCCGCCATGTGTTGGTGGATGAGTATCAGGACACCAATCGCACCCAGTACGAGCTGATCAAGTTACTCGCGACCGATGGACGCGATCCTGAGGCTTTCGATGATTGGAGTGGTCGCTCGGTGTTCGTGGTTGGTGATGCCGATCAGAGTATCTACAGCTTCCGTGCAGCTGATTTCACCATCCTGATGGGTTTTCAGGACGACTTTGGTGATGGGGCTCCTGATGATGTGACCAACACCATGGTGAAGTTGGAGGACAATTACCGCTCGACAGCCACCATTCTTGAGGCCGCGAATGCCTTGATTGCGCATAACTCAGAGCGGATTGACAAAGTTCTTCGACCCACGCGTGGTGAAGGCGAGTTGATCAGCCTGACCCGCTGCGACGATGAGATCGCCGAGGCAGAGGCTGTGGTGCACCGGATGCGCATGCTCGAAGCCGCTCATCCAGATCTGAGTTGGGGTGATATGGCTGTTTTGTATCGCACCAATGCTCAGTCTCGCGCGATGGAGGAATCGCTGGTGCGTTGGGGAATCCCCTATCTCGTTGTTGGCGGTTTGCGTTTTTATGATCGGCGAGAGATCAAGGATGTACTTGCTTATCTAAAGCTTTTGGTTAACCCCGCTGATAGCGTTAGCTTGCTGCGGGTGTTGAATGTTCCCAAGCGTGGCATCGGAAAGACCACGATTGAGCGGTTGACGGATGCCGCCAACCAATTGGCTATTCCCCTCTGGGATGTGGTGAGTGATCCCGAAGCTGTGCGCTCCTTAGCGGGACGTTCCACCAAGGGACTGCTGCAGTTCAGTGAGCTCCTGCAGGGGTTGCAGGCCCGTGCTGCGGAGGCTCCTCCCTCCGCGTTGATCCAGCATGTGCTGGAGAAGAGCGGTTATCTGTCTGAATTGATTGCTGCGGGAACCGACGAAGCGGAAGATCGACGTCGCAATCTAAATGAGCTCGTTAATGCTGCACTGCAGTATCAGGAGGAAAATGAAGAGGGATCCCTCGATGATTTTCTGGCCTCTGCAGCTCTCGCCAGCGACGCAGACTCCAAAGACACCGATCAGGATCGGGTGACCCTGATGACCCTGCATGCCAGCAAGGGTTTGGAGTTTCCTGTGGTGTTTCTGGTGGGTCTGGAGCAGGGATTGTTCCCCAGCTACCGTTCACTGGAGGACCCTGCTGCCCTGGAGGAGGAGCGGCGCCTTTGCTATGTGGGCATCACCCGTGCAAAGGAGCGACTCTTCCTGTCTCATGCCAGTGAGCGACGGCTCTGGGGCGGCATGCGTGAGCCGGCGGTGCCATCGGTTTTTCTGTCGGAGCTGCCAGAGGCTCTTGTTCAGGGTGATCTGCCCCGTAGTGGTGGTGCCTCGATTCGCCGCGAGCAGCGCCTCGAGCGGCTCACCCGGGTGGATCGAGAGGATCCGGCCGCCGCTGCATCGGCTGCCAATGCGGTTCGTCGGCGATCCGCAGCCCCCCATCCTGATCACTCCTGGGCAGTGGGTGATCACCTGATCCATACCAGCTTTGGCGAGGGGGTTGTCACCCATTTGTTTGGTAGTGGTGAAAAGATCTCGATTGCCGTGAAATTTGCGGGAATGGGGCCAAAGATTCTCGATCCCCGCCTGGCTCCGATTCGCGCTCTCGACGCTGACTGACAGGGTCCCGAGCGCACGACTCCTGCAACTAAATCCCGAAGAAAGCTTTAACTTTCTTTGAATTGATTCACGTGGTGCGCGGTTTTTGGGTTAACCCCATAATGAGAGTATTCAAGCTCTGTGGGTCATGGATTCCAAGCAGCTACTGCGCTATCTCTCTAATGCGTCCTGGGCCGTAGCTGATGCAGTTCTGAACCGCCTTCAGGACCAAGAGGCCCCCTTCGTGGCTACAGAGACTCGCGGGGCCACCCGTGCAGCAGCCGGTTACCTGGTGAAGGCCCCCAATGGCTTGATCGTGCTCCGTACTTCGGAGACTGACACGCCACTCTGGAACCCGAAGTGGTTGGCTAGGCTCACCGATCAGGAGCGCGCCAGCGTGGCGGATGTCCTGTTTGCGGCGCAGCTGAGCCAGCTCAGAACATCGCTGGATGTTCTGGCACTGGTTGATCAACAACTTGCGGGTACGACATGGACGCTTGGTAAGAACAACCTTTCTGCCAAGGTTGTTGATCGGACTGGCGTGAAGTTGGGACTGTTGACCTCAATGGATTCACGCCTGAGAAGTCGTTTGTTGCGTCTTGGGAGCTGCTTCAACAGCTGGCCCGTGGTGATTGGTCTGGGATTGACGACGTCAGCACACTCTCGAAGCCAGCTGCCCGAGCGCTTTATAACTTCTCGCTGACTGATCGGGGTTCAGCTGATTCGCTCGGCGGACTCTCTGCCGAGACCTGGACCGCGCAAGCATCCAAACAACTCGAAGGTTTATTTGGCCAGGGAGTCTTTGATGTTGTGGTGAGCGATGGAGTGGATCCATCGCTGATGAGCAAGATCGGCGAGGGTGCCAGATTTCATCAACGTGATTGGGTTCTGTCTCAAGATTCCCCTAGCCAGATCGGCACACTCCTGGATCACACGAGATGGTTTGGTGCGTTGAATGCAGGTCGGCCCCAGTCCATTGCCGTTGATCCAGCTCGCCCTGATCATCTCATTCTGGGTTTGAAGAATGCCGGCCTCTGGTCTTCCAGTGATGGCGGAGTGAGCTGGACGCAGGTGAGTGATCAGGATCGCGGTGCAAGGAGGGCACCGATGAATTTCACCGCCTTGTCGGCACTGCGTAGTTCTGCCTCAGCAGACACTCTGATGGTTGCTTTTTCTGATTCGGCAGGTGGTACGGAGACCCTTTATTCACTCGATTCCGGTGTCATGTGGAATCGTTCCACGTCGGTAGCGAGGAGTGTTGTGCGAGACACGCTCCAAGTAGGTGATCACGTGATTCTGGCCACGGATAGTGGCCTGCAGCTGTATGACATCTCAAGGGGATGGAGCGACTTGCTCGCTGGCAATTGGTCCAACGGTCCTGACGCTCGAACTTATACACAGCTCAAGCCGATCCCTGGTGACCCCGAT
The DNA here is from genome assembly GCF_014654725.1 of Vulcanococcus sp. Clear-D1. GTDB lineage: Bacteria > Cyanobacteriota > Cyanobacteriia > PCC-6307 > Cyanobiaceae > Vulcanococcus. Next base: position 4,285 of record NZ_JACVZV010000019.1, on the reverse strand, counting down.
CGTCTTCTCGGTTTGTCGGATCTGAATCAACTCTTTCTGATCGACCTTGCTAGTAGCACGACTAGTCGCCTATCCCTGCCGATCACATCTACCAATTTCAGGATTGATACGGCTGACCTCGGTCGCGGACAATTCCGACTGTATCTTCTCGCTAGTCCAGACGATGATGGTTTCCCTGACGAGACAGCGGATCCAGGTCTGGCGACACTCTATTCGTTAGATATCGACCGAGATTTTTCTGGTTCAACGGTCACAGCGGTGAGCCCGGGCGTTTTTACGGCGCTTGATCGCTCAACTCAGTGGATGGCATGGGGATACAGCATCCCCGATCCAGCGGATGCCACCAAAACTGTTTTCCGTTCCAGTCTGTGGGATGCCCTTGGGCAGGGGACTGCGATCGAGGGAGGTAATCAGTGGTTTCATACCAATGAGTTACTTGTGGATCCCGTCTTCCCTGACAAGGTTTATGTGGGAGCCACCACGCTTGGCTATCTTCTTCATCCATCCGTGTCGGTCCGCCAGCCTCAGGAAAGGGGCGTCAATTTGCATTGGGATCCTGCCGGTTTTAATTCTTATGTGCAGCGTCCTGATGGCACGGGTAGTGTTTTATCGCCTGGAAGCTCTGGCCTGTCGAGAGTCGCCCTTGATCTTTGGGCTCAAACCGGTCGCGGAAGTGCAGCCGACCGGCAAAGCCTAAGCGCTTTTCTGGATGCTGCTGGATCGTTTAATAACAAAACCCATGCCGACGCGCAATTACTCTATACGGATGGTTCTTATCTTTACTATGGTAACGATGGGGGGCTTAACCGTTTTCTCGCCAATCCGGATGATGGCGCCGAGTCCATCCTGCTGAAGGGGCTGGGTGAATCGTACACGTGGGGTGAGTTTCGCCGGGATATTGAGGGCGGCGGCTTTAATCCAGCGTCTCCCATTGGGCCTTTTGGACTAGAAATGTTGCCTGCCCTTGGCTTTTATCCAGCCAATTGGGAGAATCTGAATACTGACCTCGTTACGAACCTCTACCAAGGCGGCTCCCTCAATGCGAGAGGCAATCGCTGGATTACCGGTGCACAGGATAACGGCATCAGTGTTGGGTCGATGGATCGTTACACGCCGTATCTCGTGAGCAATGGCGATGGTGGTGCAGGCTTCTTCGGTGATTCAGATGCACTGTTGGCGTTTACCAATCAATTTGCCAAGCGAACGGCCTACCGGATGCTTGATGAGGTCTCACTTGGCAATGCGTCTGATCATGCAACCGTGCCCATCTGGCAACTCAATGGCCCACGTAACTGGACCGGAACCGTTTCAGGCAACATTGTTGCCACACTTTTCAAAACACATGCTGTTCTGATCGACAATGGATCGGATCCTCCATCGGCTGGTGCTGATATTTGGGCCCAGCGGCTGCCCTTGTTCCAGCCCATTTCCGGCGATCAGGCTGTTATTTCTGGCGATCAGGCTGCCATCGCAGATCACTTCCGTCGTGCGTTAACGGGTGGGCGTGCTCAGATCACCAATCTCAATCTGCGTTGGATTGGGTCGCCAGGCAACAGTGCAGCGCCTGCCTTCACGGCCATGCTGGCTTCAACGGCAACCACGCAGCGCGATATCGCAGATTTTCTTGCTTCCAATGGTGGCAATCTCTATCTAGAGATCATGAGAGAAAACGGCGAGATCGATTATGTGAGTATGGATGTGGCAACGGTTGATTCATCGCCGCGACTCACGATCGATGTGAAGGAATATGTGCAGCCTGCTGTTAATGTTTCGTTTAACGGCGGTGACACCGCCGTGCAATTCGGCCCTGCTTATTCCGACGGTGCCAGCTTTTATTTCCCTGCAGAGCAGCACCCTGCCAAGCGCTCCATGATCGGCCTCGCCGATCGAAGCCGCATCTATGTCTACCCCAATGTTTTTGATTCCAGCAATGTCGCTAGGGCTGATTATTGGCGTACGGTTGATTTAGATCAGCTGCGATGTGACACCCTGGGCAGCTCTGGATCATCAGCGATCACCTCCTTTGCGTTCGCTCCCTGGGACTTATCGGGTCAAACCTTGTTGATTGGTTTCGCCAGTGGTGAAGCCCTGCTCGTGCGTAGAGCCTTGGAGCTTGTCGATCAACCAGTGGATGCGGATGCTCAGAATATTGCATTCAATCCACGTGGAGGTGCTGTCGCATCGCTGGCATTTAGCCATGCGGATTCGAACGACTTTTATCAATCTGGTAATGGCTTTGTCGCGATCGCTCATCGGGAGCGCACGTTCCCGGAAATCACGCGCTTTGTCTCTGGTTCGCCCGTGCCAGATGCCGCTTTTCTGCCGGTCGCGGGTCAGAACAATGATGTGATTGTGGTTGATTCTCATACGATCTATTCCGCCACAGGCGATGGCGTGTACAAGTTGTTGACACACGTGCCGGGTGCTGCCTGGCAAAAGATTGGTGGCACTTACAACGACAACCTGCCAACCACGCGCGTGGCCAACCTGGCTTACGACCAGCGGGATGATCAGCTTTTCGCGTTTACGTATGGCCGCGGTGTCTACTCGTTGGATACGAAGACCTATCTTACGCAGCCCAGGCCGGGTCTGAATCTCGAAATTCTGCAAATCCCTCCTGACTGGCAAGAGCATCAATTTATTCACCCACTCGACCTTGTGGAGCTGGTGATTGGTATCGACGACCCGCGCATCCTGGCCTCAGCATTTGATTTGGATCAGGTCGGAGTGCCAGTTCCTGTGCTCCCGTCCAGTCCCATGGATGTTTCGCTTCAGGTGGATGCTGCGGCGCGGTCGAGCCTTGGTGATTGGTACAACCCTCAGACCTTGAGCTTTGTAGATCAAGAAGCCTTGATCAAGAATCTGACTGTCTTCGCGGAATGCCAGATCATTGCAGATGGTGTTGTGTTGGAGTCGTTCGATTTAAACGTGAATCTCGATCAGCTTGGCTCGAAGACGAGCCTTCTGCCAGTGGCCAAGCTTGATCTCACTAAGCCCTACAACTATGTGATCGATTATTTCGGCCAAAAGGGCACCAGCAGGTTGGATACAGCAGCTCTGATCACCTATGGATTTGATGCTCCTAGCTTGAGCGATCCCAAACGGCTCGCCCGAGTGCCGCTGGGAAGCAAGCTGATCAGTTTCAGCGATCAGCTTGCTGGTCCGGATGACGTGTTGCAGATCGACGCCCTTCTTGATTTCAACGAGAAGAGCAACGCTCTCAGCCTTTTTGCCCAGGATTGGCTGGACCTGGATCTGGCCCCGTCGCTCACACCTGTTTCGGTCGATCGTTCGTTGGCCGGTGTTCCATCGCCTGTTGTGTTGCCGGAGCTCGATTGGCTCGACGATGGGTACGGAGAGATTTCTGCATCCGTGTACGCAGTTGCTGATGATCAGACCCTATCCCCCAAGCCTCTGCTCGAGATTGAGGACCAGGACGGTGTCGGATTGTGGTGGATCCCTCCGGCCGCTGGTCGCTACTTCATCGATATCCGTGGGTCTGAGGTGGGTTCTCTCTATGGCTACGACCTGTTGGTGGATGGTTTGCCTGAGGCCGAGGCCAGCATTAGCTTCCTGAGTCGGCTGAAGGGTTTTGAGGCCAAGGCTTTTGATCCGACCAGCCTGACGGCCGAGCGTGTTGCGCCCCTGCAAGCTGCCCTTGTTGCATCCGGCGTCGATGCGTACCCGTTGCGCTTCAAGGTGTCGAGTCTTAATCCCGACGCCCGAGACGCGCTGTTTGGTGATCCTCTTGCACCGATAGATTCTCCCGCTGCGATCAAGGATGGACTCGATCGTTTGGGTCGAACGGGTGATGTGCTACTTGATTTCGGTGTGTTGTCCAAGATCCACAAGAGTCCTGAGCTCACCTCGACGTTTTATGAAGCGGTGGACTGGGATCAGGTGGATTACGATCAGCTCCGCTCCAAGCAGCGCAAACAAATCCAGTGGGATCGTGTGGACTTCGTCGAGGCATCCCGTTCACCCTTCTTCATCCCATCCGTTGTTGATTGGAAGGAGGTCCGCCTCGCCGACGATCCCAAGGCGATCTATCAGGCGATCGACTGGGAGCAATTCGATCCTAAGGCCGTCGTTGGCGTGCTCGACCAGCTTGAGATCGCCTGGCTACCAACAGCGGCTCTTAATCTGTTGCAGGACGCTGGATTCACCGTCTGATGCCTGAGCTGTCAACGATCCATCTGGTCGATAACGACAATCGTCCTTATCTTGCTAAGGGAATCTCTGGACAACGCTGGTTTGAGCAGCGTGGTGGCCCAAAAATTCGGCT
>NZ_JACVZV010000018.1:368258-368969 GCF_014654725.1 Vulcanococcus sp. Clear-D1 | reverse complement strand
ATCACAGAGGGTAATTGTCCCGTGAATCGCTTCGGTTTTCCAGAGCCTCCCTAGGTACAGATAGCAACTTTATCACGCTACTTGAAGAACTAACGAGCAGCAAGACATTCAGCGCAAGTCAACGAATCAACAGACACGATCACGAAACAGAAAGCAATACAGGTGAAAGACTAAGCTTTTACAGAGTAATTGCACATGAATACCTGTCGCTATGGACAAAGGATCTGGCGACAGTCTACTTTGCAGAGGCGTTTAAGTCGGCGAGCAATACTCAGCAAGAGCAATCAAGCAATATTTCGCTCGAAACGACGAACAGCCTGACAAGCGCGACCGGGCTATCATTTACATCTCAGAACCCTACGGATACGCAATATACCGGCAACGAGGTTCCAGGCACTCTCTCATATACAATTGCAGGCACAACAACAACGGTACAGGGTATCGTCAGCCGCCAAGCAAAGACAGGCAGCCAAACCGACGCATTCTATTTCTTTGACAATGGCAACTTCATCACGAATCCTTCCACAGAGCAAGGCTATGCTTACCTATTAGTAGCTTCCCGATCTCAACAGACTTTCAGCGCAGGGCAAACTGTTGGCACATCAAGCGATCCAGTATATGACGACCTCAATGACTACTTAGCGTTTATTGCTGGCGATAGCACTGCGCCTACCGTAACAGCCAGCCAATCCTTCAACTACGCAGAGAACC
>NZ_JACVZV010000018.1:367693-368158 GCF_014654725.1 Vulcanococcus sp. Clear-D1 | reverse complement strand
AACAACTGGTCATCTGCTACAAACGTCACTCTGAATGTCACTGATGTCAATGAAGCGGATAGCACTGCGCCTACCGTAACAGCCAGCCAATCCTTCAACTACGCAGAGAACCAAACCGCTGGCGCAACCATCGGCACCGTTCAAGCGACTGACAATATCGCAGTTACCCAATTCCGCTTCGCTGACAGCGCATCAAGCACTTCTCAAGATGGCTTCTATCAAATCAGCAATACTGGCGTCATCACAATCACTGCTGCTGGCATAGCAGCCGGCGTCGCAAACAACGACTTCGAAACCGGTGCCAATCAATTCACCTATGGAATTCAGGCTGGTGATGCAGCAAACAACTGGTCATCTGCTACAAACGTCACTCTGAATGTCACTGATGTCAATGAAGACAGTACAATCGCCGTCACCGGTGGCAACTACAACGAAGCCTCTCCTCGCGCAGTCTTCACTATTGAT
>NZ_JACVZV010000018.1:313698-367593 GCF_014654725.1 Vulcanococcus sp. Clear-D1 | reverse complement strand
TTGATGACGGCCAAGGAGCAATCACCAATCCGATTGATGACAAAACCACGAATGACCCCGGCAAGAATCTGCGCAAGTCCAGACGCGACGATGATCGACCGATTGACGTCACCGGTGGCAACTACAACGAAGCCTCTCCTCGCGCAGTCTTCACTATTGATGCCAATCCTGGTCAACTTCTAACCTTTGACGTCCGTGATAACGCCGACGGCAACAACCAGCCCACTGGCGATAACGAAGCTGATCGCCCTCAAGGCGACAGTCTCAACAACGCTCCCCTCTACTACTCGCTAGATGGTGGCGATAATTGGGCTCTCTACGACGGCACTCCCGTTGTCGCTGGCAACCTGCCTGTCCTCGTCGCCGCTGACATCTCTGGTGAACACGATGATGTCTTTGAAGGCGAAGAGCAATTCCAACTCGTTGTCAACCCAGGCAAGCCCAACGAGTCCTCCGCTTTCGTCTCTCTCTTTGATGACGGCCAAGGAGCAATCACCAATCCGATTGATGACAAAACCACGAATGAACCCGGCAAAAACCTAAAGGATGCCACAAAAGACATTGATACACCTTTCTACCTCGACACAGACTCACTCACCATAGGAGACAGGGTAACCGCCAACAACTTCCCATCTACTTACATCATAGCCTCGCCGAACCAAAGCAATTCATTCAAGCTAATTAGTGTCGACGGGTCAGCACTGCGCAAAGGATTGCATTACAGCGCAAGGGAGATTAGCATCGACCCCAGCAAGTCGGTATATGCCGTTGACCTGATAGATGCCCGCACTGACGAAGAAGGCAATCAACCCTACGGCAACTATTACCAAGGCAAAAAGACACGCAATACCACATCAACTTCGGATGGCACGTATACGATCTTGCTGAACGACGTCGCCGCCGGTTCACTCGAGATCAAAACGTCCAAGTTGGGCCAGCAAGAGCGTATTGCTTGCCTTGCTGGGCTTGATGAGCGGGGGGACTTCAAGTCACTTCTTTATGGGCACCGAATCGAGAGCATCCACGGCACAAATGGAGATGATTCAATCATTGGCGATGAAATCAGGGACAGAATCGATGGTCGCCGTGGGAGCGACCTAATCAACGGATTTGGCGATCGCCTCGACAGCCCGAGCCTGAAGCTCAATCCCCATCGCAATCAGCGTGATGTGCTGACCGGTGGTAACGGCCACGACTATTTCCAGTTGGGCGACATTGCGGGCAGCTACTACGTCGGGAATAGGTATAAAGACTATGCACGCATCACCGACTTCCAAGACGGAGATCGCCTCTTGCTCAGTGGCAGCCCAGCGGGCTACTCCCACAAGCAAGTCCGCATTGATGGCCAGACCGGCCTGGGCATCTATCAAGGCACCGACTTAGTCGCCTTGTTACAAGGCAAGGCCGCCCAGTCGATTGCCCTCAACAACACCGATCAGGTGTTATTCATCTGACCAAACCCCGCTTAGAATCCACTCAAACATCAACCTAAACATGATTCCGTTCTTGCTCGCCATGGCACTCGAGCCCGTGCCAACGGCTCAAATGCCAAAGATTGCACAAGCCCCTACCAACGAACAACAGACCGAAACTTCTTCCACGTATCCCTACGCCAGCATCAAAGTTGGCGCCGGCTTTCCTTGGAATTATGATGGTAGTTTTGATGTCCCGGGAAGCTCAGTTGATACCTCCCTCAAACTAAATGGAGGCTTCACCGGGGAACTGGCCCTTGGTTATAAGTTCAATCAAGCCCGTGCCGAGTTGGCTGTTGGCTATGGCAACTATGGCGTCAACAACCAAACCTTCAGCTCAAACCGCTACGGCTCATTCACTAGTTCGAGCAATGGCTCAATGAACCTCACAACGGTGATGGTCAACGGCTATTACGACTTCCCCATCACCAACAAAGACGGTTCGCGCTCTCGCTGGAGCCCCTACATCGGGGCCGGCGTTGGCTATGCCAACTTGAACGTTCCGAGCTGCAGCGCTGACAGTTGCTTCAGCGGTGGCAGCACCGGCGGGTTTGCCTATCAAGGCAATGTGGGTCTCTCTTATCGCGTTAGCGATCGCGGCCAAGCCTTTGTGGAAACCGGTTATCTCGGATCCACCAGCGGCACGATCGACGACGTGAGTTTCGGCAACTTCAGTAGCTGGCGTGTGTTTCTTGGCTGGCGTCAGGGCTTTGGAGGTTCCCCAAGGGCCACGACCGCCGCAGCTCCTGCACCAGAGGTGCAGCCCGATCCAGCCCCGCAACCCACAAACGAGCCTGCCGTTCGCGGCCTCTGGTAGTGAGCTTCTGCGGCTATCGCAGCAGCACCTGGCGAATCGCCTCCGCTAAGTCCACCCCCTCACCCTCCTGGCCCGGTTGCTCCAGCAGCCGGGCCTTTTGGCGCAGCAGCTCCAGAAACTGATCGGCGCTGAGCTCCTCCTTCTGGGTGGCACCCAGCGCCGCCAGGGTGAGGCGCAATTCGTTCAGCTCCGCATCCAACTCCTCAGCGCTGAAGTCGCGCTGGCCGGCCATCACCTCGGCGAAACGCTCGCGGCGCTGCCGTTTCTCCACTGGGTACGCCGCCATCACAGGCTCGCGGCATAGCCGCCAGGGCCGGCCGGCTGTGAACAACTCCGCCAGGGCAGCGCTCAAGCCCGCCGCTTCGGCCGCCTGGATGCGCAGATCGAAGCCGGCGGGCAAGGCTCGCAGTCCCACGAAAATCTCGAACAGCTGGGCTGGGCCCAGGGCCGAACCGTCATCAGCCAGGAGTGGCAGGGCCGAAGCCTGCAGGGCAGAGAGCAGCTCCGGCTGATCAGCCAGCGGCTCGGCCCAGTCACCCGCGAAGCCTTGAGCAGCAGCCTCCGCCAGCAGCTGGTTGATCCGCCCCAGCGCCACAAACAGCTCCGGCCCGGGGGAGGCGAGCTTGCGGTTGCGCAGGTTGGAGAGCTGCGAGTTGTGCACCCGGCCGAGATCAAGAGCATCCGCCAGCGCCGGCAACACCCGCTGGCTCCAACCGTTGCGCTCATGCCACACCTTGATCAGATGACCGAACGCATCACGACCCGCTTCGAGTTCGCTTCGATAATCCATCTGATACGGATCCGTACTGCTACCATTTTATCGGACACATCCGGAGGGCCCATGACCGCCACCATCACCAGCCCCGGCGGCGTGCAGCATCTGCACCGCCCGCGTGGCGCGCACCACGGCATCACCCCACTCACCCCTGAACCCCAGGGGCGCGACTGGGCCGTGATCCTGTTCATGGCCGCCCTCCACGTGCTCGCTCTGGTGGCCCTGCTGCCCCAGTTCTGGAGCCTCACCGCCATCGGCACCCTGGCGGTTCTCTATTGGGTCACGGCCTGTCTGGGGGTGACCATCGGATACCACCGCCTGCTCAGCCACCGCGCCTTCCGAGTGCCCCGCTGGCTGGAGCGCTTCTTCGCCACCTGCGGCGCCCTCAGCTGCCAGCACGGCCCGATCGACTGGGTGGGCCTGCACCGCCATCACCACAAGTTTTCCGATACGGATCCGGATCACCACAACAGCCACCGCGGCTTCTGGTGGAGCCACATGGGCTGGATGTTCCGTCCGATCCCTGCCAAGGGAGCCATCCCGCGCCTCACGGGCGATCTGGCCACCGATCCCTATTACCACTGGCTGAACAACAATTTCCTGCTGCTGCAGCTGCCCCTGGCCGGTCTGCTCTTCTGGCTCGGCACCATCACCGGAGCCGGCGGCTGGGCCCTGGTGCTCTGGGGCATTCCCCTACGCCTGGTGCTCGTGTATCACGCCACCTGGCTGGTGAACTCCGCCACCCACCGCTGGGGCTATGTGCTGCACGACAGCGGTGATGGCTCCCGCAACAACCCCTGGGTAGCAGCCGTGACCTTCGGCGAGGGCTGGCACAACACCCACCACGCCTACCCCCACTCCGCCCGCCACGGCTGGGGCCGCCACGAACCCGATCTCACCTGGCTGCACATCCGCGCCATGCAACGCCTCGGCCTGGCCACCCAGGTGCGCCTGCCCGCGCCGCTCAGCCAAAGTGCTGAGGCACCTGTGGCGTAGGCTGACCCATCGCCCATCCGTTGATCGTTAGCTCGTAGATCCCATGGCCAAGCGCGTTTCCGTGGTCCTCAGCGAGGACGTCCTCAGCCTGGGTAAGGACGGCGATCTGGTGGAAGTAGCCCCTGGCTACGCCCGCAACTTCCTGCTGCCCCAGGGCAAGGCTGTGCCCCTTACCCCCGCCGTGATGCGTCAGGTGGAGCACCGCCGCGCCAAGGAAGCCGAGCGTCAAGCCGCCCTCAAGGCTGAGGCCGTGGCCTTCCGCACCGCCCTCGACACCATCGGTCGCTTCACCGTGAAGAAGCAAACCGGCGGCGACGACGTGCTGTTCGGCACCGTGACCAATGGCGATGTGGCCGAGGCCATCGAAGCCGCCACCAAGAAGGAAGTGGATCGCCGCGACATCATCGTTCCCGAAATCCACCGCACCGGCACCTACAAGGTGCAGGTGAAGCTGCACAGCGAAGTGACCGCTGAAATCAACCTGGAAGTGGTGAGCCACTGATCCAGTCCACCAAGCAAGCAATTGCGCCCCGCATTCCTCGCGGGACAATGGTGATCCCCTTTGCCGTCAGGCCCTACAGGGTCTGGCGGTTTTTTGTTCCATACCACCCCTCTTCGGCAGCACCCCGGCCATGGTGAGCGTTCCCCTCAGCAACCTCGATCCCGAGGAGGGTCAGGGCCGCCGGCCGGGCTCACGGGGGCGGCCCCGCGACGAGGCCAGCTTCGAGGCGATGCCGGATGGCGTGCCGCCGCAAAACCTCGAAGCCGAGGAAGCGGTGCTGGGCGGCATCCTGCTGGATCCCGACGCCATCGGCCGGGTGGCGGATGTGCTGCAGCCCGAGGCCTTCTATCTCACGGCCCACCGCGAGATCTATCGCACAGCCCTGATGCTGCACGGCCAGGGAAAACCCACCGACCTCACCGCCATGACCGCCTGGCTGGCGGATACCGGTGCCCTGGAGAAGGTTGGCGGCAGCGGCCGGCTGGTGGAGCTCGTGGAGCGCACCCTTTCCACCGCCTCGATCGACCAGGTGGCGCGCCTGGTGATGGACAAGTTCCTCCGCCGCCAGCTGATCCGCTCGGGCAACGAGGTGATCCAGCTGGGCTTCGATCAGAGCAAGCCGATGGAGCAGGTGCTCGATGAGGCGGAGCAGAAGATCTTCGCGATCAGCCAGGAGAAGCCGAGTGTCGGCCTCACCCCCACCGCCGAGATCCTCACCGCCACCTTCAACGAGATCGAGAGCCGCTCGTTAGGCACCGCCGTGGCGGGCATCCCGGTGAACTTCTACGACCTTGATGCGATGACCCAGGGCCTGCAGCGCAGCGACCTGATCATCATTGCCGGCCGCCCTGCCATGGGCAAAACCGCGATCACGCTCAACCTGGCCAAGAACGTGGCTCAGCTCCACCAGCTGCCGGTGTGCGTGTTCTCCCTGGAGATGAGCAAAGAGCAGCTCACCTACCGCCTGCTGGCCATGGAGGTGGGGATCGAAAGCGGCCGCCTGCGCACGGGACGGCTGCAACCGGAGGAATGGCCGCTGCTCGGCCAGGGCATCAGCACCCTTGGCCAGATGCCGATCTACATCGACGACAAACCCAACGCCGGTGTGCTCGAGATGCGCTCGCTCTGCCGGCGCCTGATGGCCGAATCCGGCAAAGAGCTGGGGCTGGTGGTGATCGACTACCTGCAGCTGATGGAAGGCGGCGGCTCCGACAACCGCGTGCAGGAGCTCTCACGCATCACCCGCGGCCTCAAGCAGATGGCCCGCGAACTCAACGTGCCGGTGATTGCCCTCTCCCAGCTCAGCCGGGGCGTGGAGGCCCGCACCAACAAGCGGCCGATGCTCTCCGACCTGCGGGAATCGGGCTCGATCGAGCAGGACGCCGACCTGGTGCTGATGATCTACCGCGACGAGTACTACAACCCCGATACCCCTGATCGCGGCATCACCGAAATCATCGTGACCAAGCACCGCAACGGCCCGGTGGGCACGGTGAAGCTGCTGTTTGAGCCGCAGTTCACCCGCTTCCGCAATCTGGCGGCGCTTTAACCCGAGACGGGAGATGGACGAATCAAGCATCACAGTCCGATTGCCGCTGGGGCAGGCGGTGAACGAAGCGCTCAGACGGTTACAACGGCAGTTGCTCTGTGAACGGCAACAGCTGCAACAACGGATCGATCGCGAACTGGCCGCAGGGGAAGAGCTGGTGAGCCAGGCCAACCTGAGCTGCTGGACTGATCTGAGCGACGACTGACACAGAGCGGCTGAGCCGACCAGTCGCATTACAGTGAGGTCAATCCGTAATACGCCCACCTTTTCGAGCCATGGCGCTCACGGTCCGGCTTGATCCCGAAACCCAGCACTGCCTGGATGAGCTAGTAGCCGACACCGGCCAGGACAAAAGCGCACTGGTGCGCGAACTGATTCGCCAACGCTGGCAGCAGCTCCAGAGCGCTCCCTCGATCACCGAACGGATCGGCGGCCACCCCAGCCACTTCCTCAACACCCTGCCCAAGGGCGGAGCCGAGCGGCCGCTGCGGCGCCGGTTACTGATGGAACGCCTCGCCAGGAAATAGAAGCCATGAGGCGAATCCTGGTGGATTCAGGCGTGCTGCTGAGCTACTACCAGGAGCGCGAGCCCCTGCATGAGGCGGTCGTGGCGTTCTTCGATCAGACCGCCGCTCAGCTGATCACCTCGCCGATCTGCGTGGCCGAAGTGCTCTGGCTGCTGGGCGACCCCGGGGATGCCAGGGTTTTGACCGCTCAGAACCACTTGCTGCGCGCCGTGAGTGGCGGCGGCATTGCATCCACTCCTCTGCTATCCGAGGACTACGCCCGGGTGGCGGAGCTGAACGAGCGCTACGCCGACCTGCCCGGCGATTTTGCTGATCTCACGCTGATCTGCCTGTCCGAGCGGTTGGACATCGCTGAGATCCTGACGCTCGACAGCGACTTCGAGATCTACCGACGCTTCCGCCGCGAACCCTTCCAGCGCGTCGCGCTCGGCTGATCCCCACGAGCATTAAGAATCAGCTCATGCCGTTTTCAACCCCGCCCACCGAGCACTTCGACGTGATCGTCGTGGGGGGGGGCCATGCTGGCTGTGAGGCGGCGATCACGGCGGCGCGGCTGGGCTGCTCCACAGCTCTCTTTTCGCTCAACCTCGACCGGATCGCCTGGCAACCCTGCAACCCCGCTGTGGGCGGTCCGGCCAAGAGCCAACTGGTGCATGAGGTGGACGCCCTCGGCGGCGTGATCGGCCGCCTGGCCGATGCCACCGCCCTGCAGAAGCGCATCCTCAACGCCAGCCGCGGCCCGGCTGTGTGGGCCCTGCGCGCCCAGACCGACAAGCGCCAATATGCCCGCCAGATGCTGCAGCTGCTGCAGCACACCCCCAACCTGGCCCTGCGCGAGGCGATGGTGACGGGCCTCGAGCTGGAGGGAACGCCCGGCGATGACGCCCGCATCGCCGGCGTGCGCACCTACTTCGGCAGCACTTACAGCGCCAGCGCCGTGATCCTCACCGCCGGCACCTTCCTGGGCGGCCAGATCTGGGTGGGCAACCAATCGATGAGTGCTGGGCGCGCCGGTGAACAGGCCGCCGAAGGCCTCACCGAAGCCCTCGAAGCTCTGGGCTTCCAGATGGGGCGCCTCAAAACCGGCACCCCCGCCCGGGTGGATCGGCGCAGCATCGCCCTCGATCAACTGGAGGAACAACCCAGCGATGCCCACGAGCGCTACTTCTCCTTCGACCCCGCCAGCTGGGTGAGCGGCGAGCCGATGAGCTGCCACATCACCCGCACCACCGCGGCCACCCACCAGCTGATCCGCGACAACCTGCACCTCACGCCGATCTACGGCGGCTTCATCGACAGCAAAGGCCCGCGCTATTGCCCCTCGATCGAAGACAAGATCGTGCGCTTCGCCGACAAAGAGTCGCACCAAATCTTCCTGGAGCCGGAGGGGCGCGACACCCCGGAGATCTACGTGCAGGGCTTCTCCACCGGCCTGCCGGAGCGGCTGCAGCTGGAGCTGCTGCGCACTCTGCCCGGCCTGGAGCAGTGCGTGATGCTGCGCCCCGCCTACGCCGTGGACTACGACTACCTGCCCGCCACCCAGCTCAGGCCATCGCTGGAAACCAAGCGGGTGCAGGGGCTGTATTCCGCCGGCCAGCTCAACGGCACCACCGGCTATGAGGAAGCCGCGGCTCAGGGTTTGGTGGCGGGCCTCAACGCGGTGCGCCAGCTGCGCGGCCAGGAGCCGGTGCACTTCCCCCGGGAAGGCAGCTACATCGGCACGATGATCGACGACCTGATCACCAAAGACCTACGGGAGCCCTACCGGGTGCTCACCAGCCGCAGCGAATACCGGCTGGTGCTGCGGGGCGACAACGCCGACCGGCGGCTCACGCCCCTGGGCCGTGAGCTCGGCCTGATCGACGATCGCCGCTGGGAGATCTACACCCGCAAACAGGAGGCGATTGCCGCTGAAACCCAGCGCCTCGAAACGGTGCGGCTCAAGGTGAGCGATCCAGCTGCCGACGCCGTGGTGGCGCAGACGGGCGCCGCGATCAAGGGCTCGATCACCCTGGCGGACCTGCTGCGCCGTCCCGGATTCCACAGTGCCGATCTGGTGCGCCATGGCCTGGCCGCTGCCGACTTACCGATCGACGTGCGCGAGGGCGCCGAGATCGACATCAAATACAGCGGCTACCTGGCCCGCCAGCAGCAACAGATCGATCAGGTGAAGAAGCAGGAGCACAAAGCGATTCCCGCAGGCATCGATTACGCCGCCATCGGCACCCTCTCGCGCGAAGCCCGCGAGAAGCTCGCCGCGGTGCAACCGGTGAATCTCGGGCAAGCCTCGCGGGTACCGGGGGTGAGCCCCGCCGATGTGACCGCTCTGATGCTGTGGCTGGAGCTGGAAGCGCGGCGCCAGAAGCTCGTCAACAGCGGCCAGGATCGATAAGGTGCGGCTCACAGCTCAACGCGTCACCCTGTCCTGACGCTGCGATTCCGGACTGCTTGTACAGATCCAACCCAAAGCCTTGAGCCCGTCTCGTCCCACCCACACCTCACGGGCCTACTGGGAGCTCAAGGCGGAGCAGGTGATGGATCGGGTGTTTGAGAACGCCGGCCGCACCAGTACAGCTCCCCTCCATAGCCAGCGCAGCGCGCCCACTCAGCCACAGCCACCCAGCGCGGTAGAGCAGGAGCCGATCGAGGTGGAGGTGCGCGAAGCGCGCTGGCGCTGGCCAGGGCAGCAACTGCGGCCCTGGCAACTGGCCGCGACCGCCTTTGCCGGCTTCGTCCTGCTGGGGAGCATGGGGCTCTGGTACGGCTGGAGCGAAGCCCGCAACGACCTGCGCCAGGAGCGCAATCTGCGCCTGCTGGAAGGCATCCGCAGCCTCGAGAGCGCACCCACCATCACGGATGCAGCGGCGCCCAACCCCACCGGCGACGGCCTGCCGCCTCCACCGCCGAGCGAACCCTGGATTGAGGAACTCGGCCAGCTGGAAGGGGGATCTCCCACCGCCGTAGCGCCGCTGCAGGTTCCCCTCAACGGCACCCTGCAGGCACCAGCACCTCCGGCCACGGCCAGTGCTGCAGCACCCGCCAGCGCCGCTGCGGCAACACCCGAACTCCTAGGGGTGGTGCAGATCCCGGGCAAACCAGGCTCCGCGATCTTCCAGCTCGGCGGCAGCTCCACCAATGCGCTGGTGGGCGAAATGATCGGCGGCAGCGGCTGGAAGCTGGTGTCCACCAGCGGCGATAGCGCCGTGATCGAACGCGGTGGAGCCAGCCGCCGCGTCAGCATCAGCAGTGGTTTCTAGGGGGCCGGCGGGTCCTCAACCCTGCGCCGATGCCCCCCTCTGAGCTCTGGCCGTCCCCGATTCCGTTATGGCAGGCAGCCCCTGAGGCCGTCGCCGCTGGGCTGTGCGGCGAGCGCGAAGGGGATCCCAGCGTGCTGAGCGGCCCCTGGCGGCTGCTGCTCCTGGGGGACGGCAGCCCCACCCGTCACCTCCAATCACTCACCGGTGTGGCGGTGGACGTGGAGGTGATTGCCATGGAGGCTGATGCCGACCTCGCCCATGAGGCCCCAAAGGAAGTGAGCGAGCTGGATCTGCCCTTGCTCCGCCGCCAGGTGTGGCTGCGCTGCGGCGACAAGACCCTGGCCTGGGCGGAGAGCTGGTGGAACCAGGCTGAAGCCGAGCGCCACCTTCAGGAACGCAACCAGCCGATCTGGCGAAGCCTCACCGCCAAACGGGCCGAGCTCTATCGCGAAGTGGATGGCCTGGCACTTGTGGAGGCTCCGGCGCTCGTGGCGGGCTTCGGCCGCCCAGGGCCCTACTGGAGCCGCCACTACCGCTTTTTCCGGGGAGGGCGCGAACTCACCGTGATCCGCGAGGTGTTCTCACCGGAACTCGAGCGTTGGCTGGGGCCAGCGCAACACACACCTTCATAACGTTTCCCAACAAAGGCTACGAGTGGCTACAAAAACAACTTGACAGGTTGCGCGGGTATGTGATCCACCGAGCATGGGTTTACTTCTCAAGGACCCATGCTTCATCTGATCCGCGGCAGCCAGCCGCCGCCATCGGCGGCAAGCGAACCCCAATGGCTGTCCCTCACCGACCTGGGGCGCATCTACGGCATCTCAGCTGTGCATTGCGGACGCCTGCTCAGCGAAGCGGGCCTGCGCGATGCGAGCGGCCAACCCAGCCGCCATGCCTTGCGCAGCGGTTGTGCCATCCGGGGCCATCAACCCCATGCCCATGGACCCACGCAGTGGCATCGCAGCCATTGCCAGGCCGTGTTCCAACGGGCGGGGCTCGAGCCCATCGAGCGCACCACCCTGGTGCAGCAATGGGCCGAGTTGCTCAGCGCCCTCACCGAAGGCTCACCCTCGATCAGCACCAGCGCCGCTGACATGGCCGCAGACCTGCCCGGTGAGCTAGTGGAACCGGTGAACGCGGAACTGCGCCACATCGGCTGCAGCTTTCAAGTGGCCGAGCGCGGCCACGCCCGCCATCACCATCAGCCGGAACGGCGGCGCGACGAGCGCGGCACAGCACGGCTGCTCTGAACCCGCGGTGCGGGCTCGACGGGCTGATCAAAGGAAGCCCCAACACCCGAATCGCGGCGCTGCCAGCGGCTGACGCTGAAGCTGTCGTCATCCGGCCAGCCCTCCCCGTCAACCGCCGCGGACGCGCGTTCGAGCACTGGTTCGGGGCGGGCAGGCTGCCGGCGGGAGATCGCCTGGAGCGGTTCGCGCCGCGTCGGACGCGGTTGCGATTTGGATGACGGCCTGGGCTGGGGCTGTTCCCAGGATTCACGCCAGCCCTCCTCGTCTTCCAAGAGCCAATCGAGCTTGTCTTCCACCCAGCGGCCGAGGTGGTCGAGCTTCAGACCGCTGGCGCGCCCCCCCGGCCGTGAGCCGGGCCGTGCACCGGAGACG
This sequence comes from Vulcanococcus sp. Clear-D1, assembly GCF_014654725.1. Lineage (GTDB taxonomy): Bacteria > Cyanobacteriota > Cyanobacteriia > PCC-6307 > Cyanobiaceae > Vulcanococcus. Next base: position 356,073 of record NZ_JACVZV010000018.1, on the reverse strand, counting down.
CCATCCACCAGCTGCCGGCCGGCGGAAACCCACTGATCGAGGCGCTGCTCAAGGCGCGGTTCGTTGCGGGGCTCAACCCGGCGGGCGCCACGGCGCTCGGTGCGGTCATCGGGGCGCTCATCACGCCAGTCGTTGTAGGCATCCACCATCACGCCAGGCTAGAGGCGCCGCCCGGGGCGATCAGCGCTGCAACCGGCGGGCCCGCAGCCAGCGCTCCCGCGCCAGCCCAACCAAGGCGATGGTCACCCCGCTCCACTGCAGTGCCCACAACGCGGTGCCCATGGCGGCAACCTAGGCGGCCGTTGGCGTGAACACCAGCTGGCAGCTGGCATGCCAGCGACCACCGTGGAAGCGCTCGCAGCACAAGCGGCAGGCCACACCAGGCCGACGGCGGCGATAGGGCGAGGTCAATCCGCAGCTGGGGCACGACGCCAACCAACGGGCCGGTTCGCTGGGCACCGGGAAGCGGTGGCGCACGCTCACCTCAAACGTCTGTTGCGCAGCGTTGATCGCCGCCATCCGCGCCCGGAAATGGGTGCCATGCACCTCATCGGCCCGCACCACCCGGTGCACCCAGGCGTGAATCATTTCGTGGCAGAGGGTGCTGAGGGTGGCCTCCTGGGGCAAGGGCTCCAGCAGCGGCCGCGACAGCACGATCTCGCTGATGGGCCGGCCCTGGCGGTCATGCCCGAAGCGGTACAACCCGGCACTGCGGCGCATGCGGCCGTCACTCCAGCGCACGTTCACCAGAGCCTGGCCATCGGGGCTGGCCAGCGATCCCTCGAAATGCTCGCGGTTCAGGCGATGAAACAGCGGCAGCAGCGGAACAAGGGGCACGCTCAGGGCTGACTGCAGCAGGGGCAGTTTGGCTGACACCTGCGGTTGGTGCTGTTACCCGCACCACTGCAGCCGTTGGCTGGTCCTGCAGAATCACCCCCACTCCTTTCCGCGCGCCCATGGACGGACAACTGGTGCAATCGATCGGCACCAAGGCCCTGCTGGCCGGCGCCGGCACGCTGCTCCTCTACTGGACGATCAACGCCGTGAAGCTGGTGTTGAACGCGCGCGGGATCAATCCGGTGATCAAGCAGTTCTTCACCCAGGTGGCCTCCGGCCGGGTGGATGCCGCCTATCTGCTCACCACCAAGAACTACCGCTCGCATGTGAACCGGCAACAGTTCATCCGCTTCCTGGCCGGGCTGCAACTGAACAAATACCGCAACCTCAAGTCGGGCCGTCCGCGCATTCAGGAAGACCAGATCACCCTCACGGTGAAGCTCAAGGCCGACAACAATGATGAGCTACCCCTCGATTTCACCTTTGTGAAGGTGGAGGAGGACTGGAAGGTGGACCGCATCCAGAAGGCCGCTGCCTGATCCATCAGCATCTGTGAGCAGCGCCACAGCCAACCACCGCGCCAGTGAACTGCGGCAGCTGCTCAACCGCGCGGCTCATGCGTATTACGTGCTGGATGCTCCTGAGATGGAGGATCCGGTCTACGACCGGCTCTACCGCGAGCTCCTCGACCTCGAAGCCGCCCATCCCGAGCTGATCGCGCCAGACAGTCCCACACAACGCGTGGGAGGGGTGCCAGCCCAGGGCTTCCAGAGCGTGCGCCATCGCATCGGCCTGCTCAGCCTCGACAACGCCTTCAATCCCGAAGAGCTACAGGCCTGGTATGCGCGTCTGCTCAAGGTGCTCGACCGTGAACCCACCACCGCGCTGCCGATGGTGGGCGAGCTCAAGATCGACGGCAACGCCCTAGCGCTCAGCTACGAGCACGGGGTTCTGGTGCGGGCCGCTACCCGCGGCGACGGCGAACAAGGCGAGGAGATCACCGCCAACGTGCGCACGATCGGATCGGTGCCCCTTCGGCTGCAGCTGGAGCACCCACCGGAATGGCTGGACGTGCGGGGTGAGGCCTTCATCCCTGATGGCACCTTCGCGGCCATCAATGCGGAACGGGAGGCGCGAGGCGAAGCCCTGTTTGCTAACCCCCGCAACGCCTGCGCCGGCACCCTGCGCCAACTCGATCCCAAGGTGGTGGCAGCACGCCGCCTTGATTTCTTCGCCTACACGCTGCATCTGCCGCCGGGCTGGCAAACCTCCGGCACCGATGCACCGCTGCCCTCCAGCCAGTGGGAGTCGCTGCAGTGGCTGAAGGCCGCCGGCTTCAAGGTGAATCCCAACGCCGAATTGCTGCCGGATCTCGCCGCCGTGGAGGCCTTCTTCCAGAGGTGGGATTCAGGGCGCCGCCAGCTCGACTACGCCACCGACGGCGTGGTGGTGAAGCTGAACGATCTGCAGCTGCAGGATGCAGCCGGCTTCACCCAGAAAGCCCCGCGCTGGGCCATCGCCCTCAAATACCCCGCTGAAGAAGCCCCCAGCAAGCTGCTGCGCCTGGCCTGCCAGGTGGGCCGCACGGGGTTGGTGACCCCTGTGGCGGAATTCGAACCCGTGCCCCTGGCCGGCACCAGCGTTAGCCGCGCCACGCTCCACAACGCCGATCGCCTAGCGGCGCTCGATCTGCACGCCGGCGACACGATCGTGGTGCGCAAAGCCGGCGAGATCATCCCTGAGGTGGTGCGGGTGCTGGCGGAGCTGCGGCCGGCCGGCGCCCAGCGCCTCGAGCTGCCCCACACCTGCCCGGAATGCAGCTCAGAGCTGGTGCGCGAGGAAGGGGAAGCGGCCACCCGCTGTGTGAACAGCAGCTGCCCGGCGATCCTGCGCGGCGCCTTACGCCACTGGGTGAGCAAGGGCGCCCTGGATGTGGATGGGCTCGGCAGCAAATTGATCGAGCAGCTGGTGGATCGCGGCTTGGTGGGCTCGATCGCCGACCTCTACCGACTGGATGAAGCGCTGCTGGCCAGCCTGGAGCGGATGGGCAGCAGGAGCGCCGACAACCTTGTTGCCGCGCTGGAAGCGTCCAAAGCCCAGCCCTGGCATCGGCAGCTCTATGGCCTGGGGATCCACCACGTGGGCGAGGTGAATGCCAAAGCGCTGGCCGCCGCCTTCCCCAGCGCCGCGGAGCTGGCCACCGCGGCCAGCGACACGCCGGAGCTGATCACAGCGGTGTATGGCATCGGCGACGAGATCGCCCAGAGCCTGCAGCAGTGGTTCGCCACCCCTGCCAACCAGGCGCTGCTGGGTGACCTTGAACGCCTCGGATTCTCCCTGGCCAGCAGCGACGAAGAACTCGCAGCGGCGGCCGAACGGGCCTCAGCCGGCAACAGCTCCCTCAGCGGCCAGACGTTTGTGCTCACCGGCACGCTGCCCTCGCTCAGCCGCAGCGAAGCCAAGGCGCTGATTGAAGCCGCGGGCGGCAAGGTGAGCGGATCGGTGAGCAAAAAAACGAGCTACGTGGTGGCCGGCGAGGAGGCCGGCAGCAAGCTCAGCAAAGCCGAAATCCTGGGGGTCACAGTGCTGGATGAAGCAGGGCTCAAGGCCCTGCTCGACGCTGCCTGATCAGGCTCCGCTGCAGGCGCTCAACGGAAGCCGGCCCGGTTCACAGGGCCGCCGGCGTTGGGGCCCACCCCCGGGCCAGCCGCCGGACGAACACCAGCACCAGGGGCGCCGTAGCCAACGCCCGGCGTGGGATTCACCACCGGACCACCAGGGGCCGCCACCGGGCGGCCGTAAACCCGAACCGGAGCCGCCTCCACCTCCACACAACCAGGCGGATAACCAGGGCCGGTGCACACCACAGCGGCCTGCACGGCACCGGCGGTGAGGGCAGTTGCGGCCAGAGCGCCCGCGTTGGTGAGCCAGCGATGCAGCAGACGACGTCCCATGGCGGATGGCCTCAGAGCCTTGATCCTGCCAGCGGCTGCGGGTGAGCGCCATCCTGGAGTGGTGCCAGGGCAACGCTGCGATGACATCTCCTGCCATCCACCGCTGGATCAAAACCGAATGCGGCCGCGCCAAATACGCCGAGCTGGCCACGCGGCGCGGGGCGCTGGCCCGCTTGCGCCTGGGGTGGTTTGTGCTGATCGCCGCCTTGCGCGACTGGCCGCTGCCGAATCAGCCCGGCGGCTCCGCGTCCTGAAGCGCCTGGCGGGCCGCCCGACCCACGAGCCACACGACCGCCACCGTGGCAACGATGCCCACGATGCGCAGGGTCCAGGTGGCCGGATCAGCCTCACCGCTCAGCACGTCGCCGAAGCGAGCCACGTCGCCCGCCAGCGCGCCAAGTCCGCAGAACAGGATCGTGCCCGGCAGGATGCCGATCAAGCCGATCGTGTAATCGCGCAGGCTCACCTCGCTGAGGCCATAGGCGAGGTTGAGCAGCGAGAAGGGAAAGGCGGGTGAGAGGCGGGTGAGCAACACCAGCTTCAGGCCCTCACGGCTCACGGCTCGCTCCACGGCCTGCAGTTTTGGCAGCGCCGCCAAGCGTTGCTGAGCCCAGCTACGCAACCACGTGCGACCCAGCAGAAACGCCGCCTCCGCCCCAAGGCAGGCCCCTACAAACACGATCAGGCTGCCCCACCAGGTGCCGTAGAGGGCTCCGGCCAGCATCGAGGCCCAGACCCCCGGCAGCAGCAGCGTTACCCAGAGGGCATAGAGCGGCACGAAGGCGATGGCCCCGGCGGGGGATTGCAACGCCGACAGATGACCGTGGAGATCGATGCCGGGGATCACCTGTGAACAACTTGGGCGACTGCAGCATGACGCGCTGACAAGACAGTCGAGCCTTCCCAGATTGAGAGCCAGGCATCACCCGTGCAGCCATGGCCAGCTCCGGCAACGACATCCCGTTGAGCTCAAGTGATCAGACACCCACCTCCAGCCCGATCCAAAGCTGGAGTGAAAACTATGGGGTCACGCTGCAGCAGCTCACGGGTCGACGTGCGCCGTTCCCAACCCTGCAGTCGTTCAGTGCTGCCCAAACGCGCCGCGGAGAGTGGGTGCTGTTCGGCGGCCGCACCAATGGCTTGCACAACTTTCCGGAGGCGAGCCAGTCCGACAACGGCAAAACCGCCTTCCCTCCCGCCTACCAGAACGAGCGGGTCTGGGTCTATGACCCGCAGCGTGATCGCAGCTGGTCCAAACCCCTCTCCAAATCAGGCCTGAGCGCCGGCAAACAACTGTCGCTCTCCACAACCAACGCCGAAGACCTCCAACAGGGTGATGTGCTGTTCCACGTGGGCGGCTACGTCTACGACAAAGCCAACGACAGCTTCCAGACACGCAATCGCCTCAGCGCCATCGACCTCAGCGCCCTGAGCGCCTGGGTGAAGGGAAAGACCAAACAGCTACCCGGCAACGCCGTGCTCTCCACTGCAGGCAAGCCGATGCAGGTGAACGGTCAGGACACGCATTACTTCGCGGTAACAGGTGGAGATCTGCTGGCAGGGGAGAACAGCAACCAGGCGCAGCTGATCTTCGGCCAAGACTTCCAGACAGGCTACGGCGATGAAGCAACAACTGTGCAGATCTATACGCAGCAGGTGCGCAACTTCACCATCCACTACGACCGCGACCAACGAAAACTTGGCTATACAAACAATGGCGTTTCTGATCCCAACCAGAGCAAGTACAACCGGCGAGATGGCAATGTCGTCACGCAGCTGTCCCTGAATCAGAAGCAACAAATCAAACAACAGGGTGAAGCGATCGGCGGCGTGTTCTATGGCGGTGCAGGGGTCTACACCGTTCCCGCCCAGATCGACCTGATCACGGGGCAGCCGACCATGGCCAACCCCGATGATGCCGCCACCTTCCGGCAGGGAATCAACCAATACACCGCCGCCAATGTGGGACTGTTCTCGCGCCAAGAGAACAGCCAAACGAATCTGGTCTTTGGCGGGATCTCAGCGCTCACCCTCGATCCCAATGGCGATCCCTTCTTCAACAGCGAGAACCCCTACCCCTTCACCTCTCAGATCGCCGCGATCAAGCGCAATGCCAAAGGCGAATGGTCGCAATCCATCCCAGGTAGCTATCCAGCCCTCAGCACCGCGAGCGGTGAACCGCTGACCTTCGGCGCCTCCTCGGCCTTTATCCCGCTCGCGAAGGGGCAAGACCCACGGGTTCGCTATCTCGCCGATGGTGTTGTTGATCTCGACCGCTTGCGCCGGCGGAGCGACCCCGGGGAATCAGTGCTGATCGGCTACGCGGTGGGAGGCATCAAGTCGCAACTAGCCGACGACTTCAATGACCCCACCACCTACGGCAGCACCAACTGGACCCAGGCTTCGGGCGAGATCTTCAAGGTGATGATCACGCCCAACTGACCAGGCTCAACCCAGATCCGCCAGGCGCTTGCGGGCCAACTCCGCCTGGGCCTCCGCCTCAGCCAGGTTGGCCTTGCACTCCGCCACCACCTCCGGCGGAGCTTTGTCCGCAAAGTTGGGGTTGGCGAGGCGGCCAGCGAGGCCCTTGATCTCCTTGTCGGCCTTGGCGATGTCTTTCTCAAGGCGGGCGCGCAGGGCCTCCAGGTCCACCAGGCCTTCGATCGGCAGCAGCACCTGCAGCTCGCCGCTCACGCCCGCCAGCGCCTTGGTGGCGGGATTGGCCTCCGCCGCGGCCGGATCCAGCACCTCCACCCGTTCGGCGCGGGTGAGAGCCGTGATGTCAGCGGTGGCGGCGCTGAGCACCCCAGCAAGCGCGCTGCGACCGGTCACGAAGCGCACGGGCACGCTCTGGCTTGGCTTGAGGCCTGCCACGGCCCGCAGGTTGCGCACCACGCGGATCGCCTCGATCAGATCGGCGAACGACGACTCGAGCTCGTCGTTGAGGGCGGCTTCATCGAGTTGCGGCCAGGGCTGAAGAGCGAGGAAGGTTTCCTCACTGGCGCCGGTGAGACCGTGCCAGAGCTCTTCGGTGAGGTGCGGCATCAGCGGCTGGAGCATCACCAGCAACTCGTTGAGCGCCTTGGCCAGCACCTGGCGGGCGGTGCGCTGATCGGCCAGTGCCGCCTCGCGGGCAGCGCCCTCCAACTCAACCGGCACCTGCAAGCGCCGCTTGATCAGCTCCACGTACCAATCGCACACCTCGTTCCAGGCGAACTCATACAGACCCTTGGCGGCTTCGCCGAGGCCGTAGTTGCCGTAGCGCTCGGCCGTTTCGCGGTTCACGCGCGCCAGGCGGGAGAGAATCCAGCGATCGGCCAGCTGCAACGCGGCGGGATCCGGTTCCCCCAGGCTCGCCGGCGTTTCGCCATCGAGGTTCATCAGCGCAAAGCGCGTGACATTCCACAGCTTGTTGGCGAAATTGCGGGAGGCCTCCACCGTGGCGGAGGTGTCGGACTTGCGGTCGTAGTCCAGGCGAATGTCCTGACCCGCGCCAGCCACCTCGCGCACCAGGGCGAAGCGCAGGGCATCAGCGCCGTAGCGATCGATCAGCAGCAGCGGGTCGATGCCATTGCCCGCCGATTTGCTCATCTTGCGGTTGTTCTCATCGCGCACCAGGCCGTGGATGTACACGTCCTGGAAGGGCATCTGGCCGGTGAAGGCGCCGGCCATCATCGTCATCCGGGCCACCCAGAAAAAGATGATGTCGAAGCCCGTCACCAGCACGCTGGTGGGGTACCAGCGCTGCAGATCGGCGGCCTCAGCGTTGGGCCAGCCCAGGGTGGAGAAGGGCCAAAGGCCGCTGGAGAACCAGGTGTCGAGGGCGTCGGGATCCTGCTCGAGCACCACGGGATGGGCATGGGTGCCGCCACTGAATTGGGCTTCAGCCTTCTGGCGGGCTTCAGCTGCGTTGCGGGCCACCACGTAGGGCGTGGTGTCGGTGATGGCACCGCCGGTTTCGCTCACCACAAACCAGGCCGGGATGCGGTGCCCCCACCAGAGCTGGCGGGAGATGCACCAGTCGCGGATGTCGGTGAGCCAGTCGCGGTAGACCTTGCTCCAACGCTCCGGCACGAAGCGCGGATCGGCGTTCTCCAGAGCCTCGCGGCAACGGGCCGCCAGGGGCTCGGTCTTCACGAACCACTGGGTGGAGAGCAGCGGCTCCACCGGCACCTTGCCGCGATCGGAGAAGGGCACGCTGTGGCGATAGTCCTCCACCTTCACCAGGAAGCCTTCCTCCTCCATCGCGGCCACCACGGCCTTGCGAGCCTCGAAGCGATCGAGCCCCTGGAAGCGGCCGGCGGCTTCGTTCATCGAGCCGTCCTTGGCCATCACCGTGATCAAAGGCAGCGCATGGCGCTGCCCAATCGCGAAGTCGTTGGGGTCGTGGGCGGGGGTCACCTTCACGCAGCCGGTGCCGAACTCGGCGTCCACGTGGTCGTCGGCCACGATCGGGATCTCGCGGCCCACCAGGGGCAGGGTGAGGGTCTGGCCCACCAACGCCGCGTAGCGCGGGTCTTTGGGATTCACCGCCACGGCTGTATCACCCAGCAGGGTTTCGGGGCGGGTGGTGGCCACTTCCAGGAAGCCGCCGCCGGCCGTGAGCGGATAGCGGAAATGCCAGAGGTGACCATCCACCTCCTTCATCTCCACCTCCAGATCACTCACCGCGGAGCCCGAGGCGGGGCACCAGTTCACCAGGTATTCACCCCGGTAGATCAACCCCTGCTCATGCAGCCGGTTGAAGGCCTCAATCACCGCTTCGCTGCAGCCGGCGTCGAGGGTGAAGCGCTCGCGCTGCCAATCAACGGAATAACCCAGGCGGCGCAGCTGGCCCACGATCGTGCCGCCGCTCTGGGCCTTCCATTCCCAGGCCTTCTCGAGGAACGCCTCTCGGCCCAGATCTTCTTTGCGCTTGCCGTCAGCCTTGAGCTGCTTTTCGAGGATCGTCTGCACGGCGATCGAAGCGTGATCCGTGCCGGGCAAACACAGAACGTTCTTGCCGCGCAGGCGCTGGAAGCGCACGATCGTGTCGATCAGGGCCGTGTTGAAGGCATGGCCCATGTGCAGGCTGCCGGTGACGTTCGGCGGCGGGATCACCACCGAGAACGGTTCACCGGGTGCACTGGGATCCGGGTGAAAGGCGCCGCTGGTTTCCCAGGCCTGCTGCCAGCGCGCTTCGGTGCCCACCGGGTCGTAGGTCTTGGGCAGGGCCTCCGCAGCGGTGGCAGGTGCAGCAGCGGCGGCCTCGGTCACAGTGGTGCGTGATGGCATGTCCGGCCATGCTCGCAAAACGGCCCAGAGCCAGGATGATGGGCGCGCTACAGGGTTCCATGGGCCTGCTCTCCGCGCTGCGATCCCGGCGAAGCCGTCACCTCGGCCTGTGGGCCAGCCTGATCAGCAGTGCAGCGCTGGCGGGCTGCAGCGCAGTGCCTCAGCTCCCCAACGTGCTCTACCTGGCGATTGGGATGAGCGCCGATCAGGCGATTGATGGGGAAGCCCATCAAGAGGTGCAGGATCGCCTCGCGCCGCTGGAGCAGGGCTACCGCCAACTGCACCCCTCCACACGTTTTCAGTTCAGCCTGTATCCCGAAACCGACCTCGGCAAAACGATTCGCGATCGCACCCAATCAGGCCTCGGCCCCGATCTGCTGTTCTTGAACGGGGCAACGGCACTGAAACTCTTGGACGACGGCCTGGTGGACCCCTACCCCGCCAACGCGCGGGACACCGCCCAGTTCAACCCAGGGGACCTCGACCGCATCCGCGACCGTCGCGGCCGACTGGCGGGTATCCCGGTGCTGGTGCAGACGCAGGTGGCCTGCTTCAACCGCAAACAACTGGCCACACCGCCCGCAACGCTCGATGAGCTGCTGGCTGCCAGCGCGAAGGGTCGTCGGATCGGCCTGAGCGCCGATGTGATCAATCTCTTCTGGACGGCCGGCAGTCTCGGAGCCGTGGAGAGCATCACCAACGTGGTGAAAGGGAACCCTATCGAGCAGCAGGAGCTGAACACGCTGATCCGCTGGCTGGCCTGGTTGCAAAACGCCAACAATCAGCTAAGGGTCACTTTTTATCCCAACCAGCAGACCGTGATCTCAGAGTTTCTGACTGGTCGCCTGGATTGGATTCCCTGCAACTCAGTCAGCCTGCCGCGGCTACGCCAGCGACTGGGGCCCCATCTTGGGGTTAGCCCCCTTCCCGATGGCGTGGGAGGAGCAGCGAGTCCGGTGAACCGCTTGCGGGTGCTGGCCCTGGGCCGCAGCTCGAGCAGCGCCGGACGCGCCCGAGCCCTGGCATTCAGCCGTTTCAGCACCAATCCCATGGTCCAGCGTGTGCTGACCCTCGGATCCCAAACCGTTTTACCGGCCAACCGCTTCGTCAAGGTGCCCGTTCAGAGCTCCGAGGTGCTGGAGGCCATGGAGACGTCGCAGCAGGAGAGCCATGTGATCTCGTCGTTCCTGGAATCGATCCATGCCGGGGATTCCAGGATGAACAAGGTTCAGGCTGAACTCACCATCTTGCTGTTCGGCGAACGCAGTCCTGAGGAGGTGGCGGCAACCCTGGTGACCGCCTTTCAGAGGTCCCAATGAGACAACTACTGCTGGAGGTCTTCGGCTGGCTTGGCTACCTAGAGCGGCCTGAGGTGCTGCTTCAGCTGGTGTTGGTGGTTGGGCTGATGCTGGGGACCCGCCTGGCCCGTCGACGCCGGCTGATTCCCGGTTGGCCATCACTGGCCTATGCGCCTCTGGGGCTCAGCGCGCTGGGGGTAGTCACGCTGGCGCTGGCGGCCTTCGGCCAGCCCTATGGCCTCTGCCGGCAGCTGGGCATCATCTGGCTGGGCTGGTATGGCCTGCATCTGCTGCACCCGCTCCTGTTGCGTTGGCTGCCGGAGGAGCGGGTGCATCAACTCGAAAGCCGACTGCTTCGGCCAGGGTTTCTCCTGGTGTCGGCCCTGGCTCTGATCAAAGAGGTGGACAGCGTGAACGATTTGGCCGTCACGCGCCTCGGAGACGTGTTCGGCGTTTCGATCAGCACTGGAGAACTGTTCAAGGCGGTCGTGGTGATCTACCTGGTGCTGGTGGGCTGTGGGCCACCAGCAGCAGCCCTGGCCTGGCTGGTGCAGCGGGCCGTGGGTCTGAGCGATGGCAGCCGTAAGGCGATGGAACTGATGCTGCGCTACGCGGTCGTGGGGATCGGGCTGGTCGCCGTTGCGGTGCAACTAGGGCTCAACACCACAGCCCTGATCGCGGTCGCCGGGGGGCTGTCCGTGGGCCTGGGCTTCGGCATCAAAGAAGTGTTCTCCAACTTCGTGAGCGGGATCTGGCTGTTGTTTGAGGGCTCCGTGCGGCCTGGAGAGGTGCTGATGCTCGATGGGGACCCCTGTGAGGTGCGCCACCTGGGGCTGCGGGCCACGCTGCTCTGGCGCGACCGTGACAACGCCGAGCTGCTGATCCCCAACCAGACCTTTTTCACCGAGGCCGCCACCAGCTACACCGCCAGCGACCGAATGCGGCGCAGCCAGGTGAGCGTGGGCGCCGCTTATCACCACGAGCCTGCCGAGGTGATCGCCCTGCTGGAAGCCACCGCCCAACAGGTGCCGCGGGTGCTGGCCAACCCGGCCCCCAAAGCACTGCTGCTCAGCTACGGCGATTCAGCAATCAACTACGCCCTGCGCTTCTGGATCGCCAACCCGATGGACAACGTAGGAATCTGCAGTGAGGTAAACCAGGCCATCTGGCATGCCTTCAAGGCCCACAACATCGAGATCCCATTCCCGCAGCAGGTGGAGTATTCGATGGTGTGGCCGCCGGAGCAACACAAACCCAACACCGAACACCGCTAACCGCTGGCCAGGCGCGCAAGGTATGCGTCGCGGCTGCCGGCATTGATCCAACCCGTGGCAATCGTTTTGCTGTGGCTGTGATTCACCCGGCCGCGGTGGATGTGAGAGGGGCCGGCGGGAAAGATCACGAGCTTGCCCCGCTCCGCCGCTTCGTGATGGCCCTGCCAGTGAAACTCTGTGCCCGCGTCGTCCACGCTGTTGCAATAGAGAATCCAGGCCAACACCCGGTGCACAGGCTCCGTGGCCTCGTCGCTCATGGTCCAGTCGCAGTGCCAACGCTTGAACCCTTCGCCCGGGGCATAGCGCTGCAGATTGAAGATCGGATTCACAAACAACTGCTGCTCAGGGCAGCAGTCGCGAAACAGGGGCCGCTCTTGCAGGTAGCGCTCCAAACCAGCGCTGACGCCGCGCAGGATCACCTCGGCCAAGGCGAAGGCCTCAGGGTCGCTGCGATCAAGCGCCACCAGGCTGATATCCGTCGACACCTTGGCGGGCTCGCCGCCGTCCGGTCCGAAGGCCACACCGGGGCGTTGCAGATCAGCGCGGCGCTCAAAGAAGGCCATCACGCCATCAGCCAGTGCTTCAAAGCCGCCATTGCGATATCGGGCGATCAGCTCCATCAGCGGCTCTCCAACCAAGGCACCACCACCACCGCATCCAGCTGCTGCCAGCGGGCCTGATCGGCTGGCAGGTGGGTGGTCAGACCCACCCGCTCAAACGCCTGGGCAATGCGCTGGTTCTGCAGCACCTCCTCTGCCGGGCCCTGCGGAAGCACCAGCACCTGCTGCTCTGCCGGGTCGGCCATGAGCTGCAGCTCAAGGTCTCCCAGCTCCCGTTCAAAAAACACCCGCCGCAGACGACCCATCTGCAGTGAGCCGATCGCTTCGGCGAAGGCCTTCAAACCCGCCTCATCTCCGCTGCAGCCGCAATTGAGGGCCAGCCAGATCAGCAGCTTGGCCCAGCTCTCCTGGCTCCAGAGCGGCGGAAAGCTCTCCCGGTGCTGACGCACCAGTTCCGCCAGGGCGAAGTCCACCAGGGTGGCCTGGAGGGCCACAGGGTCAGGGGATTGCATCGTCATAGTGCCCATCCTCCCCACTGGCCGGCAGACTGCAGGGAGCTGCGCCCGCATCTGCGATGGCCCTGGACTTCAACGATCCCGATCTGGAGTTCTCCGATCTGGTGTACGCCTACCAGAGCTGGGTGATGGCGGTGATCAACGATGAAAAGCTCGAGGGCGAGAAGCTGCTCAGCGACGAAATCACCGACGACGCCCTCAGCGCCATGCGCTTCCTGCCCGGTGAGGTGACCGCGGCGATTGAAACCAGCCTGGCCCGCGTTTACGACGTAGATCCCGACGAACTGGCCGGTCTGCTGTTCCCTGAGGACTGAGCTCCACCACCCTGATGGGCGACTCCAGCTACCTGCTCGGTACCCACACCGAGGAGCTGGAGCGCCTTCGGTTCCAGCACGAGCTCTGGCTGCCCGCGGCCCGGGCGGCCTGGCAGCGCGCCGGCCTCGCCCCAGGGCTGCGGGTCCTCGATGTGGGCGCCGGCCCTGGTTTTGCGGCCATGGATCTGGCACGGATCGTGGGACCCACGGGCCGGGTGCTGGGACTGGAACTCAGCGATGCGTATGTGGCTGCCGGACAAGCCATGGCCCGCAGCGACCAGCTGCCCCAACTGGAGCTGCGTCAACACCATCTGTTGCGCGATCCGTGGCCAGCTGAAGGCTTCGATCTGGCCTGGTGCCGCTGGGTCGCGATGTTCCTTCCCGATCTGGATCCCCTGATCACGGGGCTGGAGCACAGCCTCCGCCTCGGCGGCCAGCTGGTGCTGCACGAATACGTCCATTGGGACAGCTTCGGGCTTCACCCCGGTGGCCGCGCCATCGCTCGCTTCGGCCAGGCCTGCCAGCGCAGTTTCCGCGAGGCCGGCGGCGATCCCGATGTGAACCGGCGGCTACCCGCGCTGCTGGCAGCCCGGGGCTGGCGCATCGAAGCGCTGCAGCCCTTGCCCGTTGCCGGCGACAGCCACTCGATGGCAGGCCAGTGGATGCAGCGCTTTGTGGAGGTGTACGGCGCGCGCCTGCAGGAACTGGCGTTGTGGAACAGCGGTGATGCCGCCGACGCCAGCGAGGAGATCGCTGCAGCCGCCGCTGATCCCGGCAGCTTTTGGGTGGGGCCCACACTGCTGGAAGTGAGGGCGACACGATTGGCGAGCTGAACTTCCGCCGCCATGCCCTGGACCTGCGCCGACATCCCCGATCAGAGCGGCCGCACCGCCCTGATCACGGGCGCCAACAGCGGCCTGGGGCTTGAAACAGCCCGGGCACTGGCCCAGCGAGGGGCGCGTGTGGTGGTGGCCTGCCGCAGCCTGACCAAAGCGGAAGCCACCTGTCAGGACCTGGCCGGCGATGGCGGAGGCGAGCTGATCCCACTCGAGCTCAACCTCGCCGATCTAGCCAGCGTGCGCCATGGAGCTGCCGAGATCGCCGCGCGCTGGAGCGCCATCGATCTGCTGATCAACAACGCCGGGGTCATGGCCCCGCCTCGCCAGCTGAGCGCCCAGGGGTTCGAGCTGCAGTTCGCCGTGAATCACCTGGGGCACTTCGCTCTCACCCAGCAGCTCCTGCCCGTGCTGCGGCCGGGGGCCCGGGTGGTGCATGTGAGCTCCGGGGCGAGCTACTTCGGCCGCATCGCCTTCGATGATCTGCAGGGCGAACAGCGCTACGACGCCTGGGCCGCCTACGCCCAGAGCAAGCTGGCCAACGTGATGACGGCCCTCGAGCTGCAGCGCCGGCTGGATGCCCAGGGTGCAGAGGTGCGTTCGATCGCGGCTCATCCCGGCCTGGCCCGCACCAACCTGCAGCCCACCTCTGTGGCGGCCCGCGGCTCCCGGGTGGAAGCCCTGGCCTACCGCCTGATGGACCCGCTGTTCCAGAGCGCCGCCATGGGCGCCCTACCCCAGCTGTTTGCCGCCACGGCACCTGCAGCCAAACCCGGCGGCTTCTACGGCCCCGGCGGTCTGGGCAACCTCAAGGGCTATCCCAAGGCCTGCCGCATCGCACCGGCGGCACTCGATGCCGCGGCCTGCACACGGCTCTGGGACGTGAGTGAGGAGCTCTGCCGCGGCTGAAGCGTGGAGCCACGGGGAATGCTCCATGCAGTGCGCCACTGCCCGCCATGCCCCCGCGTCTCAACCCCACCCCGCCCTCGGTGCTTGCACTGCTGCGCCGCCCTGACCCCGAAGACTGGCTCGGCCCGCTGCGCCCCTGGGTGAACCTCTGCCAGCGCGGCATCGATCCCCAAGACGCTTGGCGGCAGCTGCAGCGTTAGGGGCGCAGCACAGCCATGGTGGAGCCATGACCACTCCTCTGGCCACCGGCCCCCGCTGGTTTGTCGCCGGCGACCTCGACGGCTTTCTCGGCCTGGCGCTCGACAACCTGATCCAGATCCTGTTGATCATGGGGCTCTGCGCTGGCGTACTCGGCTACCCCAGTGAGCTGTTGCTGGGCACGATCTTGCCTGCAACGGGCATCAGCCTGCTGCTGGGCAACCTTGCCTATGCCTGGCAGGCCTACCAGCTGGCGCAGGCGGAGGGGCGCAGCGATCGCACAGCGCTCCCCTACGGCATCAACACGGTGAGCCTGTTCGCCTACGTGTTTCTGGTGATGCTGCCGGTGAAGCTGGGCGCCCTCAGTGCCGGCCTGGGTCCAGCGGCTGCGGTGCGGCTTTCGTGGCAGGCAGGCATGGTGGCTTGCCTCGGCTCCGGCCTGATCGAGGCGGCGGGAGCCTTCAGCGCCCAGCTGCTGCGGCGCTGGCTGCCGCGAGCTGCGCTTCTCTCCACCCTGGCGGGCATTGCCCTGGGCTACATCGCCTTGGGATTCCTGCTGCGCACCTACGCCCAACCCGTGGTGGGCCTCACGGTGCTGGCGTTGATCCTGGTCACCTACTACGGACAGCTGCGCCTGCCGATCCCCGGTGGACTGCTGGCCGTGCTGGTGGGCATGGCCCTGGCCTGGGGCCTGGGCCTAATCCGCCTCGACCCTGTGCTCTGGCAGCAGCAACTGGGTCAGGTGGGGCTGCGCCCCCCCCATCTGGAACTGGTGGCGCTGTGGCAGGCCCGCGGCCAGCTGCTGCCCTGGTTGGGCGTGATCGTGCCGATGGGCCTGTTCAACCTGCTGGGCTCCCTGCAGAACATCGAAAGCGCTGAAGCCGCCGGCGATCGCTACCCGGTGCGCAGTTCGCTGCTGATCAATGGGCTCGGCACCATCGCCGCGGCTGCGCTGGGGGGCTGTTTCCCCACCACCCTCTACATCGGTCATCCCGCCTGGAAAGCCATGGGGGCCCGCATCGGCTACTCCTGGCTCAACGGCCTGGTGATGGGCGGCGCCTGTTTGCTCGGATTGTTCGGGCTGATCGCCCAGCTGGTGCCGATCGAGGCCGGGATGGCGATCGTGCTCTACATCGGCCTGGTGATAGCCGCGCAGGCCTTTCAGGCCACCCCCAGCGCCCATGCACCCGCCGTGGCCTTGGGACTGCTGCCCGGCCTGGCCGGCTGGGGCGCCATGCTGCTGAAAGCCGGCCTGCGGGCTGGGGGTGCCGGCAGCACCGAGCAGCCGTTTTCCGCCGCCCTGATCCGGCCGCTGCAACAGGCCGATGTGTGGGCCGCAGGTGCGTTTGCCCTGGAGCAGGGCCAGATCATCACGGCGATGTTGCTGGCGGCGATGGTGGTGTACGTGATTGAGCGCCGCTTCCTGGCCGCCAGCCTCTGTGCCGTGGTGGCCTCCGGCTGCGCCTGGCTCGGGGTGATGCACGCCTGGCGTTTCACCACCTCAGACACGGTGCTGCAGCTGGGCTGGGGCGTGGGCAGCAGCTGGGCCCTGGGCTATTTGCTGATGGCCGTGGTGTTTGGCCTAGCCAGCCGGGTCAAGCCATAACCGGCCCCAGCAGGCTCAAAAGCCGGAGAGGGTGGGGTGCAGCAGCTCGTAACCCAGGCTGCGCAGCCGGCGATTGCTGATCCGACGATCCACCATCGGCGTGGCCTCCGGCGAGGCACCGCTCCATTGCACGGGTGGCAGCTCGGCGGCGGCGCAAATTCGGTCGAGCAGCTCGGCCACACGCCAGGGCTGATCGTCCACCACATTCACGGTCTGATCCCAGGCTCCGGCCAGCGCGGCTGCCATGGCACCGGCCACATCATCGCGATGGATCCAATGGCTGTGGCTCTGGCCATCGCCGGGCCTGGTGGTACCAGCGAGTGCCTTGAAACGAGGGCTCCAATCACGGCCAGGGCCATAGATCGCGCCGAGACGCAGCACACACACCCGCCGCTGCTCGCTGCGGGCCTGCGCCAACAACTGTTCGCTCTCCACAAGCACCTCGGCATGGGCATCACGCGGCACCACCGGGGCGCTCTCATCCACCCAGCCCCCTGCAGCATCGCCATAGACGCCACAACTGCTCGTGTACACGATCTGCCGCAGTTGCGGCAGATCGGGCAACAGCGCCAACAGCGTGGTGATGCTGTCGCGATACGTGGCGGCGTACACGCCCGCATCCACCTGGCGATCTCCTCCCGGTGCCATGCAAAGCACAGCCGCATCCGCAGCCTCCAGGGCCTGCTTCAAAGCCGGAGCGTCACTGGCCTTGAGCGCCAGCACCCGATGACCGAGAGGTTCGAGCTCAGCACGGCGCTGCTCCCTCGTGGTGGTGAGGGTGAGATGGCTCTGAGCTTGAGCTCCCAAGAGCCGCGCCAAGGCCTCACCCACATAGCCGCAGCCCACGATGGTGACCCGCATCGACAAGACCCCGCGCAGGGTGGAGGCTAGGGAGAGCCGATGAGGCGTGTGTTGGATCAGCAGCAGCGCCAATGGGACCTGAACCGCCTCAACTTCGAAGGCTGCTGGCAGGGCCGCAGCCACTGGTACCTCCGCAGCGAAGCCCTCGACCCCCTGCATCCCAGCCGCGTCATCGATGACACCTGCTACGACATTCAGTTCAGCGATCCAGATCACGGCGTCTGGGATGGCCGTGGCTTGCTCTTCGCACCAGAGGGGCGGCGCCGCTTGGCCTTGAGCCGCACCAGCTACAACAACGGCGGCAACTGCTGGCAGTTCAGCGGTGCTGGGGGGCAATCGAGTCTCCGCGTCGACGCCACTACCGAACGCTTCGGCCATGAGGTGAACCTGTTTGCCGGACGCGCCCGCTCAATGCTGGTGCTGCTCTGGGGACAGCATCCCGAAGTTGAACCCTGTGGCTGGAGCCTGGATGCGATCGGAGCCGTCGCCTTTCGTTGTGCGCATGCCAAGGAGCAGGATCCTGCGCGGCCCGAGCAGACCCCCGAGCAACTGCTGAGGGATCTGGAGGGGTGGCCCGGTGAGCAGGAATGCTGGCCTCACGAGCGGCTCACCCCGTGCGAACCCTTCAGCGCAGATCAGTTTGCGATTCACCCGCTCACAGCCAGCTTCGTGGATGGCTTGATCTGCTCCGTGCCCGAATGGCTACCCGAGGGAGCCTTCCGCCTCCAGATCGGCTGCCGCACCAGCGCCGATGCCTTCCAACAGATCAGCCTGGTATTTGGTGCACACCAACAGCTGGAGCTGTGTGAACGACGGCTCTACAGGCGAAGCCAGATCCACCCCTGATCGCTAGCTTCCGGGCAGTGCAGCCCGAAGCATGAGCTACACCGTTCTCAAGTTCAGCTCAGAAGATTGCGGTACCTGCCACCGCATGAGTCATTACGACGCCGCGGTGTGCAGCGAACTGGGCTGCAGCTTCGTGAGCGTGATGCTGCAGGACATCGAGGCCTATCGCCGCTACCGCCGCGTCCTTCTGGCCCAATACCCCGATAAACAAGGCATGGGCTGGCCCACCTATCTGGTGGTGAGTGATCCAGAAGGTGACTTCACCATCCACGGCGAACTGAAGGGCGGCATGCCCAAAGGCGATTTCCGAAATCGCCTCAGCGGTCTGATTCCCTGATGCCCGGTGCCGGGTTCGAACCAGCGACATCCTGCTTGTAAGGGAAGTCTGCGGCTAGGCCCCTGCATGCATAATTCAGTTGTAGCAAGGCTTGTGCCATGACCATGAGCGACGCGCCATGACCTACTAGGCCACCCTTGCGCGCATTTTGCGCGAATGCCAATCTGAAGCGAGCGCAAGACCTACTACCCTGCCCCGAATCACCAATGCAGCGGACTGGGAGAGGGGGCTCAGAGCCTCCGTGCGCAGCTCACTGGGCAGTGGCTGGACAGTTCGCGAAGATCGCGGGAAAGCGCGGCTCGAAGCCCGCACAGAGGCCACGAAGGGAACAATCACGCTGCCCTTCGACTGGTCGCGAGGAAATGTCGGCGACATCCTTGCTCGCACTAGAAACATATTTGCATTGGTGACCGACGGGTACGAACTGCGGGATGCAGCTCTAATTGCCAACAACAACCACAGGCTGGAAAGGATTCAATGGGAAGCAGCAGCAACAGCATTCCGAGCCAGACTACTCTCCTCCGGAAACAGGATCAAAGAACAGACATACCGCGAAGATTACGCGGCTTACATCGACTATGCCATTGAACTACTCTCCAGCAAAAAGCCACCGAGAAACGGTGGCGAGCTAGCCGAACAAACAGCGGAAAAATGGCGAGAGAAGCCAAGAGCCCTAGAAAAATGCTGTATTGCGATTAATCGTTTTCTTGAGTATGCAACAGAACACCATGGAGCGCCAGCAAAAAGCTGGCTCCTGTCCAGAGAAAGACTAAAAGAGATCAGAGGAAGACCGGCCAAAAAGAAGAGCCTTGCTCATCTTGAAGAAGAGGAAGTTCTACGACTTTTCGAAGAGAACAGGAAAGGAAGGAATGGTGCGGAATGGGCAAACTACGTGGCTCTAGTGGCCACCTATGGTCTCCGAAGGGAGGAACCCTGGCACTGCGAGCCGCGAGAACACCCAACAAAAGGATGGCAGATGTACTGCGCATACGAGAAAATATCAGGCAATGACCGAACAAAACCCCGGTGGCTGAGGGCGTTGCCACCCGAAGGATCCTCAGCATTGTGGGGAGACCTGGTCGAAGCTATGCGCCAAGGGAAGCTACCACTTCCAAATACAAACCCGCAGGCTTGGAACAATAGACTCGCCCGGATGAGCTACTGGCAGAGTCTTAACGAGAAATACGAAACAAAGATGAGGCTAAGTCTCAAGCCGGGTGCGCTTCGGGATACTTACAGTTTTCGCGCACACAGAAGGGGCCTACGCCTTAATACTATCTGCCTTGCAATGGGGCACTCAATAACCACTCATCAACAGCATTACGCATGGGCCTCAGAAGAGACTCCATACGACGACTAGCAGAACCCGCAATACAGATGGCACTTCTGCAGGCCCGTACAATAACCGTCCACCTACCACATCACACAAGAGATGTACAAACGCTATTACTCGGATAGAGACAATCGCGAATTCAATACCGAAGAAGAATGCCGAGACCATGAACTCTCAATCGAGGCAGTAGAGCACCTCTGCGCTGAACCCAAGCCGAAAGAGTTTTTTCAGCCTCCATACACCGAGGAAGCTGCAAGCGATTATCTATCAGACGAAGTCATAGAGAAGCTAGCCAAGAGATACGCCATGAATCCTGATTTTAGCGAACGGTTTTTTGGCAATATCGAGTTTTCTTTCTTTATTGAAAATCGAAATGCGTTCAGAAAGATAGTCGACTTGGCAGACGACATCCAGAATTACATAGAGACTGCGAAAAAGATTGATCAATACATAGACGATCCGCGCTAAAGGGCCTATCGGTCGCACTCGGGTATGATATGGACTCAATATCACATAGTACTTTGGCGCCATGTGCAGATTGTGCCTTCTGGCACTCTGATGAGAGCAGTAGAGGAGAATACGCTAATGGCACGTGTCATTTCAATCCACCCATTGGCTCAGAAGATGCCATCGCTCTCGTGCCGGTTCAAGTTGAGAATCCAGCGCTTTTAGATCTTCGCAGGAGCCTGGAAAATGCTACAAGTTTCTTAGAAGAACTACAGAGATTAAATCGCTACCCCGGGAATACAGGCAAGTGCTTTGATGAAATCAAGGCAATCCAACAGGAGATCAGAAGCGTGGAGGAGCAAGTGGCCGCAATCAGGAGAGAAATTGCCGAACAGGATATGTTTGTAATCAGATCCGAACAAGTTACGTACAAGAAAGGGCTGTGGCCGACAACATTAGCAACAGATATATGTGGTCAATGGAAGCCCCACTGAAAGGCTGCGCCCGTGGGCTTTGCTAGTGCCATTGAAGCGGCTTATCGCACTGTGAGCAGCCACATTAAACTGCCGATGTTTTTTTGGGTGAAGCGGTTCATTCGCACACAGACTATACTGATTTCATTCCATCGAATTAAAACAAGCTATACGTAACTATTGTTTTTAGGTCCAAATGTGTATAGATGCGATATCGTGGTGCTGCTATCCTGACAGCCAAGCATGCTTTAGTGGAAATGCCGCTGATGTTGGCTGATACCCTCTCGCCTAATCCGTTTCTTCTGATCTTCTCTTTATGAAACTCCTCAATGCAAAAGGGCTTTTTCTCGTTCCTTTTTTGATTACTGTCTCTCTTCCAGCGAGCACCGCAACTCCTCTACCTCCATATCACGATTCATGCCTTAAGGCTGTTGACTATGCGGGGTGCGTCAAGACGCTCTCTGGAGAAGCATCAAAGGAGAATACAACTAACATACGGATCGACCAGACAAATAGGCCTGGCTTGCTGTCCGAGGTTGGTAATCAGTGCCCCGCTGGATACGGTTATGCAGGTGGCGGCAGATGCCGTTCTGTTGTTTGCAAGGGTCTTGGCATATTTGGAAGAAATCAGAAAGAACTAGGCGGTAAGGGTCACCGATGCGGGGGGGGGGAGCTGAGGCCTTGAATCAGGGAATCATGTGGGGTCGAGGTACTCTTGCTTGGGGTAATGACTATGTCAATGCCAGCTTTAATCCAAACTGCCCTAACAGAGAAATGAGCATTGGAGACCTTAGTACTTGTCCGTCTTCCGAGTCGATTACCGCTCAGTGATTCATCTGCTTGCATTGTCTAGTGCATCTTGATTAGATCTTGCATGGGGCTAGTAGGCTGATGTTTCCGGTTGTTGTCCATGATGCAAGTCTGGTCTAACTTCTGCAGCCGTTCTGAAGACATAGAGAGATCAGTCACCTGCTCGCCTGCGATCTGAGCGACAACACGGCACGATGGCGCTATGGGCAATTCGCAATAAGCGTTGGACATTTGTCCAATCTCGCGGTCTCAAGCCAACGGCTCACGCGGAAACTAGCCAGCACTGACTAGGCAAGCCGCTAACAGTACCACCCACAACGATCGTAGTCTGTTGCGATCTGGGCTGGTGTCATGGCTGAGGTGGTCGCTTATTTCCGGGTTTCAACCAGTCGCCAGGGTGAGAGTGGCTACGGGCTGGAAGCTCAACAGGTGGCGGTGGAGGCCCTGCTGCAGCGCCTGGGTCACAACCTGGTGGGCCAGTTCACCGAGGTTGAATCGGGGCGCAGGGCGGATCGCCCGCAGCTCAAGGCGGCGCTGGCTGAAGCCCGCAGGCGCAAGGCGGTGTTATGCGTGGCAAAGCTGGATCGCCTGGCCCGTGACGTGGAGCTGATCGCCGGCTTGGTGAAGGAAACCGAGCGCAACGGCTTTGGGGGGCTGCTGTTCGCTGACTTCCCCGACGTCGATCCCGCCACCGCTGAAGGCGAGCTGTTCATCAATCAAATGGCCGCCTTCGCCCAATTTGAGGCCCGACGGATCAGTCAGCGCACAAAGGCCGGTCTGGCCGTTGCAAAGGCCCGTGGCGTGCAACTGGGTGGCGTGAGGCCCGGCACCATCAAAAGCAATGAAGCGGCCAAGCAACGGGCCACAGATAGTGCTGAGCGCGTCCGTCCAATTCTGGAAGCAATGGTAATTAAGGGCAGCACCTTGCGTGAAATGGCAAGTGGCCTTGCTGGTGCCGGATTCCTTACGCGTAATGGTCAGCCACTGAGCCCAACTCAGATCAAAAGGATGATCACCCGCCTCGGCATTAGCTAAGCGCTTCCAGAGCAATAACACGGAATAGCACCTAAGCGAGATGATGCATAACCTCTTTCAATTGGAATGCGACTTCATGATACTGGCCTAAATGTGCACATCGCAACGACGAAGACTTGCCTGTATTGCCGCCGTGAGGGCGAGTCGCACAATTCAGAAGTGCGCCCGAGAGGAGGCTCTGCATGCACTAAACATGCAAGCAGTCATTACTAGGCACTGCCTCCCTCTGAATCCTGCATGTATAAACGATGGCGCCGAATCAAGTCTTCAAGGGCTTGCGCGCCAATTGACTCATCATAATTCTTATAAGTAAGACGCCTGCCTAGATACGAGGAACTCTTGCTTACATTCTCTTCTGCAGTCAAGATCTGAAGATTAG
Source organism: Vulcanococcus sp. Clear-D1 (assembly GCF_014654725.1). Taxonomy (GTDB): domain Bacteria; phylum Cyanobacteriota; class Cyanobacteriia; order PCC-6307; family Cyanobiaceae; genus Vulcanococcus. Next base: position 332,977 of record NZ_JACVZV010000018.1, on the reverse strand, counting down.
ATGGATGCCATGCAAGAGATTCATGGGTCCTCCAGCTCTCCCGCGGCAACGCGGCAAGAGGAACAATATGGTCTACATGAAAGAGAGCTCCATGATTATTGTTTTGAAATTCTAGAATTTTGTCAGCAATGATATCTCCATAGGCTTGGATCCACGAAGCGCTATCAAAAGACTCGCGATACTCCTTTCCTTGAACTTTCCTTATGCGCTCCCTTGCGCCTTGTGCAAAGCGACAGGCTATCGCAAATCTGCCCACCTTAGTCTTGTCGAGACAGTTTTCTTCCTTGGTCTTTTGGATAACTTCTTTTAGCACCAGAAGCTTTTCTGCTAATTCCCAAGAGGCATCTGCATATTGATGAATTAGCTCCCTGTCGAAAGCAGCTTCTGCTGACAAATAAAGATCCTTAGCATGAAAGGCATGGAATCTAACTGTTTCAAAGCAGTTGGTTGCACCAAGAGAAAACCACGGCGCACCTTGCGGTAGATGCTGATCGCGAATGCTGTAGATCCTCAAGTTATAAGCAAGTTTCTCCCAGTACTCCGGAAATAGCTCAAAAAGCTTAGACTTTAGTCCAGGAACGGATGAATCTCTGATGAGCTTGGCAACTATGCGTGACACCCCGGACGCCAGCTCCCCAGTCATGCCGAGATCTGAATATGGCTCTTCGGGGCGATCAACGGAAAACCACTCGGGTCCGGGCTGCACAACAACCCCTCTTTTTCGTCTGTTGATCCATATTGTCTCGCGAGAAGACCAACTGCTTCCGTCTACAAACTTTTCTCCCGTTAAAACTTCAGGATGCAAATCAACTATGGCTCTGCCTATGTCGCGTACGAGGTATGAAATATAAAAACTTAGAAAGAGAGTCGGATAAGGGTTGACTCGCGAAAGCCAGATGGGGCAGTTCTCGCTGACGACGGATCTCTGAATGTATTCGCCTTGATCCGAAGATACATCGAAAGCGGCAATATCCTCAAGCCTAATTCGACGCGAGATTTCATTCTTGAGGAAAATGGTCTCGAGATGGATAAAATCTGGCCCTTTATCAACTACTCTTATTCCACGATTATCGTAGTGCCAGATGCCGCCGGGAGCGTCTATTGGCGAATAAGTATGTTCTTCTCCTCGGTAGGCCCAAGGTCCCGAATTTGGGTCCAGGCCTCCTGAAAGGCAAGGAAGCTCTATCTCGTCGTGAATCCATTTGCTATGCGGAGAGTGCATAATTCAAGGCCAAAATGAGATTAGATTTTCTTGAAAATACAATGTCCTAGTGACTCACAGCTAAAACTGACAAGTGTTGTCATCTGTCGTGCAGTCAGAAAAACCCTCCGCACCACCCTCCGAAGCATCCTGAAGCCCCCCAACTATCTTTAAGCTGTTCTTATCCCTGATAGTGGAGTCGTAATCATCGACACCACTATCACCACCTACTTGATCGTCTTCAGAAAGGACAGTCAGAGTCCTCGTCGATAGCTTTTAGCCTGGAAGCCTCCGGACCCTCCGAAGCCTCCGCCTGAACATCCTCAATTGGCCAATACACAGTGAATTGCCTACACTCTTCAATGAGAATTTCCTTGTCGACCAAACCCTTCTCCTTCAACTGATCGAGTGTTGCCCGAGCTTTCCGCTTGCTGTCTTCATTTGGAGGCCCCCCAAACAACCTCCCGGCGACCATCTCAACAGTGGACTTTTCTCCATCGCACCATTCAGCCTTCAAGATCTTCAATACTTCTTTTTGACGATCATTGAGGCTGTTAAGAAGAGCAGCCTTCTGCTGCTCTTCTTCCATTTGCCGAAGTACTAAATCTAAGGCTTGACCATTCGTCCACTGTCCATTGCCATCCATTTCAGCTACAAGCTCATTTGAACGGCCACGGCCAATAGCAGTCATTTTGCGAGGGCCAGTAATTAAACCGTCAGAAGAGGAATCTTCAGATTCCTCTTTTAAGAATTGAAGCTTGACCAGCCAAGAAGCAATTTCGGCCATACGCATTGATCCGCGACCCGCCAACACGGGACTGGCGTTGCGATTACCTTTACTCACATGATGAATGACTATGACTGTGGCCCCATGGGGAGCCACAGCATCAGCTAAAGCAGACAAAGGATCGCCATAACTCGTGTCTTTATCTTGATAGCCCATGCCTTCCATGGCCTTGGTGTAGCTATCAAGCAAAACAATTAGCCCTGGGTACTGCTGCGCTTTGCGAGCAATAAAGTCAATGCCATCATCATCCAAACTAAAAACATCTTCGGCAGTCAAAAGCTCAATCCGCTCATCACCTACTAATTCATCATCAATGAGAAGGCCGGACGTATCTAAGCATTCAGCCCAGTCAGCTTCATTCATATCTGGACCACAAATCAAAATATGGCGACGACGATTCTGCTCAGAAAGTTTCCTCCCAAGGAAACTTTCCTCTCCATTCATCAATGCAGCCATAAACTGCAGAACAAGCAGTGTTTTACCAGTTTTGGCAAGAGCCATGAAGATATTAATTTGTCCGTCCATAATCAGACCTTCCCATAGCCACTTGCTTTTGGCACGTTTCAGCTTACGTCCGCTTGTAATTGGCTCATAAGCTGCGCGGCCTTTACGTCGCGCATCGTGCATCATCTTGCGCAGGTCGCTGTCATGAAGCCTAAGGTTGTATTTGTCCTTTAACTGACGCAGGATTGGAAGCCTGTCTAATTGCTTAAGGCTGTCGTTACTGACTACAGCCTCTACATCCTTTTTGAAAGCCTCAATTGCAATCTGTCCTTCCCTCACTGACTCTGGCAAGGAGGGTTCGGAGGGCTCGGAGGCTTGGAAAGAGGCCATCATTTCATCTAGGTCAAATGCTGAATCTTCCATTGTTATGATGGGATGGTAAGTAAGAAAAAGAACTTGGGCTCTTCTCCATGGAGAAGGGCTTTTTAGTTGCTATAAATCTTGCCTAAAAGCTGCTTGGCGTAGATGGCGGCGCCAGTCCTGATGATTTCGCAGCGTTGGATTTTCAAGGCCACGGCCGCCTCTTCAATGAGCTTTAGCTGCTCAGGAAGATAGCGAGTACCAATAGGTTCACCAAGATTGTCTTTCATGCCGTTATTGCCATAGCCATGCATCGCTTAAGCGTGCACAAATATGCTAACGAACAAGATGCAAATCCCGCTCAAGCAATGATGCATCACGAGAGCATGCTTTTACTACGTCTTTCTCGCATTGCTCAATGTTGTAAAGCACACGAGCCCGAGCGGAAGGCAAGGCACGGCGCCAATGCTTCCCTTGCTTAAGAAAATTAGACGCACGCCAACGAACGAGCGTGCGCTCAGATACGTGCAACTTGGCCGCGGCCTCTGGCTGAGGCGCCCAGGAAGTCGAATAGTTCATACCGAACAAACAGGAGGGCTGCCGGTCTTTCCACTCCCGGCGCTTGTCTTCCGTTCGGCGTCTCCCCTCGGCTTGCCAACCCCGAAGAACCTTGCTGAGTCACTCTTCCCTTGAGCCGATGGTCCTGCAGCAAGGCCGTATCCATCGCTTGTAAACCTCTGGGGCTTGGGAGCACGCCCTGATCAGAAGCTGTGGTCGTCGGTTGACCAAGTCAAACTAGGGCAAGTCAGCGCCAGATGTAGCGGTAGGGCTTCCCGAACAACACCAGCAACAGAGTGTTTTGCGCGCTTTTTGCGCGCTGATCGATCAGCTTCGACCCTCAAACCAATGCCCGGTGCCGGGTTCGAACCAGCGACATCCTGCTTGTAAGGCAGGCGCTCTACCGCTGAGCTAACCGGGCGGCTGCGCCATTCTGCAATGCAGCACCTACAGCCGGTATGGCCAGCGGCCAGCAGCACGACCGCGCCACTTGGATCCTGGCCCTGCCCTTCGGGCTGCTGTGGGGGCCCTGGCTGGGGCTCGCGGGGATCAGCGCCGCCGGGCTGGCCTTTTTGATCGGTGGGCTGTGGCTCTCTCCCGATCTCGACACGCGCTCCAACCCCAGTCACCGCTGGGGACCGCTGCGCCTGCTGTGGTGGCCCTACCGGCGGCTGCTGCGCCATCGCTCGCTGATCTCGCATTCACCGCTTCTGGGCAGTGCAGGCCGGCTGGTCTATCTGGCCGTGCTGGTGGGGCTGGCGTGTTGGCTGCTGCAGCCCTGGGGTGCACCGAGCCCGCTGCAACTGGGCCGGGGCCTGCAGATGCTCTGGCAGGAGCAGCGCGGGTTGAGCCTGGCGGTGCTGATCGGCGTGGAAGCCAGCGCCTGGCTGCATCTGATCCAAGACGGTGATCCCCTGCCGCGCCTGCCAAGGCTGCTGCAGCGCAAGCGACGCCGCCGCCGCAGACTCCGCTGAGCGGATCCCTCGCAGCCCATGGCCCTGCTCGACTTCGACGGTGACTACGGCCGCACCTACAACGCGCGCATCCGCCGGCTGATCCCCGCCTACGACGCGATCTTCGAGCTCGCGGCCGCAACCGCGGCGGCCTTACAGCCCCAGGCGCAACGGGTGCTGGTGGTAGGGGCCGGCACGGGCACGGAATTACCGGCGCTGCTGGAGGCACTGCCTCAGGCCACGTTCACCTTGGTGGAACCGAGCGAGCAGATGCGCGGTTTCTGCAGCGATCTGCTCGCTGGCATCGGCGCCACCGCACGGGTGGCGTGGGGCCCCGACCATCTCGATGCCGCCGCCCATCGCGCCTTCGAGGTGGTGATCAGCCACAACGTGATGCACGTTCTGGCCCCGGCAGCGCAAGAGCAGTTGCTCAGGCAGATGGCGGCGCATGTGGCACCAGGTGGCTGCCTGCTGCTGAGTAGCTACAGCGAATCAGGACCACCGGGCTTGGACCTGGGCCTGGCCATCGGCCGCACCCGCTTTGCAGCCCTGGGCATGGATAGCGCCACGATCGAAGCGGTGATGGCATCCCGCAACAGCAAGGTGTTCTCGATGGATGCGGAGCGGCTCGAGCAGCAGCTCACCAAGGCCGGGCTGGAGCCGCCGATCCAGCTGCTGCAGGCCCTGTTCAACCACCTTTGGCTGAGCCGGCGGTTGGTCCGGGAGTGCGAGGGTGGCGCCGACGCCTGAGCAGCAAACCGATGGCCGCCACGCCCGAAACCACCGCAGCGTTGAGCGAGTTGATCGCCGTGGTGGCCCAGCTGCGCAACCCGGAGGGCGGCTGCCCCTGGGATCTGGAGCAGACCCACGCCTCCCTGGTGCCCTATGTGCTGGAGGAAGCCCATGAGGTGGCCGATGCGATCCGCCATGGCGATGACGCCCATCTCAAAGAAGAACTGGGCGATCTACTCCTGCAGGTGGTGCTGCATGCGCAGATTGCCCAGGAAGACCGGCGGTTCGATCTGGCCGAGATCGCCGCAGGCATCAGCGAGAAACTGGTTCGTCGCCACCCCCATGTGTTCGCTGACGCCGAGGCCGCCGACAGCGCCGCGGTGAAAGCCAGTTGGGAAGCGATCAAGGCGGCGGAGAAGGCCGCGAATCCCGCTGGTGAGCCCTCCGCCAGCCCCCTCAGCGATCGCCTCGCCGGCAAGGTGCGCGGCCAGCCCGCCCTCGCCGGCGCGATGACCATCTCCAAGAAAGCCGCCGCAGCCGGCTTCGAGTGGGACGACATGGCCGGTGTGTGGGAGAAAGTGCACGAGGAACTCGATGAGCTCAAGGAAGCGGTGGCCAGCGGCAACAAGGCCCACGCCCAGGAGGAACTCGGCGATGTGCTGTTCACCCTGGTGAACGTGGCCCGCTGGTGCGGCATTGATCCAGAGGCCGGCCTAGCCGGCACCAACCGCCGCTTCCTCGATCGCTTCTCCCGCGTGGAGGCAGCGCTGGGCGGAAACCTGCAGAGCCGCAGCATCCGCGAACTGGAGGGCCTGTGGCAGCAAGCAAAAGCTGAGATTCGGGCCGCTCAGTCGTCCGGCGGCTGAATCCGCCCGCGCCGCTGCTGCTTCACAGCGCTGCGCTGCTTCTTGGCTTCCAGTCGCCGTTGCACCGAGCCACGCGTGGGCTTGGTAGCCCGCCTCGGCGGCGGCGGTGGCTTGATCGCCTCCTGCAGCAGCTCCACCAAACGCCGCTGGGCGGCCACGCGGTTCTGCCATTGGGAGCGGTGCTCACTGGCAGCAATCACCACGCAACCCTCCACCAGCCGCGCCTCCAGACGGCGCAACGCCCGCGCCAGCAGATGGGGCGGCAGCGACGGCGTCGCCGCCAGATCGAACAGCAGCTCCACCCGCGAATCGGTGGTGTTCACGTTCTGGCCGCCAGGCCCACTGGATCGGGAGAAACGCCAGCGCAGCTCCGAGGCAGGAATCACCCAGCGCTCACTCAGTCGCAGATCCAGTTGCCGAAATCAAGCCCAGCCACAAGCATGCCTGCAGTGCAATCACTGCAGCGATCGTCATGGGCCAGGGCTCGAGCTACGACCAGCTCCATCGCAACATCGTGATCCGAGCCGACATCTATGGCGGCGCCAACAGCACACCACGGATCCTGGCGGCGGGACTGGGCTTCGAGGGCATCACCGGAATCCCTGGCCTGCTGAGTGAAAACCAGATCGGCCTGGCGGAAACAGCAGGCGCGGGGGTGGTGCAGGAGCTACTGGGCCTGGATCCCGCCGCACCACTGCGCAACATCACCTCAGGCGTTTCGCCGGCAGGCGTGCAGATTGCTGGTTTCAGCAACAGCACGGCCACGCAGACCTTCATGGATGCGATGCCGATCGAATTCAGCCACCCGCTGCTGCCGAGCACGGTGCTGCCCGAGAACTTCCGCATCCACCTGAACACCGGTGAGGTGGTCACGCCCCTCTACGTGGCCCAGAACCCCAACCTCGACTTGAACGAGCGCCAGACCGTGGTGGCCTTTGGCTACTTCGCCAACCGCCTGCCAACTGGCGACCCCAACGCCGTGCATCCAGTGCGCTTCGAGGTGGTGAACGGTAATGGCACCCCTGTTCAGCTGATCACCCCCAAGGGTCTCGTGGATGGCACCGGCCTCAGCCAGACCAGCAACAACCCCTACGACCCCTTCAACGGCCCCACCCTGGTGGGCGCCAAGCTCAGCCGGCTGTCGTTGGCCGGGGATTACCCCGCACCGGCCTTCCCCAACTCGGTGGCGAACCATGGGGTGGAGTACTACGGCACCAGCGACAAGCTCTACCGGCTGCGGCTGTTCACCTCCGGCGGCTTCTCACCCGATGGCGTGAGCGGCTTTCTGCCCCAGGAGTTCGCGCGTTTCTTCCAGCTCACTGCCCAAGGCCCTGCTGGCGAGGCGATCACCATCGAACAAGCCGGCAGCTCCGTGAAGGTGAAGGGCGGCACCCTCAAGGTGAAGGGCATCGCCGATCTGGGCAACGGGCTTTCCGCCGATCCGGATTACACCTATGCGGAAGACCACGACAACCAGTTCGACATCATCATCAAGGCCTCCAGCCCCAAGGCGATCCGGGCCCTGGAGAGCGTGGTGCTGCCCGATCCACGCCTGGGCACCCACAGCCCCATCTACAACCCCGGCGGCCCCGGCACCGCGCCCCTGCCCGCCTATCGCTACACCCAGCCTTCCCCGGGGCAGACCCTCGCTGTGGAGTTCGCCCTGAAGGACCCCGCCACGGTGAGCTGGGCCGATCAGAGCCTGGCCAGCTACGACAACGCCGACGACCTGGCGGTGGCCTTTCGCCTGCGGGATCCGATCACCGGCGAATGGCGCCTGACCAGCAGCTCCAGCCAGGCCAGCCGCTGGGTGAGCTCCGGCGACTGGACGTTGGTGGACGTGCCCTTTGCGGCCAACCCCAACGACAGTTACACAACCGATGTGGTGGAGCTGCGCAACAGCCAGCGCAACGACTCGGTGTACACCGCTAATCCACGCCAGATCAGCCGGCTGGAACAGGCCGGCTACCGCAATCAAGGCAGCGTGTTCACGGCGTATGGAGAGCCCCTGCGGGGCCTTGATCCGGTGTGGCAGCTGGTCTCGCCCGATGGCCAGCACGCCACCACGGCCTCCCGGCAGGAGCGGCGCCACTGGCTCGAACAGGGTTGGCGTAACGATGGCGTGGCCTTCTACAGCGTGGGCTTCCCTAACGCAGCCCTAACCGGCGGGTGGGAGGCTTAGCTGGAAGGATCGATCAGCCCAGGCCTGTGAGCAGCGCACCCGCCCCCACCTCCGGCTGGGTAGATGAAGTCTTTGATGGCGTGCGCTACGGCCTGGCCGGCCGCGTCATCGCGGAGGAGCAGTCGCCCTTCCAGCGGGTCACGATCATCGAGAGCGAGCGCTACGGCAAGGGTCTGCTGCTCGATGGCTGCTGGATGACCGCGGAGCGCCAGGAGCGGCAATACCACGAATCGATCGTGCATCCGGCCCTCTGCGGTGCGGCACAGGTGGAGCGGGTGCTGGTGATCGGCGGCGGCGATGGCGGCACCGCCCGGGAGTGCCTACGCCACGCCGGCGTGCAGCACCTCGACATGGTGGAGATCGACGGGCTGGTGGTGGAGTGGAGCCAAAAGCACCTGCCGAGCATCGGCGCTGGCTGCTGGAGTGATCCGCGCTTCCACCTCACCGTGGGCGATGGCATCGCATGGGCCGCGAACGCTCCAGATGCAAGCTATGACGTGGTGATCGTGGATGGCTCCGATCCGGCCGGCCCGGCTGAGGGCCTGTTCAACCGCGCCTTCTTCGAGCAGTGCCGGCGCATCCTCAAACCCGGCGGCGTGTTCGCCACCCAGAGCGAATCACCCGAGGCCTTCCGCCAGGTGCACATCGACACGGTGAAGGTGATCCGCGAGGTGTTCGGCCACGCCGATCCGATGTATGGCTGGGTGCCGATGTATCCAAGCGGTTGGTGGAGCTGGACCTTCGCCGCCACCGATGCCCCCCGCTATCTGCAGCCTGACCCCACCCGTGCCGCCGCCGTGGCCGAGGGCTGCGAGATCTGGAGCCCCCGCTGGCAGCGCGGCGCCTTCGACGCCATCCCCGCCGCCATCGAACGCGCCCTCCGCGCCTGAAGCCATGTCCGACCTCTCTCTCTTCGATACCGACGGCGCCATCTACATGGGCAGCCAGCGCGATCCCGCCGGTTGCCGTGTTGGCGTCTTTGGTGTGCCCTACGACGGCACCACCTCCTTTCGACCGGGCACCCGCTTCGGCCCGGCCGCGATCCGGGAGGTGAGCCCGGGGCTGGAGAGCTACTGCCCCCAGCTCGATCGCGACCTGGAGGAGCTCGCCATCGCCGACCTCGGCGCCGTGGACATTCCCTTTGGAGCACCGGAACCGGTGGTGGCGGCCGTGAAGCAGGCCACCGAAACCGTGCTGGCCCTGGGGCTCAAACCCTTGATGCTCGGCGGGGAACACTCGATCAGCTCTGGTGCCGTGGCGGCTGTCGCCGAGAAGCACCCGGATCTGGTGCTGGTGCAGCTCGATGCCCACGCCGATCTCCGCCATGAATGGCTCGGCGCGCACCACAGCCATGCCTGCGCGATGCGCCGCTGCCTGGAGGTGCTGCCGAGCCAACAGCTGCTGCAGATCGCGATCCGCAGCGGCACCCGCGAGGAATTCTCCGAACTGCGGCAGACGGGCCGGCTGGTGGCGATCGAACGGATGGCCGAGGCGCTCAAGCCCCTGCGCGGCAAGCCGCTCTATCTCACCGTGGACCTCGACTGGTTCGACCCGGCCGTGATGGCCGGCACCGGCACCCCCGAACCCGGGGGATTCCTCTGGAGCGATTTCGCTGCCCTTGTGGATGAGCTGCGCCACCACAATCTGGTGGCTGCCGATGTGGTGGAGCTGGCACCGATGCTCGATCCCACCGGCGTGAGCAGCGTGCTCGCCTCAAAAGTGGTTCGGAGCCTGCTGTTCCTGCTGGATCGCTGAGCGCAGGGCGCGATTCAGTAGGCGCAGGTGCCGCTGGAACGCTGCTCCCGCAGGCGTTCGTGCTGCTGGCCGATCAACAGGATCGCCATGGTGGGGTGGTTGTGCAGCAGGTTGAGAAAGCGCAGCCGATCGAGCCGTACCAGCTCAACAGGCGTGCGAGCCACCGCATCGTTGTGGCGCACGTCCTCGTTCCAGACGATGTCTTCGTAGCTGAACAGCTCGCCGGGGCGATAGCAGAGCTTGTCGCCTTGAGAGTTGATCACCTCAACGATGCCGCGGCGCACGCCGTAGATGGCATCCGCCGCCTGACCGCGGCTGAAGATCACCGCGCCCGTCGCAAACGACACCGTCTCGCTGTCCACCTGGGTGGCCATCAATTCGATCGGACTGGCAACGGCGGCAACAGCCATCAACGATGTCCCCATGAAGCCGTGTGGATCCAGCTTGGCACCGCCCAACAAGTGCATTGGCGTGCTGGAACACATTCACCACCACCAAGACCCGAATCTTCCCTTTCTCTTCAGCTTTCCAGCACGTCCGCGAGGGCCAGCTGCCGCTCTCCGTGCTGAGGCAGCAGCTCCGCCGGGCTGTCGCCCATCACCGGCAACCGCGGTGGACGCGCCGTCCAGTGATGGCACCACAGCTCTGCCGCAAGCTCCTGATCAATCGGCAGCTTGCGCAGCTGACACCAGCCCATTTCCGCGCCGCTGGACAGCGTGCAGTGGCGACAGCTGCGGCAGCAGGGGCGGTTGCCCATGGGGGCCTGCAAGGGGGCTCAACGTAGGCAGCTCCAGAGGCTGTGGCCAGTGCAGAAACCGAACCTCCGGGTTCTCTTCGGACTGTTGAAGCCCAGCGGTGGATCACACCGCCTCGATTCGCGCTCCATAGGATCCAGATCGATGCCAAGCCGCCATGGGGGCCCCTTCGCTCCACGCTGAACCCCTGCGTCGCACGCCACTCTTTGAGGCTGCACGCAGCACCGGCGGGCGCATGGTGCCCTTTGCGGGCTGGGAGATGGCGGTGCAGTACGCCGGCCTCCTTCAAGAACACAAAGCCGTGCGGGAGCGCTGCGGCCTGTTCGACATCTCCCACATGGGGGTGCTGCGCCTCAGCGGTCCCGGCGCCAAAGACGTGCTGCAGGGCCTCGTGCCGACCGATCTGTTTCGGATTGGCCCGGGGGAGGCCTGCTACACGGTGCTGCTCAACGAGCAGGGCGGCATCCGCGATGACCTGATCGTCTACGACCGTGGCTGGGATGAAACCACCCAGGCCCACGAGCTGCTGCTGGTGATCAATGCCGCCTGCGCCGAGGCCGACACCGCCTGGATTCGCAGCCAGCTGGAGCCCGCGGGGATCCGCGTGGCCGACCACAAAGGCGATGGGGTGCTGCTGGCCCTGCAGGGGCCGGAAGCCGCAGCCCAACTGGAGGCCATCAGCGGCACCTCCCTGGCCGGCCTGCCCCGCTTCGGCCATCGCAACCTCATCCTGCCGGGCATCGGCGAGGCCTTCGTGGCCCGCACCGGCTACACCGGGGAAGACGGTTTCGAGTTACTGCTGGGGCGTGAAGCCGGGCTGAGCTTCTGGAACCTCTGCCAGGAACGCGGCCTCCAGCCCTGCGGCCTTGGTGCCCGCGACACGCTGCGCCTGGAAGCAGCCATGCATCTGTATGGAAGCGATATGGATAGCTCCACCTCACCGCTGGAAGTGGGCCTGGGCTGGCTGGTGCATCTGGAGATGCCCAAGCCCTTTGTGGGGCGTGAGGTGCTGGAGCAGCAGACGAGTGCCGGCGTAGAGCGACGCCTGGTGGGCCTTCAGCTGCAGGGCCGTGCCATCCCCCGCCACGGCTATCCGGTACTGGCGCGCGGCGCCGACGCGGGAAGCACTCCGATCGGCACGGTCACCAGCGGCGGCTGGTCCCCCAGCCTTGAGGCCGGCATTGCGCTGGCGCTGGTGGATACCGCTGCCGCCAAGCTCGGCAGCCAGCTGTCAGTGGAGATCCGCGGCAAAGCCGAACCCGCCCAGGTGGTGAAGCGACCGTTCTATCGGGGCTAATCAATCGGCCCGGACACGATCCAAGATCCCGTACAAGCTGTACAGAACCCTGGACCCCTTTAGCTGCGGCGCGGCCACTGATCCAGGCGCCCTAATGGGACAATCGCCGATTGCGTTTCCCTCCTCAGCATGCGCAGCCACGGATGCGGCGACCTGCGCCCCGATGCCACCGGCCAGGCCGTGCAACTGTGCGGCTGGGTGGACCGCAGCCGTGATCACGGCGGTGTGATCTTCATCGACCTGCGCGACCGCAGCGGCACGGTGCAGATCACCGTGGACCCCGACAACGGCGCCGAGATGTTCGCCGTGGCGGAGCACCTGCGCAACGAAACGGTGATCCAGGTTGAGGGCAAGGTGCGCGAGCGCCCCGCCGATGCCATCAACGAGAAGCTGGCCACGGGCCGGGTGGAAGTGCTGGCCAGCGCCATCACGGTGCTCAACAGCGTGAAGGGCAACCTGCCCTTCGCCGTGTCGGTGCACGACGAGGAGAACACCCGCGAAGAGCTGCGGCTGCGCCACCGCTACCTCGACCTGCGCCGCGAGCGCATGAACAGCAATCTGCGCCTGCGGGCCCAAACCATCCAGGCGGCGCGCCGCTTCCTCGAAGACCAGGGCTTCATCGAGGTGGAGACCCCGGTGCTCACCCGCTCCACCCCCGAGGGCGCCCGCGACTACCTGGTGCCGTCCCGCGTCTGCGGCGGTGAATGGTTCGCCCTGCCCCAATCCCCCCAGCTGTTCAAGCAGCTGCTGATGGTGGGCGGCATCGAGCGCTACTACCAGGTGGCCCGCTGCTTCCGCGACGAAGACCTGCGCGCCGATCGCCAGCCGGAATTCACCCAGCTGGACATGGAGATGAGCTTCATGGACCAGGAGCAGATCCTCGAGCTCAACGAATCCCTGATCGCTTCCATCTGGAAAACCGTGAAGGGCGTGGAGCTGCCCCGCCCCTTCCCGCGCCTCACCTGGCATGACGCCATGGAGCGCTACGGCACCGACCGCCCCGACACCCGCTACGGCATGGAGCTCACCAACGTGAGCGACCTGGTGGCTGACATGGGCTTCAAGGTGTTCAGCGGCGCCGTGGCCGCCGGCGGTTCGGTGAAGTGCATCGCCGTGCCCGGCGGCAACGATGCGGTGAGCAACGTGCGCATCAAGCCCGGCGGTGATGTGTTCAGCGAGGCCCAGAAAGCTGGTGCCGGTGGCCTGGCCTTCATCCGCGTGCGCGAGGGCGGCGAGATCGACACGATCGGCGCCATCAAAGACAACCTCACAGACGAGAAGAAGGCCGAGCTGCTGCAGCGCACCGGCGCCGAGCCCGGCACCTTGATCCTGTTTGGCGCCGGCGACACCGCCACGGTGAACAAGGCCCTCGATCGGGTGCGCCAGTACCTGGCCCGCGAGCTGGACATGGTGAAGCCCGACAGCGAGAACGACAGCTGGAACTTCCTCTGGGTGGTGGATTTCCCGATGTTCGAGTTCAACGAAGACGAGAACCGCTATGAGGCGCTGCACCACCCCTTCTGCGCCCCCAACGCAGGCGACCTGGGCAACGACCCGGCCGCCTGGGCCGACACCCTGCCGGGCGCCCGCGCCCAGGCCTACGACCTGGTGCTCAACGGCCTGGAGCTGGGCGGCGGCTCCCTGCGCATCCACGATTCCGCCCTGCAGCGCCAGGTGCTCCAAACCGTTGGCCTCCCCCTGGAGGAAGCCAATCAGCAGTTCGGCTTCCTGATGGAAGCGCTCGACATGGGCGCCCCGCCCCACGGCGGCCTGGCCTTTGGTCTCGATCGCATGGTGATGCTGCTGGCCGGTGAGGAATCCATCCGCGACACCATCGCCTTCCCCAAGACCCAACAAGCCCGCTGCCTGATGACCGGCGCCCCTGGCGGTGTGGCCACCAAGCAGCTCGAGGAGCTGCACGTGGCCAGCACCTGGGTGGAGGAGGAGGCCGAAGGCTGAGCTCCTCGCCGGCAATCCCGAACAGAAACGCGTGATTTGAGGGTCGATCTCAATTGAGACTCGATCGTGAGGGTGCTGTTGCGGGCGAAGCCTGTGTCTAAGGGCCCTCCCAGCCCCAAGCCCTCAACCGGCAGCCGGCGCGGCAGCACGGATCTGGTGCGCCTCTACCTGCAGGACATCGGCCGGGTGGATCTGCTCAGCCATGAGGAGGAACTCACCCTGGCGCGCCAGGTGCAGCGGCGGGAACGGCTGCTGCGGGAGCGGCGGCGCCTTGCGGCAACGCATCCAGCGCTGCAAGAGCTGATCAATCTGGAAGACGACCAACAGCGCCTGGCGTCGCAGCTGGGCCACTGGCCAGCCGTGCAGCAGTGGGCTGAACAGCAGCGGTGCACGGTGAGCGAGCTACGGGAACAGATCCGCCAGAAGCAACAGGCCTGGGCCGAGCACAGCAACCTCAGCGTGGCCGAGCTGAAGCAAGCGCTGCATCACGGCCGCCGCGCCCGCGACCGCATGATCCAAGCCAACCTCCGCCTGGTGGTGGCCGTAGCCAAGAAATACAAACAGCGGGGCATGGAGCTGCTCGATCTGGTGCAGGAGGGCACCCTCGGCCTGGAGCGGGCCGTGGAGAAATACGACCCCACCCGCGGCTTCCGCTTCAGCACCTACGCCTATTGGTGGATTCGCCAGGGCATCACCCGCGCCATCGCCACCCAGAGCCGCACGATCCGGCTGCCGGTGCATGTGACCGAGAAGCTCAACCGCATCAAAAAGGCGCAGCGCCAGATCGCCACCGAACATGGCCGCCTGGCTTCGGTGAGCGACCTGGCCCGCGAGCTGGGCCTCAGCGAGGAGGTGGTGCGGCTCACCCTGATGCGGGTGCCGCGCTCGGTGTCACTCGATACGCGGGTGGGCCGCGACCAGGACACCCAACTCGGCGATCTGCTCGAAGACAGCCACGCCACCCCGGAGCAGGAGCTCACCCGCGAGTCCCTGCACGATGACCTCGAGTCGCTCCTGGAGGAGCTCACCGCCCGGGAAGCCGCCGTGATCCGGCTGCGCTATGGCCTGGAAGACGACACCCCCCAGACCCTCTCCCAGATCGGCGAAGACCTGCACCTGTCGCGGGAGCGGGTGCGCCAGATCGAATCGCGCGCCCTGCTCAAGCTGCGCCAACCTCAACGCCGCTGCCGCGTGCAGGACTACATGCGCAGCCTCGACAACGACCAACCCTCGAGCTAGCGGCCTGGAGGCGCCCCGAGCCGGCCGGTAAATTGAAGGGTCGCTACGGATGCCATGGCCAAATTCGTCTTCGTGACCGGTGGCGTGGTATCGAGCATCGGCAAGGGGATCGTGGCCGCCAGCCTGGGGCGCCTGCTCAAGAGCCGGGGCTACAGCGTTTCGATCCTCAAGCTGGATCCGTATCTGAATGTGGACCCGGGCACGATGAGCCCGTTCCAGCACGGTGAGGTATTCGTCACCGAAGACGGCGCCGAGACCGACCTCGACCTGGGCCACTACGAACGCTTCACCGACACCGCCATGTCGCGCCTCAACAGCGTGACCACCGGCTCGATCTACCAGTCGGTGATCAACAAGGAGCGCCGCGGCGACTACAACGGCGGCACCGTGCAGGTGATCCCCCACATCACCGGCGAGATCCGCGAACGCATCCATCGGGTGGCCGCCAACTCCGGCGCCGATGTGGTGATCACAGAGATCGGCGGCACCGTGGGCGACATCGAGTCGCTGCCCTTCCTCGAAGCGATCCGCGAATTCCGTGGCGACGTAGGCCGCAACGACCTGGCCTACGTGCACGTAACCCTGCTGCCCTACATCGGCACCTCAGGCGAACTGAAAACCAAGCCCACCCAGCACTCCGTGAAGGAGCTGCGCTCGATCGGCATCCAGCCCGATGTGTTGGTGTGCCGCAGCGACCGGCCCATCAGCGAAGACCTCAAGGGCAAGATCGGCGGGTTCTGCGGCGTGCCCCGCCGCGCTGTGATCCCGGCCCTCGATGCCGACAGCATCTACGCCGTGCCCATCACCCTCGAGCAGGAGGGCCTCTGCCGCGAAGTGCTCGATCTGCTCGGCCTGGCCGACCACGACAGCGACATGGCCCGCTGGGCGGAGATGGTGGCCAAGCTGCGCAACCCCGGCCCCTCGGTGAAGGTGGCGCTGGTGGGCAAATACGTGCAGCTCAACGACGCCTACCTCTCGGTGGTGGAGGCTCTGCGCCACGCCTGCACCGACCTGGGGGCCGGCCTGGATTTGCACTGGATCTGCGCCGAACAGATCGAAGAGCAGGGTGCCGATGTATTGCTGCGCGGCATGGATGCGGTGGTGGTGCCGGGTGGCTTCGGCAACCGCGGCGTCGACGGCAAGGTGACCGCGATCCGCTGGGCGCGCGAACAGCGGGTGCCCTTCCTGGGCCTCTGCCTGGGCATGCAGTGCGCCGTGATCGAGTGGGCCCGCAACCAGGCGGGCCTCACAGGCGCCACCAGTGCCGAACTCGATGCCGAGACGGCCCACCCTGTGATCCACCTGCTGCCCGAGCAGCAGGACGTGGTCGACCTAGGCGGCACGATGCGCCTGGGCGTGTATCCATGCCGCCTGACCCCCGGCACCATGGCCCACGAGCTCTACGGCGATGAGGTGGTGTACGAGCGCCACCGCCACCGCTACGAGTTCAACAACGCCTACCGCAACCTGTTCCTGGAATCGGGCTACGAGATCAGCGGCACCTCCCCCGACGGCCGCCTGGTGGAACTGATCGAGCTGAAGAACCATCCCTTCTTCACGGCCTGCCAGTACCACCCCGAATTCCTCTCGCGCCCCGGCCGGCCCCACCCCCTGTTCCGCGGACTGATCGAGGCCGCCCAGGCCCAGGCAAATGACCTCGGCATGAAACAAAGGGTTGAAGCAGTGACGCACTGAGCGCATAAAAAACCGCTCGCCACGTAGACGAGCGGTTTCCGCAACCCACTGTTGTCAAGCGAATTAAGCGCTCATGGGATGAGCGACATCTCGTCGTGAATCACCCGACTACCATCACCAGAGGTGAAACACGTCATCGATAGAAGCTCCGGAGGAGCTTTAACCATCAGGCCGGTTGCGTCACACGAACCCAGACACCACTGATCACCGAGGATGGCCAGCCAATCAGCATCGAAGGGGAGACTGGACAACATATCCTGAAGCGAAACCGGTGAGGAATCGCAGTCACCAAGAAGGCCTGGGAGTGAGAACCCCCACCCATCTGGGTTGACCATGGGAACAGAGCAATCCTCGGGGATACCAGTCAAGGGATCCTTCTGGGAAGGTCCATCCGACATAACTGGAGCATCGGCCATAAAGCTGGCGTCAGCAGCCTGGGTCACCCTGCCGTCATCCCAGGTGACAAGGGATGTGCCTGCAACGATCACATCACCATCGGCCCCAACGACTGAGGAGCTGCCTACCTGATAGCCAAGGCTGATACTGGCAATCCCCAGATCGTCAAGAGAAAGAAACTCCCCTTGATCACTGATTCCATTGCTGTTGGCATCCGACCAGAGACCGAACTTACCCCACTCGGAATCAAGCGAGCTCAACAAGCCATCTCCGTTGGAGTCAAAGGCAAGCGCAAGCGCTTCAAGATCAGTCGAAGCCTGTGGCGCCCATTGGGTGAACACAAACTCCCTAGAAAGGGTGATCGCCCCGTCTTGATTGAGGTCATAGGCCAAGAGACCAACTGCAGCGCCAGCCCAGGCAGTGGCCTGACATTCTCCCGAGCCGGTGTAATCAAATTGAACACCGGCTTCACGAGAGAGGAAGCCGAAGCCGTCACCATCAAGATCGACCACGATGGGCGCGATGGCAACAGATCCCTCTGGAACCTGAGCTGAAGAATCCGGAATAACAACGACATCGAGATCATCCCCCACCTCACCGGCAACACTTAGCTGAAAATCAGTGGACACGAAATCACCATCGCGATCGGCAATAGACAACGTGAAGGAGGCTTCAAGAGCTGGCGGAACATCGCCCAAATATTCGGGATAAGCAGGCTGATCAATCCGAAGGCCACCAGAAGAAGCATCGTTTAGTATCACGACTGACTGGATCAAATAACCATCGGCGAATCCGAAGTCAATCTGATCCAAATAGTCAGAAAGCACGACAGGGATATCCTCGAGCAAATCGGAAAGCGCGAAATCGCAGGTTTGCGATTCTCCCGATTCATTCACGACAACAACGGTGACAAACAGGCTTGCCGTTTGCATACCGCCGGTAAAACCCGAAGGCACAAAGCGGAAATCCTGGACACCGCCAAGCTTGTCTTCACCTGGAAGAGATTCACCACCAAGAGAATTATTCTGATAAAAGCGGATCATGATGGATTCACCAGAATCCACGGTCTGGGCCGGATTACCACCACCAGTAGAGGATTTGACACCCCAGCCCTGCCCTGACGTGTTCACACCGGCAGGGTCTTCTCCAATCAGAGCCGTAACAAGCACATCGGCGGAGTCACCAGCAGGCAAATAAATAGAGCCAACTGGAGCACCTGGCGTGGTTTCATCGCTAACTGTATCCAACTTGGTGAAATCAAATGCACGCGCCTTGATCTCAACGGAGTCCTCGCCATCAGCATCGAGCTTGATCGTGGCTACATCAACACGACTGGAATCATTAACCGGGGCCCCAGTTGCAACCTGATAAAGGGCAAACGTGAGCCGGCCATCATTCAGCAAGTCACTGGAAAGCTCGAGAAAGCAATCGACATCCCCAGCATCAGCCATCCAACGATTCTCGGCGCCCTGCACACGCACCAGATCCAAGAACACTCCATCCACAGTCAGCTTCAGGCTTTCCAGCGAGGCAATGGGATCACGATCCGCACCAGGCTCCCAGTCATAAATGATGGCTGGATCAAGAGCACCGTTGCGATTTCCGGAGCTCACCTCAATATTACCACCGCTATCAAGAGGAATATCATCGACTACAGTGATCTCCGAAGACTCAGTAGCGGTATTACCCGACGCGTCTTCAAGCGTGAGCTCGAAAGAATCAATGAGGCTATCTATGCCGTCATCAGGATGGCCGGAGCTTTTGTCGAGAGAATAAAGATAGTCAACAACGCCGCTAATCTTGTCATAGCCGACAATAGTTAACTGCCCAGAAGAGGAATTAAACGGACCAGATTCGACAATGTCGCCATTCTCGTCGATAGCTATAGCTGGCTCGCCATTGACAAGGAGTGAAACAAAGCCATCAGGCGCACTAGGGGTAAAGGTGCCCGAGCAAGTCAGCCCTAAGGGATCAGGATCTGTACCCTCATCCAGATTACGCTCATAAACAGTTAACTCATCACCAGAGAGAATAATTTCCGGAGGATCGTCAACCGCCGTGACGCTGATACCAAGAGTGGAGGCATCAGTGCTTGAACCA